>JBBRQN010000001.1:0-306565 GCA_038226305.1 Caulobacterales bacterium
CGGGCATCCACAGCCTCCTGCTGGGGCGTTCTGGGCAGGCGGGCCAGGGTCAGAGCGCCGGTTTGCGTGGGATCGAGGCGGTCGAAGCTGCGGCTCGCCTTGGCTCGCCATTCGGTGAGGGTGATCTTGCCGTCGAAATCGGCGTCCGCGGCGGCGACGGGCTGCGGCTCGGTGAAGAAGCCGTAGAGCCCTGCACCCTGCCCGGAATCGTCGCCTGCCCGGATGCGTTGGGGCTGGCGCCCTGATCCCTCCCGGGCTTCCGGGCTTTTGCGCGAGCCGCCACCGCTCCGCCCTGAAAACAGCGTTTCGTCCTGACCCTCGCCCGCCCGCAGGCGGCCGACCTCGGGCAGGATTTCTGGTGCGATCCTGCGCTCGTAGTCCTGCACCTCGAAGCCATCGACCACCCCATCGTGGTTGGCATCCAGAACCTGGAAGAAGCGCTCGGCGTCTGCCAGGAACTCGGCGCGGGTGAGCTTGCCGTCATGGTCCGCGTCGGCCGCCGCGAACCACGCCGCCACGGGGTAGGGTGCGTCGCGGTCGGCCCTGAAGGGCTCGCCTGCAGGGCTGATGAACACGAGCCTGTCACCGCTGCCAGGTCGCCGGTCGCCGTTGGCGCCGGGGCCGGACCGATCGTCAGGCGGGGGTGCACCCGCACAGGCCGCCAGCGCTAACGCGGCGACGGCAGCCCCCAAGAGGGCCGCCTGCCTACGGTACGCACGTCGCGAGCCGATCATCCGCCCACGGGCGCCAGCGGCAGCCAGACGCGCGCCCGAAGGCCGCCAGTCTCGCGGTTCTCGAGCCCGGCGTCGCCGCCATGCGCCCGGGCCACCGAGCGCACCACAGCCAGGCCAAGCCCGTTGCCCCCCGTCTCGCGCGACCGCGAGGGCTCGATCCGGCAGAACGGCTCGAATACCTTCTCCATGTCGGCGAGGGCCACGCCCGGGCCGTCGTCGTCCACCTCGATGATCGCCGATCCATCCTGCGATCTCACCCGAACCCGGGCGCGGGTGCCGAACTTGACCGCATTATCGAGGAGGTTGGCGGTAAGGCGGCGCAGGGCCAGGGGGTCGCCCTCGATCACCACGGGGCCCCCGGCGCCGGATCTCGTCACGTCATGGCCGGTGTCGGCCATCTCGTCGGCCACGGTGCCCACCAAGGAGCCGAGTTCGAGCCGACTGCGGGCTGCGGGCAGGCTGTCGTCGCGCACGAAGGCCAGGGTGGCGGCGATCATCTGCTCCATCTCGTCGATGTCGGCGCTCATGCTGCCGCGCACGTTTTCGGGCAGACTCTCCAGCCGAAAGCGCAGTCTGGTGAGGGGCGTGCGCAGGTCGTGGGCGATCGCGCCGACGGTGGCCGTGCGGTCCTGCACATAGCGACGCAGACGGTCCTGCATCTTGTTGAAGGCGTTGACGGCGGTGTGCACCTCCGACGGTCCGGCGATCTCCAGCGGTGGCGCCCCCGGATCCCGGCCCAGGCGCTCGGCCCCCCTAGCGAAGGCGGTCACCGGCGCTGCGAGCCCGCGGGCGAACAGATAGGCCAGGGGGGCCAGCGCCAGCACGCAGACCCCGAACCACAACAGGATGCGGCGCTGCCAGGTGCTGAAGAGGCCCTGGTCCCGCTCCACCAGATTCGACCAGCGGCCGTCTGGCAGTTGCAGCGCAGCCGCGAAGGGAGAGACGATGAAGCGCTCGTTAGAACCGGAGGCAGGGAGCCGCTGCGGACCCGGGCCGCGCCCACGATCCATCTCGGGCGGCTGACCCCGGAAGGGACCCTTGGGCCGCTGGAAGGGGCCACGCTGGTTGTCCAAGAGGGTGAGGTGCACGCGCGACTCCCCCACCCGTAGCTGAAGGGCCAGTTCCTCGCGCAGGCGCTCTGCGAAGCGCTGGGCACGGGGCTGTCCAATGGCCTTGAACTCCGGCGTCACCACCGCCCGTAGCGTGCGGCCGGCGCCAGTGGCGACCGGACCGCCTGCGGCCCGCAGGGCGCGGGCCACCTCGCTGGCCCGAAAGAACTCGGGCGGCGGAGGGGGCAGGAAATACAGGATCGCCATGTTCACGCCCTGGGCGGCGACAAGGCTCAGCACTATCAGCCCGAACACCTGCGCAAAGAACGAGGGCGCGAACCTGCGCAGCACGGCCGTCACGTGCGGATCATCGACGGTGGACGCGGGCGGTGAACATGTAGCCCTCGTTGCGCAGGGTGCGGATCAGCTCTCCCCCGGCCACGTCCCCATCTGCCAGCTTGCGGCGCAGGCGGCTGATCTGCACGTCGACGGCACGGTCGTAGGCCTCGCTGTCCGGCCCGCGGGCGAGGTCGAGCAGCTGATCGCGGGTCAGCACCCGCTGGGGCCGCTCCACGAACGCGCGCAACAGCGCGAATTCGCCCGCCGACAGATTTACGATGGCGGCCTGCGGGGTGCGCAGTTCGCGGCGGAGCAGGTCGAGCGACCAGCCGTCGAACTCGCACGCTAGGGCATCGCTGGAGCGCACCTCGCCCCGCCGGCGCAGCACAGCCCGCACCCGGGCCAGCAGCTCGCGCGGATTGCACGGCTTGGCGAGGTAGTCGTCGGCCCCCAGCTCCAGCCCGACGATGCGATCGGTATCGTCGCCCCGGGCTGAAAGGATGATCACGGCAGGCGACTCGGGCTTGGCGAAAAGGCGGCGGCAGATCGACAGGCCATCTTCGCCAGGCAGCATCACATCCAGCACGACGAGGTCGGCATTCTCGGCGCTCAGGGCCTTTTCCAGCCCCGTCGCGTTGCTCGCGGTGCGGGTTCGATAGCCGTGCTGCTGCAGGAACTCCGCAGCCAGATGGCGGATGCCGGCATCGTCGTCGACGACGATCACCCGGGGGCCGGGTTCATCGCCGGGGAGAACGTCAAGCTCGGCCGATGCGTCGAGGGTCTGCTGCATGGTGGTCATCATCACGCAAGCTGGAGGCGCCGGTGTGTCGGCGTCGTTACGAAGCTGAAGCCCGGCGGCAGCGGGGTGGATCGCCACCCGCTGCCGCCGGAATAGTCACGCGTCAGATCACAGGATCGTTGTCGCTCACGTCCACGATCCCGCGCGCCGAGTTGGAGCGCCAGAAGCCGTAGGAGAAGTAGAGCACCAACCCGATCCCGGTCCACACGGCGAACAGCGTCTTCGACTGCGGACCCAGACTGAGGAACAGCACCACGCAGCCAAAGATCGACAGAGGGGCCACCACGAACACCAGAGGCGTGCGGAAGGGCCGTACGCGGTTCTTGTCGGTGAAGCGCAGGATCATCACCGCCAGCGACACCGCGGCGAAGGCGAACAGCGTGCCCGCGTTGGAGTAGTCCGCCAGCTGTCCCACCGGGAAGAAGGCGGCCGCCAGAGCCACGATCACGCCAGTGACGATGGTGATCACCCAGGGGGTCTGGAACTTCGGGTGCACCGCGCTGAGGCTCTTGGGCAGAAGGCCGTCGCGCGCCATCACGAAGAAGATGCGCGTCTGGCCGTACATCATCAGAAGCACGACGGAGGGCAGGGCGATAGTGGCCGCGAGGCCCACGAGCCCACCGAAGAACGGCTGACCCACCTCGTCCAGCACATAGGCCAGCGCGTGTTTGGAGCACACCATCGGCGCGTGGGCCGAGGTGCAGGCGGCGCTGCCGTAAAGCTCGGCCGAACCGTCGGCGAAGAACTGGCCGGGTGCCGGGCCGAGAGGCTGGGCCCCGAACGCCCCGATCACGCCGCTGGCGACCAGGAGGTAGAACACGGTGCAGATCGAAAGCGAGGCGATCAGCCCGATGGGCACGTTCACCTGCGGGTTCTTGGTCTCTTCAGCCGCGGTGGAAACCGCGTCGAAGCCCACGTAGGCGAAGAAGATCGATGCCGCAGCCCCCAGAACGCCCGCGCCGGACGAGGAGAGCGGGTTGCCCCAGCCCCGCGGGGTGAAGGGCTGGAAGTTGGCCGGGTGACCCAGCGCCAGAGGCAGGGTGATCACCACGAAGAGGATCAGCGCGGCGACCTTGATGGCCACCAGCACCGCGTTGAGGTTGGCGCTCTCCTTGGTACCGACCACCAGAAGCCCGGTCACCGCGATGGTGATCAGCACGGCGGGCAGGTTGATCAACCCGCCGACTTCGCCGCCTTTCAGGAAATCGCCCACGGCGATCTGCGGCCCCACGGTCAAGGCATGTGGCAGATCCACCCCAAGGGAGTGAAGGAAGCCCACGATCTGGCCGGACCAGCCGACCGCCACGGCGCTGGCGCCCAGCGCGTATTCGAGGATCAGCGCCCAGCCGACGAGCCAGGCCATCAGCTCGCCCATGACGGCGTAGGAGTAGGTGTAGGCCGAGCCTGCCACCGGCACCATCGAGGCCAGTTCGGAGTAGCAGAGCGCGGCCAGGGCGCAGATCACGCCGGCGATGATGAAAGACACCATCATGCCGGGGCCCGCCTTCTGGGCCGCCGTGGCGGTGAGCACGAAGATGCCCGTGCCGATCACCGCTCCGATGCCCAGCAGCGTCAGCTGCACAGGGCCGAGCGAACGGCTCAGCGACTTCTTCTCAGCTGTCGCCAGAATGGCGTCCAGCGACTTCACGCGCCACATACGCAGGTCTCCCCAAAGGCCGCCGCGGCGAGCGTGTCGCAAATCGCGGAACGCGCTAGGTGACGTAGGCGTGACGGGGTGGTCAAGCGTCATGGGCGCACAGGCGGGGGAGGGATGACGAGCGGGCTCCCTATCGAGGCGGTGCTGGGCGATCTGCAGGCGCGGCTCGCCCACGCATCGAACGCCGTGCTCGTGGCCCCGCCTGGAGCGGGCAAGACCACGCGCGTGCCCCTGGCGCTGCTGAATGCGCCGTGGATGGCGGGGGGCAAGTTGATCCTGCTCGAGCCCCGCAGGCTGGCGGCGCGGGGGGCGGCGGCACGCATGGCCGCGACCCTGGGCGAGCGCGTCGGCGAAACCGTCGGCCATCGCATCCGCGCCGACGTGAAGGTGGGCCCCGCCACCTGCATCGAGGTGGTGACCGAGGGCATCTTCTCCCGGATGATTCTGGCCGATCCCTCGCTGGAGGGCGTGGCGGGAGTGATCTTCGACGAGTTCCACGAGCGCTCTCTGGATGCCGATCTGGGGCTGGCCTTCGCGCTGGAGGCGCAGTCGCTGCTGCGGCCCGACCTGCGGCTTCTGGTGATGTCGGCGACGCTGGACGGGGCGGCGGTGGCCCGGCTGATGGGCGACGCGCCCGTGATCGAAAGCGAGGGCCGGGCGTACCCCGTCGAGACCCGGCATCGCCCTCGAGACGCCTTCAAGCGCCTGGACGACGACGTGGCCAGGCTGATTCGCGAAGCCCTCGCCGACGAGTCGGGCGATGTGCTGGTGTTCCTGCCCGGTCAGGCCGAGATCCGGCGCGCCGCCGAACGGCTGGCCGAGACGGTGCGCTCGCCCGCGGTCGATATTCGCCCGCTCTACGGTGCCCTCACCACGGGGGAGCAGGATGCGGCGATCGCGCCTTCGCCGCCGGGCAGGCGCAAGGTGGTGCTGGCCACCAGCATCGCGCAGACCAGCCTCACCATCGAGGGCGTGCGGGTCGTGGTCGATGCCGGCCTGTCGCGAGCGCCCCGCTACGATCCGGGCACGGGTCTCACCCGGCTGGTGACGGTGAAGGTCAGCCGGGCGGCGGCGGATCAGCGGCGGGGCCGGGCAGGGCGCACGCAAGCGGGTGTGTGCTATCGCCTGTGGGACGCGGCCGAGGAGCGGGGACTGCCCCTCTTCGATCGGCCGGAGATCGCCGACAGCGACCTTTCCGGCGTGGCGCTGGCGATGGCGCAGTGGGGGGCGAAAGATCCCGCAGCCCTGTTCTTGCTGGACCCGCCCCCCGCGGCCGCCTTCGCCGAGGCGGTGACCCTCCTGCAGCGCATCGGTGCTCTGACCGACGACCGGGCGCTCACTCCGCACGGATCCAGGCTCGCCCGCATCGGCACCTCACCCCGGCTGGCGCATATGATCGTTCGGGGTGCCGAGCAGGGTCTGGCCGGGCGGGCGGCGAGGCTGGCGGCCGTCCTGTCGGAGCCGGGGCTGGGCGGGGCGGGCGTCGATGTTTCCGCTCGCGTAGACCGGCTGGCACGGGAGGCTGGAGGGCGGGGCCGAGATGCCCTGGCGCTGGCTGGCCGCTGGGCCAGGGCCGCGGGCGGGTCGCCGCAGGACGGAACGGGCGAGGCTCATGCCGATGGCCGGCTGGTCGCCACCGCCTTCCCTGAGCGCATCGCCAAGGCGCGCGGCGGCGACGGTGGCTTTCTCCTCGCCAACGGCCGTGGGGCCCGGCTGGAGCCGACCGACGCTCTCTCGCGACAGCCTTGGCTGGCGGTGGCCGAGCTGGCAGGGGGTGCCGCGCAAGACCGGATCATGATTGCCGCCCCCCTGACCGAGGCGGAGGTGCGCGAGCTCGCCGCGGACGACCTCGTGGCCGAGGAGGGGGTGGAGATCGACGATGCCGGTCGCCTGCGCGCCCGCCGCCGCCTGCGTCTCGGCCGGATCGTAATCGAGGATCGCCTGCTGGACCGCCCCTCCCGCGAGGCCGTTGCCAAGGCGCTGGCGGAGCGGGTCTGCGCCCTCGGCCTCAACACCCTGCAGTGGGGCGAGGCCGCACAATCGCTGCGGGACCGCCTCGCCTTCATGCGCACGCTGGAGCCAGCCGGCGACTGGCCGGACATGTCGGACGCCGCCCTCCTGGCCGACCTCGAGTCCTGGCTCGGACCTGCGCTGGCGACGGCGGGCGGGCTCGACAGGCTCAGCGCCGCAGCGGTGGATGCCGCCCTGCGCGAGCACGTGGGATGGAGCGTGTTGCAGCGCCTGGACCGCGAGACCCCCACCCGCTTCACCACCCCGGCGGGCGGCTCCGCGCAGATCGACTATGGTGCCGACGGCGGGCCTCGCGTGGAGGTGCGGGTGCAGGAGCTGTTCGGCCTGGCCCGCCACCCCAGCACGGCCTCAGGCCGCGTGCCGCTCACCCTCGCGCTTCTGTCGCCCGCCCGGCGGCCGGTGCAGACCACCAGGGATTTGCCGGGGTTCTGGGCGGGATCGTGGAAGGCTGTGCGCACCGAGATGCGGGGCCGCTATCCCCGCCACCCCTGGCCGGAAGACCCACTCGCCGCTCCGCCCACCACCCGGGCCAAGCCCCGGGGAACGTGAGGCTCAGCCCCCGGCAGCGTAGATCATGATGCCGGTGGCCACGGCGAGGTTCAGGCTGTCGGCCCGGCCGCGCATGGGAATCTTCACGTTCAGATCGCACGTCGCCGCGAGTTCGGGCGGCAGGCCCTGCTGCTCGTTGCCCATCAGGATGAGGGTGGGGTCGCGGTAGGGGGCCGAGCGGTGGTCGTGCTCGGCGGTGAGGAGCGTACCCACCACGGCGCCGGTCCACGTCGCCCGCCATTCCAGAAACGCGTCCACCGTGGCGCGGAAGATCGGAACCGCGAAGATCGAGCCCATTGTGGCGCGCACGGCCTCCACGCTGAATGGATCACAGGTTTCGCCAACGAGGATCACTCCGCCGCAGCCCGCCGCGTCGGCGGTGCGCACCACGGTGCCGAGGTTCCCGGGATCGCGGACTGCCTGCAGCGCCACCCACACCCTCGCGACCGATGGGTTGAGCACCTCCAGAGGCGTGAACGCCTGCTCGAACACCGCCACCACGGTCTGCGGATTGTCTCGCCGGCTGACCTTCTCGAGGATGTCGCGGGTGACCTGCACGGCCTCGCCGCCGTTTGCGGTTGTGAAGCGCAGCAGGCGCTGCAGCAGCGGGTGATCGGCCGCCTCCGCAGCGAACAGGAGCGTGCGCGGGGCCCGGCCCGCGTCCATGGCCTCGACGGCGATCTTCAGGCCCTCGGCCAGGAACAGCCCGGTCTCGTCGCGGGCCTTGCGCAGGTGCAGGGCGCGGGCGGCCTTCACCGTCTCGTTGGAGAGCGAGGTGACGACGCGCGCCCCGCCTGTCACAGCCCGCGGCTCCAGCGGGCGAAGAACGACAGGCCGATGGAGCGGGGGTTCGCCCCTTCCTCCTCCAGCGCCAGCTCGCCCCAGTCGAGCCGCCCGCCCGCGAGGTCGGCCCGGTCCTTCATGGCGTCGGCCCTCAGGTGCGCGCAGGAGAGGCCGCTGACGCGGGCGGCATAGGCGTTGAGCAGCAGGAACCCGGCGTCTGGCTTCAAGATCGAGACACAGCCGGCCAAGAGCTCC
Organism: Caulobacterales bacterium; assembly: GCA_038226305.1. Lineage (GTDB taxonomy): Bacteria > Pseudomonadota > Alphaproteobacteria > Caulobacterales > Caulobacteraceae > JASLDZ01. The sequence goes on from JBBRQN010000001.1 coordinate 8,197, forward strand.
GGCAAGTCCTCGAACAGGCGCCACACCTCGTGCTGGGGGCCGCGGCCGTATTTGGGCGGGTCGAGGATGATCCCGTCGTAGGTCGAGCCGCGCTTGATCTCGCGCTTCACCCACGCTCGGCAGTCCTCGATGATCCAGCGCACGGGCCGGTCGGCGAGGCCCGACACGTCGGCGTTCTCCCGCGCCCAGCCGACGGAGCGGCGCGAGGCATCCACATGCGTCACGCTGGCCCCTGCGGCCGCCGCCACGAGGCTCGCCACGCCGGTATAGCCGAAGAGGTTCAGGATCTTGGGCGGCTCAGCCTTTCTGGCGGCAGTGGTGCGCACGGCGGCATCGAGCCAGGCCCAGTTCACCGCCTGCTCGGGGAAGAAGGCCAGGTGGCGGAAGGGGGTGAAGCGCGCCTTCAGGGTCACCTCGTTCCAGCGCAGGGGGAAAGTGTCGGGCGGGGGCGACTTGAAGCGCCAGCGGCCCGCGTCCTCCTCGTCGGTGGGGTCGAAGATGGCGTCCGCCCCGTCCCACACCGCCGCATCGAGGCGGGGCGCCCAGCCGCACTGGGGTTCGGGCCGCACCACGGTGTAGCGGCCGTAGCGTTCGAGCTTCCGGCCTCCCCCGGAGTCCAGAAGCGCATAGTCGGCCCACGGCCGGGTGAGCAGGAGCTCAGGCGCGGGCTGCGGCGCGAGGGCGGAAGGGGCGGAGAGAGGGGCGTCGGCGTCGTTCACCGGGGATGGTTACGCCGAACGGCGCGACAGGGTCCAGCACCGCAACCGCTGGAGCCGGCTCGGCGACCCGCGGCCGGTGGGGGGTCTTGTCCCAGCGGAAGGGCGAGGCGAAGAGCTGGTAGATGGCGAACCCAGCGGCCAAGGACTGCATCGGCCAGTAGACGATCGCGGCGGTCAGGTCGCCGCGGCGGCGTGGGTATCCCGCCCGGTCCGCCCCCTCGGCCAGAAGTGCCGCTGTGGAAACCCAGGCGAAGACGGCCAGCACCGCGTCGGCCCAGAACACCGACGAGGCGTCGAGGTCGGTCAGGGCCACGAGGCTCGAGGCCACAGCCAAGAGCACGAGCGGGCCGTGCAGGATGCCGGTGAGGATCGCCAGGCCCAGCGTCGTCTGCAGGGCGATGAACCGGCGCAGGCCGCCTCGCACCGGCTTGCGCATGGCGGTCGACCACGTCTGCACATAGCCTTTCAGCCAGCGAGTGCGCTGAGGCAGCCAGGCCTCCAGCGTATCGGGCGCGGCCTCGAACGTGGGAAGGCGCAGCACGTCCGCCGTGAAGCCAGCGGCGGCGAGGCGAAAGCCGATGTCGGCATCCTCGGTCACGTTGAAGGCATCCCACCCGCCCACCGCATCCAGAGCCGAGCGGCGGAAGTGGTTGCTGGTGCCGCCCAGCGGAAATGGCAGGCCCATGCGGGCGAGGGCGGGCAGCACCACCTCGAACAGGGCGGCGTATTCCAGGGCGAACTGGCGGCCGAGGAAGTCGTCGCGGGGGTGGATCCGCAAGGGTGCCTGCAGGCACGCAAGCCCCAGTGGCGACAGGGCGAAGCGGCTGGCGGCCTCGCGTAATTGGCCGGGGTGGGGCTCGTCCTCGGCGTCGTAGATCACCACGAACTCCCCCGTGGCCTGCGCCAGCGCGATGTTGCAGGCGCGGGGCTTGGTGGTGAGGGCGCTCGGCGGGGCGGTCAGAACGGTGGCGAACGGCGGTGGATCGGCGGCCAGGAGGGCCGCGCGCGTAGCCCCGTCGTCGGCTTCCACCACCAGCAGGGCCTGTATCCGGTCGGCCGGATAGTCGAGCCCGCGCAGACCCGCCATGATCTGCTGTGCCATGCCAGGCTCGTCCCGCAGGGGCACGATAACGGTGTAGCGCGGCCAGTGAGGGAGGACGGGCATGGCCACCGCCGCCCTGCGCGGCGCCAGCATCGGCAGCATCAGCCGCCAAGACGACAGCATGGCGAACAGCAGGAACAGCCCGAAGTGGACGGCGAACAGCGCCCGGTGCAGGCCCAGCCTGGCCCCCGCAAGCGTGACGGCCGCAGCGATGCCGACGAGCAGCGCGAGCGCTGGCGCGCTGCCGCGAACGGCCCCGTCGGCTGAGGCTTCGCTCGCCCCGTCCTGCGCAGCCCGGCTGCGCACCCGCTTCACGTGGCCATCCCGCTTTCCCCCGGGGCTAGTTGTCCACAGGCGGGGCGAGAGTGAAACCAACCGGGGGTTGCATCGGCCTTCGGCGAGTGCCTTTACGCCGCGGCGCGCGTGCGATTGATTGCGGCTCGCCGCCAACCGGAAGCGTCATGCCAGTCACCGAACTCCCCACCTTCGCTGACATCCTGGACGCAGCCGACCGCCTCGCCGGCCTCGCGGTGGAGACGCCGCTCCTGCGCGCGGACGCGCTGGACGAGGCGGTGGGCGCCCAGGTGTTCGTGAAGGCCGAGGCCCTGCAGCGCACCGGCAGCTTCAAGTTCCGCGGCGCGTGCAACCGCCTGTCGCGGCTGACCGATGCGGAGCGGGTGGCCGGGGTGGTTGCGTTTTCCTCCGGCAACCATGCCCAGGGCGTGGCTGCTGCGGCCCGCCGGGTGGGCTGTCCGGCCGTGATCGTCATGCCGAGCGACGCCCCCGCCACCAAGATCGCCGCGACGCGCGGCTTCGGGGCGGAGGTGGTGGTCTACGACCGCTTCACCGAAAGCCGCGAGGCCATCGCCGCGGCCTTGGCCGAGCAGCGGGGAGCGGTGATCGTGCCGCCGTTCGACGATCCCTACATCATCGCGGGCCAGGGCACGGTGGGCCTGGAGGCCGCGCGCCAGCTGGAGGCGCTGGGGCTTCAGGCACAGGACGTGATCTGCCCCGTCTCCGGCGGAGGCCTCCTGGCGGGGATCAATCTCGCGTTCGGCGCCCGGTCGCCCGCCACCCGCCTGTGGTCTGCCGAGCCGGAGGGTTTCGACGACCATGCGCGGAGCCTCGCAGCCGGGTCGCGGGTGTCGAACGTGCCCGGCGCACCCAGCCTTTGCGACGCACTCATGGCACCGGAGCCCGGCAAGCTGACCTGGGCGGTCAACGCAGCGCGGCTGTCCGGCGGGCTGGTAGCGAGCGACGCGGAGGCGCTTGCTGCCATGCGCTTCGCCTTCCGCCACCTGAAGCTCGTTCTGGAGCCGGGTGGAGCCTTGGCGCTGGGAGCCCTCCTGGCGGGGCGGTTGGAGCGGCCGGGCGGGGTCGTGCTCGTCATCGGCTCCGGCGGCAACGTCGATCCGGGCGTGTTCACCCGGTCCCTGCGGGAGGAGGTGACGGCCTAGTCTCACCATCCTAACCTCCATCTCCGCACCGAAGGGGAAGACCATGATTTGGCGCACACTGCTGGCCGGGCTGGCCCTGATCGCAGCCTCGCCCGCCCCGGCCGCCTCAGCTCCGATCAGCGACGCCGCCAAAGCCGAGGTGGACCGCATCTTCGCCGACTGGCGGGTCGCCTCGCATGTGCCGGGCCTGGTTTACGGCGTCGTGGCCGACGGACAGCTCGTGTACGTGAAGGGGCAGGGCGTGCAGGATACGGCGTCTGGCACGCCTGTCGGGGCAGATACACTGTTCCGCATCGCCTCCATGTCCAAGGCCTTCACCGCGCTGGCGATCCTGAAGCTGCGCGACGAGGGGAAACTCTCGCTCGACGCCCCGGCCGAGACCTACGTTCCGCAGATGAAGGGCTGGCCCTATCCCACGCAGGACAGCCCGAAGATCACCGTTCGCAACCTCCTCACCCACTCGGCCGGGTTTGTGGAGGACAACCCCTGGGGCGACCGCCAGCAGGTGATGCCCGAGGCCGATTTCACGGCTCTCCTTGCCACCGGCGTGCCCTTCGCCCGGGCGCCGGGGCTGGGCATGGAATACTCCAATCTGGGCTACGCCACCCTGGGCCGCATCATCTCCAACGTGTCTGGGGTGCGCTATGAGGATTACATCCGCGCCAACTTGATGCGGCCGCTCGACATGGCGTCCACCACCTATGACGTGTTCGCTTCGCGGACGGCCCGGCGCGCCATCGGCTATCGCTGGCAGGACGGGGCCTGGCTGCGCGAGCCGGACATGAAGGACGGGGCTTTCGGGGCTATGGGGGGCGTGGAGACGAGCGCAGCCGACTACGCAAGGTGGGTCGCGTTCCTGCTCTCGGCGTGGCCCGCTCGCGACGGGGTGGACGCAGGGCCGGTGCGGCGGGCGACCGTGCGCGAGATCGTGACCGGTGCGAACTTCGCCTCCGGGACGATGCGCAATCCCGCCATCGGCGGGACGCCCTGCCGGCAGGCGGTGGCCTACGGCATGGCGTGGCGGGTGGTGGACGACTGCGACCTCGGCCGCGTGGTCACCCACACCGGCGGCTATCCCGGCTACGGTTCGGTGGTGATGCTGCTGCCGGAGAAGGGTGTCGGCATCTTCGCCTTTTCCAGCAAGACCTACGGCGGCGCCTCGCTGCCCGCCTTCCGCGCCGCCCTGGCCCTGCAGAAGGCCGGTGCGTTCGAAACTCGGGCGGAACCGGTGAGCGCGGGCCTGGCGACAGCCTACGCCGCGGCGAAGGCGGTCTGGCGCAGCGGAGAGATCACCGCGGCACCCCTGGCCAACAACATGCTGATGGATCGCGACGCACCCCGCTGGCGGGCGCTCCTTGAGGGCCTCAGGGCGGAGGTGGGGGCCTGCGCCGCCGACGAACCCGTCGCGCCGGTCTCGGCGATGGAGGGGCGGTTCGTCTGGACGTGCGAGCATGGCCGCATCGCCGGCCGCGTGCAGCGTGCTCCGGTCTCGGACGGGGCGTTGCAGGCTCTGGAGTTCACACCCGCCGCGCCGTGAGACCGCGCCTTCAGTTCTCCGACGCCTGGGTCGGGGCGGCGATGGGCTTGGCCTCCAGGTAGGTCTGGGTGATCTCAGACGGGGCGGCACCGGGCCGCCATGAGCCTCGATGCAAGTCGGCACTGGGCGTGAGCGCGGCCGTGCCGCCGTTCAGCCGGGCGCGATACACCGCCACGTTCTCCATCACCCGCATCACGTAGTTGCGGGTTTCGCTGAACGGGATGCACTCGATGAAGTCGGCAGGGTCGACCGAGCCCTGTCGCGGGTCGGCGCAGTCCTGCACCCACTGGATGGGGCGCCCCGGGCCGGCGTTGTAGCCCGCGGCGGCCATCACGTAGCTGCCGCTGAAGTTGTCGACCAGATTGCCGAGGAAGGCGGAGCCCAGGTTCAGGTTGTACTCCCCGTCGTCCAGCCGGTCGGTGGAGAACGGCACGCCGAGCTTGCGGGCCACAGCGGCGCCGGTTGAGGGGCGCAACTGCATCAGCCCCCGAGCGAAGGCGGAGCGGGCGTTGGGATCGAAGTTCGACTCCTGCCGGGCGATGGCCAGGCTGAACGCAGGCTCGGCCCGGCCTTCGCCGGAGGGCACGCTGCGCAGCGGCCAACCCCGCTCTGGCAGGGGATAGCCCTTCATGCCCGAGGCGCGCGCCACCCGCATCCCCAGATCCTGGTCTCCCCCGGCCCGTGCCAGATCGGAGAGGAGGGCGAACTCGCCGCCCGTGGGCAGGTCGTCGTCGATGGAGAGCACGAACACGCGGAACAGGTCGCGCTCTCCCGCCTCGGCCAGGATACGCGCGGCCCGAACGGTCTCGCGCGCCTCGAACCGGCTGCGGTCTTCCTGGCTGGGATAGGGGTCTGCAGGCAGACGAAGCTGCGTCAGCCCGGCCTTTTCGGCCGAAAGCTGCCCGTAGAAGGCGGTCGTGTACTCGCCGCCGCGGCCGTAAAAGCCCTGCGCCGTCAGTCGGTCGCCGCGGGCCTCGGCGGCCCGTCCCCGCCAGTAGTAGGCGCGGCTGAGGGTGACGGGGGTTGCCCCCGCCCGCTCCACGTTCTGGAAGTGGGTGTCGGCCAGAGCGGGGTCGTTCAGCTTGTTGATCGCCAGCCAGCCCAGGAACGCTTCGGCCTCGGTGTAGTCCGAGCCGGACTGCAGGCCGTGGCTCGCCACAACGTCGTAGGCGGCGCGACCGTCCTTGGCCTTCAACGCGGCGTTCAGCAGGCGACGCCTGGGAGTCCAGGCGGCGGCTGCGGCGTCCGGGGTGGGCGGTGGGGCAATGCCGCGCACGAGTTGCACGGCCATGGAGTCGAGCCCACGCTTCTGCAGATAGCCGGCTCTTTCGAAGATCACCCCGGCCTCGGCCTGCATGGCGGGGCTGAGGGCCTCGAACATCGCTGGCGCGCTGGCGCTGTCGCCCCGGAAGGCGATCCGCGCGTTGGCGGCGGCCACATGGTCGGCGTCCACCGTCGTCATCATCGCCCGCGCCGCCGGACCCTGCGATCCGTAGAGCAGGGCGTCGAGCCGGTGAACGTTGTCGTCGGCGGTCAGCCAGCTGCGATAGCGGTTGTACATCCGCCCCTGCACGTCGGCCTCGAAGCTCTCCTCGCGCCAGAAGGTGCGGATCAGGGTCTGCGCCTCAGCCGTGCGGTTCTGGTTCTCCAGCGCCGCGGCCAGGGCCATCGCGCCTTCGGCAGTGTCGGGCGTTCCGTTCGGGAAGGCGGCGAGCACGGTCGAGGGCGAGGCACCACCCGACTCCAGGGCACGCTCGAACACGGCTTCCCGCTTGGCGGCGCGGGGCCAGCCGGCCAATTCGACTCGGGCCGATTGCAGGGTGGCCAGCGGCACGCTCGATCCAGCCGCATCGATCTCGGCCCACAGGATCAGTTTGCGGGCGGCGGGGTCGGCCAGCTGGCTCGCGATGGCCTCGGCCTGCGAGACATTTCCGGCGCGCGCCGCCGCCAGGCCGTCGCGCACGGGCGAGCCGGAGAGCGGCGCGTTCACCGAGTCGTGGACGAGGCTGCTGTAGGGAATCGGCTGGGCCTGCGCGGTCCAGGCCAAGGCCAACCCGGCGGCCGCGGCCAGCCATCGGCTCAGGCGTCCGCGGCGGCCGCTCATGTCAGGCTGGAAAGGCGATGTACGACCCGAACGATGCACGCGGTCGGCTCCTGGAAATGACGCTGTCGACCCCGGTCCCGGTCTGACGGTTACGAGGCCCCCCTGCAAGCCCGTTGCCGCAGACGCCCCTGCGCCCATATCATGCGCCTCCACAGGGCCGCCGATCCAAGGGGCCAAGCGCCGCATCTTCCTGCGGCATCCCCAACCTTGCGCGTTCCTTGCCAGCCATGTCGCCATCGCCCAGCCCCGCACGCCCGCGCTTTTCCGGCGTGCTCACCGCCCTCGTCACGCCGTTCCGGGACGGGAAGGTGGATGAAGCCGCCTTTGGTGCGCTGGTGGAACGCCAGATCGCCGCCGGCATCGACGGAGTCGTGCCCGTGGGCACGACGGGCGAGACGGCCACTCTCAGCCACGACGAGCACAGACGCGTGGTCGAGCTGTGCGTGGAAGTCGTCGCCGGGCGCGTGGCCGTGGTGGCGGGCGCTGGGTCGAATGCCACGGCAGAGGCCGTGGAGCTCGTGCGCCACGCCCAGGCGGTGGGAGCCGACGGGGCGCTTGTGGTTACGCCCTATTACAACCGGCCGAGCCAGGAGGGGCTGTACAGGCACTATGCCGAGATCGCTTCGGGCTGCGATCTGCCGGTGCTGATCTACAACGTGCCCGGCCGCACGGCGGTGGACATCTCCAACGACACCGTGGCGCGGCTGGCGCAGATCCCGTCCATGGTCGGCGTGAAGGACGCCACTGCGGATTTGCTGCGCATGAGTCTCATGCGGCTTGCGTGCCCGGAGGGCTTCACCCTGCTCTCAGGCGATGACGGCAGTGCGCTGGGCTATGTGGCTCAGGGGGGGCACGGGGTGATCTCGGTCACCTCCAACGTGGCCCCGGGGACTATGTCGCAGATGATCCGGGCGGCGCGGGACGGCGACTACGCCAAGGCCTTGTCTCTGAACGACCGGCTGGCGCTCCTGCACAAGGGGCTGTTCCTCGATGCCTCGCCCGCGCCCGCGAAGTTCGCCCTGGCGCATCTCGGCCTGTGCTCGGAGGACGTGCGGCTGCCCTTGGCCCCCTGCGCCGACGACGTGCGGCCCAAGGTGCTCGAGGCGCTGCGGGCGGCCGGCTTGTGATCAAGTCCGACCCCAACAGCAAGCTGATCGCCGAGAACCGCCGCGCCCGCTTCGACTACTTCATCGAGGAGACCTTCGAGGCCGGGATCGTGCTCTATGGCACCGAGGTGAAGAGCCTGCGCGAGGGCCGGGCCACAATCACCGAAGCCTACGCCTCGGCCGAGGGCGGGGGCATCGCCCTGGTGAACGCCTACATTCCCGAATACGCGGCGGCCTCGCGTTTCAACCATGAGCCGAGGCGGGTGCGGCGGCTGCTGCTGCACAGGAAGCAGATCAACAAGCTGCAGATGGCCATTAGCCGCGAGGGTCGCACCCTTGTCTGCACCAAGATGTACTGGGACGAGAAGGGCCGGGCCAAGCTGGAGCTGGCACTTGCCACCGGCAAGAAGGCCCACGACAAGCGCGAGGCCACCGCCACCCGCGACTGGCAGCGCGACAAGGCCCGCCTGATGCGGGACAAGGGCTGACGCTCTCAGCTCAGGTGCAAGGCGCTCAAGTGTAGGGCGACGGGGATTCCGTGTGGCCGGGAGCCTCGCCCCGGGTCGCCCACCAGCCCCAGACACCGGCACCCAGAAGGATCGCCCCCGCCAGGAAGAACGGCGCGCCAGAGGCGGCCATCGGCTGGCCCGGCCGCACGAACCACGCGAACACCAGCGAGAACACCGTCGGCCCAACGAGCTCGGATATGCCGGTCAGGCTAGCGTTGGCCCCCTGCAGCTGCCCCTGTTCGGAGGGCGACACGTGGCGCGTCATCAGCGTCTGCACAGCAGCCCCAGCTATGCCCCAAAGGGCCAGGATCGGGATGCCCGCCCACAGTATCCAGCTTTCCGATGCCAAGGCGGCGATGGTCATGCCGGTGGCCCCGCAAACAAGGCCCAGGATCATGGCGTAGCGGTCTCCCAGCCGGTTCACCACGCGGCCGACTACGCCCACCTGCACGACGATGAGCGCTACGCCCACGACGGTCAGCGTCAGCCCCACCTGCGTGGCGCTCCAGTTGAAGCGGTGGGTGACGTAGAGCACCACCGTCGTCGGCAGGCTCACCTGCGCGAGGTTCGACAGGAACGCCACGCCCGAAAGCCCGGTTAGCTCCGGGTGGCGCACCAGAAGCCCCAGCGCCCCGATGGGATTGGCGCGCTTCCACGAGAACCCCGAGCGCAGGGATTTCGACAGGGACTCCGGCAGCACCAGAAGGCCGTAGAGCGCATTGGCCAGGCTGAACACGGCCGCCACCACGAAGGGCGCCTTGGGGCTGAAGTCGCCGAGGAAGCCGCCGATGGCCGGGCCGATCACGAAGCCCACTCCGAATGCCGCCCCCAGCAGCCCGAAGGCGTTGGCACGCTTCTCGATGGGCGTGGTGTCGGCGATGTAGGCGGAGGCAGTGCCGAAGCTCGCCCCGGTTATCCCCGAAATCAGCCGACCTATGAACAGCCACTGCAGCGTCGGCGCCCAGGCCATCAACACGTAGTTCAGCCCGAGCCCCAGGTTGGAGGCCAGGATCAGAGGCCGGCGACCGAACCGGTCGGAAAGGCTGCCGATCACCGGCGAGCAGAAGAACTGCATCAGGGCGAACACGGTGTTGAACAGGCCGTAGATCAAGGCCGCCAGCGATGCGGCCCCCTTGGGCAGGTGGTTCACCAGCCGGGCGGGGAGGGGGTCTCCCGAGAGGAGCTGCGCCACGAGCTTAGGCAGCACCGGCGCCACCATGCCGAGCGCCATCGCGTCCAGAAGCACGGTGATGAAGATGAACAGAATCGCCAGCCGGGCGCTCTTCGGCTGGCCCCGACCGGGCACGGGGGGCGGCAGACCGGCTTCCGGCTGCGCGGGGGGCCGTGGAGACGCGATGATGTCCGGTGCGCTCATGAACGCAGCAGCCTAGCGCGGCCCGAGGCGGGGCGTGAGGGTGTCATCCCGTCTCAGCCCTTCAGGTGCGCGCGCACGGCGAGGAAAACCGCTTCGAACATGGCTGGAGTCAGGCGCCCGGTGTTCGTGTTGAGCCGGGAGCAATGATAGCTCGAGAACAGCCGATACGGCCCGATCTGCGTCTGCAACCCGTGCCCCGCAGCGGCGGCACCCGGCTTTTCTCCCAGCGCTTTCAGCACGTTGCGGCGAGAGATGTCACCGAGTGCGACGATCGCCTGCAGACGCGGCAGGGCGGCGACGCGCTCGCTGAGGAACGGGCGGCAGGTCGCCTCCTCGAACGGCAGCGGCTTGTTGGCGGGGGGCGCGCAGCGAACGGCGTTGGTGATCATGCAATCGATCAGCGTCAGGCCGTCGTCCGGTCGGGCGGCGTAGGTGCCGCGGGCAAAGCCGGTCTTCAAAAGCGTCTCGTAGAGAATCACCCCTGCGCCGTCGCCGGTGAACGGCCGCCCGGTGCGATTTGCCCCCTGCCGCCCAGGGGCCAGGCCGACGATGAGCAATCGGGCGGCCTCGTCTCCAAAGGAAGCGGCCGGGCCGTTCCACCAGTCGGGGTGAGCCTCGCGATTCTCCTGCCGGTATGTCGCGAGCCTCGGGCAAAGCGGGCAATCGCGGGGCGGCTCCGCTCCGAAGCGGCTATAGACGTCGGGTGCGGCGGAAGGCGTGGTCACGCGGAGGGTTCGGTCCTGACTGACGAGGCGGAAGAAGCAAAGATCGTCGCCTTGGGTTCGAACCTGGGGTTCGGCGACCTCACGCCCCTGGATACGCTGGAGAGGGCGCTTGATCGGTTCTCCGATGCGGGCATCCACGTCGTCAAGCGATCCGGCTGGTGGCGGTCGGCGGCCTGGCCTGACCCGACCCAGCCCGCCTTCCTGAACGGTATTGCGGTGATCGAGACGGCGCTGTCGCCTGCAGTCGCGCTCGCGGTCCTCCACGAGATCGAGGCCGCCTTCGGCCGGGACCGCACCTCGGCTCGCAGCAATGCGCCCCGCACCCTCGACCTCGACCTGATCGCCTGGGGCCGCCGGATTCGGTCCGGGCCGCCGATCCTCCCTCATCCCCGCGCGGTGCAAAGGCGGTTCGTCATGGGGCCGCTGGCGCAGATCCTGCCCAATTGGCGGGATCCCGTCGGCGGAAAAGCGGCCCGTGACTTGGCTTCATTTGCGAGCGTCGGCGTCGACGCCGTACCGATCGACGAGTGAAGACGCCCGTCGCTGCGCTGCACAAGGCGCGTTGCCTAACGGCCTGCGAGCGCCTATGTCCGCCGGTCAACCCGTCTTGAGGATCGTATGGCCCGCGTCACCGTCGAAGATTGCGTCGAGAAGGTTCCGAACCGGTTTTCGCTGGTGCTCCTGGCCGCCCACCGCGCTCGCGCCATCGCGAATGGCTCGCCGCTCGAGATCGACCGCGACAACGACAAGAACCCCGTCGTCTCCCTGCGCGAGATCGCCGACTCGGCCGTCAGCGTGGACGATCTGAAGGAGACGCTGATCGTCTCCCTCCAGCGCGTGGACGAGCGTACCGAAGCCGAGGAAGAGGCCGAGACCCTGGCCCTGCTCGCCGATCCCCAACACATGCACATGAGCGAGCAGGAGCTCGTGCGCGCCCTGCAGAGCGACCGCGACGGCACGCAGGAGGAGCGCTACTGACGCCGGAAGGCTCAAACGCACTCACCATCGACGCCCCGGACGTCGGCTCCGGGGCGATCCCTTCGGCCGCTCCGGCTGCGGCTGCTACCCCAAAGCCTCGCTACCTGCGCCAGTATGAGCTGATCGACAGGGTCAAGGCCTATGACCCGACCGCCGACGAGGCGGTGCTCAACAAGGCCTACGTCTACGCCATGAAGATGCACGGAGCTCAGCTCCGAGTTTCGGGCGACCCCTACTTCGCCCACCCCATCGAGGTGGCTGGCATCCTGACCGAGTTCAGGATGGACACCGCCACCATCGTCACCGCCCTCCTGCACGACGTTATCGAGGACACCCCGGTCACCCGGGCCGAAATCGCGGCGAGCTTCGGCGAAGAGGTCGCGACCTTGGTGGAGGGCGTGACCAAGCTCACCAAGCTGGAGTTCACGGTCGAATCCACGCGCCAGGCCGAGAACCTGCGCAAGTTCATCCTGGCCATCTCGAAGGACGTGCGCGTCCTCATGGTCAAGCTGGCCGACCGGCTGCACAACATGCGCACGCTGGGGTTCATCAAGAACGCCGCCAAGCGCGAGCGCATCAGTCGCGAGACGCTGGACGTCTACGCCCCCCTGGCGCGCGCCATCGGCGTCCACCGCATCACCTCCGAGCTGGAGGAGCTGGCGTTCACCCACCTGAACCCCACGGCTCGCAGCGCCATCGTGCGGCGGCTGGAGGCGCTGAAGGCCGAGCAGGGGCCCGCCATCGCCCACGTGACGCACGATATCGCCCAGAGCCTGGAGGAGGGCTCCATCTCGGCGCGCATCACCGGGCGGGTGAAGCAGCCCTATTCGATCTGGCGAAAGCTCCAGCGCAAGTCCGTCGCCTTCCAGAGCCTGGCCGACATCTACGCCTTCCGGGTGATCGTGGAGAGTGAGGACGACTGCTACCGCGCGCTGGGCGTGATCCACCGCACCTGGCCGATGGTGCCTGAGCGCTTCAAGGACTACATCTCCACCCCCAAGCGGAACAATTACCGCAGCCTGCACACAACGATCGCGGGCGCCCGCGGTATGCGCATCGAGCTGCAGATCCGCACCGAGGCGATGGACCGTTTCGCCGAAGAGGGCGTAGCCGCCCACTGGCGCTACAAGGGTCGCGCCTACGGCTTCGACAAGGACGCGGTGAAGGAGGACGGGGGCGTCGATCCCCTCAACAACCTGCGCCACCTCGTCCAGGTCTTGGAACACGGCGGCGACGTGGAGGAGCTGGCCGAGCACGCCAAACTCGAGATGTTCCTCGACCAGGTGTTCGTGTTCACCCCCAAGGGCAAGCTGATCAGCCTGCCGCAGGGTGCCATGCCGCTGGACTTCGCCTACGCCGTCCACACCGACGTGGGTGACACCACCCTGGGCGCCAAGATCAACGGCGAGCTGAAGCCCCTGCGCACGCCGCTTTCCAACGGCGACGTGGTCGACATCGTGCGCGGCCCCAAGCCCTCCACCCCGCCAGACTGGCGCTCGCTCACCGTCACCGGCCGCGCCAAGGCGGCCATCCGCCGGCACATCCGCGTGACCGAGCGCGAAGAGTTCATGCGTCTCGGCAAAACGGCGGTGGAGCAGGCCTTCCTGCGCGCCGGCAAGGCCTTGTCCGAGGTCTCGCTGCGCCCGGCTCGGGAGCGTGCCGGGGTGCCTGGCGACGACGAGCTCTACGACCGCGTCGGCCGGGGCCGCATAACGCCGGTGGCCGTTCTGGAGGCCGTGTTCCCCGGCCTCGCCGAGACCGATCGCGCCGCCGCCGCCGCCCGCGTGCGCATCGAAGACGGCAAGAGCGCCCGCCTCTACGTGCGCGGCTCGGGGCTCACTCCGGGCGTGTCTCTCCACTTCGCTAGCTGCTGCAGCCCCCTGCCGGGGGATCGCATCGTCGGCATCCTGTCGCCCGAGGGCACGGGCCTCGCGGTCCACACCATCGACTGCGCCCGCCTCGCCGAGTTCGAGGATCAGGAGACGGTGTGGCGCGATCTCGCCTGGACGCCGGAGGCCGAGCGCCACACCTTCAGCCGCACCCGCCTGATCGCCACCGTCCGCAACGCGCCGGGCGTGCTCGGCCAGGCCTGCACCCTGATCGGGGAGGCGGGCGGCAACATCGCCAACCTGAAGATGGCCCACCGCCAGAGCGACTTCTACGACGTGGAGTTCGAGATCGACGCGGTGGACGCCCGCCACATCAGCCACATCGCCGCCGCCCTGCGCGCCTGCCCCTCGGTCGAGACGGTGGAGCGGGTGAAGGGCTGACGCTCCGGCGAGGGAGCGTCCGGCCAGCTTGAGCGTTGGATGAGCGGCCGGCGAATAGCGGCCTCACCGCCCGTTCAGGCGCGGGGTCGTCTCCTGCCCCCCGACCGACGGTTGAAGGAGCTACCCCATGACCCACCGCCCCATTCTCGCGAGTGCCGTCTCGCTGGCGGCCCTTCTAGCCCTCTCGGCCTGCGATCGGGGGGGCGCGGCTAATACCGCCGCCAACACGACGGGGGTGAGCTTGGTCGCGACCGGCGACGCCTTGCCGCCCCCCCTTCCGCCCCCCGCCGCGCCGCTGCCGCCCAAGCCCGTGCAATATGTCGAGCCGTGGAAGGCCGCCCGCGCCCAGGCCGACCGCTTTCGCGCCAATCGCGACCGCTATCGCCAGGACGTTTTCACCTACGACGACGGCCCCGCCGACGCCTGGCGCGACGGGAACGAGGTGGTGCGCACCACCGACGGCCGCGGCCGCACCTATTACTACCGGCCGGGCGAGAGCGATCCCTACTGGGTGAACTACGGCGACCGTTCCTACGCCTACGAGGGCGGACGCCCGGCCTACGCCTACTATCCGGATGGCCGGGCAGAGGCGGTGGACGGGGCGCTCGTGGGGCTCGCCTTGGCCGCCCTGTCCGAAGGGCGCGAACTGCGCCTGCAGGCCGATCGACCGCACCGCGCGTACGACCAGCGGCCGCCCGCGGCCCGTGGCGGCGATCCGCGCGTCGCTGAAGACCGCGCGCGCTATCAGGGCTATCGCGACGCCCAGGTGCAGGCCCAGGCCGACGCCGCCCGCTACGCTGCCCAGGCCGCCCAGGCCTCGGCAGACCGCGCACAGGCCGCCCAGTTCGAGACCCAGCGGCTCGAAGCCTTGGCCCGCGCCCGGCAGGCCCAACAGCAGCAGGCTGATCTCTATCGAACCCTGAACCGCAACCAAGCCCAGGATGCCCGCCGCGACGGCGCCCTGCAGCGCCAGGTCGACGATCAGGCCCGCCGCGAAGCGCAGGACCGCGCCGCCCTGGACCGGCAGCGCGCCGACGCCCAAGCTCGGGACGGCCAGCGCCAGGCGCAGGACCAGCAACGGGCGCAGGCCGAGCAACTGCAGCGCCAGACTGCCGACCAGCAGCGGCGTCAAGCGGATCAGGCGCGGCTCCAGACTGAGCAGGCCACAGTTGCGGCCGCCCAACAGCGCCAGGCGCAGGCTGCCCAGCAAGCCGCTCAACGCGACCAACAGCGCGCCGTGCAGGTTCAGCAGGCGCAGACCCAGCGCGAACAGGCTCGCAGCCAAGCCGATGCGCAACGCCAGGCCGAGCAGGCTCAACGTCAGCAGGCTCAAGCTCAGCGCGAGCAGGCGAAAGCCCAAGCTGATCAAGCTCTACTGGCTCAACGCCAACAGGCCCAAGCGCAGGCCAAAGCTCAGGCGGAGCAAGCCCAGGCGCAACGGCAGCAGGCGCAGTCCCAAGCCAAGGCTCAGGCCGATCAGGCCCAGGCTCAATCCAAAGCTCAAGTCCAGACGCAACGCGAACAGCAGCAGGCGGCCGCAAGAGCCGCCCGGCCTATCAAGCCGAACGGCGAAGGCGGGCGCGGAGATCACGGCGAAGGCAAAGATCACAAGGACCGCGAACACGGCCCCGGCTGACGCTTGCGCGGTCTTGCCTCAGCCGCGGTCATGGCGTTCAACCGCGGCATGACCGCGCTCTCCACAGAAGACGTCCTCGACGAGTTCCGCGCTGCGGGTGCGCTGCGGGAGGGGCACTTCGTGCTGTCTTCCGGGCTGCATTCCGGTGTGTTCCTGCAGAAGAACCTCGTGTTTCAGAGTGCCGAGCGCACCGAGCGGCTGTGCCGGGCGCTGGCTGAGGCGATCATCGCCAGGGTTGGGGCGGTCGACGTGGTGATCTCACCAGCGGTGGGGGCCATCATTCCGGGCTATGAGACAGCGCGGCACCTGCGCGTGCCCTCGCTCTACGTCGAGCGGGAGGCGGGGGCGTTCAAGCTGCGCCGCGGCTTCGGCGTCGAGCCCGGCGCGCGGGTGGCCATGGTGGAGGACATCGTGACCACCGGGCTTTCGTCTCGCGAGTGCATCGCCGCGATCACCGCCGCGGGCGGGAACGTGGTCGTGGCGGGCTGCATCGTGGACCGCTCGGGCGGGCGGGCCGACGTGGGCGTGCCGCTCGTAGCCCTGGCGACGTTGGACGTGCCCGCCTATCCGGCCGACGCCCTGCCGCCCGAGCTCGCCGCCATCCCCGTGACCGATCCCGGGAGCCGGAGGCTTTCGGCATGACGCTTTCCCCCCTGCGGCTCGGCGTGAACATCGACCACGTCGCCACGATCCGGAATGCCCGGGGTGGAGCGCACCCCGAACCCGTCCGTGCCGCCCGGGCGGCGCTGGAAGCGGGCGCCGATGGCATCACAGCGCACCTGCGCGAAGACCGTCGCCACATCTCCGACGCCGATCTGGAGGCCCTGTCGGCTGTGTGCCGCGAGATGGGCAAGCCGTTGAACCTAGAGATGGCGGTCACCGACGAGATGGTCGCCATCGCCCTTCGCCACCGGCCCCACGCCGTCTGCCTCGTGCCCGAGCGTCGCGAGGAGCGCACCACCGAGGGGGGGCTGGACGTGGCGGGGGCCAGCGCAGCCGTGGGAGCCGCCGTGCGTCGTCTGCACGAAGAGGGCGGGGCGCGGGTGTCGCTCTTCATCGAGGCCGCGCCGCTGCAAGTGGCGGCCGCCGCGGCGGCCGGGGCGCAGGTGGTGGAACTGCACACCGGCGCCTACTGCGATGCCCTGCGAGCGGGGGACGCCTTCGCCACCGCGCGCCGCCTCCTCGCCTTGCAGGACGGCGCGTTCGACGCCTGCCACCGGGGGCTGGAGGTTCACGCGGGCCACGGCATCGACTTCGACAGCGTGACGCCCGTGGCGCAGATCCCGGCGCTGGCCGAGCTCAACATCGGCCACTTCTTGATCGGCGAGGCTGTGTTCACGGGCCTTCCGGCGGCCATCGCCCGCATGCGCGGCCTGATGGATGCCGCCCGCTCGTGATCGTCGGCATCGGGTCCGATCTCTGCGACATCCGCCGCATTTCTGAGACACTCGAGCGGTTCGGCGAGCGTTTCACCCAGCGTCTGTTCACCGATCTGGAACGCGCCCGATCCGAGCGGCGGGGCGACCCCGCCTCCTCATACGCCAAGCGGTTCGCCGCCAAGGAGGCGTGCTCGAAGGCGCTCGGCACCGGGCTCAAGCGCGGGGTGTTCTGGCGCGACATGGGAGTCGAGAACCTGCGCAGCGGCCAGCCGACCCTGAAGCTCACCGGCGGCGCGGCCGAAAGGCTGGCGCTTATCACGCCCGCAGGGTTCGAGGCGGTGATCCACCTGTCCCTCACCGACGACCACCCCTACGCCCAGGCCTTCGTGGTGATCGAAGCCCTGCCGGTGCAGGCGCTCTCCCCCGCTTAACTTGCCCGCAGGGCCGCGAACCGATACCTCACGGCTGAAAGGCGACGCCAAGGTTCCGCCTCAGGGATGCGACAGGCTTAGCCGATGAGCACCGATACTGCCGCCGACGGCGCATCCGCCACCGCCTCGACGCCTGAAAAGGGCGTGATGCAGGAGCTGTGGGAACTGGGGAAGACCGTAGTCTTCGCTCTCCTCATCGCGCTGGTGCTGCGGATCGTGCTGTTCCAGCCCTTCACCATCCCGTCGGCCTCGATGGAGCCCACTCTCTACGAGGGCGACTACATCATCGTGTCGAAGTTCAGCTACGGCTGGAGCCATCACTCCATCCCGTTCAGCCCCGAGATCGGCCACGGGCGCCTGTTGGGCCACGCCCCCACACGGGGCGACATCGTGGTGTTCAAGCTGCCCCGCGACGGGCGCACCGACTACATCAAGCGCCTGATCGGCCTGCCGGGCGACACCATCCAGGTGAAGGGCAGCATGCTCTACATCAACGGCAAGGCCGTTCCCCGCGAGGCGCAGAAGCCCGGCCCGGCCTCCAGCCCCTATGGCGTGACGCAGGACGCTGAGCGCTACAAGGAGACGCTGCCGAACGGAAAGTCGTTCGTCACCAACGACTTCGGACCTATGGGCGGCGCGGACAACACCGGCGTCTATACCGTGCCGAAGGGCTGCTATTTCATGATGGGCGACAACCGCGACAACTCGGTCGACAGCCGCTTCGACCCGGGCCTGACCAACGGCTCCTACGCCGCCAAGACCTGCAAGTGGGATGGGATGCTCGACGCGCAGGTCGCCAGCGACCTCGGCGTGGGCTTCGTCCCGGCCGAGAATCTCGTGGGCAAGGCGCAGATCATCCTGCTCTCGTGGTCGGCCGGAGCCTCGCTGTTTAAGCCTTGGACGTGGTTCACCCTGGCCCGGCCGAGCCGCTGGTTCCACATCCTCCACTGACCGGCCCCGCCACATGAGCGCCCGTGGCCCTGCGGCGGCGGAGCTGGCGGCCCGGATCGGCCACGCCTTCGCCGACCCGGCCCTTCTGGAGCGCGCGCTCACCCACGCCAGCGTCGGCCAGGGTGCCCGCAAGGTTGCCAGCAATGAGCGGCTGGAGTTCTTGGGCGACCGGGTGCTGAACCTCGTGGTCGCAGAGGCCCTGTTCCGTCGCTTCCCGGATGAGAGCGAGGGCGAACTGGCCCTGCGCATCAACTCGCTCGTCGATGCCCGCACCTGTGCCGAGGTCGCCCGTGCCTGGGATATCGGCCCCGCCCTGCGCCTGCCCGGCGGCGAGACCCGCAGGGGGGCCCGCGATCAGGAGGTGTTTCTGGCCGACGCCTGCGAGGCGGTGGTCGCGGCCGTCTATCTCGATGCCGGGTTCGATGCTGCGCAGGCGCTCGTGCTTGCCGCCTGGGGCCCGCGCCTCGACCTCGTCACCCCCGCCCGGGTCACCAGCCCCAAGACGCGGCTGCAGGAATGGGCGCTGGGCGCAGGAAAGCCCCTGCCGCGCTACGCCGTGCTAGACCGCACCGGGCCGGACCATGAGCCCACCTTCCGCGTCGGCGTCCTTGTGGAGGGCCACGAGGCGGCGGAGGGCTTTGGCCGGTCCCGCCAAGCGGCCGAGACGGCGGCGGCGGCGGCATTGTTGGAACGAGAAGGCGTGGCGTGAGCGAAGTCCAGGATCATACGGCCGACCCGGCCAACCCCGATCACCGCGCGGGCTTTGCCGCAGTGATCGGCGCGCCCAACGCCGGCAAGTCCACCTTGGTGAACCGGCTGGTGGGTCAGAAGGTCTCCATCGTCACCCAGAAGGTGCAGACCACCCGCTTTCCCGTGCGCGGCGTGGCGATGGAAGGTCCGTCGCAGATCGTGCTGGTTGATACCCCCGGCGTGTTCACTCCCCGCCGGCGCCTAGATCGGGCCATGGTGCGCGCCGCCTGGGCCGGAGCGGAAGACGCCGACGCCGTGGTCCATCTCGTGGATGCGGCGGGCGAGGTGGCTGAAACGCCGGACTCCGCCCAGAAGCGCTCCTCCGCGGACACGCGCACCATCGTCGAGGGCCTCAAGGGTGCGTCGCGCCAGGCGATCCTCGTCCTGAACAAGATCGATCTCGTGAAGCGCGACACGCTCCTGGCGCTCAGCCAGACGCTGTTCGACACGGGTGTCTACTCCGAGGTGTTCATGGTCTCGGCCCACAACGGCTCGGGCGTGGACCATCTGAAGCAGCGCCTCGCGGGCCTGATGCCGCTGGGCCACTGGCTCTACCCCGCCGACCAGACGGCCGACCTGCCGATCCGCCTCCTCGCCGCCGAGATCACCCGGGAGAAGCTGTATCTGCGGGTGCACGAGGAGCTGCCCTACGCCGCCGCTGTGGAGACCACCGCCTTCACCGAACAGCGTGATGGGGCCGCGAGGATCGAGCAGACCATCTTCGTGGAGCGCGACAGCCAGCGCCCCATCATCCTGGGCAAGAACGGCCAGACCCTGAAGTGGATCGGCCAGAAGGCCCGCGAGGAACTCACCGAACTCTTGGACCGCCGGGTGCACCTCTTCATCCACGTGAAGGTGCAGGAGAATTGGGCGGAAGACCGCGCCTTCTTCCGCGAAGGCGGCCTGGACTACGACGCGTGAGCGCACGCCCCTGATGGAATGGGCTGACGATGCCTTCGTGCTTTCCGCCAAGCCCTACGGCGAGACGGGGGCGCTGGTGGATCTCCTCACCGAGAGCCACGGCCGGTTCGCCGCCCATGTGGCGGGGGGCGCTTCTCGCAAGATGAAGCCGTTCCTGCAGGCGGGGGCCCGGGTCGTGGCCGAGTACCGTGCCCGCACCTCCGACAACCTCGGCTCCGCTAAGCTTGAGCCGGCGGGGGAGGGGCCCGCCGCCCTGTTCGACGACCCGCTCGCGTTGACCGGTCTGAACGCCGCCGCCGCCGTGGCCGCTGGCGCCCTGCCGGAGCGCGAGCCCCATCCCGGCGTGTTCCTGGCGTTCGAGGCGCTGGTCTCGGCCTTCGCCATTCCCGAGGTCTGGCCCGCGGTCTACGTGCGCTTCGAGCTGGGCCTTCTGGAAGAGCTGGGCTTCGGCCTCGACCTCACCCGCTGCACCGTCACCGGCGAGCTCGACGATCTGGCCTGGGTCAGCCCCAAGACTGGCCGTGCCGTGGGCCGAACCGCAGGCGCCCCTTACGCAGAGCGCCTGTTGGCGTTGCCGCCGTTCCTCTTGGGGGCCCAGGTTGGCCTCCGGGAAGGCGAAGTCGGCCAGGCGCTCGACCTGACCGCCCACTTCCTCGCCCGCGATGTCTTCGCCGTCATGAACAAGCCCCTCCCGCCCGCCCGCGTATGGCTGACGGACCGACTGGCAGCAGCCGGGCGGCTCTAAGCCGCTCGCATGCCCTCCAGCCGCTGGCGGATGATCGTGTCGGCCTCGGCCATGATGCGGTCTATGAGAACTTTCACCGTCGGTACGTCGTGGATCAGGCCTGCGACCATCCCGCAGGACCAGCCGCCGGCATCCATCTCGCCGTCCTGCATTATGCGGGGATAGACGCCCGCTACTTCCTCGGCGATGTCGGCGAAGGTCAGCGCCGGGCCCATCGCCTTTTCCTTCTCCAGCAAGCGATCGACGGCGGCGTTGTGAAGCACGCGTTCGGTGTTGCGCAGGGGGCGCATGATCAGGCGGGTGTCGAGCTCGCCCGCGTCCACGATGGCCTGTTTCACGTTGGGATGCACCGGCGCCTCCTGCGTGGCGATGAAGCGGGTGCCCATGTTCATGCCGTCCGCCCCCATCGCCAGCGCCGCAACGAGCGAGCGCCCGTCGGCCATGCCGCCCGAGGCCACGAAGGGGATCTTTAGCTCGTCCGCCGCACGAGGAAGCAGGATCATGTTGGGCACGTCGTCTTCGCCAGGGTGCCCGCCGCACTCGAAGCCGTCGACGCTGACGGCGTCGCAGCCGATCGCCTCGGCCTTCAGGGCGTGACGCACGGACGTGCATTTGTGGATCACCTTGATGCCGTTTTCCTTCAGCGCCGGGAGCCATTTGGCGGGGTTGTTGCCGGCGGTCTCCACCACCTTCACGCCGCCTTCGATGATGGCCTGCACGTAGCCGGGATAGTCGGGGGGCGTGACGGAGGGCAGGAAGGTGAGGTTCACGCCGAACACGCGCCCCGCGTCGGTCATTTCGCGGCAGCGGGCGATCTCGGCGGCCAGCTTTTCCGGCGTGCGCTGGGTCAGGCCGGTGATAAGGCCGAGCCCGCCCGCGTTGGCCACCGCCGATGCCAGCTCCGCTAAGCCGACATAGTGCATGCCGCCCTGGATGATCGGGTGTTCGATGCCGAGCATCTGCGTGATCTTGGTCTTCATGGCGGCATCCCTTGGGCGTCTCGTTCTTATGGCTCCGCTGGTAGGCGCGGCGGCGACATCGCGCCAGAGTCGAGTTCGGCGGGCCGCCGACGGCTGGCGCCGACTCTTCGCCCCCGCTAAGCCGCGCCCATGACCAAGCACGTTCCGCCGCCGCAGGGGCCGGCCGATGGCGGCCGCATCGTCGACGAGCCGTTGTCCGATGCGCTCAGCCGCCGCTACCTCGCCTACGCCCTCTCCACGATCGTGAACCGCGCGCTGCCGGATGTGCGCGACGGGCTGAAGCCGGTTCAGCGCCGCGTGCTCTACGCCATGAGCGAGATGCGGCTGAACCCACAGGCCGCGGCTCGCAAGTGCGCCAAGGTCGTCGGCGACGTGATGGGCGGCTATCACCCGCACGGAGACCAGTCGATCTACGACGCCCTGGTGCGCCTGGCTCAGGACTTCGCCCAGCGCGTGCCGCTCGTGGACGGGCAGGGCAACTTCGGCAACATCGACGGGGATAACCCCGCCGCCATGCGCTACACCGAATGCCGGATGACGGCGGCGGCCATGCTGCTGCTGGCTGGCATCGAAGAAGACGCGGTCGACTTTCGCCCCACCTACGACGGGCAGGGGGACGAGCCGGTGGTGCTCCCCGCCGCCTTCCCGAACCTCCTCGCCAACGGCGCCAGCGGCATCACGGTCGGTATGGCGACGTCCATCCCGCCGCATAACGCAGGCGAGCTGATCGACGCCTGCCTGCTGCTCCTCCAGCGCCCCGCCTGCACCACCGCCGACTTGATGCAGCGCGCGCCCGGCCCGGACTTCCCCACCGGCGGCATCATCGTGGAGCCCGCTGCCTCGCTCCTGGAGGCTTACGAGACCGGCCGGGGCGGCGTGCGCCTGCGCTGCCGCTGGACGAAGGAGGAGGGCGAGCGTGGCGCCTACCTGATCGTCATCACCGAGATCCCCTACGGTGTGAAGAAGGGGGCGCTGGTGGAGCAGCTGGCTTCCCTGATCGAGCTGAAGAAAGCCCCGCTCCTGGGCGACGTACGCGACGAGTCGGCGGAAGACGTGCGGCTTGTGCTGGAGCCCCGCGCTCGCACCGTGGCCCCCGAAGTGCTGATGGAGAGCCTCTACCGGTTGTGTGATCTGGAGACCCGTTTCCCAATCAATCTCAACGTGCTGGACAAATCTGCCACCCCTCGCGTGCTGGGGCTGAAGGCGTGCCTGCAGGCGTTCCTGGATCACCGCCGCGACGTCGACGCTCGGCGCGCCCGCTGGCGCCTGGGGCGGATCGCCCAACGCCTGCATATCCTCGCCGGCCTTCTCATCGTCTTCCTCAACCTGGACGAGGTGATCCGCATCGTCCGCTTCGAGGAAGAGCCCAAGGCCAGGCTGATGGCGACTTTCGGCATCGACGACATCCAGGCCGACGCCATCCTCAACACCCGCCTGCGCCAGCTCGCCAAGCTGGAGGAGATGGAGCTTCGCAAGGAACAGGACGGGCTGGAGGCTGAGAAGGCCGGGCTGGAAGCCCTGCTCGGCTCGGACAAGCTGCAGTGGTCGAAGGTCGCCGACGACCTGCGCGCCACGAAGAAGACCCTCAGCCTGAACGCCAACGTCTTCAAGCGCCGCTCCGACCTCGCCGAGGCCCCGGTGATCGACGCCACCGCCGCGCTCGAGGCCGCCACCCCGCGGGAGGCCATCACCGTCATCCTTTCCGATCGCGGCTGGATCCGTGCCGCCAAGGGCGCCGTGGCCGACCCGTCGGAGCTCAAGTTCAAGGAGGGTGACAGGCTCGCCTTCCTGATCCCGGCCGAAACCACAGACCGCCTGATCCTGTTCGCTTCGGACGGCCGCGCCTTCACGCTTCCCTGCGACAAGCTTCCCGGCGCCCGGGGGCAGGGCGAGCCGATCCGCCTGATGCTGGAACTGGACGACACCACGGTGATCACCGCCGTGTTCCCCTATCGCTCAGGGCGAAAGCGCTTCGTCGCCTCCACCGCGGGCTACGGTTTCGTGGTGGTGGAGGATGAGCTCCTGTCGACCCGCAAGGCCGGCAAGGCCGTGCTCAACGCCGAAGGCGGCGAGGCGCTCCTGTGCCTGGAGGCGGCGGGCGACCACCTCGCGATCCTGGGCGACAACGGCAAGGCGCTGATCTTCCCCTTGAGCGACCTCCCCGAAATGCCCCGCGGCAAGGGCGTGAAGCTGCAGAGCTACCGCGAGGGCGGCTGCAAGGATGCCCTGGTCTTCGCTGAGGCCGACGGCCCGGTGTGGAGCGAAAGCGGCGGCCGCCGACGCCCCTGGACGGAGTGGCGAGAGTGGGTCGGCAAGCGCGCCTCCGCCGGCAAACTCAGCCCCCGCGGCATGAAGCGCCTGCGCGGCTAAGCTTGCCCCCCTCCTTGCGGGCACGCACGACGCACGCGATATCTGGAAGCGACGGCGGGCCGACCCTGATTTGCGTCAGGGGCGTACCCGCCAACCCATTCATACGAAAGGCCCGCACCCGATGGCGGACATCATCCAGACGACCATGAACCTCGTGCCGATGGTGGTCGAGCAGACCAGCCGCGGCGAGCGCGCCTACGACATCTTCTCTCGCCTCTTGAAGGAGCGGATCATCTTCCTGACCGGCCCCTTCGAGGACGGCATGTCGAGCCTGATCTGCGCCCAGCTCCTCTTCCTCGAGTCCGAGAACCCGAAGAAGGAGATCGGCATGTACATCAACTCCCCGGGCGGGATCGTGACCTCGGCCTTGGCGATCTACGACACCATGCAATACATCAAATGCCCGGTCTCGACCCTGTGCATGGGCATGGCCGCTTCGGCGGGATCGCTGATCCTCACCGCCGGTGAGAAGGGCAGCCGCATCGCCCTGCCGAACTCGCGCATCATGGTCCACCAGCCCTCCGGCGGGTTCTCCGGCAAGGTGTCCGACATCGAGCGCCACGCCGAAGACATCATCGCCACCAAGCGCCGGCTGAACGAGATCTACGTCAAGCACACCGGCCAGCCCTACGAAGAGGTCGAGAAGACGCTCGACCGCGACCACTTCATGAGCGCCGAACGCGCCAAGGAGTGGGGCTTGATCGACCAGGTGATCGAGAAGCGCGAAACCACCGACGCCGCGGCGTAGTTCGTGGCCGCCGGGCGGGGCATGGGCCTCGCCCGGCGGCACTCCACAGCGCGCTCGCGTGATTGCACACCTCGCCTGTCGGCGGCGAAGGACGGGGCCGTGCGTTTGCACTCCGACGCGGCGAGGCCTATCTCCGCGGCTCACCACAGGAACGGGTTTACCCATGAGAGCGGATGTCCAGGCGCTTGCCGCCGACATCGAGCAGAGCACCGCTCTGCTCAGGAGGAGACTTTGACTGGGATGTCGCACTCCGGCGTCTCGACGAACTGAACGCGCGGGTCGAAGACCCGACCCTTTGGGATAAGCCCGACGAGGCGCAGGCAGTGAGCCGCGAGCGCTCCAAGCTCGCTTCATCGATCGACGCGGTGAAGGCGCTGGAGCGGGAATCGAAGGACGCCGTCGAACTGGCCGAACTGGCCGAGATGGAAAGCGACGAGTCCGTCGGCGACGAAGCCGCCGCCATGCTGAGGGAGCTCAAGGGCCGTGCGGGTCGCGCCGAGCTCGAGGCCCTTCTCTCCGGCGAGGCGGACGGCAACGACGCCTTCGTTGAGATCAACTCCGGCGCGGGCGGCACCGAAAGCGCCGACTGGGCGCTGATGCTCATGCGCATGTACTCCCGCTGGGCCAAGGCCCACGACATGACCGTCGAGGTGCTGGAGGAGACCCCCGGCGAGCAGGTGGGCATCAAGTCCGCCACCCTGCAGGTCAAGGGCACCAACGCCTACGGCTGGCTGAAGACCGAGAGCGGCGTGCATCGCCTCGTGCGTATCAGCCCCTACGACGCCGCCGCCAAGCGCCACACGAGCTTCGCCAGCGTCGGCGTGTCGCCGGTGGTGGACGACACCATCGTGATCGACATCAACCCGGCCGACGTGCGCACCGACACCTATCGTGCCTCGGGCTCCGGCGGGCAGCACGTGAACAAGACGGACTCGGCAGTGCGGTTGACGCACATCCCCACGAACATCGTGGTGGCCTGTCAGGCCGGTCGCTCGCAGCACCAGAACCGCGACGAGGCGTGGAAGATGCTGCGCGCCCGTATGTACGAGGCCGAGCTTCAGAAGCGCGAGGCCGCCGCCCAGGCGCTCGCCGACGCCAAGACCGACATCGGCTGGGGCCACCAGATTCGAAGCTACGTGCTGCAGCCGTACCAGATGGTGAAGGACCTGCGCACCGAGGTGGAGACCTCGGACACGCAAGGCGTGCTGGACGGCGACCTGGACGCCTTCATGGGCGCCAGCCTCGCCCAGCGCGTGGGCGTGACCCGCGACGCCGAAGCCGACTGATGGCGCATGAAGCCGAACCGGTGACGATCTATCACAACCCCGGCTGCGGCACCTCGCGCCGGGTGCTAGAGGAGATCGAGCGGGCGGGGATCAAGCCGACCATCGTGCGCTATCTCCAGACCGGCTGGACGAGAACCTCCCTGAACCGCCTGCTCGACGCCCTGGCTGTGAAACCCAGCGCCATCCTGCGCACCAGCTCCACCACGGGCGCGCTCGTGGCCGAGAAGGAGGAGGCGGAGATATTTGAGGCTCTGCTGGCCGATCCGTCCCTCACCGAACGCCCGATCGTGGTGACGGCGAAGGGGGCCGCGTTGTGCCGCCCTGCCGACCGGCTGAAGGCGATCCTCTAGCGGCCGGCTGGTGGCGCAGAAACGGAAAGGGGCCGTGGTCCCCCCGAACCACGGCCCCTCTGGCTGAAAGCCGGTGCCCCCTCACGAGGTCACCTCCGTACAAGGCGGGCCGCGGTCCCCCCGAACCGCGGCCCTGCCGAACGGCTCCCTCGCCCGGGAGCCGGCCGGCGTCTGGTGAACGCGGTCGCGCTAGGCGCGGGCCGCGTCGAAATCCACGACCTGAGCGCTCGAAGCGGCGGTCTCGGCCGACAGGCTCGTGAAGCTCGGGGCCGGAGCGGGAGCCGGAGCGGCCTCGCGGCGGAACTGCTGGCAGCGGCCCTGGAAGTAGGCCCCCACGTCGATGGAAAGCTGACCGTGGGTGATGTCACCCTCCACGTGGGCGCTCTCGGCGAGCTTCACGGCCTGCGCCTCGATCTCGCCGATGACGCGACCGCGCACCTCGACCTGACCGGCCCGGATGTTGCCCTCGACCACGGCGTGTTCGCCGACGACGAGGCGGGCCACATGCACGTCGCCCTTGACCACGCCTTCGATGGAGAGATCGGCGTCGCCCGAGATGGTGCCTTCGAACACGAGACCCGCGCCGAGGGCGGAGGCTGCGGGCCGGACGGGTGCACGGGGTGCTGAAGCGGTGGGCGCGTGGGTCGCATCGGCCCGCATCGGCGTGGGAGCCGATCGTGCCGTTTCGGCGGCGCCCTGCGGTGGCTTAGGAGCGTTGGACTTGCTGAACATACTCGCCTGCTTTCAGAAAGCGGGTGGGGTCTTCGACCCGCCCGTTACGCCAAACTTCATAGTGCAGATGGGGTCCGGTCGACCGACCGGTAGATCCCATTCCCCCGATGCGCTCACCGGCGGTCACATGATCACCCACTGCAACTCCGGCGCCAGCGAGATGGGCGTAGCGTGTCTTGAATCCGGACCCGTGATCGATCTCGACGACATTGCCGTAGCCGGTGCGCTGGCCGACGAAGGCCACCGTGCCGGGGGCGGTCGCCAAGATCGGCGTCTGCATGCCGCCAGCAAAGTCCTGGCCCGCGTGGAAGGCGGCGTGGCCGTTGAACGGGTCGCGACGAACGCCGAAGCCGGAGGAGCGGCGGGGCGCCGATACCGGCTCGCCCAGGGGCAGCTTGCGCACCGCCGTGGAGAGCGACCGGGCGGTACCCATGTCGGCGATGGCGTGCTGGATGCGCTCGGCGAAGCCCACGTCCACGTCCATCACGGCGGCCAGGGTGCGGGGATCCTTTTCGTCGATCATCGGCCCGCCGACGCCTTCGCGCTGGGAAGCCGGTGTCGCAGATGCCTCGAGCCCGGCCATGCGGAAGGCCATGCGCAGGCGATCGGCCCTCGTCTTGGCGAAGTCTTCAGCGGCCGTGGCCAGGCGTTCCTGGTCGGCCTGCACCGCTTCCACAGTCTGCGCGGGAGAGCGGCTGGCGGTGAGGGTGACGGCCGGGGCCGGGGCGAGTGCCGCCGCCGCAGCCGGTTGCCCGCGAAGGTCGGCTATCAGCATGGCCAGCGCCTCGTGGCGCTTCTCGACGGAGCGGGCCAGCCCCTCCAGCGAACCGGAAGCGCTGGCGAGCTTTACCGTGGCAGCGTTCAGGCGGGCCTGACGATCGGCGATCAGCCGCTCATAGTAGGCGCGGCTCTTGGGGGCCCGGTCGGATTGGCTCGCGTTCACGGCGGCACCGACAACCATCATGCCGGTGGAAAGTGTGGTCCACGCCAGCAAGGCGGTGGCGATGCCCGCCACGGCCGCCTGGCCCGTAGAGGTCAGCCGGATCACCCGCACCGCGCCCCCCTGGCGCAGATACAGGGCGCGTTCCGGGAACAACCCCCGCAAGGATCGACGCGCCTGCGCCCACCTCTCGCCGCCCATGAAGCCTCCCCTGCACGCCTACGCCCCAGTCCGGATCGAACTAGGCCGGGACGTGTAACAGCGCTGCAAGACGCATCCCCTGCGACGCGATATCCGGCACGGGCGGGGCAGTTTGGCCGGCGTGCGCTGCATTCAGCCTCTACGCTTGGCGAGTCGCACGGAGCTTTCGATTAACAATCTATTACTAAATGTTCATGGGCTTGCTGCGCCGCTAGCCTTGGCATGAGACAGCTAATCTCGATCAGATGTCGGCGCTGCCGATGGCAGCCGAGCATTCGTCGCTTCTGAATTCCGGTATGAAAACGCACGACCGGCGTTGAATCACAGGATTCAAAACCCGTTCAACTTTGACAAAGCTGTTAGCCGACTGGCGGGTGGGCTGGATGGCGGTTGCGAATCTGCGACCGTCTGCGACGCCGCGCCACAGGTGGCGCGAACGTTTCAAAGCGTCTGTGCTGCTTTCAGCACCGTATCCACATGTCCGGGAACCTTAACCCCGCGCCAGACCTGCCTCACGGTTCCATCGGGTCCGATCAGCACAGTGGAGCGGTCGATGCCCATGTACTTGCGGCCGTACATGCTCTTCTCGACCCAGGCACCGTAGCGGGCCACCGTTTCGCCTTCGGGATCCGAGGCCAGAACGACGGCCAGATCGTACTTCGCCTTGAACTTGTCATGGCTCTTGGCGCTGTCCTTCGAGACCCCGATCACCACCGCATTGGCGGCGGCGAAATCAGCGGCGCGTTCGGAGAAGCCCTGAGCCTCCTTGGTGCAGCCGGGCGTATCGTCCTTCGGGTAGAAGTAGAGCACCACCGTCTTTCCCGCGTGGTCGCTCAGGGCCACACGGCCGCCGCCGGCGACTTCCAGCTCGAAAGGCGGGGCGGCTTCGCCCACCTGCGGGGCGGCGCTGGGGTCAGTCTGTTCGGGCATGGGAGATTCCTAGACGGGGCGGATCAGAACGATCTTCTTCTTGCCCGCCGCCAGCTTCAACACGCCATCGGCGTTTAATTCGGCGGAAGTGACCGTGCGCTGCGCGTCGGCCTCGGCCACGTCGTTCAGGCGAAGACCGCCGCCCTGGGCCAAGCGGCGGGCCTCGGAGCGAGAGGCGGCCAGCCCACCCACGTCGCTTAAAAGCTCGGCCAGGGTCAGGCCCGCCTCCAGCCGGGCGCGGGCGATCTCCACGGTCGGAAGATCGGTGGAATGGCGGCCCTCCTCGAACGCCGCCTTGGCGGCACCAGCAGCCGATATTGCGGCCTCCGCCCCGTGCAGGAGCCGGGTGGCCTCGTCGGCAAGCGTCTTCTTGGCGTCGTTGATCTCGGAACCCTGCAGGGCCTCCAGCCTCGCCACCTCGTCCAGCGGCATGTCGGTGAACAGGCGCAGGAACTTGCCCACGTCGGCGTCCTCGGTGTTCCGCCAGAACTGCCAGTAGTTGTAGGGGCTCAGCATGTCGGCGTTCAGCCACATGGCCCCCGCAGCGGTCTTGCCCATCTTGGCGCCCGAGCTCGTGGTGATCAGCGGCGTGGTCAGGCCGTAAGCCTCGCCCTGGCCCTTGCGCCGGATCAGCTCCACCCCGTTGACGATGTTGCCCCACTGGTCGGAGCCGCCCATCTGCAGGATGCAGTCGTTGGCGGTCTTCAGATGCGCGAAGTCCACCGCCTGCATCAGCATGTAGTTGAACTCAAGGAACGTCAGCGGCTGCTCGCGCTCCAGCCGCAGCTTCACCGAGTCGAAGGTCAGCATGCGGTTGATGGTGAAGTGCGGGCCGAACTCGCGCAGGAAGCCGAGGTAGTCGTAGGTCTCCAGCCATTCGGCGTTGTTCAGCATGATCGCGCCGCCAGAAACGGGCTCGCCGAAGGTGAGGAACGAGCCGAAGGCGCGGCGGATGCTCTCGATGTTGGCACCGATGGTCTCCTCGGTGAGGAGCTGCCGGGTGGCGTCCTTGCCGGAGGGATCGCCCACCTTGGTGGTGCCCCCCCCCATCAGCACGATCGGCCGATGACCCGTCTGCTGCAGCCGCCGCAGCAGCATGATGCCCACGAGGTTGCCCACGTGCAGCGAAGGGGCCGTCGCGTCGAAGCCGATGTAACCGGTGATCGGCCCGGCGGCGGCCTTTGCGTCCAGCCCCGCGAGGTCCGTCGCCTGGTGCACATAGCCGCGCTCCTGCAGCACGCGCACGAGATCGGATTTGGGTGTGAAGGTCTGGTCGCTCATCGGCGCGGCTGTTAGCACGCAAACGTCACGAACGGGGAGGGCGGTCAGGGCCATGCGGGTGCTGGGCTTCATGAGCGGCACGTCTCTGGACGGGATCGACATGGCGATCCTCGATACGGACGGCGAGCGCATCGAGGCGTTCGGACCCGCCGCCGAGGCCCCCCTGCCGGACGATCTTCGCGAGCGCTGCATGGAGGCGGCGCTGGCCGCCCGCGCCGGCTGGCCGCGCGGCGCGCCTGAGCCGAACATCTGGGCCGACATCGACCTGCGCATGGCCGACGCCCACTACGAAGCCGCCGATGCCTTCCTCAAGCGCGAGGGCCTCACCTGGGCCGACATCGATCTAGTCGGGTTCCACGGGTGGACGGTGTTCCACGAACAGCCCGTGCCCGGTCGCCCGGGCCGCACGCGTCAGCTTGGCGATGGCGCCATGCTGGCGAGGCTCACCGGCCGGCCCGTGGTGTTCGACCTGCGCAGCGCCGATGTGGCCGCCGGGGGCAACGGGGCGCCCCTGGCTCCGATCTATCACGCGGCACTCGCGGCCAAGTCGGGCCTGCCGCCGCCCACGGCTGTGCTCAACATCGGCGGTGTGGCGAACCTGACCACCCTAGCGCGCGACGGCACCGTGGCCTCGCTCGACACCGGCCCCGGCAACGGCCTTCTCGACCTGTGGGCAGAGCGGCACGGGCGTGGCCGCTTCGACGCAGGGGGCGCTCTGGCCCGCGCCGGGCAGATCGACGACGCCATCCTGTCCCGGATGATGGCGCACCCGTATTTCGCGCAACCCGCCCCCAAATCTCTCGATCGGCATGATTTCGATCTGGAAGCCGTGATCGGCCTCTCGGCGGAGGACGGGGCCGCAACGCTGACCGCCTTCACCGCGCAGGCCGTGGCGCTCGCCCTGCACCAGTCGGGCGTCGCCCCTGCCGCCGTCATCGTCAGCGGTGGAGGGCGCAAGAACGGGGCGCTGATGAGCGAGCTGTCGCTGCGGACGGCTCGCCCCGTGATGACCGCCGAGTCGATGGGCTGGCGGGGCGACGCCCTGGAGGCCGAGCTGTTCGCCTATCTGGCGGCCCGCTCCGTTCTGGGCTTGCCCATTAGCTTCCCGGGAACGACCGGCGCGCCCAAGCCATTGACCGGGGGTCGCAAAGCTTTGCCGGACGCCGCCCCCTGATGCCCACGATTTCGCCCCGCCTCGCACCGATCCTGCTTTTGATCGGCTCGAACCTGTTCATGACCTTCGCCTGGTACGGTCACCTGAAGTTCAAGACGCAGCCCCTGTGGCTGGTGGTCATGGCCAGCTGGGGCATCGCGTTCTTCGAATACTGGCTCGCCGTTCCCGCCAATCGCTATGGCAGCGCGGTCTATTCCGCAGCCCAGTTGAAGGGCCTGCAGGAGGTGATCACCCTTACGGTCTTCGCTGGCTTCTCGGTGTTCTACCTCGGCCAGAAACCGGGGATGAACCAGCTGATCGGCTTCGCCCTGATCGCTGCGGGCGCGTTCTTCCTGTTCCGCTCGCCGGGGCCTTCGGCAGGCTAGTCGATGAGCCCGCTCATCCGCTGACCGAGATAGCTCGAGACCTGCGTCTCCACCGTGTCGAGGTGGTCCTGCCAGAAGTGCGTGGCACCGGGGATGAGTTCGTAGGTGATGGTGATCCCCTTCTGGGTGCGCAGCTTGGCCACCATCCGGTCTACGTCGGCTTGGGGGGCCACGGCGTCGTTTGCCCCGTGCAGGATCAAGCCCGAGGCGGGGCAGGGAGCCAGGAACGAGAAGTCGTAGACGTTGGCGGGGGGCGTCACCGAGATGAAGCCGTCCGTCTCAGGCCGGCGCATGAGAAGCTGCATGCCGATGTAGGCGCCGTACTGGTAGCCGCCGACCCAGGTCTGGCTGGCGGTGGGGTTGTTGGTTTGAAGCCAGTCCAGGGCCGTTGCCGCATCGGCCAGTTCGCCGATGCCGGAATCGAACTCGCCCTGGCTCTTGCCCACGCCACGGAAGTTAAAGCGCAGGGTGGCGAAACCGGCTTTCATGAACACGCGATACAGCTGCACGGTCACGGCGTTGTTCATGTGCCCCATGGTCTTGGGGTGTGGGTGCAGGATCAGGGCGATCGGCGCATTCTCGGTGCGGCCGGGGGAGTAGGCGCCTTCGATGCGGCCGGCGGCGCCGGAGAGGATGACTTCGGGCATGGGTCGCGCTCCTGAAAGACCCCGCTCGACAACGCCTCGAAACCGGGCGGCGGAGCGGCGTAATACTTGACCTGCGAGGTCGGGTTTCTTAAGTCCGGACCTGTGGAAGGTGCGGGGTCTAACACAGCCCCCGCGGCGGCTGACGCCTTTTCCGCCCAGTGTGTTTTTGAGGACGCTATGCAGCTCGGGGCCAAGGCCAGGTACGCCGTCATGGCCATGACCGACCTGGCGCGCGCCCTTCGAGACGGCGACGCCGACCGCCCCGTTAGCCTCGCCGACATCGCCGCCCGCCAGGAGCTGAGCCTCACCTATTTGGAGCAGCTGTTTGGTCACCTGCGCCGGGCCGGCCTCGTCACCAGCGCTCGCGGGCCCGGCGGCGGCTATCGCCTCGCCCGCTCCCCTTCTCAGACCGCCATCGCCGACATCGTGGAAGCGGTGGAGGAGCCGATCCATGCCGTGCGCTGCGGCGGCGTGAAGCCCGCCGGCTGCATGTCCGCCGGCCGCTGCCTCACCCACGATCTATGGGACGGGCTGGGCAACGAGATCGACCGCTATCTGAAGAGCGTCAGCCTGGAAGACGTGATCGAGCGTCGGCTGAAGGTCCGCGAGGCGGAGCCCGCCTGATGCATCGCCTCGCTATCTACCTGGATCACGCCGCCACCTCGCCCGTGCGACCGGAGGCTCGTGCCGCTGCCATCGACGCGATGGACGCGTTCGGCAACGCTTCCTCCGTCCACTCCGCCGGGCGGGCCGCCCGTGATCGGATCGAGACAGCCCGAGGCGTGCTCGCCGCCTTCATGAACGCCGACCGCGAGCGGCTGGTGTTCACCTCCGGCGGGGTTGAGGCCGATAACCTCGCGATCTCCAGCGCTGTCACCGCCGGATCGCGCCGCCTGCTGGTGGGAGCCACCGAACACCCCGGCGTATGCGTCGCCGCGCAGGCGAGCGGGGCCGTGGTCGAAAGCTTGCCCGTGGATCGCCGCGGCGTGATCGACCTCGACCGCCTCGCCACACGGCTCGCCGCTTGGGACGCGTCAGACGGACGACCCTTCGTGGCGCTGATGCTGGCCAACAACGAGACCGGAGTGATCCACCCTGTGGCGCAGGCCGCGGCGCTCGTTCGCGAGGCGGGCGGCTGGATGCACGTCGACGCCGTGGCCGCGGCCGGGAAGCTGGCGCTCGACCTTGAAGCTCTCGGCGCCGACACCCTCGCCGTCTCCGGCCATAAGATCGGCGCGCCGCAGGGCGTGGGCTGCCTCGCCTGGTCCGACCGCGTTACGCCGGTGCGCCAGATGCACGGCGGCGGGCATGAGCGCGGCTTCCGCTCCGGCACCGAGAACCTCTCCGGCGTCGCCGCCTTCGCGGCCGCCGCCCTGGCGGCCACTCGCGACCTGCCCTACGCCGCCGAACATGCCGACTGGCGCGATGCAGCGGCCGAGCGCGTGAAGGCGTGCGGTGCCGTGATCGGCGGGGAGGGGGCTCCCCGCACTGCCGCCACCCTGTCGCTGGCGATGTCCGACTGGCCTTCCACCACCCAGGTGATGGCGCTCGATCTTGAGGGCGTCATGGTCTCCGGCGGCTCGGCATGCTCGTCGGGCAAGAGCAAGCCCTCGGGCGTGCTGGAGGCGATGGGCTTCGGCGCGCTGGCCATGGGCGGCTTGCGTGCTTCTGGCGGCTGGTCGACCACCGCCGCCGACTGGGAGCGCTTCGCCGACGTGTGGTGCGAGGCCTACGAACGCCAGGCCCGCCGCCGCACGGCTTCCGCAACCGTATCGATCAAGGAACACGCCTGATGGCCGCCGTCCGCGAGACCGTGAGGGCCGTAGAGGCCCTCGAAGGCGAGAAGTACGCCCACGGCTTCATCACCACCATCGAGCAGGAGTTCGCGCCCAAGGGCTTGGACGCTGACATCGTGCGCTTCATCTCCGCCAAGAAGGGCGAGCCCCAGTGGATGCTGGACTGGCGGCTGGAGGCCTATGAGCGCTGGCTGCAGCTGGAAGAGCCAAATTGGGCCAAGCTCGGCTATCCCAAGATCGACTACCAGGATCTGTTTTACTACGCCGCGCCCAAGGAGAAGATCGAGCTCGACAGCCTGGATCAGGTCGATCCGGAGATCCTTGCGACCTACAAGAAGCTCGGGATTCCGCTCCGCGAACAGGAAGTGCTCGCAGGCGTAAAGGGTGCGCCTCGGGTGGCTGTGGACGCGGTGTTCGACAGCGTGTCCGTGGCCACCACCTTCCGGGCTGAGCTGGCCAAGGACGGGGTGATCTTCATGCCGATCTCCGAGGCGCTGAAGGAGCACCCTGAGCTGGTGCGCCAGTACCTTGGCTCTGTCGTGCCGGTCAGCGACAACTACTTCGCCTGCCTGAACAGCGCCGTCTTCAGCGACGGATCGTTCGTCTACATCCCGCCGGGCGTGCGCTGCCCGATGGAGCTCTCGACCTATTTCCGCATCAACGCCCAGAACACGGGGCAATTCGAGCGCACGCTCATCATCGCCGACAAGGGCAGCTACGTCAGCTACCTCGAAGGCTGCACCGCCCCCATGCGCGACGAGAACCAGTTGCACGCCGCGGTGGTCGAGCTCGTGCTGCTGGACGATGCGGAGATCAAATATTCCACCGTCCAGAACTGGTACCCCGGCGACTCCGAGGGCAAGGGCGGCATCTACAACTTCGTGACCAAGCGCGCCGACTGCCGCGGCGACCGCTCCAAGGTGAGCTGGACGCAGGTGGAGACGGGCAGCGCCATCACCTGGAAGTATCCGTCGTGCGTCCTCAAGGGGAACGACAGTTCGGGCGAGTTCTACTCGATCGCGGTCACCAACGGCCGCCAGCAGGCCGACACCGGCACCAAGATGATCCACCTGGGCGAGCGCACCAAGTCGCGCATCATCTCAAAGGGCATTTCGGCGGGGCGCTCGTCGAACACCTATCGTGGGCTCGTGACGGCCCACGCCAAGGCCAAGGGCGCCCGCAACTTCACCCAGTGCGACAGCCTGCTCATCGGCAAGGACTGCGCCGCCCACACCGTGCCCTACATCGAAGCCAAGACGCCGTCCGCCAACTTCGAGCACGAAGCCACCACGACGCGCCTCTCCGACGACCAGCTGTTCTACTGCCAGAGCCGCGGCCTCGGCGTGGAGGAGTCCGTCGCCCTCCTCGTCAACGGCTTCGTCCGCGACGTGCTGCAGAAGCTCCCCATGGAGTTCGCCGTAGAGGCCCAGAAGCTTGTGGCGGTGAGCCTTGAAGGCTCCGTCGGCTAAAACAAGAATGACCATGCTCTCAATATCAAACCTCCACGTCTCCGTCGGCGAGACTGAAATCCTCAAGGGGCTCTCGCTCGATGTGCCGGCGGGAGAGGTCCACGCCGTGATGGGGCCAAATGGGGCCGGGAAATCCACGCTGAGCTACGCGCTCGCCGGGAAGGGCGGGTATGAGGTGACGCAAGGAACGGCCTCGCTGAATGGCGAAGACCTGTTGGCGCTCGACGCATCGGGGCGGGCCGCGAAGGGCGTGTTCCTGTCGTTCCAGTACCCGCTTGAGATCCCCGGTGTACCCGCGCTCACCTTCCTGCGCACCGCCATCAACGCCCAGCGTAAGGCCCGCGGCGAAGCGGAGATGGGCGCACCGGAATTTCTAAAGACCGCCCGCGCCGCCGCCACCTCGCTCAAGATGGACTTCGACATGCTCAAGCGCGGGCTCAACGTCGGGTTTTCGGGCGGCGAAAAGAAGCGGATGGAGATCCTGCAGATGGCCATGCTGGCCCCCCGCTTCGTCATCCTGGACGAGACGGACTCGGGGCTAGACATCGATGCCCTGCGCATCGTCTCAGAAGGCGTAAACGCATTGCGCGCGCCCGATCGCTCCATGCTGGTGATCACGCACTACCAGCGCCTCCTCGACTACATCAAACCTGACCGGGTGCATGTGCTCAGCGCTGGGCGGATCGTGGCGTCGGGCGGGCCGGAGCTGGCGCTGGAGCTGGAGCGTGACGGCTACGACAAGTTCCAGAGGGCGGCGTGAGTTCGGTCGTCCAGCTGAAGCCTAGGTCCACCACCGAAGTCCAGCTGATGGGGTCGGAGGCCCAGGCCGCGCAGATTGATCGCGCGCACCTCGCCCAGGCCATCCGCACGGGTGACCTATCGCTGCTCCCCACCCGCCGCTCCGAAGCCTGGAGATGGAGCGACCTGCGCGCCGCGGTGCGGACGATGCCAGCCGCTTCGCCGGAGGGCTCGCCTGAGGGCGAGGGGCCGTTCGCGGCGATCCACGCTGACGGCGAGATCGTGATCGCCAACGGCCGCCGCCTCTCTGGCGATGGCCCACTCGTCATCGAGGGCGAGCAGACGTGGCGCCTGCGGATCGTGTCCACCGCGCAGGCGGGCGCGCACTCCGCGGAACTCGCAATTACCCTCGCTCCCGGTGCCAAGCTGACGCTGCTGGAAAGCTATGAAGGGGAGGGGGCAGGCTACGTCTGCGGTTTCGACCTGTCCCTCACGCTCCCCGAAGGCGCGCGGTGCGAGCGCATTGTGATCCTGAACGACGCGGCGGACGCCGTTACCGTCTCCTCTGCCGCCGTGAAGCCTTCGCCCGGCGCGCTGTTCTCGCAGACCGTCGTGACCACAGGCGCGAAGTTGCAACGCCACGAGACGCGCATCGTCCACCCCGGTGACGGAGCTGCTGTGCGGATGGACGGGATTTACATGCTCGACGGACGCGCCCACGCTGACCTGACCAGCGTGGTGGAGCACCGCGGTGAGAACGGCGCCACGAGCCAGCTGTGCAAGGGCGTGGTCACCGGCCGGGCTCGCGCCGTGTTCCAGGGCCGCATCGTGGTGGCGCCGGGTGCGGACGGCACCGACGCCCGCATGCGCCACTCCGCCCTGATCCTCTCCGAAGGCGCCGAGATCGACGCCAAGCCGGAGCTGGAGATCTACGCCGACGACGTTCAGTGCGCGCATGGCAACACCATCGGTGCTCTGGACGACGAGCTCCTCTTCTACATCCGCTCGCGCGGCCTGCCCGAGACCGAGGCGCGCGCGCTTCTGACCGAGGCGTTCCTCGGCGAGGTGGTGGAGCGCATCGAGCACGAAGGCGGCCGAGAGGTGATCACCGCCCTGGTCGCCGCCCGTCTGCTGGAGCTGGGTCGATGAGTGCAGACGGCGGCGGATTCGGTCGCGCTGCCTTCGACGTCGAGGCCGTGAGGGCCCAGTTTCCCATCCTGCAGCGCCAGGTGAACGGGCATCCGCTGGTCTATCTCGACAGCGCCGCTTCGGCTCAAAAGCCCCGCGCCGTGATCGACGCCATGGTGGGTGCGATGGAGGGCTCCTACGCCAACGTCCACCGTGGCCTGCACACCCTCGCCAATGAGACCACCACCGCCTACGAGGCCGCGCGCGACAGCGTGCGCCGACTGCTCAATGCGAACGAAGGCGAGATCGTCTTCACCAAGGGCGCTACCGAGGCCATCAACCTCGTGGCCGCGTCCATCGGCCTGACCCTGAAGGCCGGGGATGAGATCGTGCTCTCCGAACTGGAGCACCACGCCAACATCCTCCCGTGGCACTTCCTGCGTGAACGTCTGGGCGTCGTGCTGAAGTTCGCGCCCGTCACTGACGAGGGCGGGATCGACGTGGACGCGCTGAAGGCGCTGATCGGCCCGCGCACCGTGGGCGTGGCGGTAACCCACATGTCCAACGTCACCGGCTGGCGCTCGCCGGCGCGGGAGATCGCGGATGCGGCCCACGCGGCGGGAGCGTGGCTCCTCCTCGACGGCTGCCAGTCGGCCGTGCACGAGGTGATCGACGTGAAGGCGCTGGATTGCGACTTCTACGTCTTCTCCGGCCACAAGCTCTACGGCCCAACGGGCATCGGCGTCCTCTACGGGAAGGCCGAGCGGCTGGCGGGCATGGCCCCGTATCAGGGCGGTGGCGAGATGATCGCGTCGGTTTCGATGGGCGCGATAACCTACGCTGAGGCCCCGCACCGGTTCGAGGCTGGCACGCCCGCGATCCTCGAGGCCATCGGCCTCGGCGCCGCCTGCCAATGGCTCATGGCTCAGGACCGCGCCGCCATCGCCGCCCACGAAGAGGCGCTCTATCGCCGGGCGGTGGAGGGGCTCGAAGGCTGCAACTGGCTGCGCATTCTCGGCACGACGCCGGGGAAGGCGAGCGTGCTCAGCTTCACTGTCGAGGGGGCCCATGCCCACGACGTGGCACAACTTCTCGACCGGTACGGTGTGGCGGTTCGGGCCGGAACCCACTGCGCCGAGCCCCTGATGCGCCGTTTCGGCGTCACCTCCAGCGCGCGCGCGTCCTTCGCCCTATATAACACCCTGGAGGAGGCGGACGCCTTCGCCGACGCTCTGATCAAGGCCCAACGGTTCTTCGCATGATGGACGACGCCACCCTTTCGGCCGACACGGCCCCCGACGCGAGCCCGGCGGTCGCTGCGCCTGCCGCGGCCGTCTCCGCGATCCCGCAGGCTGAACTCGACCGGCTGACGGACGACCTGATCGCGTCTCTCAAGACGGTGTTCGATCCGGAAATCCCCGTCGACATCTATGAGCTCGGCCTGATCTACAAGGTGGACGTCTCCGACGACCGGGACGTCTTGGTGGAGATGACCCTCACCGCCCCCGGCTGCCCCGTGGCCGGCGAAATGCCCGGCTGGGTGCGGGATGCCGTCGAGAAGGTCGAAGGTGTGCGTTCGGCCCACGTGGACCTCGTGTTCGAGCCCCCGTGGGACCCCTCCAAGATGAGCGACGAGGCCCGCCTCGAGCTCAACATGTTCTGAAGGATCACCGGATGGACGCCACCACCCTCAGCCCCCGGGTCCGCCGGCCCCGGCCCAAGCTCGTAACCCTGACGGATGCCGCCGCCGATCGCGTGCGCGAGATCCTCGACGGTAAGCCGGACGCGACGGCCCTTCGCGTGGGCGTGAAGAACGGCGGCTGCGCGGGTTCCGAATACATCATCGAATACGCCAACGGCGCTTCGGGCCTCGACGAGGTGGTGGAGGACAAGGGCGTCACGATCATCGTGGAGCCCAAGGCCGTGCTGTTCCTCGTGGGCAGCGAGATCGACTACGTGAGCACGCGGCTGTCGTCGAAGTTCGTGTTCAACAACCCCAACCAGACCGACGCCTGCGGCTGCGGCGAGAGCGTCACGATCCTGCCCGCTGTCATCGACGTGGACTGAGCGATGCGGCTGGCGGCGGTGGTTCTGGGTCTCTCCATGCTGCCGATGGCCGCCAAGGCGGGGCCGTTCGACGGCCGATGGTCGCTCAGTCAAGCGCCGGGGCAATGTGAACGACGCGCAAACGAGGTGGACGGCTACGCCCGCTTCACGGCCATATCCTTCGATCAGTACGAAGCCCACTGCGGATGGGGTCGCCTCACGCGGCGGGGCGCGGGCCTCTGGACGGCACAAGGTCGCTGTTCGGTCGAGGGGGACGTCACACGCGGCGCGTTCAAGTTCCGGGTGCGTGGAGGCGGGCTGACGATGCACACGCCGGACGGGATCGCCTCCGACTTCCGGCGCTGCCCGACGCGCTGAACCGTCAGTCGCGCCAGTCGTCGGTCGGCTGCTCCTGGCCCGCCAGCTCGTCGGCCTGCAGGGCCTTGTCGTAGCTGGGCGTTTCGCGGCGGTGCGTGATCAGTCGCCGCCACGACGACGGCGCGAAGCTCCAAACCAGCCACAGGGCGGCGGCCAGCACGATCACATCGGTGGCGATCGCCTGCATCACAGACCCGCCGCAGTGGCGAGCTGGAACACTACGAACGCCCCGGCGTAGGCCAAGGCGGTCATGTAGCTGACCATCACCAGCGGCCAGACCCAGCTGTCCGTCTCGCGGCGCACGACGCTGAGGGTGGATGCGCACTGCGGGGCGAAAACGAACCACGCCAGGAGCGCGAGAGCCGTGGGCGTAGACCAGGCGTTGTGCAGGGTCTGCCCCAGGGCGCCCGTGGCCTCGCCCCCGGCCGCCACGGCGTAGACGGCGCCCAACGTGGCCACCATCACTTCCCGCGCGGCGAAGGCGGGGATCAAGGCCAGGGCGATGGCCCAGTTGAAGCCGACGGGGGCGAAAACCGGCGCGATGAAGTGGCCGATGCGACCCGCGAAGCTGTAGTCGATGGCGGGTCCCGTTGCGCCCACGGGCGCTCCGGGGGTGTTAGACAGCCACCAGATCACGATCATGATCGCCAGGATTGTCGTGCCGGCGCGGGTCAGGAACGCCTTCAGCCGCACCCACACGCTGACCAGCACGTTGCGCAGTTCGGGGCGCTTGTAGGCGGGCAGTTCCATCAGGAACGGCTCGCTGTCGCCCTTCATGAACAGCCTGCGGATCACCCACGCCACGCAGAGGCCGCTGAATATGCCCGCGGCGTAGAGGCCGAACATGACCAGTCCCTGCAGGTTCATCACCCCGCCTATGAGCGTGCGCGGCACGAAAGCCCCGATGATGAGCGTGTAGACCGGGATGCGCGCCGAGCAGGTCATCAAGGGCGCGATCAGGATGGTGGTGATGCGGTCGCGCTTGTTGTCGATCACCCGCGTGGACATGATCCCGGGGATCGCGCAGGCGAAACTGGAGAGGAGCGGAATGAACGCCCGCCCGTGCAGGCCTGCGCCGCCCATCATCCGGTCCATCAGGAACGCCGCCCGGCCCATGTAGCCGGAGTCTTCCAGCAGGATGATAAACAGGAACAGGATGGCGATCTGCGGCACGAACACCAGCACGCTCCCCACGCCCGCGATCACCCCGTCGGCGAGAAGATCTCGCAGCGGGCCCTCGGGCATGACCGCTTTCAGGGTGTGGCCGAGCGCATCGAAGCCCGCCGTGATCGCATCCATCAGGGGCGTCGCACCGGCGAACACCGCCTGGAACATCAGGAACAGGGTGAAGAGCAGGATCGCTGTCCCGAACACCGGGTGCAGCAGCACGTCGTCCAGCTTGCCGGTCCAGGTGTCTGGCCGGGCGGGCGGGCGCACCACGGCCTTAAACAGCTTTTCAGCCCGGGCGTGGGCGGCGCGGAGAGCTGCGGCGTCTGGCGCGGACCAGCCCCTGGCGGAGGCGTCGCGCGCGCCGGTCGTGTCGGCGGCTTCGAGCAGGCGGTCGATCCCCCTGCGGCGGGTGGCGACAGTGGGCACGACAGTGATGCCCAGTTCTGCCGCCAGCGTGTCGAGGTCGATGGCGAGGCCCTGGCGCTCGGCGATGTCCACCATGTTGAGCGCCAACACCATCGGCGTGCCCACGGCCTTCAGCTCCAGCACCAGCCGCAGCACGAGGCGCAGGTTGGTGGCGTCTGCCACGCAGACGAGGAGGTCGATGGGGGCCTCGCCCGGCAGGCGGCCCAGCACCACATCGCGCGTCACCTCCTCATCAGGGCTGCGGGCGCGGAGGGAATAGGTACCCGGCAGGTCGATCACCCGAACCCGGCGCCCCGCGGGGGTGGAGGCGGCACCCTCTTTCCGCTCGACGGTGACGCCAGGGTAGTTCGCCACCTTCTGGCGCGCCCCCGTCAAAGCGTTGAACAGCGCCGTCTTGCCGGAGTTGGGCGCGCCCACCAGCGCGATGCGCAGCGGACGGTCTGCGACGGGGAGGGGGGCGGTCGCCTTGGCGTCCGCAGCGGCCAGTTCGACCATGCGACGGGCCTTAGGCCGCGACGGGCGGGGCCGTCTCCAGACGCAGCATGATGTCGTTGGCCTCGCGGCGGCGCAGGGCCACGCGGGTGTCGTCGACCCTCACGGCGATGGGGTCGCGGCCGAACGGGCCCTCGTGCAGCACGCTGATCTGCGCGCCTTCCACGAAGCCGATCTCAAGCAGGCGCCGCTCCAGCTCATCGGACTGCAGCACGCCGCCCACCTTGACGATTACGCCGCGATCTCCCTTGCGGGCGTTGGCCAGACTGACCGTTTTGGCGGCAACGTCGAACATGCGAAGCGTTATCAGCCTTTTGCAATCGCTTCGCAAGCGCGATGATCCGCTGGCCGCGCCCGGCTGGTCTTTGGCGCGGGCAAGATGGCGTGCTAACGAATGGCTATGTTCGAGAGCGGCCGATTCCGGCCTCCTTGGAAGCGGCGAAACCTTGCCGCCAACCCCTCCAGAGCCTGACCTTTTTGAGCGACGTTCCCCCCACATCCGCGCCGCCGGAGCGTTCCGGCATCGCCCCCCTGAACATCGAAGACGAGCTGAAGCGCTCGTACCTCGACTACGCCATGAGCGTGATCGTCAGCCGGGCGCTGCCGGACGCGCGTGACGGGCTGAAGCCGGTTCACCGGCGCATCCTCTACACCATGCACGAGCTCGGCATGACGCCGGACAAGGGCTACTCCAAGTGCGCCCGCGTGGTGGGCGACGTGCTCGGCAAGCTGCACCCGCACGGAGACCAGTCGGTCTACGACGCGCTGGTGCGCATGGCGCAGCCGTTCTCCATGCACCTGCCGCTGGTGGACGGGCAGGGCAACTTCGGCTCGGTGGACGCCGATCCGGCCGCCTCCATGCGCTACACCGAGTGCCGCCTGACCAAGGCCTCCATGTCGCTCCTTGAGGACATCGAGCAGGACACGGTCGACTTCAAACCCAACTACGACGGCCGCG
Organism: Caulobacterales bacterium; assembly: GCA_038226305.1. Classification (GTDB taxonomy): domain Bacteria; phylum Pseudomonadota; class Alphaproteobacteria; order Caulobacterales; family Caulobacteraceae; genus JASLDZ01. The sequence goes on from JBBRQN010000001.1 coordinate 51,497, forward strand.
AGACCGAGCCGACGGTGCTGCCCGCGCGCTTTCCGAACCTTCTCGTCAACGGCTCGGGCGGCATCGCCGTGGGAATGGCGACCAACATCCCGCCGCACAACCTCGGCGAAGTGGTCGACGCCTGCCTGGCCCTGATCGACGACCCCGAGGTGGAGCTCGAACGCCTGCTGGAGATCGTGCCGGGGCCCGACTTCCCCACCGGCGGGGAGATCATCGGCCGCTCCGGAGCGCGACAGGCGCTGATGACCGGCCGCGGTTCGGTGATCGTGCGCGGCAAGTCCTACGTGGAGACCATCCGCAAGGATCGCGAGGCGATCATCATCACCGAGCTGCCGTTTCAGGTGATCAAGTCCGCCATGGTCACCCGCATCGCCGAACTCGTGCGCGAAAAGCGCGTCGAGGGCATCAGCGACCTGCGCGACGAGAGCGACCGCACGGGCATGCGCGTCGTGATCGAGCTGAAGCGCGACGCCTCGGCCGACGTGGTGCTGAACCAGCTCTACCGCTTCACGCCTCTGCAGTCGTCGTTCGGGGTGAACGCCCTGGCGCTCGACCGGGGTCGTCCGAAGCAGATGGGCCTGCGCGAGATGCTGCAGCTGTTCGTCGACTTCCGCGAAGAGGTCGTTGTCCGCCGCACCAAGTTCGAACTCTCCAAGGCGCGCAACCGCGGGCACGTGCTGGTGGGCCTGGCCATCGCCGTCGCCAACATCGACGAGTTCATCCGTATCATCCGCTCCTCCGCCAACCCGGCGGAAGCGCGCGAGCGGTTGGTGGCCCGCGACTGGCCGGCGGGCGACATGCTGCCCCTGATCGCCCTGATCCAGGATCCGCGCACCGCGGTGCTAGCGGGCGAAGTGGTGCGCCTTTCGGACGAGCAGGCACGCGCAATCCTGGCGTTGACCCTGTCGCGCCTCACCGGGCTCGGCCGTGAAGAGATTTATGAAGAGGCAGGCGGCCTTTCGGACGCCATTGCCCGCTTCCTGGCCATCCTCGCCTCCCGCGAAGAGATCATGCGCATAGTGCGCGACGAGCTCGTGGAGGTGCGCGACCGCTTCTCCCGCCCACGCCGCACCGCCCTGGTGGAAGGCGACGCGGACGTGGAGGACGAAGACCTCATTCCCCGCGAGGACATGGTCGTCACCGTCACCCACGGCGGCTACGTCAAGCGCACGCCGCTGTCGGCCTATCGCACCCAGCACCGGGGCGGAAAGGGGCGCTCCGGCATGGCGACTAAGGAGGAGGATGCGGTCACCCGCGTATTCTCCGCCTCGACCCATGCGCCGGTGCTGTTCTTCTCCAGCGAGGGCAAGGTCTACAAGCTGAAGGTGTGGAAGCTGCCGAACACGGCGGCCAACGCCCGCGGCAAGGCCTTCGTGAACCTCCTGCCGCTGGACCCCGGCGAGCGCATCACCACCATCCTGCCCCTGCCTGAAGACGAGGCGGCGTGGGAGCGGCTGGACGTGATGTTCGCCACCACCACCGGCGGCGTGCGTCGCAACAAGCTCAGCGATTTCACCAACGTGAACCGCGCCGGCAAGATCGCCATGAAGCTCGACGAGGGCCAGCACCTCGTGGGCGTGTCGCTCTGCAACGCGGGGCAGGATGTGTTCCTGACCACCGCGCTCGGCCGCTGCATCCGCTTCGAGGTCGAGGACGTGCGTGTATTCGCGGGCCGTGACTCCACCGGCGTGCGCGGCATCCGCCTGGCAGAGAGTGACGAGGTGATCTCCATGGCCATCCTGCGCCACGTGGACGCCACCGCCGTCGAACGCGCCGCCTACCTGCGCCATGTGGCCGCCCAGGTGCGGGCCGCGCGTGGCGATGCCGACGACGTCGAAGGCGTTGAAGCCGAAGCCGCCGAGATCGAGGCGGAGGAGGGGATCGATCCGGCCGAGGAGGGTGACGTACCTTTCGAGCGCCTGAACGCCCTTGCCGCCGCCGATCAGCTCATCCTCACCGTCACCGACTCCGGTCTCGGCAAGCGCACATCGGCCTATGACTATCGAGTCACCGGCCGGGGCGGGCAGGGGCTGACGGCCTACAACCTGTCCCGGCGCGGCGGGCGGCTCGCCGCCAGCTTCCCGGTGGAGGAGGGCGACGAGGTGCTCCTGGTCACCGATGCCGGCCAGCTCATCCGCACCCCGGTTGGGCAGGTGCGCATCGCGGCCCGCGCCACCCAGGGCGTCTACATCCTCCGCACCGGCGAGGGCGAGCGCGTGGTCTCGGTGGAGCGGCTGGAGGCGGGTGGCGACGGCGGCGAGCCGGACGAGCCCGAAGCGGAAGTCGAAGCGCCGGTCTGATCCCGCCAATGTCCCTGTGGACGAAGGGGCGGGCTTGGTGTTTTGTCAGGTGATCCTGGGGCGGAGCTTGCGACACGATTCATGATGCGCGTCGGTCTCTACCCCGGCACTTTCGACCCGATCACCAACGGCCATCTCGACATCATCGGGCGCGCCGTGAAGCTCGTTGATCACCTCGTGATCGGCGTGGCGGTGAATGTGGGCAAGTCGCCGATGTTCTCCGTCGAAGAGCGCGTGGCCCTGGTGCTGGAGGAGACCCGCCAGTTCGCGGGCACCACCACGATCGAGGCACGGCCGTTCAGCACGCTGCTCATGCACTTCGCCGAGGAGATCGGGGCGCAGATGATCGTGCGCGGTCTGCGCGCCGTGGCCGATTTCGAATACGAATTCCAGATGACCGCCATGAACCAGCAACTCAATCGTGAGATCGAGACAGTGTTCCTCATGGCCGACCCCCGCCACCAGGCCATCGCCTCGCGGCTGGTGAAGGAAATCGCGACGCTGGGGGGCGACGTGTCCAAGTTTGTGCCGCCGGCCATTGCCGCGCGGTTGATGGAGAAGCTCGTTTCATGATCCGCTCCCCCCGGTTCGTTTCCATCCTCGCCGCGACCTGTGCCCTGGCTGTCGCAGGTGCCGGCGCCGCCCAGCCCCTGGGCCAGTCGCGGCCGGGCGGTGGCGATCCCAAGCGACGCATCGTCTCCGACCATGAGCGCGATGCGGCCGTGGCCGCGGCGCTGGTGCCAGGCAAGCCGGAAGCCGCGATCCCGGTGCCGCCCGCGGAAATGCTCCCGATCTCGCCCGACAACCTCCTCGTGGTGGATACCAACAAGGGCCGCATCATCGCCGAGCTGTCGCCCCTGATGGCGCCGGTGCACGTGGCGCGTATCCAGGCGCTGGCCCGCAGGCACTTCTACGACGGCCTGACGTTCTTCCGCGTGATCGCCTCCTTCATGGACCAGACGGGCGACCCCAAGAACACCGGCGAGGGCGGTTCCGAACTGCCGGACCTGAAGGGCGAGTTCACCTTCCGTCGTCTGTCCACCACCCCATGGGCCTCGGTCGCCACGCCAGAGGGGACCGACGTGGGCTACGTGGGGGCCAACCCCACCTACAGCCAGGCGTCCGGCCTGATGGCGATGACCAAGGACGGGGGCGTGTCGGCCTGGGGAGCCTACTGCCCCGGCGTGCTCGGCATGGCGCGCGAGAACGAGCCGGATACGGCCAACAGCCAGTTCTTCTTCATGCGCGACAGCTATCCGACGCTGGAGCGCAAATACACGGCGTTCGGCCGGGTGCTCGTGGGGCTGGACGTGGTCAGGGCCATCAAGATCGGCGAGCCCGTCGCCGATCCCCAGGATCGGATGACGCGCGTGCGCCTGGCTTCGGATTTGCCTGCCGGTGAGCGGGTGGCGCTGAGGCGGCAGGACCCGGAAGGCGCCGCATTCAAGGCGCAGGTGGCCCGGGCGCGCGAGCGCAAGGGCGCCGACTTCTCCGTCTGCGACGTGTCACCCACCGTCAGCCCTGGGTGATGACGGCGGTGGAGGCGCCGCTCAGCGCCGAAGCACGAGACCGGTCTGAACTGACCCTTCGCCGCAATATCATGATCGCCCTGGGCGTGGGGCTGGCTGCCCTCGTGGCGCTCGTCGTCATCGCGGCCATGCTCTATCGGCATCACCAGACCAACTCCGCCTGGGTGAAGCACGCCTATTCCACCGAAGCCAAGATCAGCACCATCGGCACCGTTCTGGAGCGCATGGAGACGGCCCGGCGCGGCTATCTGCTCTCGCCCGACGACTCCTACTGGAAGACCTATCTCGAGACGCGCGAAACGATCAAACCGCTGATCGGCGACCTGAAGGCCTTCATCCCGGAGGAAGCGGCGCAACAGCTGGCCATCGCGCGGCTGGAGGTTCTTCTGGACGACAAGCTCGGTCAGATGAAGCGCACGATCGAGGCCGCTCACGCTGGAAATCGCGATGGTGCCAGGCGGGAGTTTCTGGACGATGCACCGCGACGCGTGACGCAGGTCATGCGCGAGCAGCTGAACCAGATGCTGACCACGGAGGGCTGGCTCCTCGTCATCCGCTCCGGCCAGGAGCAGCGCAGCGCAGGGTGGCTTCTGGGCGCGATCGCTTCCATCGCCGTGCTCCTCGCAGGCCTCGGCCTGGGCAGCTGGCTCCTCGTCAGCCGGTTCGCCGCCGATCTTTCGCGCAGCAAGGTCGCGTTGCAGGCGCTGAACGTCGGGCTGGAAGATGCGGTGACGGCCCGAACCATCGAACTGTCCCGCGCCAACGAAGAGCTGCAGCGGTTCGCCTATATCGTCAGCCACGACCTGCGCTCGCCCCTAGTGAACGTGCTGGGTTTCACGAGCGAGCTTGAGACCGCTATCAAGCCGCTGGAAGACCTCATCCGCCGGGCTGATGCAGCCGATGCGACGATGGTCACCAAGGCGGCGCGCGAGGCGGTCACGCTCGACTTGCCGGAGTCGATCGGCTTCATCCGCACCTCCACCCAGAAGATGGACCGGCTGATCAACGCCATCCTGCGTCTGTCGCGCGAGGGCCGGCGCACCCTGACGCCGGAGCGGCTGAACATGAACGTCGTGATCGGCGGTGTGATCGACACCCTGCGCATCCAGGCCGACACGAGGGGTGCCGAAGTGATCGCCGAGGGGCCCTTGCCGGGTGTCGAGACGGACCGGCTGGCGGTGGAGCAGGTGTTCGCCAACCTGATCGAGAACGCCATCAAATATCTCAAGCCGGGCCGGCCCGGCCGGGTCGTGGTGCGGGGACGCATTGTGGGCCCGCGCGTCGTTTACGATGTTGTCGACAACGGTCGCGGCATCGCACCCGGCGATCAGCAGCGCGTGTTCGACCTGTTCCGTCGCGCCGGTCCCCAGGATCAGGCGGGCGAGGGCATAGGTCTCGCGCATGTGCGTACGCTGGTGTATCGCCTCGGGGGCTTGATCGACTGCCATTCCGAACTCGATGAGGGGGCTACGTTCAGCGTGTCCCTCCCGCGCAAACTGAGCCGCGAGCTGACCCAAAGCCGATGACCGAAGATCAAAAGTCCGTCACCATCGTGATGATCGAGGACGATGAGGGCCACGCGCGCCTGATCGAACGCAACATCCGCCGTGCAGGCATCTCCAACGAGATCCGTCACTTCGCCGACGGCAGCTCAGCGCTGGAGTTCCTTTTCAGGGACATGGGCGGCCCCCTGTTCAACGGCCCCGCCCTCGTGCTCCTCGACCTGAACCTGCCGGACATGAGCGGCACGACGATCCTTGAGCGGATCAAGGCCGAACCCCAGCTTCGCCGGGTGCCCGTGGTCGTGCTGACCACCACCGACGACAAGACCGAGATCAAGCGGTGCTACGATCTGGGCTGCAACGTCTACATCACCAAGCCGGTGAACTATGAGTCCTTCGCCGATGCCATCCGGCAGCTGGGCCTGTTCTTGACGGTGATTCAGGTGCCCGAAATCGAGCCCTGAGCACCGCCGCCAGCTCACGCCAGCAGGCTGCGCCTCCGGGCGTAGAGTACGTAGACGCCGAGCCCGATCGCGTTCCACACAAAGAACAGGCCGATCGTGATCCCCGGCAGGCTGCTGAACAGATACAGGCAGCCGAGAATGCCCAGCGGGCCGACGACCCATGCCCAAGGCGTGCGGAACACCCGAGGCCGCTCCGGCTCCCGGCGGCGCAGCACCAGCATGCACACGCACACCGCGATAAAGGCGCAGAGCGTGCCGGAGTTGGCCAGCGCCGCGATCTGACCCAGGGGTAGGAACCCTGCGATGGCCGCCGCGATGACCGCCGTCAGCACCGTCACGGCCACCGGCGCCCCGCGGGCGTTCACCCGGGCCAGGGCCTCAGGCAGCATCCGGTCGCGGGCCATGGCGAAGAAGATGCGGCTCTGGCCATACATGAAGGCGAGGATCACTGTGGGCAGGGCGATCACGGCCGCGGCGGCTACGAGCTTGGCCGCGAGGGGCTGGCTCAGGGCGTTCATGATGAACACCAGCGGTGCCGGATCCTTGGCGAAGGTCTCCACCCGCGCGGCGCCGATCGCGGCGGCAGCCACGGTCATGTAGATCGCCACGCACACGAGCATCGAGCCGATGATGCCGATGGTCAGGTCTCGCGCGGGGTTCTTGGCCTCCTCCGCCGCGGTGGAGATGGCGTCGAAGCCGTAGAAGGCGAAGAAGATGATGGCGGCGGCGGCCATCACGCCCACCTTCTGACCGCTCACCTCATGGCTGCCGAAGCCGTTGGGCATGAACGGCGTGAAGTGGCTGGCGTCGAAGTGCGGAAAGGCGATCGCCACGAAGGCTCCCAGCGCCAGAACCTTCACCACCACCAACGCTGTGTTGATCGTGGCGCTCTCCCGGGTGCCGAGGGTGAGGAGCCCGCCTACGAGCAAGGTGATCGCGACGGCCGGCAGGTTGACGATGCCCCCCGCCGTCTCGGGTCCGGCGCGCAGGGCGGCGGGCAGATGGACGCCCACGGCGTCCAGGAACTCCAGCGCGTGGCCCGACCAGCCGACGGCCACGGCGCTGCACACGACGGTGTATTCCAGGATCAGGCTCCAGCCGACGACCCACGCCAGCGTCTCCCCCAGCACCGCGTAGCTGTAGGTATAGGCGCTGCCTGCCGCCGGGATCAGCGTCGCCATCTCCGCATACGCCAGGGCTGCGCAGATGCAGACCGCGCCTGCGATGGCGAAGCTCAGGATCACCCCCGGCCCCGCCAGCCCCGCGCCCACGCCGGTCAGGGTGTAGATGCCTGTGCCCACGATCGCGCCGACGCCCAGCGCCACGAGGTGCGGCCAGGACAGGGTGGCGGCCAGCCTCTGCGAGCCGGCACCGAGATCGCGCGCCGCATCGACGCCCTTGCGGCGCCAGCGATTCGCAGGGGCGGGGAACATGCTCACGGGCGGTGCGGAGCGGGTGCGTCGAGAAGGCCGGTGGCCGCCTCGAGCGCTGCGGAATAGCGGTTCAGCGCCTCGGCCGTCTTCACCACGTAGCGGGCGGCGATCTCATAGCGTCCGGCCTCCATCGCCTCGCGCACGCCCGGGATGGTCTTCGCGCCATAGCCCGTGAGCGTGCCAGGCGCGTAGACCAGGTGGCGAAACCACGGCCGGTCGGGAAGGCCCTCGGCCCCCAGGAAATGCTGCTCCATGCGGATCATCGAAGCATCGAGCGCCGCGCGCTGCTTGGCCGGGGCAGAGGGTCCCGCGGCGGCATAGCGGGCATCATAGGCGGCGGCAGCGGCCTTCAGCCGGACCACCGACTGATCCAGCGGCCCCAGATCCACCGTGGGCGGCATGGCCTCGCGCGACGGCGGCGAGGTTGTCTTCATGGGATCGGAGGCTGCGGTGAAGGCTCCGGAGTCGAGAAGCCCGTTCACAAGGTCGGCCTTGTCCCGCTGGCCGGCCCCCAGCTTGCGCAGCTCTTCCACATAGTCGCCGATGGTGGCGGCGGTGTCGGAGAAGCGCATTGGGGCGCTGTCGGCTTCCGACAGGCGCAGAACCGCCCGCCCGGTCACCTGCGCCAGCGCCGCCGAGTATTTGAAGCCCGGATCGCCGAAGCGGCTGAAGTGCTCATAGGTGTCGTAGGCCGAGTGATAGACGCCGCCATCGACGCCTTCGCCGCCAAAGCCGAGGTCCAGTGTCGCGATGCCCAGATGCTGCAGGAAGGCCGAATAGTCCGAGCCGGAGCCCAGCGCCTCGATCGGCAGGTCGTCGCCGCCCTTGGCCTTCATGGCGAGCTTCTTCTCGCGCTCGCCCGGGGTCTCGTAACCCGTGACGCGGATGCGGGCGCGCTGGCGGTCGTTCACGGAGATCTGCCGCTCCGGGTCGGGCACTGAGGCGGTGATCTCGTTGACCATGTGCTGCAGCGCCTGCGAGCCCCCGCCGTGGAAGAAGCCGCGGTCGCTGTTGTCGGTGTTGATGTAGGCCAGGGCCTTTTTCTGCAGCTCGTCGGCGTGCTGCTCGGCCCACTCCGTGGAACCCACGAGGCCCGGCTCCTCCGCGTCCCAGCTCAGGTAGACGAGCGTACGCTTGGGCGACCATCCCGCCTGGTGCAGGGCGCCCAGCGATTTCGCCTCCGCCAGCATGGCCCCGTGGCCCGAAAGCGGGTCGGAGGCGCCGTAGACCCAGCCGTCGCGGTGATTGCCGCGCAGCACCCACTGATCCGGCTGCGCCGATCCCTTCAGGGTGGCGACCACGTCGTAGATCGTCTTCAGCCCCCAGTCCGACTTGACCACGAGGTGCGCTCGCGCCGGGCCCGGACCCACGTGGTAGGTGATCGGCAAGGCACCTCGCCAGGTGCGCGACACCACCGCCCCCTCCAGCGCCTGCAGGAAGGGCAGGGCGTCTGCGTAGGAAATCGGCAGGGCCGGGATCTTCAGGATCGTGGTCGCCTCCGCGCGGGTGAGGCGCTTGGCATCCTTCGTCGCGCCGACGCCGGGGGTGAGCGGATCGCCTGGATAGGTGGTCATCACCTGTACGGAGCCGCGCTGCACGCCGTCGGGCGGGCGCTGGCCGCCCTTGGGATAGACGTCGTCGGTGGCATAGCCGTCGTCGGCCGGGTCGGAGTAGATCAGGCAGCCGACGGCACCGTGCTCCTGCGCCAGCAGCGGCTTCAGCCCACGCCAGCCGCCGCCATAGCGGGTGATGACGATCTTGCCTTTCACGTCCACGCCCAGGCGCTCCAGCGCCTTGTAGTCGTCGGGCATGCCCTGGTTGACGTAGATCACCTCGGCCGTGACATCCCCGTCGCCCTGATAGGCGAGGTAGGGGGGCAGGGCGGTCGCCTCGCCCCTCGCAGAGGTGGCGTCGCCCGCAACAGGCGGCTCATGCAGTTTGGCGGTGAAGGCGGGGCCGCCCGACACCAGGGAAAGGCCGACGGTGATCGGCGTGGGATACAGGATGTCGAAGGTCTCGATCTTCGCGTCCCAGCCCCACGCCTTGAACTGCGCGGCGGTGAACTCGGCGTTCTCCTTGTCGTGCGGGCTGCCAACGTTGTTCGGCATGGAGGCGAAGCGCTTCATCCAGGCGTCGAGATCGACGGTCGAGATTGTCGAATCGAACCGCTTCTCCAGATCTAACTGCGCCTGGGCGTGGGCCGCGGTGAAGCCGAACACCTGCGCGCCCCGGGCCTGCGCCGAAGCCCCCCCTCCCGACAGCCCCAGAAGAGCAAAGGCGCTGACGCCCGCGAGGATCAGACGGCTGGAGATCATGGATTCGCTCAACTCCGTTGGTGAGCCGACCTTAGAGCGAAAGCCACACTCCGCCAGCCGCTCCTCATCGCGAGGGGGGCGACATGGCCGCCGCCGCACAACCCCGCTACAAGCTTGGGTATGAAAACGCGCCTCAGGGATGGTGGACGATGCTGATCGCTGCCCCCCCGCCGTCTCCGCCGGCTCTCGCTACCGCCCCTGCCTCCGCCGTCAGCGAGGTGGTGGTGCGCTCCACCCGCCTGCCGACATCCGCCGCAGACGCCGCCTTCTCGGTGGTGCGCATCTCGCCCGACGCCCTGCGCGAGCGCGCCCGGCTGGACGAGGCGCTGCAGAGCGCGCCCGGTGCCTCGCTCTTTCGCCGAACCACAAGCTTCGGGGCCAACCCCACGACGCAGGGCGTCTCGCTGCGGGCCATCGGCGGCTCGGGAGCCAGCCGGGCGCTCGTGACGCTGGATGGAGTGCCGCAGAACGATCCGTTCGGCGGCTGGGTTATCTGGTCGGCCCTGCCCAGCGAGGCGATCGGCTCCGCCTCGCTGGTGCGTGGCGCGGGCGCTGGCCCCTATGGCTCTGGTGCCCTGACGGGCGTGGTGAGCCTGCAGGGCGTGGACGCCGTCTCAGGCGGTGCCGCAGCCTCCATCGGCGGCGGCTCGCTGGGTGACTTTCGCGCTTCGGCCATTGCCAGCGGCTCCGGCCACGGCGTGCAGGCCACGGGCGTCGGTTCGTTCGAGTCGAGCAATGGCTGGACGCCAGTTCGCGGCCCCCGCAGCGGTGCGGCCGATGTGCCGCTGGCTTTCCGCAGCCGCACGGGCGCCCTGACGCTCACCACCGACGTGGGCTCGGCCGCCGCGGCCTTCCGCCTTTCAGGCTACGACGAACAGCGCAGCGCCGGGCTCGTCGGTGCCAACTCCCGTGCCAGCGGCGCGCAGGCGAGCGCTACGCTTGCGGCCCAGCCGACGCCCCAAAAAGCCGGATGGCGATTGCAGGCCTGGGTGCTGACGTCCGACCTGGTCAACCGCTCGGTCTCCACGGCGCTCAACCGGGCGACGACGACCCCGGCCAACGACCAGTACGCCACGCCCGCCACCGGCTGGGGCTTGAACGCCGCCATCCGTACGGGCGGCACGGACCGATCCCTCGAGGTCGGGGCCGACCTGCGCGGCTCGGACGGGGAAAGCCGCGAGCGCTTCCGCTATCTCGCCGGGGCCTTCACGCGCACCCGGGCGGCGGGCGGCGCCGAGCTCGTGGGCGGGCTCTATGCCGAGGGGCAGCTGAAGCGCGGTCCCTGGCTGCTGGCGCTGGGCGCGCGGGCCGATGGGTTCTCGACCTACGACGCCCACCGCACGGAACGCGACGCCGTGACCGGCGCCACAACGCTCGACCTGCGCCAGAATGGCCGCTCCGGCCTCGTCCCGACGGGCCGGGTGGGTCTGCGTCGAGACGTGGCTGCGGTGGAGGGCGGGTTCCTTCGCGCCGCGGCCTACACGGGCTTTCGCGTACCGACCCTGAACGAACTGCACCGCCCCTTCCGCGTGGGCAATGACGTCACGGAAGCCAACGCGGCGCTGAAGCCCGAGCGGCTGTACGGGGCCGAATTCGGCGGCGGCATCGAGCGCGCGCGGTCGAGCCTGACGGCAGCCGTGTTCGCAAACCGGCTGGACGACGCGATCACCAACGTCACGCAACGGGCCGGGCCGTTCACCGACCCGGTGGCAGGTGTGATTCCGGCTGGCGGCGTGCTGCGACGGCGGATGAACGCCGGGCGCATCGATGCCTATGGCCTGGAAGCCGACGGCCGCACGCGGCTGGGGGCGTTCGAGCTCTCGGCCGCCCTGGCCTACACCATTGCCCGGGCGGACGGGGGCGATGTCGCGCCGCAGCTCACCGGCCTGCGCCCGGCGCAGACGCCGCGACTCACGGCGACCTCCGCCCTGCGCTGGGCCCCCTCGGATCACCTGAGCCTGTCCGGCAACCTGCGCTATGAGACCGCCCGGTTCGACGACGACCAGAACCTGCGTCGCCTCGCGCCGGCTCTGACGGCCAACGCCCGGGCCGAGTGGCGATTCGCGCCCCGGCTGGCGCTCGTCGTCGCAATCGACAATTTGGCCGACATCGACGTGCAGACCGGCCGGACCGCCGACGGCGTCGTCAGCTACGCCCCGCCGCGCACGGTGCGATTCGAATTGCACGCCGGGCTCTAGCGGAAAGACGAAAGCCAAAAGCGGGCGTGGTGGGTTGGCTGGGGTTCGAACCCAGGACCATTCGATTAAAAGTCGAATGCTCTACCACTGAGCTACCAACCCGTTTTCACACGGTGCCCGCGAAGAGCGGCTCGTTTAGCGGCCCGCGCGGTGCGGCTCAATCGCTTCGTGTCTTCTGCCACGCTTGAACTCCGGTCGATGAGCGGGCAATCGTGCTATCATTGCATCGGTCCTGAAATGTTTGGCGGAGTCCTGAGGCCCATGAGCACGATTTCCCGGGTGATCGGCGGAGCGTGTTTCGGTGTCGCCTGCATCGTGGCGGGTGCCGCCGGTGCGCAGAGCGATCCGTGGGCCACCAGGCCGTTGATCGGTGGCACGGGCACCTGGAAGCAGAATGCCGACGCCGGCGTTCAATCCACGATGAACAACGCGAGCGCCGCCGCCCAGAAGGGCGCGACGGCAGCTTCCAAAGTCGGCACGGACGGCATGCGGGCGACCAGCTATGGCGTCGCGCACCCGGGCGAAGTCGCTGCCAAGAGTGCTAAGGCCTCTGGCCAGGGCTACGAAGAGGCCCGGGCCGGCTTCATGGATGCAGCCGAATCGCCGATGCGCGACCTGAACCTGATGCAGAAGCAGATTCCGGCTGTTCTCCTCGCCGCCGAAGCGCAGCCCTACAGCACGGCCGGGCTGGAAAGCTGCAAGCTGATCACCGACCAGGTGGTCGCCCTCGACCTCGCACTCGGCCCGGATGTGGACACGCCCAACATCGAAAAGGTGCGCGACAGCTACGCTAGAAGCGCGACCTTCGTGGCCGAGGTGACCCTTTCGGCCGTGAAGGATGCGACCACCAAGTTCCTGCCCGGACGCAGCACCATCCGCCGGATCAGCGGTGCCAACCGCTACGATCGCGACGTGAAGAACGCGATTCTGGCGGGGGCCGTGCGGCGTGGTTTCCTCAAGGCGTTCGGCATGATGCACGACTGCGGCTGGCCCGCGTCGCCTATCAGCTTCCAGCCCGTGAATGCGCAGCCCGCCGATTCGCTGGGCGGCGTTCGCACGACGCAGGCGCAGACCATCGCCTCCGGCCCGATGGTCGTCACCGTTTCCACGGTTTCGGTCGATCCCGCCGGTGCGGACGATGCGGCGGTCGTTGCGACCCAGCGCCCGCGCCTCGGCTTCGCGGCTTCGCCGGAGCAGGAGCACGCCGGGGCCTGGGCCATCGGGCGTCCGCGCTCCGCGCGCTGAAGCTAACCCCGGGGCGGCGCCTGCCGGTCGTGGAAAGCGCGGCGGAAGGCTTCGAACCGCCCCCCCGCGATGGCTTCCCGCATCCCGTCCGTCAGCTCGGCGAAGTGGGCCAGGTTGTGCCAGGAGAGCAGTACCTGCCCGAGGATCTCGCCCGACCGCACGAGGTGGTGCAGGTAGGCCTTTGAATAGTCACGGCTGGCGGGGCACGCGCTCGTGTCGTCCAGCGGCGTTTCGTCCTCGGCGAACCGGGCGTTCTTCAGATTGATCGGTCCGCTCGGCGTCCACGCCTGCCCGTGTCGGCCCGAGCGGGTGGGCAGCACGCAGTCGAACATGTCGACGCCCCGCGCCACGGCCTCTACGAGATCGATCGGCTTGCCGACGCCCATCAAATAGCGCGGCCGATCCGTCGGCAGGAGCAAGGGGGCGTAGTCCAGCACCTCGCACATGGCGGCGTGGCCCTCGCCCACCGCCAGCCCGCCTATGGCGTAGCCGTCGAAGCCGGTCTCCTGCAGCCGTGCCGACGACTCGCGACGCAGGGCCTCGAACGTCGAACCCTGCTGGATGCCAAACAGTGCCTGCCGGTCGCGGGTGCCGAAGGCGGCCTTGGAGCGCACGCCCCAGCGGCTGGACAGCTCCATAGCCTCGCGCGCCCGCAGCTCTTCGGCAGGCCAGCCGACGCATTCATCGAGCTGCATCACGATGTCCGAGCCCAGCAAGTCTGCCTGGATCTCGATGGACCGCTCGGGGCTCAACACATGGCGCGATCCGTCGAGGTGAGACTGGAAGGTCACCGCCTCCTCGCTCATCTTCCGGATGCCGGAGAGCGACATCACCTGGAAGCCGCCCGAGTCCGTAAGGATCGGTCCGTCCCACCCCATGAAGCGGTGCAGCCCTCCCAAACGCGCCACCCGCTCCGCCGTCGGGCGCAGCATGAGGTGATAGGTGTTGCCCAGGATGATGTCGGCGCCCGTGCTGCGAACCTGACCGGCCGTCAGCGCTTTCACCGTGCCAGCCGTGCCCACGGGCATGAAGGCGGGGGTGCGGATCTCGCCGCGCGGCGTTGCGAGCACGGCGCTTCGGGCCTCACCATCCGTGGCTAAAAGCTTGAAGGGAAACGCACTCATGAGCTTTGCCTGAACCACAGGGAGGCATCGCCATAGGAGTAGAAGCGGTAACCGCTCTCCAGCGCGTGGCGATAGCCCGCCTGCATCGCCTCAAGGCCCGCGAACGCCGCCACCAGCATCAGAAGCGTCGAGCGAGGCAGGTGGAAGTTCGTGATCAGCGCATCGGCCGTTCGCACCCGGACTGGGCCGCCCGGGCGGATGAAGATGTCGGTCGCGCCACTGAAGGGCCGAACCACCCCGTCTGAATCGGCAGCGCTTTCCAGGAGGCGCAGGGGCGTGGTGCCCACGCAGACGATGCGCCCGCCCGCAGCCCGCACCGCAGCGATCCGGTCGGCGGCGGCCTCGCTCACCTCGCCCGTCTCGGCATGCATGCGGTGGCCTTCGATGGTGTCGCTCTTCACCGGCAGGAAGGTGCCCGCGCCCACATGCAGGGTAACGTTCTGGATCGCGACGCCGCGTGTGGCCAGGGAGGCCAGAAGCTCCGGCGTGAAGTGCAGGCCGGCGGTGGGGGCCGCGACGGAGCCGGGGTCGTGCGCGAAGAGGGTCTGGTAGTCGCTCAGATCGGCGGCGTCCGGCGCGCGCTTGCCGGCGATGTAGGGTGGCAGGGGCATGCTGCCCTCGGCCTCGATGGCGGCGTCCAGCGCTGAGCCGCAGCGATCGAAGGCCAGGAACACCTCACCTGCTTCCCCCCGGCTTTCCACGCGGGCGTGCAGGCTTCCGAAGGCGATGGCGTCTCCGGCGATGAGGCGGCGGGCGGGCTTGGCGAAGGCTGCCCACCGGTCGGGCGCGAGCCTCTGGTGCAGGGTGATCTCTACACCCGCCAGCGCCCCGTCCCGATCTCGCACGCCCTTCAGCCGGGCGGCGACGACGCGACTGTCGTTGACGACCAACAGGTCTCCGGGCCTCAGCACGCCCGGCAGGTCGCGCATGGTGAGGTCATCGAAGGCCGCGCGATCCGGCTCGCCGTCGCGGTAGACCATCAGGCGCGAGGCATCACGCGGCGCTGAGGGGCGCAGCGCGATGCGGTCTGGCGGCAGGTCGAAGTCGAAGTCGGCGAGGCTGAGGCGCGCAGCCACGTCCGGGGCGGGATCAGGCGTCGGCGGCGACCTTCACGGTGGTGATGCGGCCGGGGGCGGCGGGCGGCTCGCCCTTGGGCAGGGCATCGACCGCATCCATGCCGGCGACCACTTCGCCCCACACGGTGTACTGGTTGTCGAGGAAGCGCGCGTCGTCGAGGCAGATGAAGAACTGGCTGTTGGCCGAGTCCGGGTGCGGCGTACGCGCCATCGAGCAGACGCCGCGCACATGCGCTTCGCTGGAGAATTCGGCCTTCAGGTTCGGCTTGTCGCTGCCGCCACGCCCGGTGCCGGCGGGATCGCCGCCCTGCGCCATGAAGCCCGGGATCACGCGGTGGAAGGTGACGCCGTCGTAGAAGCCCTCGCGTACGAGCTCCTTGATGCGGGCCACGTGATTCGGCGCGAGGTCGGGGCGCAGGCGGATCGTCACCTCGCCCGCGGGCAGGGTCATGATCAGCGTGTTCTCGGGTTCGTCGGCCATAGGGGAAATCGCCTCGACTTTTCGTTGAGCGCGCCTTCTAGACAACGGGAGCGGCGCGCGCCAGCGGAGTTGCGGGCGGCTGGCTCAACGCGGCGTTAACCATGCACCCGGCAAAACCTGCCCATGAGCGTGGCGGCGATCGGTCTGGCGAGCGGGGTGGAGCAGGCGGTGCGCGCCGCGGCGGCCGCCACCGGCGTCGACTTCACCTTCCTGCTCTCCACGGCCAAGCGCGAGAGCGGCTACAACCCACTGGCGCGCGCGGGCACGTCGTCGGCGGCGGGGCTGTTCCAGTTCCTCGATCAGACGTGGCTGGGGGCCATGAAGCGCCACGGGTCTAGCCACGGCTATGCCCGCTACGCAGACTTGATCCAGCAGGGAATCGACGGGCGCTACTCCGTCGCCGGAGACGAGGCCAAGCGGGCGGTGATGGAACTGCGCTTCGATCCGCACGCCTCGGCCATCATGGCTGGCGAGCTCACGGCCGAGCACGCGGCCTACCTGCGGGGGCGGGTCGGGCGCGAGCCGACGGGCGGCGAACTCTATGCGGCGCATTTTCTCGGCCCCCAGGGATCGGCCCGGCTGATCGAGGCGGCCGCGTCGTCGCCGGGCGTCAGCGCGGCGTCGCTGTTTCCCGATGCGGCGGCGGCCAATCGGGGGGTGTTCTTCCACGATGGCCAGGCGCTGAGCGCCGGGCAGGTCTACGCCAACCTGAGCCGGACGGGCGGCACCGATCTTTCGGCCCTCGGCACCCGGTCGCAGGGCGATCCCGGTCAGGGCGCGTTCGCCACCTATGCGGGGGCCGGGCGGATCGAGCGACGGCTGGAGCAGGCCATGCTCGTGCAGATGATCCTGGGTTCCGGCCAAGGTCAGGGCGGTGGATCGAGCGGAAGCGCCGCGGGCTCGCTGCTGTCGGCCCAACTTCTCGGCGCGCTGTCTGCCGCCAAAACGGACGCGCCCTGAAGGGGCTCTGGTAAACCGGCGTTAACGACGTAGCGCCCAAGCTCCGGCTAACTTCGCCCGCCTTTCAGGATCGCCGCAATGACCGCGCAAGAGCCTTCGCGCACCGCGTTCTCGGCGGAGGACATCCGCCAGCTGGTCCGTGGCCCGACCGATGAGGAGCGCGCCGCCGTGGCGCACCGCCTCTGTCGCCGCATCGAGCGAGACCTGACCCCTGATGAGCGGGAGGCGGCGCAGGAGGTCCTGCGGCTCATGTCTCTCGACGCGGCCGAGATGGTGCGTCGCGCCCTGGCAGTCACCCTGAAGTCGTCGGATTGCCTGCCGCACGATGTGGCCATGCGCCTGGCGCGCGACATCGATTCCATCGCCGCCCCGGTCCTCGCCTTCTCGCCCGCCTTCACCGATGAAGACCTGGCCGAGATCGTGCGGGTTTCGGGCGAGGCGAAGCAGGTGGCCGTGGCCGACCGCTCCGTGATCGGCGCCCCCGTGGCCTTGGCCCTGGCCGAGCATGGCAGCGCCGCGGCCGTGCAGCGCTGCATCTCCAACGACAATGCGGCCTTCGGGGACGAAGCCTTTGCAGGCGTTCTCGAGCGCTTCGCCGACAACCCGGCGATCACCGCCGGAATGGTCTATCGCCGCGCTCTGCCGCTTTCGATCTCCGAGCGGCTCGTGCATCTGGTGACGGAGGAGGCGCGCCGGCACCTCGTCGATCACCATCAGCTTTCCCCGGAGACCGCCCTTCGCGTGGCGCTGGGCGCGCGCGAGCGGGCGACCGTCGATCTGGTGGATCAGGCGGCCCGCACCTCCGATCTCAAGGCCTTCTGCGCCCACCTGCACCGCCAGGAACGCCTCACCGCTTCGCTTCTTTTGCGAGCTGTCGCGCAGGGTTGCGCCGATTTCTTCGAGTGGTCTCTGGCCGAGCTTGCCGGGGTGCCGCACCACCGGGCTTGGCTCCTGGTGCACGATGCCGGGCCCTTGGGCTTGCGTGCGCTTTACGAGCGGGCTGGCCTGCCCCCGCGCTTGTTGCCGGCGTTCCGCGCCGGTCTCGATGCGCACCGCAGCCTGCAGTCCGAAGGGGGCGTGCGCGATCCGCGCCGGTTCCAGCAACGCATGCTGGAGCGGTTCCTGACCCAGGCCAGCGCGGCCCCGAAGGAAGACGTGGACTACCTGCTCGACCGCCTGGACCGGCTGGACCGTTCCCTGCGCGAGCCGGTGAAGGCGGTGGAGCCGGCGCCTATCCGCCGTAGCGTCGCCGCCTGATCCCAAGCGGCTTGCCCCGGTTCGGGGGGCTGGCCATAGCTTGGGGATGACCCTGACCTCCGCGCCCGTCCGCCCGGCTGCGACGCTCCTGCTGCTGCGCGACAAGCCGGAGTTTCAGGTGCTGATGGTGCGTCGCCACCACCAGATCGACTTCGCAGGCGGGGCCCTTGTGTTTCCCGGTGGCAAGGTCGAGCCCGCCGATGCGCAGCTTTCGCCGAACCAACTCGTGGGATCCGAAGGGCTGGATGCCGACGAGCGGGCCGCCCGCGTCGCCGCCGTGCGCGAAACGTTCGAGGAGTCGGGCGTTCTCCTCGCTGTGGATGCGGCGGGGCGGGTGTGCCGGCCCAGTGCCGCGCTCGATGCCGCCAGGGCAGATCTGGCGGCGGGGGGGGCTTTCGCAGACAGCCTCACTGGCCTCGGCGTGCGCCTCGATCTGGATGCGCTGACGCCTTTCGCGCGGTGGATCGCGCCCGCGGTCGTGCCCAAGCGCTATGACACCCGGTTTTATCTGGCCCACGCGCCTGAGGATCAGCTCGCGGCAGGGGACGGCTCCGAGACTGTGGACGCAGAGTGGCTGGCCCCCAGCGAGGCGCTGCGCCTGGGTGAGGTTGGCGAACGCACCGTGATCTTCCCCACGCGCATGAACCTGAAGCTTCTGGCTCAGAGCCATACGGCCGAGGGTGCGATCGCTGCGGCCCGCAAGCGCACGCTTGTGACCGTGGAGCCGCGCATCGTCGTTCGAGATGGAGAGCGGCTGCTGAGCCTGCCCGAAGACGCCGGCTACGGCCTCGTGGAAGAGCCGTTCGATTTCAGATAGTCGCCTACCCGCATCTCCAGCGCGTTGGCGAGGGCCAGACCTACGGGGTGCGAGGGATCACGGATACTGCCCCGCACGATGGCGCGGATGGCATCGATGTGGGCGTCGATGAGGAACAGCGGCGCGCCGACGCGACCCACCGGCTCGTCCATCAGCTTGCACAGGGAGCCCGCGACGCGGCTGATCAGCGGATATTCGTAGGTCGCGCCCAGGCCCTTCAGGTCATGGGCGTGCAGGTAGATGCGGTCCATGCCTTCGGCGGTCGGCCCGTCGCCCTTGATGGCCAGGCGGGCGGACTCCAGCTTGTCGATCTCGTCCTGAAGCCACTGGCCGAACTGGCCGGAGAGGCTCTTCAAAGCCTGCTCGGCGCGGGCCACGGCGGCCGCATCGACACCGCCGAACCGCGGACCCACTTTCATGCGCAGGGTGTTGGGCACGTGGATGAATTCGGCTTCGGGCGCGGTTACGGCCGCGGCGCTGTTGGAGCTGGTCAAGTGAGCGGCCCTTGGTGGCGTGCCGTGATTGGCCACGGTCTTGTCAGGTTCACCCTCAGACTAGCGCCGCCGTCCTTAAGACTTGGTGCAGGCGGTCGCGTTTTCAGCCTGAGAACTGCTCGGAGAGGATGCGTTCCTCCAGCCCGCGCCCGGCGTCGAACAGCATGACGAGGCTGATGTCGCGGTTTTCGGCCACATGCACCTCGCACACGTCGCGCACTTCGAAGTTGTCGGCGACGGCGCTCACGGGGCGCTTGTCGGGCTCCAGCACCTCGAAGGTGACCCGTGCGGTGTGGGCCAGCAGCGCGCCTCGCCACCGTCGGGGGCGAAACACGCTGATCGGCGTGAGCGCCAGGGCCTTCGCGTTGATGGGGATGATCGGGCCGTGCGCCGAGAGGTTGTAGGCGGTCGAACCGGCGGGTGTGGCCACGAGCGCCCCGTCGCAGATCATCTCGGGCACCCGCACCTTGCCGTCGATGGAGACGCGCAGCTTGGCGGTCTGGCGCGTCTGGCGCAGCAGCGACACCTCGTTGATCGCCAGCGCGCGCTTCTGCTGCCGGCGACCGTCGATCGTCGACATGGCGAGGGGATGGATCACGGCGCGTTCGGCCGCGCCGATCCGCTCCATCAGCCCGTCTTCCTTGTAGTCGTTCATCAGGAAGCCGACGGACCCGAAGTTCATGCCGTAGATCGGCTTCTTGGCCTCCAGATGCTTGTGCAGCGTCTCGAGCATGAAGCCGTCGCCGCCCAGCGCCACGACCACCTGGGCCGAGGCGACGTCGCAGTCACCATAGCGTTGCGCCAGCCGGTCACGGGCCGCCTGGGCCTCGGGTCGTTCGCTGGCGACGAACCGCAGCCGCTCGGGGGGAGACTTCACCCGGCGTCGTCCTGCAGGAAACGGCGGCGGGCCGCCTCCCGGTCCTGGCTGGCCAGCGCGCCTCGCACTCTCAACATGGAGGAGGGCGTGTCGCCCGGCGTGCCGCCCGTCTGCTCGCGCACCAGCGTCAGAAGCGTCGGGAAGACGCTGCGGTCGAGCCCGGCTGCAGTGCAGGCGAGCGCCAGTCTCTCGGGCCCCGCGCCCGCGACAGCCTCCCGCAGGGATTTTCGGGGCAGCTGCGCCAGCACCGAAAGGGCCTCCTCGAACAGGCCGAGGCGTCCGTCGCGCAGGCTCTTGAGGAGGAAGCCGGGGCGCAATTCCCCTGAGCCGCTGAGCTTTTCGACCAGGCGTCGCTCCATCTCGGCGCGGTCTCCGCCCGGCTCGCCCATGTCGGCGACGGCGCCCTGCACGGTCGATCGCAGGGGCTCGGCTGGGAGATCGAAGCGGCGAGAAAGGTCGTCCTGCAGCCCTGCGCCCACCACCTGGAACAGATCGCCCGCCAGATCCCGCGTCAGCTCCGCACGGCGAGACAGGGGGCCGCGCAGGGAGGAGATCCGCCTCGCCGCCGAAACCAGCCGCTCGACGGCCGCAGGCGAAAGGGCGATGCCTTCGTTGGCGCACAACGCCGCCAGCACCGGGGCCTCCGCATCTTGAGAGGCGCGGTCGCTGACCGGCGTGCTGAGCGCAGGCCGGCGGGCGACTTCGACGCGGTGGTCGAGCGCGCCGGCATCCAGCACCCGAAGAAGGTCTGCGTCGTGCAACTGGCGGCTGTGGGTCAGAAGCGGCCGGGCGACCTCGATTTCATCCATCGCCAGGGCGGCGATAACGGCCTGCGGAGCCCAGTCCTCATAGGCGAGGCGCTCCGCCAACTGCACCCTGACCTGCCGTTCGGCATCGGCGATCACGGAGAGAAAGGCCTTGGCCAGAGCGGAATCCGCCTCTGGCGTGCGGTCACGCGGGGCGGCGGCGCACAGGGCGGCCACTGCATCGACCACGCGCGATCGCCGCGACCTCGCGGGGCCCGCGTCGGCTTGCATCGCATGACCGGCCGACTGGTTCACGCCGCCTCCCTGCGCCGCACACGAGCGGCGCTCCGTGATTCGATAGCCCAAACCGGGGCCACAGCGAAGCCCGCAGCGGTCGCGGTCCCGGGCCGCCAGCGCTTGACGCCCCGCCCGCCCGGCGCGACGGTCTGGCGCTACGCGAAAATGGAGACGCAGAGATGGCCGACGGCGCATTGGCGGGTGTGGTTCCGCTCCGGTCCCGCGTATCGGCTGCGGAGTGGAACGCTCGGGTGGAACTGGCAGCCATGTACCGGCTGACGGCGCTCTATGGCTGGGACGACGCCATCTTCACCCACATCTCAATGCGTGTGCCGGCCCCCGCGGGTGAGCCCGATCCGCACCACTTCCTGATCAACCCCTACGGCGTCTTCTTCGAGGAGATGACTGCGTCAGCCCTCGTGAAGGTGGATCTGGAGGGGCAGATCGTCGGCGAGACGCCCTACTACATCAACCCCGCGGGGTTCACGATCCACTCGGCGGTCCACGCAGCCCGGGAAGATGCGACCTGCGTCATGCATCTGCACACCGATACCGGCGTCGGCGTTTCGGCGCAGGCCGAGGGCCTGCTGCCCATCGGTCAGAACGCCTTGATCCTGATCCCGCAGGTCGCCTACCACGACTATGAGGGCATCGCTCTGAACCTGGACGAGCGCGAGCGGCTGGTGGCCAACCTCGGGACCAAAAATCTGTGCCTCCTGCGCAACCACGGCACCCTGTCGTGCGGATCGTCTGCCGCCGCGACCTGGCTGCAGATGTTCTTCCTGGAACGGGCCTGCGCCCAGCAGGTGGCGGCCCTTTCCGGCGGTCGCGATCACATCCTCTTCGCCCCGCCTGAGTCGGTGGAGGCGGTGCATGGCCAGACAAAGGGCGGCGGCCCGGGTGGCGTGGCATCGCTGGCGTGGCCCGGGTTCCTGCGCCGTCTGGACCGGCATCTGCCGGGCTACGACGCCTGATGGCGCTCGGCGTCTAGGTCCATGCGACGTCGGGGGGCGTCAGGGGTTGGGGCGGTCGTGCTCGCTCTCGCTCTCGCGATGGGGGGCGTGGCGCACGCCGGTGCCTGGCCGCAGCCCAAGGGCACGACGCAGGTCATCCTGAAGTTCGAGGGTGAAAGCGGCTCGCAAGCTTTCGACGTTTCGCGCGATCGCGTGGCGATACCACCACTTCGCGACGACTATCTCACCCTCTTCGTCGAACACGGCCTGACCGACCGGCTCACTTTTCAGGCCAAGGCCTCCTACACCGACGGTCGCGACCAGTTCGTGAGCTACTCCGGCCGCGGCCCTTTCGAGGCCGGGCTGCGCTATACGCTTCTGCAGACAGGGCGCACCGTGCTGTCTGTCTATGCGGGGGGCGTGGCGCCCGGTGTTGGGCGGAATGCCGAGTATGCGCCCGCGAACCAGGGCAATGGCGACGGGGAGTTGCGCCTGCTGCTCGGCCGCTCCGGCAGCGTTTACGGGCGCGAGGCTTTCGTCGATGCCGAGGTGACGCACCTGTTCCGGTCAGGCGCTCTGGCGGACGAGACCCGGCTGGACGTGACGGCGGGGGCCTACGTCAGGCCGCATTGGCTCGTGCTGGTGCAGAGCTACGCCGGTCACACCGAAGGCACGGCCACGCACTCCGAATGGCTGAAGCTGGAGGGTGGCATCGTGCGGCGCTTCGGCCGCTGGTCGGCCCAGGCGGGTTGGCGTGGCGTGGTGGCCGGTCGCAACACGCCGATCACCTCCGGGCCGGTCATCGGTCTGTGGAGGCGGTTCTAGCGCGTCTCCCACGATGGCGTTGCGCCGGCCCCTGCGCCTGCGGCATAAGCGGGCGTCGGCACGCCCGTATAGCTCAGCTGGTAGAGCACCTGATTTGTAATCAGGGGGTCGGGGGTTCGAGTCCCTCTGCGGGCACCACCGACAGCACCCCGTTCGAACCTTGCGGCGAAGCGCCTGCTCGCCCCACCTAAGGCGCACATGGCCCGCATCCTGATCACCTCGGCGCTGCCCTACATCAACGGCGTGAAGCACCTCGGCAATCTGGCGGGGTCGATGCTGCCGGCCGATCTCTACGCGCGGTTCATGCGGGCGCGGGGCCACGAGGTGCTCTATGTCTGCGCCACCGACGAGCACGGAACGCCTGCGGAGCTGGCCGCAGCCGCCGCCGGGCAGGACGTGGCGACCTACTGCACCGAGCAGCACGCGCAGCAGAAGGCCACGGCCGACGCCTTTGGACTGTCGTTCGACTGGTTCGGCCGTTCGTCCAACCCGCCCAATCACCGGCTGACGCAGCATTTCGCCGAAGTGCTCGAGGCCAACGGCCTGATCGAGGAGCGGCTGGATCAGATGATCTACTCGCTCACCGACAGGCGCTTCCTGCCGGATCGCTATGTAGAGGGCATCTGCCCGCACTGCGCCTATCCCAAGGCGCGGGGCGACCAGTGCGACAACTGTGGGCGGCTGCTCGATCCCACCGACCTGATCGAGCCCTATTCCGCCATTTCCGGCTCGCGGGAGATCGAGGTGCGCGATACTCGCCACCTGTACCTGTTGCAGACCGTGCTGCAGGACCGCATCCGCGCCTGGGTCGAGTCCAAGCCCGAATGGCCGCAGCTCACCCGCTCCATCGCCCTGAAGCACCTGGACGAGGGGCTGATCGATCGGGGGATCACCCGCGACCTCAGCTGGGGCATCCCGGTCATGAAGGACGGGTTTCCCCGGCCCGGCTTCGAGGACAAGGTCTTCTACGTCTGGTTCGATGCCCCCATCGAATACATCGGTGCCACCGTGGAGCGGGCCGAGGCCCTGCAGCTGGGCGACGCGGGCTGGGAGAGCTGGTGGCGCACGGACAAGGGCGCAAGCGACGTGCGCTATGTGCAGGTGATGGGGAAGGACAACGTGGCCTTCCACACCGTCGGGTTCCCGGTGACTCTCCTGGGCTCTGGCGAGCCTTGGAAGACGGTGGATTTCCTCAAGAGCTTCAACTGGCTGAACTGGTACGGCGGGAAGTTCTCCACGAGCCAGAGCCGGGGCGTGTTCATGGACGCGGCGCTGGAGATCCAGCCCGCCGACGCCTGGCGCTGGTGGCTGACGGCCAACGCTCCCGAAGGCTCGGACACCGCATTCACCTGGGAGCAGTTCGCGAGTGGCGTGAACAAGGACCTGGCCGACGTGCTGGGCAATTTCGTCAACCGCATCCTGAAGTTCACCCAGACCCGCTTCGACGGCGTCGTGCCCGATGGCGGGGAGCCGGGGCCGCTGGAGGTTAAGCTGGCGCAGACCGTGGAGAGCCACCTGGCCGAGCTGACGACGCAGATGGAGGCGTTCGAGCTTCGCAAGGCCGCCCAGGCTCTGCGCGCCCTGTGGGTGGCGGGCAACGAATACCTCACCGAGGCCGCCCCCTGGACCGCGATCAAGACCGACCGCGACCGGGCCGCCGTCGTGGTGCGCACCGGGCTGAACCTCGTGCGGCTGTTCGCGCTGGTATCGGCCCCGATCATTCCCACCACCGCCGCCGTGATCGCGCAGTCGCTGGGCGAGCCCGTGCCGACCGCATGGCCTGCGACCAACGGCGAGCTGGATGCGCTTCCCCACGGCAGAGCCGTGAAGGCCCCGGAAGTTCTGTTCCGCAAGGTGGACGAAGAGCAGATCACCGCCTGGACCGAGCGCTTCGGCGGCGCGGAGGCCGCCTAGCCTCGAGAGCGACGCGGGGCCTCTTCAGGAAACCCGGGCGCTGAAACGAAAACGGCGCCGGTCGATGTGACCGGCGCCGTGATCTTGTTCGCGTGCTGGCGGAGCGGCGAACCGCTCCGCCGGTTCAGCCTCAGTGGTGAACCGGAGCGTCGTCGCTCGTCATGTCGAGGGGGCGGGCGAAGCCTGCACCCCGAGCCTGGCGACCGGCGCGGCGCGCCGAGGCCGAGCGGGTCGGAGTGTTGCGGCCCCGGGCCAGCCAGCCCAGCACCAGGATGACGATGAGGGCGAGGATGCCCGCGCCGAGCATCCGCGGCGTCATTTTCAGCTGCATGCCCGCGTTCTTCTGCACCGAGCCGAGGCTCAGCGTGTCCGAACCGCCGCCGAGGAGATCGGCGCCGACATCGGCGTGCAGCGGACCCTTGGCACCCGGCTGGGCGGTCACGGTCCAGTGGAACTCGGTGGGCTGACCCACCGTCAGGGGTTGAGACTGCGTGTCGTCGGGCGTGACGGAGAAGCCATCACCCGCCAGCACCGAAGTCATGTTCACCGAAGCCGCGGCGTCGGACAGGCCCTGCTTGTCGGCTTCCTTGTGCAGGGTGTCTGCAAAGGTCGCGGGCAAGGTGAGCGACACGTCCGCCGGTTGGTTCGCGGTGAACCGGGCGGGCAGGGTGAGCACGCCGGTCTTGCTGACCGCGTCGGTCAGCGAGGTCTGCAGGGCGGCGAGCTTGGTGGTCCGGTCGCCGGTGGGGGCGGCCGGGGCCGGAGCCTTGGCGGCGGCGGCCACCGTCTTGGCACCAGCGGTCAGCTTGGCGGCCCCGGCGACAGCCGCCAGCTTTGCAGCTGTTGCGGTCTTGGAGGCGGCCAGCTTGGCGCTGTTGGCGGCGTCCGCTGCGGCGGTCTTCACCGGAGCGGCTGCAGCCGTCGTGGTCTTGGCGACGGTCTTGGTGGTGGTCGTCGTCGTCTTGGAGTGATCCGCCATCGGCGCCATCGGCTTCGGCATTTCAGCCTTGGCGTAGGTCGCGGGCTTGGCCGGCTTGGGCACGGGCTTCGTCACCGGGGCCTTGGCGTATACCGCCGGCTTCGGAGCGACGTAGGCGGGCTTCACCGGAGCCGGGTGATAAGCGGGCTTCATAGCCGGATGGGCGGGTTCAGCCTGGGCCACCACATAGACGTGCGGCCGCGGGGCGTGAGCGTAGGTCGCTCCGCCATGGTGCGGACGACCCGATCCGTAGGTCGGGTTCGGGATAGGGGCCATGGCCACAATCATCGGCCCACCGGTGTCGTAGGCGGGTGCCGGGCGGTACGTCTGCTGCAGGGGCGGCGGCATGTAGGCCGGCGGCGCCGAGGCATAGGTGGGCGGTTCCGCATAGACGGGCGGAGCGGCATAGGTCGGGGGGGTGACCGGAGCCGCGGCATAGGTGGGCGCAGGCGTCGGGACGACGGGCGCACCGGCGAGATAGGGCGAAGGCTTGGGCGGCGCGTACGCCTGCCGCACGGGAACGGAGTAGGGCCGTTCCTCACAGGCCGACAGGCCGGCCAGGGCACCGAGCCCCACGGCGGCCACAGCCCCCAGGCGAAGTGCCTTGGAATTCAAACGCATGCTCGTCATGGAACGCAAAGCTCCCCCCAAACCCGGCCCAGGCATCCGCCCCCGCGGATACCCGTCGATGGCCCAGATGTAGGGAAGCCCGACCGTTTACGTGAAATCAACTTCATTCGCGTCCCGGGGGTGCGACTTTTCGGATGCTCGCCGCATAGAGGGCTACCGCGGCGGCCGCTGAAACATTCAAACTTTCAAACATTCCCGGCATCGGGATGTTTGCAAGACCGTCGCAGTGTTCCGAAACGAGACGACGCAGGCCTTCGCCTTCGGAACCCAGCACAAGCACGATGGCAGGGGGGCCCAGCGCCTCATCTAGAGTTCTATCGGCGTTTCCGTCGAGCCCTATGCTTGTCCAACCCAAAGTTTCAAGCCGCTCTAGCGCCCGCGACAGGTTGACGACGCGAACGATCGGTGTGCGCTCCAGCGCGCCCGCAGCCGCCTTGGCCAGGGCCCCGAACGGCTCTGGCGCGCGCCGATCCTGCATCACCACGGCCTTGGCCCCGAAGGCGGAGGCGGAGCGGAGGATGGCACCGACGTTCTGGGGATCAGTCACCTCATCCAGCATGAGGATCACGCCCTCGGCCTCGGCCGCCACATCTTCCAGCGACAGATCGGGGAGGGGATCGGTGAGGACCGCACAGCCCTGATGCACGGCGCCCTGCGGCAGGAGTTGCGCCAGCATCTGCGCCTCCACCACTTCGAGGCGCACACCGCCGTCCCAGTCGGCGCGCCGTCCCGCGGCCGGTTGCAGGGCCTTCGCCCGGTCGGCGGTGGCGAGCAGGCGGCGCGGCGCTTCCCGGGCGGGGTTGGCCACATAGGCCTCCACGGCATGGCGGCCCCAGATCCAGCCGGAACCGTCGGCGGCGACGGCGGGCCTGCGGCGCGCGCCCGATCCCTCGGGCCGCCCCCCGAAATGAGCGCGCTTGCGGTCGTTGCCTTCAAAATTCCGCGACACTATAAGACGCCCTCCGTTTCGCGGGCCCTCTGCATGAGGGGTCGCGAAAGGCTCTACACCCCTGACGCGCAGGCGTCGCCGGGTGCTGAGCAGAAGCGGATTTCGGCGCGTTTGGGGGAATGTCCCGAGCGGCAAAGGGGGCGGACTGTAAATCCGCTGGCATAGCCTTCGCAGGTTCGAGTCCTGCTTCCCCCACCACGCGCCGAATGCGTGAGACGCCGCCGCAGCGCGGCGACCAAGGGCTGGCGGGTATAGCACAGTGGTAGTGCAGCAGCCTTCCAAGCTGAGGATGCGGGTTCGATTCCCGCTACCCGCTCCAGCCCGGCGCAGACCCGCCGGTGCGCGATGCCCGAATCAGCGTGACTTGAGGATCGCCGCTTCCAGCCGGACGTAGGCCGCCCGCGCATCCTCCACCGCCTCGGCCGCTCCGAACAGTCGGCGGGGGCGGTCGCCCGGGCGGAACAGGTCGAGCTGAAATGCCGGGTCGGCCAGGTCGTCGAAGATCACGCGCAGGGTGACCCGCCCGCCTTCGGGCGCAAGGATCCTGTCGAGCGGCCTGCGGGCTTCGCCCCGGAAGGTGCGCGCCTTCACCTCCCCATCCAGAATCAGTTCCGCCCCCTGCACGGTGGTCAGCGGGCGAAGGAGGCCGGGGTCGCCCGGAAAGCGGATGACGGCCACGGCCTGACTCGCCGCCAGGACGCCGATGCCCTGCAACCGTTCGGGCGACACGGCCGCGGCATCCGCCCTGGCGCCCAGGCACCGGCTCAGAGCCCGGAGCACCCGCCGCCGGGGCTCGAGCCACCAGCCCGCGACAGAGGCGCCGATGGTGGTGAGCACGGCCGCCAGGAGAAGCGCGAGAACGATCCGAACCGTCTCGCCCATCGGCACCTCAGCTCAGCTCGACGAGGACGGGCACGTGGTCAGAAGGCTTCTCGCGCCCGCGCACTTCGCGCTGGGGGGTGGCCGACACCAGCCGGTCCGCGGCCTGCGGGGACAGCAGGGCGAAGTCGATGCGGATCCCGAGGTCGCGCTGCCAGGCCCCGGCCTGGTAGTCCCAGAAGGTGAAGGCGTGCGGGTCGTCGCTGACGGCGGCCTGGGCCTCAGTCAGTCCAAGGTTCTGCAACGCCCGGAAGGCCTGCCGCGTCTCGGGCCGGTAGAGCGCGTCGCCAATCCACGCCGCCGGATCGTAGGCATCTAGCGGCTCGGGGATGCAGTTGTAGTCGCCCGCCAGCACCAGGGGCTCCTCGAACGCGAGAAGGTTGATGGCATGCCGGCGCAAGCGCTCCATCCACGCCAGCTTGTAGGCATACTTCTCGGTGTTGCTCACGGGGTTGCCGTTGGGCAGGTAGATGCAGCCGATGCGGAGGGGCTGAGGCGCGGCGA
Organism: Caulobacterales bacterium; assembly: GCA_038226305.1. Lineage (GTDB taxonomy): Bacteria > Pseudomonadota > Alphaproteobacteria > Caulobacterales > Caulobacteraceae > JASLDZ01. Next base: position 80,245 of record JBBRQN010000001.1, read on the forward strand.
CCACCGCCTCGATGTAGCGAGACTGCTCGTCCGCCTCGTCGGCCGGATTGAGCGGGGGCAGGCCGCGGCGCACATCTTCGAGCGGGTGCAGGGAGAGCAGCGCCACCCCGTTGTAGCTCTTCTGGCCGTGGGTCTCGATCGTGTAGCCGAGGCGCTCGAAGGCCTCGCGCGGGAACTTCTCGTCTACGCACTTGATCTCCTGAAGGCAGGCCACGTCGGGCCGCACCTCCTCGAACCAGCCGAGGATGGTCTCTAGGCGGGCGTTGACCGAGTTGACGTTCCAGGTGGCGATGCGCATCGCCGAGCAGCCTAGCCCGGCGAGGCGGCCTTCGTGAAGGCGGCGATCTCCTCGATCACCCGGGCATCGAGGGGCAGGGTCGGGTCCGCATAGGTGGCGGCGTTGGCGGCCCGGTCGGCAGGGGCGGGCTTGAGGATGTGGCTCACGCCGCTCAGCACCACGAGGCGCGCCCGGGGCTGGCCCGCCTTCAGCGCCTTCGCATCGGCCACGCTGACCTGGACGTCGCGGTCGCCCTGCAGGATGAGCACAGGCGCGGTCACGTGCCCCAGCTCCCCGGCGGGGTCGATGGGCAGCCAGGACATCATGTAGGGCTGGATCGAGGGGCGGAACAGCGCCGGGATGGGCGGGTCGGCCACGGGGCGACCTGCCTTCAGCTCGGCCAGGGCGCTGAGCACACGGCCCTTGAGCGGTTCAGGGGCCGATGCGACCTGCTCGGCGATGACCACGTCCGCGGTGCGGCCCGCACCGGCGAGCTCGATCACGCCGCAGACGGGGGTGCGTCGGGCGGCCATGGCGGCGAGAAGCGCCCCTTCCGAGTGCCCCGCGATCACTACGCAGGCCACGCCCGGCTCTGCCGCGAGGCGCTGCGCCCAGGCGACGGCATCGTCGACGTAGATGCCGAACCGCATCTGCGATTCGGCGGGCGCAGCTGCGGCGCTGGCGGCGATGCCACGCTTGTCGAACCGCAGGGAGGCGATCCCCTGTGCGGCGAGCGCCTGCGCCAGGAGTTTCTGGCTCGCGGGGTTCACCCCCGGAACGCGTGAGTTCCCGTCCCGGTCGGTGGGGCCGGAGCCTGAGATCATCAACACCGCGGCCCCGACGCGGGGGGCGGCATCCGGCAAGGTCAGCGTTCCGTGCAGCGGAGCCTTGCCGCCGTCGAGCGCCACGTCACGCTCGGCACCGCACGCCGTCGAGGTCGGCGCCAACACTCCCAGGAGCGAGGCCCCCAGGACCAGGGATAGAGCCGGGCGCTGCATCTTCAGTCTCCACCTAATTAGGCGAGACCCGAAATAGACCTGTCAGCCGCCCATCGCAAGTCAGATCGAGAAGCTGACGCCGCATCCGCAGCTCGACTTGGCGTTGGGATTGCGCACGCGGAATTCTGCTCCCGCCAGCTCATCCACGTAGTCGATCACCGAACCGCCGAGGAAGGGAATCGAAACGTCGTCCACCAGGGCCGTGGCGCCGTCGAGCTCTACCCGCAGGTCGTCGGGCTCGGCGGCCTCGGTCAGGTCGAAGCGATATTGGAAGCCGGAGCAGCCGCCGCCATCCACCGCCACGCGCAACATCACGGTGTGCCCCTCGCGGGTGGAGAGCGCCTGCAGCCGTTTGGCGGCGGTGACGGAAAGGGTGATCGGTTCGGCCATGTGCGTAAGCGCGCCTTAGACTCTATATGTCGCCATCATATGAGCCTGCGACCCCCCGGCGGGAAGACCCGCGCAGAGTCGCGCCCCCTGCGAGCTTGAAATGAGCCTTGTGATTCCCGATCGCCCGCCCGCCCGCTCCAAGGCGTCTTCCCGTGCTGGCGCAAAGGCCGCGCCGCCTCGCGCGCTTTATGCCGAGGATCCGGCGCGCTCCCGCGGGCGCCCGCATCCGGAGGACGAGAGCGCCACGCGCACGCCCTTCGCCCGCGACCGCGACCGCATCATCCACTGCACCGCCTTCCGCCGCCTCAAGGAGAAGACGCAGGTCTTCGTGGCGCATGAGGGCGACTACTACCGCACCCGCCTCACGCACTCGCTGGAGGTGGCGCAGATCGCCCGTTCGGCCGCCGTGGCCCTCGGGCTGGACGGCGACCTTGCGGAGACGGTGGCCCTGGCGCACGACCTCGGCCATCCGCCCTTTGGCCACGCGGGCGAAGATCAGCTGGCGGCCTGCATGGCTCCCTGGGGCGGCTTCGACCACAACGTGCAGACCTTCCGCGTCGTCACCCGGCTAGAGGAGCGCTATCCTGAGTTCGTCGGGCTGAACCTCACCTGGGAGACGCTGGAGGGAGTGATCAAGCACAACGGCCCGGTTACGGCCAACCTCATCCGACCGGCCTGGCGCTCCATCGTCGAGTTCGATGCGGGCTATCCCCTCGGCCTCTCCACCTATGCGTCGGCGGAGGCGCAGGTCGCGGCCCTGGCGGATGACATCGCCTACAACAACCATGACGTGGACGACGGCCTGCAGGCTGGCCTGTTCGGGCTGGAAGACCTCGCGGAAGTGCCCCTGATCGGCCCCGCCATCGCCAGCGTGCGCCGCGACTATCCGGCGCTGGACGACCGGATGCTTCGGCTGGAGGCCGTGCGTCGCATGATCGGGGCGATGGTCGGCGACGTGATCGCCACCACCCGCGCCGCGGCCGATGCCGAGGGGCTGTCGTCGCCGGAAGACGTGCGCGCTCTCGGCCGCCAGCTCGTGAGCTTCTCGCCCGACATGGCCGAGGATCTCTCCCGGTTGCGGGCCTTCCTGCACCAGCGGATGTATCGCCACTACAAGGTGAACCGTAACCGCAGCCAGGCCCGCCGCATCCTGAAGGCGTTGTTCGAGCTGTTCATGGCCGAGCCCGACACCCTTCCGCCGGATTGGTTCGCCAGTTTCGAAGCCAAGGGCGGCGTCGATACCGCGGGCGCGGCCCGGGTGGTGTGTGACTACATCGCCGGCATGACCGACCGCTTCGCCATCGAGGAGCACAAGCGGCTGTTCTCGCTGGATGTGGCGGGTTGAGCGCAGGCGGCCGTGGGGTTGGGCCGCGCGTCGGCTAGAGTGGCGGTGAGTGATTCGGCGGACGGAGGATTGTCATGAGCGACGGGGAACGGGGGCCATACACCCCGCAGAAGGAGCGAGACGCCCCGCTGCAGTTCGACGCCCGCGGACCGCGTGATGCGAAGCCCATGCCGATGGCGCTGATCGCCTCGGCGGCCGTGCTCGTGGTGCTCGTGGGGGCGGTGGCGATGGCCTACCTCGGCGGCGGCTCCAAGACCGATGCTGCGGGCAAGGCCGTGGGCGACCGCGTGCTGGTGATGAAGACGCCGCCCGCCCCCGGCGCGAACCCCACGCCCGACCCCGATGCCAAGCTCGAGGTGTTCTCAGATCACCCGGGTGCGGCCGCGCCGACCTTTGCCGCCGCCCCCGAAGCGCCGGCGCCCCGGCCCGCCCCGCGCCTGCAGCTGCGGGAGCAGACGCTGCCTCCGATTCGGATCGGGGCGGCTGAAACGCCCTCTACCCCGGTCGCCCCGAAGGTGAGCGCCGCCACGAAGACAATCGCGCCCGTCGCCGAAGCTGCTCCGGCCACCAAGGTTGCAACGCCTGTGGCGGCGACCTCGCTCTCCACGGCGAAGGCGGCGACGCCGAAGATCGTCGCACCCGTGACGACGGCGGCCACCGCCGGCTCTGTCGGGGCGCAGATCGGGGCGTTCTCATCGCGCAGCCTCGCCGAGAAAGGTTTCGCCGACGTGGGGCGGCTGGTTTCCACCACCGGGCGGGGCAAGCGGATCGAGGCTGTGGAGCGGGAGGGCTCGACGCTCTATCGCACCACAGTGACCGGCTTCGCGGATCGGGACGCAGCCAAGGCCTTCTGCGCAGGGCTGGCCGCCAAGGGCCACGCCTGCATCGTGAAGAGCTGAGGCGGGGCGGCCCTGTGGCACCCCGTGCCTGCATCCTGGGCTGCGCCGGACTGAGCCTCTCGGCCGAGGAGCGCGCGTTCTTCCGCGACGCCGACCCCTGGGGCTTCATCCTCTTCAAGCGCAACATCGATACGCCGGAGCAGGTGCTGGCGCTCACGGCCAGCCTTCGGGAATGCGTGGGCCGCGCCGACGCTCCGATCCTGATCGATCAGGAGGGCGGTCGGGTGCAGCGCATGGGGCCGCCCCACTGGCCTGCATACCCGCCCGGCCGAGCCTATGGCGCGCTCTCGGCCAACGACCCGCTGACCCGGCGCGAGGCCGTGCGCCTCGGGGCCAGGCTGATGGCGCACGACCTCCGCGCAGTCGGCATCAACGTGGACTGCGTGCCCGTGGCCGACGTGCCGGCGCCCGGCGGCCACGACGTGATCGGCGACCGCGCCTACGCCGACACCGCTGACGCCGTCGCCACCCTGGCCCGCGCCGCTGCAGAGGGCCTCCTGGCCGGGGGAGTCCTGCCGGTGATCAAGCACATCCCCGGCCACGGCCGCGCCAGCGCCGACAGCCACCACGAATTGCCGCGGGTCGACACCTCTCTTGAGGCGATGGATGCGACGGACTTCGCGCCCTTCCGGACTCTAAGCGACATGCCCATGAGCATGACCGCCCACGTGGTTTATTCCGCGGCCGACGCCCGCCACGCGGCCACGCTTTCCCGGAAGGTGGTGAGGCACGTCATCCGCGAGCGGCTGGGCTTCGATGGTCTGATCATGACTGACGACCTCGGCATGAAGGCGTTGGTGGGCGACCTCGAGACGCTCGCCGCCAGGGCGCTCAAGGCGGGCTGCGACATGAACCTGCATTGCAGCGGCCGGCTGGATGAGAACCGACAAGTTGCGGAAGGCTCGTACCGGCTGAAGGGTCACGCCCGGCGGCGAGCCCACGCGGCCCTGGCCCGCATCGTGCGCGCGCCCGAGCCCCTCGACGAGGGCGAGGCCCGCGCCCGGTTCGCCGAACTCATGAGCGGCGCGGCCCGCTCCACCATCGCCGATCCCACGGCGGACGGCCGCCGATGAGCCTGCAACCCCGCCTGAACTTCGAGGCCACCGCGGACGACTTCGACGCCGCGCAGGATGCCGCCGAGGCGGGCGAGGCGCTGCTTCTGGAGCTCGACGGCTACGAGGGCCCGCTGCACCTCCTGCTGGAACTGGCGCGGCGCCAGAAGGTCGACCTTATGCAGGTGTCGATCGCGAGGCTGGCGGATCAGTACCTGGCCTTCGTGGCGGTGGCCCGGCGCAAGCGCTTCGCCCTCGCGGCGGACTATCTCGTGATGGCGTCGTGGCTGGCCTACCTGAAGTCGCGGCTGCTGCTTCCCAAGCCGCAGGGCACGCCTGCCGACGAGCCGCCGCCTGAAGAGGTCGCCCGGGCGCTGGCCGCCCGCCTGCGGGCGCTGGATGCCATCCGCACGGGCGTGGCCGAATTGCAGGCCCTGCCGCAACTGGGCCGCGACGTGTTCGGCAGGGGTGATCCCGACGCCGTGAGCGTGATCTCCACCACCCGCATGCGGGGCGATCTGCAGGCGCTGGTCAGCGCCTATGCCACGGGGCGGGGCAGGGAGGCCGCCCGCCACTATGCCCCGCGCCGCCGCATCGACGCCTTCCCTCTGGAAGCGGCTCGCGACCGACTGCGGGCGCTCTTGCCGGAACTGGCCTCGTGGACATCGCTGGCCACAGCCGCCCCACAGGCCGAGGCCGGAGGCCCGAGCCTTGCTTCCTGCCTCGCCTCCACCCTGTCGGCGGGGCTGGAGATGGTGAAGGAGGGCGCGCTGGAAGCGCGCCAAAGCGCCGCCTTCGCCGAACTGTATCTGCGCGCGCGTGACCCTGCAGCCGGGCTCGCGGCCCCGTGAATCCGGCTGAGGACGAGGCAGACCCGGCGCCGTCGCCCGACGCGGGCGAGACGAGCCGCCGGGTCGAGGCCCTGCTGTTCGCAGCCGCCGAGCCGCTCTCCGTCGCCGACCTCGCCGCTCGCCTGCCTGCTCGGTCTGACGTGGAGGCCGCCCTGGCCGGCCTCGCCGAGCGCTACGCGGGCAGGGGGGTCGAACTCGTCTGTGTGGCGGGGCGCTGGCGCTTTTCCACCGCGGCCGACCTCGCCTTCCTGATGACGGTGGAGCGCCAGGACCTGCGCCGCCTGTCTAAGGCGGCGATGGAGACGCTGGCGATCGTCGCCTACCACCAGCCCGCCACCCGGGCCGAGATCGAGGCGGTGCGGGGCGTGGGCCTGTCACAGGGCACGCTAGACCTCCTTCTGGAGGTGGGCTGGGTGCGCATGCGGGGCCGCCGTCGCACGCCCGGCCGACCGCTTACTTTCGGTACGACCGATGCCTTTCTGGAGCACTTCGGCCTCGCCTCCCTGGCCGATCTGCCGGGTGCGCGTGAGATGAAGGCGCAGGGGCTGCTCTCCGCCGATCTGGCCGCCGGGCTCTCCATCCCGGACCCCTCCCGCACCGACTCCGCCGACGAGGATCCGCTGGAGCCGGGGGAGGGCGCGCCCGAGTTCGTGCAGGACTACCTGCAGGAAGGCTGACCCGGCCGCAGCCTTGCGCCGCCCCCGGCCGGGTGTAGAACCCCCACTCCTCCAGATGAGACGTTAGAGACCCGCATGGATCGTATCGCCATCACGGGGGGTCGGCCCCTCCACGGCGAGATACCGATCTCCGGCGCCAAGAACTCGGCCATCAAGCTCATGGCCGCGAGCCTGCTGACGGCCGAGCCGCTCACCCTCACCAACATGCCGCGACTGGCTGACACCCGCTTCCTCGGCCGCCTCCTGCGCCGCCTGGGCGTGGAGGTCACCGAGACCGACGCGGACGGTGAGCAGACCACCGTTCTGCATGCGCCTGAGATCGTGTCGGCGTTCGCCCCCTACGACCTCGTTCGCCAGATGCGCGCCAGCTTCAACGTTCTCGGGCCGCTTCTGGCGCGCGAGGGCCATGCCAAGGTTAGCCTCCCCGGCGGCTGCACCATCGGGGCCCGCCCGGTGGACCTGCATCTGGAGGCACTCAAGGCGCTGGGCGCCCACATCGATCTGGCCGAGGGCTACGTCTACGCCACGGCCCCCCGGGGCCTGAAGGGCGCACGCATCCGCTTCCCCTTCGTGTCAGTGGGCGCCACCGAGCACGCGCTCCTGGCCTCGGTGCTCTCTTATGGCGAGACGGTGCTGGAGAACGCCGCCTGCGAGCCCGAGATCGGCGATCTGGCCGCCTGCCTCATCCGCATGGGCGCAAGGATCGACGGCGTGGGCACCACCACGCTCACGATCACAGGCGTGGCCAAGCTGAACGGCGCCACACACGCGGTGATCTCTGACCGGATCGAGGCGGGCACCTATGCCATGGCCGGCGCCGCGATGGCCGGCAGCGAAGTACGGCTGACCCGCACCGACCCCGCCCTGATCTCCGCCCTTCTGGACAAGCTGGTCGAGGCCGGCGTCGAGGTCGAGCCCACAGCGGACGGCGTTATCATCCGCAGGCGAGACGGCCGGCTCAAGGCCGTGAACCTCGAAACCGCGCCCTATCCCGGCTTCGCCACAGACCTGCAGGCGCAGTTCATGGCGTTGATGGCCCTGGCCGATGGCGAGAGCGTGATCCGCGAGACGATCTTCGAGAACCGCTTCATGCACGCCCCCGAACTCGCGCGCCTGGGCGCCGATATCACCGTTGCCGGGGGCGAGGCGCGGGTGCGGGGCGTGGAGCGCCTGCGGGCGGCCCCTGTCATGGCGACCGACCTGCGCGCTTCGGTTTCTCTGGTGATCGCGGCGCTGGCGGCCGAGGGCGAGACGGTGGTGGGCCGCGTCTACCACCTGGATCGCGGCTTCGAGCGGCTGGAGGAGAAGCTCGGCCGCTGCGGCGCCGATGTGCGACGCCTGAAGGAAGAGGAGGCTGCGGCGTGAGCGGAGAACCTCTGAGGCTGCTCGCGCAGGATGCCGAAGACCTCGTGCTGATCTCCGCAGCCCTGCAAGACGGCGTGGTGCGCCTGGCCGATATCTCCTATGCCCCCGCCGCCCGCACCCTGACCTTCCCCCTCAGCCGCTTCCGGTGGGAGTGCGAAGACCCCTCGCGCGCCGAGTCGGCCGTGCAGTTCGGCGACGTTCTGGACGTGAAGGCCCGCGACCTGTCGCCGGACAAGGACGCCGCCTGCAGCCTCCTCGCGATCGAGTTCACCCCTGACGAAGCTCCCCCGGGCGGCGTGCTGATGCTGCGCTTCGCGGGTTGCGGCGACTTGAAGGTGACGGTGGAATGCGTCGACGTGGCGCTGGTGGATCTGGGCGACGCCCGCCCGGACGCGATCCCTCCCCAGCACTCCGCCCCAGAATCCCTCGGCATCTGACCATGCGCCGCTTCGATACCGCCGACGCGGGGTTCGACCTCGCCTTCACCGCTTTCCTGGATGAGCGCCGGGGTTCCCCCGCCGATGTGGACGCTGCCGCCGCCGCCATCATCGACGAGGTGCGCAAGGGCGGCGTGCAGGCGCTGATCGACCTCACGAAGCGGTTCGATCGGGTGGAGCTGACGCCAGAGACCCTGCGCGTGACGCCGGAGGAGATCGAAGAGGGCGTTGCCGCTTGCCCGGCAGAGGTGCGCGAGGCCCTGGCCTTCGCCGCCGACCGCATCGCCCGCTATCACGAGCGCCAGCGCCCCGCCGACGCCCGCTTCACCGACGACGAAGGCGTGGAGATGGGCTGGCGGTGGACGCCCCTCGACTCCGTGGGCGTCTACGTGCCCGGCGGGCGGGCGGCCTATCCATCGAGCGTGTTGATGAACGCCGTACCCGCGCGCGTCGCCGGTGTGGGCCGGGTGGCGATGGTCACCCCCCCGGGCAAGCTCGAACCCGCCGTTCTGGCGGCTGCGCAGGTGGCGGGCGTGACCGAGATCTGGCGGGTAGGCGGTGCGCAGGCCTGCGCGGCGCTGGCCTATGGCGCCGGCCCGATCCGGCCGGTGGACAAGATCGTGGGCCCCGGCAACGCCTTCGTCGCCGCCGCCAAGCGCCGCCTCTACGGCGTGGTGGGCATCGATGCCCTGGCCGGGCCTTCCGAGATTTTGGTGGTGGCCGATGCCGACAACGACCCGACGTGGATCGCCGCCGACCTCCTTTCGCAGGCCGAACACGACCCCGACGCCCAGTCGGTGCTCATCACCGACGACACCGCTTTTGCCGACGCCGTGATGGCTGCGGTGGAAGCCATGCTCTCCACCCTGCCCACCCAGGCGGTGGCCCGCACCTCGTGGGAGCGTCACGGGGCCGTGGTTCTGTGCCCGCTCGACGACTGCCCCGCCCTGGTGGATCGCCTGGCGCCGGAGCACGTGGAGTTCGCCGTGCGCGACCCCGCCGCCCTGGCCGACCGCGTACGCCACGCCGGGGCGATCTTCCTCGGCCGCTATACGCCGGAGGCCATCGGCGACTACGTGGCCGGATCGAACCACGTGCTGCCCACCAGCCGTTCGGCGCGGTTCTCCTCGGGCCTGTCGATCTACGATTTCATCAAGCGCACCTCGATCCTGAACTGCAGCCAGGCCGCATTCGACCGGCTGGGGCCGCCCACCGTGACCCTGGCCGACGCCGAGGGCCTGCCCGCCCACGCCCGCTCGGCGGCGCTCCGGCTGGGGCAGGGGAGGGCCTGAGGCATGGCCGAGCGTCGCCTTCGCTCCGTCCTGATCGATCCGGCCAGCCTCGCCGCCGTCTCCAGCGAGGCCGAGCACGAGCGCGAGGTGGCGATCTTCGACCTTCTGGAGGAGAACAGCTTCTCGCCCGTGGACGCGCCCGACGGGCCCTACGACCTGGCCCTGTCGCTGGTGGATGGCCGCCTGGCCTTCGATATAGGCGCGGAGGGCTTCCAGAAGCGGCACCTCCTGTCGATGTCGCCGCTCAGGGGCATCATCAAGGACTACTTCCTGGTCTGCGAGAGCTACTTCGATGCCATTCGCGGGGCCACCCACAGCCAGATCGAGGCGATGGATATGGGCCGCCGGGGCCTGCACAACGATGGCTCCGAACGCCTGCGCGAACGCCTCGCGGGCAAGGTTGAGCTGGACCACGCCACCGCGCGCCGCCTGTTCACCCTGATCTGCGCCCTGCACGTTAGGGGCTGAGAGGCGCGCCCGTGTCGCTGCCGGGGGCGGTGCTCTTCGCCTGCACGCAGAACCGGGTGCGCAGCCCCCTGGCCGCCGCCCTCCTGCGCCTCCGCCACGGCCGGGAGATCTTCGTCGACAGCTGCGGCCTGAAGCCCGCCGATGAGGTCGACACCTTCTCCGCCGTGGTCGCCGACGAGCTGGGGGCCGACCTGTCGCACCACCGCCCCAAGGGGTTCGACGCTCTGGAGGACGGCTCCTTCGACCTCATCATCTCCCTCTCGCCGGAGGCCCACCACAAGGCGCTGGAGTTCGCCCGGCACATGGCCTGCGACGTGGTCTACTGGCCGACCTTCGATCCCACCCTGGCCGAGGGCTCTCGCGAGCAGCGGCTGGACGCCTACCGGGCGGTGCGCGACGGCCTCGTTCAGCGAATCGACGCCCAATTCGGCCGGGCGTCGACGTTCGGGGGGTGATCCATGTATAGGCGACGGACCTGGGAGCGGGGAGGGCGGTGATTCCGGCCTCGACCCCCCGTCCGGCTATGCGCTTGCGGCCCCGCCGCAGCGTCGCCACTTGAGAGACCGCATGGCTAAAGAAGAACTCCTCGAATTCCCCGGCACCGTTTCGGAGCTGCTGCCCAACGCGACCTTCCGCGTGGAGCTCGAGAACAAGCACGAGATCATCGCCCACACCGCCGGCAAGATGCGCAAGAACCGCATCCGCGTGCTGGCGGGCGACAAGGTGCTGGTGGAGATGACCCCCTACGACCTCACTAAGGGCCGCATCACCTACCGCTTCAAGTAGCATCAAGATGCCCGAGCGGGACGCGCCCCCGGGGCGATCATCCCTGGTCCTCGCCAGCGCCAGCCCGCGGCGCCGGGAGCTTCTGGCGCAGATCGGGCTCCACCCCGACCTCATCGATCCCCCCGACATCGACGAGACGCCCCTGCGCGACGAGACCCCGCGCCGCATGGTTCTGCGCCTGGCCCTCGCCAAGGCTGCAGCCGTGGCCGCACGCCACCCGGGCGCCTTCGTGCTCGCTGCCGACACGACGGTGGGGGTGGGCCGCCGCATCCTGAACAAGCCCGCCGACGAGGACGAGGCGCGGCGCGTGCTGACGCTGCTCTCCGGCCGGGCGCACCGGGTTTACACAGGCGTGGCCGTGGCGGCCCCCGACGGCCGCAGCGCCTCCCGCCTCAGCGAGACGGCCGTGAAGTTCAAGCGCCTCTCCGCGGCCGAACTCGACGCCTACGTGGCGGGCGGCGAGTGGCGCGACGCCGCGGGCGGCTACAAGGTGCACCAGAGCGCCGGCGCCTTCGTGATGACCCTGCAGGGCTCCTTCACAGGCGTTGTCGGCCTGCCGCTTTACGAGACCAGTGCCCTGCTGGAGGGGCTGGGGTTTCGCCCCGGCGCGATCTGACGCGGTGGCGATTCGCAGGCTCCTTCTTGACGCAGGCTTCGGCGAGGACCGGGGCGTGGTGCTGCTCGACGGGCGGCCGGAACGCCTGCTCCTCGAACGTTACGACCCGGCCTGCGGTGGACCCGAAGCCGCATGGCTACACGGAGAGGGGCTGGTGGCCCGCGTCGCCCGCATCGAGCGGGGCCTGGGCATGGCGTTCCTTACCTGCGGAGCCGAACTGCCCGAGCTGACCGCCTCATCGACCGGGCTGGTCGAGGGCGCGGTGGTGCTGGCGCGGGTCACGGGACCGGCGCGGGCCGGCAAGCTCGCCACCGCCCGCATCGAGCCGCAGGCCGCGACGGCGGGCGGCGACACCGGGCTCGGCCGCCAGCACCCCCGGCCCGCCCTGCCGGAACGCCTGCAGGCCTTCGCCCCCGGTGCCCGCATCGAGCGCGGCGCGGTGGCCCGGCAGGCGGCCGATCTGGCGCAGGATCAGGCGCTGGCCGTCGAACATCCCCTGCCGGGGGGCGCGCGCCTCTCCTTCGAGCCCACCCGCGCCCTGATCGCCGTGGACGTGGACGTGGGCCCCGCCGCCGGCCAGGACGCCAAGCAGGCCCGCCGCGCCGCCAACGTCTCCGCCCTGCGCGAGACGGCGCGTCTCCTGCGGCTCAAGGGGCTGGGCGGTCTCGTTGTGATCGACCTCGCTGGCAAGGGCCACGACGGACCGGCCCTGGCGCGCATCGCCCGGGAGGCCTTCGCCCCCGACGACCCGGGCGTCGCGCTGGGAGCCATCTCGCGGTTCGGGCTTCTGGAGCTGCAGCTGCCCTGGCGAGACACCCCGCTGGCCGAGCGCCTCTGCGGGCTGGACGGCCGCCCCACGCCCCAGACCTTCGCCCTGGCTCTCCTGCGGCGGATCGAGGCCGACGTGGGCCCGGGCGGTCGGGTTCGCGCCCGGTGCGGCCGGGCCGTCGCCGAGGCCGCCCAGGCTCTGGCCCCGCGCCTGGCCGAGCGAATCGGCCACCGCTTCAGTATCGCCATCGACCCAGAGCTGGCCCCCGGCGCCTGGAGGATCGACCCCGCATGACCGCCAGCCCCGCCGCATCCAACCCTGGCCGACGCTGCCCCGTGTGCTCGCGCCCGGTGGAGGGGCCCGACCACGCCCCATTCTGTTCCCGCCGCTGTGCCGACGTGGATTTGCAGCGCTGGTTCTCAGGTCGTTACGTGGTGCCGGGCGACGGCGAGGCAATCCGCAGCGACGAAGAGGGCGAAGAGTGAGCCCCAGACCTCTCGCCTCGGCTGGACAGGGTTCGCGGCCGCCCTTATAGACCCGCCTCCCGCCCCGGCGTGCCATGCGCGCCCAACTGCAAGGGCGGCGGGCCCGGGTAGCTCAGTTGGTAGAGCAGCGGATTGAAAATCCGCGTGTCGGTGGTTCGAATCCGCCCCCGGGCACCACTTCGTCAGATCATGACGGCGCTCAGATGTGCCTCCGCAATGGCCATGATTGTCGTGTTCCTGTCGTCAACTGCACATGCGCTCGCCTGTGAGGCGAGCTTGACCGCTCCGGACCGGGCGCGACGAGTTTTCTCCTTGACGGTCCAGGAACGCTTGGCCAAAGGTCGGGGGCCGGAAGTTATGAACTTGCGGTAAGACTTTCGTCGCTTAGCGGCGCAGGTCGGGTGCGATCCGGTTCCGGTCGCGCAGGACGAGCCTCGGCTCGGCAGGCGCGGGACGCGAGGCGGTCGCAGCGAAGCGGGTCCGGAGCGTCTCCTCGGAGCGAGCCGGGCACGGTCTATTAGTAGGGTAGAGACGCTTCCGCGCGACGACCCATCGGTCCAACGTGACAGACTGACCAGGAACTGGCCCACGATGCTGGAAACGAAAAGAACCACCCCCATTCTCGCGGCTCTCGGCGCTCTAGCGCTGCTGACCGCCGGTGCGCCTGCGCTTGCGCAGACACCCGCCGCGGCGCCTGCGACGGCGACCGATACGGCGAGCACCACGACCACCAACACCACGACGACGGCGACCCCGGCCGCTGCGGCTCCTGAAGCCGACGCGCCGTCCAAGTCGGGCAAGATCACTCCGGTGACCATGTTCATCGACGCGACGCCTGTCGTGAAGACGGTGATGATCGGGCTTCTGCTCGCTTCGATCTTCACGTGGACCACGCTGATCATCAAGATCTTCGAATTCAACGCGCTGAACCGCTCTTCCAACAAGTATCTGGAAGCCTTCCGCGGGGCTCGCTCCATCGCCGACATCAACCGCATCTCCACTGCGGAAGAGTTCGAAGGCAACCCGATGGCCGACATGGCCGCGGCGGCTTCGGGCGAGGTCGAACTGTCCCGGCAGGCTGGCCTGGCGGTATCGGGCGACCACCGCGACTCCACGCTGATGCGCGCCTCCTCCGCGGTGAACGCCGTGCAGGCTGGTCTGGGCAAGCGTCTGTCGGGTGGCATGCAGCTCCTGGCCTCCGTGGGTTCGTCGGGTCCGTTCATCGGCCTCTTCGGCACCGTTTACGGCATCATGAACTCGTTCATCGGCATCGCGAACACCAACACGACCAACCTCGCCGTCGTGGCGCCCGGCATCGCCGAAGCGCTCCTGGCCACGGGTATCGGCCTCTTCGCCGCCATCCCCTCGGTCATCTTCTACAACTACTTCCAGACGCGCATCTCCGCCTACGGAACGCGGACGGAAGGGTTTGTTGCCGAGTTGATGAACGCCATCTCCCGCCAGCTCGACAAGGGAGCGTAAGCCCCCATGGCCGCCAAACTCGCAGGGCCGGGCGGCGGCGGGAGGTTTCACGTCGAGGCCAACAGCGAGATCAACGTCACCCCCTTCGTGGATGTGATGCTGGTTCTCCTGATCATCTTCATGGTGGCGGCACCGCTTGCCACCGTGTCGGTGAAGGTCGACTTGCCGACGGCGGAAGCTCCGCCGTCGCCAAACCCGCCCAAGCCGGTCTACATCTCGATTAAGAAAGACGGCTCCAAGTACATCGGTGACTTCCCGACCCAGACGGATGCTCTGGGTGAAGACCTCAAGAAGCTGGTCGGCAAACGGGATCCCACCAAGGAGCGCATCTTCATTCGCGCCGACATGGACACCCAGTACGGTGACTTTCTCGACGTGATGAACAAGCTCCAGGATAACGGGTTCTACAGCGTCGCCCTCGTCGGCGAAGATCACAGCAAGAAGTAGGGAGGAGAGCCGCTTATGTCCGTTCAGACTCCCGAGCATCACTACGATCCGCTCACCGACGAAGGCCGTACGCGGCGCAAGAAGGGTGGCCTCAACGGGGTCACCATCGGGATCATCATCTCGGCGATCTTCCATGCTGGCCTCTTCTACTATCTGTGGAAGTCCAAGTTCTCCCCGCACTACATCGTGCAGGAAGATTCGGCGGTTCAGGTGGATATCGCCAAGCTGCCCCCGCCTCCGCCGCCTCCGCCCCCGCCTCCGCCGCCTCCGAACACCAAGGCCCCGCCGCCTCTGGCTCCTCACCTGACGCCGCCTCCGCCGGTGGGCATCTCGGTGCCGCCGCTGCCGCTGCCTCCGGTGCCGGCGCCGCAGCGTCAGTCGGAAGCCCCGCCGGCACCGGTGGTTTCGCCTCCGGTTCCCCCGGCTCCGCCGTCGGCGCCGCCGGTGGTCACCAACGTGCAGTGGGAGCGCCGCCCGGGTCCGGACGAGTTCTCGCAGTATTTCCCGGATCGCGCAGCGCGGGTCGGCAAGGGTGGTTCCACCCGGATGACCTGCACCGTGACGGTTCGTGGCACGCTCACATCCTGCCAGATCACTTCGGAAGATCCGGCAGACTACGAGTTCGGCACTGCGGCTGTGAAGATCTCCAAGTTCTTCAAGATGAAGCCGCAGCTGGTGGACGGAAAGCCTTCGGAAGCGACGATCAGCATCCCGATCCGCTGGACGCCGCCGACCTAGGTGTGCTCGCCAACGCGCTGACATACCTGCGAGAGGGCCGTTCCGGGCAGTCGGGGCGGCCCTCTTGATTCCGGTAACCCCCTTGTTCGCGCCACTTGCCCGCTCCCGGTTGCCCCACTAGAAGTCTCGCTCGCCCGCGGACGGGCCGCCTTAGCTCAGTTGGTTAGAGCGCCGGTTTGTGGAACCGGAGGTCCTCAGTTCAAGCCTGAGAGGCGGTACCACGGCCCTGATGCGAGCCTTTCCCTCGCCACCTCTGCTTCGGGCGGTTTCGCGCCGCAGGCGCCCGGCTGAGAGCCTCCGGGAGACCGCCGGTCCGCGATTCGGAGCCCCGCTGATATCGCTGAGCCAGACGTGACCGGGGGAAGGACCGTCACCGTGGTGGGGGGAGGGGTCATCGGCCTATCCTGCGCCATCCATCTGGCGGACGCAGGCGCACGGGTGCGACTGGTCGAGGCGCAGGGACCAGCGCCCCGCAACGCGTCGTCCGTCGCAGCTGGCATGCTGGCGCCTGCGAGCGAGGCGCTGGCCGACGACCTCTCAGCCGATGACTTCAAGACGCTCCTCGATGCGCGGGATCGCTGGGTGCCGTTTGCGCAGCGGTTGCCCGGCCTGATCGTCCATCGCGACGGGGCGGACCTGCACAGCGCCAGCCCCGAAGCTCACGACAGGAGTGTACGCCTGCTGCGGGAGAGGGGGATAGATTTCGACGACAACGGTCCGCAAGCACCCCTGCATCTGCCGCAGGACTGGCGGATCGACGTGGCCGGAGCCCTCGAAGCCTTCCGGCTTGCTCTGAATCTGCGTGACGTAGAGCGGGTGTCTGGGCTCGTTCACGGGGATGCCGAGGGCAAGCTTACGGTGGAGGGCGTGCCCCTCGGCGGCGAGGCCGTGGTGATCGCGGCGGGCTTCGCGTCGGCCGCGTTGGCGGCGGCGGTCCCGGAACTCGCCCGTCTGAGCGCCATCAAGGGGCAGATCGTGCACTTTGCCGGCCCCTCGCCTGACCGCTGCACCCAACGCGCGCATGGCCGCTATGTCGTGCCGCAGGCCGAGGGCGCCCGCGCCGGGGGCACGATGGAACCTGGCCTCAGCGACACGGGGATCGACCCGGCCATCGCCGCGGACCTGCAGGCGTCTGCGCTGGCCATGATGCCCGACCTGCACGGCATGGTCGCCACCCCCCATGCCGGAGTGCGCGCCGCGACGCCGGACGGCTGGCCGCTGGTGGGCCCGTCGCAGGCTCCGGGCGTGCTCCTGGCGACGGGGGTTCGCCGCAACGGCTGGCTTCTGGCCCCTTTGATCGGCGAGATGATCGCCGCGCTGTGGAGCGGTCGCGACACCGGGCGGTGCGCACCCCTGTTCCATCCGGGGCGCTTCAACCGCTAAGAGGGGCGCTTCAAGGCCTCCCGGTTCGGAGGCGCGATGAGGGTTCAGCGCATGTCGGCCTTTTGGCTCTCGGACGAGCAGGAAGCCATCCGCGATGCGGTGCAGAAGATCTGCGCCCGCTTCGACGACGAGTACTGGCGCGATACCGATGCCACGGGCGTGTTCCCCGAAGCCTTCGTGCAGGCGATGGCGGAGGGCGGCTGGCTGGGCGTGGCCATGCCGGAGAGCGTCGGCGGGGCAGGTCTGGGGCTGACCGAGGCCTCCATTGTCATGCAGGCGGTGGCGCAGTCGGGGGCGGGCTTCTCCGGTGCCTCGGCGATCCACCTGAACATCTTCGGGCCCATGCCCATCGTGAAGTTCGGCACGCCGGAGCAGAAGGACAAGTTCCTGCCGCGCATCATCGAGGGCGAGGACAAGATGTGCTTCGCGGTGACCGAGCCGAACTCGGGCCTCGACACCTCGAGCCTCGAGACCCGGGCCGAGCGCACCAACGAAGGCTACCGGATCAATGGCCGCAAGATCTGGACGACCTCGGCCCAGCGGGCGAACAAGATCCTGATCATCGCCCGCACCACGCCGAAGGCTGAGGCGAAGAAGCCCACCGACGGCCTGAGCCTGTTCTACGCCGACTTCGACCGCACGAGCATCGATGCGAAGCCGATCCCCAAGATGGGCCGTCGCGCCGTGGAGTGTAACACCCTCTTCATCGACGACCTGCATGTGCCCGCCGATGCCCTGATCGGAGAGGAGGGGCAGGGGTTCAAGTACCTGCTGCAGGGGCTGAACCCAGAGCGCGTGCTGTTCGCGGTGGAGGCCATCGGCCTGGGCCGCATCGCCATCGCCAAGGCGGCGCAGTACGCCAAGGAGCGGGTGGTGTTCGGTCGCCCCATCGGTCAGAACCAGGGCATCCAGCACCCCCTCGCCAAGGCCTGGGCCGAGCTGGAGGCGGCAAACCTGATGGCCTACAAGGCCGCTGCGCTCTACGACGCCGGCAAGGAATGCGGGGCCGAGGCCAACGCCTCCAAATACCTCGGCGCCGAAGCAGGGTTCTCGGCCTGCGAGGCCAGCGTCCTGGCGCACGGCGGCATGGGCTACGCCCGGGAATACGACGTGGAGCGCTACTTCCGCGAAGCCATGATCGCTCGCATCGCCCCGGTGAGCCGCGAGATGATCCTGAACTTCATCGCCGAGCGCGTGCTGGGCCTGCCGAAGAGTTACTGACGGCTGGCGCTTGCCCTTCGCCAGCTCTTCCTGTAAGCGCACCGCCTTCCTTGACGCAACGGGTTCGCCCGCGGCGGCAAGACCTGTCCGAGAACCGCGGGGCCCCCGACCGGGAGCCTTAATCATCGTGGGGAGACGGGGATCACCGCGAAACTTCCTCTCCTCGGCCGCCCTGCGGCGCGGGCGGATGGGCGTGATGCGGCTCTCCTTCACCGTGCAGGACGATCCACCGGCGTGCGGGCCCTTCCGTGCGCCGTCCACCCGTACACGGAGACCGCAATGGACCGCGCACAGAAGCAGGAGACCGTCGAGGCCCTCAAGGGCGTCTTCGCAAGCTCCGGCGCCGTGGTCGTGACCCACTACATGGGTCTCACCGTTGCGGAGTTGACCGATCTGCGAGGCAAGCTGCGTTCGCAGGGCGCCTCGCTGCAGATCGTGAAGAACACCCTGGCCATCAAGGCCATGCCGGACGCCAAGGACAACGCCATCGCGCTGTTCAAGGGCCCGGTGGCCATCGCCTACGCCCCCGATCCGGTCTCCGCCGCCAAGGTTGTGACCGACTACGCCAAGACCTCCGAGAAGTTCTCGGTGGTGGGCGCGATGATGGGCGAGGCGATCCTGGACGTGAAGGGCGTGTCGGCTCTGGCCGTGCTGCCCTCGCTCGACCAGATCCGCAGCCAGCTGATCGGCCTCCTGAACGCGCCCGCGACCAAGATCGCTGGTGTGGTTCAGGCGCCCGCCGCCCAGCTCGCCCGGGTGTTCAACGCCTATGCCACCAAGGAAGCGGCCTGATCGCCGCCTTCTGATCGTTCGACTTCGCAAGACCTCAAACCTCATCCCCTTTAGCCCGTAAGGAATAGCCACATGGCCGCCGACCTTTCCAAGATCGTGGACGAACTCTCCACCCTGACCGTTCTCGAAGCCGCTGAACTCTCCAAGCTCCTCGAAGAGAAGTGGGGCGTCTCCGCCGCCGCTCCGATGGCGATGGCCATGCCCGCCGGTGGCGGCGCCGCCGCCCCCGCCGAAGTGGCCGAGGAGCAGACCGAGTTCACCGTCGTGCTCACCTCGGGTGGCGACAAGAAGATCAACGTCATCAAGGAAGTGCGCGGCATCCGCTCGGACCTCGGCCTGAAGGAAGCCAAGGACCTCGTGGAAGCCGCCCCGGCCAACGTGCTGGAGAACGTCTCCAAGCAGGTCGCCGAAGAAGCCAAGAAGAAGCTGGAAGAAGCCGGCGCCAAGGTCGACATCAAGTAAGACAGCTCCCCACCAGGAGCCATCTGAACGAGCCCCGGGGGAGCGATCCTCCGGGGCTTTTTCTTTGCCGCCCCGCCCGCCGCGTGCGATTTTCACGCCGCGCGAAGCGGAGACACCCCATGCCTACCCAGACGCCCGGCCTCATCGTCGGCCTTATGGCCGCAGCCCTCCTCACCGCCAGCGCCGCCCAGGCGCAGGACCCCGAGCGCACCGCGAAGGAGGTGGCGGCCGACGCCTCCCACGCCACCGACATGGCGATGGCCGCCTTCGCCGAGGGCTGCGCCCCGCACCTCGACCACCCGCAGACCATCCGCATGTCCATGGGCGACGTGGGCCTGAAGGCCGCGCCCGACGTGGTGGCCCTCCAGCTGCCCCACGGGGCCGACGACGTGGTCTGGGTGCTGCCCCACCCCGGCGTGGGCGTCGCCGCGGTGTGGGACATGGGCGGCGCCGCCTGCAGCGTGCACCTGCAGAAGGGCGACATGGACACCCTGAAGAAGGCCTTCACCGCCCTTCTGGAGAACACCCGCAAGGAGGGCGTGACCGTGCAGGCCATCGCCCCCGCGCCCGCCGCCTCCGCCGAGGTGCTGGCCTTCGAGGTGCGCGCCGCCGCCCCTTCGCCGCTCGCAGGCGTGCGCCGCTATGCCCTGACCATCGACACCTCCCCCGCGCCGAAGGTTCAGGCGGTGCTCAGCGCCCGGCTGGTTTCGGGCAGGGCCGGCAAGCCTTGAGCCGGGCCGCCTTCGAATAGGCGGGTGACCTCGATCCAGGCGTCGTGGACGTCCGGGTGCATCGCGCCCTCCGGCCGGTTCAGCCGTGCCCAGAGTGCCGCGGGGATGCGCGAGTCCGGGGAGTCCGGTGGCAGTGCCTCACCCGCGCAGCGGGGGAGGGCGACCATCGCGGAGGATGGAGGGGGCGAGCCGTGGACTGCCGTTTCAGAACGGGTGTCGGTGGACGAACGGCCGACGTCGCGTGGCAGCTCTCCCCCTCCGACCGCTTCCCGGCCACCTCCCCCGCTATTCGGGGGAGACCTTGAGATCTGAGCGTCCGGCTGCGTCCTCGCGAGCACGCCGGACCAGGTCGCGGCCCCTTGCGTCTCCTGCACCGCCAGCTTTCGCAGGGTCGCTGCGAGTCTCGCCCAGCCCTGCGCTTCCGTGCGGCGGTTCATCAGGATCGCGCGGTGCATGCGCGCCCAGGCGAGGCGCTGCATCTCGAAAGCTGAAGGCGGGGCCTCCTGCAGCAGCGCTTCGATGGCGGCGTCTTCTGCGGCTTCATCATAGGCGGGCGCTGGCGAGCGGCGGGGCTGATCCCGCCTGAGCCAGCCTTCGTCCCGGGCGCGTTCATAGAAGCGGGAACGGGAGAGGCCGTGGCGTTCGCACACCACGTCTGCCGTCTCGCCGGCCTTGTAGTCGTCGCGCGCCCATTCCCACAGGTCGCTCTGCCGGGGCTGGCCCGGCTCCCGGTCGAGGTCTTCGAAGACAGACATGGCGTAGAGCTCCGCGGGTCAAACCGGAGAGCGTGCGCCCACCAAAGAGGGAGGAGGAAAGATTGCCGACTTTCCCCTTTTCATTCCCCGTTTCCTCCCCTATCTAGCTTCCTCCACACAAACCGATTCGCATCGACGTGCTCTGCGCGCGCGGATGTCTGAGGCCAAATTCAGCCCCGAGGCCGGTCCCTTGCCCTGGACCGTTGCGAAGGGGCGCTTGCGCGTGTGGCGCGGGCGACCAAGGCGTGCGGCGCGGCTGAACAAGCCAAGTCGAGGGCGGCGCTCTCAAAGCTGATCTAGCCGCGCGCATCTTGGCGCGCACAGGAGCCTCATGGCCGACGACGCCTCCCAGATCATCGCCCACCGTGCCCCCACGCTGACCAAGCCCATGACGTTCACGGGGCGCAAGCGCATCCGCAAGAGCTTCGGGCGGATCCCGGAAGCGGTGGAGATGCCCAACCTGATCGAGGTGCAGCGCTCTTCCTACGAACAGTTCCTCAAGCGCGACATGCGCCCGGCCGACCGCCGAGACGAGGGCCTGGAGGCGGTGTTCAAGTCCGTCTTCCCGATCAAGGACTTCAACGAGCGCGCGACGCTGGAATACGTCTCCTACGAGTTCGAGGAGCCCAAGTACGACGTCGAGGAGTGCATCCAGCGCGACATGACCTATGCGGCGCCCCTGAAGGTGAAGCTGCGACTGATCGTGTTCGAGAACGACGAAGAGACCGGCGCCCGCTCCGTGAAGGACATCAAGGAGCAGGACGTCTACATGGGCGACATCCCGCTGATGACGGAGAAGGGCACCTTCATCGTCAACGGCACCGAGCGGGTGATCGTCAGCCAGATGCACCGCTCGCCCGGCGTGTTCTTCGACCACGACAAGGGCAAGACGCACGCCTCGGGCAAGCTGCTGTTCGCGGCGCGGGTGATCCCCTATCGCGGCTCGTGGCTCGACTTCGAGTTCGACGCCAAGGACGTGGTCTATGTGCGCATCGACCGCCGCCGCAAGCTGCCGGCCACCACCTTCCTCTACGCGCTCGGCATGGACGGCGAGGAGATCCTCGGCTCGTTCTACGACACCCTGGCCTACGAGAAGAAGGATGAGGGCTTCGTCACCGCCTACAAGGCGGAGCGCTGGCGGGGTGTGAAGCCGGAGTATCCGCTGATCGACGCGGACACCGGCGAAGAGCTGGCCCCCACCGGCATCAAGGTTTCCGCGCGCAACGCCAAGAAGTTCGCCGATGCGGGCGTCAAGACGCTGCTGCTCCCCGCCGAGGCCCTGGTCGGCCGCTTCATGGCCCGTGACCTGGTCAACGCCGAAACCGGCGAGATCTACGCGGAAGCCGGCGACGAGCTGGACGTGGAGACCATCGCCAAGCTGGGCGAAGAGGGCTTCGTCAACTTCGACGTTCTCGACATCGACCACGTGAACATCGGCGCCTACATGCGCAACACGCTGAAGGTGGACAAGAACAGCCTGCGTGAAGACGCGCTCTTCGACATCTACCGCGTGATGCGCCCCGGCGAGCCGCCGACGGTGGAAGCCGCTGAGAACATGTTCCGCGGCCTGTTCTTCGACTCCGAGCGCTACGACCTTTCGGCCGTGGGCCGGGTGAAGATGAACCTGCGCCTGGAGCTCGACGCCCCGGACGACATGCGCGTGCTTCGCAAGGAAGACGTGCTGGCGGTTCTGCAGACCCTGGTGGGCCTGCGCGACGGTCGTGGCGAGATCGACGACATCGACAACCTGGGCAACCGCCGGGTGCGTTCGGTGGGCGAGCTTCTGGAGAACCAGTACCGCGTCGGCCTGCTCCGCATGGAGCGCGCCATCAAGGAACGGATGAGCTCGGTCGATATCGACACGGTGATGCCGCACGACCTGATCAACGCCAAGCCGGCTGCGGCGGCGGTGCGCGAGTTCTTCGGCTCCAGCCAGCTCTCGCAGTTCATGGACCAGACGAACCCGCTTTCGGAGATCACCCACAAGCGACGCCTCTCGGCGCTCGGCCCGGGAGGTCTCACGCGGGAGCGGGCGGGCTTCGAGGTGCGCGACGTGCACCCCACCCACTACGGCCGCATCTGCCCCATCGAAACGCCGGAAGGCCCGAACATCGGCCTGATCAACTCGCTGGCCACCCACGCGGTGGTGAACAAGTACGGCTTCATCGAAAGCCCCTACCGCCGGGTCACCGACGGCAAGGCGGGCGGCGACGTGGTCTACATGTCGGCGATGGAAGAGGCGAAGCACGTCATCGCCCAGGCAAACATCACGCTGGGCCCCGACGGCACCTTGATGGACGACCTCGTTCAGGTGCGCATGAACGGCGACGTGATGCTCTCCCCGAAGGAGACCGTCGACTTCATGGACGTGTCGCCCAAGCAGGTGGTTTCCGTGGCCGCGGCGCTGATCCCGTTCCTCGAGAACGACGACGCCAACCGCGCGCTGATGGGCTCGAACATGCAGCGCCAGGCGGTGCCGCTGATCCAGTCGGACGCGCCCCTGGTGGGCACCGGAATGGAAGACGTGGTCGCTCGTGACTCGGGCGCCACCGTGGTCACCCGCCGCGCCGGCGTGGTGGAGCAGATCGACGGCACCCGCATCGTGGTTCGCGTCACCGAAGACGTGGCCGCGGGCCGTGCGGGCGTGGACATCTATCGCCTTTCGAAGTTCCAGCGCTCCAACCAGAACACCTGCATCAACCAGCGCCCGCTGGTGCGTGTGGGCGACGAGATCAAGCGCGGCGACATCATCGCCGACGGCCCCTCGACCGACCTCGGCGAACTGGCCCTGGGCCGCAACGCCCTCGTCGCGTTCATGCCCTGGAACGGCTACAACTTCGAGGACTCCATCCTCATCTCCGAGCGCATCGTTTCGGACGACGTGTTCACCTCGATCCACATCGAGGAGTTCGAGGTGATGGCCCGGGACACCAAGCTCGGCCCCGAGGAGATCACCCGCGACATCCCCAACGTGGGCGAGGAAGCCCTGCGCAACCTCGACGAGGCGGGCATCGTGGCCATCGGTGCCGAGGTGCAGCCCGGCGACATCCTCTGCGGCAAGGTCACGCCCAAGGGCGAGTCGCCGATGACGCCGGAGGAGAAGCTCCTGCGCGCCATCTTCGGCGAAAAGGCGTCGGACGTTCGCGACACCTCCATGCGCCTGCCCCCCGGTGTGGCCGGCACGGTGGTCGAGGTGCGGGTGTTCAACCGTCACGGCGTCGAGAAGGACGAGCGGGCCCTGGCCATCGAACGGTCGGAGATCGAGCGTCTGGGCAAGGACCGCGACGACGAGTTCGCCATCCTGAACCGCAACATCTCGGCCCGTCTGAAGGACGTGCTGCTCGGCCAGTCGGCCGTCTCCGGCCCCAAGGGCCTGGGTCGTGGCGAGATCACCGGGGCCAAGCTGGGTGAAATCGCTCCCGGCCTGTGGTGGCAGATCGCCCTCGAAGACGAGAAGGCCATGGGCGAGCTGGAGGCCATGCGCCGCCAGTTCGACGAGGCGCGCAAGCGTCTGGATCGTCGCTTCGAGGACAAGGTCGACAAGCTGCAGCGCGGTGACGAACTGCCCCCCGGCGTGATGAAGATGGTCAAGGTGTTCGTGGCGGTGAAGCGCAAGCTGCAGCCGGGCGACAAGATGGCCGGCCGGCACGGCAACAAGGGCGTGATCTCGCGCATCCTGCCCATCGAGGACATGCCTCACCTTGAGGACGGCACCCCGGTGGACTTCGTGCTCAACCCGCTCGGCGTGCCCTCGCGCATGAACGTGGGCCAGATCTTCGAAACCCACCTCGGCTGGGCGGCTGCTGGCCTCGGCAAGCAGATCACCAAGCTGATGGAGGCCTGGCAGGCGGGCGGTCAACGCGCCGCCCTCGTGCAGCGCCTGACGGAGATCTACGGACCCGAGCAGGAGCTGCCGGAGAGCGACGAGGAACTCCTCGAGCTGGCCCGCAACCTCGGCAAGGGCGTGCCCTTCGCCACGCCTGTGTTCGACGGTGCCCACATCGAGGACATCGAGCGCTATCTCGAGGAAGCGGGGCTGAACAAGTCCGGCCAGTCGATCCTGTTCGACGGCGCCACCGGCGAGCAGTTCAAGCGCCCGGTCACCGTGGGCTACATCTACATGCTGAAGCTGCACCACCTTGTGGACGACAAGATCCACGCGCGCTCCATCGGGCCCTACTCGCTGGTCACCCAGCAGCCCCTGGGCGGCAAGGCGCAGTTCGGCGGTCAGCGCTTCGGGGAGATGGAGGTGTGGGCTCTGGAAGCCTACGGCGCCGCCTACACCCTGCAGGAGATGCTGACGGTGAAGTCCGACGACGTGGCCGGCCGCACCAAGGTCTACGAGGCGGTCGTCCGTGGCGACGACAGCTTCGAGGCGGGCATTCCCGAGAGCTTCAACGTGCTCGTCAAGGAAATGCGCTCGCTCGGTCTGAACGTGGAGCTGGAGAACAGCCAGTAACTCTGGCGACGCTCGCTCCGATACAGCGAGGGGAGGGGCCGTCAGCTCCTCCCCATCCGCTCATTTTTTACTGACGACCAACTGGGAACTCTCATGAACCAGGAAGTCCTGAATATCTTCAACCCGGTCACCGTCGCTCCGACGTTCGACCAGATCCGCATTTCGCTGGCCTCGCCGGAGAAGATCCGCTCGTGGTCGTTCGGCGAGATCAAGAAGCCCGAGACGATCAACTATCGTACGTTCAAGCCGGAACGCGACGGCCTGTTCTGCGCCCGTATCTTCGGCCCGACGAAGGACTACGAGTGCCTGTGCGGCAAGTACAAGCGCATGAAGTACAAGGGCATCATCTGCGAAAAGTGCGGCGTGGAGGTCACCCTGGCCCGCGTGCGGCGTGAACGCATGGGCCACATCGAGCTGGCCAGCCCGGTCGCGCACATCTGGTTCCTGAAGAGCCTGCCGAGCCGCATCGCCATGATGCTCGACATGCCCCTGAAGGACATCGAGCGCGTTCTCTACTTCGAATATTACATCATCACCGAGCCCGGCCTGACGCCGCTGAAGCAGCACCAGCTGCTCAGCGAAGACGACTACATGCGCGCCCAGGACGAGTACGGCGACGACAGCTTCACCGCCGAGATCGGCGCCGAGGCGATCCGTGGCCTGCTCATGGCCATCGACCTGGAGAAGGAAGCCGAGCGACTGCGCGAGCTGCTGGCCGACAACCCCAGCGAGATCAAGCAGAAGAAGTTCTCCAAGCGCCTCAAGATCATGGAGGCGTTCTCGGAGTCCGGGAACAAGCCCGAGTGGATGATCCTGACCGTGGTGCCGGTGATCCCGCCCGAGCTGCGCCCGCTCGTTCCGCTGGACGGCGGCCGTTTCGCCACCTCCGACCTAAACGACCTCTATCGCCGGGTCATCAACCGCAACAACCGCCTGAAGCGCCTGATCGAGCTGCGCGCGCCCGACATCATCATCCGCAACGAAAAGCGGATGCTGCAGGAGTCGGTCGACGCCCTGTTTGACAACGGCCGTCGCGGCCGGGTCATCACGGGCGCCAACAAGCGCCCCCTGAAGTCGCTCGCCGACATGCTGAAGGGCAAGCAGGGCCGCTTCCGCCAGAACCTTCTGGGCAAGCGCGTGGACTATTCCGGCCGTTCGGTGATCACCGTGGGCCCGGACCTGAAGCTGCACGAGTGCGGCCTGCCCAAGAAGATGGCGCTCGAACTCTTCAAGCCGTTCATCTACGCCCGCCTCGACGCCAAGGGCCTGTCCGGCACCGTCAAGCAGTCCAAGCGCATGGTCGAGCGCGAGCAGGGCGCGGTGTGGGACGTTCTGGAAGAGGTCATCCGCGAGCACCCGGTTCTCCTGAACCGCGCGCCGACGCTTCACCGCCTGGGCATCCAGGCGTTCGAGCCCAAGCTGATCGAGGGCAAGGCGATCCAGCTTCACCCGCTGGTCTGCGCGGCCTTCAACGCCGACTTCGACGGCGACCAGATGGCCGTTCACGTGCCCCTGTCGCTGGAAGCCCAGCTGGAGGCGCGGGTGCTCATGATGAGCACGAACAACATCCTGTCGCCCGCCAACGGCAAGCCGATCATCGTGCCCTCGCAGGATATCGTCTTGGGCCTCTACTACCTGTCGCTGGCCCGTGAGAACGAGCCGGGCCAGGGCAAGCTGATGGGCTCGCTGGGCGAGATCGATGCGGCGCTCGATGCTGGGGCGGTGACGCTCCACACCAAGATCAAGGCGCGCTTCACCGAGATGACGCCCGAGGGCAAGTCTGTCGCCCGCGTGATCGACACCACTCCGGGCCGCATGAAGATCGCGGCTCTTCTTCCGCAGCACCCGCAGATCGGCCACCGACTGGTCGAAAAGCCGCTGACGAAGAAGGAGATCGGAAACTTGATCGACATCGTCTATCGCCACTGCGGCCAGAAGGCGACGGTGATCTTCGCCGACCAGATCATGGGCCTGGGCTTCAAGGAAGCGGCCAAGGCTGGCATCTCCTTCGGCAAGGACGACATCATCATCCCGCAGAAGAAGCAGGCGATGGTGGCCGAGACCAAGAAGCTCGCCGAAGAATACGAGCAGCAATATGCCGACGGGCTGATCACCCGGGGCGAGAAGTACAACAAGGTCGTCGACGCCTGGGCCAAGGCCACGGATCGCGTCGCCGACGAGATGATGGCCGAGCTGAAGGAAGTGAAGCGCGACGCCAACGGGCGCGAGCTCGAGATCAACTCGATCTACATGATGGCCCACTCCGGCGCCCGCGGTTCGCAGGCCCAGATGAAGCAGCTCGGCGGCATGCGCGGCCTGATGGCCAAGCCTTCCGGCGAGATCATCGAGACGCCGATCACCTCCAACTTCAAGGAGGGGCTGACGGTTCTGGAATACTTCAACTCCACCCACGGGGCTCGTAAGGGTCTTGCGGATACGGCGCTGAAGACCGCCAACTCCGGCTACCTCACCCGCCGCCTGGTGGACGTGGCGCAGGACTCGATCATCACCGAGGAGGATTGCGGCACCACGCGCGGCATCACCATGCGGGCCGTGGTCGAAGGCGGCGATACGCTCGTCTCGCTCGGCCAGCGTTGCCTTGGTCGGACTGCAGCGGAGAACGTGGCTCACCCGGTCTCGGGCGAAGTCATCGCCCCGGCCGACAGCTATCTGGACGAAGCGATGGTGGATGCCATCGATTCGGCGCAGGTGCAGTCGGTGAAGGTGCGCTCCGTGCTCACCTGCGAGGCTGAAGCCGGCTGCTGCGGCGCCTGCTACGGCCGCGACCTGGCGCGCGGCACGCGGGTGAACATCGGCGAAGCGGTGGGGGTCATCGCGGCCCAGTCCATCGGCGAGCCGGGCACGCAGCTCACCATGCGCACATTCCACATCGGCGGCACCGCCAACGTGGCCGAGCAGTCGTTCTACGAAGGCACCGCCGAAGGCGTGGTCAAGTTCGTGGGCGGTAACGTGGTGCAGGGCGCGGGCGGCGACTTCATCGCCATGAACCGCAACATGCAGCTGATCATCCAGGTCGAGGGCAAGGACCGCGAGAGCTACAAGCTGCCCTACGGTGCCCATCTGAAGGTGAAGGAAGGCGAGACCACCAAGCGCGGCCAGCGCCTCGCCACCTGGGACCCCTACACCACCCCGATCCTCACCGAAGTGGGCGGCACCGTTCGCTTCGAGGATCTGGTGGAAGGCTTCTCCATCCGCGAGGAGACCGACGAAGCCACCGGCATCGTCAACCGCGTGGTCGCCGACTGGCGGGCCTCACCCCGTGGCTCCGACCTGCGTCCGGCCATGGGCGTGGTGAATGACGGCGTCTATGTGAAGCTCGCCTCGGGCGGTGACGCTCGCTACCTCCTGCCGGTGGGCGCCATTCTTTCCGTCGGTGACGGGGATACGGTGAAGCCGGGCGACGTGCTCGCCCGCCTGCCCACCGAATCGGCCAAG
This sequence comes from Caulobacterales bacterium, assembly GCA_038226305.1. Classification (GTDB taxonomy): domain Bacteria; phylum Pseudomonadota; class Alphaproteobacteria; order Caulobacterales; family Caulobacteraceae; genus JASLDZ01. Next base: position 108,878 of record JBBRQN010000001.1, read on the forward strand.
ACGCGCGACATCACCGGCGGTCTGCCGCGGGTGGCCGAGCTGTTCGAAGCCCGCCGTCCGAAAGACTGCGCCATCATCGCCGAGATGACCGGCCGGGTGGAGTTCGGCAAGGACTACAAGAACAAGCGCCGCATCAAGATCACGCCGGAGGACATCGACGGCGAGAAGCAGGAAGCGGTCGAGTTCCTGATCCCCAAAGGCAAGCACATCGCGGTGCACGATGGCGATACCGTCCAGAAGGGCGAGTACATCATCGACGGCAACCCTGATCCGCACGACATCCTGCGCATCAACGGTATCGAGGCCCTGGCCGAGTACCTCGTGAACGAGATCCAGGAGGTCTATCGTCTGCAAGGCGTGCCGATCAACGACAAGCACATCGAAGTGATCGTGCGCCAGATGCTGCAGAAGGTGGAAATCCTCGATCCGGGCGACACGGGGCTCATCCGTGGCGACCACCTCGACAAGCCGGATTGCGACGAGGAAAACCGCAAGACCGAGGCCCGCAAGGGGCGCCCGGCCACGACCCAGCCGGTGCTCCTGGGGATCACGAAGGCGTCTCTGCAGACGCGCTCGTTCATCTCTGCGGCCTCGTTCCAGGAGACCACGCGCGTGCTCACCGACGCTTCGGTGCACGGCAAGCGCGATACCCTGGAAGGCCTGAAGGAGAACGTGATCGTGGGCCGCCTGATCCCGGCGGGTACGGGCGCCAACCTGCGGTCGCTCCAGAAGATCGCCCTGCGTCGCGACGAGGCCCTCACGGCCAAGCGCGAAGAGGCGATGGCGCTGGAAGCCTTCCCGGTGGAACTCGAAACCACCCCCGCCGAGCCGGAGACGGTTCCCGCGGGCGAGTGATCCGAACCGGCGGGGGCACAAACCCCCGCCGGCACCTGAAACTGCGCGGCGGCCGGGGGAGCGATCCCCCGGCCGCTTGCGTTCGGGCGTGCCCCTCGTGGACACTGGGGCCATGACGCTGACCCTCTACGCCCATCCCTTTTCGTCCTACTGCCAGAAGGTGCTGATCGCGCTGTATGAGAACGCGACGCCCTTCGCCTATCGCAAGCTGGAGGCGGACGATCCGCAGGCGATGGTGGAGCTGCAGGGCTTCTGGCCGCTGAAGAAGTTCCCCCTACTGCGCGACGGCGACACGACGGTGATCGAGGCCACCAGCATCATCGAGCATCTGCAGGCCTTCCACCCCGGCCCGGCGCCCATGCTGCCCGCCGACGCGAGGGCGGCCGTGGAGGTGCGCATGCTCGACCGGGTGTTCGACAACTACGTGATGACGCCCATGCAGGTGCCCGTGGCCGATTCCATGCGCCCTCCCGACCAGCGCGACCCCTTGGGCGTGGCCAAGGCGCGGGCCGATCTCGATGCCATCTACGCCTGGCTGGACGCGCGCATGGCCGGCCGCGAATGGGCGGTGGGCGAGGCGTTCAGCCTGGCCGACTGCGCGGCGGCGCCCTCGCTGTTCTATGCCGACTGGGCGCACCCGATCCCCGATCAACTGAGCGCCCTGAAGGCCTATCGCGCCCGCCTGCTCGCGCGCCCCTCGTTCGCCCGGGCGGTGGAGGAGGCGCGGCCGTTCCGCTCCTATTTCCCGCTCGGAGCGCCGGACCGCGACTGACGGCCGCTCTCAGGGCGGTGCCGGATCGACGCCGGGGAGGCGGATCGGGCAGGGCGGAAAGCCGATCTGCTTGCCAGCCGCGGCGTTGGTCTCCTTCGCGCCGGGGCCGAACTTGAGCTTGCAGGCGTAGCCCACGTTCACGTCGATGCCGTGGGACTTCATGGCGGCGATGCCTCGGGCCAGCTGCTTGTCGTTCAGCGTCTTGAAGGCGGCATAGCGCTGGTCTTCCCGGTGCTGGATCACCGCGTCGTAATAGGCGCGCTTGGCGTTGGGCAGGGTGTCGATCCTGGGCAGGTCAGCGCCCCGGGCGTCGGCGAGCCGTCTGTCGCAGGCGGCCCGTTCGGCTTCGCTCAGGCGCAGGAAACCGCTGTGCCCGCAGGCCAGGGCCGCCCGCAAAGCCGCCTGCGCCCGGGCGTTTTCGCCGGGGGTCGCGCCCGCGTCGGTCGCCGGACCCGCAGCCGCGACCGCGCTCGCAGCGGAGGGAGGCGCGGGGCTCGGGTCGGCCACAGCGGGCAGGCGCTGCACCGGTGCGGGCGCTGAGGGCTCGCGGCTGGCGGCGGCGTGCGGCCGAAGCGCGCCGATGGGGCCCACGCTGCGGGACCGTCGGGCCGAGGCCGCACGATCCGGGCGCAGCAGCGCGAGGGCGATGTCCGTCCGCTGGCGTACCGTGGGCGGGTCGCGGTGCCTCGCCTCGACCACGAGCACGGCGAAGACCAGGCCGTGGGCCGCGACCACGCAGGCGACCGTGGTGGCCGCCCTCGCCCTCGCCCCCCCGCGCCGCCCCATCCACCGCCCCCCGCCGAGGCGTTGAGTGTGACGGCCCGCCCGTGGCGCAAGCGTGGCCGCGATACGGCGCTCCGGCGGCTACTTCAGCGGGTCACGAACCGTCTGGCGCCGGGCCTCTCGGGGTGGAGCCGAAGCGCAGGCCGTGCATGGCGCTGGCGGGGAGGCAGCCGACGCCCAGGTTGGAGAAGCTGGCGCCCGGCTCGCAGGGGGTGATGGGGTTGGGCATGGCGCCCTCGTGGTCCCGGCGACGAGCATCCTGGGCCGCCTGCCGGTCGTAGGCGCCGCGTTTCAGGGGCGGGATGGTGTCCACCGTGGCGCCCCGCGCCTTTGGCAGCTCGGCGAGCTTGCGGTCGCAGGCGGCGCGCTCGGCGGCGTTCAGGCGCAGGAACACCTCGTGGGAACAGCCGATGGCTTCGCGAACCGCGCCGCGGGGGTCGCCGCTCGAGGCGGAGGTATCGCTGCCGGGGCGCGGGGCTGCAGCTCCCGGGGCGGCCGGTGCAGAGGCGGCAGCGGGCGCAGGCGCTGCTGGCTGCTGGGCTGGCGCGGGGGCCGGGCGAGGCGGGGCGGCCGGGGTTGGGGCGCGCGGGGCCTTCAGCTCGGCGGGCCGGGTCGGCTTTGGCCGGGCCGTCGCGGCCGGGAGGTTGGCTGTGGGCTGCGGGGCGACGATGGAGGAGGGCGGGCTCGGCAGGCGGACGATCGACGGGGCGAGGCTGACCACCACGTCCGGCCGCCAGTCCGCCGTGGGCAGGCGCAGGGCAGGGGCGGTCCAGGCGAGGAGCGTGAGGAGCACGGCGTGCACCATGAGCGACGCGGCGACCGCGCCCCGGCTCACGCCCGGCCTCTTCACACCCGCCTTCGACACCCGCCCTCCTGCAACGCTGATCGCATGAGCCTGAATCGCAGGCTGTGGCGCAAGCGTGGCGTTGCGCGCAGTTGGCGCTGCGCGGTTTCGGCCAAGAAAAAACGGCCGCCCCGGAGGGGACGGCCGCTGAGATCTTCCGGGGAGGAAAGAATCGGGCGGGTCGTGCGCTTGCGCGCCAGACCCGCCCTTCGTTTGCGTTAGTGCTCGTGCAGGGCTTCGCCGTGGAGGGCGGCGTCCAGGCCCTCGTCCTCGGCATCGGCCGAGACGCGCAGACCGGTGACGACCTTGCAGATCATCAGGATCACCAGGGTGCCCACGGCGGAGTAGACCACCGTGACGCCCACACCGATCGCCTGGGTGACGATGGAGTGCACCTTGCCGAGCGCGTTGATCGAGGCGTCGGCGAACACACCCGTGAGGAGCGCGCCGATGATGCCGCCGATGCCGTGCACGCCGAAGGCGTCCAGGCTGTCGTCGTACTTCAGGAGCTTCTTGAGCCACACGGAGCCCACGTAGCAGCCCGCACCGGCGGCGATGCCAATGATGAGCGCGCCCGTGGGGTTCACGAAGCCCGCGGCGGGTGTCACCGCCACAAGGCCCGCGACGGCGCCGGAGGCGAGGCCCAGCATGCCGGGCTTCTTGCGCTCGACCCACTCCACCAGCATCCAGGCCAGGGCGGCCGCGGCGGTGGCGATCTGGGTGTTGGCCATGGCCACGCCCGCCAGGGCGTTGGCACCGACCGCGGAGCCGGCGTTAAAGCCGAACCAGCCGACCCAGAGGAGCGAGGCGCCGATCATGGTGTAGATCAGGTTGTTCGGCGCCATGTTCTCGGTGCCGTAGCCGCGGCGCTTGCCCAGAACGATGGCGCAGACGAGGCCCGCAACGCCGGCGTTGATGTGCACCACGGTGCCGCCCGCGAAGTCGAGCACGCCCATGCCGCCCAGGAAGCCGCCGCCCCACACCCAGTGGGCGATCGGGCCGTAGACGAAGATCGACCACAGGATGGTGAAGAGCAGCACCGCCGCGAACTTCATCCGCTCGGCAAATGCGCCGCAGATCAGGGCCGGGGTGATGATGGCGAAGGTCATCTGGTACATCATGAAGACGTACTCGGGGATGGTGTTGCCCGCGCCGGCGATCAGATAGGGCTTGTTGTCAGCCACAGGGCTGATCCCCTCCAGCATGATCTTGGCGAAGCCGCCGATGTACTTGTTGGTGTTCGCGTCAGTCGCGGTTCCGAAGGCGATGGAATATTCCACCAGGAACCACACGACGGTGACCACGGCGGTGATGGCGAAGCTCTGCGCCACCGTCGCGATCACGTTCTTGCGCCGGACCATGCCGCCGTAGAACAGGGCGAGGCCGGGGATAGTCATCAGAAGCACGAGGGCTGTGGAGGTGAGCATCCACGCCGTGTCGCCCGTGTCGATCTTCTGCGCCGCAGGGGCCGCAGCCGCAGCCGGGGCGGCCGCCGGAGCCGCGGCGGGCGCCGCAGCCGGACCGGTGGCGTTTTCAGCCGGGGTGGAGACGGCAACGGTGGCGGCCGTAGCGTTCGCCAGACTGACTCCGGGCGCCATGGCCAGAGCCAGGCCGGCGGCGAGGCCGATCCCGGCCAGGGTTCTTGTGAGTGCGCGTTTCAGCATCGGATGAGATCCCCTCAAACTTCTGTCGTCACAGCGCCGAGGCGCCGGTTTCGCGGGTGCGGATGCGGATGGCCTGGGCCACGTCGAGCACGAAGATCTTGCCGTCTCCGATCTTGCCCGAGCCCGCGGTGGTGCAGATGGCGTCGATCACGGCGTCGACGATGTCGTCGGAGACCACGCACTCGATCTTCATCTTGGGCACGAAGGTCACGGCGTATTCGGCGCCGCGATAGATCTCGGTGTGCCCCTTCTGGCGGCCGTGGCCCTGGACCTCGGACACCGTCATGCCTTCGGCTCCGGCCGCGGCGAGGGCGGTGCGGACTTCGTCCAGCTTGAACGGCTTGATGATCGCGATCACCAGCTTCATGCGAAAAACTCCTGCGGGCGCGTGGCCCGGATTGCGAGGATCAGCCTAGCGGGCATGTGGGGGAGCGGACCGGCTGCGCATGGCCGACGGCACCGCTTGGCCCCGTGCGCCGAAGGCTTGGGCGTGGAAACCGCGACGGCGCCTCAGCACTAGGCGCCGCCGCGATCAGGGCATCAGTAGGTGAGCTTCAGGCCGGCGATGAAGCGGTCGCCGTAGACCTTGCCGAAGCCGTGCTCATCGGTGTCCCAGTAGCGCAGGTCGATGGAGACGTGGTCGATCAGGGCGTAGGTCGCCCCGACATTCCAGGTCGTGTAGTCGGCGGTGGACTTCTCGATCTCCTGCCGGCCGACGGCGCCGGAGAAGGTCAGCTTCTTGTCGAAGGCCCAGGCGGCGTTGGCCTCGTAGTATTCGGCGTTGCCGGTCTCCCCGGTGAAGTCCGGGGAGTAATAGAAGGAGGCGCCGACGGTGACGGGCCCGAAGGCCTTGCTGCCCTTGATGTAGCCTTCGAAGTAATCGACGTTGGGCAGGTAGCTCGGCTGGTTGGCGTAGGCGTAGTAGATGCCGCCGATGTCCAGGGCTACGCCCGCGACGGTGGGCTTCCAGCCGCCGTAGACGTCGATCTCGTGCGAGGTGTCCTTGTCGCCGAACGGCGAGAAGTCGAGGTTGGACTGCCAGACGCCCGCGTAGAAGTCCTGATAGGTGGCGTCGATGCCTGCGAACAGCGAGACTTTCCCGTTGGTCTGGCTGACGCCGCGGAACGCGTAGTCGTTGGCGAGGCCGATATTGTAGCTGATCGCCACCGGGCCGAACTTGTTGAGGCTGAACTGAGGTTCGGCGGCGGCGGGGGCGGCAGGCGGGGCCTGTGCAGCAGCGGCGGTGGCAATCGCCAGGGGCGCGCAGATCGCCGCGCCCGCGAGAACGACGGACAAGGCCGCCCGTGTGAAACTCCGCATGTTTGATCCCCAAGTTGCGTCGCTAGGCGATCATCCTGCCTCGGCGGGTGGGGCTTGGATGCGTTTAGGGGTGCAAAATTGTTAACAGATGCGTGAATGGCTACGCTTTGACCGCTGACGCCGCATTTTTGTGCACTGCAACGAAAACGGCCGCCGGATCGCTCCGACGGCCGCCAGCTTCCACCGCTGAGTCAGCGCCTTAGCAGTTGTAGTACATGTCGAATTCCACCGGGTGCGGATGGAGTTGCAGGCGGGCGACCTCGGTCTCCTTCAGCTCGATGTAGCTGTCGATGAAGTCGTCATCCATCACACCGCCCTTCTTGAGGAAGGCCCGGTCGGCGCTGAGGGCGTCCAGGGCCTCGCGCAGGGAGCCGGCCACCTCGGGCACGCTCTTCTGCTCCTGCGGGGGCAGGTCGTAGAGGTTCTTGTCCAGGGCGGGGCCGGGATCGATCCGGTTTTCGATGCCGTCCAGGCCCGCCATGAGCAGGGCCACGAAGGTGAGGTAGGGGTTGCCCATCGGGTCGGGGAAACGCACCTCGATCCGCTTGGCCTTGGGCGACGACACGTAGGGGATGCGGATCGACGCCGAGCGGTTGCGCGACGAATAGGCCAGCTTCACCGGGGCTTCGTAGCCGGGCACCAGGCGCTTGTAGGAGTTGGTGGTGGAGTTGGCGAAGGCGTTGATGGCCTTGGCGTGCTTGATGACGCCGCCGATGTACCAGAGGCACATGTCCGACAGGCCGGCGTACTTGTCGCCGGCGAAGAGCGGCTTGCCGTCCTTCCAGATGGACTGGTGGCAGTGCATGCCCGAGCCGTTGTCGCCGAAATACGGCTTGGCCATGAAGGTGGCGCTCTTGCCGTAGGCGGCGGCCACGTTCTGCACCACGTACTTATAGAGCTGCATCCGATCGGCCATGGTGATCAGGTCGGAGAACTTCAGGCCGAGTTCGTGCTGGGCGGGCGCCACCTCGTGGTGGTGCTTCTCGGGCATGAGACCCATCTCGCCCATCACAGCCAGCATCTCGCCGCGCAGGTCCTGGCCGGAGTCGATGGGGTTGACCGGGAAGTAGCCGCCCTTGGGGCCCGGGCGGGCGCCCATGTTGCCCTCGGCGTATTCCTTGTTGGTGTTGGCCGGCAGCTCCAGGGAGTCGAAGCTGTAGCCGGTGTTGTGCGGGGCGGTGGACCACTTCACGTCGTCGAACACGAAGAACTCGGCCTCGGGGCCGAAGTACACCACGTCGCCCACGCCGGCCGACTGCACGTAGGTGAGCGCCTTCTTGGCGATGGAGCGGGGATCGCGCGAATAGGGCTCGCCGGAATCCGGGTTCATCACGTCGCAGAACAGGAACATCGTGGTCTGCTGGTAGAACGGGTCGATGTAGGCCGTGCTGAGGTCCGGCTTCAGCAGCATGTCGCTCTCGTTGATGGCCTTCCAGCCAGCGATGGACGAGCCGTCGAACATGGTGCCCTCGGTGAGGAACTCCTCGTCCACGAGGTCGATGTCGAAGGTCACGTGCTGCATTTTGCCGCGAATGTCGGTGAAGCGCACGTCGACGTACTTGACGTCCTTTTCCTTGATCATGGCCTGGATATCGGCGGGCTTCATGAGGTCTGTCCTTGAGCGAGGCCGGGGCGGAGGGAGCCGCCTGCGGCGAGAGGATGAAAAAGGGGGCGGGGCCTAGATGGCCTGCGGGCCGGTTTCACCGGTTCGGATGCGGATCACGTCGGCGATGTCGGACACGAAGATCTTGCCGTCGCCTATGCGGCCCGTGCGGGCGGCGGCGACGATGGCCTCGATGGTGCGGTCGGCCATGTCGTCGGCGACCACCACCTCGATCTTGATCTTGGGCAGGAAGTCGATGACGTACTCGGCCCCGCGATAGAGCTCGGTATGGCCCTTCTGGCGGCCATAGCCCTTGGCTTCGAGCACGGTCATGCCTTGCACGCCGAGGTCCTGAAGCGCCTCCTTCACCTCGTCCAGCTTGAAGGGTTTGATGACGGCTTCGATCTTCTTCATAGGGCGACGTAAAGCGGACCGAGGGGCCTGTGGCGGAAGCGCTGATTACCAATGAGCATGAACCGGCGGCCCCCTCAAGCGGGGGGGTATGCGGCGCAAGGCCCGTCCGGGTGCGATTTGTCGGCGCCGCGCGCTTGAGCATGGGGCGCCGTCGCGCTAGGCGCCGCTCATGAGCCTCATCCACCTCATCCGCCACGGACAACCGCTTTCCGGCTGGGGCGAGCCGGGCGGCTCCCCCGATCCCGGCCTCAGCCCCGCCGGCACAGGCGAGGCGCAGGCGACGGCGCAGGCGCTGTTCGCCCTGCCGCCGGGTGAGCGGCCCACCCGTGTGCTCACCTCGCCCCTGCAGCGCTGTCGCGAGACGGCCGCGCACTTCGCCCGCCTTCTGGGCATGGACCCGGTGGTGGAGGCGGCGGTGGCCGAGATCCCGACACCGACGGGCATCGTGGGGCCGGACCGGGCCCCCTGGCTGCGAAAGGCCATGGGCGGCACCTGGGCCGCCATCGAGGGGGTGGACGGGGAGGCCTGGCGGGCCAGCGTGGTCGCAGCCGTGCTCGAGGCGGCAGGGGCGGCGGTGTTCACCCACTTCGTGGCCATCAACGCGGCCGTGACGGCGGCCACGGGCTCGGCGCAGGTGCTCGCGTTCCAGCCCGCTCCAGGGTCGATCACGACCCTGCGGATCGAAAACGGGGCCTTGCGGCTGGTGAGCCTGGGCCAAGGCCTTTCCGAAACGGGGCGCGTGCTGTGATTCTGACCGTCGCCGAAAAGCGCGCGCAGGATCGCGCCACCATCGCCGCCGGAACGAGCGAGGCGACGCTGATGCGCCGGGCGGGCGAGGCCGTGGCCCGGGCCATCGAAACGCGGTGGGCGCCGCGCCCCACGGTGGTGCTGTGCGGGCCGGGGGGCAACGGTGGCGACGGCTACGTCGCGGCCCGTCGCCTGCAGCAGGCGGGCTGGCCTGTATGGGTGGCCCGCTCGGGCGAGCCCCGGGCCGGCTCGGCCGCGGCGGAGCACGCTGCGGCCTACACAGGCGAGGTGCGGCGGCTGGATGGCCGGGCGCTGGCCGGGGCGGAACTCGTGGTGGATGCCCTCTATGGCGCAGGCCTGTCGCGCGCCCTGCCGGCCGATGCCGCCGCCGTGCTGCGGGCGGTGGATGCGGCGGGGCTGGACGTCTGCGCCGTCGATCTGCCGAGCGGAGTGGATGCCGATCGGGGCACGGCGGGCGATGCGTCCCCCCGCGCCCGGCTCACCGTCACCTTCGGAGCCAAGTCGCCCGCCCACGTGCTCCAGCCGGGACGGGCGCATTGCGGTGCGGTGGAGGTGGCCGACATAGGTCTCCTGCCCGTGGCGGAAGGCTTGCTGCATGAGAACGTCCCGGCGCTGTGGGCGTCGCGGTTACCCTGGCCTGCCGTGGGCTCGCACAAGGTGCAGCGCGGGCGGCTGGTGGTCGTCAGCGGGCCGGCGAGTTCAACGGGCGCGGCGAGGCTGGCGGCGCGGGCCGGCCTGCGCGTCGGTGCGGGGCTCGTGACCGTCTTGAGCCCGCAGGACGCCCTGCGGGTGAACGCCGTCGCCCTGGAGGCGGTGATGGTGCGCCCCTTCGATACCGATGCCGAGCTGATCGACCTGGTCGAGCACGCCGACGCCGCCGTGATCGGCCCCGGCGCTGGGGTGGACGAGGCGACGGCCGCCAATCTCCTTGCCCTGGCTCAGACCGGGGCGGCGCTGGTGGTCGACGCCGATGCGCTGACCGTGTTCCGGGAAGACGCGGAGTCCCTGTTCTCGGCGCTGGACCGCGACGACGTGCTCACCCCGCACCCGGGGGAGTTCGAGCGGGTGTTCCCCGGCCTCCTCAAGGAAAGCCTCAGCCGCATCCACGCCTGCCGGGCGGCCGCAGCCGAAGCGGGGGCCGTGGTGGTGCTCAAGGGCGCCGACACCGCGATCGCCGGGCCGGACGGGCGGGCGGTGGTGAACACCAACGGCTCGCCCTGGCTGGCGACCGCGGGTTCGGGCGACGTGCTGGCCGGGCTGATCGGCGGGCTCCTGGCGCAGGGCATGGACAGCTTCGAGGCGGCCTGCGCAGCCGTGTGGATCCACGCCGAGGCCGGCTCAGGCTTCGGACCGGGCCTCATCGCCGAAGACCTGCCGGACCTGACGCCGCGGGTGCTCGGCACCCTGTGGCGCGACCGGCCGCAATGACAATCTCGTCATCTGATAGGTTCGTGTAACAATTCGAGCGACGCGGCGCGGCGTTGCAGGCAGCCTCGGGGCAACCTTGCCGAGGGGCCCCGATGCCGCGCTACTACTTCCATGCCGAAGATCACCGGCTGATCACCGACACCGAGGGGGCTGAGCTCGCGGGGGTTGAGGAAGCGAAGGCTGAGGCCGTCCACCGCGCCTGCAAGCTGCTCACCGCCGACCCTGGTGCGCTGTGGGAGACCAAGCGCTGGCGCCTGGTGATCACCGACGCCGACGCCCGCATCCTCTTCACCATCGAGATCCGCCCGGAGGCTGGGGTGAACGTCATCCCCTGGCGCGCAGCGGGCTGAAGCCAGCGGCCGGTCGCCCGCCCTTGACGGCACCCGCCAGCCGAACGACACCGACGCCCCGACCCGTGCGGACGTGGCGGAACTGGTAGACGCACTGGATTTAGGTTCCAGCGCCGCAAGGCTTGGGGGTTCGAGTCCCCCCGTCCGCACCACACGGCTTCCGATGGCGCATCGGCGCTTTGCCGGGGTTCACCTTACCCGGCCTTTGACCGGCGCCGGGTGCGGTGACATAACGCGCGCTCTTCGATGCACCGGGTTCGAGACGCTCGACCCCGGCCGCCGTCGCCGACCCACCCCTCTCCGAACGGTGCGCCCACGTTGGTGGCGCCCGGTCGAGACCGTTGAAGAAGAAGTCGAATGTCCGTTGAAGTCGTCGAGAAGTCTGGCGCCGGCCTGAGCCGCGTCTACGGGGTGAAGGTGCCCGCGGTCGAGTTGAACGCCCGCCTCTCGGCGAAGATCGAGGAGATGCGGCCGCGGATGAACCTGAAGGGCTTCCGCCCTGGAAAGGTGCCCGCCGCCCACGTGAAGAAGATGTACGGCCGCGAGATGATGCGCGAGATCGTGCAGGAGAGCATCGGCGAGTCGCAGAAGAACGCTCTTGAGCAGGCCAAGCTGCGCCCCGCCGCCGAGCCTGACATCCGGCTGGAGAGCGACCTCGACCAGGTGCTGCTGGGCCAGGCCGACCTCGCCTACGACATCGACGTGCAGCTCATGCCCGAGTTCGAGCCGATGGACCCCAAGAAGATCAAGCTGAAGCGCCCGATCCACACGGCTGACGACGCCGAGGTGGAGAGCCAGCTGAAAGAGATCGCCGACGGCAACAAGTCGTACGCCGACAAGAAGGGCAAGACGCCCAAGCTCGCCGACGGCGACATGGCCGTGATCGACTTCAAGGGCACGATGGACGGGGAGCTGTTCGAGGGCGGCTCGGCCGACGACATGGAGATCGTGCTGGGCGCCGGGCGCTTCATCCCGGGCTTCGAAGAGGGCCTGAAGGGCGCCAAGGTTGGCGAGACCCGCACGCTGGACGTGACCTTCCCCGCCGATTACGGCGCGGCCCAGCTGGCCGGTAAGGCGGCTCAGTTCGAGGTGACGGTGAAGGCCGTGCGCTCGCCCGAAGCCGCCGGTGCCCTGGACGACGCCTTTGCCGAGCGCCTGGGCATGCCCAGCCTCGAGGCGCTGAAGGATGCCCTGCGCAGCCAGATCCAGTCGCAGTACGACCGCGCCTCGCGCTTCCGCGCCAAGCGCCACCTGCTCGACGTGCTGGACGAGAAGCACGACTTCGAACTGCCGCCCCGCATGGTCGAGGCCGAGTTCGAGACCATCTGGCGCCAGGTCGAGGACGAGAAGCAGAAGGGCGAACTGTCCGACGAGGACAAGACCAAGACCGACGATCAGCTTAAGGGCGAATACCGCAAGATCGCCGAGCGCCGGGTGCGCCTGGGGCTGATCCTGGCCGAGATCGGCCGCAAGCACGACGTGCAGGTCACCGACCAGGAACTGCAGGGTGCCTTGATGGCCGAGGCCCGCCGCTATCCGGGGCAGGAGCAGGAGGTCTACGACTTCTTCCGCCAGAACCCCCAGTCGGCCGCCCAGCTGCGCGCGCCGATCTATGAGGAGAAGGTGGTCGACGTGCTGCTCGGCCAGGCCAAGATCACCGACGAGGAGGTCTCCAAGGACGACCTGTTCGCCGATGACGAGCTGCCGGAAAGCTACAAGGGCTGAGGCCAGACTGAGCGGTCGCTGCGCCGGGAGCGCGGCGGCCGCTGAGCCGTCAGGACTTGGCGGAGGCGGCGTTGCCGACCTTGTTGAAGGTGGCCTTCAGGTTGGTGCCCACCGCCGAAACGGCCCCGATGATCACCACGGCGATGAGCGCAGCGATCAGGCCGTATTCGATGGCGGTCGCACCGCGTTCGTCGGCGATGAAACGTCGGGCGAAGGCGGTCACGGGGGCGATATCCTTGTTGCTTGATGGCAACGTCTACAGGCACAGCCTTGCCGTGCCGTTAAGCGGCCTCAGATTGCCGGCACGCGGTCCTTGGCGGCGATCAGCCGCCAGCCGCCGGGTACCAGCACCTCGAGCGGCGAGAACCGGGCCTTGTAGTCCATCTTGATAGAGCCCGAGACCCAGTAGCCCAGGTAGACGTAGGGCATGCCCGCACCCACCGCCTGCAACAGGTGGTCGAGGATGACGAACGACCCCAGGCTGCGGCGCGTCAGGGCCGGATCGTAGAAGCTGTAGACCAGCGACAGGCCGTCAGCGAGGGCGTCCACCAGGGCGCAGGCGACGAGGTCTCCGGGGCCGCGGTCCTTCGGGTCGGTGCGGTATTCGATGATGTGGGTGCGCACGGCCGTATCCTCGACCATCGCCACATAGTCGGGCCAGGTCATGTCGGCCATGCCGCCCTCGGCATGCCGGTTGGTGAGGTAGCGGCGCAGAAGCTCGAACTGCTCCAGGGTGGCTTCGGCTTCCACGAGGTGGCGGCGCAGGTCGGAGCTGCGCTGCAGCACCCGGCGCTCCGAGCGCGACAACACATAGTCGGCCACGGGCAGGCGGGCGGAAACGCAGGCATCGCACCCGTCGCACGCCGGGCGGTATGCGATGTTCTGGGAGCGGCGAAAGCCCACTTGGCTCAGGGCGTCGTTCACCTGCGCCCCGTCGGAGATCGGCAGGTGGGCGAACACCTTCCGCTCCTGCCGATCCGGCAGATAGGGGCAGGGCGTCGGCGCGGTGAGGAAGAACCGCAGCTGGCGAGAGGCGAAGTGATGCGTCACGGGGCTTCCGGGCGCGGGAAGAAGCAGATCGCGCAAGGCGTCATTTGGGGGGAGAACGCCCCGCGTCGCAAGGGTGGCAAGGCGACGCTCGCCGCTCACCCGCGAGGGCCGGTCATGGGGCGGCGTCGGGCGGCAGCACCGGGGCCTCGCGCATCAGGGTGATGGCGATGCGGCGGTTGCCGGGCAGGGTGGGGTCGTCGGCGAACAGGGGGTCGGAATTGGCCTTGCCGCTCACCTGATAGATGCGGTCGGCATCCACGCCGGCGCCCTGCAGCACTTCGCGCGAGGCGTTGGCGCGCCCGGCCGAAAGGCTCCAGTCATCGCCGGCCTTGGAGCCGGTGACGGTGGCGCTCGTGTGGCCCGAGATGGTTATGCGGTTGTGCAGCTGGCCGATCACCTTGGCCACGGTGCGCAGAAGAAGGCGCGCGCGATCGTTCGGCTTTTCCGAGCCGGTCTCGAACATGGAGCGGCCCTCCTGATCCACGAGCTGGATTCGCAGGCCCTCAGGGGTCTGGTCGACCAGCACCTGCTTTGAGAGTTCGGCCAGGGCCGGCATGTCCTGCAGGGCCTGGCGCAGGGATTCTGCGGCGCTCTGGAACTGGTCGGCTTCCCGGCGGGCGGCGGCTTCCTTGGCGGCGTCGGTCGCGCCGGCGCTCTTCTTCGCCTTGGAGGGGTCTTGCGCTTCGGAGGGGGAGACCTTTTCCATCACCGCCATCGAGCCCGAGCTCTTCACCCCGTCATCGCCCAGCGCCGTGCCCGCGAGGATGCCGCCGGAGCCTGAGGTGGTCTGCGAAACAGCGGCGGGGGCGAAGTAATCGGCGATGCCGCGCTTCTGCTCCGGGCTCGTGGTGTTGATCAGCCACATGAGCAGGAAGAAGGCCATCATGGCGGTGACGAAGTCGGCATAGGCCACCTTCCACGCACCGCCGTGGTGGCCGTGCGCCGCCGACTTCTTGATCTTCTTGATCAGGATCGGCCGATCCCCGCCGAACGCCATGTGGCTGCATCCCCGCGCGAGCCCGCAGGCTCATTCGCCGTTAGGCTTAACGGGAGCGCGTTAAGAGGGCGTTGCGACGGGGCTCAGCCTGCGCCGAATTCAGCGGTGATAGTGGCGGCGGTGGGCCCGGCGGTGGGCCGCGCGGTTGCTCACGTGGTCGCCCACGATCACACCGCCCACGCCGCCGACGACGGCTCCCACCGGCCCGGCCACGAGCGCACCGCCCACCGCACCGGTGACGCCGCCACCCAGCCGACCGCGGCGTGTGGCCCCGGCATCGGTGGCGAAGGCGAGGCTCGTCAGGACGACGGTTCCGAGGATCAGGCGCTTGATCATGAGGGCTCTCCGCGCGGCCACTGCCGCTTCACAGCCTCAACGCGCGAGCTGAGCTTTGGAGCCGCAGCGCGCGGCTCAGGCCCCCATCATGCGGGCGGCACGGGGGGCGAAGTAGGTGATCACCCCGGCGCAGCCCGCGCGCTTGAAGCTTTGCAGGCTTTCCAGGATGGCGCGGTCTTCGGCGATCCAGCCGTTCTGGGCGGCCGCCAGGATCATGGCGTACTCGCCGGAGACCTGGAAGGCGAAGGTGGGCACGCTGAACGCCTCCACCACCCGGCGCACGATGTCGAGGTAGGGCATGCCGGGCTTCACCATGACCATGTCGGCGCCCTCGGCGATGTCCAGCGCCACTTCGCGCAGGGCCTCCTCGGTGTTGCCGGGGTCCATCTGGTAGGTCTTCTTGTCGCCTGTCAGCACCGTGGCCGAGCCGATGGCGTCCCGATACGGGCCGTAGAACGCCGAGGCGTATTTCGCGGCGTAGGCCATGATTGCCGTGTCCTGCAGGCCCTCGCTCTCGAGCG
Organism: Caulobacterales bacterium; assembly: GCA_038226305.1. Classification (GTDB taxonomy): domain Bacteria; phylum Pseudomonadota; class Alphaproteobacteria; order Caulobacterales; family Caulobacteraceae; genus JASLDZ01. The sequence goes on from JBBRQN010000001.1 coordinate 124,308, forward strand.
CGCGACGCAGGGCACCGACGCGACCGTCCATCATGTCGGACGGAGCCAGGATGTCGGCGCCGGCCTGGGCCTGCACCACGCCCTGTTCGACCAGGCGCTCAATGGTGGCGTCGTTGAGGATGCGACCGTCCTCGATCAGGCCGTCGTGGCCGTGGTCGGTGAAGGGGTCGAGCGCCACGTCGCACATGATGCCCACCTCGGGTGCGGCATCCTTCATGGCCTTCACCGCCCGGCAGATCAGGCCCTCGGGGTCGTTGGCGTGGGTGCCGCGGGCGTCCTTCTTCTCCCCGTCGATGTAGGGAAAGACGGCGATGCAGGGGATCCCGAGCCTCGCGGCGGCCTTGGCGGCCTCGGCGGCCTTCTTCACCGAGAGGCGAGGGGCCCCCGGCATGGAGGGCACGACGATCTCGTCCTCCGGCCCGTCATGCACCACCAGCGACCAGATCAGGTCCGACGGCGTGAGCCGGGTCTCGCGCACCAGTTCGCGCATCCACGGGGTGCGGCGCAGGCGGCGCGGGCGGTTGGCGGGGTAGGGGGCGAGGGGGGCCTTGGACAAGCGAAGCGCTCCGATGGCGGCCGCGCGGGAGCCCCCTTGCGGTCAGTGCTCGTCGATGTGGCCGATGGGCCGCCCGGCGACAAGCTTCAACGCACCGAAGATCGAGGTGAGGAGCGTATGCGCCGCCCCGTAGACGAACAGGATCACCGCCGCGACCACGAACCAGCCCGCCACCTCGCCCCGGTTTCCGGGCAGGACCATCGTGCCGATCTCCCGGGCGATCCACGGGAAGCGCTCGGCCATCCAGCTCCACACCTGCGAAAAGGCGAAGGCGGCGGCGGCGATCCCGCAGAGGATGCCGAGCACGAAGCTCATCACGCCGGCCCAGAAGATGCTCACCTGATGGCGATAGTGGCTGCGCGTGACGAGGTGCGCGTCATGGCTGTGCGCCGACGCCAGGGCGAGGGCGCCGAGGGCAGGCAGGCCCGCGGTGAAGACCGACGCGATGAGGAGGCCGTAGCCCACGAGTGCCACGCCCCGGTCGAACTGATTGCTCAAGACATCGCCACTAAGGGCGCTGGCGCGGGGGCCGCCCAGCTCCGGGCGCCAGATGCGCGAGGGTCGGGTGGTGTCGGTCATGGCGCCCCTTCCGGTGGCTGGCGGCTCGAAAGCAGGATCGGCGTAGGCGCGCTTCATGGTTTTTCCGCCCTCGAACATACATGGCCAAGAGCGCCTGCGAAGGGCGGCGGTTCCCTGCAGCCGCGTTAAGGCCAAGCTTGCGGCGGATAGGTCGCGTTTTCGCGTGCCCCGCGCGGCCCTATAGTTGCAGGGACATGCCTTGGTATCCGGGCTTGGGAGACGCTTGCGTTGCGGGTTTTGGGTTTGCTGACGGCGATGGCCGCCGCATGGGGGCTCAGCGCCCCTGTGCAGGCGCTTGCCGCCCAGGCCCCGCAAGCCGGGCACCGCCTCGGCACCGCCCTGGCGGTTCAAGATCCCGCCGTCGCCACCGGCCACCTCGCCAACGGCATGCGCTTCCTCGTGATGCGCAACGCCAACCCGGTTCACGGCGTATCGGTGCGGTTCTACGTCCGCGCGGGCAGCGGCCAGGAAACCGAGGACGAGCGGGGGGCCGCCCACCTTCTCGAGCACATGGCCTTCGAGGGCACCCGGCGCTTCCCCGGTGACAGCCTGGACCGCGCGTTCCAGGAGGCGGGGGTCAGCCTCGGCCGCGACCAGAACGCCTTCACCGACGTGTCCGGCGTCGACTACGTGCTCGACTTGGCCGAGGCGCAGGACGGCAAGCTCGATCTGGCGCTGAGCTGGCTGCGCGACGTGGGCGACGGCCTCGGCCTCGATCCGGCCGCGGTGGAGCGGCAGAAGAACGTGGTCACCGCCGAGTACAACGCCAGGCGCAATGGCTCCTCCGAGCTGGGCGACATCGTGGCCGCCTTCATGGGGCCGTCGCTCTTAGGCGTGCATCGACAGCCCGCAGGCACGCCGCAGAGCATCGCCGCCCTGAACGCCGAGGTTCTGCGCGCCTTTCACGATCGCTGGTATCGGCCGGATCGCGCCACGCTGATCGTCGTGGGCGACATTGATCCCGCCTCGGTGCTGGCCAAGATCGATCAGGCCTTCGCCTCGTGGACGGCGCCTGAGCCCGCACCGGCCGACCCCGCGCCGGGGCGCATCGATCCCCAGCGGGCCGAGAGCGTGCTGGCCGTCTCCATCCCGAATTTCGCCCAGGGCCTCGTGGAGGTGTGTCGCGCCGCCGACCGTGAGACGCCGCCGCCCTTCGGGGCCCAGGCCTGGCGGGGGGAGGGGGCGGATGCCGTGTGGACCGTCGCCCTGCAGGACCGGCTGAGCCACATCGCCCTCGATCCGAACTCGCCCTTCATCAGCACCCGCGTCGCCCGGCCGGAAGCCTATCGCGCCGCCGCCTACACCTGCGTTTCCGCCGCCCCCAAGCCCGAGGCGTGGCGCGAGGCGTTGGCCGTGATCGAGCGCGAGACGCGCCGCCTGTCTGAGTACGGCGTCACCGAAGCCGAGGCCGAGCGCGCCCGCTTCTCCCTCGCTGCCGCCCTGGACAGTGGCGTGGCGCAGAGCGGCACCCGTCGCAGCGAGCAGATCGCCGCCTCGCTCCTGTCCACGACCCTCGATGATCGGCTGCCCGTGACGCCAGCCGAGCAACGGCGGACCTATGCGCTGGCCGCCCCGCACCTTACGGCCCAAGCGGCGACAGAGGCGTTCCGCAGACGCTGGTCAGCATCGGCGCCGCTCGTGGTGCTGGCTTCGACGGTGGCCGCCAGCGAGGCCGACCTTAAGGCCACCTGGATCGAGGCCAAGGCCCAGCCCTCGGCCGGTGCCCCCGAGATCGAGAAGCGCGAGCCCTGGGCCTATGCCAGCTTCGGCCCGCCCGGGCAGGTGGTGGAGCGCCAAGTGCTGCACGACCCGGACTTCGTGCGCGTGCGCTTTGCCAACGGGGTGAAGCTGAACTTCAAACAGGCGGCCTTCACGCAGGACCGGGTGGATGTGCGCGTGCGCTTCGGCGCGGGGCAGCAGGAACTGGACTCGGGCGAACTGGCCGCAGGGCTTCTGGGCGCCCGCAGCTTTGCCGACGGGGGCCTGGGCCGGCACGACGCGGAGACGATCTCGCGGCTGTTTCGAGGCAGGCTCCTGAGCGTCGATCTGAACGTGGAGCGCACCCGTTTCACCCTGTCGGGGGTGACCCGGCCGGACGATTTCGAGGCGCAGGCGCAGCTCCTCTCGGCCTACCTCGTCGATCCGGGCTTCCGGCCCGAGGTCGACCTGCAGGTGCCGACCTTCGCCAAGCTGTTCTTCAAGAGCCGCAGCGTGGAGCCCCTGCTGGCCGCCCGTGCCGCCATCGACGGCGCCGCGCAGGCCCCGCACGTGTTCGATCCGCCGCCCGAGCCGGAGTTCGCCGCCCTGCGCGCCACGGACTTCAACCACGCCCTGCGCCGCGCCGTGACGGGCGACGCCCTCGAGGTGACCGTCGTGGGCGACATCGACGAGGAGACCGCGGTTTCCGTCATAGCCCGCACCTTCGGGGCCCTGCCGCCCCGCGACGACACAGACCATGCCTTGCCGGGCGCGCCCAAGGTGCGCTTCGGCCGCGCTCCCGTCGTCCCCTTGCGGGTGCGCCATGAGGGCTTGGACTCCAAAGCCATGGTCTACGTGCTGTGGCCCCTGTTCCCGTGGGAGCCGGCCCGCCAGCTCGAGATCCGCCAGCTGACCCTTCTGCGCGAAGTGCTGGGAGACGAGGTGCGACGCGAGATCCGCGAGCGGCTGGGCGCCACCTATACCCCCTCGGTCAATCTCGAGATTCCCTATGGTGGCGACGAGTGCGCCCTGTCGGTGGCGATCGAGACCAGCCCCCAGTCGGCCGAGGCCGTGGCCGTGGCCGTGCAGACAATCGCCCTGCGCCTCGCAGCCCCTCAAGGCGTCGCCTACGACGTGCTCGAACGGGTGCGAAAGCCCCTGCTGGACGACACCGCCCGCCGCAAGGAGACCAACGGTTGGTGGCTGGCGACCCTGGATGGCTCGTGGAACGAACCCTACAAGCTCGCCCAGGCCCGCACCTGGCGCTACGACTACGCCACCATCAGCGTGGACGAGGTGCAGCAGTCGGCCAGCCGCTGGCTCTCCCAGCGCCCGATCGTGGCCCTTGCCCTGCCCGAGACGGCCTCGGCCTCCACTCCCACGGTCGTGGCAGCGCAACCGGATGGTCGCACGGCGCGCTGACGCTCTTGCGAGGCGTTATCAATCAACGATTTGAGCGACTTGGGCGCTGGATTTGAACGCTGCTAGGTGTAAAAGCCGGGTCATGAGCCGCGTCGATTATCAGGCCGCGTTCCAGAGCGCGGTCGACCGTGTCCACTCCGAAGGGCGCTACCGCGTCTTCGCCGATCTGAAACGCACGCGCGGGGCCTTCCCCAAAGCCGTGTGGACCGATGCCGATGGCATCGAGCGCGACGTGACCGTGTGGTGCTCCAACGATTACCTAGGCCAGGGCCAGAACCCCGTGGTGCTCGATGCCATGCATCACGCACTGGACGTTGCGGGCTCAGGCTCGGGCGGCACCCGCAACATCTCGGGCACCACCCACTGGCACGTCGAGCTGGAGCACGAGCTCGCCGACCTGCACGGCAAGGACGCGGCGCTCCTCTTCACCTCCGGCTACGTTGCCAATGAGGCGGCGCTGTCGACGCTGTACAAGGTGCTGCCGGGGCTGATCATCTTCTCCGACGAGCTGAACCACGCCAGCATGATCGCGGGCATCCGCAACGGCGGCGGCGAGCGCAAGATCTTCCGCCACAACGACCTGGCGCACCTGGAGCAGCTCCTGGCCGGAGCGCCGGCGGGCGTGCCCAAACTGATCGCGTTCGAAAGCGTCTATTCCATGGACGGCGACATCGCCGACCTGTCGGGCACTATCGCCCTGGCGAGGAAGTACGGCGCGCTGACCTACCTCGACGAGGTTCACGCGGTCGGCCTCTATGGCACTCGCGGTGCGGGCGTGGCGGAGCGTGACGGGGTGATGGCCGACATCGACATCATCGAAGGCACGCTGGGCAAGGCGTTCGGCGTCATGGGGGGCTATATCGCCGCGTCTCCCGTGATCGTGGACGCGATCCGCTCCTACGCGGCGGGGTTCATCTTCACGACCTCCCTGCCGCCGGCTCTCGCAGCCGGGGCGGTGGCCTCGATCCAGTATCTGAAGGCCCATAACGAGGTTCGCGAAGCCCATCAGGAACGCGCCGCCTCGCTCAAGGCCCGCTTCCGCGCTGCAGGCCTGCCAGTGATGGATTCGGCCAGCCACATCGTGCCGGTGCTGGTGGGCGACCCGGTCCACACCAAGCTCGTGTCCGACTGGCTCCTGTCGGACCACGGCATCTACGTGCAGCCGATCAACTATCCCACCGTGCCCCGCGGTACCGAGCGCCTGCGCTTCACGCCCACGCCCTTCCACACCGACGCCATGATGGACGAGCTGGTCGGCGCGATGGACCGTCTGTGGAGCCGCTGCAACGTGGCCCGCCTCGGCGGCGTGGCGGCCTGACTTCCAGGTAGCTGCTCAGCTCTCTGCCCAACGCCAGGCCCTTCGGCCTTTGAGCTTGCCGCGCGCCTTTGCGGCGAAGAATTGCCAACCGTGCGGTCGCGTTTCGTTGCCCCGCCTGCAAACCGCGCTAGAACCGCACCACGCCCCGGAGAGCCGCTCATGAACGCCCACAATGCGCCTTTCGCCGCGACCCAGGTCGGCTTCTTCTCCGCCCAGCTCGCCGGTGCCGACCCTGAGGTGTCGGCCTCCATCGCGCGGGAGCTGCAGCGCCAGCAGGACAACATCGAGCTGATCGCCTCGGAGAACATCGTCTCCCTGGCCGTGCTCGAGGCGCAGGGCTCGGTGCTCACGAACAAGTATGCCGAGGGCTACGTGGGCAAGCGCTATTACGGCGGCTGCGAGTTCGTGGACGAGGTGGAGACGCTGGCCATCGAGCGGGCCAAGGCCCTGTTCGGCGCAGGGTTCGCCAACGTGCAGCCGCATTCGGGCGCGCAGGCCAACCAGGCGGTGTTCTTCGCGCTGCTGCAGCCGGGCGACGTGTTCCTCGGCATGGACCTCGCGGCGGGCGGGCACCTCACCCACGGCTCCCCCGCCAACCAGTCGGGCAAGTGGTTCAAGCCGGTGGCTTATTCCGTGCGCAGGGAAGACGGGCTCATCGACTACGAGGCGATGGAGGCCACTGCCCGCGCCGAGCGGCCCAAGCTGATCATCGCCGGCGGAAGCGCCTATTCCCGCGAGATCGACTTCGCCCGCTTCCGCGCCATCGCCGACGAGGTGGGGGCGTGGCTCATGGTGGACATGGCGCACTATGCCGGGCTGATCGCGGCGGGCGTCTACCCCAGCCCGCTGCCGCACGCCCACGTGTGCACCACCACCACCCACAAGACCTTGCGTGGGCCACGCGGCGGGCTGATCCTCACCAACGACGAGGCGCTGGCAAAGAAGTTCAACTCGGCCGTGTTCCCCGGCCTGCAGGGCGGCCCCCTGATGCACGTGATCGCCGCCAAGGCCGTGGCCTTCGGCGAGGCTCTGCAACCCTCGTTCAAGAGCTACGCCGCCCAGGTGGTGAAGAACGCCCGCGTTCTGGCCGCCACCCTGAAGGCGGGCGGCGTGGACATCGTCTCCGGCGGCACCGACAGCCACCTCATGTTGGTCGATCTTCGCCCCAAGGGCGTGACCGGACGCGATACGGAAGCTGCGCTCGAGCACGCCCTGATCACCTGCAACAAGAACGGCGTGCCGTTCGACACGGCGCCCTTCACCGTCACCTCCGGCGTGCGGCTTGGCACGCCCGCCGCCACCACCCGCGGTTTCGCCGAGGCGGAGTTCGAGACCGTGGGCCGCCTCATCGTGCAGGTGGTCGATGCCCTGGCCGGGCAGGGCGATGCCGCGGCCGTGCAGAAGGCCGTGCGCGAAGAGGTGCTGGACCTGACGCGGCGCTTCCCCATCTATGGCTAGTGCGCCGAACCGCGGCGCGAACAAGATGTCGGGGTTCTGCTAGGTGCGTTGCCCGTTTTGCAGCCACGCCGACAGCCAGGTGAAGGACAGCCGCCCGTCGGAAGACGGGGCCGCCATCCGTCGCCGCAGGCTCTGCCCCGAGTGCGGCGGGCGCTTCACCACCTTCGAGCGGGTGCAGCTGCGCGAGCTGACCATCGTCAAGCGATCCGGCCGTCGGGTGCCGTTCGATCGCGACAAGCTGGCCCGCTCCGTCTCCTTCGCCCTGCGCAAGCGCCCGGTGGAGCCCGAGCGGGTGGAGCGGATGATCTCCGGCATAGTGCGCCAGCTCGAAAGCCTGGGCGAAACCGAGATCGCCTCCACCACCCTGGGCGAGATCGTCATGGCGGCGTTGAAGACCACCGACGAAGTCGCCTATGTGCGCTTCGCCTCGGTGTATCGGGACTTCCGCGAGACCGCCGACTTCGCCCGTTTCCTGGGCGAGGAAGGCCTGGCGGACGAGGCGGCTTCGCCAGAGGATCAATGACGCACACCGAAACGCCCCACCCCCGCTACGTCGCCCGCCTCTCGGCGGTGCAGGCGCTCTATCAGATGGAGGTGTCGGGGCTGGGCGTGGAGGCGGTGATCCGCGAGTTCTCCGACCACCGCTTCGACGCCGACATCGAGGGTGAGCGGCTGGCCGCCGCCGACGAGCTGTTCTTCGCCGACCTCGTGCGGGGGGTCGTTGCCCGGCAGGGCGAGGTTGACGGGGCGGTCACCAAACGCCTCGCCCAGAACTGGAAGCTGGCCCGGCTGGACGCCACCGCCCGGGCGGTGCTGCGATGCGGGGCCTATGAGCTGATGGCGCATCCGGAAATCCCGTCCGAAGTGGTGCTCGACCAGTATGTGGAGCTCGCCAAGGCGTTCTTCGAAGGGCCGACCGAGCCCGGCTTCGTCAACGCGGCGCTGGATGGCGTGGCGCGGGACGTGCGGGCGTAAGTTCGCCGTGCTGATCCCCACCTTCGCCGTGCGGGATATTCGCGAGGCCGTCGCCTTCTACACTGAGGTGCTGGACTTCGAGCTCGCAGGGCTGATGACGCCGGAGGCGCCGTTTTACGCCCTGCTCACCCGCGGCGCCGACGAGCTGCACCTGAGCCTCCCCAGCAGCAGGCCCGTGTGCGGGCAGTCGGCCATCGTGGTGTGCGAGGGTGTCGATGCCCTGTTCGCGAGCTTTCGGGCTCGCGGGTTGCAGGCTTCGGGCCGGACCGACTCGCCTGTCCACCAGGGCCCTCTGGACCAGACCTGGGGAACGCGGGAGGTCTATGTGGACGACCCCAGCGGCAACATCCTCTGCTTTCAACAGCGCTGATCGCATGGGCACACCGCCCGCCGATCTGGACGAGTTCGGCGAGATCGCCCGGCTGTTCCTGCCCCTGACCCTGGGTGCGCCGGAGGCTTTGGGCCTTCTGGACGACGCCGCAGCCATTTCGCTGGGCGACGGCCGCACCCTGGTGGTGACCACCGATACGCTGGTCGCGGGCGTGCACGCCCCGCTGGATGAGGCCCCGGGGCTGTTCGCGAGGAAGCTCCTGCGGGTGAACCTGTCGGACCTCGCGGCCAAGGGGGCCGAGCCTCTGGGCTGGTTCCTCAACGTCGCCTGGCCGGATCACTACAACGCGGCCGCCCGCGCGGCGTTTGCGGCCGGGCTGGAGGCGGATGCTCAAGGCTTCTGCCTGAAGCTCTTCGGCGGCGATACGGTAAGCACGTCAGGACCGCTGACGGCGACGGCGACGCTCCTCGGCACCTGCCCCGCGGGCGGTTTCGTGGCGCGGGCGGGGGCGCGGGCGGGGGATGTGCTGCTGGTCAGCGGCACGGTGGGCGACGCGACGCTGGGTCTGGATGTGGCGCTTGGGAGGCTGGATTCGGCGCTGCCGGCGGCTGCACGCGCCTTCCTCGACGACCGCTATCGCCTGCCGCAGCCGCGGCTGAACCTGCGCGACACCCTTCGTGCCCATGCCAGCGCCTGCGCCGACGTTTCGGATGGCCTGCTGGCCGATGCGGGCCGCATCGCCACGGCGAGCGGGCTGGCCGTGGAGGTGAAGCTTGAGGCGGTTCCCCTGTCTCCCGCGGCGCTGCAATGGCTCACGATGCAGGCGAGCGGTCCGGAGGCCCGGGTGCGGCTCGCCACGGGCGGAGACGACTACGAACTCGTATGCGCCTGCTCGCCGGATCGGGTGGCGAGTTTTCAGGCCGCTGCCGGGCTCGCGGGAACGCCGCTCACGGTCATCGGCCGGTTCGTTGAGGGCAGTGGCGTAGCGGTCAGCTTCGGTGGCGAGCCGGTCCCCGTCACCACCCTCGGCTATCGTCACCGCTGAGGCGTTGCGGGGCCGGGCGGCGGCTGACACCTTCGCTTCGATGAACCGCCTGCCGACTCACCTTGCCCTTGTCTGCGCCCTCGCGCTCACGACGTTCGTGGCCGCCTCGCCCGCACAGGCCGGGGAGGACAAGAAGAAGGAGGTGCCGCATTCGGTGGACCTGTCCCCCGTGGGCCTGCCGATCGTGTGGGAGGGGCGGCTGATCAATTACGTGTTCGTCACGCTGAAGCTGCCCGTCGCGGCGCGCTTCGATGCCGCCAAGCTGCGAGAGAAGGAGCCCTATTTCCGCGATGCCCTGGTGCGCGCCGCTCACCGGACCCCCTTCGTCAAGCCGTGGGACTTCACCCACATCGACCGGGCGGCCCTAACTGCGGTGATGATGCGGGAATCGGCCCGGATCGCAGGCCCAGGCACCGTGACCTCGATAGATATCGTCTCTGAAGAGCCGCAGCGTCGCTCCGGGCTGCCGCAGAAGCCCCAGCCACCGAAGCCCTGAAGTGTTGCCGGGCTTGGGGTGCCGCCCGGTTGCGCCGCTCGCCAATGTTGCGCAAAGGTGCGTGGCTCGCGAAAACCGACGTTCGAATCGGTGTCGCGACGAGGAACATCAGGAAACGAGGCGGCGGCGTGTAACGCTGTGGCCGAACTCGAAGGGCGCTAAATGAATTACCTTTATTGGGTCATCGCAGCCGGAGTGCTGGCGGTGATCTACGGCGTCGTGCAGACCGCCAGCCTCCTCAGATCTTCGCCCGGCAACGCCAAGATGCAGGAGATCGCCGCCGCCATTCAGGAGGGCGCCTCCGCCTACCTTCGTCGGCAATACATGACGATCGCCATCGTCGGCGTGGTGGTGCTGATCGTGCTCGGCGCGCTGTTCCAGGACTGGAAGCAGCCGGTCGGGTTCCTGATCGGCGCCGTGCTCTCGGGCTTCGCGGGCTACGCGGGCATGCTGATCTCGGTGCGCACCAACGTGCGTACGGCGCAGGCCTGTTCCGAGAGCCTGGACAAGGGCATGTCGATGGCCTTCCGCTCGGGTGCTGTGGTCGGCATGTTCGTGGCGGGCTTCGCGCTTCTGGGCGTGGCGGGCTACTACCTCGTCCTCACGCAGATGCTCGGGCTCGACCCCACCAGCCGTGAAGTGGTCGACGCCCTGGTGTCGCTCGGCTTCGGCGCCTCTCTGATCTCCATCTTCGCGCGCCTGGGCGGCGGCATCTTCACCAAGGGCGCCGACGTGGGCGGCGACATGGTGGGCAAGCTCGAAGCCGGCATCCCGGAAGACGACCCCCGCAACGCCGCCACCATCGCCGACAACGTGGGCGACAACGTGGGCGACTGCGCGGGCATGGCCGCCGACCTGTTCGAGACCTATGCCGTGTCGACGGTCGCCACGATGGTGCTGGCCGCCATCTTCTTCCGCGGCCTGCCGCAGGTGGGTGCGATGATGCAGCTGCCTCTGGCGATCTGTGGCGTGTGCATCGTGACCTCGATCATCGGTGCGTTCTTCGTGCGCTTGGGCAAAAGCCGCAACATCATGGGTGCGCTCTACCAGGGCCTGATCGTCACCGGCGTGCTGTCGGCTGGCGCTGTGTACTTCGTCATCAAGGCGCTGATGCCGGAAGCCATCACCCTTTCGACGGGCCTCGTGCTCGACCCGATGAAGCTGTTCTACTGCGGCATCGTCGGCCTCTTGGTGACGGCCGCCATCGTGGTGATCACCGAATACTACACCGGCACGGGCTTCCGCCCGGTGAAGTCGGTGGCCAAGGCCTCGGTCTCCGGCCACGGCACCAACGTGATCCAGGGCCTCGCCGTGTCGCTCGAGTCCACCGCCGCTCCGGCGCTGGTGATCATCGTCGCGATCGTCGCCACCTACATGCTGGGCGGCCTGTTCGGCACGGCCATCGCCGTGACGACCATGCTCGGCGTGGCGGGGATGATCGTGGCGCTCGACGCCTTCGGCCCGGTGACCGACAACGCGGGCGGGATCGCCGAGATGGCGGGCCTGCCCCCGGAAGTGCGTGTTTCCACCGACGCCTTGGACGCGGTGGGCAACACCACCAAGGCCGTGACCAAGGGCTATGCGATCGGTTCGGCGGGCCTCGGCGCGCTGGTGCTGTTCGCGGCCTACACCCAGGACCTGCACTACTTCACCACCAACGCCACCTCCGGCTTCTTCGCCGGCATGGGGGCGGTGACCTTCGACCTCTCCAATCCCTTCGTGATCGTGGGCCTGCTGTTCGGGGGCGCCCTGCCGTTCCTGTTCGGCGGCATGTCCATGACGGCGGTGGGCCGGGCCGCGGGGGCCGTAGTCGAGGAGGTGCGCAGGCAGTTCCGGGAGAACCCGGGCATCATGACCTACGAGGTCAAGCCGGAATACGGCAAGGCGGTGGACATCCTGACCAAGGCGGCGATCCGCGAGATGATCGTGCCGAGCCTTCTGCCGGTGCTGTCGCCGATCGTGCTGTTCCTCGTGGTGCTGCCGCTGGCGGGCAAGGTGAACGCCTTCGCGTCGCTCGGCGCCATGCTGATCGGCGTGATCGTGACCGGCCTCTTCGTGGCCATCTCCATGACCTCGGGCGGCGGCGCCTGGGACAATGCCAAGAAGTACATCGAAGAGGGCAACTACGGCGGCAAGGGCTCCGAAGCCCACAAGGCCGCCGTGACCGGCGACACCGTCGGCGACCCTTACAAGGACACCTCGGGCCCTGCCGTGAACCCGATGATCAAGATCACCAACATCGTGGCGCTGCTGCTCCTGGCGGTGCTGGCGAAGGGCGTGGTCGGCGGCTGAGACCCAGCCAGCCGAGCTTGGAACAAGGAAAACCCCGGAGGTCCGCCTCCGGGGTTTTCTAATTCCAGCCTGTTGAGTTTGGGACTGCGGTCGCGGTCACTTCGGGCGGGAGCGGCCCGGATCGTCTTCCTGCGGGAGCACGGCCGAGCGGCCCAGCGTGCCGAGGATCTGTTCGAGGATCGACAGGTCGCGGCCGCGGGTGGGCGTCTCGCGCTTGTCGTAGGCGATCTGGTAGCCGTCCTTCATCTCGAGCTTCTTCACCTCGGCGACCTTGTCGTCCTTGTCGAAGCTGATCCGCACCACCTCGCGCGAGCGCACGCGGGGCAGGAAGTAGGCTTCCCGCTCGGTGATCTGGCTGATGTAGAACCAGTTCGCGTCCCCGAAGGTGGACTGCAGCGTCGGCGAGCCCAGGCGGGTCAGGATGGTGGACTTGGTGTCCACCCCCACCTTCACGTCGGCGGGCTTCTCGTCGCGCGCCTGAAAGCCGTTGTAGGTCGAGGTCGGAGCGCAGGCCGCGCCCGCCAGGGCGGCGCAGGCCGCGGCGGCCAGAAGAATCGGTCGGATCATGGGGGAATGCGGCTCCGGTTGATCCCCGCCGGGGCGCTCGGAGACCGGGCACGACGGCGATACGGGGGCTTTGACCTAGAGGGGTCGGCGTCCTAACTCAAGGTGACGATCCCGTATCCTATCGTCGCGGCCGAAAAGCGGCATGCGCGTAAGCCCCTTGCCCGTTCGGACCCATGCTCAAGACCCTGTTCAAAGCCTCACCTGAAAAGGTCGCGGGACGCGCGCTCTACACCGCGATCTCGGCGGCCGCCCGCCGCCCCGAGTTCTATCTGGAGGCGGGTGTGCCCGACCGGCCAGAAGGGCGATTCGAGCTGTACCTCATCCACCTCGTGCTCGTGGTGCATCGGCTGAAGGGCGAGGGCGCCCAGGCTGCGGCCGTGTCGCAGGCCGCCTTCGACGCCTTCCTGCGGGGGCTGGACGACGGCCTGCGCGAGATGGGGGTGGGCGATCTCTCCGTGGGCAAGAAGATGCGCAAGCTGGGCGAAGTCATCTACGGCCGCATGAAGGCCTATGACGACGGGCTAGCGACCGAACAGCCCCTCGCTGTCCTCACCGCCCTTCTGGAGCGCACGCTGTTCGCCGACGTGGAGGCTTCGGGGGCGGCCGCGGTGGCAGCTTATGTGGTCGAGGCTGCGGCCGATCTGCGTCGGCAGCCCACCGCGGCGTTGGTCACCGGCCAGGTGAGCTTCCCCGCGTTCGGGCTGGGGGCGGTGTCGGCATGAGCGCTCACGACTGGGCCCTGCCCGTGGCCCTGCATGAGGTGGCGCGGGGCCCCAAGACCTTCACGGTGGATGCAGACGAGCCCACCCGCGCCGGGATCGCCCGCACGCTCGACCTCGCGGCCCTGCTCAGCTTCCAGGCCTCGGTGCGGGTGAAGCCCTGGCTCGACGGTGCCGAGATCGACGGCCGCTGGACCGCCCGGGTGCGGCAGGTGTGCGGCGTGAGCCTCGACGAGTTCGAGACGCCGCTCTCGGGCGAGTTCCACCTGCACGTGGTGCCCGCAGGCAGCCCGATGGCCGCCGGCCCCGACGACGACCTGACCGCCGACCCAGAGGCCCCCGACCCGCCGGACGTGCTGGAGGCGGATGCCATCGATGTGGCGGCCTATCTCGTCGAGCACCTGGCGCTGGAACTCGATCCCTTCCCCCGCAAACCGGGTGTGGTGTTCGAGCCGCCACCTGAGCCCGGCGAGCCCTCGCCCTTCGCGGCTCTCGCCCGGCTGAAGCCGCGGGGAGACGCCTAGCGCATCCCTCGCGTCGCCAACCCCGGCTTGCTTCCGGGCCTTGCGGGGTTAAGGTCCGCCACCGCTTCGACTGCGGGTCTTCACCGACCCCTAGGGCGACTTTTCAGGATGTCGGACCCCGCCCGCGTGTCGCTTTCGCCCACTTCACAGATCGTTCTCTCCGTCGACGCGATGGGGGGCGACCACGGTCCGCCCGTGATCGTGGCCGGGGTGGAGCTGGCATTGAAGCGCTTTGGCGATCGGCCGGCGCGGGTGCTGCTGCACGGCGACGAGGGCGCCATCGAGGCTGAGCTGAAGCGCCACCCCTCAGTTCGTCCCCACGTGGAGGTGCGCCACACCGACAAGCGCATCTCGGGCGAGGAGAAGGCCGCGCAGGCCCTGCGCCGTGGCAAGGGCTCCAGCCTGTGGAACGCGGTGGAGGCGGTGAAGACCGGTCAGGCCCACGCCGCCGTTTCCGGGGGCAACACTGGGGCGCTCATGGCGATCTCGCGGCTCTTGCTGCGCATGATCAGTGAACTGGAACGCCCGGCCCTGGTCGCCAGCTGGCCCACCCTGCGGGGCGTGAGCGACGTTCTGGACGTGGGTGCCAATATCGAGGTGGACGCCCGCCAACTGGTGGAGTTCGCCATCATGGGCGAGGCCTTCCACGCGGCGGTGAACGCGGGCGAGGGCTCGACCCGCCCCTCCATCGGCCTTCTGAACGTGGGTTCGGAGGACCAGAAGGGCCACGAATACCTGCGTGAGGCGCACCGCCTTCTGAAGACCAACACGCTCGGGCTCAATTACCACGGCTTCGTGGAGGGCGATGACATCGCCAAGGGCGTGGTGGATGTGATCGTCACCGACGGGTTCACGGGCAATGTGGCCCTGAAGACCGGCGAGGGCCTTGCCAAGTTCTTCAGCCAGGTGCTGCGCGAGGCTCTCACCTCCGGCGCCCTGCCGATGGCGGGGGGCTTTTTGGCGCAGGGCGCGCTGCGGCAGATGAAGGCCCGGCTGACGCCACCGGGGGGAGGGCCGCTCCTGGGCCTAAACGGGGTGGTGGTGAAGAGCCACGGCGGAGCCGATGCGGCAGGGTTTGCGGACGCCCTGCGCATCGCGGCCGAGCTTGCCTCCAGCGACTTCGCCGTCGAGATCGCCCGCAACATAGCCCGGCTGGGCGAGGCGATGGGCGGCCGCTTGGCCGAACCCCCTGCGCCCGTGCCTGCGGAGCCGGCCGCTTGAGCGTGGTGCGCAGCGCCATCACGGGCGTGGGCGCTTACCTGCCGGAACGCATCGTCAGCAACAGCGAGCTCGCCCTCACTGTGGACACCAGCGACGCCTGGATCCGCGAGCGCACCGGCATCGAGCAGCGCCATCAGGCGGCGGAGGGGCAGGGCACCTCCGACCTCGCCGCCGAGGCCGCGCGCAGGGCTCTCGCCGCCGCCGGGCGCACCGCCGCCGAGGTGGACCTGATCATCGTGGCCACCACCACGCCCGACCTCACCTTCCCGGCGGTGGCGGCGATGGTGCAGCGCAAGATCGGCGCGCCTGTGGGCATCGCCTTCGACGTGCAGGCCGTGTGTTCGGGCTTCGTGTACGCCATGAGCGTCGCCGACGGGTTCACCGCCCGGGGCCACTCCAAATGCGCCCTCGTGATCGGCGCCGAGACCATGACCCGCCTGATGGACTGGGAAGACCGCGGCACCTGCGTGCTCTTCGGCGACGGGGCGGGGGCCGTGGTGCTGGAGCCCGTGCAGGGGCAGGGCGGCACCGCCGATCGGGGCCTCCTGGGCTTCTCGCTCCGCTGTGACGGGGCCAAGCAGGATCTGCTCTACGTTGACGGCGGGGTGTCGACCACGGGCACGGTCGGTCACCTGCGGATGATGGGCCAGGCGGTGTTCCGTCATGCCGTGGTGAACATCTCCGAAGCCGTGGAGGCCGCGGCAGTCGCGGCAGGGGTCGAGGTGTCGGCGGTGGACTGGTTCATCCCCCACCAGGCCAACATGCGCATCCTGCAGGGGGTGGCGCACCGGCTTAAGATCGACGAGGCCAAGGTGGTCTCCACCGTGGCCCTGCATGCCAACACCTCCGCCGCTTCCATCCCCCTGGCCCTGGCGCACGCCATCGAAGACGGGCGCATCAAGCCCGGCCAGCTGCTCCTGATGGAAGCCATGGGCGGAGGTCTGACCTGGGGCGCGTGCGTGGTGCGGCTCTAGGCGATTCGCCGGAGGCGGCATTGGGCTGCAAGCCGTTGACTTGACGACGCTTCATGCCTCGTGCAGCGATGGCGGCAACGCGGGCTGTTGGGGGCGACGACGCCGATGAGCGAAGGCACCGTGACGCGGGCCGACCTGGCCGAGGCCGTACACCGCGAGGTGGGGCTTTCCCGGCAGGACTGTGCCGAACTCGTGGAGCGCACCCTCGAACTCGTGGTCGAGGCGCTTCAGCGCGGCGAAGAAGTGAAGCTGTCGGGCTTCGGCGTGTTCCAGGTGCGCGACAAACGGGCCAGGGTGGGTCGGAACCCCAAGACGGGCGAGCCCGCCGCCATCGATCCCCGCCGTGTCATCAGCTTTCGCGCCTCGCAACTGATGAAGGCGAAGGTGCAGGCCGCCCACGTCGGGCCGGGTGTCTCGGGCGGCTGAGGGTGTCGGTCACCGATCCCGCTGGCTTCGAGCCGTCGGCCAAGGGCCCGGACGCGTTCCGCACGATCTCGGAAGCGTCCACCGAACTGGGCGTGCCGCAGCATGTCCTCCGCTTCTGGGAAACCAAGTTCTCCTTCATCCGCCCCATGAAGCGCGCCGGGGGGCGGCGATTCTATCGGCGGCAGGATCTGGCCGTGCTGAAGGGCGTGCGCACCCTGCTCCACGCGGAGGGCTACACGATCAAGGGCGTGCAGCGCCTGCACAAGGAGCAAGGGGTGCGCCGGCTGATCGGCGCGGGGGAGGGCGACATTCCCTCCATCACGCCCCCGCGCATCGCTGAGCTCCCGACCCCGCCCGCCCCGGCCATCGCGGCAGCAGTAGAGGCTATTGCCCCTGCGGGCGTGCCGGCCGCGTCCGCTCCCGCGCGACCCCCGCAGCCGACGCGCACGCCCACGCCCATCCTGCAGCCCGATGCCCGCAGTCGGCTGGAGGCGGTGCTGCGTGACATCGAGGGTGTGAAGGGCGTGATCGACCGGCTTCTGATCGAAAGCGACTGAAGCCGTGTGACAGCGGTTGCGCTCAGGCCCAACCGCCTTCTATAAGCGCCGCGGACGGAGCGTAGCGCAGCCTGGTAGCGCACTTGACTGGGGGTCAAGGGGTCGCAGGTTCGAATCCTGTCGCTCCGACCAGACCCTTTCAGCGCCCCGCAGCCAGCGCCCTCAGTCCTCGCGGTTCATCCAGCGGATCAGGGGAATCAGCGGCGCGCCCCACAACATTCCGCTCAGCCCGAAGTAGGGGATCTGCGCCCACCAGCGCGCGGGAATGAACGGGGCGAGGGACGCAACGGCCCAGATGTAGGCTGCCAGGAACAGCAGCACTCCGATCGAGCCGACGAATTTCTTGAGGCGAACGGGCATGACCGCGGCTTAGCCCGCCTTCCCCGCCATCGGAAGAGCGCCGCGCTTCAACGTGGGCGGCGCAGCAAGCCCAAAAGGAACAGGAGCACCACGGCCCCCAGGGTCGCCGTGATCAGGCTGCCCACGAATCCCATCGCGACGAAGCCGAAGATTCCCGCCAGCCACCCGCCGATCACCGCCCCCAGAAGGCCGATGATCAGGTTCACGATCAACCCGTGATGCCGGTTCACGATCATGCTGGCGATCCAGCCGGCCAGAAGGCCCACGACGACCCAACCCACGAAGCCCATGCCGAGCGCTCCCTGCGACGTGAAAGCCAGCTTGGCCGTTGTCGCCACGTGGCGGTAATACGCCGACGATCCGGTCGGTTCCATAGGCCGCGGCGTGGACGGGCCGCACGCGAGCCGCTAGGACGTTGCGCCTCCCGGGGGCGGGAAGGGTGAGCATGCGTTGGAGCCTTAACCTCGAGCGATCCTACGGCGTGGCGCTGTGGCTGTTCGCCGTGGCGGGGCTGGTGGTCGCGATGGTCGTCGTCGGCGGCCTGACGCGCCTGACGGGCTCAGGCCTCTCCATCACCGAGTGGCGCCCGGTCACCGGGGCCGTGCCGCCGCTGAACGCCGCCGCCTGGGCTTCGGAGTTCGATAAGTACCGCCACAGCTCGCAATACGCCCTGGTGAACGCCGGGATGACGATGGGCGAGTTCAAGTGGATCTACGGCTGGGAGTGGACGCACCGCTTCCTCGGGCGGCTCCTCGGTGTGGCCTTCGCCGTGCCGTTCATCGTGTTCCTCGCCCTGCGCAGCATTCCCAGGCGACTGATCTGGCGGTGCGCGCTGATCCTCGTCCTGGGCGGACTGCAGGGCCTCGTGGGCTGGCTGATGGTGCTGAGCGGCCTGGGGCCGGACAAGGTGGCCGTCGCGCCGGAGCGGCTGGCGACGCACCTGGGGCTGGCGCTCATCCTCTACTGCGTCTGCGTCTGGACCGGGCTGGAGGCGTGGAACGGCCGCAGCCGGGCGGGCGCTGCGCCCCCCGCGGGCTGGCGCATCGCCGCCGGGGGGGTGTTCGCCCTCGTGTTTCTGCAGGTGGTGCTGGGCGCCTTGGTGGCGGGCAGCGGAGCGGGCAAGATCGATACGGACTGGCCGATGATGGCCGGGCGGCTCTTTCCTCAAGGCTATCTGGACCCGGCGAGGGGGCTCATCGGCTCCCTACTGCACAGCCTGCCTGCTGTGCAGTTCAACCACCGCTTCACCGCCTATGCCCTGTGGGCGGGGGCACTCGGCTTCGCGATCCTGGCGACGCGGAATCGCTTCCTGGCCGGCCCCGTGCGGGCCTGGGCGTGGGGCCTCTTCGCCGCCATTTCCCTGCAGGCGCTGCTGGGCATCTGGACGTTGACCAGCCTCTCTCCGCTGGCCCTGGCCGCCCTGCACCAGCTTGGGGCGGTGGGCGTGCTGAGCGTGGCGCTGGCGACCTTCTGGCGGCTTCTGCGCAATTAGGTATCATGATACCGACGGGAATAAGTCTAGGGCCTTCAGTGCCTTAGGCATAAAGTCCGCGATGTCGGTTGACAGGAGACGGCCGGGCTTGTAACCCGCGCCCTCCCTTGATCCCCCGCCTTGCCGGGGCCCTTTCTCAGGCTCGCCTCTCATGAACACCAAGACGACGGCTTCGCTGAAGCCGGCGGACGTCGAGAAGAAGTGGATCGTCGTCGACGCTGAAAACGTCGTCGTCGGCCGTCTCGCGACGTTCATCGCCATGCGCCTCCGCGGCAAGCATCGCCCCGACTACACCCCCAACGTCGACTGCGGCGACCATGTGGTCGTGGTCAACGCCGACAAGGTGAAGTTCACCGGCAAGAAGCTGACCGACAAAATCTACTACTGGCACACCGGCTATCCGGGCGGGATCAAGGAACGCACCGCGGGCAAGATCCTCGACGGCAAGTTCCCCGAGCGCGTGCTGGAGAAGGCCGTCGAGCGCATGCTACCCAAGGAAAGCCCCCTGGCCCGCAAGCAGATGACCCACCTGCACCTCTTCAACGGGCCCGAGCACGTTCACAGCGCGCAGCAGCCCGAAGCGATCGATTTCGCCCAGATGAACACCAAGAACGTGCGGAGCGCCTGAGCATGACCGACGTCGCTCCCGAAGCCACCGAGACCGAAGCCCCCGCCGCCGCTCCGGAGGCCGCACCGGCCCCCGCGCCGCGCGGAACCGGCTTCGACGCCCTGCAGGGCATGGGCACGCAAGGCCTTTCCGCCTTTGCTCCCGCCGAGCCCAAGATCGATGCGCAGGGCCGCGCCTATGCCACCGGCAAGCGCAAGAACGCCATCGCCAAGGTCTGGATCAAGCCGGGTTCCGGCAAGATCACCATCCGCGGAGGCAAGAACATGGTCGCCCGCGACCAGAGCGTCTACTTCGCCCGCCCGGTGCTGCGCATGATGCTGGCGCAGCCCTTCGAGGTGACCGCCCGCATGGGTCAGTTCGACGTCGACGTGAGCGTGCAGGGCTCGGGCCTCTCCGGCCAGGCCGGCGCGATCCGCCACGGCATCTCCAAGGCGCTCACCTACTACGAGCCCGGCCTGCGCATCGCCCTGAAGCCGCACGGCCTGCTCACGCGAGACAGCCGAGTGGTCGAGCGCAAGAAGTACGGCAAGGCCAAGGCCCGCCGCTCCTTCCAGTTCTCCAAGCGCTAAGCCCGACCCGGGCTTGGGATACTCGGCGGGCGCTCCGGCAAACCGGGGCGCCCGTTTTCGTTTCGGGAGTCTGCCATGGCTGTGAAAGTCTTCATCGACGGCGAGGCCGGCACCACGGGCCTGCAGATCCGCGAGCGCCTGTTGGCGCGAGGCGACATCGAGCTCATCTCCATAGCGCCGGAGCATCGCAAGGACGCGTCCGCCCGCTCAGCGCTCCTCAACGCCGCCGACGTGGTGATCCTGTGCCTGCCGGATGACGCCGCGCGCGAGGCCGTGGCGCTGATCGTGAACCCCGCTACGAAGGTGATCGACGCCTCCACCGCCCACCGCACCGCGCCGGGCTGGGCCTATGGCTTTCCGGAGCTCGCCCCCGGCGCCCGGGATGCGGTTCGGGGGGCGGCGCGGGTTTCGAACCCCGGCTGCTATCCTACGGGCTTCCTCGCCCTGGTCGCGCCCCTGGTGCGGGCGGGGATCGTGCCGGCCGACCATCCCCTCAGCGTCAACGCCGTGTCCGGCTATTCCGGCGGGGGCAAGACGATGATCGCCGAGTTCGAGGCGGTGGGCTCGCCCGCCTATGTGGAGACGCCGTTCCGGCTCTACGGTCTGCATCTGGCGCACAAGCATGTGGCCGAGATGCGCACCCACGCGGGCCTCCTGCACGACCCTCTGTTCGCCCCCGCCGTCGGCCGGTTCGCCCAGGGCATGCTGGTGGAGGTGCCGTTGCAGCTGTGGGCCCTGCCTTCAGCGCCTTCGATTGCCGAAATCCACGCGGCCCTTGCCGACGCCTATGCCTGCGAGCGCTTCGTCACCGTCAAAGACCTGCACGAAGCTGGGGCGCTGAAGACGCTGGACCCCGAGGGCCTGAACGGCACCAACGGGCTGGAGCTCTTCGTGTTCGGCTCCGACGAGGTTAGGCAGGCGCGGCTGGTTGCCCGCTTGGACAACCTTGGCAAGGGCGCCAGCGGAGCAGCCGTGCAGAGCCTGAACCTGATGTGCGGGCTGGAAGAGAGCGCAGGCCTCGCCTGACTTGCGCAGACCGTTCAACTGATCGCCAATGGCGCAGCTTGGCGAAAGGGGCGGTGTATGGTCGAGGCGGCGATGACCGGGGCGCAGGCTCGCGAAGGGGCGAGGGACGCCGGACTGAAGCGTAGCATCGGTACGGTCGGGCTGATCTTCGCTGCGATCAACATCACCGTCGGCGCCGGCATCTTCACGCTTCCCGCAGGCATGGCGCGCACCGCCGGACCCTACGCGCTGATCGCCTACCTGGCCTGCGTCGCCGCCACGGCCGCCGTGGTGCTGTGCTGCGCCGAGGCGGGGAGCCGGGTGCCTACTTCAGGCGGCATCTATGGCTATGTGGACGCGGCCTTCGGGCCGATGCCCGGCTTCGTCGCCGCCGTGCTCCTGTGGCTCGGCTGCGTTCTGGCCAATGGAGCCATCTCCGCAGCCGTCGCCGACGCTGTGGCGCACGTCTGGCCGGTGCTGGGAGCGCCCGTTCCCCGCGCCGTTCTTATCCTAGCGATGCAGGGTGCGCTGGCCGGGCTTAACCTTCTGGGTGCGGGCGCGGCGGCGCGAGCGATCTCGTGGGCGACGGTCGTCAAACTCGTGCCGTTGGCGATCTTCGTCGGCGTCGGCGTTTTCTTCATTCAGCCGCATCGTCTGACCGAAGGCGTGCTCCCCTCGGTCGGGGGAATCGGGCGGGGCGTGATCCTTTCCATGTTCGCCTTCCAGGGTGTCGAGACCGTGCTGGCGGCGAACGGCGAAGTTCGCGATCCCGGCCGCACCCTGCCGCGCGCGCTGGTGGTGGCGATGGGGTTCGTCGCCGTTCTCTACATCCTGATTCAGGTTGTGGCGCAGGGGCTCATGGGGCGCGACCTCGCCGGTTCGGCGGCGCCCTTGGCCGACGCCATGGGGCGGGTCGACCCGCGACTCGGGGGCCTGCTGCTGGGCGGAGCGGCGCTTTCGATGTTCTTGGGGATCGCCAGTGACTTTCTGGGCGCGCCGCGGGTGCTCTTCGCCCTGGCGCGAGACGGGTTCCTGCCCAAGGCGCTGGGAAGCCTGACGCCGCGGACGCAGGTTCCCACTGTGGCGATCCTTGTCCACGCCGCCACCGCCTTCTTGCTGGCGGTGAGCGGCACCTTCGAGCAGTTGATCGTGCTGTCCTCGCTCAGCACCTGCCTGCTCTACCTCGGGGCCTGCCTCGCGGCTTGGAGGCTGGCCCGGCGCAAGGTGGCGCAGCTTGGCGAGCCGTTCGGCCTGCGCGGGATCGGCGCCTGGGCGATGTTCGGCGCCGTCAGCATGGTCGCGATCATCGCGCTGGGGCGGCCGATCGAGATCGGCGCGCTTATCCTTACGGTGGCGGTCTCTTGTGGACTCTATGTGCTGGCGCGCCGGAAACCCGCCGCAGCCTAGGCGGCCGCCGCTTCGTCGCTGCGCACCTGCACATAGCGCCCGGGCGCGTCTTCGATGGGCTTGAGCGGTCCCTTGGCGGGGTCTCGCGCCTTGACCATCGGCCCGGAGCGCTCGGCGAGCCAGGCCTCCCAGTGGGGCCACCACGAGCCGGGGTGCTCGGTGGTGTCGGCCAGCCACTCGTCCACGGTGGCAGGCAGCTTCGGGTTCACCCAGTGTTGGTATTTCTTGGCCACCGGCGCGTTGATCACGCCCGCGATGTGGCCGGAACCGGAGAGCGTGAAGGTGGTCGGCCCCCCGAACAGCCGCGCACCGCGATAGACCGAGCGCATGGGCGCGATGTGATCGTCGCGCGAAGACTGCACGTAGACCGGGGTCTTCACCTTCGACAGGTCGAGCGTCACCCCGTCGAGCACCAACTCGCCCTTTGACAGGCGGTTCGACTTATAGAAGTCCTCCAGATAGCTCATGTGCAGAGTCTTTGGCATGCGCGTCTGGTCGGCGTTCCAGAACAGGAGGTCGAACGCCGCGGGTTCCTTGCCCAGAAGGTAGTTGTTCACGAAGAACGACCAGATCAGGTCGTTCGCCCGCAGGGAGTTGAAGGTGTCGGCCATGGCCTGGCCGGGCAACACGCCACCCGCCTCGTCCATCTTGCGCGACAGGTCTTCCAGCCAGGCGTCGTTGGTGAAGAGGAGAAGATCGCCCGCCTCGGTGAAATCCTGCTGGGCGGCGAAGAAGGTGGCGGCCGAGATGCGCGCGTCGCCCTTGGCCGCCATGTGCGCCAGAGTGCAGGCCAGGAGCGTGCCGCCGATGCAGTAGCCCACCGTGGAGGTGGACTTGGCCCCCGTCTGCTTCAGCACCTGCGCCACCGCCTCGTAGGCGCCGTCGCGCATGTAATCGAGCAGCGTCATGCCCGCGAGCTCGGGCCCCGGGTTCACCCACGAGGTGACGAACACGGTGAAGCCCTGATCCGTCAGCCAGCGGATCATCGAGTTTTCGGGCCGCAGGTCGAGGATGTAATATTTGTTGATCCACGGCGGGAAGATCAGCAGCGGAATCTCGTAGACTTGCTCGGTAGATGGCGAGAACTGCAGAAGCTGGAACAGCTTGTTCTCGAACACGACCTTGCCAGGTGCCGTGGCGACGTTCTCCCCCACCTTGAAGCGGCTGAAGTCCGTCTGGGCGATGGAGAGCTGGCCGCCGCCCCGGGCGAGGTCGGCGGCGAAGCGCTCGGCGCCCTTCACCAGGCTCTCGCCGCCCGACTCCTGCATGGCCTTCAGGGCCACGGGGTTGGAGAACAGGAAGTTCGCCGGCGAAAAAGCGTCGGTCAGCATCTTGGTGAAGAACTCCACCCGGCGCTTGGTCATGGGGTCCACGTCCTGCACCCCGCCGACGAGGCCGTTCAGCCAGTCGGAGGTGAGGAGGTACGACTGCTTCATGGCGTCGAAGACCGGGTTCTCGCTCCAGGCCGGATCCTTGAAGCGCTTGTCGACGGTGCGGGGGGCGGGGGCGGGCTCCACGGTCTGGCCGGTCATGCGCTTGGCGGTCGAGGCCCACAGTTCCATGTAGCGCTCGAACAGGTCGGTCTGCGCCCGCATCAGCTTTTCCGGCGAGGCTGCAAGCTTGGTTGCGACTTCGCCCAGGGCTGAGCCCACGTGAAACGGGTCGGTGGAGGCGGGGCGGCCCCCGGCGTTCATCTGCGCCTGCGCCATGGCCGCCTGCGCGGTGAAGGAGGCACGGGCCAGGTTGCGCGACAGGGTCTCCAGCGTATCGCGGTGCTCTGCGACGAAGGCCGACTGCACATCCGCGGTTGCGGCGGCGGCGGCGGGCGGGGGAGGGGCGGCAGGCGCAGGCGTCGGCGCCTTCACCGCCTTGGCGGGCGGCTTGCTCGCCGCGACCCGGGGCTTGCGGGCGGGCGCGGCCTTTATCGACTTCGCCGCTGCCGTATGCGCGGGCTTGGCTTTGGCCTGCGCGGGCTTGGGAGGCGACTTGGCCTTGGGCTTCGGCGTGGGCGGCGGCACGGGCTGGGCCGCGGCGGTTGCGGGGGCGGGCTTTGCCACGACGCGCGGCTTGCGTTTCGCAACGGTGGAAGACGGGGCCGCGGGCGCCGGCGTCGTCTTGGGCTTGCGCGTGATCGGCTTCGACATGCCTGAAAACTCTCCCCGACGGCACCGTCTGGGCCGTGCGGCCCGAGGCGCTCTTCCTTGAAGCGCGGTCATCGCATAAGACCGAGCATGATGCGAACGTCCTCACACGGCAAACGTACGGCCTTCGCGGCCCTGCTCATGGCGTCCGGCCTCGCAGGCTGCGCAGACATGAGCCGCGCCATGGCCGACCTCGGCCCGGCCCAGACGAACGTCGAGTCGCCCGTGGCCCCCGCCATCATCGCGGCGCAGACTCAGCCGATGGCCTATCCGAGCTTCCGCGACCTGCCCGCGACGTCAGCCGGGCCTGTGGCGCGCACGTCGTTCGAGTGGCGGCGCACGATCACCGGCGTCGCCAGCGCGGGCCGCGAAGTGACCACCTGGACCGCCGAGAACCCCGTGCTTTCCGATGACCAGACCGACCGCTTCAACGCCGCCGCGTTGAAGGAGCTGAAGTATCTGCCCGCCACCGATGCGCCTCCGGCCGATCAGGTGCCGCGCTCGGAGGCTTGGGCTGCATCCCAGCGAGCCCTGGCCGCCGCCCCGCCGCCGCCCTCGCCCCGCTAGGGCGCTTCCGCCGTGACAGCCCCGTCGGCGCTCGACGATTCGCGCTTCCAGTTCCACAAGATCCGCCGCCTGCCTCCGTATGTCTTTGAGGAGGTGAACCGGCTGAAGGCGAAGCTGCGCGCCGAGGGCGCAGACATCATCGACTTCGGCATGGGCAACCCGGACATGCCCACGCCCAGCCACATCGTGGACAAGCTGATCGAGACGGCGCGCGACCCCAAGGCCGGGCGCTATTCGGCCTCCAAGGGCATCGTGGGGCTGCGCAAGGCGATGGCCGGCTATTACGGCCGCCGCTACGGCGTGAAGCTCGATCCCGATACCGAGGTAATCGCCACGCTGGGCTCCAAGGAGGGCTTCGCCAACCTCGCCCAGGCTCTGACCGCGCCCGGCGACACGGTGATCTGCCCGAACCCCGCCTATCCGATCCACGCCTACGGCTTCATCATGGCGGGGGGCGTGATCCGCCATGTCCCGGCGCTGAGCCCCGAGCAGTACCTGCAGGGCATCGACCGGGCGGTGAAGCACTCCGCCCCCCGGCCCAGCGTCTTGATCCTGAGTTACCCCTCCAACCCCACTGCCCAGTGGGTGGACCTCGACTTCTACAAGGAGGCGATCCGGCTGGCGAAGAAGCACGAGCTGATCGTGCTGTCGGACGTGGCCTATTCGGAGATCTACTTCGACGACAATCCGCCCCCCAGCGTCCTGCAGGTCGAAGGCGCGAAGGACATCGCGGTGGAGGTGAACAGCCTCTCCAAGACCTATGCGATGGCAGGCTGGCGCGTGGGAATGGTGGTGGGCAACGCCCGCATCTGCGCAGCATTGGCGCGAGTGAAGAGTTATCTCGACTACGGCGCGTTCACCCCCGTGCAGGTGGCCGCCGCTGCCGCCCTGAACGGCCCGCAGGACTGCGTGGCGGAAATCCGCGCCACCTACAAAAGCCGTCGCGACGTTCTGGTGCAGAGCTTCGGCCGGGCGGGTTGGGACATTCCGGCGCCCCCCGCCTCCATGTTCGCCTGGTCGCCCCTGCCCAAGGGCTGGGAGGACGTGGGCAGCCTGACGTTCGCCAAGCTTCTCATGGAGGAGGCGGGCGTGGCCGTGGCGCCGGGCGTGGCGTTCGGGGAATACGGCGAGGGCTATGTGCGCATCGGGCTTGTGGAGAACGAGGCGCGCATCCGGCAGGCGGCCCGCAGCGTGAAGAAATTCCTGGGCAGCCGCGATCGGCTGCAGAACCGCATCGCCGTGGCGGCGGAGTAGAATGAGCGTGACCACACCCCTGCGCGTGGGCCTCGCGGGCGTCGGCACGGTCGGCGCGGCGCTGGTAGAGCTGGTGCGCGAGCGGCCGCAGCTGGCGCACGGGCGGTCGATCGAAATCACCGCGGTCTCGGCTCGCTCGAAGGGCAAGGCCCGCGGGGTCGACCTGTCCGCCGTGACCTGGGTGGATGATCCTGCGCAGCTGTCCGCCCGCCCCGACGTGGACGTGGTGGTCGAGCTGATGGGTGGGGCGGATGGCCCGGCTCGCGACACCGTGATGGCGGCGCTGAACGCGGGCAAGCCCGTCGTCACCGGCAACAAGGCGTTGATCGCCACTCACGGCCTGGAGCTGGCCCGGCTGGCCGAGGCGCAGGGCGTGCCCCTGCTCTACGAAGCGGCCGTGATGGGCGGCGCGCCCGCCGTGAAGCTGGTTCGCGAGGCCCTGGCCGGCGACCGGATCGAGCGGCTGTTCGGCATTCTCAACGGCACCTGCAACTTCATCCTCACCGAGATGGAGCGGTCAGGCCGCAGCTTCCCCGAGGTGCTGGCCGAGGCGCAGGCCCGGGGCTTCGCCGAGGCCGACCCCACGACCGACGTGGGCGGGTTCGATGCGGCCCACAAGCTGGTGATCCTCGCCGCCATCGCCTTCGACGCTGCGCCGAATCTGGAGGGTGCGGAGATCTCCGGCATCGGCTCCATCGAACTGATCGACATCCGCCTCGCCCACACGCTCGGCTACCGCATCAAGCTCCTCGCCTCCGCCGAGCGGGACGGGGCGGGGGCGCGGGTGGCGGTCGAGCCTATGCTGGTGCCGCTGGGCAGCCCTTTGGCCGAAACCAGTGGCGCGCTGAACGCGCTTTATGTTCAGACCCGGCGCGTGGGGCCGATCTTCCTGCAGGGCGCTGGCGCTGGCGGCCCGGCAACGGCGACGGCGGTGGCGGCAGACCTCGCCGATCTCGCCACAAGGGCCACCCGCCCGGTGTTCTCCCGCCCCGCCGCAGAGCTTTCGCCCCTCGCCGCGGGCGACCCCCTGGCGCGATCCGGTTCGGCCTATGTGCGGCTGACGGTACGCGACCGGCCGGGTGTCATCGCCGCAGTGTCCGAAGCCCTGGCCGAGGCGCAGGTCTCCATCGACAGTTTCCTGCAGCGACCCGTGGAAGATTCCGGCCACGTGCCCATCGTTCTGACCACGCAGGCGGCATCCCAGGCCGCGCTCGACGATGCCGTGCGCCACATTGCGGCAATCGAAGCGCTGGTGGAGCCGCCGCGGGTGCTGCGCATCGCCCGCATCTGATACATCCGACACAATTCAGCGCCACAACCCGACTCAAGCCGCGCGACAGACGCGGCGTCATTCAAGGACGTCCCTTCCCATGACCACTCCAACCTCGTCCGCCCCTGGGCCCGCCCTCGCGCGCAGCCTCGTGATGGATGCCGCCCGCGTGGCCGATGCCGCCGCCGTCGCCGCCTATGCCCTGGTGGGGCAGGGCGATGAGAAGGCCGCCGATCAGGCCGCGGTGGACGCCATGCGCACCGCCCTCAACGAACTGGCCATCGACGGCCTCATCGTCATCGGCGAGGGCGAGCGCGACGAGGCCCCCATGCTGTTCATTGGCGAAAAGGTCGGCAAGGGCGGCCCGCGGGTGGACATCGCGCTGGACCCCTTGGAGGGCACGACCCTCACCGCCAAGGCCATGGCGAACGCCCTCGCCGTCTTGGCCCTGTCGCCCGGCGGCGGCATGCTGCACGCCCCCGACACCTACATGGACAAGATCGCCATCGGCCCCGGCTATCCCAAGGGCGTCGTCGATCTGGACAAGAGCCCCGCCGACAACGTGCGGGCCCTGGCCGCCGCCAAGGGCTGCGCCACCAGCGAGATCACCGCCTGCGTGCTGGATCGCCCGCGCCATGCGGAGATCATCGCCAGCCTGCGCTCGGTGGGCGCCCGGGTGAACCTGATCACCGACGGCGACGTGGCGGGCGTGATCCACACCGCCGACAAGGACACGGGCGTGGACATCTACATCGGCTCCGGCGGAGCACCCGAGGGCGTGCTGGCCTGCGCGGCCCTGAAGTGCGTAGGCGGCCAGTTCCAGGGTCGCCTCGTGTTCCGAAACGAGGACGAGCGCGCCCGCGCCCGCCGCCTCGGCCTGAAGGACGCCGACTTCGACCGCAAGTATGAGCTCGACGAGCTGGTCTCGGGCGATGCGATCTTCGCCGCCACGGGCGTCACCAAGGGCGCGCTGCTGGACGGGGTGACGGTGAAAGACGGCTTCGTCCACACCCACACCCTGGTGATGGACTCCGCCACCGGGCAGGTGATCGAGATCAAGATCAAGCGGCCCGTCTGAACGGGTCGCAGGCGCGGGCCGGGAGTGGATTGGTCGCGAGACCCGACTCAGCGGCTGCGCTAATCATCGCCGATGGCGGATGGATCGGGCGTCTCAGGCTATCTCGGCGTCACGCGCTCGCTCGCCGGGCGGCTGTGGCGCGAACGGCCCGCCGATGCGGCGCTGGCCCGCAGCCACGCCCTGAACCACGGCCTGCCCGAGCCCCTGGCTCGCGCGCTGGCGGCGCGGTGCGTTTCGGCTGATCACGCCGCAGACTTCCTCGACCCCACGCTGAAGGCCCTGTTCCCCGACCCGTCGTCGTTCCTCGATATGGACCGGGCGGCCGAGCTGATCGTCGATGCGGTGATGAGCGGCCGCCGTTGCGTGGTCTTCGCCGACTACGACGTGGACGGCGCGACGAGCGCCGCCCTCCTCGTGCGCTGGTTCCGCGCGCTGGGCCGCGACCTCCCCATCGTGGTGCCGGACCGGATGACCGAGGGCTATGGCCCCAGCCCCGCCGCCTTCCGCCGCCTGAAGGCCGAGGGGGCAGATCTGGTCATCACCGTGGACTGCGGAGCCGCCGCGCAGGAGGCGCTGGAGGCCGCCGCCACAATCGACCTGCCCGTCGTGGTGATCGACCACCACCTGATGCGCGACGGTGATCCGCCCCACGCCGCCGCCTTGGTCAACCCGAACCGGCCGGGCTGCAACTCCGGGCAGGGCGTGCTGCCCGCCGCGGGGGTGGTGTTCGTGCTGCTCGCAGCGCTGAACCGCGAGGCGCGCCGGCGCGGGGCCTTTGCCGACAGGCCTGAGCCTGACCTTCGCCACTGGCTCGATCTGGCCGCCCTCGGCTCGATCTGCGACGTGACCCAGCTCGTGCGCTTCAACCGGGCGCTGGCGCATCTGGGGCTGAAGGTGATGTCGCGCTGGGCCAACCCCGGCCTTGCGGCCCTGCTGCAGACGGCGGGGGGCAAGCCGGGCCCCGCGACGGCGTTTCACGCAGGGTTCCTGCTGGGCCCCCGCATCAATGCGGGCGGCCGGGTCGGGCGCTCCGACCTCGGGGCACGGCTGCTCTCGACCGACGATCCTGAGGAAGCCCGCGCCCTGGCCGAGGAGCTCGACGCCCTGAACGCACAGCGCAAGACGGTGGAGGCCGAAGCGCTGGAGGCCGCCCTGGCCGCCGTGGAAGCGCAAGGGCTGGCAGACGACCCGGTGATCGTGGTGGGCGGCGAAGGCTGGCACCCGGGTGTGGTCGGAATCGTCGCCGGGCGCATGCGCGAGCGGCATCGCAGGCCCGTGATCGTGATCGGCTTCGACCCCGCATCCGGCCTCGGGCGAGGGTCGGGCCGCTCGCAGCCGGGGGTGAACCTCGGGCGGGCGGTGCAGGCCGCTTTCGATGCCGGGCTGGTGCTGGCGGGGGGCGGCCACGCGATGGCGGCCGGGCTGACGGTGCGCCGCGACGGCATCGAGCCCCTGCGCGCCTTCCTGATCGAACGGCTGGGCGACGAGTCGCGCTTCGCCACGCTGCAGGACGCCCTGGAGATCGACGCGGCCCTCTCGCCCGGAGGCGCCGATCGGGCGCTGTTCGAGCAGTTCGAGCGCCTAGCACCCTACGGCCCCGGCAACCCCGAGCCGGTGTTCGCCATACCCGGCGTGCGTATCGGCCACTCCCAGGCCATGCGCGGCGGGCACGTGCGCTGCGAGCTGGTGGGCGAGGACGGGGCCAAGCTGAAGGCCATCGCCTGGCGCTGCGAGGAGACCGACCTCGGCCGCCGCCTTCTGGCGCGCGATGGCCTGCTGCATGTGGCCGGTCGTCTGAAGGCCGACGACTGGATGGACCGCAGGGGCGTGCAGCTGGAGATCGAGGACGCCGCCGACGCCCGGCGCGTGGCCTGACGTGGAAAGATCGGCGCTTGAGGCTTGCAAGCCGAACGGCGGCTTTGCTACACACCCGTTCCGCGCCGCGGTCCCTTCGTCTATCGGTTAGGATACCAGATTTTCATTCTGGGGAGAGGGGTTCGACTCCCCTAGGGACTGCCACGCGAACTGCCAATACCTGCGACCCTTGCGCGTTCCGGGTAGCTTGGCAGTTGCAATCTTCTGATAGCTTAGCCTTAATCCGCCCAAAGAGGGAGCGGGCGTCGCTGATGTGCGGCGCACCGGAAGGGGCGATATGTCGGGAGTGGAGTGGGAAGCCGAAATCGCCGAGGCCGCGGTGCGGATCAGCGGCAGGGTCAAGTGGTTCGATCCCGGCAAGGGCTACGGCTTCATCGTGCCCGACGATCCCAACCAGACCGAGCTGAAGGACGTGCTGCTTCACGTCACCTCCCTGCGCGACAGCGGCCGCGACACCACCCTGGAAGGCGCGATCATCGTCTGCGACGCCGTGCGCCGCAGCAAGGGCTGGCAGGTCTCGGCCGTGCATCTCGTCGATGAAAGCTCGGCCCCGCCGCCCGCAGAGCGGGTCGCCCGGCCCGCCAAGCCGCGCCTGGAAAGCCGCATCGCCACTCCCCGCGCCAGCGAGGGCGAAGAGGGGCACAGGCACACGCTGGTGGCGGAAGGCCCCTATGAGCCCGCCACGGTGAAATGGTTCAACCGTACCAAGGGCTATGGCTTCGTGGTGCGCGATGCGGCCCCGGGCGACATCTTCGTCCATATCGAGACCCTGCGCCGCTGCGGGGTGGACGACATCCAGCCGGGAGACCTTGTCTCCGTGCGTTTCGCCGAGGGCCCCAAGGGGCTGGTGGTTGCGGAGATCGAGCCGAACGCGCAGTAAGCGGATCGCTCCGTCTGCCGCGTCGAAGAGGCCGCCCGTGACCCGTTTCTCCACCGCCGCTGCCGCCCTGGCGCTGGGCCTGCTGTTCTCCGGCTGCAACGCGGTGATGGCCGCCGCGCAATCGCCCGACAGCTCCTATGTGGCCGCACGCCACGGCAAGCCGCAGCATCTGGCCACCGAGCCGATGACCATCACCACCGCCAAGGGCCCGGTCAAGTTCACCATGCAGGTGGCCGCCGACGAAGCCTCGCGCGAGGTGGGCCTGATGTTCGTGAAGAAGATGGGCGACCGCGAGGGCATGATCTTCGACTTCCCCAACGCGGGCGAGCAGGCGTTCTGGATGCACGGCACCCACATCGCCCTCGACATCATCTACGTCGCCCCCGACGGGCGGGTGCTGTCCATCGCCAAGCGCGCCAAGCCCTATGACGAGACGCCCTTGCCCTCGCGCGGATCCGCCCGAGCCGTGGTGGAGATCAACGCCGGCCTCTCCGACAAGCTGGGCATCGCCCCCGGCGACAAGGTGTGCGAGGCGAAGATCTTCCGCTGCAGGTAGCGAGAGGCTGGCGGGCGACCGCGCACTCTGGCATCACCGCGGCCCGGTGACGGGGCGTAGCGCAGCCTGGTAGCGCATCTGCTTTGGGAGCAGAGGGTCGCAAGTTCGAATCTTGCCGCCCCGACCACTGGAACTAAACTATCGGATCACACCGGATCAGGGGAACCACGCCCGTGCTCGCCCGCATCTACAAGCCGACGAAGACCTCGATGCAGTCGGGGCAGGCCCGCGCCAAGGAGTGGGTGCTGGAGTTCGAGCCCGCCTCGGCCCGGCACACCGACCCCCTCACGGGCTGGATCTCGTCTAGCGACATGGATGGGCAGGTGCGGCTGAACTTCGACACGGCGGAGGAGGCGGCCGCCTATGCCCAGCGCCACGGCATCGCCTTCCAGCTGCAGAAGGCCCATCAACGCGCCACGATCATCAAGGCTTACGCCGACAACTTCGCCTACACCCGCAAGCAGCCCTGGTCGCATTGACCGCGGCGGCACCCGGGCGCCCTTAGCTCAACCGGATAGAGCACCCGCCTTCTAAGCGGGCGGTTGCAGGTTCGAGTCCTGCAGGGCGCGCCAGGCGGGGCCCAAACGCCGATCTCAGCTGCGCAGGGCGGCGAAGGACTGGTCGAGGTCCGCGATGAGGTCGTCGGGGTTTTCGAGGCCGACGTGCAGGCGCAGGAGCGGCCCGCCGAGCTCCGGCCGGCCGGTCGGGCGGCCGAGCTGCGGATCGCAGTGGACTGCCAGGCTCTCATAGCCGCCCCACGAAAAGCCGAGCCCGAAGAGCTGCAGGGCGTCGAGGAACGCGAGAATCTGCAGCTCCGGCACCGGCTTGAGCACCACGCCTAACAGGCCGTTCGAGCCGGTGAAGTCTCGCCGCCACAGGGCATGGTCGGGGTGGCCGGGCAGGGCGGGGTTCAGCACGCACAGCACCTCCGGCCGCGCCTCCAGCCAGCACGATACGGCCAGGCCCCCGACCTCATGCGCGGCCAACCGGCAGGGGAGCGTCTTCAGGCCCCTCAGCATGGTGTAGGCGTCGTCCGGCGACACGGCCCAGCCCAGCTCCCACACGTGGCCCTGCAGGATGGCCGCGAGCTTGGCATCGCGCACCGCCACCGAGCCCATGAACACATCGGCATGTCCGCCCACGTATTTCGTCAGCGCCTGGATCGAGAGATCGACGCCGTGGTCCAGCGGCCGAAAGATCAGTCCAGCGCCGTAGGTGTTGTCGATGGCGGTGAGCACGCCGCGCTCACGGGCGGCGGCGGCCAGGGCCGGCACGTCGGAAAGCTCGAACGTCAGCGAGCCTGGGCTCTCGAGCATGAGGAGGCGCGTGCGATCACCCATCAGGGCGGCGACCTCCGCCACTGGCAGGCGCGCAGGGATGTAGCGGGTCGTGACGCCGAAACGGGCGAGGAGGCCTGAGCACAGCTTGCGGGTGGGGCGGTAGACGCAATCCTGCACGAGGATCTCGTCCCCTGCCTTCAGCACGGCCAGCAAGGCTGCGGAGATGGCGGCCGCGCCCGAGGGGAACAGGAAGGCGTCGCTCGCGCCCTCGAGCGCGCACAGGCCCGAGACCAGCGCGGCCTGGGTGGAGAGGCCCGCCCGGCCGTAGGTGACCACGCTGTCGCTATAAAGCTCGCCCGCCGTGGGCACGAGCACGGTGGAACCCCGCTGAACGGGAGGGTTCACGGTGGCCACGGGCGCGTAGGCCGCGCCTGCGGGGTGGATCAGCCGAGTGCCGACGGCGGGGTCCGCCCCAGATGTCATGCCGGCCCGGTGACGACCGGCGTCTCATCGCCCGCGCCCCATTCCGCCCACGCCCCGTCGTAGACGGCGGTGCGCCAGTGGCCGAGGCGGGCCATCGCCAGCGCCAGCACGCAGGCGGTGATTCCGGAGCCGCAGGTGGTGATCACCGGCCGATCGAGATCGATTCCGACGGCCTCCAGCTTCGCCTGCAAGGCGGCGGGGGGCAGCACGGTGCCGTCGGGCGCGAAGATGTCGCCGAAGGGCAGGTTGCGGGCGCCCGGCATGTGGCCGGCGCGCAGACCCTCGCGGGGCTCGGGCATCTCGCCCCGGAAGCGGGCGGCCGCCCGGGCATCCAGCAGCTGTTCGGAACCGCTTTCGAGCGCCCGCGCCACCTGTGCCTTGGAGCGCACGAGGCCATTGTCCATCCGCGCGGTGAAGTGGCGTTCCCGGGGCAGGGGCGGGCGATCCTCGATGGCGCGACCCTCGGCGATCCACTTGGGAAGGCCGCCATCGAGCACCACCACGTCCTGATGGCCCATCGCCCGCAGGCTCCACCACACCCGCGCGGCCGACATGAGGCCCTGCTGGTCGTAGACGACGATGCGTGAGCCGTCGCCGAGGCCCAGCCGCCGCATCCGCGAGGCGAACTTGGCGGGCGGGGGCAGCATGTGGGGCAGGGGGGAGCCCTCGTCCGACACGTCGTCGATGTCGAAGAAGACGGAGCCCGGGATGTGCGCCACCTCGTACTGCACCCGGGGATCACCCTGGCCCGGCATCAGCCAGGTGCCATCCACCACACGAACGTCGGGGGCCTGCAGGCGCTCGGCCAGCCAGGCGGTGGAGACGAGGGGATCTTCGGGGCGCCGGTCCATGTGCGACTCTGACTACATCCAGGGCGGCGTCGGCAAGCCCCGCTCGCGCAGGAATTCGGGGTTGAAGAGCTTGGAGGCATAGCGGGCACCCCCGTCGCAGAGGATCGTCACGATGGTGTGGCCGGGGCCGAGGTGCTTCGCCATACGGATGGCCCCCGCCACGTTGATGCCTGCAGAGCCGCCGAGCGACAGGCCTTCATGCTGGATCAGGTCGAACACCACCTCCAGCGCCTCGGCGTCGGGGGCTTGGCAGACGAAGTCGATCTTCAGCCCCTCGATGTTGCGCACGGCGCGCGCCTGCCCGATTCCCTCGGTGATCGACGTGCCCTCGGAGGCGGTGAGTTCGCCTGACGTGAACCAGTTGAACATGGAGGCTCCGAGGGGGTCGACGAGGCCGATCTGAACCTGCGGGCGAGCATCGCGCAACGCCTGCGCCACCCCAGCCAGAGTGCCGCCGGAGCCGATGGCGCAGATGAAGCCGTCGACCTTACCCCCTGTCTGCGCGAGGATTTCCGGCCCGGTCGTCGCGGCGTGCGCCTCGCGGTTGGCGAGGTTGTCGAACTGGTTGGCCCACAGGGCGCCGCGCTCCTGCGCCACGCGCTCGGATACACGCACGAAGTTGCCGGGATTGCTGAAGGGAACCTGATCCACCTCCAGAAGCTCGGCTCCGGCCAGACGGATGGCGTCTTTCTTCTCCTCGCTCTGGGTGCGGGGAATCACCACGAGGGTGCGGTAGCCCAGCGCCCGGCCCACCATGGCCAGGCCGATGCCGGTGTTGCCCGCCGTGCCCTCGACGATCAGCCCGCCAGGCTGCAGCAGGCCCCTGGCCTCGGCGTCGCGGATGATGCCCAGGGCGGCGCGATCTTTCACAGACCCGCCGGGGTTCATGAACTCGGCCTTGCCCAGGATCTCGCAGCCCGTTGCCTCGCTGGCGCGGCGCAGGCGGATCAGGGGCGTGTTGCCGATGGCGTCGATCACGCTCGCAGCGATCGCCATGCTCTGTCTCTGACCCCCGTTGACTCCGTGCAGCGTCTTAGCGCGTTACCCGAACGTGGCCAGCCGTGGAAACTCGATGCAAGCCGACGGCACGGGCCGGGGCACCCTGCGGTTGGTGCTGGGCGACCAGCTTTCCGCGCCCGACCGCCTGTCGTCCCTGCGAGACCTCGACCCGTCGCGAGACGTGGTACTGATGGCAGAGGTGCGCTCGGAGCTCACCTACGTGCGCCACCACAAGCAGAAGATCGTTCACAC
Source organism: Caulobacterales bacterium (assembly GCA_038226305.1). Taxonomy (GTDB): domain Bacteria; phylum Pseudomonadota; class Alphaproteobacteria; order Caulobacterales; family Caulobacteraceae; genus JASLDZ01. Next base: position 160,413 of record JBBRQN010000001.1, read on the forward strand.
GCTCGCCTCCATGCGCGGCCACGCGGAGGCGTTGCAGGCCCGGGGCGTCACCGTACGCTATGTCCGCTATGACGACCCGGGCGGGGAGCCCGATCTGCCGGGGGAGGTGAAGCGGGCCCTCCGCGACCAGCCGTTCGACCGGGTGGTGATGACCCGCAGCGGCGAACACCGGCTGGAAGCGGCCTTCGATTCCTTGGAGGCCGAGCTCGACCTGCCGTTCGAGCGCCGGGAGGACGATCGCTTCATCGCCTCCCTCAGCGAATTCTTCGACTGGTCGCGGGGCAAGGCCAGCCTGACGATGGAGTTCTTCTACCGTCAGATGCGCCGCAAGACCGGCCTCCTGATGGACGGTGCCGAGCCCTGCGGCGGCCAGTGGAACCTCGACAAGGAGAATCGCAAGCGCCCCCCCGCGAGCCTCAAAGCCCCCGAGCGGCTGCTGATCGCCCCGAACGCCGTGGCGCGCGAACTGATGGTGGCGGTGGAGCGCGACTTTCCCGACAACTTCGGCACGCTGGCCGCCTTCGCCTATGCCACGACCGTGGAAGACGCCGAGCGGCTGGCCGACCACTTCTTCGCCGACGTGCTGGCGGGCTTCGGCGATCACCAGGACTTCATGCGGCTGGGCGATCCGTGGCTGTGGCACGCCCGGCTATCGGCGGCTTTGAACATCGGCTTCCTCGATCCGCTCGACCTGTGCCGGCGGGCGGAGGCGGAGTACCGCGCCGGGCGGGCACCCTTGAACGCGGTGGAAGGCTTCGTCCGCCAGATCCTCGGCTGGCGGGAATATGTGCGCGGCGTCTACTGGCTGCGGGGGCCGGAATACAAGCTGATCAACGCCCTTGATGCCGATCGCGAGCTGCCCTGGTTCTACTGGTCGGCCGAGACCGACATGGCCTGCGTGAAGGATGCGGTGGAGACCACGCGCGACCACGCCTACGCCCACCACATCCAGCGCCTGATGGTGACCGGCAACCTCGCCATGCTCCTCGGCGTGCATCCCGATCCCGTGGATGACTGGTACATGGTGGTCTACGCCGATGCCTATGAGTGGGTCGAACTGCCCAACACCCACGGCATGGCGACCTTTGCCGATGGGGGGATCGTCGGCTCGAAGCCCTATGCGGCGTCCGGCACCTACATCAACCGCATGAGCGACTACTGCACCGGCTGCCGCTACGACGTGAAGGAGCGCACGGCGGAAAACGCCTGTCCGTTCAATGCCTTATACTGGGATTTCATGGCGCGGAACGCACCGCGCCTGCGCGACAACCCGCGGATCGGCTTCGCCTATCAGACGCTGGACAAGATGGGGCCACAGGAGCGCGAGGCGATCACCGTGCGGGCGGAGGCCCTGAAGACGCGCTTCGGTGCGACGCCCAGGCCGATCAACCGCTGATCGCCTTGTAGGCCGCCAAAGCCCGGTCCCGCGCCTTGGCATGTTCCACGATGGGATCGGGATAGGTGTCGCCCAGCGTCACCCCGGCTGCTCGCAGCTCGAACGGCGAGGCGGACCACGGCTGGTGGATGAAACGGGCATCCAGCTTCGAGAGCTCAGGAACCCAGCGGCGCACGTAATCCCCCTGAGGATCGAACTTCTCGCCCTGCGCCACGGGGTTGAACACCCGGAAGAAGGGTTGCGCATCCGGCCCGGTGCCCGCCACCCACTGCCAGTTCATCGCGTTGTTGGCTTCGTCGGCATCCACGAGGCAATCCCAGAACCAGCGTTCGCCTTCGCGCCAGTCGACCAGGAGATCCTTGGTCAGGAACGAGGCCGTGATCATACGCACGCGATTGTGCATCCACCCCGTGGCCCACAGCTGGCGCATGCCGGCATCGACGATAGGGTAGCCGGTCAGTCCCTTCTTCCAGGCCTCCAGCCCCGCGGGATCGTCGCGCCATTTCAGGGGTTTGAGGCGGAGGTTAAAGGTCTCGGTCGGCAGGTTGGGCTGGTTCACCAGGACCTGATGGCTGAAATCCCGCCAGCCTATCTCGGCCTCGAACTTGGCGGCGGCCTCCTCCCAGCGGTGTGCTTCCCCTGAAGACGCCGCGGCGTTCCACACCTGCCGGGACGATAGCTCGCCCCAGTGCAGATGGGCCGAAAGGCGCGAGGTGCCGTCGATGGCGGGGCGGTCACGCCCGGTCGGATAGTCGCTCAAGGCTCCGCGGGAGAAGCCGCTCAGGGCCGCGTGCGCGGCCGTTTCGCCGGGCGTCCAGTCGAACTCGTTCGACCAGTCTGGCTTCGCGGGGTGCAGATGCCAGTCGGCCAGCCGGTCCGATCGCACGGGCTTCGGCGGCGGCGACAGACTGCGCACCCCCGGCGTGATGCGCACCTCGCCAAGTGCTGCCCGCAGCGCTCGCAGGTAGGGAGTGAAGACCTTGTAGCCGTCGCCCGAGCCGTTCAGCACCTCGCCCGGCTCGCTCATCAGCCCGCTGCGGAAGCTCTCGACACTAACGCCGGCAAGACCCGCCGCCTTACCGAGCTCGACCTCGATGGCCCGTTCGCCCGGCCCGTGGAGCTTGCCGAACACCAGCCGGTCGGCGCCGGTCTCTTTCGCCAGCGCGAGCATGGTCTCCACCGTCGCGCCCTCACGAAGGATGAGGGGTGAACCGGCCTTCTCAAGCGCTTCGCCGAGGGCGATGAGAGACTTGTCGAGCCACCACAGGCCGGCGGCACCCGGGGCCCGCTCCGCATGGCGGTCCAGCACGAAGACCGGAATCACGGGGGCGCCCGAGGCGTGCGCCGCATGCAGGGCGTCGTTGTCGGCGAGCCGCAGGTCGCGGCGAAACCACACGATCACCGGCGGAGACACGGCCATAGATGCTATCCTTCCCTTGTCGCGGCCCCTTGCCGCGGCCCTGTGGCTGCGTCACCTCTGCGGCGAGTCGCTCACCGGAGTTCAGCCTTGAACGCGTACAACCCGACCGCGGGGGCCACGGCCGTCGCCCCCAACGCCGTCGTCGAGGTTTCGGCCCCGAATGGCGTGCCCGTGCGCATCGGCAACGCCCTGCGCCTCAGCTTCCTCGCTGGCCCCTGCCAGATGGAAAGCCGCGCCCACGCGCTGGAAACGGCGCAGGCGCTGAAGGAGATCGGCGAGCGGCTGGGCGTGGGCATCGTCTACAAGACGAGCTTCGACAAGGCGAACCGCACTTCTGGCCGCTCGGCCCGGGGCATGGGGCTGAAGGCGGCCCTGCCGGTGTTCGCCGAAATCCGCGAGACCCTGGGCCTGCCGACCCTGACCGACGTGCACGACATCGACCAGTGCGCCGCCGCGGCCCAGGCGGTGGACGTGCTCCAGATCCCGGCGTTCCTCTGCCGCCAGACCGACCTTCTGATCGCCGCCGCCCGCACCGGCTGCGCGGTAAACATCAAGAAGGGCCAGTTCCTCGCTCCGTGGGACATGAAGAACGTGGTCGCCAAGGTGACGGAGGCGGGCAACCCCAACGTGATGGCGTGCGAGCGCGGCGTCTCCTTCGGCTACAACACCCTCGTCAGCGACATGCGCGCCCTGCCGGAGATGGCCAGGATCGGCTGCCCGGTGGTGTTCGACGCCACCCACAGCGTGCAGCAGCCGGGCGGGCAGGGCACCACCTCCGGCGGCCAGCGCGAGTACGTGCCGGTGCTGGCGCGGGCGGCGGTGGCGGTGGGCGTGGCCTGCGTGTTCATTGAGACCCACCCCGACCCGGACCATGCGCCTTCCGACGGCCCGAACATGGTGCCCCTGGGGGAATTCGAGGCGCTGGCGGCGCGGCTTCTGGCCTTCGACGCCTTGGCCAAGGGCTACGCGGCTTGAGCCGCCCGCCTCGCCTCCGCTAGACCGGGCGCATGGACCTTTCCGCCCTGCAGGCCCTTCTGGAGCGCGCGCCGGGGCTGAAGCTCGCCTGCGTGGGCGACATCATGCTCGATCGCTACGTCTACGGCGACGTCAGCCGCATCTCGCCCGAGGCGCCGGTGCCGGTGCTGAAGGGTCAACGCGAGACGGTGATGCTGGGGGCGGTGGGCAACGTGGCCCGCAACCTCGCCGCCCTGGGCGCGCACACGAGCGTGGCCGCAGCCGTGGGCAATGACGACACAGGGGCGCTGGTGATCCAGCTCCTGAAGGCCGAGCCTGGCGTGTCCCCCTGCATCGACTTCGTGGAGGCTCGAACCACCAGCAAGACGCGCTTCGTGGCCGGCGGCCAGCAGCTCCTGCGGCTGGACGACGAGGATGATGCCGGCGACCGGCGCGACCCGGAAAGCTTCACCCTGAACGCGGCGCTTTCGGGGGCGCGGGTGGTGCTCATCTCCGACTATGCCAAGGGCTATGTGAGCGACGCCGTGCTGGCCGAGGTGCGGGCAGGGGTGGCGCCGGTGATCGTGGACCCCAAGGGACGCGACTTCGCCCGCTATGGCCGGGTGGCTCTCCTGAAGCCCAACGCCTCCGAACTCGCCGCCGCCGTGGGCCTGCCGGTGGGCGACGATGCCGAAATTGAGGTCGCGCTGAGCACCGCCCTTGGCCTTTGCGAGGCGGAGGCGATCCTGGTCACCCGCGGTCGGCAGGGGGCGAGCCTCGCTCGGCGGGGCGTAGCCGTCGTCCACCTGCGCGCCCGGGAGCGGGCGGTGTTCGACGTTTCGGGGGCGGGCGATACCTCACTGGCGGCGCTCGGGCTGGCGCTGGCGGCGGGGGAGACTCTGGAGGCGGCCTGCGCCTTCGCCGTCCTCGCGTCAGGGGTTGCGGTGTCCAAGCCGGGCACAGCTGTGGTCACGCCCGCCGAGCTGATCGAGGCCGAGCTCGCCGCGCATCTCGCCCCCTCGGAGGCGAAGATCGTCAGTGCCACCGACGCTGCCGCCGCGGCCGCGCGGTGGCGCTCGCAGGGGCTGCGGGTGGGCTTCACCAACGGCTGCTTCGACGTGCTGCACCGGGGCCATGTAGACTATCTCCGCCAGGCCCGGGGCTGGTGCGACCGGCTGATCGTGGCCCTGAACACCGACAGCTCCGTGCGGGCGTTGAAAGGCGAGGGGCGCCCGGTGAACGACCTGGAGAGCCGATCCGCCGTGCTGGCAGGCCTGGCCAGCGTCGATCTCGTCACTGCCTTCGATGCGCCGACCCCCCTGTCGCTCATCGAGGCGGTGCGGCCGGACGTGCTGGTAAAGGGCGCCGACTACACCGTCGAGACCGTGGTGGGCGCTGACGCCGTGCAGGCGTGGGGCGGGCAGGTGCGGCTGGCGACGTTCACCCCCGGCCATTCCACCACGGCCACCCTCGCCCGGGCGGGATCGCGAGCATGAGCGGCCTCGTGTTGGTGACGGGCGGGGCGGGGTTCATCGGCTCCAACATCGTCGCCCGCCTGATCGATGACGGCTACGACGTGGCGGTGTGCGATCGGCTGCGCTCGGCCGATCTCGGCAAGTGGCGCAACATCGCCAAGCACCCCATCGCCGATTTCGTGGGGCCGGACGACCTGTTCGACTGGCTGGATGCCCACCCCGCAGAACTGGCCGCCGTGGTGCACATGGGCGCAATCTCATCCACCACGCAGACGGATGCCGACCTGATCGTGCAGACCAACTTCGTGCTCTCGCGCCGCCTGTGGGACTGGTGCGCACACCATGGGGTGCGGCTGGTCTATGCCTCGTCGGCCGCCACCTATGGCGACGGCACCCTCGGGTTCGACGATGCGGACGACCTGGCCTCGCTCAGCGCTTTGAGGCCACTCAACGCCTACGGCTGGTCGAAGGCCGCGTTCGACATCTATGCGCGCCGCAGCGCCGATGCCGGACGCGCGCCGCCGCACTGGGCGGGGCTGAAGTTCTTCAACGTCTACGGCCCCAACGAGTATCACAAGGGCTCCATGCGCTCGGTGGTGCACCAGACCTGGCCGACCGCCTGCCGCGGCGAGGCCGTCTCACTGTTCCGCTCGCATCGGCCGGACTATGCCGACGGCGGCCAGCTGCGGGATTTCGTCTACGTGAAGGACTGCGCGGCGGTCGCCGCCTGGTTCGTCGCCACGCCGGCTGCGAGCGGGGTCTTCAATCTCGGCACGGGCGAGGCGAGGAGCTTCAAAGACCTCGCCACGGCGGTGTTCGCTGCCGCCGGAAAGCCGCCGCTGATCGACTACATCGACACGCCGGAGGCCATCCGCGACCGCTATCAGTACTTCACGCAGGCCGTGATGAACCGTTTGCGATCAGCGGGATACGTAGCACCCTTCATGTCTCTGGAAGCGGGTGTGGCGGACTATTGCACGGCCTACCTGTCGCAGCCGGACCCCTACCTCTGACCGGGCCTCTGACCCGGCCGTGGCCGATCTGGCGGCGGTGGGCGGCGGTTGCGGCCGGTGCCGGGGTTGTCGCCCTCGTGGCGGCAGCCGTGACCTGGCGCGACGACATCCTGCGCACGGGGCTCGACCCGCGCACGCCTTTCCAGACCTATCGCCCGCCTGCAGCGCCCGACTATGGATCGCCGCAGGCCTGGGCGCTGCTGCCGACGCGCCCGGCCGAGCCTGCGGTTTCGGACGGGAGCGCGGACGTGTTCTTCGTCCACTCGACCACCTACCTCGGCGGGAAGGACTGGAACGGGTCGGTCTCGCCCAAGGCTCCGGGTTCCGCCCTGCTGAGCCGGGTGGTGCTGCCGAACTATGCCGCGCCGTTCGGGCGAGCCGGGCGCGTGTTCGCCCCGCGCTATCGCCAGGCGAGCCTCTACGCCACCCGCATGACCCTGCGGGACGACGCCCGGGATGCGCGCCTGTTTGCCTATGACGACGTGCGGGCGGCGTTCATGGCGTGGCGTACGCGCTGGGGTGGCTCGCGGCCGTTCATCCTCGTCGGCGTGGAGCAGGGCGGCCAGCTTGTGGAGCGGTTGGCGCGAGAGGTTCAGGCCGACCCGTCCCTGCGTGAGAGGCTGGTGGCCGTCTACGAGATCGAGGCCCTGGCGCGGACCGATCGGCCGCCGGTCGCCTGCCGCAGCCGCACGCAGGTGGGCTGTCGCATCGCCTACGTTTCCGCCCGCGACGCCGATTTCACCGCCCCCGCCCGCCTGCTCGACCGGGCGCTGGTGTGGAGCGATGACGACACGGCGCTGGAGGATCTGCACGGCCGCGCGGGCCTGTGCGTCAACCCGGTCACGGGAGGTGCGACGGCGGAGGCCTCGCAGAAGGCCAACGTCGGCGCCGCCAACGCCACGGGGCTGGAGTGGGGCGTGCGGCCCGCGTTCCTGGCCCATCAGACCTCGGCGACCTGCGAGGCCGGCCTTCTGCGTCTGGGCGCCCCGCACTCGCCCGACCTGAAACGCTCCGGTTCGTGGACGGAGCGGCTGATGGTCAGGCCGTTCAACCTGTTCTGGGCCGATCTGGAGGCCGACGCCCTGGCCCGGCGGGACACTTGGCTGGCCGCGCATGCCGCCGCACGGGGTGGCGTCGCGCCTTAGCCAGCTTCGCGCCAGCCGCGCTCCCCCGGGCGCCAGTCGAACAGGGCCTCCAGGGTCGCGGCCGCCTGTCCCCGTTCGGAGGTGAACCCCGGGTCCAGCCCCAGAAGCAGACGCGCATCGTCTGCCGCCACCGGGAACAGGGCCGCGTGAGCTGAGGGATCGACGAACCGGTAGTCGGGCAGGCCGCTCTGCTTCAGCCCCATGAGGTCGCCGGAGCCGCGCAGCTGCAGGTCGCGCTCGGCGATCAGGAACCCGTCGTCGGTCTCCCGCAGCACGCCCAGCCGGGCCTTGCCGCTCTCCGACAGGGGTGGATCGTAGAGCAGCACGCAGGCGCTGCGCTGGGCCCCGCGACCCACCCGGCCACGTAGCTGGTGCAGCTGCGCCAGGCCGAACCGGTCAGCATGTTCGATCACCATGATCGAGGCGTTGGGCACGTCGACCCCCACCTCGACCACCGTGGTCGCCACGAGGACCGATGTGCGCCCCTCGGCGAACTCCGCCATCGCCGCATCCTTCTGGGCTGGCGGCATTCGCCCGTGCACGAGGCCTACGCTTCCGCCCAGCACCCGGGCGAGGTCCTCGGCCCGACCCTCGGCTGCGGCGACGTTCAGCGACTCGCTCTCTTCGACGAGGGGGCAGATCCAGAAGGCCTGGGCGCCCCCGGCCGCGGCGGCCTTCAAGCGCGCAACGAGCTCGGGCAGGCGGTCGGAGGGAGATAGCGTGGTGACCACCGGGGTGCGTCCGGGGGGCTTCTCGTCGATCCGCGACACGTCGATGTCGCCGTAGAGCGCCAGTTCCAGCGTGCGCGGGATCGGCGTGGCGGAGAGGGCGAGGAGGTGCACCGCGGTGCCCTTGGCCTGCAGCCGCCGACGCTCCGAAACACCGAAGCGGTGCTGCTCGTCGACGATGGCGAGGCCCAGATCGGCGAAACGCACCTCGTCCTGAAACAGGGCGTGAGTGCCGAAGGCGATCTGCGTTTCGCCGCTGGCCAGGCCGTTCAGCTTCTGGATGCGCTGGCTGCCCTTGTCTCGACCGGTGAGGAGCACGCTGGTGATGCCCGCGGCGAGGAGCTTGGGTGCCAGCCCCTCGGCATGCTGTCGGGCCAGGATCTCTGTGGGGGCCATGAACGCGCCCTGCTGGCCGGCCGCCGCCGCATCGGCCAGCAGCAGCAGCGCCACCGCCGTCTTGCCCGATCCCACGTCGCCCTGAACGAGCCTCGTCATGGTCTGGCCGCGCGCCAGATCGGCCCTCGCCTCGGCTAGGGTCCGTGTCTGCGCGCCAGTGAGGGAGAAGGGCAGGGCGGCCTCGACGGCGTCGGCGACGGCGCTTCGGGGGATCGTCCGGGCAGGTTCCGCCCGGCGGACCGCCTTGCGGCGGGCCATCGCGAGCTGGTGCGCGAACAGCTCGTCGTAGGCGAGGCGCATGCGGGCGGGGGCGTTGGGCATAAGGTCTGCATCGGCGACAGGCGTGTGCAGCGTGCCGAGCGCCGCGCGCCAGCCGGGCCAGGCCTGTCGCGCCAGCCAGGCCGCATCCTGCCACTCTTCAAGCTCGGGCACCGGCTCGACGGCGGTGCGCACCAGCCGGCCGATCTGGCGGGAGCCTAGGCCTGCAGTCGCCGGATACACCGCTTCGAAGCGGGGGATGTCGTCGGCCCGATCCACGCCGAGCATGTAGTCTGGGTGGGCGATCTGCAGCTCCACGCCGAACCGCTTAGCCTCGCCGCTCACGGCGCGGACATCCCCGACCGGGTGGGCCCTGGCGAGATGCAGACCCCCGCCCTTGAACCAGGCGAGGAACATCCACCCAGTGTCGTCGAAACAGCGGATGCGATAGGGCCGCCCGCCTCCGCCGCCGGGCAGATGCGCCTCCACCTGCACCACGAAGGTCTGCAGGCCGCCGTCTGTGGCTTCCGCGATGGTGGTGCGGCGACGCTCGTTCAGGCCGGTGGGGGCGGTGAAGGCGAGGTCGCGCACCAGCGTACCGCCCGCCACGCGCTCCACCAGGGGGGCGACCTTGGGGCCGACTCCCTTGAGCGAACTCAACGGCGCGAACAGGGGGTAGAGGACGGGCGGGCGCATGGGCGTGGGCATGCTAGCGGAGTCGGCGCCGCCCATCACGCCCGGCCTTCGCGCCCGCCGTCACGCCGGGATCGGCGAAAGGCTGAGGCGCGGGTGGCGGAGGCGGCGGGCGGGGCCTATATCGCCACCTCCCATGCTGAGCCCCCCCGATGACGACCCCCGGCTGAAGAAGCTGCGCTTTCGGGCGTGGCGGCGGGGATTCCGTGAGGCCGATCTCATTCTCGGCGGGTTCGCCGACGCGCATCTGGCCTCCCTCGATGCCCCGCAGCTCGACCGGTTCGAGGCGCTGCTCGAAGAGCCGGACGTGGACCTCTATGCGTGGATCATCGAAACGGCCCCCACACCCTCGGCCTTCGATCACGATGTGATGCGTTCGATCAAAACCTTCCGCCAGACCGCCTTCGCCTCCCTCGGCGTGCGCGGCGGCTGAACCTGACGCCATTCGGAGCCGCAACGCCTTGGACGTGACGAACCTCGCCCGCACCAAGGGGCGCATCGAACTGGGCGGCGCGCCGCAGGGCTACGACGCCATGATCGCGGCCGATCTCGCCCGCGCCCATGCGACGGCCAAGTCTGGCGGGGTGACGCTGTTCATCGCTCGCGACGGCCCGCGCGCCACGCAGTTCGCAGAGGCGCTGGCGTTTTTCGCGCCGGGGCTGGCGGTGCGCCAGCTGCCCTCTTGGGATTGCCTGCCCTACGACCGGATCGGCCCCTCGGCGTCCGTCGCGGCGGCGCGAACCGCCACGCTTTCCAATCTGGCCCGGCGGCGGGCCGACGACGACACGCCGCTTATCCTTGTGGCGACCGTGCCGTCGATCCTGCAGCGGGTGCCGCCGCGCCGGGCGCTGAAGGCTGCGAGCTTCTCAGCCAAGGTGGGCGACCGGGTCGAGGTGGCGGGGCTGGAGCGCTACTTCGCCGTCAACGGCTATGTGCGGGCCTCCACCGTATCCGAGCGGGGCGAGTTCGCCGTGCGCGGCGGCGTGATCGACGTGTTCCCCCCCGGTGCCGACGAGCCCGTGCGGCTGGACATGTTCGGCGAGGAGCTGGAAACGATCCGGGGCTTCGACCCCGATACGCAGCGCTCCACGGGCAAGCTGGAGGCGGTGGATCTCCTCCCGGTTTCCGAGGCGCTGATCGATGCGGCCGCGATCTCGCGCTTTCGCACCGGCTTCATCGAGACCTTCGGGGCGGCCGCCGACGATCCGCTTTACGCCGCGATCAGCGAGGGCGGGCGCCGGGCCGGGATGGAGCACTGGCTGCCCCTGTTCTACGATGGGCTGGAGACGGTGTTCGACTATGTGGGGCCCTCGGCCCTCGTGCTCCTCGACCATCAGTCGGCCCAGAGCCGCGACGAGCGGCTGGCCATGATCGCCGATGCCCACGACGCCCGCGCCGAGGCCGCCAAGGTGCGCGGCGGCTCGATCTATCGCCCCCTGGCCGCCAACGCCCTCTATCTGAACGAAGCCGAGTGGGATCAGGCGCTGGACGACCGCGCCAGCCGCCGGTTCACCCCCTTTGCCGCCGACGGGCAGTCGGGCGTGGTCGACATGGGCGCCAGGCCCGGCCGCAGCTTCGCGCCCGAGCGCGCGCAGGACAGCGTGAACCTGTTCGAAGCGGTCGCCGCCCACGCCGAGGCCATGTCCAAGGCGGGCAGGCGCGTGCTCTTCGCCTCGTGGTCGGACGGATCGAGCGATCGCCTCGCCTCCATGCTGGGCGATCACGGGCTGAAGACCCTGCGCTTCGCCAAGGACTGGGCGGATGCCGAGGGCTTCGGCGTGAAGGGCTCCAAGGCCAAGCCCATGCAGCGCGTGGTGCTGCCCCTCGACGACGGCTTCGAGACCGATACGCTGGTGGTGATCAGCGAGAGCGACATTCTGGGCGATCGCCTGGCGCGCCCCCGCAAGAAGCGTCGCGCCGCCAACTTCCTGGCGGAGGCCACGAGCCTGACGCCCGGCGATCTCGTGGTGCACATCGACCACGGAATCGGTCGCTACGAAGGGTTGAAGACGCTGGACGTGGCGGGTGCGCCCCACGACTGCCTCGACCTGCAGTACGGCGGAGAGGCGCGGCTGTATCTTCCGGTGGAGAACATCGACCTCCTCACCCGCTACGGCTCCGACGCTGACGGGGCGCAGCTCGACAAGCTGGGCGGGGCGGCGTGGCAGGCGCGCAAGTCCAAGGCCAAGGAGCGGCTGCGGATCATGGCCGATGGCCTGATCAAGATCGCCGCCGCGCGCTCGCTGAAGGAGACCGGCGAGATCGACCCGCCCACGGGCCTGTTCGAGGAGTTCTGCGCCCGTTTCCCCTATGAAGAGACCGACGACCAGCTGTCCGCCATCGGCGATGTTCTGGCCGATCTCGCCTCAGGCCGCCCGATGGACCGGCTGATCTGCGGCGACGTGGGCTTCGGCAAGACCGAGGTGGCCCTGCGCGCGGCCTTCGTGGTGGCCATGAGCGGCCAGCAGGTGGCCGTGGTTTGCCCGACGACCCTACTGGCCCGACAGCACTTCAAGACCTTCTCCGAGCGCCTGGCGGGCTGGCCGATCAAGGTGCGCCAGCTCTCCCGCATGGTGCCCGCCAAGGAAGCCTCTGAAACCCGCGACAAGCTGAAGTCGGGCGAGATCGAGGTGGTGATCGGCACCCACGCCATCCTCGCCAGCCAGATCGGCTTCAAGGAACTGGGCCTCGTGATCGTGGACGAGGAGCAGCATTTCGGTGTGAAGCACAAGGAGCGGCTGAAGGAGTTCCGCGCCGACGTTCACATGCTGACGCTGACCGCCACGCCCATCCCGCGAACCCTGCAGATGGCGCTTTCGGGCATCCGCGAGATGTCGATCATCGCCACTCCGCCGATCGACCGGCTGGCGGTGCGCACCTACATCTCGCCGGACGATCCGGTCACCATCCGCGAGGCCCTGCTGCGCGAGAAGTACCGGGGAGGGCAGGCCTATTTCGTCACCCCGCGCCTCGCCGACCTTCCGGCGCTGGAGAAGTTCCTCCGGGAGAGCGTGCCCGAGGTGCGCTTCGTGGTGGGCCACGGCCAGATGGCCCCGACCCAGCTAGAAGAGGTGATGAGCGCGTTCTACGACGGCAAATACGACGTGCTGCTGTCCACCACGATCGTGGAGTCGGGCCTCGACGTTCCCAGTGCCAACACGCTGATCGTGCATCGGGCAGACATGTTCGGGCTGGCGCAGCTCTACCAGATCCGCGGCCGCGTCGGCCGGGCCAAGGCGCGGGCCTACGCCTATCTGATGACCCCGGCGGACAAGCCCCTGACGGAGGCTGCCGAAAAGCGGCTCAAGGTGCTGCAGTCGCTGGATTCTTTGGGGGCCGGCTTCCAGCTTGCCAGCCACGACCTCGACATTCGCGGCGGCGGCAATCTCCTGGGTGACGAGCAGTCGGGCCACATCCGCGAGGTGGGTGTCGAGCTTTACCAGCAGATGCTGGAGGACGCGATCGCCGAGCTCCAGACAGCGGGCGCCCAGGTTGCGGAAAACCGGGCTTGGTCGCCGCAAATCAACGCCGGGGCCGCCGTGCTGATTCCGGAGGACTACGTGCGCGACCTCAACGTGCGCCTCTCGCTCTACCGGCGCCTGTCGGAAGCGGAGCGGCCATCTGACCGCGAGGTTCTGGCCGCCGAGATGATCGACCGGTTCGGCCCCCTGCCGGCCGAGGCCGATCAGCTGCTGAAGGTCATGGCGATCAAAGGTTTCTGCCGGCAGGCGGGGATCGAGAAGCTCGACGTGGGGCCCAAGGGTGCCGTCGTCACCTTCCGCAACCAGGCGTTCGCCAACCCCGCGGGCCTCGTCGCCTTCGTGCAGAAGCGCGCCAGCGAGTGGAAGCTGCGGCCAGACTTCAAGGCCGTGGTGAAGGGCGAGTTCGACACGCCGCTGCAACGCCTGGCAGTGGCCGAGACCATCGCCCGCCAGCTTTCGAGCGTGGCGCTGGAAGGGGTGAAGCAGGCGGCCTGACGGCTAGGCGGCGGTCACCCGCCGTGCCTTCGCCGCATTGAGGAGGGCGGTGGCGCGCAGCGTCATCTCCACCCGTGAGATCACGAAGAGCCCCATCGCCAACACCACGAAACCGTCGGTGATCAAGGCGACGGAGAGGTGCAGGGTCGAAGCCTGGCTCTCCAGATACTCGCGGCCCAGAAAGCGCACGGCCATGATCGCCACGAGGAACAGCAGCGCCACCGGCGAGGTGCGGGTCTCCAGCGTGTCGTTCTCAGGGTGGACGCTGATGGGGATCAGCCGCCCCCGCCACCAGCCGAGCCCGGCACCGACCGCGAAGGCGAGCCCCAGCCAAAGCCACTCCGCGCCATGAGGCGGGAACTGCACCAGCAGCGCCGCCGTCGCGAGGAGCAGCACCACCGGGAAAATCCACATGGTGGCGAGGTTCAGTGTGCGGGTCTGGTTCAGTCCTCGCAGGCGAAGCGCCATCACCACCCCGATGATCAGAACGGTGATGATCGTGGAGATGGTCTGTGGCGTCATGTGCACGGGAGGCACTCCATGATGAAGGCTGGTCAGCCCGCGCGGCGAACGAGGGCGCGGGCGGCGGCCCGCTCCAGCGCTGCGGCGGGGGGTTCGTTCGGCTCGACGGAGGAGACGCCGAGGTCGAAGTCCAGCGTGAAGGGGGCATCGCCGTCGCCCGCCTCGAAGGCGGTGCAGGCGATCACCGCTGCGATGCGCTCGGCGGCGCTGCGGGCCGCGCTCGCCGTCGCGCCCGGCATGGCCAGGGCATAGACATCCGATCCCAGCCGCGCCGCCGTGTCCTCTGCGCGGACGAGCCTGCCGATCATGGACCCCACCTGCGGCACCGCCCGGTCTATCCAGCCGCCCCGCTTGGCCTGGGCGAGATGCGGACCCATGGCGATGCGCAGCACGGCGACCGCGAGAGGCCGCTTGCGCTCCCGCATCACCCCGGAAAGCCGCAGGAGGTGGGCGGCGAACAGGTCGCGGGTGAACAGCCCCGTCGCGGCATCCATGAGGCCTGAGCCCCGCGCCCCTTCCAGCCGGGCGCGGATGGCGCTCTGGCGGCGGTGGCCCTGCGCCAGGGTCAGGATGCGCTGGGCCGTCTCCTCCGGCGGGGTGTCTGCGGCGGCGATGTCTGAAAGGCCGCGGTGGAACGCCTCCGACCGCGCCACCTGAGCCCCGGTGCGCAGGTGCAGGACGGTGGGGATATGGAACAGCTTGGTGTTGCGCTTCATGCCCCCGACGATGGAGAGCGCCTCGGCATGGGTTTCCCCCGCCCACAGCACCACGGCGTCGAACGGTCGCTCGTGCAGGTAGTCGAAGGCGGTGAACGGGGTGAAGGCCCCCACCACCTCGGCCCCGGCCGCCACCAGCGCATGGCGCAGGGCGAGGAACTTTGGCGCGGGCTCGCCCACCGCCAGGATCTGCATGGGGGCCGGATCAGGGGCCAGCGGCGGCAGGGGGCGGCCCCGGGCGGCGAAGGTGGCGGCCCGAAGCTCGGCCTCGTCTTCCGCGGCCGCGGCGCGCACCAGCACCTCCAGCCGCAGGGCGGCCTGCACGGGGTGGACGGGGGGTGCCAGCGCCAGGTCGAAGCCCAGCCTCGAGAGGGCAGGCTCTGGCCGACCCAGGGCGATCACCGGCAGACGCCTGGGGGCCGCGAGCGCTCGCAACCGGTCGGGCAGGGCGAGAAGCCCCGGATCGGCACCCCCGCTCACGTCGATGATCACGGCGTCCAGCCCGGGGTGGGCCGCGGCCAGGGCACCCATCGGCCCGCGAACGGTCCAGGTGCGCCAGCCCAGCCTGTCGAGGCCGCCGCACAGCTCGCCGGCCAGCCGGTCGTCTGGCGCGACCACGAGCACGCGGGCCTCATCTCCTGGCGCCTTGGCCCCTTCCATCACCCATCCTTGTGCCCGCTCCGACTTTAGACGCGGGAGTCGACGCATGTTAGCAGGGGGCGACGGTGCGCCGCAAAGTGCGAGACGCCGCGGGAACGTCATGGCGCCCACCCCTCCCACAACACCGGTTTACGCAGGCTCAAGGCGGGTGCGCATGCCCCGCTCGCGACTGGAGGTTTTGGCTGTGGGGCGTGTGCTTCGCCGGGCGCTGGTGCGCCTGTGGGGGCGCGACGTGATGCTCTACGTGGGCGGCGTGTCGTTCTTCGCCCTCCTGGCGGTGTTTCCGGCGCTCACCCTGCTGGTCGGGCTCTACGCGACGGTGTTCACGCCGGAGCAGGCGGCGGCGCAGGCTGCCAGCTGGGCGTGGCTTCTGCCGCCGGATGCGCAGGAACTGTTCCAGAACCAGGTGACCCGGCTGACCACGATGGCCAGACCGGCCATCTCGGTGCAGAGCGCCTTTGCGGTCTTGATCGGCGTCTATGCGGCGCACCGGGGCATGAAGGCGCTGCTGGCGGGCCTGTCGTTCATCCACGACGAGGACAAGCCGCGGGGCTTCGTCGGCTTCAACATCATGGCCGCCGTGGTGGCGGTGGCGGCCTTCGCCCTCGTGGCCATCGTCTCCACCGCGGTTCTCGCCCTGCGCATCGTTTCCCGCGCCATCGGGTTTGCGCCCCTGCGCCATTCGCTGATCTCCAACGAGTGGACGTGGGCGGCGGCGGCGCTGACCCTGGGCCTGACGCTGCTCTACCGCTTCGCCATGTCGAGCGAGGTCGTGGGGTGGCGGGCCTCGATCATCGCGGGGGCCTCCGCATCGCTCCTCAGCCTCGGCGCATCGGCGTTGAGCGCGGTGTATGTGGGCCAGATCGCCAACCTCGGCGCCACCTATGGGGGCGTCGGCGCGGTCGTGGTGTTCCTGATCTGGCTGTCGTGGAACGTGAACGCAGTCTTCTTCGGCGGCGCGCTGGCTACCGAGACGGAATACGCCTTCCACCACCCGGTGGCGGCTCAGGCGCCCGCGGCGCAGATCGTGAACCTGATCGAACCGTCGGACGCAGCCTCCACCGAGAGCAAGACCGCGGTCAGCTGAGCGCACAGGTGCGGCACGTCGATGCGCGCCATCGGATCGTCGGCCAGGAGAACGATCTCCTCCCCCGGCGCAGCATCGGTCAGCGCCTTGCGGAGCCTGAGGCTGGGCACCGGACACCGGTGGCCGCGCGCATCGACTAGGCGGGGCTGCTGCGGCGAAATCACGACGGCTCCTGAACGATTGCGACCGTCACACGTTTGCCGCTTCGACGGCTGAACGAGGATACCCGCATCATGGCTGCGCGCCCGACCTGGCAGGGGCACCTGCGCCTGTCGCTCGTCACCTGCCCGGTGGCTCTCTACACCGCCACCAGTCGGGCTGGCGACGTTTCGTTCAACCTGATCAACCCCAAGACCAACAACCGCATCAAGATGGTCGTCACCGACCCTGAAACCGGGCCGGTCGAGCGCTCGTCTCTGGTCAAGGGCTACGAGGTGGAGAAGGACCGGTTCATCATCCTCACCGACGACGAGATCAAGGCCGTGCGCCTGGAGACCACGCGCACCATCGATATCGAACGCTTCGTCGACGCCACCGAGATCGACCGGCTCTACTGGAACGACCCCTACTACCTCGTGCCTGACGGCAAGATCGCCGCCGAGGCCTTTGCAGTGATCCGGCAAGCGATGGTGGAGACGGGGAAGATCGCGCTCGGCCGGGTGGTGCTGCACACCCGCGAGCGCCTGCTGGCGCTTGAGCCGCGCGACAAGGGGATCGTGGCTCATTCCCTTCGCACCAAGGGCGAGGTGAGGGCCGCCGCCGACTATTTCGACGACATCCCCGACGCAAAGGTGGACCGCAACATGCTCGCCATCGCGGAGAAGATCATCGAGCAGCAGGAGGGTGACTTCGATCCCTCCACCTTCACCGACAACTACGAGGAGGCCTTGAAGGCGCTGATCGCCGAGAAGGAGAAGGGCCAGAAACCCAAGCTCGCCCCCGCACCGAAGGACACGCAGGTTTCCGACCTGATGGAGGCGCTGCGAGCCAGCCTGCAGGGGAAGACGCCTCCGCCTCGCAAGGCGGCGCCCCGCCAATCGGCCGACAAGCCCGCGACCCGGCGCAAGCCTGCCACACGGCGCAAAGCCTCCTAGGCTTGCCCCGGCAGGGCTTGGGCGTCGAAGGCTTTCACGAGCGCCTTGGGGGCCTTGGCCCGCCAGGTTCGGGAGACGATGCGCGCCAGTTCGTCCGGGCTGAGAACGTCGAGTCTCGCCAGGATGGCCGGATAGCCGGCGTAGTGCGGTGTCTGGTGAAATACCTCGGGTGCCGCCTCCAGAAGCCACGCCTTCTCTTCCATGCCCATCAGCAGCACCACGCTCGCGCCGTCTTCCTTCAGGCGCATGAGAAGGGCGGCCTTCACCTTGACGGCGGGGGTGCCATAGCTCGTGGAGAGCACGGTTCCGGGCAGCGACAGGGCGACGGCCGCGGCGTCGTCCCACGTCATCCCAGGGCCTTGATCGCCGGGGCGAGCGGGCGGGCGGCTGCCTGGTAGCCATCCCAGGCGTGCGCCCTGGCCATCAAGGTCGGAACGGTTGCGATGGTGTAGGCCAATGGGTCGAGGCCCTTCTTCACCTGCCCCCAGGTCACGGGCCAGCTCACCGGGGCGTGCGGTCGGCCCCGCGGCGAGAAGGGCGCGACCGCGGTGGAGAGGCGGTCGTTGCGCAGGTAGTCGAGGAAGATGCGCCCCGTGCGCTGTGCCTTGGCCATGGTCACGAGATAGCGCTGCGGGCTGTCGGCCGCCATCTGCTCGCACAGGCGCTTGGCGAAGGCCTTGGCCTCGGGCCACTCCACGCCCTTTCGACCCGTCGCATCCAGAGGCGTGACCACGTGCAGGCCCTTGCCGCCGGTGGTCTTGCAGAGGGCTTCGAGCCCTACGGCCTCCAGCCTCGCGTTCACCTCTTTGGCCGCCGCGATCACCGCCGCGAAGTCCACGTTAGGGCCGGGGTCGAGGTCGAACACGAGGCGGCCCGCCACTTCGTAGCGATCAGGTGCGCAGTTCCACGGATGCAGCTCCACGCCGCCGATCTGGGCGATGGCGGCCAGGGCCTCAATCCGGTCGACCTGGATGTAAGGCTTCTTGTCGTCGCGCACGTGCGCCATCGTCAGCAGAGCCGAGGCTCCCGGCAAGGCGTGGCGCTGGAAGAACGTCTCTCCGCCAACCCCGTCCGGCATGCGGATCACCGAGCATGGCCGCCCGATGATGTGCGGCAGCATCGCTTCCCCGACCGCTTCGTAGAACCGGGCGAGATCGAGCTTGGTGACGAGGGGATCGGGCGGGTCGGCGGGCTAAAGCACCTTGTCCGGGTTCGACAGGGTGACGCCCATTACGATCGGGCGGCCGCTTCGCTCCACCACGTGCGTCAGGCTCGCCTTGGCCTTGCGCGCGGCGGCGGGGGAGGGCGGCGTCGATCCCGGGGCGTCCGGTGCTGGCGCCGGGGTTTCCTGCACTATGGAGTTTGCGGGCTTGTCTTCGCGCAGGCCCTTGAAGCTGGCCTGGCGCAGAGAGCCCGAGCCGGTCCAGCCGGCGCTTTCGATCTCCGCCACCAGGACCGGCTTCACCCAGTGGGTCTCACCGGCGCCGCGGGCGATCTTCGCATCGCCGAAGGGGGAGACGGAGGTCTCTTGAGCCTTGAGCGTGGGCAGGATGGCTGCCACCTTCTCGGCGGAGAAACCGGTGCCGACGCGGCCAACGTACATGAGCTTGCCATCGCGGTTCACTGCCGCCAGGAGCGACCGGAAGCGCCCGGAGCCCTCGCTGGTCCAGCCCGCGATCACGACTTCCTGCCCGCCGCGGCACTTGGACTTGGTCCAGCTGTCGGAGCGGCCCGAGACGTAGGGCGCGCTCAGCCGCTTGGAGACGATACCCTCCAAATGCATCGAGCATGCCGACTGCAGCACCGCTTCGCCGCCCGTCTCGAAGTGTTCGACGTAGCGGATGCGCCCAGGGGCACCAGCGAGGAGCGCCTTCAGCCGCGCCTTGCGTTCGGAGAGCGGGCGCTCCCGCCAATCCTGTCCGTCAGCGTGCAGGAGATCGAAGGCGAAGAGGACGAGGTCGCTCGTCTTGTGTTCGGACAGGGCCAGCTGGAGGCCCGCGAAGTCCGGCGCGCCGTGGGCGTCGAGGGCCACGGCCTCGCCGTCGATCAGGCAGGGGGGCAGTGACGCGCCGTCGTGGGCGATCTCCGAGAAGCGCTGCGACCAGTCGAGGCCCGAGCGGGTCTTCAGCGTGGCGGCCTTTCCGTCGGCCCGTAGCTGGAGCCGATAGCCGTCGAACTTGATCTCATGCGCCCAGCCAGGGCCCAGCGGGGGGTGATCGACCGACCCCGCCAACTGGGGTGCGACGAATGCCGGCGGGGCTTCGGCTTGGCTTGGCGGCTTGGCGCGCTTCGCCGGGGCCTTAGCCAGGACCTTCGCCAGGACCTTCGGCGGGGCAGCCGCGACCTCGTCCGCCACAGCCTCGGCCGAGGCTTCCGGATCGCCACGGTTCGAGTTCCACACCCGCTTGGCGCCGGAGCGCTTCTTTTCCGCAGGCTCGGCGGTGATGAAAGCGGTCGGCCCCTTGCCCGTACCGGCGGCGATCGCCTCCATCGTGCGACCGGAGGCGACGGAGGTGGCGTTCTCCTTGAGCAACGCGTCGTTGTCGCCGGCAACCGCTGCGTCGTCCTTGTGCTTGATGAGCAGCCAGTTCGTGCGGCCCTTGGCTCCCGGCCGGGCATTGCGGTCGTGCTCCATGCGCACCAGCACCCAGCTTCCGTGCAGGCGCTCGCCTTCCAGCACGATCTTGAGGTCGCCGGTCTTCAGCCCTTGCTCGACCGTCGTGCCGGGCTCGGGCGACCAGTAGCCCCGGTCCCAAAGCATGACCGTGCCGCCGCCGTATTCGCCCTTGGGGATCGTGCCCTCGAAGTCCCCATAGGCGAGGGGGTGATCCTCCACCTCCACGGCCAGGCGGCGGTCATGCGGATCGAGCGAGGGTCCGCGCGTCACCGCCCAGCTCAGGAACACGCCCTCATGCTCGAGGCGGAAGTCATAGTGCAGGCGCGTGGCGGCGTGTTTCTGGATCACGAAACGCAGGCGATCGCTGGCCGACGGCGTCGCTTCGCCCGAGGGCTCCTGCGTCTTGTTGAAATCCCGCTTGGCCTTGTAGGCCGCCAGCGCCTTGGCCACTCGACCCGCTCCCCGATCCGCTCGGAAACGAAAGACCCGAAGGGGTCGCGGCGTTCCGGTCGTCAGCCTGCGACGAAGATCGGACCCCACAGGACGAGGAAGCGCCGCTCGCCGTCAGGCAGATGCGGTCGAAGCCGCCACGCACCCGAGGGCAGCCCGCCGAGTTCGCCCACGCTCAGGATCGACGACATGGCGCTGCCGTCAGGCGCGCTCACCTGGAAGCGCTCGAAGGCGGGGGCTGCCCGGGACATGGCGGCCGAGAGCGCCTGATCGTCCTGCAGCCGCAGGGGCGGCTCGGCCCCCAGCCGCACCTGCTCCTCCGCAAAGGTCGCGACCGCATAGGTGCGCTCGCCAACAGTCACGACGCCGTGGCCCGCATGGGTGTAGCGGCTGCGGAGCATGTTCTCCCGGTGGCCGGGGCTCTCGCGCCATTGCTCAAAGAACGTGCGGCCCGTGGGGGCGTCGCCGCCTTCCTGATAGGCGATGTTCTCGCCGGAAGCCCCGCACAGCTCCCGGGCGAGGAGGCCGACGCGCTCCGAGGGGGCGTGGCCTTCGGGCGAGTGGTGATCGAAGAAATTGCGCGTGGCCATGTCGGCGGCCGCGGCGCGCGCCACCCGGTCCAGCCCCTCGTGCGGCTTGAGCAGCGGAAGGGCGTGCTCGCCCCGGAACCGGTTGGTCTCGGCCAGGATGCGGGCTTCGACGTTCGTCTGAAAGCCGCCGCCGGGCGGCTGGTCGAGGAGGGCGCGCAGCCGGGCGTCGTAACCGATCCAGGACTCAGCACCCGAAACGGCGGAGGCCTGCGCGAATCCGGTCGCCGGGGCGAGAGCGACAGTGGCAAGCACCCCGCCGGCCCCAGCCAGCAGGCCACGCCTGTGCACTTCGAATGTACGCAACGCCCCCATCGCCCAAGCTTATGCGCGCGGTCGAGAGTGAGCGGGAGCGCGCCTTTGGCCGCAGGCTCGAGGAAGCGGCGCGGAGGGTGCCTACTTCTTGCCGGGCGGCGTGAGGAAATCCTTGCCCGCGGCGACGGCCGGCTTGGCCTTCTCGGCCTTGGGCTTGCGCACTTCCTTGTTGCTCTTCTTCTGACCCTTGGCCACGTCGCTCTCCCAAGTCGCACAGCGGCCCTTGGGCCACGCGCGGTGAATGCGCCTGTTTCCCCGTGGTGTCGAAGGGATAAGGCGAGCCTGCGCCGCCCTGGCGGGCGGGGTGGGATTCGAACCCACGGTGGGCTTTCACCCACGGCGGTTTTCAAGACCGCTGCCTTAAACCACTCGGCCACCCGCCCCGGTTCGGGGAGGCGATGCGCTTAGCAGGCAAGAACGTCGCAGGCGATAGGCGGGTCACGCCATCTTAACCCTCCCGCTTAAGCGCACCTTCAAGGCGGGCGGGTATGGTCATCGTGAGCTCCGGGAAAGGTCGTGCGAAGCGCGGCTGCGGAGCGGTCTGAAAGGTTCGCAGACCGCGGATCTATCGACCTTTGAGGTGCATCATGGTTTCGAGCCGGCTGTTCGCCGTCTCCGGCAGCGCGTTTTGTGCGGCCGCTGTCGTCCTCGTCGCCGGAGCCGCTTCGGCGGCCCCCGCCACCCGCCTCGGCGCCCCCTACGAAGCGGGCGGGGTGTGGTTCGTGCCCGCCGCAGACCCCTCGTACGACGAGCGGGGCCTCGCGTCGGAATACTCAGGCGGCCGTCGCACCGCCAGCGGCGAGGCGTTCGATCCGCGCGCCCTGACCGCGGCCCACGCCACCCTGCCGCTGCCCGGTGTGGTGGAGGTGACCAATCTAGATACCGGAAAGCGCGTGTCGGTCCGCATCAACGACCGCGGGGCCTATGCCCCGGGCCGCATCCTCAGCCTCAGCCCCGCCGCCGCTCGTGCCCTGGGAATGGCGCAGGGCGAGGCCGCCCACGTGCGGGTTCGCTATGCCGACACCAGCGCCCGGGTCGCCGCCAACATGCCCCGCCGCTCGGTGGAGGCCGCCCGGCCGTCTCATGCCCGTTATGGCGTGCAGGTGGGCGCTTTCGCAGATCGCTCCAAGGCCGATCGCGCCGTGGTGTCGCTCGCCTCCGCCGGTCGGGCTCAGGTGACCTCGCTGGACCGCCAGGGCGTGACCCTGTGGCGAGTGACGCTCGGCCCGCTATCCGACGAGGGCGAGGCCCGCGAAGCCCAGGACAGGGCCCGCGACCTCGGCTTCCTCGCCGCCCACGTGGTGTCTCCCACTCCTTGACGGTGGCACCCTGCGCCTTGTCTCCCGCCTCGAAGCGGGAGATGAGACGGGGGTGACAAGAGGCGTTTTCATCACCTTCGAAGGCGGGGAGGGGGCGGGCAAATCCACCCAGCTCCGCCGGTTGGCCGCCCGTCTGCGCGCGGCCGGTCGCGAGGTCGTGGCCACGCGGGAGCCCGGCGGATCGCCCGGAGCCGAGGCCCTGCGAGACCTTGTGGTCTCTGGCGCCCACGACCGCTGGTCGCCCCTTGCGGAACTCCTCATCTTCTACGCCGCGAGGGCGGATCACCTGGAACGCACCATCCGCCCGGCGCTGGAGCGAGGGGCGGTGGTGCTCAGCGATCGCTTCGCCGACTCGAGCCGCGCCTATCAGGGGGCTGGCGGCGGGCTGGATGAAGCGCTCGTCGGCGTCGTGGACAAGGCCGTCGTGGGCACGACCCGGCCGGACCTGACGCTGATCCTGGACCTGCCGGTGGATGCGGGCCTCGCGCGCGCCGCCGAGCGGGGGGGAGACGACCGCTTCGAAGGCAAGGGTGCGGCCTTCCACCAGCGCCTGCGCTCAGCCTTCCTCGCCATCGCGGGCGAAGAACCCGAGCGTTGCCGGGTGGTCGACGCCGCGGGCTCGCCCGATGCGGTTGAAACCGTCGTGTGGGCGCAGGTGGCGCCGGTCCTGGGCGCATGAGCGATCCCAGGCCGCAGCGGGAGCGGTTCGAGCCGCTCGAGGGGATCGACACGCCCGCCGCCATCTTCGAATCAGCTCTGTCGAACGGGCGGTTGCATCACGCCTGGCTCCTCACCGGCCCGAAGGGGCTGGGCAAGGCCGCGTTCGCATTCCGCGCGGCCCGGCGGCTTCTCGGTGCTTTGGCCGACCCTGGGCTTGGGCCGCTGGGCAGCGCGCCGGGCGATCCGGTGAACCGCCTGATCGCCGCCCGCTCGCACCCCGACCTCACCGTGATCGACCGCGACGAGACCGGCGAGAACCGCCGCACGATCTCGGTGGACGAAGCCCGCCGCCTGCCCGAGGTGTTCACCAAAGCCCCCGGCCTCGCGCCGCGCCGGGTGGCGATCATCGACGCTGCCGACGACCTGAACCTGAACGCCGCCAACGCCGTGCTCAAGACGCTGGAGGAGCCGCCCACCGGCAGCGTCATCCTGATCGTCTGCCACGCACCGGGCCGCCTTCTGCCCACGATCCGCTCCCGTTGCCGCCGCCTGACCTTCAGGCCATGGACGCAGGCCGAGCTGGAGGGCTTCGCGGAGCGGGAGGGTCTGGCGTTCCGCCCGGGCGCCGTGTCGCCGGGCGATCTCGTTCGCGGTGCGGACGCCGCGGGCTTCGACGCGCGCGCCTTCCTCGACCGCCTGCCGGATCTGGATGCGCCCACCCTGCAGAAGCTTACCGAGCGGTTTCGCGGCGGGGAGGGGGGTGCGGCGTTCGCAGGCGTCGTCGAGGCGCTGGCCCAGGCCGTGCGCGAGCGGGCGGCGGCCGATCCTCATCGCGGGGCCACCTGGGCCGCCCTGTGGCGCAGGCTCGACCAGCTGCCGGGAGAGGTGGAGGGCGTCAATCTCGACCGGGCGGACGCCCTGTGGAGCGTGATCGGCGACCTGCGGGCCGCGGGCAGACGGGCGGCCTGACGCCATGCTCATCGACAGCCACGTGAATCTTCACGCACCGGCGTTCGATGCCGACCGGGCCGACGTGATCGACCGCGCGCGGCAGGCGGGCATCCGCATCATGGTCAACATCTGCGACCGGCTGACCAACCTCGATGCCGTGCGCAACGTCGCCACCGGCACGAGCGACATCTGGCACACGGTCGGAACGCATCCGCATGAAGCCAAGGAAAATCCGCAGCTTGGCGCGGATGATCTCATCCTCGGCATCGAGGGCTCGCCCCGGTGTGTGGGTGTGGGCGAATGCGGTCTGGATCATCACTACGACCTCAGCCCGCCCGATGTGCAGCACGCGGTTTTCGCAGCCCATATCCGGGCCGCCCAGCGCACCGGGCTGCCGCTTGTGGTGCATACGCGGCAGGCCGATGAGGAGATGGCGCAGATGCTGGAGGACGCCCATGCGGCGGCCCCGTTCAAGCTCCTGCTGCACTGCTACACCTCCGGCACCGATCTCGCCCGGCGGGCGGCCGCCCTGGGAGCGTGGTTCTCGGTCTCCGGCATCGCCACCTTCAAGGCGGCGGGCGAGGTGAGGGCGGTGATCGCCGACATGCCGGCCGACCGCATCATCCTCGAAACCGACTGCCCCTACCTCGCGCCGATCCCCATGCGCGGGCGGCGCAACGAGCCGTCGTTCCTGCCGCACGTGGCCGCCAAGCTCGCCGACGTGCGCGGCTGGACCCTCGCAGACACCGAGGCGCGCACGGCCGACGCCTTCTTCGCCCTGTTCGACCGGATTCCCCGCCCGTGACCGCGGTGCTGGAGGTGACGATCCTCGGCTCAGGCTCCTCGGGCGGTGTTCCGCGCGCGGATGGCAACTGGGGCGTCTGCGACCCGGCCGAGCCCAGGAACCGGCGCACCCGCTGCGGGCTGCTGGTGCGGCGGCGGAGCGCCGATGGCGGGCCGGAAACCACCGTGCTCATCGACACCGCGCCCGAGCTTCGCCAGCAGACGGCAGCGGCGGGAGTCACCCGGGTGGACGGCGTGCTCTACACCCACGACCACGCCGATCAGGTTCACGGAATCGACGACCTTCGCGCCTTCTACCTGCGACAGCGCGGCCTGATCCCGTGCTGGGCCGACGCAGCCACCTGGGAAACCCTTCAGCGGAGATTCGGCTACATCTTCAGGGGTGAAGGCGGATATCCTGCCATCGCCGCGCGTCGCCAAATGCTGCCGCCGGGCACGGCGTTTAGCGTCGATGGGCCTTCCGGCGCCATTCCGGTGGTCGGATATGATCAGGATCACGGCGGCGTGCGATCGCTGGGTTTCCGGCTGGGTGCCGTGGCCTATTCGGCTGACGTGGTCGGCCTGCCAGACGCCGCGTTCGAGGTTCTGGCGGGGGTGGACACCTTCATCGTGGACGCCTTGCGCGAGACGCCGCACCCCACCCATGCCCACGTGGCCCTGGCGCTGGAATGGATCGAGCGCCTGAAGCCCCGCCGCGCCATCCTCACGAACCTGCACATCGACCTGGACTACGCGGCTCTCTCGGCCCGCCTGCCAGCCGGGGTGGAGGTCGGTTACGACGGAATGCGCTTCGAAATCGCGGTCTGAGTTCCTCCGTTCATTTCCGATAATCTCTCTTAGGCGCAAACATGCACACGGGCGGAGCCGGCCCCTGCCTTCTCGCCCATGTCAGGCCATCTGGGCCAGACGGGCCTGCCACTCCCGAACATCGACGCCCCTGAACAGCAACCACAGGCAGAGCGAGGACTCGCCGACGAGCGGTGGCAGGAGGATCCACGGGCTGAGGAAGTCCGCCAGCGCCGGCGCGAAAAGCACCGAAAACGATGAGATCAGATAGCAGGCCCCGGCAATCCCCATCAAAACGCCCACCGCCCTCGGCAGGTAACGCGACCGGATGATGAGCCCACCGCTCAACAGGCAGGCGCACCCAAAGAATATCAGCGCGACGTTGAAGGCGATATCATGCACACCCAGTGCGATATGAGCCAGGGCGTAGAGCTGTGGAGCCGTGAACGCGCGCCCAAGGTGGTGCCCAGCCAGGATCGGAAGCACAAGCATCTGGAAGACCTTGCTTACAGCCTCCACGGATAACGAAGCGATGTTGAAAAGCAGGAACAGCAACGCGAAGTTCTTGCTGACCGGCCTGTAGAGCAGATATTCGATCCACAATTGGACGACAGCGATCAGGGGCACGATGAGATTGCCCGCAAGGCTGATTTTCCAGAGCGTCGATGCCGCCATGATGTTCTGCGCCGTGACGGCGGCATCGCTGGACACGAGCCTGCTCGCCACCACCCCTTCGGAGAACCCTCCGAACAGGATCACGAGCAGATAGATTGCCCCTGCCGCGCGGGCGTAGCGGTTCGGATGCACTTCAATGGTCGAGGCCAAACGGGTTCCCCAAGGTGCAGTGCCGGAAGAAGCTTAGGCATTGCCATTCGAGGCGGCAATCGCTCGGCACCCGGCCGCGTCGTCGCGGACGACTCCGCGCTGTTGCGCTAGGTTCGCCGGATGCCACAGCCCTCCCCGATCCAACAGCTGCTCGACGTGATGGCGCGGTTGCGGGATCCGGAGACAGGGTGTCCGTGGGATCTGGAGCAGACCTTCGCCACCGTCGCTCCCTACACGGTGGAAGAAGCCTACGAGGTGGTCGACGCGATCGAGCGTGGCGATCTTGCGGATCTGAAAGAGGAATTGGGCGACCTGCTCCTGCAGGTGGTGTTCCATTCGCGGATGGCGGAGGAGCAAGGCGTCTTCGCCTTTGATGACGTGGCGCAGGCGATCGCCGACAAGATGGTGCGGCGCCATCCGCATGTGTTCGGCGACGCGCGGTTTGCGGGGTCGGCCGACAAGATGCTCGACTGGGAGGCTCGCAAGGCCGCCGAGCGCGCGGCCAAGGGCGCGCACCTCGCAGGCGTGCTGGACGACGTGCCGGTGAGTCTGCCTGCCCTCATTCGGGCGGTGAAGCTGACGAAGCGGGCGGCGCGGGTGGGGTTCGACTGGCCGGATGCGAAGACTGTGCTCGCCAAGCTGCACGAGGAGACAGCCGAGCTGGAAGCCGAGATCGAGGCTGGCGACCTGGAGAAAGCCAAGGGCGAACTGGGCGACCTCCTGTTCGTCTGCGCCAACCTGGCCCGCAAGCTGGATGTGGATCCCGAGGCTGCCCTACGCCTGACAAACCAGAAGTTCATAAGCCGATTCAGATATATAGAGGCTCAGCTGGCGCGGCGCGGCTCCTCGCCCGAGGGATCGACCTTGGAGGAGATGGACAGGCTGTGGAACGAGGCCAAGGCCGTTGAACGTCAGGCCTAGACCGCCCTACTCCGCCGCCATCACCGTTCGCACGACGCCGCGGACGTCGGCCTTGGGGTAGCGGGTGGCCAGCTGTCCAAGCGCCTGGTCGTCCAGCCGGACCTGCAGCACCTGGCCGCCGTCGTCGGCCACGTCCCGCGCCTCCACACGACCGTGGCGATAGAGCCAGGCCAGCACCTCGCCCTCCCCGGCCGACAGCCTGATCTCGACGGCGGGGTCGGTGTCGATCAGCTCGGCGATCCGCTTCAGCAGCGCTTCGCAGCCCTCCCCCGTGAGCGCCGAGACGAGGGACGGCGCAGGCTCGGAGCCGACACGGGTGAGATCGCTCAGCACGTCTTCCCGTGCCTCGGCGGTCAGCTTGTCGGCCTTGTTCCAGACTTCTATCCGGTGGGGGCCGCCCTCGGCTTCGGTGGGCAGGGAAAGCTGGCCCAGCACGTCACGAACGTCGGCGGCCTGGGCGTCGGTGTCGGGGCTGGCGATGTCGCGGATGTGCAGCACGAGATCGGCCTCCTCCACCTCTTCCAGTGTGGCGCGGAAGGCGGCGACCAGTTCGTGCGGCAGGTCGGAGATGAAGCCCACCGTGTCCGAGAGGATCGCGGGCCGCCCGTCGGGCAGCTTCATGGCGCGGCGTGTAGGGTCGAGCGTGGCGAACAGCATGTCCTGCGCCAGCACCCCGCCGGCGGTGAGCTGGTTGAAGAGGGTCGACTTGCCGGCGTTGGTATAGCCCACCAGCGCCACGGTGGGGTAAGGCGCACGCTCGCGGGCCCGGCGGTGCAGGGTGCGGGTGCGCCGCACCTCCTCCAGGTCTTTCTTGAGCTTCAGCACACGGTCGGCGATCAGGCGTCGGTCGAGTTCCAGCTGGCGCTCGCCCGGGCCGCCGGTGCGGCCGAAGCCACCCGATTGGCGCTCCAGGTGGGTCCAGGTGCGCACGAGGCGAGACTTCTCATAGTCGAGCCGGGCTAGTTCCACCTGCAGCTTGCCCTCGGCCGTGCGGGCGCGGCGGGCGAAGATCTCCAGGATCAGCCCGGTGCGATCGATCACCTTCAGGTCCAGCGCCTTTTCGAGGTTGCGCTGCTGCACGGGGCTCAGCGCATCGTCGATCACGACTACATCCGCCTCGACGGCCTGAGCCTCGATCTTGAGCATCTCGACCCGGCCCGAGCCCAGGAGCGTGGCAGGCGTCGCCTTGCGCAGGGGCACCGATTCCGCCCGCACGACCTCCAGATCGAGCGCCACTGCCAGGCCAACGGCCTCTTCCAGCCGCTCGGCCGGTGATCGCAGGGAGCGCGAGCCTGCCCGAACCGGGCGGATCACCACGGCGCGCTGGATCACCGGGCGATGATCAACGCCGCCGTTTCTGCCCTGGGCTGCGGGCTCGCTCAAACCTCGGCGTCCTCCGCCGAGGGCTCATAGAGCTGCACCGGCTGCGAGGGCATGATGGTGGAGATGGCGTGTTTGTAGACGAGCTGGCTCTGCCCGTCGCGACGCAAGAGCACGCAGAAATTGTCGAACCACGTCACCACCCCCTGCAGCTTCACCCCGTTAACGAGAAAGATGGTGAGGGGGGTCTTGGTCTTGCGCACGCTGTTCAGGAACGTGTCCTGCAGGTTCTGCTTCTTCTCGGCAGTCATCGTTCCAGTCCTTAGGTTCGTCCCGCTTTGCGGGATCGGTTTGGGCACCCAGCGCCGTCACACAAAGTTGGAGAGGTTCGGCGGATCAAACCGCCGTCGCCCTCGCCCGCTCAAGATAGAGCGCCCGCAGCCGCTTCGCCACCGGGCCGACCCTTCCATCGCCCACTCCATCGCCATCCACCCGGATGACGGGCGAAACGAAGGCGGAGGCGGCGGTGATGAAAGCTTCCCGCGCGCCCTTGGCCTCGGCGGGCGTGAAGGGCCGCTCCTCGATCCGCAGCTGCAGCTCGGCGGCCAGTTGCAGAACCGAGGCTCGGGTGATTCCTCGCAGGATGTTGGCCCCGGTGTCGCGGGTGACCAGCGCACCGTCAGCCGTGACGATCCAGGCGTTGGTGGAGGCCCCCTCGGTGACGAACCCATCCCCGTCCACGAACCAGGCTTCCGCGGCGCCTTCCTCCTTGGCGGCCTGTTTGGCGAGGGCGTTGGGCAGGAGCCCTGTGGTCTTGATATCGCAGCGGGCCCAGCGGCTTTCCGGCCGGGTGATCACCGAAACGCCGGCCAGCGCCTTCGCCTCGATCGCTGTGCTGTTCAGGCTGCGCGCCGTGATCACCACGGTTGGGCGAACGGGCGTCGTGGGAAAGGCGTGGTCGCGCCGGGCCACCCCCCGGCTGATCTGCAGGTAGACGATGCCTTCGCGCACGCGGTTGCGGCGCACCACCTCCCGCAGCACCACCACCAGAGCCGCCCGGGGCATGGGAACGGCTATGCGCAGTTCGCGCAGGCTGCGCTCCAGCCGGTCGAGGTGGCCCTCGCACTCCGCCAGCCGCCCGCCCAGCACCGCCCACACCTCGTAGACGGCATCGGCGAACTGGAAGCCGCGATCCTCCACGTTCACACTGGCCTGCGCAGGCGGGCCATAGCGACCGTTCACGTAGGCGACGCGGCTCATGCGCAGGCCCCGCCGCGGCGTTCGTGTCCGATTTCGAAGAATGCCGGACATCCGGACATCCCGCCCTCCTCCCCGCCAGGGGCGAGCCCACATGCGGACGAGGAAGGGGGTCGGTCGGAGGTCATCTGCAGAGACTAACCCCGCCTGAGGGGAGGAGAACAGATTCTCCGCCCGCCAAGCGAATTCCTTGGGGCCACAACAGGTTCTGGCCCCGCCCCGTTTGCGCCCGTCAGGTTAAGGTCGCCCGCATATCCTTGATCAGGCCGATCTGGTCATGACCGCCCCGCCAGGGCGTTGAGCGGTTCGCCAGACAGCCGGTAGCCGATCCAGTCGTCCAACGGGCGGGCGCCCAGCGAGTCGTAGAAGGCGATGGACGGGGCGTTCCAATCGAGCACCGACCACTGCAGGCGGGCGAGGCCCCCCTCCACGCAGCGTCGCGCGAGGGTGGCCAGAAGCGCCCTTCCGATGCCCCTGCCCCGGGCCGCCTCGGTGACGAACAGATCCTCGAGGTAGATGCCGTGGCCACCGACGAAGGTGGAGAAGGTGTAGAACCACAGTGCGAAGCCTGCGGGCTCGCCGTCCACCTCGGCGATGTCGCAGAACACCCGGGGCGTTTGCCCAAACAACGCGACATGCAGGTCGTCGGCGTTGGTGGTGACCTCGTGCGCCAGCCGCTCGTATTCGGCGAGACGCGCCACGAAGTCGAACACCAGGGGCGCATCTCCGGCGACGGCATTGCGGATCAGGATCGACATAGGTTGAGGCTGTGACTCAGGCTGGGGCGCAGGCTGGGGCGCAGGCGCAGGCGCGCTCACTCCTCCTCGTCCTCGGCGCCGCCGCGCAGGGGCGAGACCCCCAGCGATTTCAGCTTTCGATGGAGCGCCGAGCGTTCCATGCCGATGAAGGCCGCCGTGCGGCTGATATTGCCGTTGAAGCGCAGGATCTGGGCGCCGAGATACTCCCGCTCGAACACCTCCCGGGCATCGCGCAGCGGCAGGGCGATGATGCGCTCGGGCCCCACGGCCCCTGCCGAACCCGTGGCCGCGACTTCCGCCGGCAGCATTTCGGCAGAGATGGTTTCGGACGGGTCGCCGGTGGCCAGGATCATCAGCCGCTCCACGTTGTTGCGCAGCTGCCGCACGTTTCCGGGCCAGTTATGAACCTGCAGGGTGGCGATGGCATCCTCCCCCAGGATGCGGCGCGGCAGGCCGGTGGCCTCCGAGATGCGGTCGATGAAGTGACCGACAAGCTCGGAGATATCCTCCCGCCGCTCCGCCAGGCCCGGCACGCGCACGGGCACCACGTTCAGGCGGTGGAATAGGTCTTCCCGGAACCGACCGGCCGAGATCTCCTCGCGCAGATCCTTGGAAGTGGACGACACCACCCGCACATCGACCTGCACATCCTGGTCGCCACCCACCCGGCGGAACCGCTGCTCGACCAGCACGCGCAGGATGCGGCCCTGGCTCTCGCGCGGCATGTCGGCCACCTCGTCGATGAACAGGGTGCCCCCGTGGGCGCGCTCGAAAACGCCGATCTTGTGGGGCGCGCCCCCTGCCCCCTCCTCGCCGAAGAGCTCGGAATCCAGCCGCTCGGGGGTGACGCCGGCGGCGGAGATCGCCACGAAGTCGTTGCGCGCGCGCAGGCTCGACTGGTGGATCATCCGCGCCACGAGCTCCTTGCCGGAACCCGGCGGGCCCGCGATGAGGATGCGGCTGTTGGCCGGCGCGACCCGGCCGATGAGCGAGCGCAGCTGGTGGGCGGCGGCGGAGCGGCCGACGATGCCGTCCGGCGCCATCGACTGCTGGCGCAGGCGCTTGTTCTCCCGCTTCAGCGCCGCGCTCTCCAGCGCCCGCTCCACCACGAGCAGAAGGCGGTCTGACTTGAAGGGCTTTTCGAGGAAGTCGTAGGCGCCGCGCTTGATGGAGCTGACGGCGGTTTCGATGTTGCCGTGGCCGGAGATCATGACCACCGGCAGCTCCGGGTCGAGCGCCTTGACCGCGTCCAGCACCTCAAGCCCGTCAAGGCTTGAACCCTGCATCCAGATGTCCTGGATCAGGAGCGACGGCCGCCGCGCCCGGATGCCCGCCAGGGCGGAGTCCGAGTCGGCCGCGGTGCGCACGGCGTAGCCCTCGTCCTCGAGGATGCCGGCCACGAGATCCCGGATGTCGGCTTCGTCGTCGACGACGAGGATGTCTGCAGCCATGGTCCGCTCCTAATCCGCCGCTGCGATGGTCTGCAGCGGCTGTTCGTTCGACGCCCGCCCCCTGAGGGGAAGGCGCAGGATCACGCGCGCGCCGGGGGTGACGCGGGCGTCGGTCAAGACGAGGTGCCCGCCGTGCTCCTCCACGATGCGACGCACGATGGCGAGGCCGAGGCCCGTGCCTTTTTCCCGTGTCGTCACATAGGGTTCGGTCAATCTCTCGCGGTCCTTCACGGGCAGGCCGATGCCGTTGTCCTCGACGACGAAGCACACGTCGGGGCCGTCGTTGATCAGCTGCGCATGAATCGTGCCGACGAGCCCGGGCTCGGCAGCCATGCGGGCCGAGACCGCCTCTCCGGCATTCTTGAGAACGTTTGCAAGGGCCTGACCCAGCATCCGCCCATCCGCGCTGATCAGGAGCGCAGGCGGCGGCGGCATCTCCACGGCCACGTCGGGATAGGCGACCCGTTGGGCGAACACCGCGTCTTTCAGAAGGTCGCCCGCGGCTTCTTCGGCGAAGACGGGCTCTGGCATGCGGGCGAAGGAGGAGAACTCGTCCACCATGCGGCCGATGTCGCCCACCTGGCGGATGATGGTGTCGGTGCAGCGGTCGAAGGTCTCGAGGTCGGTGGTGATCTCGCGGCGGTACTTGCGGCGCAGGCGCTCCGCGGAGAGCTGGATCGGGGTGAGCGGGTTCTTGATCTCGTGGGCGATGCGCCGGGCCACGTCGCGCCAGGCGGCGTTGCGCTGGGCGGTGAGGAGGCGCGTGATGTCGTCGAAGGTCAGCACCAGCCCTCCCTCGCCCCCGCCAGAGGCCCGCACGCGCAGTCGGCGCACTTCGCCCTGCCGCTTCACGTCGATCTCGGCTTCCGCATCCACGCCTGAGCGGGCCGCGCGGTCGGCGACGGGGGTGAGTTCCGGGGCGGCCAGGAGGATCGGCACGCCTACGGAGGCCGTGACGCTGAGGCCCAGAAGAGCGGCCGCGCGCAGGTTGAGGACGGAGATCGCCCCCTCGCGGTCCAGTCCGACGATGCCCGCGCTCACGTCGGAGAGGACTGTTTCAATGAAGCGGCGGCGGCCTTCGGCGTCGATGCTGGCGGTGCGCAGGGCCGTCTGCTGGGCGGCGAGGTCGGCGGTCATCCGGTCGAAGGCGCGGGAGAGCACGGCGATCTCTGGCGGTTCGTCGCCCATTAGCACCCGGGCCGCGAGATCGCCCGCTGCCACCCGGTCCGCTGCCTGCACGAGCCGGGCGATGGGGGCCGCGATGGACGAGGCCGCGGCAATCCCCAGCCAAACCGCCCCGACAAGCACGAGGAGCGCCGTCACCGCATAGCTGAGCGCGAACACGAGCTGGATGCGGCCCCGCGCCCGCTCAGCCTCCCGGTAGGCCACAACGGAGGCTTCGGAGGAGCGCAGCTGGCTCATCACCCCCTCCCCCAGCGGCCGCACGAGGTAGACGTAGGCGTCGGCGAACCCGTCCAGCTTGAAGAGGGCGCGGGCCATGTCGAGGGAGTCGAGGGTCAGCTGCACCTCGCGCCCGGCCCCGTTGATTGTCTCCGGCGGAGGGGCTGCGAAGGGCGGTGCCCCGGCCTGCTCGGCCCTCGCCAGCACCCGGCCCTCGTGGTCGATCACGTAGATGGCGGCGAAGTCGTAGGTGACCATCTCCTCCAGCAGCAGACGGGAGAACGCCATGCGGCCGTAGCCGAAATAGGGCTCGGCCCTGGCAAGGTCGCCCACGATGGGCGGGATGCGCTTGCGAACGAAGGCCTGCTGCTCGCCCACGTAAGCCCGGGCGATGGTGGCCGACTTGTCGACCGTGGTGCGCACCCGCGACGAGAACCAGCTCTCGACCCCGCGGGTGACCAGAAGGCCGAAGAACAGAGCCACGATCACCGCCGGCGCCACGGCCGCCAGGGCGAACAGGCCCACGAAGCGGCGGTGCAGCCGCAGCCCCGCATCTCGCTGTGACGGGCCGAAGAGGGCCAGCACACGCCACAGGCCCACGCCCACGAGGCCGAGCACGCCCGCGAAATCCACCGCCAGGATCGACAGCAGAAGAGAGGAGGCCGGCCCCACAGACCGCGCCGCCGGGGCCGCCGCCGTGAGGAAGATGGTTATGCCGGTGAGCAGCGCGCAAACGGCGTAGACGCCCGCGAAGACGAACCGCCCCCGCCCGGGCAGGAAGCTCACCCGCCCCGAAGGCGGCCCCGGGAATGCTGCCCCGGTGGCGAGGGCGTCTGCGCTCGACATAGCCTGACAATCGGCCGTGTGTGCGCAGATTACAACACTGATGTCGCCGTTAGAGCGCAGCCGTAAGGCCGCTGCCGCTTTCGCAGGCTAGCGCAGCCCCAGATCGGTGATCTTCTTGCGCAGGGTGTTGCGGTTCAGCCCGAGGATCTCGGCCGCACGCAACTGCGCCCCGCCCCCTGCCGCGAGGGCTGCCCGAATCATCGGCCGCTCCAAGGCTTCCACCAGCCGCTCATGAACATCGGCCAAGGGGCCCTGGGCGAAGGCGATCGTCACCGCGTCGGCCAGGGCGGCATCGATCCCGCCGGCCTCCTCGGTGGGCGGGGGCGCCCGTTCGAGCTCCGCCTCCACCGCTTCCAGGGTGATCACCGGGCCTGCCGTCATCAGCGCCAGGCGTCGCACGAGCGACTGCAGTTGGCGCACGTTGCCCGGCCAGTCGTGAGCCTTGATCCGCGCCTCGGCCGCCGGGTCCACGCCGGGCGCCGCTTCGCCGAGGCTGGAGAGGGTTGCCCGGAGAAGCTCGGGAATGTCATCCGGCCGCTCGCGCAGCGGGGGCGCGCGCAGGCGGCCGACGGCGATGCGATCGTAGAGGTCGCGCCGGATCGCCCCCTCGCCCGACCGTCCCTCTGCCGAGACGCCAGCCGTGGCCAGCACGCGGGGGCGCAGTCGCGGCGGCAGGGCGTCGAGCTCGTCGATCCACGGGCCCAGCCGGGCCTGAACCTCCGGCGTCGCCTCATCCAGGCCTTCCAGCAGCACGGCGCCGCCTGCGGGTTCGCGGGTGAGGCGCTCCATCACCTCGCCTACGCTTGCGAAGGCGGTGGAGGCGATGAGGAATGGCTTCTCCGCATGCGGACCGAGATCATGCAGCGCCCGGGCGATGAGCGTGCGGCCCGAGCCCGGCTCGCCGGTGATCAGAACGGGCGCATCGCTGGCCACCAGCCGGGCCAGCCCGCGATACAGGCCCTGCATCGCAGGCGAGCGGCCGAGCAGGGGTTCGGTCGGCCGATTCAGCTTGGGGCTGGCCGGGGCCGTGCGGCGCCCCCCGGCCTTGCGGGCGGGCTCCAGCGCCCGGCGGGTCACGGCCACGATCTCATCCAGATCGAACGGCTTGGGCACATATTCGAACGCGCCCCGCTCGGCCGCCGCCACGGCGGTGAGCACGGTGTTCTGGGCGCTCATGACCACGATGGGCAGGTTGGGCCGGGCTGCGCGGATGCGGGGCAGAACGTCGAACACGTTCTCGTCGGGCATCATCACGTCGGTGACGACCACATCGCCCTCGCCCTCCGTGGCCCACTTCAGAAGCGTGCCCGCCGCCCCTGTGGCCCGCACCTGAAACCCGGCGCGTGTGAAAGCGTGGCTGAGCACCAGGCGGATGGAGGCGTCGTCGTCGGCGATCAGAACCTTCGGAAGCGGGGCGTTCAAAGGGGCTCTCCAGTTTTCGACGACTTGGGTTTAGAGGCTGGTTTGGGGGCGGCGGGCAGTCGGACGCGGAAGACCGTGCGGCCGGGGCGGGATTCGAACTCCAGCGCCCCGTCGTGCTCGGCCACGAACTTGGCGGCCAGCGCCAGCCCCAGCCCCTCGCCCGTGGCCTTGCCGGTGACGAAGGGATCGAACAGGCGCGACTGCAGGGCGGGAGGTACCCCCGGCCCGTCGTCTTCGACGGTGACCTCAAGGGGAGCGGGCGAAACAGCATCGGCGCCGGTGCGAGCCACCGAGCCGTGGCGAAAGGCCGTGGCGAGGGTGAGCGAGCCGCCCCCGTGGCCCGCCCCGGTGAGGGCATCCACCGCATTGTTCACGAGGTTGAGGAAAACCTGCACCAGCCGATCCTCATCCCCCCAGGCATCAGGCAGGGAGGGATCGTAGCGATCCCTGAAGCGTATGCTCGATCCCGCCGCCGTCTCGGCCAGGGCGCGTACGCGGGTGAGCACCCGGTGCAGGTTCACCCGGGCACGGGGTGGCTGGCGGGTTTCCGACAGGGCCTCGACCCGGTCGACAAGGCGGCGGATGCGATCCACCTCGTCGATGACGAGTTGCGCCAGAGCCTTGCCGTCGCCCACAGCATCGGCCTTGAGAAGCTGGGCGGCCCCGCGGATGCCCGCCAGGGGGTTCTTCACCTCGTGCGCCAGGGTGCGACCCATGCCTGCCGCCGCCGACAGGCCATCGGCGGCGTGGGCGTGCGCATCGGGGGCGGGTGCGGACAGGGCCAGCAACAGGGTGTCTCCCCGCAGAGGCACCGCGGTGACGCAGCGGCCGTCGCGAGACAGGATGCGGGCCGCGACCCCGTCGTTCTCGCAGCGCGCCGCCGCTTGCGAGAGCAGCCCCGGCGGGTCGCCCACGGAGGAGAGCGCCGCACCCGGCCGCACGTCCTTGCCCCACTCGTCCTGCGCGGCTGCGTTGGCGACAAGGATGCTGCCACCCCGGCTGAGCAGCAGGGGCGAGGGCGCTGAATCGAAGGCCAGCGCCTTGAGCGGTTCGACATCCAGGCTGGACGTCGCCGGGGAGGAGGCGAGATCGTCGGCCATAAGCTGTGGAGAGCTTGGGCTTAAACGGGGGCGGGCGTCCAGCATGATCGCCACACGCTGGACACAAGCGCCGCGGTGACTAGAAGCGCGTCATGATCTGGGGTGCCGTCATCGTCGCCGCGGGCTCTGGGTCGAGAGCCGGCGGGGCCGCCAAGCAATGGCGCAGCCTGGCCGGTCGCCCCGTGGCCCGCTGGTCGCTGGAGGCTCTGCTCGGCACCGGGGCCCGTGACGTGGTGGTCGTGGTCTCGGCCGGAGCGGAGGCGGAGGCGCTGGCCGCTTTCGCAGGCCTCACCGGATGGCGTCTGACACAGGGCGGGTCGGAGCGCGCCGACTCGGTGCGCGCCGGGCTCGATGCGCTGCATCCCGACTGCGAGGCCGTGCTTATCCACGACGCCGCGAGGCCGTTCGTGACGGCTGCGCACATCGCCGCCCTGCTCGATGCTTTGGCGCATGCCGACGGGGCGCTCCCTGCCCTCCCCGTCGCAGACACCCTGAAGCGCAGCGACGACGGGCGGATCGTGGCCGGCACCGCCGACCGGGCCGGCCTGTGGCGAGCCCAGACCCCGCAGGCTTTCCGCCGCGCCGCCCTCACCCGCGCCTATGCCGCCTGGCCCGGAGGCGAGGCCACGGACGATGCGGCCGTGCTCGAACAGGCGGGGGGGCGGGTGTTACTGACACCCGGAGACCCCCGCCTCATGAAACTCACCTATCCGGAGGACTTTCCCATGGCCGAGGCGCTCGCCTCCACCGGCGCGCGCGCCACCACGATCACGCGGACGGGGCTGGGGCTGGATGCCCACATCTTCGGGCCGGGGGATCAGGTGTGGCTGTGCGGCGTCTCCATCCCGCATTCGCATGGGCTGGTCGGGCACTCCGACGCCGATGCGGGGCTGCATGCCCTGACCGATGCGGTGCTGGGTGCGATGGCGCTGGGCGACATCGGCGACCACTTCCCGCCCACCGATCCGCAGTGGAAGGGTGCCGCCTCGGACCAGTTCCTGATCCACGCCCTCAAACTTCTGGCTGAGCGCGGGGCGCGGGTGATCAACGCCGACGTGACGCTGGTGTGCGAGCGCCCCAAGGTGAAGCCGCACCGGGAAGCCATGCGCGCCCGCCTGGCCGAACTTCTGGAACTGCCCCTCGACCGGGTGAGCGTGAAAGCGACCACGATGGAGCGCATGGGCTTCACCGGCCGCGAGGAAGGCCTGGCTGCGCAGGCGATCGTGAGCGTCGAGGCTCTGGCGTGAGCCTGTTCCCGGGCGAGCTGGAACAGGCCGCCCGACTGCTTCTGGAGGCCGCCCGGGAGCGCCGCTGGCGCATCGCGACGGCCGAGAGCTGCACCGGGGGCCTGGTCGCAGGCCTCCTCACCGACATCGCCGGGTGTTCCGACGTGGTGGACCGGGGGTTCGTGACCTATTCCAACCGGGCCAAGGCCGACCTTCTGGGCGTGCCCGCCGATCTGATCGCCGATCAGGGCGCCGTGAGCGAAGCGGTGGCGCGCAGCATGGCGGAGGGGGCCATCGTGCATTCCGACGCCCACCTTTCGATCGCCATCACGGGTGTGGCGGGACCGGGCGGGGGCACGGCCCTCAAGCCCGTCGGGCTCGTTCACTTCGCCACCGCCTGCGCCAACGGCCCTGTTCGACATAGGGCGGAGCGCTTCGGCGACCTTGGTCGCAGCGAAGTGCGGATGCGCGCGGTGGCGACCGCCATCGAGATGCTGCGCGAACGCCTGCCCTGAAGAGCGGCCTCCTCCTGCCTTGATGCCGTAACCCTGAAACGAGAAAGGGCGCGCCCTGCGGCGCGCCCTCCCTTCGTTCAGTGTGGTCGCCTGGTTTAGAAGCGGCCGCGCAGTTCCACGCCGTAGGTACGCGGGTCGGTCAGATCGTAGGTGGTGTAGATCTGCCCGGTGGTGGAGCGCGTGCCGCTCTGCCGTTCGAAGTCGACGCTGTTGCCGATGTTGCGGGCATAGCCGACCAGTTCGAAGCGGTTCTTGGCGTCGCGGAACGTCGCCCGCAGATCGATCTGGTCCCGCGAGGGGATCAGGTTGTAGCTGCGGTTGAAGAACGACGAGTACTGCTGGTCACGCCACAGGTAGCTGGCCGACGTGATGAGGTCGCCGTACTTGCCGAGGTTGAACGTGTAGGTGGCGTTAAACGCGATCTTGTTGCGGGGAGACAGCGGAAGCTGCTGGCCCACCAGGCTCTGACCGCGCGTCGGCAGGCCGGTGATCGCGTCGATGGCACCCTGGCTGGAAGCACCGGCCGGCTGAGCGCCCGGCTGGGTCGCGGTCGGATCGACCGGATCCGAGACGCAGCAGCCCTTGGTCACGTGGGCGTCGAGGAACGCGTAGGTGAACAGGAAGGTCAGGTGATCCGTCGCCGCCCAGGTCGATTCCAGCTCGACACCCTGCAGGATGGACCGCGGTACGTTGTAGAACAGCGTGAATGCGGGGTTGTTGCCCTGCTGCACCGACAGCGGAACCTGTGCGTTGTAGTACAGGTCATAGAAGCCGACGATGTTGGTCTGGAAGCGACGCGTCCAATCCTTCTTCAGGCCGACTTCCAGGTTATCCATCTGCTCGGGCTTGCTGTAGGGGAAGGCCGAGAAGGCGCTGGGGAGCTGGGTGGCGAAGAGGCCAAGCGCCTTGTAGCCGCGCGAATACTTGGCGTAGGCGAGGGTCTTGCGGTCCGGCGTCCACTCCACGCCAAAGGTGCCGGTGACGGCGTTGGAGCCGTCGCGCAGCTTGCGACGGGCCAGGCCGTTGGCGTCGAAGGTGACGGCTCCGATCACGCCCTGTTGGGTCTGGCCGGCCGTGCCCGCAGGCAGAGCGCCGATGGCCGAGGGCGTCACATCGATGGCGGGCAGGTTCGAGCCGAAGCGATCCGGCGAAGTGCTGCCGAGCGCCGAGGAGCCGATGTAGATGAACCGCTCTTCTTCCACGACCTTCTTCTCGTCGTTCGTGTAGCGCAGGCCGGCGGTCACCTTGAAGGCATCCGTCAGCTTGTAGTCCAGCTGGCCATAGGCGGCCTTCGACGAGATGTTCTGATAGGCGTTGGAGTAGGCGAAGCGGCCCGCGACGGGGTTCTTCGGGCTGGCCCCACCCGTCAGGCTGAGCGGGTTGTTGAGCTGGGTCTGCAGCGGATCGTAGGCCGCCACAGGGTTCTGGAGCTTCTCCTTGAAGTAGTAGATGCCCGCGATGTACTGCAGCGGGCTGTCCCACGTCGAGGCGATGGTCAGTTCGTGGCTGTAGAGCTCCGCGTCTTCTTCGTAGGTCGTGGTGGCACCACCGAAGTAGGCGGTGAAAGGCTTACAGGCTCCCACCAGCGACAGCTGGTAGCAGTTCACGGCGCCCAAGCCCGGCACGACCGCGATCGGAGCGGCGGTGGGGTTCAGCGGCACCTGGAACGACTGGATGGACGTGCCGTCGTTGTCTGCCACGTAGCGGTAGTCGTAGTTGAGGAAGCCGCCCACGTACTTCAGGTCGAACGCCGGGAAGTGGTAGGCGAGGTGCGTCGTGAAGCCGTTGTTGCCATGCAGGGTGTTCTGGAACCGCGTGTCGCGATCCTCTGCGTTCAGGGCACCGCTGGTGAGCACGGGGTTGCCAAGCGTCGGCCCGGTGGTGACGAGGTTGATGCCCCGCGTGAAGCCGTAGGACGGGCTGATGAGCGCGCCCGTGCCGAGCGTCGTGTTGCTCGGCGCGAAGCTGCCACCGGCCACCGTACCCGGAGGGGCGCTGTTGTGCCCGATGTTCTTGAAGTACTGGAGCCAGAAGTCGAACTTGCCGACTTCGCCCTCGATCTGACCTTCGTAGTAGATCTCGTCGCGGTTGCCCGCTTCGCTGTCGAAGGCAGCCTTGTTCAGGTTGTTTTCATAGCCCTGACCTTGGTAGACGTGGGTGAAGTTGAAGCGGGTGCGCAGGTTCTCGGTGAGCGGCACCGAGAGGGTGGCATTCACCTCATAGCGCTCATAGTTGCCGAAGCCCACGCGCGCCTCGCCGGAGAATTCCCGGCTGGGGTGCTTGGAGATCAGGTTGTAGGCGCCGCCGATGGCGTTGCGGCCGTACAGGGTGCCCTGCGGGCCGCGCAGGATTTCCGTGCGCTCGATGAAGAGCGGCGAGCGGCCGGCCTGCGTGACAGTCGTGATGAACACGTTGTCGATGTAGATCGCCGTGCCGGAGTCGGCCGACTGGATGTTGGTGAGGCGACCCACGCCGCGGAGCGACAGGCGGTCGTTGGTGGCCGTGTAGGTCAGGCCCGGGGTGTAGTTGGTCTGGTCCACCACCGAGGTGATGCCGAGGAGATCGCGCTTTTCAGCCGTGAAGGCCGAGATGGCGACGGGCACCTGCTGAAGGTTCTGCTCGCGCTTTTCAGCGGTCACGATCACTTCGCCGATCAGGTTTTCCTGAGCGGCGGCGGGCGGCGCGGCGGCCGGCTTGGCAGCGGGTGCCTGGGCGGACGCGACGCCTGCGAACAGACACCCCGCGACGGCCGTGGAGACGAGCAGATAGGACTTCGGGCTCACGTGGTTTCCTTCCCCTGTTTCATTCCGCCCCTTGAGGGACGTTATTTTTCAAGACCGTGACAAAGCCCGGACGCCACGTCAACCAAGCTGCACCGGGCTGCTTCCAAGCGTCACGGTTTGGTTCCCGCCGTGGCGAAAACAACGCGGCTTTCCTTGCAGGGCCTGAGCTTGCCGCCGGTGGGCCACCTCGCATGAGGAGCATGCCGAATCGTCAGGCCACTCCCGCACCCGCGAATCAGCCCCCGGCCCCGACCTGCAAAGCCGACTAGAACGTGGCGTTCAGGGTGATGCGGGCGGAGCGGAGCTCCAGCGGGTGGCTGTGGGTGTCGGTCACGCCATCCGCGGGTTCGGAGGCATTGATTCGGTCGGCATAGAGATAGTCGGCGGCGTTGTCGGTGGAGTCTGTCAGGTTGAAGACGTCCAGCCGGATGCGCAGGCGCGGGCTCAGCTTGTAGCCGACGTTGGCGTTGATCTCCTGATAGCCGGGGGAGCGCACCGAGCCGTCCTCCAGAAGCGGGTGCGAGCCGAGGTCGCGCCACGCCAGAGCGCCGAACCAGGGGCCCAGGTTGTCGATCAGGAACCCCGCCCCGCCCACGAAGCTCGGGGCATCGGGGATGAAGCGCCCGACGGGGTCGCGGTCGCGATAGCGGGCGTGGGTGCTGGCCAGGTTGGTGTTCAGCTCCAGCCACGGAAACGGCCGATACTGGGCGGTGAGCTCGACGCCGACGCGGCGGCTGGGCCGCCCCGCCTCCGTCGCTCCGGCATCGGCATTGTAGGTCAGTTCTGAGGCGAAGTCGGTCTGGAACAGCGTCGCGGCGAGCTGCAGGTGGGGGATCAGCGTCGTGCGCACCCCGGCCTCATAGCCCTCGGCCTCCACCAGGAGCGGCGGGCGCACCAAGGTCGTGCCCGCATCGGCCTCGGCCACGCCCGCCCGGCCCTCGTTGGAATGGAACCCGGTTCCCCCGCTGAGATAGACCTCGGTGCGGAAGAACGGGCCGAGCACGAGGCTGGCCTTGGGCTGGAACAGGCTGGCCTGCTCATGGCCGGTCAACCCGCCCGAAAGGTTGCGGTCGGCCACATCGAAGTGGTCTTCCCGCGCGCCCAGGATCGAGCGGAACCACGGCGTCCAATAGATGGTGTTCTCGACATAGGCCCCGACCGAGCCTTCATCCACCTGGTCGGCGCGCACCACGCTCAGGTCGGTGCGGGCGCGGGTACGGCGCAGGTCGACGTAGATGTGGTCGAACCGGCCCTGCACGCCCGCCGTCGTGACCGTCGTGATGCCGCCGATCTGCAGGGCGTAGGCGACGCTGCCGGTTCCCCCTGCGTAGGTGCGCCGGTCGTTCTGCGCCTGCTGGTCGCCGTTCACCGGGTCGTTGAGGAAGTGGGTGAAGTCGTTCCACAGGGTCAGCTGCTGGCGCACCGCA
The DNA here is from genome assembly GCA_038226305.1 of Caulobacterales bacterium. GTDB lineage: Bacteria > Pseudomonadota > Alphaproteobacteria > Caulobacterales > Caulobacteraceae > JASLDZ01. The sequence continues at coordinate 203,688 of JBBRQN010000001.1, forward strand.
TAGCCGTTGGTGCGAAACGTCGACGGCCCTGACTGATGGGCGGCGGAACCCGACAGGCTGAAGCGCTCCGACTGCCCGCCGTCCGACGGATCGAGCGTGCCGTAGCGACCGATCAGCCCGGCCGAGACGGCGCGCAGGGGCTGGTCGGTCGTGGCGTTCCACAGGCCGCGGTAATACAGGCCGGTCAGCGCGAAGCCCTCGCTCGCGCTGCCGTGGCTGTAACGCAGGGCCAGGTTCTCCTTGCGCGTATTGTCCGGGTGGTCCCAAGGGCCGTCGAGGTGCGCGTATTCGGCGGCGGCCAGAATCCGGTCGTTCGGCCCCAGTTCGTGGGAGCCCGCCGCGAACACCCTCTGATCGCCCAGCGTGCCGGCGCTGACCGAGATCTGCGGCGCGATCGAATCGACGAACTTCAGGTGATCGGCGCCCACGGCGGCGAAATCGCCTTCCGCGGCGTAGTAGGGCCCCTTGGTGAAATCGACCCCGCCCGCCAGCTCGGGGATCAGGAAATTCAGGTCGGTGTAGCCCTGGCCGTGGGCATGGCTGCGCATGTTCACCGGCATGCCGTCGACGAAGGTGGCGAGGTCTGTCCCGTGGTCGAGGTTGAAGCCGCGCAGCAGGTACTGGTTGGCCTTTCCCTCACCGGAGTGGGAGGTGACGGTGAGGCCCGGGATCGTCTCGAGCAGCTGGCCGGTGCGATACACCGGGCGCATCTGCAGCTCCTGCCGGGTGATCGCGCCCTGGCTGGAGGTGGCGGCGATGCCCAGGAGGTTGAGCGTGGACGCCGTGACCACGACGCCATCCACCGCAGTGGGCTGGGGTGCGGCGGGCTGAGCGCCGGCAGTGCGCACCGTGGCGGAAGTCTGAGCCTGCGCCGGTACGCAGGCGAGCGCCGCCGCCGTGCACGCAGCCAGGAGTGCTGGCGCGCCAAGGCTGCGCCGAACGAAAGAAACAGTCATGAAACGGGCCCCATGCACGCCGAAACTCTCGGCGCGGAGCCTTCCCCCGTGTCGCGAAAGCCGATTCAGGCCGTCGCGATACGACCCTGCATGTGCCGCTTCATCCCGATGGCGGCAAGGAAATAGTGGAGCGCCGCCCAGGCGTAGAGCACCGAGCCCAGCACCACGCCCTGCCGGGTGGATTCCGAAAGCGTGGTCTTGCAGGCGGCAACGAGCGCGGCCGCCGACCCCTTGGGCGCCGCGCCGCCGGGGCAATCCTTGAGGAATGCCGCATCATGCCCGCCCAACGTGCCGAGGAGGGAGGCGATGGGCGTGTGCGGGCCCGGATGGCCGAAGTTCCACTGCGCCAGGCTGTCGATCAACCAGCCCACGAAGGGAGGCCCGCCGCCCAGAGCAATCAGGTTCAGCACGAAGAACAACAGCGCCGTCGCCGTCGCCCGGCGCCGCACGTCCACCGAGTTCTGGATCACCGCGAAGGTGGGCGCGAGGTAGGTGTAGTGCAGGATGCCCGGCAGGATCAGCACCGCGGCGGCCATCTGCCAGGTGCTCTGCAGATAGGCGGTGATGTAGAGCGGGCAGGCGATGGCGATGCCGATGGCGGGCACAAGCGCATACCAGGCCGGGTTCTTCCTCCCCAGCCGATCGGTGAGAAAGCCGCCGAGAAGCGTGCCGGCCCCGTTCGCCAGCCCCTGCAGAAGCCCGAACACCAGCCCCGCCTGCGCAAGACCCAGCCCCAGGGTGCGGATGAAGAATGGCGGCACGAAGCCGTTCACCCCGTAGGAAGCGAAGGAGGCGAGCGTGATCCCCACCATCATGTGGAACACCGGCCACACCCCGAACAGGGTCTTGGCTACCGCCCCGAACTCTGAAAATTCATAGGCGAGGCCACGCTTGATGGGCGGTGCCGAAACGTCTTCCGCAATCCTTGGGGCCTCAACCACGTCGGCCCCGCCGCGCACCGGCTCCTTGACCAGGAGCTTGAAGGCGACGGCCAGGATCACCCCCGGCAGGCCCACGGCCATGAAGGCCACGCGCCACGACACGTATTGCGCGAGGTAGCCGCCGACGATGGCTCCGAACATCGTGCCGAGCGGAATGCCCAGGGAATAGATCGACAGGGCCGAGGCGCGCTTTCGCGGCTCGTAGAAGTCCGAGATGAGGGAGTGGGCCGAGGGGCTGAGGCCCGCCTCCCCCACGCCGACACCGAATCGCAGGGCGGCGAGGCCGGCAAAGCTCGTCGCCGTACCGCACAGCGCCGTGAAACCCGACCAGATCACCAGCGAGATGCTGATGATCCACGTGCGGCTGAACCGCTCCGCCAGCCGCGCCACGGGAATGCCGAGGATGGTGTAGAGGAGCGCGAAATACAGGCCGCCGAGGAGCCCCAGCTGGGTGTCGCTGATCTTCAGGTCGACCTTGATGGCCTGCCCGATGGTCGAGATGATCGTGCGATCGATGAAGTTGAAGGTGTAGGCGGCCAACAGGAGGCTGAGCACCATCGCCTTGTAGCGGGGCGGGTGGGATTGGATGCCGGCGTTCGGGATCGTCGTCACTCAGGCGTTCCTCGGCTTATTTTTCCTGACGCTAGCCGCATGGGGGGCCACAAGCCAGCACGGGCGTTTTCGCACCAGCGTCAGGGATCGATCCGAACGTCGTTCGTTTTCGACGCCGGTAGGTGAGTCCCGCCTCGACGCTGGGCGCGGCCGCCGCTAGCGTCACTCCGCACCCGAGGAGACGATGACTTCATGAGCACCCTGGCTCTCGACCGCCGCACCCTTCTGACCACGCTCGGCGCCCTGGGGCTGGCCGGGCCCGCGATGGCGCGCGCGGTGAGCGACGGCGACTTCCCGGCGATCAAGGCCCTGCTCGACGGCTACGTCGACGCCAAGAAGCTCCCCGGCCTCGTCTGCGCGATCAAGTACAAGTCCGACCCCGTCCGCTACATCAGCGCCGGCACCCTGGCCTTCGATACCGACGCCAAGGCCGGGCCGAACAGCCTCTACCGCGTATATTCCATGACCAAGCCCATCACCGGCATGGCCGTGATGAAGCTGATCGAGGAGGGCAAGCTCGGGCTCGACCAGCCGGTTTCCGAGATCCTGCCCGAGTTCAAGGCGATGAAGGTGATCGTCGACGCGAAGACCGGGGCGACGGCGCCGGCCACCAAGGTGATGACGATCCGTCACCTCCTCACACACACGGCGGGCCTCAGCTATTCGATCATGCGGGGGCCGCTGGCGACGCTCTACACCAAGAAGGGTATCGTTCCGGGCTCGCGCGCCCGGGCCAAGGAGGCCGACGCCGACCTGCCCCCGGTCCGCAGCCTCGAGGAGCTGGTCACGCGCCTTGGCGAACTGCCCCTGGGCTCCGAGCCCGGCGCGCGCTGGGACTACAGCGTGGCGTTCGATGTGCTGGGGTCCATCGTGCAGCGCGTCTCGAAGATGCCGTTCTCCGACTACCTGCACGACCACTTCTTCAGGCCGCTGAAGATGAACGACACCGATTTCATGGTCGATCACAGGAAGGCCGACCGCCTCACCTCGGTCTACGCCGTGAAAGACGGCAAGCCGATCGTCGTGGAGGACCGCAAGGACAGCCCGTTCCTGCGCGACCGCGACCTGCCGAGCGGCGGCGGCGGCCTGATCTCCACCGCTCACGATTATATCCGCTGGACCACCATGCTCACCAACGAAGGCGAGCTGGACGGGGTGCGGATCGTGAAAGCCGAGACGGTGCGCCTGGCGGCCTCGAACCTTCTGCCGGAAGGGGCCGTGTTCGGCGGCGCGTTCGGCACGGGCGGAGCCTTCGGGGCGGGCGTTTCGATCGTCACCACCCAGAAGCCAGGGTTCGAGCCGCCTGGCAGCTACGGCTGGTTCGGCATCGCCGGCTCGCAGGAGTGGGTCGATCCGGTCAACAAGATCAGCGTGGTGTTAATGCTGCAGCTGAACCCCACCACCTATCCCGTCAGGCAGGAAATCCGCACTGCCGCCTACAAGGACTTTGCGGCGATCAAGGCGTGAGGGGCTCGGCCCCGTTCATTTCCTCCCGGTTCAAGGAGATCCAAAGCGTGCGTCTGTCCTGGAAAATCTGTGTCGCCGCGGCCGCCGTCTTGAGCTTTGCCGCGGCGGGCCCGCTGAGCGCGCAGGCCCCTGCAGCCCCCCTGACGGACGCGGCCCGCGCCGCCCTGCCCGGCCACGACGTGTTCGAGACCAACTGCTCGCTCTGCCACGCCCACGGGCTGATGAACGCCCCGCCCGTGTCGACTCTGAACACCTATCCGGCCGCCCGCATCCTCACGGCCCTGACGACCGGGGTGATGAAGACGCAAGGGGCCAAGCTCTCCGACGAAGAGCGCGATCAGGTGATCGAATATCTGGCGGCTCCGGCGGGCGCGGCCACGCCAGCGGCCCCTGCCGCCCCGGCCGGCTGACAAGCCTGGCCCGTCAGACAGCCCCCTGACAGACAAAAGCCGCGGGAGCCTTTCGGCACCCGCGGCTTTTTTCGGATTACGAACCCTCCGCCCCGCCGACCGGCGGCGAGGCGGGTGGCCGGTATTACTTGGGCATGTCCGTAGCGTCGGCGCCGTCCTTGGGAGCGCCGGTGCCGCTGGAGCCCATGAAGATCTTCTGGCCGTTGGCCAGCGTCACGTCACGGCCGTTCGCACGGCATTCCGGCGAGCAGAGGCGGTCCTTCGACTGGTACCCGCGCACGATGATGGCCGTGCCAGGCGTGAGCGAGGCGCGGGTGATGCCGGCGCGCAGGAGCGTGTTGGGCGTTCCGCCTTCCACCATCCACTGCTGCGTGGGCTTGCCGGGGATCTCGGCGTCGAGGTGCACCCAAGCGTGCGGGTTGATCCACTCCACCCGCGTGACCTTGCCACGCAGGAGCACCGGCGCCGAAGCGTCGAACTCGGCGGCGAAGGCGTGGTGGGCGAGCGCCTGCTGCGCCGTCACGCCGATGGCGAGGGCGGCCAGGGTGCCACCGATAAGAAACTTGAACTTGTTCATTGGACTGAGAAGCCTCCGGGGACGTCGTTGCGTCGGATCTGAGAACACGCCTTCAAAGCTGAAGCGCCGCTGAACGACGCCGCCCCAGCCTGGAAGCGACCTATTTCAGCGGGTTCTTTCGCAGCGAACCATACATGAGCTCCTCAACGAACTCCACGCACTTGAACTGCTGCAGCTGCGCATCCTCCCCCTGACGGCGATAGAGGTTCATCGCCATCTTCCAGGGGCGCGTGTAAACGCCCGGATCGGTCAATTCAGCCTCATAGCGCAGCGTCGTGGCGCTGGTGGGCGTGTAGCGCTCCACCACCTTCAGCTGGTCGGTGTGGTAGTTGCCCGCGCGGTCGAGCCAGCTCTGGTCGATGAAGCCGGACACCACGACCACTAGGGTGTCACCCTCCCAGTGCGCCACCGACTGGCCCATCCACGAATCGGTCGGCGCGGGGCCGGGATCCTTGAACAGCATGTTGCGAACCGCCGAGTCGTACTCGTAGGTGAACAGCATCTGGCTGGTGGACTGCAGGATCTGGAACGGGTGATCCATGTAGTTCGCGCGTGGAATGCCGGGGAGATAGCACTTCACCTCAGGGTCGCGCTCGAGATAGTGAGCGCGGTTCTCCTCGCGGCGCTTCAGCGCCTCGGGGGTGTAGGGGATCGTGCCGCCGATCACGACGCCGGCACCGCCGGGAACGGAGCCCACGGCCCCCAGCGCGACGATTTCCTTGGCGGGCACCGGCACGACGGGGCCGGGGCGCATCTGCAGGGCGGCGCGTGCGGCGTGGGGCTCGATGTCCCAATTGGCGGCGTTCATCACCTGCCACACGCCGTTGAGGTCCGGATGACCGTCGGAAAGGCGGGCGGGACGATAGCTCGACGCCTTGGCCATTCCCCTGGCCGGAGCCTTGGCGAGGGCGGCGCTGGCGGTGCCCGCACCCATAACGAAGGCCGCGGCCACGGCCGCCACTGCAAACTTGTGCATTGCTCTCCCACTCGTTCCTGCGTCGCACGGCCCGAGGGCGGGACGCGGCGTTTCCCCGTGACGACACCATGCGTTTACGCTGCGGCGCCTGCGGCAGAGTTTAATGACCTCCGCCAACTGTCAACTGCGTATAGCCCATGTTTTGCGGGGCACGTCAAAGTCCGCCTGCGGCGACGTATCCGGTGTGGCGCAAGGCGATCTAGCGTGTAGGGTGCAGGCGTTCGCGCGGCTGAAACGCCAGGCTGGCCTAGGGTTTCCGACGGTTTCGTCGGAGAATTCCTGAAGCAGCCGGCCAGGTCGGCGCCATCCGATAGGTCGCGGTGCGGCTGTCGTTCGGTGGGAAGGGCGATTCGGAGCGGCTCCACCCGTGGGGGGTGGGCTGCCCAGGTGTTTCCGGCCGCGCAGGCGGCAGGGGCTTGGGCAAAGCCGTCTACGGGGCGTTGCGCGGCACGCTCCCGAAGCTTTTGCAGGGGCCTCCATCGGGGGCTCGGGCGGCCGCGCCGCCCTGGGAGAACGATCGGTGATCAGGGCGTTTTTGGTCTGGCTGCAGTCGCTCGGGCGCGGAAGCGGCCCCGACGCGCAATCGTGGAGCGAGGCTCTCCACGGTTCGCTCAATTTCTGGAACCTGCTTGAGGGCACGCACCTCATCACCCTTTTGCTGTTCGCAGGCACGATCTTCGCCGTCGATCTGCGACTTCTGGGCGTGACCTTCCGCAAGCTGAAGGTGAGCGAACTGAGCGAGCGCGTGCTGCCGCTCACCGTGTTCGGCTTCGCCATGATGGTCGTCACCGGCCTTGCGCTGTTCTTTGCTAAGCCGGTCGAATATTATCACAACATCTGGTTTCGGATGAAGCTGATCTTCATCATCGGGGCTATGATCAATATCGTCGTGTTCCACTATCGCGTGCAAAAGAACATCGCCGCCTGGGATGCGGCTCCCCTGCCGCCCTGGCCGGCGCGCGCCTCGGCCATCGCCTCGCTCAGCGCCTGGGTCGTGGTGATCGTGTTTGGCCGGTTCATCGCCTACAACTGGTTCGATTGCGGCAAGCCCCTGCCCCACTTCTTCAACGTGGTTGAGGAGTGCAAGATCTCTGAACACGGGGCGATCGATCTGAAGCCGGCCGCATTCAAGGTGAAACCGTGAAGTTCTCCATCCTCTTCCCGCAACTGCGCGGCTGGGTCGGACATCTCGCCAACGTGTGGCCGGCCCCGTTCGTGAAGCCGAACTTTGCGATCTTCGAGGTGTTCCACATCCTCACCCTGATCATGCTGGGCGGCGCATCGATCCTGATCGGCCTGCGGCTGATGGGATCGGGCGTTACCGACGAGAAGCCGTCGGACGTCTACAAGGACATGCGCGTGTGGCTGAACATCGGCCTGTGGGGCGTGTTCTTCACCGGCATCCTGATCGGCATGGCCAACGCCGAGCGCCTCTACGACAGCGCCGCCTTCCTCGCCAAGATGCTGTGCCTCGTGGGCGGGATCATGCTGGTCTACGGCGCGACGCGACCTGTGGCCCTGGCCGACGGGGAAATCTCGACTAGCGCCCTGGTCTGGGGTGGCCTTGGCACCCTCCTGTGGCTGGGCGCCATCGTGGTGTTCCTCACCGGCGGGCTGATCACGCCCGGCCTTTACCATGTGCTCACCGCGGCGGCCCTGATCGTCGCCTTCGTGACCAAGGGGCGGCAGCGCTGGATCTACGCGGCGGGCCTCGGCGCGGTGCTGATCGCCATGTACGTGGCCACCCACGTCATCCTGCAGCCTGACGATCTGAAGAACGCCGATCCGGCCAACGTGGCCCTGGCCTGGCTGGCCGGCCTGTGGATCTTCGGCTTCGCGGGCTGGGCGGTGTGGAGCGGCAGCCGCGGGGCCACGCCCTCGGGCCTGTTCGTCAAGGCGCTCGGCTACGTCACCATCCTCGTGTGGGTGACGGCGGCGGCAGGCGGTCGCTGGATCGCCTTCGCCTGAGTGCCAGCGACGGCGGCCGTGTGGCCGTCGCCCGTTCGGCGTCAGACCGGCTCGGAAGGCGTCTGCATTCCTGTGCCCGGCGCGCCGTAGAGCACCCGCGCCCGGGCTTCGAAACAGGCGATCAGCTTGTCGACGGCGCGATCGAAGTTGGCGGCCAGTACCATGTCGAGCAGGCGCGACTTGAATTCGAAGTCGATGTCGAAGATCACCCGCGATCCTTGGCCCTCAGGGGTGAAGCGCCACCGGTTGGTCAGCCGCCGGAACGGCCCGCGCAGAAGGCCGACGTCGATGGTGTTGGTGGTGGCGTCGCGCCGCACGGCCGTGGCGAAGCGCTCCTGCAGGAACGCGAAGCCCACCGCCGCCTCGGCATCCACACGGTCCGCGCCCTCCCCGTCCGCCCGGGGCGGCTGGGCGGCCATGTGCGTGATCCACGGGACAAATTCGGGATAGCGCGCCACATCGCCCACCAGCGCGAACAGCTGCGCGGGCGTGTAGGGCAAGAGGCGCTCCACGTGATGGCGCGGCATGGGAAGGCTAGGCGCGGGGCGCGGCGAGGGCCTCGCGGGCGGCCTTCAGCCGGGCGAAGTCCTCCCCAGCGTGATGGCTGGAACGCGTGAGCGGGCTGGCCGACACCATCAGGAACCCCTTGGCCCGGGCGATGGCCTCGTAGCCGGCGAACTCGTCGGGCGTGACGAACCGGTCCACCGCCGCGTGGCGCCGGGTGGGCTGCAGGTACTGGCCGATGGTGAGGAAATCGACGCCGGCCACCCGCATGTCGTCCATCACCTGCATGACCTCCTCCTTGGTCTCACCAAGCCCGACCATCAGGCCGGACTTGGTGAACTGGCGGGGATCGCGCTCCTTCACCCGCTCCAGGAGTCGCAGGGACTGGAAGTAGCGGGCGCCGGGGCGGATCGACAGGTACAGGCGCGGCACCGTCTCAAGGTTGTGGTTGAACACGTCGGGCCGCGCATCGATCATCGCCTCGGCGGCGGCCACCGGCTTGCGCAGGAAGTCGGGCGTCAGGATTTCGATGGTCGTGGCCGGAGATGCCGCACGGATCGCCTGCACCACGGCTGAGAAATGCGCGGCGCCCCCATCGGCCAAGTCGTCGCGATCCACGGAGGTGATGACCACGTGCTTGAGCCCCATCTCGGCCACAGCACGGGCGACGCGGGCGGGCTCGGTGGGGTCCAGAGCCTCGGGCAGGCCGGTCTTCACGTTGCAGAAGGCGCAGGCGCGGGTGCAGGTGTCGCCCATGATCATCATGGTGGCGTGCTTCTGCGACCAGCACTCGCCGATGTTGGGACAGCCCGCCTCCTCGCAGACGGTGACGAGCCCCTCGCGCTTCACGATGTTGCGCGTCTCCAGATAGCCGGCACCGCCCGGGGCCTTGACCCGCAGCCACTCGGGCTTGCGCAGGATCGGCGTCTCGGGCCGCCTCGCCTTCTCCGGGTGACGAAGCTGCGCGCGGGTGGTGTCGATCACAACGGCCATGCGCGGTAGATCGCCCTTCCTGCCCTCGCGATCAAGTTGGCTAGTGGATTTCAGCTAAACCGGTAGAGGTCGGCATCCGGGTCGGGCCGCCCGCGGATCGCGGCGGAGACGATCTGGCTGGCGATCACCGAATAGGTGATGCCGTTCCCCCCGAAACCCATCACCGCATAGCCGTTCGGCAGGCCGGGTATGGCCCCGATCAGCGGCATGCTGGTGGCGCTCTGCCCGAAGGCGCCGGACCAGGCGTAGTCGGCCTCCAGCGCCATCCCCGGCATCAGGGCCTCGAACCTGGAAAGGATTCGCTTGGGCTTGGTTTGCAGGGCCTTGGGATCGCTGTGGCGCGTGGGCGATTCCTCGTCCTCGCCGCCGATCACCAGCCGACCGTCGTCGCTCATGCGGAAGTAGAGGTACGGATCAGAGGCTTCCCACACGAGGTGGTCGGCCATCCACGCGGGCGGGGCCTTCACCGGCTGGGTCGCCAGGGCCCAGGTGGAGATGATCTGCGCGCCATCGGTGGGAACGATCCTGGGGAAGGCATAGCCGCAGCAGAACACCACGTGCCGGGCCTGCACCTCCAAACCGGAGTCTGTGCCCAGCGTCAGGTGGTCCCTGCCCCTGAACACGTCGGTCACTTCCACGGGCGAGTAGACCTTGGCGCCGTTGCCCGCGGCGCGCCGTAGAAGGCCAGCCGCCAGTCGGCCGGGATCGGCCCTTGCCGCCCCGGTGGAGACGATGGCCCCCGTGCGGTCGAAGCCGAACTGGCTGCGCAGTTCGCCAGGGGTGAGGTAGGCCGACTGGAAGCCGAGGTCGGCACGCGCCTTCGCTTCCGTGGCCAGGGCGCGCGATCCGTATTCGTCGCCCGCCAGGTAGAGCGAGGTCTGGTCGCGGAAGGCGCAGCGGATGCGCTCCTTCGTCACCATGCCCTTCAGGGCCGCCATCGCCGCGTGTGTGCGCCGGTAGACGCGCCTGGCGTTCGCGTCGCCGATCTGCTCGCCCAGAGCTGTGAGCGGCTTGTCGAGCTCCCACTGCAGCATGGCGGTGGAGGCGATGGTGCTGCCCTGCAGTGGCGCATTGCGATCCAGCACCGCCACGCTGAAATGCGGGGCTAGGGCGTGGGCCATGAAGGCCCCGCTGATGCCGGCGCCGATGATGGCCACATCGACCACCAGCGCCTCGCGCATCCGCCGCGTCGCCACGCCTGAGCCGACGCTGTCCATCCACAGCGACCGGCCCGAGTGCAGGTCGCGCTTTTGAGTCGATCCGTCCAATGCCGCCTCCCCGCCGATCTGCGGCGCGCCACGGCAACGCTCAAGCCTTCATCGCGATCCCCATGGCGGGGCCAGGCTCAGGGCTTTCGCAGGGGCTCGAGCGCGGGCGTGACTGCGCCCTCCCGCACCGCATAGATCAGCACCGGCCGCCCGGCCTCGTCGGAGCCCGCAGAGACGGTTGCGTGCCCGTCATCCACCAGGGTCTCAAGCCTCTTGGCGGGCGAACCCGGAGCGGCGTCGGTCAGGATGCCCACCTCGAACAGGTGCCGCTCGCTCGACGGTTCCGGAGGCGGGGCCGGGTCAGGCATCGGCGCGGGAGCGCGCGCAGGCTCGAGGCGCATGCGCTGGGGCTGGGCCTGCTCGGGCAGGTCGCGCAGCCTTGCGACCACCTCGTCCCACACCGCACGGACGACGGCTGCGGCCTGGGGGTCGGAGCACTTCATCCGCGCCACGTCGAGCGGAGCCGCCAGGGTCTGGCCGAGGGCCTCGTTCAGCGCGCGCGCGACTTCGGCCTCGAACTCTGGGCTGCGGCGGAAGCGGTCCACGCGCACCCGCGTCAGTGTTTCCGAAATCAGGCCCCGAGCCACGTCAGTCGATCTCCGGGGCTGCGGCGCCCAGCCCACGATCATGCAGGATCGCGGCCAAACCCGCCACGGCAAAGCTTAATAGTTCAGCTGTTCAGCACGATCCCAAAGGCATCGAGGCTGGCCTCGTGCATGGCCTCGCTCATGGTCGGATGCGGGAATACCGTGGCGAAGAGTTCCGCCTCGGTCGCTTCCAGCGTCATGGCGACGGCGAAGCCCTGGATCATCTCGGTGACCTCGGCTCCCAGCATATGCGCCCCGATCAGGGCGCCCGTTCTGGCATCGAACACAGTCTTCACGAAGCCATCGGTCTCGCCAGAGGCGATGGCCTTGCCGTTGGCGCGGAACGGGAAGCGGCCGACCTTCACCGCGCGCCCCTCCGCTTTGGCCTGCGCCTCCGTCAGGCCGACGCTGGCGATCTGGGGCTGGGAATAGGTGCAGCTTGGGATGGGCGTCGTGAGGGCGGGTGGCGCCTTTCCTGCGATCGCCTCCACCGCATGCACACCTTCGTGGCTGGCCTTGTGAGCGAGCCAGGGGGCGCCGGCCACGTCGCCGATGGCATAGAGGCCCGGCACGTTGGTGGCGCAGTGGGCATCGGTGGCCACGTGGCCGCGGTCGAGCGTGACGCCCAGCGCCTCCAGCCCCAGGCCCTCGACGTTGGCGCTGATACCCACCGCCACGATGGCGCGCTCGGCGGTGAGCGTCTCTGTCTTGCCGCCCTGCTCCACGGTGAGGGTCACGCCCTCCCCGCCCCGCTCGAGCTTCGTGACCTTGGCGCCGACCCGGAAGGCCATGCCACGCTTCTCGTAGGCCTTGCGGGCGGCGGTCGAGACCTCCTCGTCCTCCACGGGCAGGATGCGAGACAGGGCCTCGACCACGGTCACCTTGGCACCCAGGGCGTTGTAGAAACTGCCGAATTCCACCCCGATCGCGCCGGAGCCGATGATGAGCAGGCTCTTCGGCATGGCCTTGGGCGTCATGGCATCGCGATAGGTCCACACCCGATCGCCGTCGGACTTCAGCCCGATGGCCGGAATCTCCTTGGCGCGGGCACCGGTGGCCAGAATCACGGCCCTGGCCTGCAGGGTGCGCTTTGTCCCGCCCTTGGCGGGAGTAACGATCACGCTGGGCGCAGCTGAGCCCTTCTCAAGCGTGGCGACGCCCTCGATCACCTCGATCTTGTTCTTCTTCATCAGGAACGCGACGCCCTGGTTCAGCTGTTTGGCGATGCCGCGCGACCGGGCGATCACCGCCGGAAAGTCGAACGTCGCCGCGCCCGCCGACAGCCCATAGTCCTGCAGGTGGCCTAGCTGGGCGTAGACCTCGCCCGACTTCAGCAGGGCCTTGGTGGGGATGCACCCCCAGTTGAGGCAGATGCCGCCCAGAAGCTCGCGCTCCACGAGGGCGACCTTCATGCCGAGCTGCGCCCCCCGGATCGCGGCCGTGTAGCCGCCGGGGCCGGAGCCGATGACGATGAGGTCGTAGTCCGTGGCCATCGCGGTCACGCCAGAAGGGTGATGGGGTCTTCGACGAAGCCCCGGAAGGCCTGAAGCCACTTGGCACCGGTCGCGCCGTCCACCACCCGGTGGTCGCAGGTTAGTGTGACGGTCATCACGGTGGCGATGGCCAGTTCGCCCCCCTTGACCACCGACCTCTTCTCGCCCGCGCCCACAGACAGGATGCAGCCCTGCGGCTCGTTGATGATCGCAGCGAACTCGCGGATGCCGAACATGCCGAGGTTGGAGATCGAGAAGGTGCCGCCGAGGTATTCCTCGGGCTTCAGCTTCTTGGTGCGGGCTCGCTCGGCCAGATCCTTCATGGCCACGGCGATCTCGGCCAGGGTGCGGTTCTCCGCCTCGCGGATGATGGGCGTGATCAGCCCGTGCTCCACCGCGACCGCCACGGCGATGTCGGCGTGGTGGTGCCGGGCGATGCCTTCGGGGGTGTAGCTGGCGTTGGCGGCGGGGCTGGCCTTGAGGGCGGCGGCGGCGGCCTTGATCAGCATGTCGTTCACGCTCACCCGGATGTCGCGACCCATCAGCGATGTGTTGATGCGCGAGCGCGCGTCGAGCAGGCGGTCGATCTGCAGGTCGATGGTGAGCGGGAAGGTCGGGATCGTGGTCGCGCTCTCGGTCATGCGCCGGGCGATGGTCTTGCGCATCCCGTCCAGCGGCTCGAGATCATAGGAGCCGTCGGGGATGCCCATCTGTGCCAGGGTACGCACGGTGGCCGGGGCGGCTGGAGCGGAGGCCGCGGCCGGGCTCTTGTTAGGCTGCGGGGAGCCGATGTCCGCGGCGATGATCCGCCCGTGCGGGCCGGAACCCATAAGCGCGGACAGCGCCACGCCCTTCTCCTTCGCGAGGCGGCGGGCGAGCGGCGTCGCAAACAGGCGGGCGCCGTCTTGCGACGGCTGGCCCCCTCCGACCGCTAAGCGGCCACCTCCCCCGCTCCGCGGGGGAGACCTGGAAGCGGTGCCGTCGTTTCCGGGCTTCCCCGCGGGCGGGGGAGCTGTCGGCGTAGCCGACTGAGAGGGCGAGCCATGCAATCCGTCACCCGCCGCAGCCTCGGCAGGAGCAGGTGCCTCGCCCTCACCCTTCAGCCGGGCGATGGCGGTGTTCACCTTCACGCCTTCGGTGCCGGCAGCCACGAGGATGGCTTCCACCACGCCTTCATCGACGGCTTCGACCTCCATCGTGGCCTTGTCAGTCTCGATCTCGGCGATCACGTCGCCGGACTTCACCACGTCGCCGACCTTCACGTTCCACTTGGAGAGGACGCCCTCCTCCATCGTGGGCGACAGGGCGGGCATCAGCACGTCGGTCACGCCCGATCTCCTTCGTGGCTAAGATGCGCGAGGCTGGCCCCGTGCAACTCCCAGTTCGCGCCGTCGAACACCGTCAGCTCAAGCTTGGGCGCGGTGGAGGCGTCGAGGCAGCGCGCGTTTACCGACCACCCGTCGGGGTTGGAGCGCGGGCGATAGACAGCCTTCACCCCGCAGGTGGAGCAGAACAGGTGCCGGGCGACGCCGGTGTTGAAGGTGTAGCTCGTCAGACGGTCAGCCCCCTGCACCAGCCGGAAGCGGCTCTCCGAAACGATCACATGCCGAAAGCCGGTCATGGTGCAGATCGAGCAGGTGCAGTCCTGCGCCTCGACCACGTCGGGCGTCAGCGCCTCAAAGCGCACCGCGCCGCAATGACACCCGCCGCCCCGCCACCTCATGTCGGAGGCCGCGCTCATCGATAGGTGACGGCCTTCACCGCTTGGATGATCTTCTCCACGTTCGGAAGCGCCAGCGCTTCCAGGTTCGCGGCGTAGGGCATGGGCACGTCTTCGCCGGAGACGCGGGTGGGCGGGGCGTCGAGCCAGTCAAAGGCGTTCTCCACCACGCGCTGGCAAACTTCGCCCGCGATGCCGAAGGCCGACCAGCCCTCCTCCACGGCCACGAGACGGTTGGTCTTCTTAACGCTCTCCACCACGGTCATGTGGTCGAGCGGGCGGAGCGAGCGCAGGTCGATCACCTCGGCCTCGATCCCCTCCTTGGCGAGCTCTTCGGCCGCCTGCAGCGACAGGCCCACCATGCGGGCGATGGCGGTGATCGTGACGTGCGAGCCCACCCGGCGCACCTTCGCCTTGCCGATGGGGAGCACGAAGTCGTCGCCCTCCGGCACGTCGAACTCCTGCCCGTACATCATCTCGTTTTCGAGGAAGACGACCGGGTTGGGATCGCGGATCGCCGCCTTGAGGAGGCCCTTGGCGTCGGCCGCGTCGTAGGGCGCGATCACCTTCAGGCCGGGCACGCTGCCGTACCAGGCCGAGTAATCCTGGCTGTGCTGAGCCCCCACCCGCGCCGCCGCGCCGTTGGGTCCGCGAAACACGATGGGGCAACGGATCTGCCCGCCGGACATGTAGAGAGTCTTGGCCGCCGAGTTCACGATGGAGTCGATCGCCTGCATGGCGAAGTTGAAGGTCATGAACTCCACGATCGGCTTAAGACCGCCGAAGGCCGCTCCGACGCCGAGCTGGGCGAACCCGTATTCGGTGATGGGCGTATCGACGACGCGGCGCTCGCCGAACTCCTGCAGGAGGTCGCGGCTCACCTTGTAGGCGCCCTGATACTGGCCCACCTCCTCGCCCATCAGGAAGACCGTCTCGTCGCGCCGCATCTCCTCGGCCATGGCGTCGCGCAAGGCGTCGCGCACGGTGGTCTTGATCAGCTTGGCCCCTGCCGGGGTTTCGGGGTCGGCGGCGGGGCCTTGAGATGCCGACCGGGGTTTGGGTTGTGCGTGCTTCGAGGCGGTCGCTGACGCTCCCTCCTCAGCATGACGGACGTTGTCGGCGGGTTCAGGGGAGGCAACTTCTCCACCTTCGTCATCCTGAGGAGCCGGCGCAGCCTGTGTCTCGAAGGATGCAGCCCCCTCGCCCTTCAGGCGGGCAATGGGCGTGTTGACCTTCACGCCCTCCGCCCCCGCATCGACCAGGAGCGCCTCGACCACGCCCTCGTCGACGGCCTCGACCTCCATGGTCGCCTTGTCCGTTTCGATCTCGGCGATCACGTCGCCCGAGCTCACGGTGTCGCCGACCTTGATGTTCCACTTGGAAAGCGTGCCCTCCTCCATCGTCGGAGAGAGCGCGGGCATGAGGATGTCGGTCACTCCGCAGCCTCCAGATAGACGTCCGTGTAGAGCTCCGTCGGATCCGGCTCCGGCGCGGTGCGCGCGAACTCGGCGGCGTCGGCCACTATGCCCTTCACCTCCGCGTCGATGGCCTTGAGCGCGGCTTCGTCGCCGAAGCCCTGGGCCGCCAGCCGGTCGCGGAAATGTTCGATGGGGTCGCGGGTCTTGCGAACCGCGTCCACCTCTTCGCGGGTGCGGTACTTGGCCGGGTCGCTCATGGAGTGGCCGCGGTAGCGATAGGTCTTCATCTCCAGGATGAACGGGCCCTGGCCCGAGCGGGCGTGTTCGGCCGCCTCGGCGCCGGCTTCGCGCACGGCGTCCACGTCCATCCCGTCGACCTCCTTGCCGGGGATGTTGAAGCTCACCCCCCGCTTGTAGAGGTGCGTTTCGGAGGAGGAGCGCTCCACCGAAGTGCCCATGGCGTACTGGTTGTTCTCGATGACGTAGACCACCGGCAGCTTCCACAGCTGCGCCATGTTGAACGCCTCGTAGACCTGCCCCTGATTGGCCGCCCCGTCGCCGAAGTAGGTGAAACAGACGCCCTGGTCTTTCTTGTACCAGTGCGAAAACGCCAGGCCGGTGCCGAGCGGCACCTGCGCGCCTACGATCCCATGCCCGCCGTAGAAGCCTGTGGCGGTATCGAACATATGCATCGACCCCCCCTTGCCGCGCGCCGATCCAGCGGCACGGCCGGTGAGCTCGGCCATGACCGCCTTCGGGTCCATCCCGGCCGACAGCATATGCCCGTGGTCGCGATAGCCGGTGATGATCGAATCCTGCGGTGCTTTCAGCGATTGCATCCCCACAGCGATCGCCTCCTGCCCGATGTAGAGGTGGCAGAAGCCGCCGATCAGACCCATGCCGTAGAGCTGGCCCGCGCGCTCCTCGAAGCGGCGGATCAGCAGCATGTCGCGATACCAGCCGACCTGCTGATCCCGGGTGGCCGCGCTTGCGCCTGGCTTCGCGGACGACGGCTTCGCCGTCGCGGGCCGGGTGGTGCTCGCCTTCGCCATGCGTCCTCCGCCTGCGCCGCGCCCGTTTCGGGCTGTCGGCTCGCCGTGCAGGTTACGCCAGGCGCGACCTACGGCTGCATGCGAATGACGTAGTCTCGCGGGTCGGTGAAGCCAAGGATGGAGCGTGCCCGCTCGTCGAGAAGATCGCGTGAAAGACTGCCGCTGGACAGGAGGCGCGCGCGGGTCTGCAGCTCCTCCCGCTCGGCCGATACGCGCCTGAGCTCGGCCGTGCGGCTGACCAGGAGGTTCTCGCGGCGATGGTCGGTAAGCAGCCCCCGCTCCCCCGTCAGCGCGTTGACGCCGAAGTAGAAGATCAGGAACGCAAACAACGCCGTCGGGACGTAGGGCTTTATCGTCGCGATCACGGCACGCGCACTCCATTCGGGACCACCCCGAATGTGTCGCAACAGCCTTAACGCGGGGTTGCTTTCACACCCGGATGACGCTGAGCCCGGCGTAGACGCCCTGGTCACCCAGCATCTCCTCGATGCGCAGAAGCTGGTTGTACTTCGCCAGCCGGTCGGAGCGGGCGAGAGAGCCCGTCTTGATCTGCCCGCAGTTGGTGGCGACCGCCAGGTCGGCGATCGTGGCGTCTTCCGTCTCGCCGGAGCGGTGGCTCATCACGCAGGTGTAGGCGGCGCGGTGGGCCATATCCACGGCGTCCAGCGTCTCGGAGAGGGTGCCGATCTGGTTCACCTTCACCAGCATCGAGTTGGCGAGGCCCTTCTCGATCCCCTCGGCTAGGCGCGATGAGTTGGTCACGAAGAGGTCGTCGCCCACCAGCTGCACCCGGTCGCCCAGCTTCTCCGTAAGGGCAGCCCAGCCCTCGAAGTCGTCCTCCGAACAGCCGTCCTCGATGGAGACGATGGGGAAGGCGTCGCACAGTTCGGCGAGGTAGTCGGCCATCTGGCTGGGCTCCAGCGTCTTGCCCTCTCCCGCCATCACATAGCGGCCGTCGTGGAAGAACTCGGTGGAGGCGGCGTCCATCGCCAGCCAGAAGTCGCGGCCCGCCACATAGCCCGCCGATTCGCCCGCCTGCACGATGAAGCTCAGCGCCTCGTGCGCCGACTTCAGGTTGGGGGCGAACCCGCCCTCGTCGCCCACGTTGGTGTTGTGGCCGGCGGACTTCAGCGCTGACTTCAGGCTGTGGAAGATCTCAGCCCCCATGCGCAGGCCGTCCGAGAAGGTCTCGGCGCCGGCGGGCACGATCATGAATTCCTGGATGTCGATGGGATTGTCGGCGTGCATGCCGCCGTTGATGATGTTCATCAGTGGCACGGGCAGCACCCGCGCCGAGACGCCGCCGACGTATTTGTAGAGCGGCAGGCCAGCGCTCTGCGCCGCGGCTTTGGCGGTGGCGAGGCTGACGCCGAGGATCGCGTTGGCCCCCAGCCGCGACTTGTTCTCCGTGCCGTCGAGCCGGATCATCACGGAATCGAGGCGGCGCTGGTCTTCCGCCTCGAAGCCCGCCAGCGCGTCGAACAGTTCGCCGTTCACCGCATCCACGGCCCGAAGCACGCCCTTTCCGCCATATCGCGCCTGATCGCCATCACGCAGCTCCACAGCCTCGTGGGCGCCGGTGGAGGCCCCCGAGGGCACGGCGGCGCGGCCGAAGGCCCCGTCTTCCAGCGTCACATCGACTTCGATCGTCGGATTGCCGCGGCTGTCGAGGATCTCGCGGGCGGTGATGTCGACGATCTCGGTCATGGGGCTCCTGGAGGCGGCTGAGACGCAAAAGGGCAGCGCGCGGACCGATTAGCCCACACGCCGCCCTCTTTGAACCCGCCGTCTTCATCGAAGGTGGCGGTGCAATCGGCCTCGCCCTCGGCGAGGCGTCAGATCAGCAGCGCACGCGGCTCTTGGCGATCTGGTGACCGGCCACCGCTCCCACGCCCGCGCCGACCACGGCACCCAGGGCGTCGCCGCCGATCAACGCACCCGAAAGGGCGCCGACGCCGGCACCGGCCAGCGTGCCCTTGTTACCATCGCTGCGGCGCGTGGCCTGGCAGTTCGAGTAGCGGCTGCTGGTGTTGTGATAGTGCCGGTAGTTCCGACGGTGGGCGTCCGCGAATGTGGGGACGGCCAGGGTGGTGAGGACGGTGGCGGCGACACCGGCGGCGGCGATCAACTTGCGCATTTTGGCTCCTTAAAGCTCAGCTTCGCCGCAACTAACGACGAGGGAGCCAAAAGGTTCGCAAATGATCGCTGAACCGGCGCTGAACCGCGCCGCCAGCCCCGTTAGCGGCTTACTCGCCCTTGGGCGTGATGACCTGACGGCCCTTGTACATGCCGGTCTTTAGATCGACGTGGTGGGGCCGGCGAAGCTCGCCCGTGTCCTTGTCTTCCACATAGGTGTTCGGCTTCAGGGCATCGTGGGCGCGGCGCATGTTGCGACGCGACGGCGAAGTTTTGCGCTTGGGAACGGCCATGGAAAGAACTCTCGTCGTCGGGCGTGTGGCGGCGGAAGGTGCGCGCGCACGGAAAGCGGCCGGGCGAGCCCGGCGGAAGGTCGGGCTGTATGGCGTAAACCGTCCCGGCGATCAAGCCGTCAGACGAGGCGGCTCTTCGCCAGCGCCGCCTCGATGAAGCTGGCGAACAGGGGGTGCGGGGCGAAGGGGCGGCTCTTCAGTTCCGGGTGAAATTGCACGCCCACGAACCAGGGATGATCGGTGCGCTCCACGATCTCGGGCAAAACGCCGTCGGGGGAGAGCCCTGTGAAGCGCAGGCCCGCCGCCTCGATCTCGTCGCGATAGCCCACGTTGACCTCATAACGGTGCCGATGCCGTTCAGAGATGGCGGCCCCGCCGTAGATCTCGGCCACGCGCGAGCCGGGGGTGAGCACGGCGTCGTAGGCGCCCAGGCGCATGGTGCCGCCCTTGTCCTCGGCATCGCTACGGGTCTCCAGGCGGTTGCCGCGCACCCACTCGGTCATCAGGCCGACCACGGGGGCTTTCGCGGGGCCGAACTCGGTGGAGGAAGCCCCCTCGATGTGCGCCAGATTCCGGGCCGCCTCGATCACGGCCATCTGCATGCCGAAGCAGATGCCGAAGTAGGGCACCTTGCGCTCCCGGGCGAAGCGCACCGCGCGGATCTTGCCCTCAGCGCCCCGCTCTCCGAACCCGCCGGGCACGAGCACGCCGTGCACGCCCTCCAACCGGGAGAGGTCGGGAGCATCATCGCCCTCGAAGACCTCGCTCTCCACCCAGTCGAGCTTCACGCGCACGTTGTTGGCGAGGCCGCCGTGGACCAGCGCCTCGATCAAGGATTTGTAGGCGTCCTTGAGCACCGTGTACTTGCCGACGACGGCGACGGTGACCTCCCCGTCAGGCTTTGCGAGCCGCTCGGCGATGGCGTTCCAGCGCTGCAGCTCGGGCTCGGGGGCGTCGGCCATGCCGAAGTGATCCAGCACCTCGGCGTCGAGCCGCTCGCGGTGATAGTCCAGCGGCACCGTGTAGATCGAATCGGAGTCCATCGCCTGGATCACGGCGGTGGGGCGCACGTTGCAGAACAGCGCGATCTTGCGCTTCTCGTCCTGCGGGATCGGGAACTCGCACCGGCAGAGCAGGATGTCGGGCTGGATGCCGATGGAGCGCAGCTCCTTCACCGAGTGCTGAGTCGGCTTGGTCTTCATCTCCCCCGCCGTCTTGATGAACGGAAGCAGCGTGAGGTGGACGTAGCAGCACTGGCCGCGGGGCAGTTCCTGGCCGAGCTGGCGGATCGCCTCGAAGAACGGGAGGCCCTCGATGTCGCCCACCGTGCCGCCGATCTCCACCAGCACGAAATCAGCCTCCTGCCCGTCGTCATCGAAGGCGGGCTTGAGACAGAACTCCTTGATCTCGTTGGTGACGTGCGGAATCACCTGCACGGTGGCTCCGAGGTAATCGCCGCGACGCTCCTTCTCGAGGATCGTCTTGTAGATGCGGCCGGTGGTGATGTTGTCGGCCTGGGTGGCGTTCACCCCGGTGAATCGCTCGTAGTGGCCCAGGTCGAGATCGGTCTCGGCCCCGTCCTCGGTCACGAAGACCTCACCGTGCTGGTAAGGACTCATCGTGCCGGGGTCGACGTTCAGATAGGGGTCGAGCTTGCGCAGGCGCACGCGATAGCCCCGCGCCTGCAGGAGCGCGCCGAGCGCCGCCGAGGCCAGCCCCTTGCCCAGCGACGAGACCACGCCGCCGGTGATGAAAATGTACCGAGCCACGGGTGATCAGCTTACCGATTCGCGATGACGAGCGCGCGGATAACCGCACGCCCTTCCAACAACACTGTGGACGGATCAGTTCTTGCGGGGTGCCGGGGTCGCGCCCTTGGCGGGAACGGTGCCGACGGCGCCGGCGAACGGGTCCGCCCCGCCCTTGGCCGCACCGGCGTTGACCTGAGCGGCGGGGGCCTCGAAGCCCGTGGGCTGGTTGGCGGGCGCGGAGGCGGGGCCTGCGGGCGCGCGGACCGGAGCCTGCTGCTCGGCTGCCAGGGGGTCGATCCGAAGCCGGTCCACCACCGAACCGCTCTTGCCGAGACGGCCCTGCAGGATCGTGAGGCCGAGGCACAGCACGAAGAACAGCCCGCCCAGGATCCAGGTGGTGCGCGTGAGAAGGTCGCCAGCGCCACGGGTCGACATGAAGCCCGACGGCCCGCCCCCCATGCCGAGCGCCCCGCCCTCGGACCGCTGCAGCAGCACCACGGCCGCGAGCGCGATGCACACGAGGATCAGGAAGACGAGAAGGATGGCCAGCAGCATGGGAAGACTTGGAACCTTGGAAACGGGGTCGTCCGCAGCCCGCATGTAGGGGCGTGGATCGCAGCGCGCTCCCTTAGCACCGGCGCGGCATCTGCGCCAACCGGGGCGCGTTTCCTCAGGCGGCGCGGACGATCGGCAGGAAATCGGCGCAGGTCAGCGACGCCCCGCCCACGAGCGCCCCGTCCACGCCCCGCGCCGCCATGAGTTCGGCGGCGTTCGAAGGCTTGACCGAGCCTCCATAGAGAATGGCTGCCGTGTTGGTGGGAAAGCGCGAATCCAGCCCCGCGCGCAGGGCCGCGTGCACCTCCTCCACCTGCGCAAGGGTGGGCGTGAGCCCGGTGCCGATGGCCCACACGGGCTCATAGGCCACGCAGAAGGCCCGGCCGGCCAGCGAATCAGGCAGGGAGCCAGCGAGCTGGCGCGCCACCACAGCCAGCGTCTGCCCCGCCTCGCGCTCGGCCAGGGTCTCGCCGAGGCAGATCACCGGCTCAAGCCCGGCCCGCAGGGCGGCTTCGGTCTTGGCGCGCACCACCTCATCGGTCTCCCCATGATCGGTGCGGCGTTCGGAATGGCCCACGAGCGCCAGCCGCGCCCCGGCGTCGAACAGCATCTCGGCCGACAGATCGCCGGTGTGGGCACCGCTCGGCTGGCTGTGAACGTCCTGGCAGCCAAGCTCGACGGCCGATCCCGCCGACAGCGCCGCGGCCGCGTGGATCAGCGTCGCCGGGGGGAAGAGCGCCACGCGCGGGCCGCCGTCAGCAGCTCGCAGAGCCTCGATCAACGCGCTTACCTCGGCGAGCTGCGGCGAGAGGCCGTTCATCTTCCAGTTGCCGGCAACGAACTTGACGGAGGGTGACGGCATGGGCGCGAAAGGCTCCTGAAACGGGCGGGCAGCCGGGGCTAGGCGATGGCCGGGCGGCTGTCACCCCCGTTCCCTTGCGCAAGCGCCGCCTTGCTCCTGCCGTGGGGCCTCTTCTATACGGCTTGGCCCCCGGACTATCCGGTGGCCGCACCGCACACGCCCGAAAGCCCGGGCGTGGGAGATCCTGCCCAAGCCATGCTCGCCCAATTCCGACGTTTCGCGAAGTCGCCCCTCGCGACCGTGCTCATCGCCCTTCTCCTGATCAGCTTCGCGGTGTGGGGCATCCGGGATGTGTTCACCCGAACCTCCACGAAGGACGCGGTGATCCAGGCGGGCAACCGCACGATCGACTCTGTGCGCTTCAAGGGCATGTTCGACCGCTATCGAAAGTCGCTGGAGCAGCAGAACCAGGGCCAGCCGATCTCCGTTGCCGAGGCAGTGGCGCAGGGGCTCGACACCCGCATCCTGCAGGAGGTGGCCGACGACGAGTCGCTCTCCGCCTACCTCGCCAAGATCGGCGTTCGCCCTTCTGACGAGATGGTGGTGGAAATCCTGCGCAAGCAGCCGCGCTTCTTCGATCCCGTGAGCGGCCGCTTCGACAAGAAGGCCTACCAGGTCTTCCTCAATGAGCAGCAGGTCTCGGCCGAGCAGGTGGAGCGGGAGCTGAAGGACCAGACAGCCCAGCAGCACTTCATAACCGCCATGGTCGCCGGTCTGGGGGCGCCCCGGGCCTACACCGCCCTGCAGTCGGTCTATCTCGCGGAGCGGCGGTCGTTCGACTACCTGATCCTGCCCGCCGCCGCGGTTGGCGAGCCGATCAAGCCGACCGACGCCGACGTCCAGAAGTTCATCGACGAAAACGCCGCCCGCCTCACCCGGCCGGAGACGCGCACCGTCAGCCTCGTGCGCTTCTCCGCGACGCAGGTGCTGCCCACCGTCACCGCCGACCCCGCCAAGGTTCAGAAGCGCTTCGACTTCGAGAAGGACACGCTCTCGACCGCGGAGAAGCGCACCGTGATCCAGGTGCCCCTGAAGTCCGAAAGCCAGGCCGCCGACGTTGTGGCCCGGCTGCGGCGGGGTGAACTGGCCGAGGCGGTGGCCAAGTCCATCGGCTCGCAGGCGGTGACCTATTCCGACTCCCCCAAGGTGGGCGTGCCCGACCGCAAGATCGCCGACACCGCCTTCTCCATGACCCCCGGCGAAGTGCGTGGCCCGGTCGCGGGCGACCTCGGCCCCGCCGTGATCCGCGTGGTGTCGGTCATCGCGGGCCATGCCGCCACGCTGGAGGAATCCCGCGCCAAGATCGAAGCCGAGGTGAAGAAGCAGGCCGCCCAGGACAAGGTCTACGACATGGTCCAGAAGTACGAGGATGCCCGCAACGGCGGCGCAGGCCTGGCGGCGGCGGCGGCCAAGGTGGGGGCGCAGGTGGTGCAGATGCCCGCCTTCACCGCCAAGGGCCAGATGCTGAACGGCCAGAACCTGCCTGCGCCGCCCAAGCTGATCCAGCTCGCCTTCGGCCTCGCCAAGGGGGCCGACAGCGACACCCAGCAGGCCGTTCCCGGCGAGTATTACGCCATCCACCTAGACGCCATCACCCCGCCCTCCAAGCTCACCGTGGACGAGGTGCGCGTGCCGGTGATGCGCCAGCTGGTGATGCAAGACCTGTTCAAGCGCCTCTCCACCAAGGCGGAGGCCATCGCCGAGCGGGTTCGCAAGGGCGAGCCCCTGGCGCAGGTGGCGTCGTCGTCCGGCGCCAGCGTCGGGCGCGGCGTGGATGTGCAACGTTCCGCCGCCGACAAGAGCTTCTCGGCCGAGCTCCTGGGCAAGGTGTTCCTGGTCAAGACCGGAGAGGTCGTCACCGGCCGCGACCTGCAGGCCGGCTATGTGGTCGCCAAGCTCTCTGGCGTCTCCACGGCCCCGGTCCCGGAGCTGGCCATCGCCACCGAGCAGACGCGCGGTGCCGCCCGCCAGTCGCTCCTGCAAGACCTCGTGCTCCAGACCCGTGCGGCGGCGCGGGCCACGATCAAGCCGAACGTGGACCTCAAGCGCGCCAAGTCCGCCATCGGCGCCGAGGCGGATGCGACGGCTCCCGCCCAGTGATGCCAACCCTCGACGTCGAGCCCATCGAGCCCGCGTTTGAGGGCTTTGCAGCCGCCTACGAGCGAGGCGAGCCGCAGGTGGTGTGGCGCCGGCGAATCGACGATGTGGAGACGCCGGTCTCGGCCCTGCTGAAGATCGGGCCGGAGGGCGCCTATCGCTTTCTGTTCGAGTCAGTGGAGGGCGGGGCCTGGCGCGGCCGCTATTCCATCCTGGCGCTGGACCCCGACCTCGTGTGGCGGGCGCGCGGACGCCTGGCGGAACGCGCGTGCGGCGACGAGGCGATCGCAGGCGACCGCTTCGAGCCGGACGATGAGGACGCACTGACCTCCCTCCGGCGTTTGGTGGAGGCCTCGCGCATCGCCCTGCCCGCCGGTCTCCCGCCGATGGCCGCCGGGCTGTTCGGCGTGCTGGGTTACGACGTGATCCGCCTGGCCGAGCCCTTGGGCGCGCCCAATCCCGACCCGCTGGACCTGCCGGACGCCGTGATGATGCGGCCGCGGCTGGTCTGCGTGTTCGACGCCATCGCTAACGAGATCCTCCTCGTCACCCCCGTGCGCCCTCAGCCTGGGCTGGGCGCGCGCAAGGCCTACGATGCGGCGTGCGCCCGGCTGGATGCGATCGGCGGCGTGCTCGACCGCCCCCTCCCCGCCCGCTCGGCTCCCGCCTCCGGCCCGGCGCCCGCTCCCGCCGCGACCTCCACCACCGATCGTGCGGGCTATCGCGACATCGTCGGCAAGGCGCGTGAGTACATCGCGGCGGGCGACATCTTCCAGGTGGTGCCCAGCCAGCGCTTCTCCGCCCCCGCCCCGCATCCGCCGTTCGCCGTCTATCGGGCGCTGCGGCGTCTGAACCCTTCGCCGTTCCTGTATTTCCTGAACTTCGGCGGCTTCCAGCTGGCGGGTTCGAGCCCCGAGATCCTCGTGCGGCTTCGCGGCGGCAAGGTCACCATCCGCCCCATCGCTGGCACCCGCCGCCGGGGCGCGACGCCCGAGGAGGACGCGGCGCTGGAGCAGGAGCTCCTGGCCGACCCCAAGGAACGTGCCGAACACCTGATGCTGCTCGACCTCGGCCGCAACGACGTGGGCCGCGCCCTGCGGCTGGGCGAACGCGCCGGCGAAAACGCGCCCGCGACCGTGGAGGTTAAGGTCACCGAGAGCTTCACCATCGAGCGCTACAGCCACGTGATGCACATCGTCTCCAACGTGGAGGGCTCAACCACGGCAGCTCAGCCGCTGGACCCTGTGGACGTGATCCTTACCGCCCTGCCCGCAGGCACGCTCTCGGGCGCGCCCAAGGTGCGGGCCATGCAGATCATCGATGAGCTGGAAACGGTGAAGCGCGGCGTCGGCTACGGCGGGGCGGCCGGCTACATCTCAGCTGCGGGGGACGTGGATACCGCCATCGTGCTGCGCACCGCCCTCTTCAAGGACGGCACCATGCACGTGCAGGCCGGGGGTGGCGTCGTGGCCGACAGCGATCCCGACGCCGAATACGAGGAGACGCTGCACAAGTCGCGCGCCCTGATGCGCGCCGCCGAGGAAGCCTGGCGCTTCGCCTGACGTCAGCGCGCGATGTGGCTGACCGCGGGCATGATGGCGGTTGAGGGCGCACCCAGCGTCGGCGCACCGAGGATCACCGCCGCGGCCGCTATCAGTGCCGCGCAGGCCGCAGCTGTCGCCGCGAGCAGAGTAGGAGCCAGAGGCGCCGGCCCGGCAGGGGCGACGGCCAGCTTCGACCGCGCCTGCAAGAGGGCGTCGGATCGAGGCGTCGCGGCGGGCTGGGTCAGGGCGTCATCGATGTCCACGAGGCCTGTTTGCGCCACGATCCCTTAAGGCCGCCTCACCACGCCGCTTGGCGTGTGACGGTCGGCTCGCCTATGTGGGCGGCGGAGACCCAAGCCATGATCCTGGTGATCGATAACTACGACAGCTTCACCTACAACCTCGTCCACTACCTGGCCGAGCTGGGGGCCGATCCCGTCGTGCGCCGCAACGATCAGGTGAGCGTCGATGAGGCACTGGCGCTGAAGCCGCAGGGGCTGCTGCTGTCGCCCGGCCCCTGCACCCCGAACGACGCGGGCATCTGCCTCGACCTCATCGCCCGCGCTCCGGCCGATCTGCCGATCCTGGGTGTGTGCCTCGGCCATCAGGCCATCGGCCAGGCCTTCGGGGGCGAGGTGATCCGCGCCAAATCGATCATGCACGGCAAGACGAGCCCGATGCACCACGCCGGGGAGAGCGTCTTCGCAGGCCTGCCCGACCCATTCACCGCCACCCGCTACCACTCCCTGGCCGTGCGGCGTGAAACCCTGCCCGCCGCCCTGCAGGTGACCGCTTGGACCGAGGACGGTGAGATCATGGGGCTGGCCCACCGAGACCGACCGATCCACGGGGTGCAGTTCCACCCGGAAAGCCACGCCACCGAGCACGGCCACGCCCTGATCGCCAACTTCCTGCGCCTGTGCGGAATCGCGCCGGACGAGGCGGTCGCCACCCGCCAAGCCGCCTGACGCAGCCCGAGCGGTGTCGGACGCCCTGAAGCCACTGCTGTCGCTCCTCGCCGAGGGGCGCACCCTGAAGGACGGCGAGGCCGTGGCCTTCATGCGCGCCTGCCTGAACGGAGAGCCCACTCCCGCCCAGGTCGCCTCGGCCCTCACCGCCCTTCGGGTGCGCGGCGAGACGACCGACGAGATCACCGCCTTCGCCCGAGCCCTGCGCGAGGCATCGCTGAGCTTCGACCCCGGCTGCGAAGTGATCGATACCTGCGGCACGGGGGGCGACGGCTTCCACACCTTCAACATCTCCACCGCCGCGGCCTTCGTGGCGGCAGGGGCCGGGGCCAAGGTGGCCAAGCACGGGTCGCGGGCGCTCTCCTCCCGGTCAGGATCTTCCGACGTGCTGTCGGCGCTCGGCGTTCGCCTGGAGGCGCGGCCGGATCAGGCGCGCGACGCGCTGCAGCAGGCGGGCGTGTGCTTTCTCTTCGCGCCGGCGTTCAACCCGGCCATGCGGCATGTGACGCCCATCCGCGCCGAGCTGGGGTTTCGCACGGTGTTCAACCTCCTCGGTCCGCTGGCCAATCCGGCGCGCGCCCGTCGCCAGCTGGTCGGCGTGTACGATCCCGCGAGGGTCGAGCCCCTCGCCCGCGTGCTCGGGGCGCTGGGTGCGGAGCGGGCCTGGGTGGTCCACGGGTCCGGCCTCGACGAGATCACCACCACCGGCGAGACCACCGTGGCCGCCTGGCAGGACGGGCGGCTGGAACGGTTCACCCTGTCGCCTTCAGACGTGGGCCTGCCGACGGTCGATCCCGCAGCCCTGCGCGGCGGCGAGCCTGCGCAGAACGCCGACGCCCTGAAAGCCATGCTGGACGGTCGCCCCGGCCCCTACGCCGACATCGTGCTGTTCAATGCCGCCGCCGCCCTCGTGATCGGCGGGCTCTGCCCCGACCTTGCATCGGGCATGGAGCTCGCGTGCGCCTCGGTCACGTCCGGCAGGGCGCGCGCAGCGCTGGACCGCCTCGTCGCCCTGAGCCAGGACTGAACGGCAATGGATATCCTGGCCCATATCGCCGCCTACAAGCGCGAGGACGTCGCCGCCCGGAAGCTGCGGACCTCTCACGCCGAGATGACGGCGCGGGCGAAGGCGGCTCCGCCCGTGCGAGGCTTCGCACGCGCGCTCGCCACCTCGCCCAACCGGCTGGCGCTGATCGCGGAGATCAAGAAGGCCAGCCCCTCCAAGGGCCTGATCCGGGCCGACTTCGACCCGCCCGCCCTGGCGCAGGCCTATGCGAAGGGCGGCGCCGACTGCCTTTCCGTGTTGACGGACGGCCCGAGCTTTCAGGGCGACGACGCCTATCTCGTGAGCGTGCGGGCGGCCTGCCCCCTGCCCGCCATCCGCAAGGACTTTCTGGTCGATCCCTGGCAGGTGGCCGAATCCCGAGCGCTGGGCGCGGATGCGATCCTCGTGATCCTCGCCATGATCGACGACGCGCTGGCCGCCGACCTCATGACTGAAGCGCAGACCCTGAGCATGGATGCCTTGGTGGAGGTCCACGACGAGGCGGAGATGGCGCGCGCGTGCAAGCTGGGCGCATCGCTCGTGGGCGTGAACAACCGCGACCTGAAGAGCTTCGTCGTCGATCTCGCGATCACCGAACGGCTCGCAACGCTGGCCCCGGCGGGGGCGCTGCTCGTCTGCGAAAGCGGCCTCTTCACGCCGATGGATGCCGCCCGGGCCGCCGACGCAGGGGCTCGCGCAATGCTGGTGGGCGAGAGTCTGATGCGGCAGGCCGATGTGGCGGCGGCCACACGCACGCTCCTGAGCTGAGCCGTTCCACTTTCACTTGACGGTAAGAAAGAACACTTACAGAACGCATGAGGTCGGTTGGCGGTTTGTTCCGCCGCGATTCTCTGAAGGTCACTTGGCGATGCTCACCCGCAAGCAGCACGAGCTCCTGATGTTCATCCACGGGCGCATCAAGGAGACCGGGGTTTCCCCCTCCTTCGACGAGATGAAGGATGCGCTCGATCTTGCGTCCAAGTCAGGCATCCACCGGCTGATCACGGCGCTGGAGGAGCGGGGCTTTCTGCGCCGCCTCGCCCACCGCGCCCGGGCGCTGGAGGTCGTGAAACTGCCTGAAACGGCGTCTGCACCGGTGCGGGTCGCGTTCAAGCCGCGGGTCGTCGAAGGCGGGCCGATGCCCTCCGAAGCGACGCATGAGGCCCGTGACCTGCCGGTGCTGGGCCGCATCGCCGCCGGCACCCCGATCGAGGCCATCCAGCACGAACGCGAGCGCATGAGCGTGTCGGAGTCTCTGCTCGGCCCCGGCGAACACTATGTGCTCGAGGTGCAGGGCGACTCGATGATCGACGCGGGCATCCTCGACGGCGACTTCGTGGTCATCCGCAAGGCCAACACCGCCAACTCCGGCGAGATCGTCGTCGCCCTCACCATGGGCGAGGAGGCTACGCTCAAGCGGCTGCAGAAGAAGGGCGGCTCGGTGGCGCTCGTGCCCGCGAACCCGAAGTACGAGACGCGGCTTTATGCGCCCGACCAGGTCGAGGTGCAGGGCAAGCTCGTGGGGCTCATCCGCCGCTATCACTAGGCTCCAGCGGCGACTGCGGGGCCGTCCAGGGCCGTACGCCGCGCAGGGGCTCGCTCCACAGGATGCGCCACCCCCGGGGCGTGCGCCACAGCTCCGCAGCCCCGCCTCGTGCCAGGTCCGCCTCGCCGATGACCAGCTTGCCATTGCACGCCGGGTCGTCGCCCTCTCCCGTGCGGATCACGATCACCTCTGCTGACCGGCACAGTTGCTCCAGCTGCCCGCCCTGCGGCGCGATCCGCCTCGACCAGGCGGCGACCTGAACGGGTGCCGAAGGCTTGGGCAGGCAGCTGTCGCGCCCGCAGTCGAACAGGGCATCGCTGGCATCGCTCGCGGCATCCGGGTCGTCGGTCACCGTCAGGGCCCGGCGGTGCGCCCACAGGGTCAGGCCAAACTTCTGGGCGCGGGGTCGCAGCGCCACCGCCCGCGTTCCCACATGCACGGCCACGTTAGCCCCCCCGGGCGCGATCCACAGGTCGGGCGTGGGCGGGCGAGGCCAGAGCCAGACCGCGGCAAACAACGGCACGCCCAGCCACCGCAGCCGACCCCGCCACAGGCAGATCACCAAAAGGCCCAGAAAACTGATCGCCAAAGCCGCGGTGGAGGCGCTCGGCAGCCACACCACCGCACGCGGGGCGGCCGCGAAGACCTTCGCGACCACTGTCACCGCGTCCAGCCCCCAGCCTGCCGCCGACAGGAACGGCGCTCCCACCCCGAAGAGCTCGGCCACGGCACCTACAGCCAGCATCGGCATGACGACAAAGGAGCTAAGCACTTCGGACGCCACGTTCGCCGGCAGGCCGTAGAGCGTGACCCTGTTGAAGTGTTCGATTCCGAAGGGGTCGGTCGCCAGCCCCGCCACGAGGCTTACCGCGGCCCCCGCCACGAGCCAGGTGCGCAGGCCCTGCAGGGTGCGGATCCACACAGGCGCGTTCACCTCCTTCGACGCATGAGGCCAAGACTCCGCCAGGGCGAGCAGGGCGGCCGTCGCTGCGAACGACATTTGGAACCCCGGCTGCGCCACCGCTTCCGGCTGGAACGCCAGCACCACCAGCGCCGCCACCGCCAGGCTGTGGAGGCTGAGCGCCCGCCGGTCGAGCAGCACGGCCAGGAACGCGATCGACGCCGTCAGCGCAGAGCGGATCGCGGGGGGTGGCGCGCCGGAAAGCACGAGGTAGGCGCTCACGGCCAATAGCCCCGCCGCCGCCGCGACCTTCTTGCCCGAGACCCGCAGCGCCGCCCACGGCCACGCGGCGATCAGCAGCCGCACCAGCCCGAACACGAAGCCACCGACGATGGCCATGTGCACGCCCGAGATCGACAGGATATGCGCCAGCCCGGAGTCGCGCATGGCCTGCACGTCGTCGTCCTGAAGCCAGGCCTGGTGGCCCGTGGTGAGGGCGGCGGCGAGCCCCCCTTCCCGCTCGCCCATCCGCGCCACCAGTCGCCGCGCCAGGCTCCACCGCCCCGCGTTGATGGCCAGCTGCAGGCCGAGCCACGGGCCGGGATTGGGCAGGCCGATCACCTGCGGCGCCCCCACGGAGAGGCCGGAGCCGCCGATGCGGGCGAAATAGGCATCCCGCGCGAAATCATAGGCCTCTGGCGCTGCGGGCGGTGGCGGAGGCCCCAAAATGGCGCGCAGCCGCACGGGCTGGCCCGGCCCCAAGAGCGCTGCGGGATCGCGCAGGCTCACCCTCACGAGCTTCGGCGTCTCGTCGGGCGACAGGCCGGAGATGGTGGTCGGCGCGATCAGGAGTCGCGGCTTGGCTCCGCTGGCGCTGACCACGTCCACCACCCAGCCTTCGACGGTGACGGGCTTGCGGTCTGCGGGCGCGACGGGTGCTGCCACGAGCCTCGCCTTCACCACGCCCGCGGCGAACCCCGCCGCCCCGAAGGCGAGGAGGCTGAGCACGATCACCAGCCCCCGGCTCCGCCCCCACGACCTGGCAACGGCCACGCCAAGCACGAGCACGGCGGCGATGGCCAGGCAGATGGCGATGTCCGGCTCCCGGCGAAGACCGATGTAGGTGGCGGCGCCCGAACCGAAGGCGACCGGCGTCCACAAGGTCCAGCGATCCACCTGGGCGAGGGCTTCGACACGGGCCGAGCCCAGCGCCCGCGCCAGCCGCCCGTGCGCCGCCTCAGGCCCCGTGCTAGAGACGTCGCCCCACAAGCGCACGCGCGCACGCCACCACCGCCCCCAGCGAGTTGCAGAGCCGATGTCTTCGCCTTCCGCCGAGTCGCGATCCGCCGTCGTCACGCGCATCGCTCCCTCGCCCACGGGCTCGATGCATATTGGCACCGCTCGCACCGCCCTATTCAACCAGCTTTTCGCGCGACACCACGGAGGCACCTTCCTCTTGCGGGTGGAGGACACCGACCGGGAGCGCTCCACCGCGGCTGCAGTCGACGTGATCTTCGACGGCATGAAGTGGCTGGGGCTGGAGTTCGACGGTGAGCCCGTGTTCCAGGCGCAACGGGCCGACCGGCACGTTGAAGCGGCCAACGCCATGCTCGCCTCAGGCGGCGCCTATCGCGACTACACCACGGCCGAGGAACTCGAGGCCGAGCGGACCCTGGCGCGCGCAGAGGGTCGCGTCGTGCGGTCCGCGTGGCGCGACCGGCCTGCGAGCGACGCGCCAGAGGGTGCCCTCTTCGCTGTGCGCCTGAAAGCCCCGCTGGAAGGCGAGACGGTGGTGCACGACCTCGTGAAAGGCGACGTGACCTTCCGGAACGCCGACCTCGACGACCTTGTGATCCTGCGGTCGGACGGCACGCCCACCTACAACCTCGCGGTAGTGGTGGACGATCACGAGATGGGCGTTACCCATGTGATCCGCGGCGACGATCACTTGAACAATGCCGCCCGCCAGACGCTGATCTATCAGGCCTTGGGCTGGGCCCTGCCCGCCTTCGCCCACATTCCGCTTATCCACGGGCCGGATGGCGCCAAGCTCTCCAAGCGGCACGGGGCGCAGGCCGTGGGCGAGTTTCGCGACATGGGCTATCTGCCCGAGGCCATGCGCAACTATCTGGCACGGCTGGGCTGGGGCCACGGCGACGACGAACTGTTCACCGATGCACAGGCGGCCGAATGGTTCGACGTGGCCGATGTGGTCAAGGCACCCGCCCGGCTCGACTGGGACAAGCTGAACTTCGTCAACCAGCAGTACATCCGGGCCGCCGATGATCACCGGCTTGCGGCGCTTGTCACAGGCGTGCGCGAATCCCGGGGCATGGGCACACCCGAGTCACAGCAGGCGCGCCTGACGACGGCGATCGCCCTCGTGAAGGAGGCGGCGCACACCACGCTGCAGCTCGCCGATCTCGTGGAGTTCGCCCTCGCCCAGCGACCCCTGCCACTGGGCGAAAAGGCCGCCGCCCTCCTCACCGAAGAGACCCGCGGCCGGCTGCACCGGCTGAGCCGCAAGCTGGAGGGCCATGACGACTGGTCGCCCGAAGCCCTGAATGCCGCCATCCGGGCGTTTTCGACAGAGGAGGGCGTGGGCATCGGCAAGTTCGGCGCGGCGCTTCGCGGGGTGCTGTCGGGCGGTCTTTCGGCCCCCGACCTGGCCTCGGCGCTGGCGATCCTGGGGCGCGACGAGAGCCTGGGCCGGCTGAGCGACGCCCTCTAGACCCGCCCCAGCTTGCACAGCGCTTTCTTGCGGCGCAGCAAGCGCTATAACGCATCGCGAAGACGCCTCCGGCCCTCCCCCACGCAAGGCCGTGCGCCGCCACCCTCGACGAAGGTCTCCCCATGGAAAACAAGGTCGTGCCGGACGGATCCGCCACGCTGACGCTGGGCGACAAGACGCTGTCGCTCCCCATGTTCAAGGGCTCGGTCGGGCCCGACGTGGTGGACATCCGCAAGCTGTACGCAGAGGCCGACGTCTTCACCTACGACCCCGGCTTCACCTCGACCGCGTCGTGCGAGAGCCAGATTACCTTCATCGATGGCGACAAGGGCATCCTGCTCTATCGCGGCTATCCCATCGACCAGCTGGCCGAGAACTGCAGCTTTTTAGAGGTGTGCTACCTCCTGCTCAACGGCGAGCTGCCCACCGCCGAAGAGCACCGGGTGTTCGAGCACACCGTCACGCGCCACACGATGGTGCACGACCAGTTCAACCGCTTCTTCCAGGGCTTCCGTCGCGATGCGCCGCCGATGGCGATCATGGTCGCGGCCGTGGGCGCCCTTTCGGCGTTCTACCACGACAGCATCAACATCCATGATCCCAAGGCGCGGGAAATCTCGACCTTCCGCCTGATCGCCAAGATGCCCACCATCGCAGCCTCGGCCTACAAGTATTCGATCGGCCAACCGATGGTCTATCCGCGCAACGATCTCGGCTATGCAGAGAACTTCCTGCGCATGTGCTTCTCGGTTCCGGCCGAGGAATACGAGATCAACCCGGTGGCGGCGCGCGCCATGAACACCCTGATGATCCTGCAGGCGGATCACGAGCAGAATGCCTCCACCTCCACGGTGCGTCAGGCGGGCAGCTCCGAGGCCAACCCGTTCGCCTGCATCGCGGCGGGCATCGCCTGCCTGTGGGGCCCGTTGCACGGGGGGGCCAACGAAGCGGCGCTTGCCATGCTGCGCAAGATCGGCGCCGTGGACAAGATCCCGGCTTTCATCGAGGGCGTGAAGAACCGCGAAGAGAAGCTCATGGGCTTTGGACACCGGGTCTACAAGAACTACGACCCGCGCGCCAAGGTGATGCAGAAGACCACCCACGAGGTGCTCGACGCCCTGAACAAGCACGACGACCCGATCATGAAGGTTGCGGTGGAGCTGGAGCGCATCGCCCTGTCGGACGAGTACTTCATCTCGCGTAAGCTGTATCCGAACGTGGACTTCTACTCAGGCATCACCATGAACGCGCTCGGCTTCCCGGCCGACATGTTCACTGTGCTGTTCGCCGTGTCGCGCACCGTGGGCTGGATCGCGCAATGGTCGGAAATGATCAGCGACCCGTCGCAGAAGATCAGCCGCCCGCGCCAGATCTATACCGGCGAGCCGAAGCGCGAGTTCGTGCCCCTCGACAAGCGCGGCTGAAGGCCAGACCCTTACGAGGCGCTGCGGGCCTGCAGCGCCTCGATCACCACATCGGCGGCGATGGCGGCTGGCGCTCGCCCACCCGCCTGCGGCCCGCGCATGATCGACAACGCCTGAGCCTGTTCGTCGGCCATGCGCCGCCGCGCCTCCGGGTCGGCTAACAGCGGGGCCAGTGCCCGTGCCAGGGCCTGCGCCGTGCAGCGGCCCTGCACGAACTCCGGCGCCACCTCCCGGTCGGCGGCGATGTTCAAAAGGGTGAGCCAACGGGTCTTCAGGATCAGCTTGGCGGCCAGATAGGTCAGCGGGGTGGCGATGTAGCCGACCACGAACGGGCACCCCGCCAGCGCCAGTTCGGTCGTCACCGTGCCGGAACAGGCCAGCGCGCAGGTGGCACCCGCCATTGCGTCCCGCTTGGCCGCATCGCCCTCGATGACGGTGACAGGGACGCCCCACGCTTCGACGGCCTCGCGGACCTGAGCCGCGACGGTCGCGGCGGCCGGAACCACGATCTTCATGTCGGGGGTCGTATTCAGCAGCTCGCTAGCGGCCTGTCCGAACACCGGGGTCATCCGCGCGATCTCCCCCGCCCGGCTTCCCGGCAGCACCAGCAGAACGGGCGCACCGTCGGCCGCGCCGAGACGTCTGCGTAAGGCTAAGGGGTCGGCGTCCGACAGATCGCGGGAGAGCGCCGTCTGGCCCACGAAGGTGACGGGCAGACCCTGGGCTTCGAAGAACGGGGCATCGAACGCGTGCAGGGTGAGAAGGTGATCCACCGTGGCGGCCAAGGTCTTCGCCCGGCCGGGGCGCGAGGCCCACACCTGCGGCGCGACGTATTTGATGATGGCAGGGGGTGACGGCAACGCCCGAAGCCCTTGCGCGACCCGCAGGGTGAACCCCCAGGAATCGATCAGCACCGCCACGTCTGGCTGCTCGGCCCTCGCGAGGGCCACTGTCTCGCGCACCCGACGTTTCACCAGGGGATAGGCCGCCAGCCCCTCGAACCAGCCAGCCACCGACAGGGTGCCGATATCGAATGCCGACTCCAGCCCCTGCCCGGCCATCGCCGGGCCGCCCACGCCGACGAAGCGGCCGCCATCGCCCAGCCGCTGCCTAAGCTCAGCCATGAGGTCTGCGCCGAGGTCGTCTCCCGAGGCTTCCGCCGCGACGACCAGCACGCAGGCAGGCCTGCGCCCCTCGCTCACCGGGGCACGCCTGTGACGAACAGGCCCAGGCGGTCGGCGGCGGCAGTCGTCTCCTCCGGGTCGAGCACGATCACCCCGCCAGCCTCGCCTGCGATGCCGGCGAGGCCGGCTGCGGCTGCGGCCTCCACAGTGCGTGGGCCGATCACCGGCATGTCGAGGCGCAGATCCTGGATGGGCTTGGGGGCTTTGGCCAACACGCCGCGTCGCGCATCCGACGAGCCGCGCAGGGCCTGCGGAAGGCTCGCGACCCTGGCCAGCATGGCATCCGTGCCCTCCTGCGCTTCCACCGCCAGCACGAGGCCGCTGACGACCACGGCCCCCTGCCCGATCTCGAGTTCGCCGATGGTGCGCGCCACGGCGAGGGCCCGCTCAACGTCTGCCTGATGCCCGGCCGAGGGCGACAGCCGACCCAGCGGTCCCGCGCCGAGAGTGGGGACGGCGCCGGTGACTTCGTGGGCGCCCTCCAGCCGGAAGCCCGCGTCGACGAAGACCTTCGCCGTCGCTCGCAGGAGCGCGTCGTCGCCCGCCCGCGCGGCCTCCATCAGGGCGGGGAGCGCCAGGCGGCCCACCTCGTCCACCTGCAACCTCGCAAGATCGGGGCGCGAGACCACGCCTGCAAAACACACCGACTTGCATCCCGCAGCCTTAAGAAGCGCGATGGTGCGGCCGAATTCGCCCACATGGGCCTCGTCGCCCTCATAGACCTTCAGGGCGGGGTCAGCGTGGCCGATGAGCCGGACCACGTAGACCGCACGGCCGCGCTCCCAGCAGGCCCGTGCGATGGACAGCGGCAGGGCACCCCCGCCGGCCACGAGCCCCAGCAGGCCCTGAGGCACCCGGGGCGGCACCGGGGTCAGTCGCTCGGCAGGCACAGGGGCCGCGAGGCGTCGGCGCGGATGAAGCCGATGATCTCAGACACTTCCGGCGACTGGCCATAGGTCTCGGCCACGTCTTCGATCCGCTCCTGCAGGGTGCCTTCGTTGGCGAACAGCAGGCGATAGGCGGCGCGCATGTCGTGAATGGTGTCGCGGCTGAAACCGCGCCGCTTCAGCCCCACAAGGTTCAGGCCCTCCAGCCGCGCATGCACCTCGCCCCACACCGAGCCGAAGGGGATCACGTCCTTGGTGACGATGGTGCCGGCCCCCACGAAGGCGAAACGGCCCACTCGGTTCCACTGATGCACGGCGCAAAGGCCGCCCAGGAAGACGCCCTCCTCGATCTTCACGTGACCTCCCAGCGTCGCGCTGGCAGCGAACACGACGCGGTCGCTCACCTGGCAGTCGTGCGCCACATGGCTCGACACCATGAACAGGCCGTCGGATCCGATGCGGGTGATGCCGCCGCCCAGCACCGTGCCGGTGTGCATGGTCACATGCTCGCGGATCACATTGCGGTCGCCGATCTCCAGCACGGTCGGCTCGCCCTTGTGCGCCAGATGCTGCGGCGGGCCGCCCAGAACGGCGAAAGGGTGAACGGTACAGTCGCTGCCGAGCCTGGTGCGCCCCTCGATCACCACATGCGAGATCAGCCGGGTGCGCTCGCCCAGAACCACGTCGGGGCCGATGATGCAGTAGGGGCCGATCGCAACGTCCGCGCCGAGCTGCGCCCCGGGATCGACGATGGCGGTGGGGTGGATCTGCGCCATCAGCGCGGCGTCTCCACCACCATAGCGGCCCATTCGGCCTGGGCCGCCAGGGTGTCGCCGACGTAGGCCTTGCCCGCGAATTTGAACAGATCGCCCCGGTGCTTCACCACCTCGACCGGCATGCGCAGAAGGTCGCCCGGGCGCACGGGCCGGCGGAAGCGCACGTTCTCCAGCGACATGAAGAAGATCGTCTTGCCCTCCACGTCGGCATCCAGCGACTTCGACATCATCACCGCGCCTGACTGCGCCAGAGCCTCCACGATCAGCACGCCGGGCATCACCGGGTTGCCCGGGAAGTGGCCCTGGAAGAACGGCTCGTTGAACGTCACGCCCTTGAAGCCGGTGATCGAGGTGTGGGCGCGGTAATCCTCGCAGCGATCCACCAGCAGGAACGGGTAGCGGTGCGGGATCCGCCTCAGCACCTCGGCGAAGTCGATGGAAGTCGAGGGTTCGGCCAAGGCGTTCGGGTCTGTCAAACTCTGATCCATCACTCTTCGTCCGGGCTGCCCGCCCTGGGTCGCCGCTTCGCCATTCGAGCGAGCCAGGCGGCTTCCCGCAAGGTGCGACGCAGCGGACGGGCCGGATAACCCGACCATGTCTCGCCCATAGGCACATCGCTCATCACGGCAGAGGCGGCCCCGATCCGCGCGCCGCTGCCGATGCGGCGGTGGTCGACAACACCTGCCCGACCGCCGAACATGGCTCCGTCGCCGATGATCACGCTGCCGGAAATGCCGGTGTGCGCCGCCAGCACGCAGTTGCGCCCGATCTGCACGTTGTGAGCGACCTGCACGAGGTTATCCAGCTTGGAATTCTCGCCCACCACCGTATCGCCGAACGCCCCCCGGTCGATGCAGGTGCAGGCCCCCACCGTCACGCCGTCCTGCAGGATCACCCGGCCGAGCTGCGGAATATCCATCGCCCCCTCCGACCCCACGCCGACGCCGAAGCCCTGCTCTCCGATCACCGCGCCCGAAAGGATCCGCACCCGGTCGCCGATAAGCGCGAAGCCCAGGGTGGCGTTGGCCCCGATCCAGCCGTCCCGACCTATGCAGACTCCCGGTCCGATCACGGTGTTGGCCCCGACGACGGTGCCTCTGCCGATCCTCGCCCCGGCTCCCACGACGACGCCGGGGGCGAGGCGCACCCCGTCTTCGATCTCAGCGGCGGGGTGGATGGCGGGTGACAAAGCGTCGAGCGACCGCGGGCTGTGCAGGCGCTGGGCGGCCAGCGCATAGGCGATCTGCGGCGTGGCCGTGACGAGGAGCGCCGGGCCCTCGCCCGCGGCTGCGAAATCGCCTGCACGCAGGAAGACGGCGGCACCCTGCGTTGAACTCAGCGACGACAGATAGCGAGGGTCGGACAGGAAGGTGATCTGGCCACGGCCGGCCAGGGCCAGGGGCGCAACGCCCTCGATGGCCAGTCGCGCCTCGCCTCGAACCAGCTCGGCGCGGGATGCCAGCGCGATCTCACCGAGGGGGATCGGCCCCAGGGGTTCGAAAAAGCGCGGATCCGGCATGGAGGCGGGTGGCGGGCCAGCCGCCCCGGAAGGAGCGGCCGGCCCGCCGGGTCGCATCAGCGCGGAGCGCTTGCAGCGGCCGCAGCGGCGGCCGCGGGATCGATGTGCTCGCGGTCGAAGGTGATGGTCGGCACCTTGGTGTCGAGTTGGGTCGCGACGGCGGTCGTGATGTCCATCGCCGGGTTCGCACCGAAAACGGCCTGGTCGGCGTTCAGCAGGAGCGAGCAGTTGCGCGCTTGGTAGACGTTGCGCACGACGGGATCGAGCTCGGTGCGGATGCGCTGCAGCGCCTTCTCGCCGGTGGCCTGAAGCTCTTGGTTGCGCAGCTGATCCTTCTGCTGGAAGGCCTCGACGCGAGCCTGCAGGGCCTTGCCCTTGGTCTCGATGTCCGACGCGGTGGCGGTGCCGCGCGAGGCCTGGAACGCGCGAACGTCGGTCTGCAGGGAGGTGCCCTCAGGGGCGAGCTCGGCCTGCACCTGGGCGCGGAGTTGGACCATGCGGGCGTTGGCGGCCTGGCCTGCCTTGGAGCCCGAAACGGCGCGCTCCTCAGAGAACATGCAGATGCCCGGGATGGCGGGGCCGGAAACCAGGGCCGCAGTCGCGGGCCGGGCCGGGGCCGCAGCCGCGGTGGCGGCGGGAGCCGCAGGCGCGGAGGCGCGGCCGCGAGATTGGGCGAGGGCTGCGGTCGAAGCGCAGGCAAACACGGCCAGGGTGGCCGCGCCGATGAGGGCTTTGGGGGTCATGATCTCTAGAACTGGGTGTTGGTGGAAAAGCGGAACGCTTCGGTCTTGTCGTACTTCTGACTGGCCAGAATTTGGCTGAAGTCGAGACGGATAGGCCCGAGCGGCGAGGTCCAGAATACGCTGAGGCCAGCCGACGCCCGCAGGGCCAGATCGTCGCGGATGTTGGGCAGGCGCACGCCTGTCGTCTGATCCTTGGTGATCTTGTCGTCGAGCTGGCCGATCGTGCCGGCGTAGGTGAACAGCGAGGTGCGGATGCCGTACTGCTCGGGCAGGTAGTTGGGCAGGCTCAGCTCGAGCGAGCCGATGGAGTAGAACTTGGCACCCAGGGCCTCGTCGTAGTTCGTGTCGCGCGGGCCGATGCCAGCGGTCTGGAAGCCGGGGAAGCTCGCCCCGCCCTTGAAGAACCGGTCGTTGATCCGCACGGAGTCGCCGCCCAGGGGCGTGATGTAGCCGATCGAGCCCGTGGCGCTGAGCACCCAAAGCGGCGAGAAGCCGTGGTAGAACGAGGCCTGACCTTCGCTCTTGATGTACTTCACATCGCCGCCGACGCCCGCGAAGTCCTGGTTGGCTTCGAGGAAGAAGCCGCGCGTGGGGTGGATCGGGTCGTTGCGCTTGTCGAAGTCCAGCGTGTAGCCGACGGCCGAGGTGATGCTCGACCCGCGCTGCTGGCAGATCGTGATCGAGGTCGTGCCGAGGGCGCAGCTCGTATCGTCCACCACCACCCGGTCGGTGTGCAGGGTGTAGCGGGTGCGCAGGTAGGTCTGGATGTTCAGCGGGAAGCCCAGCCGCAGCGAACCCCCCGTCGATTCCGAATCATAGCCCGCGTACTGGCTGAAATTGTAGCGGTACGAGAACAGGTCGAGACCTGCGCGCAGGTCGCGGCCACCGAACCGCGGCTCGGTGTAGGAGAAGTCGAGCTGGCGACGCAGCGAGCCAATGGAGGCGCGGACGCGCACGTCCTGGCCTGAACCCCGGAAGTTGTGCTGGCTCACGCCCACGTCTAGCAGCAGCTGATCGACCGAGCTGTAGCCGGCACCGAACGACAGTTCGCCGGTGGGCTGCTCCTGAACCTTCACGCGCAGAACGGTCTTGTCCGGGGCGCTGCCGGGCACCTGATCCACGTCCACCGTCTTGAAGAAGTCGAGGCGTTTCACCTCGATCTTGGAGCGATCCACCAGAACGCGGTTGTAGGCATCGCCTTCCGCCAAGCGCATCTCACGCCGGATCACGGCGTCTTGCGTCTGCGTGTTGCCGATGATGTCGATGCGCTCGATATAGACGCGCGGCCCCTCGCGAACGTTGAACGTCACGTCCACCGTCTTCTCGGCGGCGTTGGCGGTGTAGCGCGGGCGGATGTCCACGAAGGCGAAACCCGCGGCACCGGCGGCGAAGGTCAGGGAGTCGACCGCAGTCTCGATGCGGTCGGCCTGGAAAATCTGGCCAGAACGGATGGGCAGGATGGCCTGCAGAACGTCGCCGTTCATGCGCTTCAGGTCGGTCTCGACCCGCAGCTTGCCAAACTTGTACTTCGGCCCCTCTTCCAGCACGTAGTTGATCGCGAAGCTCTTCTGGTCGGGCAGAAGCTCGGCGGTCGAAGACGTCACGCGGAAATCGTAGAAGCCCTTGTTCGTGTAGTATTTGCGCAGCTGCTCGCGGTCGTACTCGACCCGGTCCGGGTCAAAGTTGTCGTTGGAGGAGAAGAAGCGGTACCAGCGCGTCTCCTTGGTGACGACCACATCCCGCAGGGCGTTGTCGCTGAACGCCTTGTTGCCGATGAAATTGATCGTGGTGATGCCGGTCTTGGGCCCTTCGGCGATCTCGAACACGAGGTCCACGCGCTTCTGGGGCAGTTCGACGATCTTGGGGGTGACGGTCGCGGAAATGCGGCCGGAGCGGCGGTAGAGCTCGACGATGCGCTGCACGTCGGCCAGCACATGGCTCTTGGTGAAGATGCCGCGCGGGTGGATCGAGATTTCGTCGCGCAGCTTGTCGTCGGCCAGGGCCGAGTTCCCCTCGAAGACCACCTGATTGATGATCGGGTTCTCGACCACACGCACCACCACGTCCTCGCCGTTCTGCTCGATGCGCACATCGGAGAACAGGTCGGTGCGGAACAGGGTCTTCACCCCGAGGTCGAAACGTGAGGCATCCACGAGGTCGCCCGGCCCGAACGGCAGGTAGGCCGCGATGGTGGAGCTCTCGATGCGCTCATTGCCAGCCACGACGATGCGCTGCACGCGCATGGCCTGCGGAACCGGCGCCTCGGCGGCCGGCGCGGCTGGTGCCGCGGCTGCTGAGGGCGCGCTGGCGGGCGGAACCGGCTTGCCGACGGAATCCCCGGCTGGCGCAGACGCCTGCTGGGCGAAGGCCACCCCGCCAAAGGCCGGTGAAGCCAGCGCTGTGGCGCTCAGGAGCAGGGCCAGGCCCCTGGAACGGGCGGCACGATCGCGGGTGATTGTCATGGACTCCAGACCGTTGCGCGCTGCGTCGTCTAACCGAACATCGCGCCGAGCATACGAAACAAACTCAGCTGCCGAACGTCGTTCCAAGTGGCGAACAACATCAGCCCCACGATGAGCGCAAGCCCAACGCGGTAACCTACCGCCTGAACCCGCGCGTCGAGCGGGCGCCGGGCGAGGGCCTCATATGCGTAGAACATGAGATGGCCTCCGTCCAGAATCGGCACCGGCAGGAGGTTCATGAACCCGATTCCGACCGAAATTACGGCGGCCAAGCTGAGGAGGTTCAAACCGACGTTCAGCACCGCTCCCCAAAGGGTCGGCGCGGCGGCGGCGGCGGCCTTGGCCAGCTTGCCGGACATCTGGGCGGTGCCCATCAGCCCGCCGATCTGGTCGCCGCTCTCACGGCCCCGGAAGATGCGACCGATATAGAAGACGGTGGTGTTCACCACGTCACGGGTGCGGGTCACGCCCTTCGCCACGGCCTGCACCGGCCCGTAGCGAACGTGACGGAAGTCGGCCGCCTGGGCCGCGGGCGAGAAGCCCAGCACCCCTACGCTGAGGTTGCGCCCCGTGATCTCGTCACGAATGCTGCGGCGATCGGGCGTCGCGGTCAGTTCGAGGGACTGCCCACCCCGGTTCACGCCGAACTGGATCGGGTCGCCCGCACGGATGCGCACGTAGCGCTGCACTTCGTCGAAGCTGTCGGTGGCGCGGCCGTCCAGCCGGTCGATCAGGTCGCCGGGCAGGAAACCGGCCCGAGCCGCCGGGCTCTGCGGAACCACCTGCGAAATCCGGGGCGGCAGGACGCTTTCGCCCAGCGCCATGAGAAGGCCGGCGAAAATGGCGGTGGCGAGGAGGAAA
Organism: Caulobacterales bacterium; assembly: GCA_038226305.1. Classification (GTDB taxonomy): domain Bacteria; phylum Pseudomonadota; class Alphaproteobacteria; order Caulobacterales; family Caulobacteraceae; genus JASLDZ01. The sequence goes on from JBBRQN010000001.1 coordinate 246,915, forward strand.
TTGGCGGCCGGGCCAGCCACGACCACGAGCGCGCGGGCCCATACTGGTTTGCAGTGGTAGAGCCGGCTGGCCGCGGCGGGGCCGTCGTGGGCCGCGACCTGAAGCCGCAGGCGCTCCGTCTCGTCCGCATCCGGCACCGTAGAGGCCGCGTCCGCATCGCCCGTGAACTTCACGAAGCCGCCCAAAGGGATCCAGCCGAGCCGCCATTCCACGCCCGACTTGTCGTGCCACTTCAGGATCGCCCGGCCGAAGCCGATGGAGAACTGGTCCACCGAAACGCCCAGCGCCTTGGCCATCAGGAAGTGACCCAGCTCATGCACCGTCACCACAAGCAGCAGCACGGCGGCGAAGGGGGGCAGGGCCTGCAGGACCGAGATCACGAACGAGGGCATCAGGACTACGCGCTCCGAAGGCTCAGGCGTGGACGGGGCGACGCAAAAGCGCTGCCTCGGCCACGGTTCGGGCACTGCGGTCGACCGACATGGCCGCTTCCAGTGCCTCGTCGCCCTCCCCCGCAAGATGGGCGCCGAAGTTCATGGCCGACAGGGTTTCGGAAACCACTGCGGCGATGTCGAGGAAGCCAATGCGTCGGGCCAGAAATGCGGCCACCGCCGCTTCGTTCGCGGCGTTGAAGGCAGCAGGCGCTCCTCCCCCCTGCCGCAGGGCGTCTCGCGCCAGGGTGAGGGCCGGAAACCGGTCCAGATCAGGGCTCTCGAAGGTGAGCGAGCCCCATTTGGCGAGGTCCATCGGCTCGGCCGGCCAGGCGATACGTCGGGGCCAGGAAAGCGCGCAGGCGATGGGTGCCTTCATGTCGGGCGGGCCAAGCTGGGCGAGGGTCGAGCCGTCTTCGTATTCCACAAGGCTGTGCACCACCGACTGGGGGTGGACCACCACGTCGATCTTCGCCTCGCCTGTGCCGAACAGGTAGCTGGCCTCGATCATCTCGAGGCCCTTGTTCATCATGGTCGCGGAATCGACCGAGATCTTTGCCCCCATGCTCCAGTTCGGGTGGGCGACCGCCTGGGCCGGCGTGGCCGCAGCCATCCGCGCCTTTTCCCACGTCCGGAACGGCCCGCCCGAGGCCGTGAGGATCAGCCGTCGTACCCGGTCCGCAGCCTCGGGCTGCAGCACCTGGAAGATGGCGGAGTGCTCGGAATCGACCGGAATCACCGATCCGCCCGCAGCCTTCGCCGCCGCCAGCAGCGCCGGCCCCATGCAGACGAGGCTCTCCTTGTTGGCGAGCGCGATCACCGCCCCCGTCTTGGCTGCGGCGAGCGTGGGCCGAAGGCCTGCGGAACCCACGATGGCAGCCATCACCCAGTCAGCCCCAACGCCTGCGGCCGCTTCGACGACGGCAGCGTCGCCAGCGGCCGTACGCAGGCCCTCGCCCCGCAGGGCCTCGTTCAGGTCGTCGAGGCAGGTCTCGTCGGCGATCACGGTCAGGGCGGGGCGCCAGCGCCTGGCCTGTTCGGCGAGCAGCTTCACGTTACGGCCCGCGGCCAGCGCGCGCATGTCGACCTGCACCTCGCCGCTGCGCTCTGCATGTTCGAGGAGATCCAGCGTCGAAACGCCGATGGAGCCGGTCGACCCCAGCACGGAAATCTTGCGGGCGCCGATCATCGCAGCACCCCCGCCTGCGCCAGAATCCGCGCTCCTGCCACCACCAGCGCCGCCGACATCAAACCATCCACCCGATCCAACAGACCCCCATGCCCAGGGATGAGGTCGCCTGAGTCCTTCACACCAAAGCGCCGCTTCAACATCGATTCCAAGAGATCGCCGCCCATCGTCGCCACTCCGGCCGCGAGGCCGACGGCCGCAGCCGCCCCGGCGGAGAGCTCCCTGCCTTTCCACAGCCAGAACCAAAGCGCCATCGCCGCGAGGCTCGACGCCGCCAAGCCGCAGAGGAAGCCGGACCAGGTCTTGTTGGGCGAAATCCGCGGCCAGAGCTTCGGCCCCTTGAGGAGGCTGCCGCCCAGAAAGGCGAACACGTCCGCCGCCCAGGTAGAGACCAGCAGGAGCGCAGTCCACCAGAAGCCATTATCGGCACCCGGCTGCGAGGAGGCTCCATCCAGCGACAAGCGCAGCCACCAGAGGGCCAGGGCGGGGGCACCGATGTAAGCGACGCCGAAGCCCACATCGGGAGATCGGGGCGACCAGCCGGCCACCCGTGCCGCGAGCGCCGCGAGGAGCGCCGCCACCAGGAGAGCCGCCCACCCCACAGACACCCGGCTGTCGAAAGCAAGCAGCAGCGCCGCCAGCACGCAGGCCGCGATCAGCGCCCCGCTGCGAGACACGACCTCGGGCGAGCACATTTTGGCCCACTCGGAGGCCAGAAGCGCGACCGCCAGGGACAGGAGGATCAGATAGGCCCAGCCCCCCGCCCATACACAGCCGACCGCCAGCGGGATCAAGACAGCCGCAGACAGCAGCCGCAGTCTCAGGTTCGGCCAGTCGAAGCCCTTGGGTTTCGGTGCGCTCAAGACCGACTGACTATCCGGCGGCGAGGACGTCATCCACCTCGGCCCCGCCGTAACGTCGCTCGCGCGTTCTGAATTCATCCACGGCCGCCCCCAGGGCTTCCAGACCATAGTCGGGCCACAGCACGTTCTGGAAAACCAGCTCGGCATAGGCCGCCTCCCACAGGAGGAAGTTGGACAGCCGGCGTTCGCCCGAGGTGCGCACGATCAGGTCTGTCGGCGGGGCCTTGGAGGTGGAGAGGAAGCGTTCGAAGGCTTCCTCCACCGCGGGGCCGCTCGGAAGCTCTCGCCCCTCCGCCGCAGCCGCCACCGCCGCCTGGGCGAAGCGCAGGGCCGCCTGGGCGATGTCGGCCCGGCCGCCATAGTTGAACGCGACCTGCAGGTGGAAACGCTGGTTGTGCTGGGTGCGGGCCTCGGCGCGCTCGATCACCTCGAGGATGTCGGCTGAGAGGTCCTCGCGACGGCCGATCACGTGCACGCGCACGCCCTCGCGGCACAGGCGGTCGAGGTCGCTGGCGACGTAGCTCTTCAGGAGCGACATCAGCTCGGAGATCTCGCTCGCGGGCCGGCGCCAGTTCTCCGTGGAGAAGCCGAACACCGTCAGCCATTCGATGCCGAGCTTCGGTGCGGCCTCGACGGTGCGCTTGAGGGCGTTCACGCCGGCGCGATGGCCCAGCGCCCGGGGCATGCCGCGGGTTTTGGCCCAGCGACCGTTGCCATCCATCACGATGGCGACGTGGCGCGGTCCACCCGATTCGGCACCGCCCGTTCGGGCGGGGTTGGGACGCGAGGCGGTGGAAACCGCCCGGTCCGAGGTCGCCAGCGACGGCGTCATGGCCCTTGAACCTTCCAAGCGCCCACTCCGCAGCCGACGTTCCGCGGCCACATGATTAGCACCTAAACCTGCATGATCTCTTGTTCTTTGGTTTTCAGGGCCTCGTCAACGCGCTTGATCGCCGCGTCGGTGAAGCCCTGCACTTCCTCGCCACAGCGCTTCTGCTCGTCCTGGCTGAGGCTGCCGTCCTTCTCCTGCTTCTTCAGGTCTTCGAGGGCATCGCGACGCACGTTGCGCACGGCCACCTTCTGCTGCTCGGCGTATTTGCCTGCGAGCTTGGCGAGGTCGCGGCGGCGCTCCTCGGTGAGCGGTGGCACCGGCACGCGCAGCATCTGACCGTCGGTCACGGGGTTGAGGCCCAGCCCGGCCGAGCGGATGGCCTTCTCCACGGCGATGGTGACCGCCTTGTCCCACACGCTCACCTGGATCATGCGCGGCTCGGGCACGCTGATCGAGGCCACGCTCGTGATCGGGCTCGTGGCCCCGTAGGCCTCCACCATGATCTGCTCCAGCAGACCCGCCGAGGCCCGACCGGTGCGCAGGCCGCCGAACTCTTCCTTCAGGGCGGCGACCGCCTTGTCCATGCGATCGCGGTAGGGCGTCAGGTCGGGTTTGGCCATGAAGCGGGATCTCGAAGGGGTAAGGGACGGGCGACGGGTTCAGCCGTGCGTGAACGGCACGTGAGACACGGGGGACGGGATCGGCTGCGCCCTGGGCTCGGCGATTAGCGTGTGCGTGCCCTCGCCGAACATCACGTTGGTGAGCGCGCCGGGCTCGCGGATCGAGAACACCATGATGGGGATGCCGTTCTCGCGCATCAGGCTGATGGCGCTGGCGTCCATCACCTTCAGGTCGCGGGACAAGACCTCGAGATAGCTCAGGTGGTCGTAGCGGCTGGCCTGCGGGTCGAGCTTGGGGTCGGCGGTGTAGACGCCGTCGACGCTCGTGCCCTTGAGCAGGGCATCGCAGTTCATCTCGGCGGCGCGCAAGGCCGCCGCGGTATCGGTGGTGAAATAGGGGTTGCCGGTGCCGGCGGCGAAGATCACCACCCGTCCCTTTTCCAGATGCCGCTGGGCGCGCCTGCGGATGTAGGGCTCGCACACGTTCTGCATAGCGATGGCGCTCATCACCCGGGTCTGCACGCCCTGCTTCTCGAGAGCGTCTTGCATGGCGAGGGCGTTCATCACCGTGGCCAGCATGCCCATGTAGTCGGCCGAGGAGCGATCCATGCCCTTGGCTGCCCCCGCCAGCCCGCGGAAGATGTTGCCGCCGCCGATGACGAGGCACACCTCGACCCCGCGGCTCGCCGTCAGCGCGATCTCGCGCGCCACAGCATCCACGGTCGCGATGTCGATGCCCGAGCCCGACGGGCCGCCGATGGCCGCCTCGCCTGAAATCTTGAGCAGGATGCGTTTGAAGCGCGGCGGAGGAAAAGGATCGTTCACGAACGGGGCCTCGAAGCGCGGAGCGACGCCGACGGCGGGACTCACCGGCGAGCGAGGAGCAGCCTAGGCGCGCCGACAACAAAAGAGAACGGCGACGGAGCGTTCGCCCCGCCGCCGCCCTGGCAGACCTGTAGTCAGACCGCGCCGGTGAGCGAGGCCACTTCAGCGGCGAAGTCGTCCTGCTTCTTCTCGACACCCTCGCCGAGCGCCAGGCGCACAAAGCCGGTGATCCTGATCGGGTGGCCCATTTCCTTGGCGGCGCGGGCCACATAGGCCTCGACCGTCAGCTCCGGCTCCATGACGAAGTTCTGCTTCATCAGCACCACTTCCTCGTAGAACTTGCGAATCCGGCCCTCGACCATCTTCTCGACCACGCCCGGGGGCTTGCCCGAGGCTGCGGCCTGCTCGGAGAAGATCGCTCGCTCACGCTCCACGTGCACGGGGTCGATGTCCTCGGCGTTGAGGGACAAGGGGTTGGTGGCCGCGATGTGCATCGCGACCTTCCTGCCCACGTCGATCAGCCGGTCATGCGCGCCGGGGGATTCCACGGCCACGAGCACGCCCATCTTGCCGAGGTTCGGCGCGACGCTGTTGTGCACGTAGGCCGCCACCGCGCCCTCGCTCACCACGAACCGGGCCGAACGCCGCGCCATCATGTTCTCGCCGATGGTGGCGATCATGTTGGACAGGCTGTCGGAGACGGTGCGGCCGTCGGGCAGCACAGCCTGGTTCAGCGCCTGGATGTCACCGGCTTCAATGTCGAGCTGGGCCGTGGCAATGGCCTTGGCCATGTCCTGGAACATCTGATTGCGGGCCACGAAGTCGGTCTCGGCGTTCACCTCGACGGCGGCGCCGGTCATGCCCTTGCCATCCTCGCGGACGGCCAGGGCGATCAGGCCCTCGGCCGCGATGCGGTCGGCCTTCTTGGCGGCCTTGGAAAGGCCCTTGGATCGCAGCCAGTCGATGGCCTGCTCGATGTCGCCGCCGGTTTCCACCAGCGCCTTCTTGCAGTCCATCATGCCTACGCCCGTGGTTTCGCGCAGTTCCTTCACCAGCGCCGCAGTGATCTCGGCCATGGTCGTCTCCCAATCCAAACGTGTGAGGGCGCAGGCCCCGGCGGAGCCTGCGCCGATGATGTGACGGTCCCCTCGCAGGCGGAGACCGAGGTCCCCGCCGGAGGAACTCGAAATCAGGCCGAGGCGGCCTCGGTCGGCACGGCGTCCAGCGCCTCCTCGGTGCGCAGCGCAGGCTCGCTCGGAGCCTCCGAAGCGCCGATGTCCACGCCCGAGGCGACTTCGCCCTGAGACAGGCCGTCGATCACCGCATCCGCGACGAGGTCGCAGTAGAGCTGCAGCGCACGGGCGGCGTCGTCGTTGGCCGGCACCGGGAAGGCGACGCCATCCGGATCGGAGTTGGTGTCGAGGATGGCGATCACCGGGATGTTGAGCTTGCGCGCTTCCTGGATGGCGATGGCTTCCTTGTTGGTGTCGATCACGAACATCAGGTCGGGAATGCCGCCCATGTCCTTGATGCCACCAAGGCTGAGCTCCAGCTTGTCGCGCTCGCGGGTGAGCTGCAGCAGCTCCTTCTTGGTGCGCGAGCCGCCGTCGGCGTCGAGGTTTTCCAGCTCGCGAAGGCGCGCGATGGAGCCCGACACGGTGCGCCAGTTGGTGAGCGTACCGCCCAGCCAGCGGTGGTTCACATAGTACTGGGCGCAGCGCTTGGCGGCGGTGGAGACCGGCTCCTGCGCCTGGCGCTTGGTGCCCACGAACAGCACACGGCCGCCACCGGCCGCCACTTCACGCACCTTGATCAGCGCCTGATGCAGGAGCGGCAGCGTCTGGCTGAGGTCGATGATGTGGATGTTGGAGCGCGAACCGAAGATGTAGCGCTCCATCTTCGGGTTCCAGCGATGCGTCTGGTGGCCGAAGTGGGCGCCCGACTCGAGGAGCTGGCGCATGGAGAAATCGGGTAGAGCCATAGAGTCTGTAGTCCTTGAAGTCCGGTTAGGCCTCCGCAGGCGCCGTCCGCCCTTGGATCAGGGCGAACACCGGAGAGCTGGACGGAACGGGCGAACCCGCCACCGCTTCAGCTCAAGCCTGCGTGTGGAATGGCGCGGCAGATAGGCGCTTTGCCTGCGCAAGGCAAGGTCCGCACCCGCGGCGTTTCAGGCGTCCTCCAGGAGCGCCACCCCCGGAGCGCTCTTCAGGGCGGCCTTCATCGGGCCGTCGAGCCGGAAGCGGCCCTTGAGGACGACCTCGACCTCGCGCCCGCCGTCCAGACGCGCCACCACCGTAAGCTCGCCGCCATTGTCGCTGCGCGCAGGCGACAGGCGGCCCAGGATGGCGGCTACGTCCGTGGCGTGGGGAGAGAGGTGCAGGCGTAGGTTGGTGACCACATCCTTCAGCGCCGCCGCGATCGGCTCGGCCTCGTCGCCGAACAGGCGCATCTCGCCGCCCTGCGACTTGGCGCGCACCTTGAGGAGCACCGACGCCCCCGGCTCCAGCACCTCGCGACAGGCGCGCAGCGCCTCGGGCGGGAACATCACCTCGTACTCGCCGGAGGGATCGGAGAGCGTGACGAAGGCGAAGCGATCGCCCCTAGCACTTGCCCGCTCCTGACGTCGCCGCACCACGCCCGCCATGCGGAATGCATCCCTGCCCTCGGCCGCCTGCGCGGTGGCTTCGGCGAACAGCGTGACCCGCCGCCGGCGCAGGGCTTCCATGTGGGCTTCCAGGGGGTGGCCCGTGAGATAGAAACCCACCGCCGCCAGCTCCTCGTCCAGCTGATCCGCCGGCGACCACACCGCCGCCAGAGGCAGGCGCGGGCGCCACGCGCCCGCCTCACCGAACAGGTTGTGCTGACCCTCGATGCGCTCGGCGGTGAGAGCCTGCGCATGGGCGAAGAGCGTTTCGGCGGCAGCCACCACGGCGGCGCGATTGGGCTCAAGCGAGTCGAAAGCCCCTGCCCGGCCCAAAGTCTCGAAGGCGCGCTTATTGACGAAGCGCGGGTCGATTCGCTCGGCGAAGTCGATCAGGCTGCGGAATGGCCCGCCCGCCTCCCGCATGGCCACCACATGGCGCATGGCCTCGACGCCGACGTTGCGCACCGCCCCGAGGGCATAGAGCACCTCGCCCCCCTCAACGTCGAAATCGGCGCCGGAGCGGTTGATGTCGGGGGGGCGCACGACCACCCCAAAGCGCTTGGCGTCCTGCAGATACACCGCCAGCTTGTCGGTGTTGGCGATGTCGAGGCTCATGGTGCCGGCGTAGAACTCGACCGGCGCGTTCGCCTTCAGCCAGGCGGTTTGATAGGCGATCAGGGCATAGGCGGCGGCGTGGCTCTTGTTGAAGCCGTAGCCCGCGAACTTGGCCACCAGCTCGAAGATCGCATCCGACTGCTTGGCGGGAACACCCTTCTCCCCCGCACCGTCCACGAAGCGCTTCTTCTGGAGGTCCATCTCCTCCTTCTTCTTCTTGCCCATGGCCCGGCGCAGAAGATCCGCCTCGCCCAGGCTGTAGCCGGACAGGATCTGGGCGATCTGCATCACCTGCTCCTGATAGATGATGACCCCATAGGTCTCGGCCAGCACAGGCTCCAGCGAGGGGTGAAGCATGTCGATGGCTGCGCGCCCGAACTTGCGGTCCACGTAGGTGTCGATGTTGTCCATCGGGCCGGGCCGATAGAGCGAGATCAGGGCGGTGATCTCTTCGATGGAGCCGCAGCGCAGCTTGCGCAGGGTGTCGCGCATGCCCTGGCTTTCAAGCTGGAACACCCCGATCGCCAGCCCCGTGGAGAGGAGCGCGTAGGTCTTCTCGTCATCCAGAGCCAGGGTATCGAGATCGAGTTCGACGCCGCGCTTCTGCAGGTGCTTCACCACCCGATCCAGCACTGTCAGCGTCTTCAGTCCCAGGAAGTCGAACTTCACGAGCCCGGCCGATTCCACCCACTTCATGTTGTACTGGGTGGCCGGAATGTCGGACCGGGGATCCTTGTAGAGCGGCACGAGCTCGGTGAGCGGCCGGTCGCCGATCACCACACCCGCGGCGTGGGTTGAGGCGTTGCGGTAGAGGCCCTCCAGCCGCAGCGCGGTCTCCAGAAGGGCCGCGACCGACGGGTCGTCGCGCTTGGCCTCCTGCAGCCGCGGCTCGATCTCGATGGCCTTGGCGAGCGTGACGGGGTTGGCCGGGTTGTTGGGCACCATCTTGGCGAGGCGGTCCACCTGCCCCAGCGGCAACTGCATCACCCGGCCCACGTCGCGCAGTACGGCCCGGGCCTGCAGGGTACCGAAGGTGATGATCTGGGCGACGCGATCCTGCCCATAGGTCGACTGCACATATTCGATCACGCGCTCGCGACCGTCCTGGCAGAAGTCGATGTCGAAGTCGGGCATGGACACCCGTTCAGGGTTCAGGAACCGCTCGAACAGGAGCCCGAACCGCAAGGGGTCCAGACCCGTGATGGTCAGCGCCCACGCAACCAGCGAGCCCGCACCCGAGCCGCGGCCCGGCCCGACGGGCACGCCGTTGGCCTTGGACCACTTGATGAAGTCCGACACGATCAGGAAGTAGCCGGCGAAGCCCATCGAGACGATCACGCCGGTCTCGCGCTCGAACCGGGCCCAGTAGTCTGCCTCGGGTGCGGCGAGTTCGAACCCGGCGGCGCGGATGGCGGCGAGGCGGTCCTTCAGGCCTTCGCGGGCCTGGTGGATAAGCTCCTCCCCCTCGCTGCGGCCGCCGCCAGTGGGGAAGCTCGGCAGGATCGGATCGCGCTTGCTAACGAGGAAGGCGCAGCGCCTGGCGATATCCAGGGTGTTGTCGCAGGCCTCGGGAAGGTCGGCGAAGGCCTCGCGCATCTCGGCTGCGGTCTTGAAGCGGTGCTCCGGCGTCACCCGGCGGCGGTCCGTCTGACCGAGGAACGCTCCGTCGGCGATGCACAGGAGCGCCTCATGCGCCTCGTGCATGTCGCGGGAGGCGAAGTGCACGTCGTTGGTAGCCACCAGGGGCACGTCGTTGGCGTAGGCGTAGGCGACGAGCCCCTCCTCCGCCTCGGCCTCGCCCTTGGCTCCGTGGCGCTGCAGCTCGACGTAGAAGCGGTCGCCGAATGCGGCCTTCATGGCATCCAGCGCGGCAGTCGCCTGCGGGAGCTTGCCTGCGGCCATCAAGGGATCGACTGGCCCGTCCGGACCGCCGGAGAGCAGGATCAGGCCGCTCGATCGTTCCGCCACCGCGCTCCACGGCACCTGCGGTTCCCCGTCCGCCTCCAGGAAGGCCATCGAAGACAGGGCCATCAGCGCGCCGAAACCCGCCTCGTCCTGCGCGATGAGCACGATGGTGGGTGCCTTGGCCCAGCGTTCCGACCGGCCCTCCCCTATGCCGCGCACGGGCAGGGTGCAGCCGATCAGCGGCTGGACGCCGGCCTCCTTCGCCGACTGGCTGAATTCCAGCGCCCCGAAAAGGTTGGCGCGATCGCACACGCCCACCGCGGGCATCGCGTCTGCCGCGGCCAGAGCGGCGAGTTTATCGGCCTTGATGGCCCCTTCGAGGATCGAATAGGCCGAGCGGCAGCGCAGGTGCACGAAGCCGCCACCAAGCTTCCCAGAGGATGCCGCCGCCACTTCCGCCATCCGCGACACCTCCCGACAACCGGGCGCGCGGCTCGACTCAGCCGAAGAAGCGCAGACCCATCGCCACCATGCAGACAAAGCCCCCCACGGACGCAAGCGCTACCGTGTCTCTCGCCATGCGGATCATGTGGACAGCCTCCAGCTTCGAGTTCTGTCTTTGTTCTATTCCGCTTTTGTTCTCACGCCAAGGTGTAATTTTGGGGGGCTGACCGCCCGCTCAGAGAGCGGCGCGGCGGGCCTGGCGCCTCAGCATGACGGCTGCGGCCATCTGGCAGAGGAAGGCGACGAAGAAGATCGGCGTCATGGAAAGGAGCGCGTACTTCAGCGCGTGCTCGCCGAACTGCGGCTTGAAGTGGTCGCTCATCGCCCCCACGAACAACGGCCCACCTCCGAGCCCGATCAGGTTCAGGATGAACAGCAACAGCGCCCCCGAAGTGCCGCGTGAGTTCTGGGGCACCCCGTTCTGAACCACAGCGATGGCCGGCGCGAGGTACATGTTGTTGAGGAGCGACGGCCCGGCGAGGAACATCAGCGCCACCGGCCAGGTGGGAGCATAGGCCACCCCCCACAAAAAGGGCGTGGACAACAGGATCGCAAACCCGGGCACGAGGGCATAGGCGGCGGGGTTCTTCCGGCCCAGGCGATCCACGATTGCGCCCGAGGCGAAGGTGCCCAGCGCCATGCACAGGCCCGAGACGAGGGCATACCAGACCGCGATCTGCGGCAGGGTCATGTGCTTCTCGCGGATCAGGAACGAGGGGTTCCAATTCAGCATGCCGTAGCCGACGAAGGCGGTGAGCCCGGCCGAGATCGCCGTCAGCATCAAGGGCGGCGAACGCACGAAGAAGGCGATGGAGCGGAACATGCCCGGGGCCGGCTCGTGCGCTTCGATCAGCGCGTCAGGCTTGGGGTCGTAGGCGCCGCGCTTGGGCTCGCGGATCAGGAGCGGGATGATCGGCGCAAGGATCAGCCCCACGATGCCGAGCGACCAGAACGCCACCCGCCAGCCGAAGGCGGCGGCGATGAACCCGCCGCTCATGGTGCCGATCATGCTGCCGAAGGGCACGCCCAGGGAATAGATGCTGAGGCCCAGGCCGCGCTTCTCCTTGGGGAAGTAGTCGGAAATCACCGAGTAGGATGGGGGCGATCCCCCCGCCTCGCCCACACCGACGCCGATGCGCGCCAGGGCCAGCATGGTGAAGCTGTTGGCGAAGCCGCAGGCGGCGGTGAACAGGCTCCACACGGCACAGGCGACCGCGACGATGCGCACGCGGTTGGTGCGATCCGCCAGGGCCGCAATGGGGATGCCGCACACGGTGTAGAAGAGGGCGAAGGTGAGCCCGGTCAGGGCGCCGAGCTGCCAGTCCTTGAGGTTCAGCTCGTGGCGAACCTGCTCCTGCAGAACGGTGAGGAACTGCCGATCCAGGAAGTTGAAGGTGTAGACCACCATCAGGAAGATCGCGACGACGTAGCTGTAGCGCGGCACGGCGCGCGAAGCGGCCGCGTGGGCCGTCTCGGTGTCGGTGGTCATAAGCGTCCCTCGGGGAGCGGATCTTGCGTCCGCCTGTGATCCGCACTCGTCCGGGATTCCCGACAGCGTGTCAAAGACCAAGCTGACGCGGGGGAAGCCTCGAAAGGCTGACCGGCTCCTTCGCCTGTCCGATTTGGAAAAATGCCGGACGTCCGGACATTCGGCCCTCTCTCGCCCGCAGGAACGCGGCTGGCGCGGCGAAGGCGGGTGGGGCGAGGAACGCGGCTTACCATTCCGGAAGTCTAACCCCGCCGGAAACCGGGGGGGATAAATCTGCGCACGAACGTTCAGCGCGTCTGTGCCAGCCGTCCGTCCTTGAGGGCAAACACGCGGTCCATGAAGCCTGCGAGCTCCATGTTGTGTGTGGCGACCAGCGCCGCCGCGCCCTCGGTGCGCACGAGGTCGAACAGGCTCTGGAACACCGAGCCCGAGGTGGCGGGATCGAGGTTGCCCGTGGGCTCGTCGGCCAGGATCAGCTTCGGCCGGTTGGCCAGGGCGCGGGCGATCGCCACCCGCTGCTGCTCGCCGCCGGAAAGCTGGGCGGGCTGGTGCTGCAGGCGGGCGCCCAGCCCCAGGCGGATGAGGAGCTCATCGGCCCTCGCCCGGGCCGATTTCAGGGGTTCGCCCGCGATGGTCAAAGGCAGGGCCACGTTGTCCTGCGCGGAGAACTCCGGCAGCAGGTGGTGGAATTGATAGACGAACCCGATGGACGACAGCCGCAGCTTGGTGCGCGCCTTTTCGTTCAGCTTGGAGGCGTTCACCGCCCCCAACATCACTTCGCCCGTGGTCGGACGCTCCAGAAGGCCCGCGGCGTGCAGGAGGCTGGACTTGCCGGAGCCGGAAGGGCCGATCAGCCCGACGATCTCGCCGGGGCGAAGCTCCAGGTCGACCGCCTTCAGCACTTCGAGGGGCTGCTCGATGCCTGCGGTGTAGGTGCGGCCGACGCCCCGCAGGGTCAGGACCGGGGGCGCGTCACTCATAGCGAAGCGCCTCGATCGGATCGAGGCGGCTGGCGCGCCAGGCGGGCGGCAGGGTCGCGATCACGCTCATGACGATGGAGAACGCCACGACACCCGCCACCTCGCTCCACTCGATCTTGTGGGGGATGCGGTTGAGGAAATAGGTGTCGGCGCTCCAGATATGGATGCCCACCGCCTCCAGCCCGGCCTGCAAGGGATCGAGGAAGATGCAGAACAGGGCACCGAAGACCAGCCCGGCCACGGCGCCCGTTATGCCGATGGTGGCGCCTGCCATGAAGAACACGCGCAGCACCGAACCCTGCCCCGCCCCGATGGTGCGCAGGATGGCGATGTCTCTGGACTTGTTCTTCACCAGCATGATCAGGCCGGAGATGATGTTCAGCATGGCGATGGCCACGATCATCATCAGGATCAGCCGAAGGGCGTTCTTCTCCACCTGAATGGCGTTCCAGAAGCTTTTGTTCTGATCCCGCCAGTCGGTGACGATGGCGCCGGGGCCTGCCGCGCGTTCGATCTGAGGCCGGATCTTATCCAGCGCATCCAGGTCGGAGAGATTGATCTCGATCTCATCCACGCTGTCGCCCTTGCCGAAGAAGGCCTGCGCCTGCTCCAGCGGCATGTAGATGAAGGCTTGGTCGTATTCGCTGACGCCCGCGGTGAAGAGGCCCGTGACATTGTAGGCCTTGCGGCGGGGGGCCGAGCCGAAGGCGGTGGCCGCGCCGGAGGCGGAGATCAGGGTCAACTGGTCGCCCGCATGCACCCCTTGCGTCTGCGCCATGCGCACGCCCGCCAGGATGTTGTCGCCGCCGAAGTCGCCCTCGCCGAAGCCCTTCAGCGAGCCGTCGACCAGGTGGTTGGCGATCAGGGGCGTGGCTGCGGTATCGGCGGGGCGCATGGCGCGCACGATGCCCCCGCCGGTGGTGTTGGGGCCCACCACCATCACAGGGCTCTCGATGATGGGAAACGCCTGCGCCACGCCTGGGATGGCGCGGATGCGGCTGAGCATGGGGTCGCGATCAGGCCCGTTGATCGCGGCACCCTGGATGAACACATGGCCCTTGAAGCCCAGCATCCGCCCCTGCAGATCGACCCGGAAGCCGTTCATGATGCTCATGGTGATGATGAGCACGGCCACCGCCGCCATGATGCCCAGGAACGCGATGATCGAGATCAGGGCCACCCCGCCGTTCTTGCGCTTGGTGCGCAGGTATCGGGCGGCCAGCGACCGCTCCCACGCCGAAAAAGGGGGAGCGGAGAAAGGCGCGGCTTCGCTCATGCGGCGGTCAGCTCGGCGAGGGCGGCTTCGAGGGAGACGTTCTTCTTTTCGCCCGACTTCCTGTCCTTCAGCTCCACCTCGCCGGCGGCGATCCCCTTGGGGCCGATGATGAGCTGCTTGGGTACGCCGATCAGGTCCATGCTGGCGAACTTGGCCCCGGGGCGCTCGTCGGTGTCGTCCCACAGAGGCTCCTTGCCCGCTGCAGTGAGCGCCCGGTAAGCCTTTTCGCAAGCGGCTTCGACCGCCGCGTCGCCCTTGCGCAGAGAAAGAATGCCGACGCCGAAGGGCGCGACCGAAGCCGGCCAGATGATCCCGGCCTCGTCGTGACTGGCCTCGATGATCGCGCCGAGGAGGCGGGAGACGCCCACGCCGTAGCTGCCCATCTGCACAGGCCGCTCCACACCGTCCGGCCCGGAGACGACGGCCTTCATGGGCTTGGAGTACTTGTCGCCGAAGAAGAACACCTGGCCCACCTCGATCCCGCGCGTCTCGCGGCGGTGGGCTGGCTCCACTTCACGCTCGTAACGCTCCGGCTCGTGAACGTCTTCGGTGGCGGCGTAGAGGGTGGTCCACTGGTCGACGATGGCGGTGAGGTCGCCCTCATAGTCGACATCGTCGGGCGGGATGGGCAGGTCGAGCACGCGCTCGTCGCAGAACACCACGCTCTCGCCAGTCTCGGCCAAGACGATGAACTCGTGACTGAGATCGCCGCCGATGGGGCCCGTCTCGGCGCGCATGGGGATGGCGGTCAGGCCCATGCGCGCGAAGGTGCGCAGATAGGCGGTGAACATGCGGTTGTAGGAGCGCCGCCCGGCTTCCTCGTCCACGTCGAAGGAGTAGGCGTCCTTCATGAAGAACTCCCGGCCGCGCATCACGCCGAAGCGGGGGCGCTGCTCGTCGCGGAACTTCCATTGGATCTGGTAGAGGTTCTTGGGCAGATCCTTGTAGCTGCGCACCGAGGCCCGGAAGATCTCGGTGATCATCTCCTCATTGGTGGGGCCGTAGAGCAGCTCGCGGTTGTGCCGGTCTGTGATGCGCAGCATCTCGGCCCCGTAATCGTCATAGCGGCCGCTCTCGCGCCACAGGTCGGCGAGCTGCAGGGTGGGCATGAGAACCTCGACGGCGCCCGCGCGGTCCATCTCCTCGCGCACGATCTGTTCGATCTTCTTCAGCACCCTCAGGCCCAGGGGCAGCCAGGCGTAGATGCCCGCGGCCTCCTGCCGGATCATGCCGGCGCGCAGCATCAGCCGGTGCGAGGCGATCTGCGCCTCGGAGGGCGTCTCCTTCAGCACGGGCAGGAAGTAGCGCGACAGGCGCATGGATGACCTTGGTTGGGGGGAAGCGAAGCGGTGGGGCGGGTTTAGCGGCGCTGAGCCTTGCGCCGCAAGCGCCTCAGCCGGGGGGCAGCGGGGCGATGGGGATCAGGTGGAAGGTGAACACCAGCCAGATGACTGCCCACACGACGGCCGCGACCCAGGTCGTGGTGATGAACTTGCGCTTGAGATTCGGATTGACCGGAGACGCCGGATCTCCCCCGCCGGGCACCGGAATGCCCGCGTCGTGATGAGACCGCGCGCCGAGGGGCAGGATGCCGATCAGCACGACCCACCACACAACGAAGTAGACGGAGATCGAGAAGGCCAGGTCCATGCAAAAGCCAGTGTAGCGGTTTTCGTGGCGGCAGGGTGGCGCGCGCTCAGTGAGCGCCCTTCGGCGTTTCCATGAGCTCGACCAGCACCCCGCCGGTATCCTTGGGATGCAGGAAAAGGATCGGCGTGCCGTGGGCCCCGATGCGCGGCTCGCCCGTGCCCAGCACCTTGGCCCCCTTGGCGATCATGGCATCGCGGGCCACCAGGATATCGTCCACCTCGAAGCAGACGTGGTGCTGGCCGCCTGCCGGGTTCTTGGCGAGGAAACCGTGGATGGGCGAAGCCTCGCCATAGGGCTCGATCAGCTCGATCTCGGCGTTCTGCAGGCTGACAAAACTGACCCACACCCCCTGTTCAGGCATGGCACGCTTTTCCGTGATGCGGGTCGCGCCAAACAGGTCGCGGTAAAGCGCCTGCGAGGCTTCGATGGAGGGGGTGGCGACCCCAACGTGGTTCAGCTTTCCGATCATGCCCTGGCGTAACGCGCCACCCAGGCTTGGGCAACCGGGGCGGCGGCCGGTTGCGGCTTCCGCGCGCGTTGCGATGACGGGGGGAAGCGGGCTACAAGCCGCGCCTTCCGGCAGGCCTTCGCCTCGCTGTGGTTCGGCGGAGACGATGGCAGGCACGGTCGCGACCCTGGCCCGAGGGCTCAACCGCATCCTGCCGTTCGGGTGGCGCCTGGTGAACGTGCATTCGCCCCTCGCGCATGTGGCCCGCGGCGGACCGCCCTACGCCCAGCTTTCGGCCGACGTGGCGCTCGTCACCCTGCACGACGGGCATTTTCTCTACGTCGATCCGCAGGATGACAGCGTCTCGGCCCACCTGATCGCCCGCGGCCTGTGGGAGTTCTGGGTGGATCAGGCGGTGCGCGGCCTCGTGCGGCCGGGTGACCGGATCATCGAGGTGGGGGCCAACGTCGGTTATTTCACCGTGCTGATGGCGTCGCTCATCGGGCCGCAGGGGCGCATCACTAGCTTCGAGGCCAACCCGATGCTGGCCGAACTCGTGCGCCGGTCGCTCTCGCTGAATGGCTATCTAGACCGGGTGGACATCCGGGCGGAAGCGGCCTCCGACAAGGTCGGCGTGCTCGACTTCGTCACCTGCCGCAGCTCCAACGGGGGCGGTCACATCCTGGAAGGTGGCGGAGACTTTGGGGCCGCCAGCATCCACGTGCGCGCGCCCTGCACCACGCTGGACGAGGCGTTCCCCACCGGTGCGGTGGACCTGATCCGCATCGATGCAGAGGGTGCCGAACCCCTGGTGTTCCAGGGGGCCCGCGCCCTCATCGCCCGCTCGCCCGACCTGCGCATCTGCATGGAGTGGGACGTGGTGCAGATGGGCGCACGGGTGCCGATCCCGGATCTGATCGCCCTGTTCCAGGCGGAGGGCTTCCGCTTCTGGCGGATCCGCAAGGACGTGGGGCTGGAGGAGGTGGCGGCGCAGGACCTCGCCGCCCTCCCCCACTCCGACCTCGTGCTGTCGCGCCAGGCCCCGCCCCTGCGGAACTGACCGCCTCGCGTCAGAGGCGCGTGACGATCGTCTCCACGATGGGGCGGCGATCCCAGATGCGCTGGGCGGCGCGCTTCAGCACCTTGGCCACCGCCTGCTCCACCGCGCGGTCGTCGTCGCGGTCAGAGGCCTTGAGAGCCCTGACTGCGCGCTCCGCCTCTTCCCCGAGATCGTCGGCCAGATCCTCCAGCGCGTCCTCCGCATCGGCGGGCAGGCCGAAAGGACGCACCATCACGTCGGCGGCCAGGCGGTTCTTGCCGTCCAGCGTCACCGCCACGAACAGCGCCCCGTTGGAGGCGGCGTGGCGGCGTTCGCGCACGAATTCGCTGTTCTGGGGCGTCAGCACGCCACCGTCCACATAGAGGACGCCCGAGGGAGCCTCATCGATCACCTCGGCGCGGCCGGGGGCGATGCGCACCACGTCGCCGTTGCGGGCGGCGATGGCCTGGGGAGTCTGCATCTCCAGCGCCAGGGCCACATGCTCCAGGCTGTGACGACGCTCGCCGTGGGTAGGCAGGGCGATGGTGGGGCGCACCCACTGGTACATCTGGCGCAGCTCATCGCGGCAGGGGTGGCCCGACACGTGGATGCCCGGGTGCTCGCGCTCGGTGTGCAGACGCACGCCCCGGTCGGAGAGTCGGTTCTGCAGGGAGCGGATAGCCAGCTCGTTGCCGGGAATCTGGCGCGACGAGAAGATCACGTGGTCGCCCTTGCCCAGCGTCACATGCGGATGGGTGCCGTCGGCGATGCGCGACAGGGCCGCGCGGCTTTCGCCCTGGCTGCCCGTGCAGAGGTAGAGGATCTTCTCCTCGGGGAAGTAGCCGGCCTCCGCGTCGGTGACGAAGGGCTGCAGGCCCTGCAGCAGGCCCACAGACTTCGCCGCGGCGGTGATGCGGTGCATGGAGCGGCCCTGCAGGCACACGCGCCGGTCGTTGGCCTCAGCCGCACGGATCACGCTGTCCATCCGGGCCACGTTGGAGGCGAAGCAGCCCACGGCGATCTTGCCCTTCAGCTCGCCGATCAGCTTGGTCATCGCCACGCGCACGGTGGCTTCCGAACCGGCCGTGCCGTCCACGAACACGTTGGTGGAGTCGCAGGTCATGGCCAGCACGCCCTCGTCGCCCAGCGCCATCAGCGCCAGGGGATCGGTGGGGGCGCCGACGATGGGATCAGGGTCGATCTTCCAGTCGCCGGTATGCAGCACCATGCCGAGGGGCGTGCGGATCGCCAATGCACTCGGCTCGGGAATGGAGTGCGTGAGCGTGACGAGTTCGATGTCGAACGGGCCGAGCTGAAAACGCCCGCCCAAAGGCACGACGTTGATCTTCACGTCGCCCAGGAGACCCTTCTCCCGCAGCTTTTCGCGCACCAGAAAGGCGGTGAAGGGCGTGGCGTAGATCGGGCACTTCAGGCGCGGCCAAAGCCAGCCGATGGCGCCGATGTGGTCCTCGTGCGCGTGGGTCAGCACGATGGCCTCGATATCGTCGGCCACGCTCTCAGCGAAGCGAGGGTCGGGGGTGATGATCTCGACGCCCGGCGTCGTGGTGTCGCCGAAGGTGATCCCCAGATCGACGATGATCCAGCGACGGGCATTCGTGGGCCCGTAGCCGTAGAGGTTGAAGTTCATCCCGATCTCGTTCGACCCGCCCAGAGGCAGGAACACGAGTTCGTCGTCAGGCCCGGGAGCGCGGGCGCCGGGGCGGGTGGGAGACTTGTGAGCGTTCGAAGTGTTCATGAACTCGTCAGATGGGCGTTGCGGCGGTGAATTTCGAGGAGGCCGCGCAGGGTGATGTCGGGATCGAAATGGTCGACGGCGGATGTGGCCCCTTCGAAGAGGCTTGCAACGCCCCCGGTGCCGATGACGGTCATGGGGGCGCCCCACTCCGCCTTGATCCGCGAAACCAGGCCCTCGATGAGGCCGATATAGCCCCAGAAGACGCCGGATTGCATGGCCTGAACCGTGCCGCGACCGATCACCCGGTCGCCTTCGGGGCGCTGGATGGCCACGCGGGGAAGCTTGGCGGCGGCTTCGTGCAAAGCCTGCATGGAGAGGTTCACGCCGGGCGCGATCACGCCCCCCTCGAACCCGCCATCGGCAGAGACCACATCGAAGGTGGTGGCGGTGCCGGAGTCGATGACGATGAGGTCGCCGGGATAGGCGAGATGCGCCCCCACGGCGTTCACGAGCCTGTCGGCGCCGGCCTCGGAGGGTTTCTCGATCCGCACCGGAACGCCGATCTCCACGTTCTCGCCCACGACCATCGGCTCGGTCTTGAGATAGCGGCGAGCGAGGTTGCGCAGGTTGAACACGCTCTGCGGCACCACGCTGGAGACGATGCAGGCGTCGATGTCGGTCATGGCGAGGTCGCTCATGGCCAGGAGCTGGTGCAGCCACACGGCGTATTCGTCGGCGGTGCGCGTGCTTTGCGTAGCGGTGCGCCACTGGGCGATCCAGCTCGCGCCATCATGCACCGCGAACAGCGTGTTGGTGTTGCCCTGTTCGATGGCGAGCAGCATCAGCCCAGCCTCGACAGGGGCTGGGCGGCCTCGTCGGACAGGAACACGTCGCCGGCGGTGATGCGGCGCACCGTTCCGTCATCGAGGCGAAGGCGCAGGGCTCCGTCCGCCTCCAGTGCTTCGGCCACGCCCTCGACGGCTTCGGTGGGGAGGGCGGCGGTGCAGCGACGGCCAAGGTTGGCGGCCCGCGCGCTCCAAGCCGCAGCGATGGCTTCGAATCCGTCCCTCTCCCACTGGCTCTGCCGCACGGCGAAGGCTTGGGCCAACACGGCGAGGGCAGCTGCGGGGGTGGGCGCCGTGTTGACGCCGGCGCGCAGGTGATCGGCCAGGGCGGTCGCGGGGCGCTCAAGGCCTGCGGGGGCCTGCGCGAGGTTGATCCCGATGCCCACCGCCAGCCACAGGCCCCCTTCGCCCGCGCTGCCGCTTTCGATCAGGCAACCGGAGAGCTTGCGGCCATCCAGCAGCACGTCGTTGGGCCATTTCACCGCCACGAGGGCCGCGGGGGCGTAGGCATCGGCGAGGTCTGCGACGGCCAGCGCCGCCACGAAGGCGATCCGCGCCGCATCGGCCGGAGATCGCCGGGTGACCATCAGGAGCGTGGCCGCAAGGTTGCCCCGCTGCGTCGACCATTCCCGACCCCGCCGACCGCGACCGGCCGTCTGCTCGCTCGCGGTGATCCACAGGGGGCCGGTCTCGCCCGCCTCGGCCCGACGGCGAGCTTCGGCGTTGGTGGAGTCCAGGCTTTCGAATGCGAGGATCGGTGCGGCGGTGGCCTCATGCCCGGCCATCACGGCGCGCCGGTCAGGGTCGCAGACCGGGAAAGGCCCGCGAGGCGAGGCGAGCCGCCGGTTCCAGAAGCATCAGCGCCGGGATCACTCCAGGGAAGGTGAACAGGGCTGCCACGTAGGCCACACCCTTGGCTTCGACCGGCGAGGTGTCGGGGGCCTCGCCCGCGGGGGCGTCGAACCACATCGTCTTGATCAGGCGCAGGTAATAGAAGGCGGCGACCACGCTCATGACGAGAGCGAACACCGCGGCAGGGGTCTGGCCTCCGGCGATGGCCGCCTTGAACACGAAAAACTTGGCCCAGAAGCCGGAGAACGGCGGCAGACCCAACACCGACAGGGACAGGGCGGTGAGCGCCAGGGCGATCCCCGGCCGCGTCTTGATCAGCCCCGCGAAGTCTTCCAGCCGTTCGATCGGCTTTCCGGCGCGCTGCAGGGCGATGAGGCAGGCGAAGAAGCCCGTCACGTCGATCGTGTAAAGCGTCATGAACAGGAAGAGGCTCTGCACCCCCTCCTGCGTGCCCGCCGAAAGCCCGATCAGCGCGTAGCCGATGTTGGCGATGGAGGAGTAGGCGAGGAGCCGCTTCAGGTTCCTCTGCACGAGGCCCGCGAAGGCCCCGACCGCCACCGAGATCACCCCGATGGCAACCACCACCTGCCCCCAGTCGTGCGTCGCACCGGGGAAGGCCTGACCCACGGCCCGGGCGAACAGCACCATGGCCGCAAGCTTGGGGGCCGCGCCGATGAAGGCCACGACCGGCGTCGGCGCGCCTTCGTAGACGTCGGGCGTCCACATATGGAAGGGCGCGGCGGAGACCTTGAAGGCCAGGCCGGAGATCAGGAACACGAGGCCGAAGATCACCCCGGCGCTCGTGCCGCCGTGCACCGCAAGCGCGATGTCGGTGAAGCGCACAGAGCCCGCGAACCCGTAAACCAGCGAGGCCCCGTAGAGCAGGATGCCGGAGGAGAGCGCCCCCAGCACGAAGTACTTCAAGCCGGCTTCCGAGCTCTTGGGATCGTCGCGCTGGAACGCGGCGAGCACGTAGGTGGCGAGGCTGAACAGCTCCACCCCGATGTAGAGCGAGATCAGGTCACCCGATGAAGCCATCATCCCCATGCCGAGGGCGGCCAGAAGGATCAGCACCGGATACTCGAACCGGCTGTTCTTCACTCGCACGAGCCACGGGTCGCCGAGCACGATCCCCACGGCGCTGAGGAGGTAGATCGCCACCTTGGCGTAGGCCGATGCGGCGTCGGCCACGAAGCCTCCCCCGAACGCGGAGCCGTAGGCGGAGCGGGCAGCCGCCGTAGCCGATACGCACAGCACCACGACCGCGGCGGTCGAGATCAGCCGGGCGCGACCGTCGCCTGCGAAGGCGCCGGCAGCGAGGAGCGTCAGCGCGCCGACGGCCAGGATGAGCTCGGGAAGCGCGATGCTGAGGGCGGCGGTCAGATCCATCGGAATGCGCTCAGCCGCCGGTCGCGACGCGCCAGGCGTCGACGAAGTGACCCACGGACGTTGCGGTCACGTCTGTGGCGAGTTTCGGATAGACGCCCAGCACCAGGGTGCCGACGATGAGAGGTACGAACAGCGCCCATTCCCGCCTGTCAATGTCGGTGATGGCCGCCAGCTGCGGGTTGACGATCTCGCCCATCACGACCCTGCGATAGAGCGACAGGCCGTAGACGGCGGACAGGATCACGCCCGTGGTGGCGATGATCGCGGTCCAGGTAGAGGCGCGGTAAGCCCCGGTCATGGTGAGGATCTCGCCCACGAAGCCGGAGGTGCCGGGCAGGCCCACGTTGCCCATGGTGAACAGCAGGAACGTCGCCGCGTACCAAGGCATGCGGTTCACCAGCCCTCCATAGAAGGCGATCTCGCGAGTGTGCATCCGGTCGTAGACCACGCCGACGCAGAGGAAGAGCGCGCCCGAGATCAGCCCGTGGCTGAGCATCTGGAACACCGCCCCCTGCACCCCAATCACGTTGCCCGAGAAGATGCCCATGGTGACGAAGCCCATGTGCGCCACCGAGGAGTAGGCGATCAGCTTCTTGATGTCGGTCTGCCGGAAGGCGACCAGCGAGGTGTAGACGATGGCGGTGACGCTCATGGCGAAGATCAAGGGCGTGAACAGGCGGCTCGCGTCCGGGAACATCGGGATCGAGAAGCGCAGGAAGCCATAGCCGCCCATCTTCAGCAGCACGCCGGCCAGGATCACCGAACCCGCGGTGGGTGCCTCCACGTGAGCGTCGGGCAGCCAGGTGTGCACCGGCCACATGGGCATCTTCACCGCGAAGGAGGCGAAGAACGCCAGCCAAAGGAAGGTCTGCAGCCAGGGGTCGAAGTGGAACTTCTGCAGGTCGGGGATCGAGGTCGTGCCCGCGATCGAAGCCATCGCCAGGATCGCCGCCAGCATCAGCACCGATCCGAGCAGCGTGTAGAGGAAGAACTTGTAGGCCGCGTAGATCCGCCGCTTCCCACCCCACACCCCGATGATGATGAACATCGGGATCAGGCCAAACTCGAAGAAGATGTAGAACAGGATCAGGTCGAGCGCACAGAACACGCCGAGCATCAGCGTCTGCAGGACCAGGAACGCGATCAGATACTCGCACACCCTGGTGTTGATCGACTTCCACCCGGCCACGATGCAGATCGGCATCAGGAACGAAGTGAGGAGCACGAACAGGACGCTGATCCCGTCGACCCCCATGCGGTAGGTGGCGCCGGAGAACCAGCTCACCCGCTCCTCGAACTGATAGCCGACGGCGTGGCCATCGAACCCGGCGACCATCACGACGGTGACGGCCAGCGTCACGAGCGTGGTGACGAGCGCGACCCAGCGGGCGTTGGCGGCGGCGGCGTCGTCCGACTTGGCGACGGCGCGCAGGGCGAGGATGGCGGCCACGCCCACCAGGGGCAGGTAGGTGATGAGGCTGAGGATGCCGGTCATGTCAGTGGCCCCACGCGAACAGGGCGTAGGTCAGAAGGCCCGCGACGCCCAGGAGCATCACGAAGGCGTAGTGATAGAGAAAGCCCGTCTGCGCACGCCCGGCCCCCCGGCCGAACTGCGCCGCCAGCCACGACACGCCATCCGGGCCGAGGCGGTCGATGGTGCGCCCGTCGATGGCCTTCCAGAAGAAGTCGCCCAGGGCCTTGGCGCCGTTGACGAAGGTCGCCTGATACAGCTCGTCGAAGAACCACTTGTTGTAGAGGAAGGTCCAGAGCGGGCCCTCGTGAGCGGCGATGCGAGCGGGCAGGCCGATCTTCACGAGGTAGTAGAACGCCGCCACCAGCGTGCCGACGACCGCGGCCGCCAGCGGCAGGTTCGGCACCCAGCTGGCGAGATGCTCCCGCTGTTCCAACACCTCGTTGTGGGCGCCGGTGAAGATCGCCCCGCGCCAGAACTCGGCCTGATGCTCGCCGATGAAGAAGGGCGCGAAGACGAAGCCCGCCGCGATCGCGCCGACCGACAGCACGCCGAGCGGCACGAGCATGGTCCACGGGCTCTCGTGGGGCTTATGATCCCCGTGCCCGTGGTCGCCGTGCCCCGGGTTCTCGTCCGGCTCGGAATGCGTCTCGTGCTGGGCGGAGGAGGCGTGCGTCGGCGCATGATCGTCGTGCGCATGCTCGTCGGCGTGGGCCCAGTGCTCGGGGCCGTTGAAGGTCATGAACGCCAGGCGCCAGGAATAGAACGCGGTCAGCCCGGCCACGAAGGTGCCAACCACATAGGCGAAATAGCCCAGCGGCACGCCCCCCTGCCCGGCCGCGAACGCCGTCTCGAGGATCGCGTCCTTGGAGTAGAAGCCCGCAAAGCCACCCAGTCCGGGGATGCCGAGGCCGGTGATGGCGATGTTGCCGATGGTCATGGCGGCGAAGGTCAGCGGCAGCCAGCGATAGAGGCCGCCCATCTTCCGCATGTCCTGCTCGTGGTGCATGCCGTGGATCACCGAGCCCGCGCCCAGGAACAGCAGCGCCTTGAAGAAGGCGTGCGTGAAGAGGTGGAACATGGCCGCCTGATAGGCGCCCACTCCGCATGCGAAGAACATGTAGCCGAGCTGCGAGCAGGTCGAATAGGCGATCACCCGCTTGATGTCGTTCTGCGCCAGACCGACCGTCGCGGCGAAAAGCGAGGTGACCGCTCCCACCACGATGATGCAGTTCCTGGCCTGCGGCGCATACTCGTACAGCGGCGAGAGCAGGCACAGCATGTAGACGCCCGCGGTTACCATGGTGGCAGCGTGGATCAGGGCGCTGACGGGCGTCGGCCCCTCCATCGCGTCCGGCAGCCAGGTATGCAGGAAGAACTGGGCGCTCTTGCCCATGGCCCCGACGAGCAGCAGCACGCCCGCCAGATCCAGAGCGCTCCACGTTCCGCCGGCGAAGGTCCACGTCTGGCCCGCGTGACTGGCGATCAGGGGGAACAGCTCGGCGAAGCGGATGGTGTGGAACTGCCAGAACACCGTCATGATGCCGAGCGCGAAGCCGAAATCGCCCACGCGGTTGACCACGAAAGCTTTGATAGCCGCCGCATTGGCGGTGGGCTTGTGGAACCAGAACCCGATCAGGAGGTAGCTGGCGAGCCCCACCCCCTCCCAGCCGAAGAACAGCTGCATGAAGTCGGCCGCCGTCACCAGAATCAGCATGGCGAAGGTGAACAACGACAGGTAGGCGAAGAAGCGTGGCTTGGACGGATCGTCCGCCATGTAGCCCCAGCTGTAGAGGTGCACGAGCGCCGAGACCGTGGTCACCACGATCAGCATCACGGCCGACAGCGTATCGAGCCGCACGCTCCACGCCGACTTGAAGTCGCCCACCTGGATGAACGGCAAAAACTCCAGCGTGTGCGAGCCGGTCCACGCGCCGAAGGCCACCTGATAGAAGGTGAACCACGCCAGGCCGCAGCTCACGAACAGGAGACCCGTAGTGATGGCGCGCGAAAGCGTGTCGCCCAGGCGGCGGCCGAACAGGCCCGCGAGGACGGCTCCGGCCAGGGGGCCGAAGATCAGAAGACTGAGGATCGCGTTCAAGGAACCGCTCAGCCCTTCATCATGGTGGCGTCGTCCACGGCGATGCCGCCGCGGTTGCGGAAGAAGGTCACGAGGATCGCCAGGCCCACGGCGGCCTCTGCCGCGGCGACGGTCAGCACGAACATGGCGAACACCTGCCCCACCACGTCGTGCAGGTAGGCCGAGAAGGCCACGAGGTTTATGTTCACGGCGAGCAGGATCAGCTCCACCGCCATCATGATCACGATAATGTTGCGGCGGTTCACGAAGATGCCCAGCACCCCGATGGTGAAGAGGATCGCCGCCACCGACAGGTAGGCGGTGAGGCCCACGCCCTCGGGGCCGGGCGAGAAGGCCTGCACGGGCAGGTGTGGCACGTTCATTCCGCGATCCCCTCGCCGGTCTTCACCTGCCGCAGGGCCATGCCGGTTTGCGGCGTTCGGGCCGTCTGGTCGGCGACGACCTGGCGCTTCACGCCCGGGCGATGGCGCAGGGTGAGCACGATGGCGCCGATCATGGCTGTCAGAAGCACTAGCCCGGCCGCCTGGAAGAAGTAGACGTAGTCGGTGTAGAGCACGCGCCCGATGGCCTCGGCGTTGGGGATGGCGGGCCGCCCGCCCACCGCCACCCGCGACGCGGCACCATGCTCGGCCGTGGCGCTCGTCACCAGCAGCATCTCGGCGAGGAGGAAGCCCGCGAGGAGCAGCCCAGCCGGCAGGTACTTCGCAAAGCCTGAGCGCAGCTCGGCGAAGTCCACGTCCAGCATCATCACCACGAACAGGAACAGCACGGCGACGGCGCCCACGTAGACGACCACCAGAAGCATCGCGAGGAACTCGGCGCCCAAGAGCACGAAAAGCCCGGCCGCCGTGAAGAACGACAGGATCAGGAACAGCACGCTGTGCACGGGGTTGCGCCGCGTCACCACCAGGGCGGCGGACACGAGCATGATCGTCGACAAGACGTAGAAGGCGATCGCCTGCAGGCTCATCGGTAAGGCGCGTCCAGCTCGAGATTCTTGGCGATTTCGCGCTCCCAGCGGTCGCCGTTCGCGAGCAGGCGCTCCTTGTCGTAGTAGAGTTCCTCCCGGGTTTCCGTGGCGAACTCGAAGTTGGGGCCTTCGACGATGGCGTCCACCGGGCAGGCTTCCTGGCAGAAGCCGCAGTAGATGCACTTCACCATGTCGATGTCGTAGCGCGTGGTGCGGCGCGATCCGTCGGCGCGGGGCTCTGCATCGATGGTGATCGCCTGGGCCGGGCAGATGGCCTCGCACAGCTTGCAGGCGATGCACCGCTCCTCCCCGTTCGGGTAGCGGCGAAGCGCATGTTCGCCCCGGAAGCGGGGGGAGAGCGGCCCCTTCTCGTTCGGGTAGAAGATCGTCTTCTTGGGGGCCATCATGTACTTCATCGCCAGCCCGAAGGCCGAGGCGAAGTCCATCAGGGCGGCACCCTTCACGGCCTGGGTGATGCGGGCGACGGCGCTCATGCTGCGTATCCGAAGGGCGAGAACACCCGCCACGCCGCCACCAGCGCCACGCAGGCGAGCGCGGTCGGCAGGAAGATCTTCCAGCCCAGGCGCATCAGCTGGTCATAGCGATAGCGGGGCACGATGGCCTTCGCCATCGAGATCATGAAGAACCAGAACACCAGCTTGATGGCGAACCACAGAAAGCCGTGCAGACTGCGCAGGAACGGCGGAGCATTGTCGAGGAACCCCGTCGGATAGGGTGCCTGCCATCCCCCGAAGAACAAGATCGAGATCATCGCGCACATCATGACGATGTTGGCGTATTCTCCGATCATGTAGAGTAGGTAGGGCGTGGAGCTGTATTCTACCTGATAACCAGCCACGAGCTCGCTCTCGGCCTCGGGCAGGTCGAAGGGCGGGCGGTTGGTCTCGGCCAGGGCGGAAATATAGAACACGCCCATCATCAGGATCATCACCGGAGCCAGGATCAGGTTCTGCCAGCCGTGGCCGCCCAGAACGTTCCAGTTCCAGAAGCCGCCGCCCTGCTTCTCCACGATCGTCTGCAGGTTCATGGAACCGGCCAGGAGCACCACGTTGATGATCACGAGCCCGATGGACACCTCGTAGGACACCATCTGCGCCGCCGACCGCAGGCCGCCGAGGAACGGGTATTTCGAGTTGGAGGCCCAGCCCCCCATGATGATCCCGTAGACGCCGAGCGAACTCACGCCGAGCAGATACAGGATCCCCACGTTCAGGTTGGAGATCACCCAGCCCGGGGCCACGGGCACCACCGCCCAGCCGATGAATGCCAGGACGAAGCTGAGGAGCGGTGCCAGCAGGAACACCGCCTTGTCGGCCCCCGCCGGGATGGTGATCTCCTTCAGCACGAACTTCAGGAAGTCGGCGAAGGATTGCAGGAGACCGAATGGCCCCACCACGTTGGGGCCTTTGCGCATCTGCACGCCCGCCCAGATCTTGCGATCGGCCAGGAGCAGGAAGGCTAGGCTGATCAACACGCCGATCACCACCAGAAGGATCTGGCCGAGCGTCAGGAGCGTCCAGCCGAGCGGCGTGGACCAGGGGTTCACCGCACCGGTCATTCGGCGGCCAGAAACTGCGGGCGACCCACGCGGGCCGCGGAGCATTCGGCCATCACCACGCTCGATCGGGCGATGGGGTTGGTCTGGTAGTAGTCGCGAACGGGGCTCTCGAAGGGCACGTCGCCCGCTTCGCCTGCCGTTCCGACCTTGGCGAGGTCGAAGCCCGCGGCGCTGGCGTGGCCCGCCACATAGTCGATAGCGCCGAAGGTGGGGTGGTCGGCCATGAGCTTGGCCCGCAGGTCTGCCAGAGTGTCGTACGGCAGGGTGTGGCCCAGTTCGGCGGAGAGGGCGCGCAGGATCGCCCAGTCTTCCTTCGCCTCGCCCTTGGGGAACACGGCGCGGTTGGCCATCTGCACCCGGCCCTCGGTGTTGACGTAGAGGCCGGGCTTCTCGGCGTAGGCGGCGCCCGGCAGGATCACGTCGGCCTTCATGGCCCCCGCATCCCCGTGGCTGCCCAAGTAGATCACGAAGGCAGACGTGGCGGAGAGGTCGATCTCGTCAGCGCCCATAAGGAAAAGCACGTCCGCCCCGCCAGCCGAGACCAGCTCGAGCGCCGTTTTGCCGCCCTCGCGGGGCACGAACCCCAGGTCGAGCCCGCCCACGCGGGCGGCGGCGGTGTGCAGTACGTTGAAGCCGTTCCAGCCGTCCTTCACCGCGCCCAGCGCCTGCGCGGCCTTGGCTGCCAGCGCGAGCACGGCCGCGCCCGAAGGGCCAGCGAGGGCCCCCTGCCCCACGATCACCAGCGGCTTTTCAGCAAGCTTTTCCGGAGCCTTGAGCGAGGCCAGGCTCTGCGCTCCCGCACCCAGGTATTCGTACGGATAGGTCAGGTCGGCGCGGGGGCCGATCACGGAGACTTCGCAGCCGCCGCGCAGCCAGCGCTTGCGGATGCGCGCGTTCAGGATCGGTGCTTCCTTGCGCACGTCGGAACCGACGATGAGGATCGAGTCCGCCTCGTCCACCGCCGCGAGCGTCGAGTTGAACAGGTAGCTCTCGCGGCCCCACTTGGGGTCGAGCGCCACGCCGTCCTGGCGGCAGTCCAGGCTCGTCACGCCCATGCCGGTGAAGAGGTCGAGCGCCGCCTTCATGCTCTCCGCGTCCTGCAGGTCGCCGGCGATCAAGCCGATGCGGTCGGGGGCGACGGCCTTCAGCCTGTGAGCCACGGCGGTCAGCGCCTGACCCCAGCTGGCCTCGCGCAGGCGACCGTCCATGCGCACGTAGGGGCGGTCGAGCCGCTGGCGCATCAGGCCGTCCACGTGGTGGCGGCTCTTGTCGGCCAGCCACTCCTCGTTGATGTCCTCGTTCACCCGCGGCAGCGCGCGCATCACTTCGGCGCCCTTGGCGTCGAGCCGGATGGCGCTGCCGAGCGCGTCCATCACGTCGATGGTCTCGGTCTTCTTCAGCTCCCACGGGCGGGCGTTGAAGGCGTAGGGGCGAGAGGTCAGCGCACCCACCGGACACACGTCCACGAGATTGCCGGAGAGCTCGCTCGTAACCGCGTTCTCCAGATACGGAGTGATTTCAGCATCTTCCCCGCGGGAGATCATGCCCAGTTCCGGCACGCCTGCGACCTCGGTGGCGAAGCGCACGCAGCGCGTGCACTGGATGCAGCGGGTCATCACTGTCTTGATGAGCGGCCCCATGGCCTTTTCTTCCACGGCGCGCTTGTTCTCGACGTAGCGGGTATCGTCACGGCCGTAGCCCAGGGCCTGGTCCTGCAGGTCGCACTCGCCGCCCTGATCGCAGATCGGGCAGTCCAGGGGGTGGTTGATGAGGAGGAACTCCATCACCCCTTCGCGCGCCTTCTTCACCATCGGCGTGTTGGTGAAGATCTCCTGCCCCTCGGCAGCCGGAAGTGCGCAGCTAGCCTGAGGCTTGGGCGGGCCGGGCTTCACCTCGACCAGGCACATGCGGCAGTTGCCGGCGATGCTGAGGCGCTCGTGATAGCAGAAGCGCGGGATCTCCTCCCCGGCCAGCTCGGCCACCTGCAGAGCCGTCATCCCCGCGGTGAACTCGACCTCGACGCCGTTGACCTTGGCCTTGGGCATCAGGTCACTCCGCCGCGATCAGGGTCGCGCCCTGAACGTGGGGGCGGTTGGCGCGGTAGCTGGAGATGCGCTCCTCCACTTCGGGGCGGAAGTGGCGGAAGAGGCCCTGGATCGGCCAGGCGGCGGCGTCGCCGAGGGCGCAGATGGTGTGGCCTTCGACCTGGGTGGTGACCTCGAGGAGCATGTCGATCTCCTTCATCTCGGCCTGGCCTGAGGCCATGCGCTCCATCACCCGCCACATCCAGCCGGTGCCTTCGCGGCAGGGCGTGCACTGGCCGCAGCTCTCGTGCTTGTAGAAGTAGCTGAGGCGCGAGATGGCGCGGATCAGGTCGGTGGACTTGTCCATCACGATCACCGCCGCGGTGCCCAGGCCCGACTTCAGGTCTCGCAGGGAGTCAAAGTCCATCAGCGCGGTTTCGCATTGCTCGATGGGAATCATCGGCACGGACGAGCCGCCCGGTATCACGGCCTTCAGGTTGCCCCAGCCGCCGCGAACGCCGCTGCAGTGATCTTCCAGAAGCTGCTTCAGGGGGATGCTCATGGCCTCCTCCACGTTGCAGGGGGTGTTCACATGGCCCGAGATGCACATCAGCTTTGTGCCGGTGTTGTTGGGCCGGCCGAACTTGGAGAACCAGTCGGCGCCGCGGCGCAGGATCGTGCCTGCCGCAGCGATCGACTCCACGTTGTTCACCGTGGTGGGGCAGCCATAGAGGCCCGCGCCCGCCGGGAACGGCGGCTTCAGCCGGGGCTGGCCCTTCTTGCCCTCCAGCGACTCGAGAAGCGCGGTCTCCTCGCCGCAGATGTAGGCCCCGCCGCCATGGGATACGTGGATGTCGAAGTCCCAGCCGTGGACGTTGTCCTTGCCGACAAGCCTCGCTTCGTAAGCCTGCTTGATCGCCGCCTCCAGGCGCTCGCGCTCCTGCACGTATTCGCCGCGGATGTAGATGTAGCAGACGTGCGCCTGCATGCTGAACGAGGCGATCAGGCAGCCTTCGATCAGGAGGTGCGGGTCATGCCGCATGATCTCCCGATCCTTGCAGGTTCCGGGCTCGCTCTCGTCGGCGTTGACCACGAGGTAGTGCGGGCGCGCGCCGACCTCCTTGGGCATGAACGACCACTTCAGCCCGGTGTTGAACCCAGCCCCGCCGCGGCCCCGCATGCCCGAGACCTTCATCTGGTCGATGATCCAGGCCCGGCCGCAGCTCAGGATGTCGGCGGTGGCGTTCCAGCAGCCGCGCGCCTTCGCCCCCTCCAGCCCCCAGTCGTGGAAGCCGTAGAGGTTGGTGAAGATCCGGTCCTTGTCTTCGAGGATGCCGACCATGCGAAACCTAGGGCCGCGCGCCTGGGGAGGGTGGGCGCGGTTCGGCGTGGGAGTAGCGCGTCACGGCGCAATTCGCCAAGGCCGGAAAGCCTTTGCGAGACGTTCTCACAGGCGCGCTCATCGCTCGCCCAGGTACGGGTTCGCCTTCGCCCAGCGATGGCGCACGAACAAGACATAGCCCCACAGGCCCCAACCCAGCCCCAGCATGGCGAAACCCACATAGCCCAGGCTCAGGTCCCCGCCCTTCGACGCGACGAGGAGCGAGGCGCCCAACAGAATCAGCGCCAGGCCTGCCGCGCGCAGGGGCCAGGCCATCCGCTTCAGCTGCGCCTGATAGGCGGCGAACTCAGGGGTCACGCCGGTGCCGTCTCCGGTTGCGGCCGGTTCGGAATGGTGACTGGGTTGGCGGCCGACCCGTCATAGAGGGTGGGGTCGAGTAGGGTCTTGGCGCCGCCCTCGGGCTCTGAGCTCTTGCGGCCGATGGCGCTGCCGGGCGGCGGGGTCTGGCCACTGCGGAAGGCGGCCAGGATCGCGGACAGGGAGTCGGGCGTCAGGTCTTCGTAGTAGCGGTCGTTGATCTGCGCCATCGGGGCGTTGCAGCAGGCCCCCAGGCACTCAACCTCCTGCCAGGTGAACAGGCCGTCCTTCGAAAGGTGGTCCTTCGGCCCGATCTCGCGCTCGCACAGGGCCATCAGCGCACCAGCTCCACGCAGGGCGCAGGGCGTGGTGCCGCATACCTGGATCAACGCGGCCGAGCCCACGGGCTCCAGCTGGAACATGGTGTAGAAAGTCGCCACCTCCAGAACGCGGATCACCGGCATCTGCAGATACTCCGCCACGAAGCGGATCGCCGGCTCGCTGACCCAGCCGTCCTGCTTCTGGATCAGCCACAGGAGCGGGATCACCGCCGAGCGGGCGCGGTCGGCAGGGTATTTCGTCAGCCACCACTCCGCCTGCGCCCGGGTTTCCGGTTGCAGGGTGAAACTGTCGGGCTGGATGGCTGCCAGGCGGCGGACGGACATGCAGGTCTCTGAATCGATGGACGGGCGCGCGGGGGCGCAGGCGTTCGGGTGCGGTTTAGCGCGTTTTCGACGCGAATGAAGAGCGGCCGACGACGCGCGGCTCCGCAGGCGCTGGCTCGCCCCGGTGCGCACCCCCGCCAAGGCCGAACATCATCTTGAACCCTTCGGTGCGTGCCCGCCGCCAGTCGCGCATCAGCCAGGAGAACGGCGGCACGATGCGGATGACGAGGCGGGACACGATCAGGAACGCGATCATCCACAACAAGCTGAGCCACAGGGCGGTCCACCAACCCCTCCCCGCGTCGATGAAGGCGTGCCGCCAGCCGGCCCGCAGCACGATCACTCCGAACAGCGGCAGACCAGTCTCGAGCGCTGCGGCCAGCAGGAACCTGAAGTCGCCAAGCAATTGACGCCTACGGGGCGAGATTACGAACTGCCACGTCAGCGAAATCGCCAGCAGGATGGCGAAGGTGACAAAGTGCCCGGTCGGCAGCTCCGGCTCGATCCACCAGCCGCCGAAGATCGCCTTCAGCGGTCGATCTCCCCGAACACAATGTCCAGAGAACCGAGGATGGCGCTCACGTCGGCCAGCATGTGGCCGCGGTTCATCCAGTCCATCGCCGCCAAGTGCGGGAAGCCCGGTGCGCGGATCTTGCAGCGGTAGGGTTTGTTGCCGCCGTCGCTCACGAGGTAGACGCCGAACTCGCCCTTGGGGGCCTCCACCGCGGCATAGACCTCGCCCGCGGGCACGTGGAAGCCCTCGGTGTAGAGCTTGAAGTGATGAATCAGCGCCTCCATCGAGCGCTTCATCTCGGCGCGGCGCGGCGGCGCGACCTTGCCGTCCTGCGTCATCACCGGGCCGGGGGTGGTGCGCAGGCGGGCGATGCACTGCTTCATGAGGGAGATGGACTGGCGCATCTCCTCAACCCGGCAGAGATAGCGGTCGTAGCAGTCGCCGTTCTTGCCCACCGGGATGTCGAACTCCAGGTCGGCGTAGCATTCATAGGGCTGGCTCTTGCGCAGATCCCACGCCACGCCCGAGCCGCGCAGCATCACGCCGGTGAAGCCGCGCTCGATGGCCTCGTCCTTGGTGACGATGCCGATATCGACGTTGCGTTGCTTGAAGATGCGGTTGCCGGTGATCAGCGTCTCGATGTCGTCGAGCTTCTGCGGGAAGGCGTCGCACCAGGCGTCGAGGTCTTCGATCAGGGCGGGCGTCAGATCCTGATGCACACCACCCGGGCGGAAGTAGTTGGCGTGCAGGCGAGCGCCGGAAGCGCGCTCGTAGAAGATCATCAGCTTCTCACGCTCCTCGAAGCCCCACAGGGGCGGCGTGAGGGCGCCCACGTCCAGCGCCTGCGTCGTGACGTTGAGGATGTGGCTGAGAATCCGCCCGATCTCGCAGAACAGCACGCGGATCAGCTGGGCGCGGATCGGCACGTCCACGCCCAGCATCTTCTCCAGGGCCAGCACATAGGCGTGCTCCTGGTTCATGGGGGCCACGTAGTCGAGCCGGTCGAAATAGGGGATGTTCTGAAGGTGCGTGCGCGCCTCCATCAGCTTTTCAGTGCCACGATGCAGGAGGCCGATGTGTGGATCGACCCGCTCCACAACCTCCCCGTCTAGCTCCAGCACGAGGCGCAGCACGCCGTGGGCGGCCGGGTGCTGGGGGCCGAAGTTGATGTTGAATTTGCGCACCTTGGTGTCGGGCACGCCCTCGACGCTGGTCATCGCCAAGCCCTGTTCGCCGTCGGCCATGACTTACGCTCCCGTCGAGGGCTTGGCGGCGGGCAAGGCGGGCTCGGCCTTCTCGTCGCCCGGCAGGCCGTAGGCGTAGCCCGTGCCCGGCAGGTTGGCGCGATCACCCTCCCATGGGGAGAGGAAGTCGAAGGTGCGGTATTCCTGCGCCAGCTTCACCGGCTCATAGACCACGCGCTTGAGCGCCTCGTCGTAGCGCACCTCCACATAGCCGCTCATGGGGAAGTCCTTGCGGAGAGGGTGCCCGTGGAAGCCGTAGTCGGTGAGGATGCGGCGCAGGTCGGGGTGGCCATCGAAGAACACGCCATACATGTCGAACGCCTCGCGCTCGTACCAGTCGGCGTTGGGGAAGACTGAAGTGACGCTGGGCACCGCGGTGTCCTCGTCGGTGCGCACCTTCACCCGCACCCGCACGTTCTGCTTCAGCGACAGCAGGTGGTAGACCACGTCGAAACGCTGGTCGCGCTCAGGATAGTCGGCGGCGCACAGGTCGATCAACTGGCGGAAACGATAGTCCGGGTGGTCGCGCAGGGTCGCGAGCAGCCCCACGATCTGGCCCGCCTGCGCCTGCAGCGTCAGTTCTCCGAACTGCACGTGGGCGGTCACCGCGGCCCCCTTGCCGTCAGCGAGCAGCGCCTGCCCCAGCGACTGCAGCCGCTCGATGGCCAGCGCCTGGGCACCGGGTTCGGGAACGACGTCCGTCATCGTTCAATTGTCCCGGTGCGGCGGATCTTCTTCTGCAGTTGCAAGAGGCCGTAAAGAAGAGCCTCGGCCGTGGGGGGGCAGCCCGGCACGTACACGTCCACCGGCACCACCCGGTCGCAGCCGCGCACGACGCTGTAGCTGTAGTGGTAATAGCCGCCGCCGTTGGCGCAGGAGCCCATCGAGACGACGTATCGCGGCTCGGGCATCTGGTCGTAGACCTTGCGCAGGGCCGGAGCCATCTTGTTGGTCAAGGTGCCGGCCACGATCATCAGGTCGCTCTGGCGGGGGCTGGCGCGGGGCGCCATGCCGAACCGCTCCGCGTCGTAACGGGGCATGGAGGTGTGGATCATCTCCACCGCGCAGCACGCCAGACCGAACGTCATCCACATGAGGGAGCCGGTGCGCGCCCAGGTGATCACGTCGTCCAAGGCGGCGGTGACGTACCCTTTGTCCGCCAGGTGGCCGTTCAGCCCGTCGAGATAGGGATCGGGATGCACGCGGGCATCGTAACCCTCCACGCTGGCGCGGCCGGCGGAGCCCGCCGGAACGAGCACGCCGCCCGGAGACATCGAAAGGGCCGACACGGGTGCGGCTACTCCCATTCCAGGGCCCCCTTCTTCCACTCGTAGATGAAGCCCACGGTCAGCACGCCGAGGAAGGTCATCATCGACCAGAAGGCGAACACCTGCGCGGGGTGGGGCAGTTTCATGAGGCTGACGCCCCACGGGAACAGGAACGCGACCTCCAGGTCGAAGATGATGAACAGGATCGATACGAGGTAGAACCGCACGTCGAACTTCATCCGGGCGTCGTCGAAGGCGTTGAAACCGCACTCGTAGGCCGAGATTTTCTCCGGGTCGGCATTCGTCGGAGCCAGCACCATGGCGGCGATGATGAAGGCCAGCCCCAGGACCGTGGCGATCCCCAGGAAGATCACGATGGGGAGGTAGTCGAGGAGGAAGGCGTTCATGCGTTCAGGCTTGCGAACCGGCGCCGAGGGGAGACCGACGCATGCCCTCTCTAGCCCAGGCCGCCCTCCCCGCGAAAGGCCGATCTGAAGTGCAGCCCGGTGGATGCGCGCTTGACGCCGGGCGCGGCGCACGGCTATTCCACCGCCTCCCCGGCCCGCCCCTTTCTGAGGTGCGCGCCAGGCGCCGTGTGCGGATGTAGCTCAGTTGGTTAGAGCGCCGGCCTGTCACGCCGGAGGTCGCGGGTTCGAGTCCCGTCATTCGCGCCATTGCCCTTCAGACCGGGCGGCTCAAGCCCTTGGCGGCGGTTTCCGACCGTTGGACGCTGGCCTTCGACCAGACGCGCCCCACCGTGTTCGAGCACACGCTTTGTAAAGCATGATGGCTCTCTCTGGCCGGGCGTGGCGCGGGCCACGGGGGCCCAAACGATGATCCTGAACGAGCTCGGCGTGCAGACCGGTACGGTCGTCGGGATGGCCCGGATCGGGCGGGAGATCTTCCAGGGACATGACCTTACCGCTCTTTGGACAGCCCTGGCGGAGCGGGTCGCGCAGGACGAAGCGGACGCCGATGCGTTCTATGACCTGTCGCTGATCCTGCAGCTGCGGGGAGAGACCGAGCAGGGCCGACACTTTCAGGCGCGCGCCCTCAGCGCCAAGGCCTGTTTCACCTGCATCCACGGCACGGGGGCGGGGCTTTCGGTGCTCGTCTTCGTGAGCGGGCAGGACATGACGAGCAACACGCCTGTGGATTTCCTGCTCACGCAGACGGACTTCACCGTGCACTACCTCTACGTGGACGCCCTGCGCGGCGAGGCCCTGCCGGCGCACGATCTGGCTTTCATGGCCGTGGGGGAGTCGGTCGCCAACCGTCCCTTCCTCACCGCCCTCGGCCCGGTTCTCGAGGCGTGGGCACAGCCGGTGGTGAACGGCCAGCCGGATCGCATCCTGGCCATGACACGAGACGAGGTGAGTGCTGCCCTGCAAGGCTGTGCCTTGATCGCCGCGCCTCGCAACGTCCTCCTGACGCGGGACGAGGTGAACGACTTGGCGCACGGCATCGGGGCGGCCTCCAGCCCCTTCGGTGACGGCTCGTCGATCCTGATCCGACCCATCGACACCGACTGCGGGCGGGGCCTGGAGCGCATAGCAAGCCTGCCAGACCTGGGCGACTACCTGCAGCGGCACCCGGAGGAGCACTTCCACCTGGCGCCGTTCGTCGATTACAGCGGCCCCGACGGGCTGTTTCGCAAACAGCGGATCACTTTCATCGACGGCGCGGCCTTTCCCGCCCACATGGCGATCTCCAGCCACTGGATGGTCCACTACCTGAACGCCGGCATGACCGAGAGCGCAGACAAGCGGCGCGAGGAGAAGCGGTGGATGGAGACCTTCCACACCGATTTCGCCGTCAGACATGCAGACGCTTTCGCAGCGCTGCATGAGCGGATCGGCACCGACTACTTTTCGATCGATTGCGCCGAGACGCGTGACGGGCGTCTCCTGTTCTTCGAGGCCGACATCGCGGCCATCGTGCACAATCTCGATTGCACCCAGATGTTTCCCTACAAGCAGAAGCACATGGCCCGGCTGTTCTCGGCCTTCGAAGCCATGCTCCTCGCCAGAGCCCGGGTGGGCGAGCGAGCGATCGCAGCCTAAGGCCAGGGGCCGCGGGAGCAGATCGTGAAGGGCGCGTTTACCATTCCGCCGGAGACTGAAGGCAGCAGTCCTCGGGTCGTGGAAAACGTGGCGCCCTCCCCTCGAACCACCCTGGACCCCGGCGACTGGGGCGAACTGCGCACCCAGGCGCACACCATGCTCGACGACATGTTCGATCACATGGCGAATCTGCGCGAAGAACCCCTCTGGAGAGACCCCGGCCAGGCGCGCGAACCGCCCTCGTCCGAGCTTCCTCGTGCACCTTCGCCCCTGTCTCAGGTGCACGAAACCTTCATGCGCGAGATCCTGCCCTTCGGCGGCGGCAACGCGCATCCCGGCTTCATGGGCTGGGTGCAGGGCGGCGGTTCGGCGGTGGGCATGCTGGCGGAAATGCTCGGTGCCGGGCTGAACGCCAACGTCGGCGGGCGCAACCACATGGCGGTGCAGGTCGAGCGCGAGGTGTTGGAATGGACGCGCCGGATGTTCGGCTTCCCGGTCGGCGCGGGCGGGCTGTTCGTCACCGGGGCGTCGGCGGCAAACCACATCGGTGTGCTGGTGGCGTGCAATCGAAGGCTGGGGCCCGAAGTGCGCACAAAGGGCGTCGGCGGGGCTCGCCTTGCGGCCTACGCTTCGTCTGCGGCCCACGGTTGCCTTGCCCGGGCGATGGAGATGGCGGGCCTCGGTTCAGACGCCCTGCGGCGCGTTCCCACAGGCGCTGACCATCGCATCGACCTCGGCGCGCTGCGCTTCCTGATCGCGCGCGACCGGGCCGCCGGCATCCAGCCCTTTCTGATCATCGGCACCGCGGGCAGCGTCGATATCGGCGCGGTCGACGACCTGCAGGCCCTGGCCGACATCAGCGCCTTGGAGGGCACTCACTTTCATGTGGACGGGGCCTTCGGCGCCCTGGGCGTCCTGTCGCCGGAAGTCGCGCCGCGGCTGGCCGGGATGGAGCGCGCGGATTCCCTGGCGTTCGACTGGCACAAGTGGGGGCAGGTTCCCTACGACGCGGGCTACATCCTCGTTCGCGAAGCCAGACATCTGCAGGACACATTCGGCAGCGAGGCCGCTTACCTGCAGCGCGCGCCCCGCGGGCTGGCTGCCGGCGAATGGTGGCCGTGCGATCACGGCCCCGATCTCTCCCGCAGCTTCAAGGCGCTGAAGGTGTGGTTCACGCTCAAGACCTATGGCGCAGATGCGCTCGGCGGGATCGTGACGCGCAGCTGCGAACTGGCCCGGTCGCTCGCCCAGAAGATCGCCGTCTCGCCGGAACTTGAGCTCCTAGCTACCTGCCCGCTCAACATCGTCGCCTTCGGCTGGCGCCATGGAGACACCGACGCGATCAACGCCGAGATCGTGATGGCCCTGCATGAGGAAGGCAGGGTGGCCCCCTCGCTCACCACCATCGCAGGGCGCAAGGCGATCCGCGCCGCCTTCATCAATCACCGCAGCGAAGACTGCGACGTGGATGCCCTGCTCGAAGGCGTACTCCGCCTTGGACGAAGCCTGTCGCGGCGCGCCGAAGCGGCGTGATTTGGTGGGCGGCGAGGGGATCGAACCCCCGACCCGCTCCGTGTAAAGGAGCCGCTCTACCGCTGAGCTAGCCGCCCGGCCACATTCGGCCTGGGCGCGCGACCTAGCAGCCGCGACCCGGCTTCGTCCAGCGATGCGCCGCCTGTTGCGGGATCAGTTCTGGATTGCGGCCTTCAGGCCCTCGCCAGCGCGGAACTTCACAGCGCGGGAAGCCGGGCGCGCCACCTTGGCGCCCGTGCGCGGATTGCGGGCTGTGCCGGCCGCCCGATCGACCGAAACGAAGTTGCCGAAGCCCACGATGCGCACGTCCTCGCCCGCCTTCATGGCGTGCGTCACACAGCCGACGAAGGCTTCGAGCGCCTTTTGGGCATCCTTCTTCTCCAGACCGGCTTTTTCGGAGATGGCGCTGACGAGCTCGGCTTTGGTCATCTGTGGTCCTCCAACCCTAAAGTGCGGGCCTCGTTCGTTTGCGAGGCTCCTGCATTGCCCAGGAATGGAGTATGGGCGCCGCTCAGAACAATCGTCAAAAGCTAAAAGGGCGGCGGCGCTTTCGCACCGCCGCCCGCTTTAGCGCCCGACCGATACCGGTCGGGTCAGTGGGTGACGACCGCCTCCGCACCGTCCGGCTCGTCCGACTTGGGGAGCACACGGGCGGCCTCCTCGTCGTCGCTCCACTCCACCGGCACGATCGGTCCGGTGAGAGCGTGCTTGAGCACCTCGTCCATCGTGGAGACGGGGATGATCTCCAGACCCGACTTCACTGAATCCGGCACTTCGGCCAAATCCTTTTCGTTCTCCTGCGGGATCAGGACGGTGGTGACGCCCGAGCGCAGGGCGGCCAGGAGCTTCTCCTTCAGTCCGCCGATGGCGGTGACGCGGCCCCGAAGGGTCACCTCCCCCGTCATCGCCAGATCCTTGCGGATCGGCGTGCCAGTGAGCACCGACACGATGGCGGTTGCCATGGCGGCGCCCGCCGAGGGGCCGTCCTTGGGCGTGGCGCCGTCGGGCACATGCACGTGCACGTCCACCCGCTCGAACACCGTGGGCTTGATGCCGAAGGCCGGTGCCCGCGAGCGCACGTAGCTGTGCGCCGCCGAGATGGACTCCTTCATCACGTCCTTCAGGTTGCCGGTGACGGTCATGCGGCCCTTGCCCGGCATCTTGACGGCTTCGATGGTGAGGATGTCGCCGCCGAACTCGGTCCAGGCGAGGCCAGTGACGATGCCCTTCTGATCTTCCGCGTCGGTCTCGCCGTAGCGATACTTCTTCACGCCGGAATACTTGGCGAGGCGCTCGTCATCGACGGTGATGGCGATCTCCTTGCCGCGAGCGAGGTCGCGCACGGCCTTGCGGGCGAGGTTTCCAAGCTCCCGCTCCAGGTTCCGCACCCCGGCTTCCCGGGTGTAGTAGCGGATCAGGTCGCGGATCGCGGCGTCAGGCACCGTCAGTTCGCCATCCTTCAACCCGTTGTCTTTCAACACCTTGGGAAGGACGTGGCGCTTGGCGATCTCCACCTTCTCGTCCTCGGTGTA
The DNA here is from genome assembly GCA_038226305.1 of Caulobacterales bacterium. Classification (GTDB taxonomy): domain Bacteria; phylum Pseudomonadota; class Alphaproteobacteria; order Caulobacterales; family Caulobacteraceae; genus JASLDZ01. The sequence goes on from JBBRQN010000001.1 coordinate 287,670, forward strand.
GCCGGCAATGCGGATCACCTCCATGCGGTCCAGCAACGGCTGGGGCATGTTGAGCGAGTTGGCGGTGGTGACAAACATCACGTTCGACAGGTCGTAGTCGACCTCGAGGTAGTGGTCGCCGAAGGTGTTGTTCTGCGCCGGGTCGAGCACTTCCAGGAGCGCCGACGACGGGTCGCCCCGCCAGTCGGAACCCAGCTTGTCGATCTCGTCGAGAAGGAAGAACGGGTTGGTGGCCTTCACCTTCTTCATCGACTGGATGACCTTGCCGGGCATCGAGCCGATGTAGGTGCGGCGGTGCCCGCGGATCTCGGCCTCGTCACGCACGCCGCCCAGACTCAGGCGCGCGAACTCACGCCCCGTAGCCTTGGCGATGGACTTGCCGAGCGAGGTCTTGCCCACGCCGGGAGGGCCCACGAGACACAGGATCGGCCCCTTGTTGTTGCCCGTGCGCGCCTGCACCGCGAGGTATTCGAGGATGCGCTCCTTCACCTTCTCCAGGCCGTAGTGATCCTCTTCGAGGATGCGCTCGGCGGCCACGAGGTCGATCGGCTTGGCCTTGGCGGCACCCCATGGGATCGACAGCAGCCAGTCGAGGTAGTTGCGCACGACTGTGCTCTCGGCCGACATGGGGCTCATGTTCTTGAGCTTCTTCAGCTCTGAATCGGCCTTGGTGCGGGCTTCCTTGGAGAGCTTGGTCTTCTTGATGCGCTTCTCCAGGTCCATCAGCTCGTCGCGCTGATCGTCCTGTTCGCCCAGCTCGCGCTGGATCGCCTTCATCTGCTCGTTCAGGTAGTATTCGCGCTGCGTCTTCTCCATCTGCCGCTTCACGCGGGTGCGGATCTTCTTTTCGACGTTCAGCACGCTGATCTCGCCCTCCATCAGGGCGTAGACCTTCTCCAGCCGCTTGGAGACGTTGAACTGCTCCAGGAGCGCCTGCTTGTCGGCGATCTTCACCGAGAGGTGGCTGGCCACCTGGTCGGCCAACTTGGCGGGCTCGGTGATCTGCGGGATCGAGGCCAGCGCCTCGGGCGGCACCTTCTTGTTGAGCTTCACATAGCTCTCGAACTGCTCGATCACCGCGCGGCTGAGCGCCTCGGCTTCGGCCTCGCCGTCGCCGTCCTCCTCCAGGTCGGCTACCTCGGCTTCGAAGTAGTCGGCCTGCGATGTGAAGCGCAGCACGGCCGCGCGGCTCTTGCCCTCGACCAGCACCTTCACCGTGCCATCGGGCAGCTTCAGGAGCTGCAGGACGGTGGCCACCACGCCCACGTCGTAGATGGCGCCAGGCTGCGGCTCGTCGTCGGCGGAGTTCTTCTGGGTGGCGAGCAGGATCTGCTTGTCCCCGGTCATCACCGCCTCGAGGGCGCGGACGGACTTGTCGCGCCCCACGAAGAGCGGAACGACCATGTGGGGGAACACCACGATGTCCCGCAGGGGGAGCACGGGCAGGGTGCGGACTTCACTCATGACTGCAACTCCTTGGCCGGCGCGGGAGCTTCGCGCGCGACCTCGATCAAACGAGAACCGCCCTGCCCGCCGCAAACCGCCGACGGAAGGAAAAGGCCTCGCTCCGCCCCCGGTGGAATCGGCGAACGGACTCTGGTTTCGGATCGAATGTGGCCCGTGCCGCGCCGCGTTCAAGCGGAACCGAACCCGCAGGCCCCGCGCCGCGCCGTAGAGCACAAAAAAGCACACCTCCCGGGCCGGGGCGGCCAAGGCGGTGTGCTGGCAGGCGAAGGCCGGAGGGCCGACCCCTTTCGGGGCCGGCCGCCGGGCGGTCTAGAACTTGTACTTCAGGCCGAACTCGATCGTGTAGAGGCTCGAGATCTGGTCGATCGTAGGCGTCGCCAGAACGGTCGGGCTGGCGCTGGTGTAGCTGTAGCGATAGCTGGCGCAGGCCGTGCTTCCAGCGCCGGCCACCACACCGTTGGCATCGGCGCACTGGGCGTTGACCAGCACGCCGCCCGAGCGGGCGTTGGTGTACTCCCGCACGACGCCCCACTTCTTGTTGATCAGGTTGCCGACGTTGGCGATGTCGAGCGTGGCCAGAAGCTCGTGGCCGCGGATCGGCGTCGGAATGGTCTGCGAGAACTGGAAGTCGAAGCGGTTCACGTAGGGGTTCTGGCCGAAGCCCTTGGGCACGATCGTCGCCTGGGGCAGGTGGAACTGGCTCACCAGGGCCTTGAAGCGAGCGACCGACAGGGCGCTGTCGAAGTAGACCACCGTCGGGCCGGTGACGTACTTCAGGGGGTTGGCAGCATCCGGCGTGGTCAGCAGCGGCACATAGGCCAGGGCGTCGTCGCGCGTGGTGCCGAAGGTGGGGTTGCGAGCCCCGGTGGGATCGGTCATCAGGAAGCTGAACGGACGGCCGTTGTGCAGGTCCCCGAACAGGGTGAAGCGCGACACCCAGCCGGGGCGCAGCTCGACCTTGTAGCTCATGTTCAGCTTGAAGGCCTCGCTGATCAGGTTGGTCGGCTTGCCGCGGGCGATGCCGTTCGGGTCGGTGTCGAAGCTCTGGTCAGCGTAGTAGTTGCCGGTCGTGCTGTTGCCGCCTTCGGTGGTGCCGAACTCGGAGATCTGCCCAGCCTGGCGACCGCGCTGCACGGTATAGGCTACGTTGGTGTCCAGCCCGCGCCACACTTTGCCGACGGAGAGCGCCAGGGTCTGCGTCCAGCTCTTGCGGCTGGGGTTGTAGGCCTGGATGTCGCCGTTGAGGCCGATGTTCACGAGATCGGGGTTCGTGCTGGTGGGCAGCCCCTGCGCGGCACGGTTGGCTGCCGTGATGTTCAGGCCGTCATAGCGCAGGCGGCCGTCCGGCGTGAGCTGCTGCACCCCGTTGATGGTGAGGAGCCGGGCGCGCAGGTCGCGGAAAGCGATGCTGGTGTCGGTGTAGCTCGCCACGGCATCCAACCCGAAGTCGAGGCCGAACTGGGTGGTGCGGAACGAGATGTTCGCCTTCCAGTCGGCCGGGATGTCGAACTTGGGATCGATGGAGTTCGTGAAGGCCAGGCGGCGCGCGGCGCTGTCGGCGGTGACGAGGCCGGTCGCCAGGGCCGACTGCTGCGTCACGAAGCTGGGATCGGCCTTGTTCAGCGTGAGGAGCGCGTTGCCCTGCGCCGCCGTGATCGCCAGGTTGGCGGCCGTTTCGGTGAAGCTGCCATCGGCGTTGCGGCGAACCACGAAGCCGTTGGTGAGCGCGCCGGTCTGGGCGCCGTAGCTGTTGCCGATCAACACGTCGGGAATGCCGCCCGACACGAGGCCGATGCCACCGCTGAGCTCGAAGTGCTCGGTGCGCCACTTGGCCGAAACCCGCGGCATCAGCACGCTGCGGCCGGCATAGGTCTCCTGGTTGTTGAAGCCGTAGCGGTTGACGAAGTTCTGGTTGAGCGTCGGCTTGTTGCCCGCGGTGTAGATGTCGTAGCGCAGGCCGGCGTTGACGGTCAGGCCCGGAGCCACGTCCCACGTGTCCTGCGCCAGCAGGGTGTGAACCTGGTAGTTCAGCACAGCCGCCGCATCCAGCAGGTTGCCGCTGACGGCTGTGTTGTATGACAGCTGGTTGGCGACGCCGTTGCGGAAGTCGTTGACGGAGTCGAAGTAGTAGATGCCGTGCGCCTGCTGCACGAACAGGTTGAAGATGTCGATGCCCTTGTACTGGTAACCGAACTTCAGGCTGTTGGCGTCGTTGAGGCGGTAGGTGCCGATGAACTCAGCCGACAGGTCGCTCGTCTTGAGCACGTTGGCCTGGCGGAACTGGTCGGGGCCGAAGTTGATGATGGGCACGCCGCTGGAGCAGGAGTTGACCGTCGAGAGCGAGGTCACGTCCGTACAGATCGCGATGTTGGCGAAGCCCTGGCCTTCGGGCGGCAGTTGGCCGCGCTCATAGCTGCGATAAGCTATCCGCGCCTCGCTGGAGAAGCGCGAGGTCCACTTGGAGTTCAGCTGCAGGGAGTAGTTGTCCTCGTTTTCCGGCTGGGTGTACCAGTTGCTGTCCAGGCTGATCGTGGTGGCGCTAGGGCTGCGCTTCACCACCGACGAGAAGGCGTTCCGGTAGGAGGCCGTCAGACGCTGGGTGTCGGTGACGTTCCAGTCGATCTTGAACGACTCCTTCTCGTCCCGGATCGGTGCGGTCGCCCGCACGGTGCCGGGCTTCAGAACGTTCGAGGCGGCATAGCCGTTGTAGGCGTTGAGGACGGAGTTGATGTCGGCGGTCGAGGCCTTGGAGCCGGTCGAAACGCCGGGGATCGGGTTGAAGAAGTTGGCGAAACCACCATCAACGGGCCCGAAGCTCGTGGTGTCGACGCTTGAGAAGTTCTCGTAGCCGAAGGCGAAGAACAGCTTGTCCCGGATGATCGGGCCCGAGATGAACGCGCCGTAGTTCTGCTCGTGGATCTTGTTGGTAACGCGCTGGAAGCCGCTGAGCCTCGGCTGCGTCACGTCGTTGTTGGTGAAGCCCACACGCGGCAGTTCGTCTCCGGCGAACCGTCGCTCGCGCTTGAAGGCGAACAGCGAGCCGTGCAGATCGTTGCCGCCCGACTTCAGGATCAGGTTCAGGGCCCCGCCGGTGAAGTCACCGTCTTCCACGTCGAAAGGCGTGGCCTGGATGGTCACCTGCTCCACGGCCTCGAGCGAAACGGGGCCGCGGTTGGTGGAGAGGCCGCCGGTGTTGAGGCCGTAGTCGTCCTGCGAGCGCACACCATCGATGGTGATGCGGTTGCGGCGGGGCGAGGAGCCCGCGATGTACAGGCCGCCCGAGGGGCCGGTGCCGCGGTTCACGAAGTCGAGGGAGGCGAGGGGATCGCGGCGGCCGATATCGCGCAGGTCGCGCTTCACGGAAACCACGGCCTCAATGTCGGCGGCCCGCAGGGTCGTGCGCGAGCCGACGTTAGCCACCAGCGCCTGGGAGCGCGCCGAGCCCTTGACGACCACTTCTGAGACCTGATCGCCCAACTGCAGCTGCAGGCGGAGCACGTCGCCCACGGTGAGGAAGATCGAATCCTGCGTCTCGGTGGGCAGCGAGGAGGCTGCGGCCGACACGGAATAGGGGCCGCCGACGCGCAGGCCGCGGGCGTCGAACACGCCGGCCGCATCGGTCTGCACGACGCTGCGCGTGCCGCTGGGCTTGTGGACGATGGTCACCGTGGCGTTGGCGACGGGGGCGGCACCCTTGACCACCGTACCGGTGATGGCGGCAGTGGTTTGCTGCGCATAGGCGGCCGGAGCGGCGGCCAGCAGAGCCGCGAATGCGACTCCACCCAGAAGATTGCGACCGTTCATGCTGTCCCCCGACAAGCCCCAATCCGGGCCAGATGGTGGCCGCACTAAGGTCGGTCCATGACAGTCGTGTTACGGTTTTGCGTGGATTGAGGCAAAAGCTGGCCGCCGTCCAAATGGTCGCAGGGCTAAGCTTAAGCCGACTGTCGGGAGGGCACGCCGACGCGCAAATCCCGCAACCGTTCGGCGAGCAGAAACGCCAGTTCCAGCGCCTGATCGGCGTTCAGCCGGGGGTCGCAGTGGGTGTGATAGCGGTCTGAAAGCTCGTCCTCGCCCACGGCCCGGGCGCCGCCCGTGCATTCGGTGACGTTCTGACCGGTCATCTCCAGATGCACACCGCCGGGGTGGCAGCCCTCGGCAGCGGCGATCTCCAGAAAGCGCCGAACCTCGGTCAGGATGCGGTCGAACGGGCGCGTCTTGTAGCCGTTGGCGGCCTTCAGCGTGTTGCCGTGCATAGGGTCCGAAGCCCACACCACGGTGCGGCCTTCACGCTTCACCGCCGACATGAGCCGGGGCAGGCGCTCCCCGATCTTGTCGGCTCCGAAACGGGTGATCAGCGTCAGCCGGCCGGGCTCGTCGGCGGGGTTGAGGGCATCGATCAGGCGCAGCAGATCGTCGGGCTCCATCGTCGGCCCGCACTTCACACCGATGGGGTTGTGGATGCCCTGGGCGAAGTTGACGTGCGCTCCGTCGAGCCCGCGGGTGCGCTCCCCGATCCACAGCATGTGGGCCGACACGTCGTACCACTGGCCTGTGGTGGAATCGACGCGCGTGAGGGCCTGCTCGTAGCCGAGGAGCAGGGCCTCGTGGCTGGTGAACATCTCCACCTGCGCCAGCGAAGGATGCGTTTCCGACGTGACGCCCACCGCCGCCATAAAGTCGAGGGACTCGCCGATCTTGTCGGCCAGTTCGCGGTAGCGGGCACCCTGCGGCGAACCCTCCACGAAGCCCAGCGTCCAGCGATGGATGTTGTGCAGGTCGGCATAGCCGCCGCCCGTGAACGCGCGCAAAAGGTTCAGCGTCGCCGCCGCCTGGCCATAGGCTTTCACCAGCCGTTGCGGATCGGGAACGCGCGAGGCCAGGTCGAAGTCCTGCCCGTTGATGATGTCGCCGCGATAGGCGGGCAGCGTCACGCCACCCTGCGTCTCCACGTCTTCCGATCGGGGCTTGGCGAACTGCCCGGCGATGCGGCCCACCTTCACCACGGGCTTGGCGGCCGCGAAAGTGACCACCACGGCCATCTGCAGCAGCACGCGCAGGAAGTCGCGGATGTTGTCGGCCGAGAACTCCTTGAAGCTCTCCGCGCAGTCGCCGCCCTGCAGCAGGAATGCGCGACCGGCCGCAGCCTCGGCCAGGGAGGCCTTCAGGCGACGGGCCTCGCCTGCAAACACCAGCGGCGGCATGCGCGAAAGCTCGGCCTCGGCGCCGGCCAGAGCTTCAGAGTCCGGATAGTCCGCCGGCAGGTGCTTGGCCGGCAGGGCGCGCCAGTCGGCGGGAGTCCAGGGGGCCTTTCCGGCCGGGATCGGGGAGTCGAGCGAGGTCATGACGGCGCGGGTATAGGCGATGCAGCCATCGAATCCCAAACGAGGGTTGGTGGGCGGCCGCTCAGTTTGTGTGGGGCGGCCAGGTGACGGGCGGGCGGCGGGTGACGTCGGCCAGGCGCACGATGGCCACGGCCAGGGCGCCGAGCGCCAGCCACCACTCCTGCCAGACACCGAAACTCAGTGCACCGATGACCAGGTAGGCGGCCCCGGCGGCGGCGGCGGCTCCGGCCAGCTGCGGGTCGCGGCGGCGCAGGGGCTCCAGCGCGCCGAAGGCGATCACTGCGATCAGCGCCGCCAGCGCCGCGCCGGGTGCGCCGAGCTCCAGCCAGAGCTGGAGGGAAGCGTCGTGGGGATGAAGCGGGATGTGATCAACGAACACCCTGCTGGCATCGAGGCCCCAGCCGATCAGCGGCTTTTGGAAGATGCGATCGGATGCATAGGTCCAGATCTGCGCCCGGGCGCCCCACGACTCCTTGCCCACACCCAGAGCCTGCCCGTGCGAGGCGAGGCTGGCGAGGCGAACCCCGATGGGAGCGAGGGCGAAATAGCCCGCCGCCCCCGTCGCCAGCGCCAACACTCCGAGGCGGCCGCCGAAGACCACGAGCGCCCAGGCCGCGGCCCCGACGATCACGGCGACCAGCGGCGCATCCACGTTCAGCAGCAGGGAGCCGACCAGCGTCACCACCGCCAGAGCCGCGGCCGCGAGGCGTCGACCGCTAAGCACCAGAACGCTCGGGCCCAGCAACAAGGCCATCGGATAGGCCGCACGAGCCACGTTGCGGCGGGCCAGATCGGACCGGAACGTCTCGCCCAGCGCCTGACGCAGCCAGAGATAGAGCGTCTGCCCGCGCATGGCCTCGACCAGGAGGATGACGCCGACCACCAACAGGCCTATCGCCAGGCCCGTCAGCGCCCGCCGCGCCCCCGCCGCAGACACCCGGCCCGCGGCGACCACGAACGCCAGATACAGGGGCAGCTGCAACGCCAGCTTCAGCGCCGTGAAGTCTTCCAGATCCTTGTAGCGAGCGAGGTTGTGCGGCGGGTGAACGGGGCTCCACAATAGCGAAAGGAGCGCCCACGCCAGCAGCGCGGTCAGCGCCATCAGGATGGGTGTCAGCCGCATGCGCCGCACCGCCACCGCCACGCAGGCCAGGCCGGCGACAGCCACGATCGGGGCGAAAGCCTTGCTGCCGATGTAGGCGACCAGAGGCGTCAGCCACAGCACGCCGATCATCAGCCCGCTGAGCCAGGGCGTTCCGCCCCCGGGCACGGAGGCAGCCTCCTCCGCGACCAGCGGGTCGAGCCGCAGCCGGGCTTTGAGCCCGTCGCTCACATCGCGCCCTGCAGTTCGGCGGGGACGTATTTCTCCCGCATGGTCACGATCTCTTCCGCGACGGTGGGATGCAGGGCGCAGGTCGCATCCCACTGCGCCTTGGTCAGCCCGGCCTTGACGGCGATCGCCGCCATCTGGATCAGCTCCGGCCCCTCGGGTGCCACGATGTGGCAGCCGAGCACGCGGTCGGTCTCGCCGTCCACCACGAGCTTCATCAGCACCCGCTCTTCGGAGCCGCCGAGCACGTTCTTCATGGGGCGGAACCGCGCGAGGTAGATGTCGACCGACTTGAAGTCATGGCGCGCCTGCGCCTCGCTCAGGCCCACGACGCCGACGGGGGGCTGCGAGAACACCGAGGTCGGCACGCAGTCGTGGTCGAAGGCGGTCGGGCGATTGTGGAACACGGTCTCGGCGAAGGCCTGCCCCTCGCGGATGGCGACGGGGGTGAGGTTCAGCCGGTCGGTCACATCGCCCACAGCCCAGATATGGTCGACGTTGGTCTTGGAGTAGGTGTCGACGGCCACGGCACCCTTGTCGTTCAGCTTCACCCCCGCCTTGTCGAGGCCCAGACCTTTCACGTGCGGCTCGCGGCCAACGGCGAACATCACGACGTCGGTCTCCACCGCCTTGGAGCGCAGCACATGGCTGATCAGCACGCCGTCCTCGCGCCGCTCGATACGCTCGTGCTCGCAGGCCAGGGCGACCTTGACGCCCTTGCGGGCCATCTCCTGCGCCAGGTGGCTGCGCACGTCGTCGTCGAAGCCCTTGAGAAGGTTGGTGCCCCGATAGGCCAGGGTCACGTCCACCCCCAGGCCGTGGAAGATGCAGGCGAACTCGATGGCGATGTAGCCGCCGCCCACGATCATCATGCGCTTGGGCAGTTCCGGCAGGTCGAACACCTCGTCTGAGGTGATGGCATGCTCGATGCCCGGCACATCCTTCGCGATCTTGGGGCGCCCCCCCGCCGCGATCAGCACCTTGGCGGCGGTGACGCGACGCGTGGGCTGACCCTCGGCCGTGATCTCCAGCGTGTGCGGGTCGACGAAGGTGGCGCGGCCGCGGATCAGGTCGCACCCCGCCTTGGCGAGGTTGGCCTCGTAGATGCCGGAGAGCCGCGCGACCTCCATGTCGCGGTTGGTGCGGAACTCGGTCCAGTCGAACTTCGGCTTGCCGAACGTCCAGCCGAAGCCCTTCGCCATCTCGAAAGACTCAGCGAATTCAGAGGCGTAGACCATGAACTTTTTGGGCACGCAGCCGCGGATCACGCAGGTGCCGCCGACCCGGCTCTCCTCGGCCACCGCCACCTTCGCGCCTGACAGCGCAGCGATCCGCGCCGCGCGCACCCCGCCCGAGCCGGCGCCGATGACGAACAGGTCGTAGTCGTAATCGGCCATAGGATCAGGTTGTCCTGCGTCGCAAGCGAGGGTCAGCGTCCGGGCGGCTTAGAGGTGGGCTCCCCCAGGCGCAAGCACAGCCACCTCCTGCGGGCCCCCGATCAGGGCGCGGGTGGCGAGCGCGATGAACAGCCCGTGCTCCACCACGCCCACGAGCGCCTTGAGCCGCAGGGCAAGCCCGCCAGGATCGTGGATCGAACCCAGCGGCAGGTCGTAGATCACCCCGCCGTTATCCGTGATGAAGGCGTCTGTGCCAGCCATGCGCAGGCGAGGCGTCGCCGCATAGCCGAGCTCGCGCAGCACGGCGGTGATGCGGGCGGCGGTCGAAACGTGGCCGAAGGAGACGACCTCCACCGGCAGCCCGAACGCACCGAGCTGATCCACCACCTTGGCCGAGTCCGCGATCACGATGCATTGGCGAGACGCGGTCCACACCAGCTTCTCGCGCAGGAGAGCTCCACCGCCGCCCTTGATGAGCGCGAGGTCGGGCCCAACCTCGTCGGCGCCGTCCACGGTGAGGTCGATCCCATCCACCGCTTCATCGAGGCCGATCACGGCGATGCCGTGCTCGGCCGCCAGCGCCTCGGTGGCGCGGGATGTGGCGACGCAGCGCAGGGTGAGGCCTTCGTTGCGGATGCGCTCGCCCAAGGCGATCACGAACCACGCGGCGGTCGATCCGGTGCCCAGGCCCACCGTCATGCCCGTCTGCACCAGCGCGGCGGCGGTGGTGCCAGCGGCGCGCTTCTCGTCGTCGGCGCTCACGGCTTGCGGGCCTTTCTGGCGCGGAAGGCGGCGGCCCAGCCCGGCTTTTCCACCTGCACCGAGCGTTCCAGCGCCAGGGCGTCGGGCGCCACGTCTTTCGTGATCACCGAGCCCGAGCCGATGTAGGCCCCCGCCCCCACGGTGACCGGCGCCACGAGCGCGGTGTCGGACCCGATGAAGGCGCCCGCCCCCACGACGGTGCGATGCTTGTCGAACCCGTCGTAGTTGCAGAAGATCGTGCCGGCCCCGATGTTGGCTCCCGCACCCACCTCGCCGTCGCCGAGATAGGCGAGGTGATTGGCCTTGGCTCCCTCGCCGATGGTGGTCTTCTTCACTTCGACGAAGTTGCCGATGTGGGCGCTGGGGCCGATCACGGCCCCCGGGCGCAGCCGGGCGTAGGGGCCGATCAGGGCACCCTCGGCCACCGTCGCCCCTTCCAGGTGGCTGAAGCTCTTGATCACCGCCCCGGCCTGCACGCTCACGCCCTCGCCGAACACCACGAAGGGCTCGACGATTGCGCCCGCCGCAATGCGGGTGTCGTGGCTCAGCATCACCGTCTCCGGAGCCGACATGCGCACCCCCGCGGTCATCAGTTCCGCACGGCGCGCGCGCTGGAAGGTCGCCTCAGCCTCGGCGAGCTCGGCCTGGCTGTTCACGCCCATCACGGCCGCCTCGTCGACGAACAGGGCATCGACCCGCAGTCCGTCGCTCCGCGCCAGGCCGACCACGTCGGTCAAATAGTACTCACCCGCCTTGTTGGCGTTGGTCACCCGGGCGAGGAGCGCGAACAGCGCCTCCGAACGGGCCGCCATCAGGCCGGAGTTGCACGCGTCCAGCGCCAGTTCGGCGGCCGTCGCATCCTTGGCCTCGACGATCCGCTCCAGGCCTAAACCTTTGCCCAGCACCAGTCGGCCGTAAGCCCCCGGCACCCTGGCGCGGAACCCCAGCACGGCCACGTCGGCCCCGACGCCCACCGCATCGAAGAGAGAGCCGACCACGGCCGCATCCACCAGGGGCGCGTCCGCATAGGTGACCGCGACGATGCCCTTGAAATCACTCAGCGCCTCCTCAGCCGCCCGCACGGCGTGGCCTGTGCCCAGAGGCGGATCCTGAATCGCCACGGCCCCCTCGCCGAGCCGCGCCCGCACATGGGCTGCGACCTGCGGCGAGTGCGTGCCCGCCACCACGACGATGCGCTCTGCACCGGCACCTTCCGCGGCATCGATGGCGCGATCGAGCATGGAGCGGCCGCCCACCGGGTGCAGCACCTTAGGAACGAGGCTCCGCATCCGCGTGCCCTGCCCCGCCGCCAGAATCACCACCGCTCGGGCGGCACCAGAAACGGCTGGCCGCATCGGGTCAGGGGGGGTGGCCATGCGGTGCGGTCTCCGAAGCATTGCGTCGGCGTGCGATCTAGCGGAAAGCCCGCGCCGTGACGACAGCGCCCGCCCTCCCCGCCGCCCAACGCCTCGCCGGGCTCACCGTCGCCTTCGACCTCGACGGCACCCTGGTGGAGACTGCGCCAGACCTGATCGGCTCCCTGAACGCGGTGCTCGCCGAGCGAGGCCTGGCACCCGTGCCCACCGCCGCCGCCCGCCACCTCGTGGGTCGGGGGGCCAAGGCCCTGATCCAGCGCGGCTTCGCGGACTCCGGCGAGACGCTGAGCGACGACGAGGCCGAGGTGCTGATGGCACGTTTCATAGACGTCTACCGCGAGCGCATCGCAGACGAGAGCTTCGCCTTCCCCGGCGTAGCGCAGGCGCTGGACCGTCTGGCGGCGGCAGGGGCGCGCCTGTGCGTGTGCACCAACAAGCCCACCGGCCTGTCGAACCTCCTCCTGAACGCCCTGGGGCTGGCGGATCGCTTCTCGGGCGTCACGGGAGCGGACTCGGTGCCGTTTAAGAAGCCCGACGGCCGCCACCTGATCGCTGCGGTCGAAGCGGCGGGGGGCAATCCTGCTCACTGCGTGATGGTGGGCGACTCGATGCCTGACGTGGCGGCGGCGCGGGCAGCGGGTGCGCCGGTGATCGTCGTGCCCTTCGGCTATACCGAAACGCCTGCCGCCGAGCTGGGCGGCGACCGGTTGGTGGAGCACTTCGACGCCCTGTTCGACGCCGTGATCGCGCTTGCCCCGATGCGCGGGGCCCAGGCCTGAATCGGCCGCGCGGCCGCCTTGCGAGAGCGGAACGCCTCCGCTATAGCCCCTCCTCCCTGACGACAGCCGCTTCAAAGCGTGTCGAAAGTGCGGACGCGTAGCTCAGCGGGAGAGCACACCCTTCACACGGGTGGGGTCGTAGGTTCAATCCCTACCGCGTCCACCACCGCCCTGCCCGGCGGACCGCCCTTCACTGCATCGCCAAGACCCTTCGCGACTTGCTCCAGGGGTGCGAGCGGCGTTCACTCCGTGCCGCTTCAGGAGACGCTCGCCCCCGTGACCGCCCACGCCGCCCTGACCGACCTGCAGACCCACAAGGTCGAGAACCAGCCCCCGGTGTTGGCGGACGTGAACCTGTTCGATGCCGATCCGGGCCTGGAGTCGGCGCTGGATCGGGCGGGTGGAGGCTGGGCGGCCAGACGCGTTTCGGCCTTCGGTCGTGCCGTCGGATCGGCCGAGACGCTGGCCTTGGGCGACCTTGCCAACCGGCATCCGCCCGAACTCCACGCCTTCGACCGCTACGGTGCCCGCATCGACGAGGTGGAGTTCCACCCCGCCTACCACTCCCTGCTGAGGCTGGGTCTGGAGGAGGAGACGGCCTCCATCGCCTGGACCTGCGATCGACCCGGCGGCCACGCGGCCCATGCGGCGATGACCTACCTCCTCACCCAGGCGGAGGCGGGGGTGTGCTGCCCCCTGACCATGACCTACGCCAGCGTGCCGACTATCCGCCAGAACGAGACCCTGGCCGCCGAGTGGCTGCCCCGCGTCCTCACCCCCGCCTACGACCCCCGCCCGGCTTCCGCGGCAACGAAGGGCTGCGCCACCATCGGCATGGCCATGACGGAAAAGCAGGGCGGCTCTGACGTGCGCGCCAACACCACCCGTGCCGAGCCCACAGGGGTTGACGGCGAGTATGTGCTCACGGGCCACAAGTGGTTCTGCTCCGCCCCCATGGCGGACGGGTTTCTGACGCTGGCGCAGACCGACGTAGGCCTCACCTGCTTCTTCGCGCCGCGCTTCATGCCTGACGGGTTGCGCAACCGCATCTTCATCCAGCGGCTGAAGTCCAAGCTGGGCAATCGCTCCAACGCCTCAGCCGAGATCGACTATGCGGGCGCCCTGGCCTTCCGCATCGGGGAGGAGGGTCGCGGCGTGCCCGCCATCATGGAGATGGTGCGCCACACGAGGCTGGACTGCGCGGTCGCCTGCGCCGGGATGATGCGCTGGGGTGCCGTGAACGCCGTGCATCACGCCGCCCACCGCCGCGCCTTTGGCCGCGACCTGATCGACCAGCCTCTGATGCGCCCCGTGCTGGCTGACCTGATCGTGGAAGCCGAGGCCGCCACCGCCCTCGCGTTCCGGGTCGCCAAGGCCTTCGATGCGCAGGATGAGGGAGAAGCCGCCTTCGCCCGCATGGCATCTGCGATCGCCAAGTTCTGGATCACCAAGCGCCTGCCCAACCACGCCTACGAGGCGATGGAATGCCTGGGCGGCAACGGCTTCGTGGAGGAGAGCGGGATGCCCCGCCTCTATCGCGAGGCCCCCGTGAATGCGATCTGGGAGGGATCTGGCAACGTCAACGCGCTGGACGTTCTGCGCGCCGTCGCCAAGGATCCGCGTACGCTGGAGGCCGTGCTGGCCGAGATCGACCTCGCCCGGGATGGCTGCACCGCGTTCAATTCAGCCGTCATCCAGCTGAAGCGAGACCTGACCGACGCCACCGACCGCGAGAGCCGCGCCCGCCGGATCGTGGAGTCGCTGGCGCTATGCCTGCAGGCGTCGCTGCTGATTCGGGGTGATGCGCCGGAGGTGGCCGAGGTGTTCGTCGCCGGCCGGCTTTCGGGAGGTATGCGCGGTTGCTACGGCTCGCTCCCCGGCGGCCTGCCCATCGGCCCCGTGATCGAACGCGCCCGCCTCCCCATATGAGTGGCAAGTCCCCTCCCAGCCGAAAGCCCTGATCATGGCCGACTCCGCCATCCCCTCTTTAGTCTCCGGCCACCGCTCCGCTTCCGGGTTCGACCTAACGCCGCCCGACGCGACCGAGCGGCGCGAACTGGAAGCCACGCTGAGCCCCGACGAGGCGCAGGTGCTGCTGCATCACGGCACGGAGTCGCCCTTCTGTGGCCTCCTGCTCGAGAACAAGCAGGCCGGCGCGTACTGCTGCCGCCTGTGCGGCCTGCCGCTGTTCACCTCGGGCGAGAAGTTCGAGAGCGGCACCGGCTGGCCGTCTTTCACCAACCCCTACGACGAAGCGCATATGAAGATCGTGCGCGATGCAAGCTACGGCATGGTGCGCACCGAGATCCGCTGCGCCCGCTGCGACAGCCACCAGGGCCACGTGTTCCCCGACGGCCCGCCCCCCTCTGGCCTTCGCTACTGCATCAACTCGGTGTCGCTCAGCTTCACCCCCTCCGACGAACCCTTCCCCGACCCGCTTCACCGCGGCGAGGCCGACATAGGAGACTGACGGATCAGCCCCCGGCTTCCGCAGCGAGGCCGCGGGCGCGTTCCGCCTTCCACGCCGCCTCGACCGCGGCCTGCAGGTCGCCGGAGACGCCACGCTTCTGCAGCGAAAGCCCCAGAAGCGTGGCCTTGCGCCCACCGAACAGACCGGCTTTGCGCACTGCATAGCCTGCGGCGTAGAGCGAGCGATCCTCCCGCGGCTCGCCATCCTCGATGTATCGGGTGACGACACCGACGGGCAGAACCCCCTCCCCGGTCGATCCGCCCACCGCCACCTTCAGCCCGCCGTCGAACCACGCCAGCGCGATCTGGGGCCGTGCCGCGGTCACCTCCATCGGATGGCCCAGCACCGGCTTGGGGAACAGGTAGCGCTGCGACTGCACCGCCTGCCCAGCACCCAAGGTCGAGAGCGTGATCCGCGACCCGTCGGCCTGAGCCTCTCCGGTGAGCACCAGCGCCGTGCGAGCCTGTTCGCGACGCGCTTCGGCCGTGCGCCGTGCCGCCTCCTGCCCGCGTTCGCGGTGCGCGTCCCAATAGCCGAGGCCTGCGATCATAAGGGCGCAGACCCCCACCACCTCGCCGATGGTCGCCCATCGCCTTCGCCACCACGGCCGCTTCGTTTCGGCCGCCAGCTCTAGCGCTTCGAGGGTCGGCGGTTCTGGATCGCTCATGCTCCTAGGATAACGCCCCGCGCGAGGGGGGAGAATAGAATCACGGCACCAGCACTCCCACCGGACCGTCAGGCGTCGGCACGCGGGGCTTCACCCCGACCGTCCCTTGAGCCGGATCGTAAAGCACCGACCAGGCGAAATAGGGCAGGAGCCCAGCGTAGATCGCCTGCGGACCATTTCCCTCCCCGTCGTGTCCGTCGCGGAAGGTCAAGTGCGAGGCCTGGGGCCGCCGGTCGGTCTCGAAGGTTGCGGCCGCCACGGGCTTGCCGGCCTCCGCCAGGATGAGTGATGCGGGAGTCTGCGGCGACCACACGGAGCCCGTGTTCTTCACCTCCACGGTCAAGCCGGGGGCGCCGCAGTCCATCAGCACGGCACCGCACAGGGTCTGGCCACTGCGCATATTCTTCACGCAGCCCGCGACGGCGTCGTGCAGTCCGCCCTCCTGCCTTCCGAACTGGGGCAGGACGTGCAGGCGCGCATAGCCCGCGACCTCCTCGTCCGTGGGGTTCAGGACGATGCGGCCGGGCGTCCCCTCGCCGGGGCGGGGAAGGTCGACGATCCAGCGCCGCACGCCGATGCTGCTGAGCAAGCTGGGTATCTTGGCGTCGGCCATGTTGATCCCGAGGATCGCCTTGAACCCCTCCCCCTTCAGCCCGTCGCCCTGGATGCCGTAGTCGGAAAGCGGAATACGAGATGCAGGGCAGCGCGGCAGGTTAGGCGTACAACCGACGGTCCGAACGAGTTGCACCCGCGTCTGCCTTGCTATTCCGCCGACGGTGACGGTGGCCGAGCCAGTCACACCGTCGAGCTTCGCGCCGGAGCCATAGGCGTAACTATCGCCTTGCGAAGTCGCCTTGGCGTCGGTGTCAGCCAGTACGCCGGGAAGGATGCGCAGGCCGGACGACCCGGTGTCGAGACCTGCATCGATGGCCGTCTCCCCGACCGTGATCGGCACGGCGTAGCGGCGGGCACCGTCGCTGAGCACCACCTCCCGGATCGGCACCTCGGATCGCGGGGCCTGCGCATGGGCCACCCCGGTGGCAAGCATCAGACCCGCACAACAGGCCAAGGCGACACTATGGAAACGCACGGCAAAACCCTCCGCTTCGCTGGACTGCAGGCGATCATTCACCCCGGTGTTGCCCCGGTGTGACCGGCTCGCCCCGATTTCGCCTGGATGAAGCGTAGCTGAACGCGCCCCTCGGAACTGGTTCAGAGGCGGGAGCTCATAACCCCCTCAACGCCGGGACACCCCGCCGCCAACGCCTCGAGGAGGGGCCGCCATGATCACCACCAATCGCTTCACCCGTCTCGCCGCCATCGCCGCCGTAGGCGCGTCCCTCGCCCTGCCGGCCGCGGCCCATGCCGCCGACCGCAAGGCCCAGAACGCCATCATCGGCGCCCTCGTGGGCGCGGCTGCGGGCGGCCTGATCGGTGGCGACGCCACGGGCGCCCTGGTCGGCGCGGGCGCCGGAGCCTTCCTGGGGGCCGCCACCACGAACGGCCACCGCGACTATCGCTCGAACTACAGCCAGCGGAACTATCGCGGTTCGAGCTATGGCCAGCGCGGCTACGACCAGCGGTCGTACGGCTACGCCCAGCCCACCTACGGCTATGGCCAGACCTACGGCCAGCCGAGCTACGCCCGGTCGGGCTACGGGCAACAGGGCTACGGGCAGCAAGGCTATGGGCAGTCGGCTTACGGCTACCAGCCGCAGGAGTACCGCACCTCCTACGCGCAGCGCTACGGCTACGGCCGCTGAAGCCATCCATCGTTTTCCCCTTATGCATGCCCCTGATGGATGCGGGGGGGCGGGTCCGAGAGGGCCCGCCTCTTTGCGCAGGCGTGGGCCGCTGCGCTAGCCTTCCGCAGGGGGGAACGACGATGCATCAGGTTCTGGAGTTCGCGACGCACCACACCAGCCAGGGGCTAAGCCTGGCGACGACGCTTACGGCGGGTCTGTTCACCCTCTTCGCCTGGCTGACCACCCAGCGCGACAAGGCCCGCAAGCGCGATCACGAACTCTTCGACTGGGGCTGCGATGTGATCCGCACCATGTCAGAGATCGAGACCCAGGCTGCAGAGATCAGGGCCGGCGAGGTCGGCCAGCCCCTCCCCGCCAAAGGGCGCGAGACGCTGCTCGACCTGAAGTCGCGCTCGTCGGCCCTGGTGGACCAAGGGCGGCTGTTCTTCCCCAATGTGAAACAGTCGCGCCGCCAGCGCGCCGACGGAACGGCCGCCTTCAAGGGCACCCGGGTGGCGGTGCTGGACGAGGTGGTGCGCGCCTTCATGGTGGCCCGCCACCTGTGCGACCACGGCCCGCCGCAGGATGAGGTGCTGCGCGAGCAGATGCGCCGCGCCCGCCGCCGCTTCGTCACCCACCTGCAGCGCGAGATGGGCCGCTCGCTCCGCCGCCCGCCGGTGGACGCCGCCGGGGAAAGCGTGCCGCGCGATCCGTATCAGTGGGAGCGCTGACGGGCGCAGCGCCCAGGGCCGCGTTGGTGCCTCACGGAACAAACCCACCCCGCAACCGTATCCATAAGCGATCCAGACGCCCTTCGCGCCGCGGCGCCCCTCTTTGGTGAGCCCTATGAACACGACTAGCGCCAAGACCGCCGCCATCGCCAGCGTGCTGCTGTTCACCCTCGCAGGCTGCGCCGCAGGATCGACGGACGCTCACGCCGCGGCCGCAGGCGGGCTGATCCCCGAGTTCTTCCTCGGCCTTTGGCACGGCCTGATCGCGCCGGTGACGCTGATCATGGAGATCGTGAATTGGCTCCTGCCGCACGTCCTGCCGTGGAAGCCGCAGATGTTCGAATCGGGCACCGGCGTCGCCTACGATATCGGCTTCTTCCTCACCGTCTCCGGCGGACCCCACTTCATTCTCTATAGCCGCCGCCGCTTCCGCCGCTGAGCGCTAGTTTAGCTCAGAGCGGGATATTATCGTGCTTCTTCCACGGGTTGCTCAGCTCCTTCGTCCGCAGTGATCGCAGCGCGCGCACGACCCGACGCCGGGTGCCGTGGGGCATGATTACGTCGTCGATATAGCCGAGGGAGGCTGCGACGAAGGGGTTGGCGAATTTCGCTTTGTATTCGGCTTCGCGCGCGGCGAGCTTCTCTGCGTCCTTGGCGTCGGCGCGGAAGATGATCTCCACCGCCCCCTTGGCACCCATCACGGCGATTTCGGCGGTGGGCCAGGCGTAGTTCACATCTCCGCGCAGGTGCTTGGAGCTCATCACGTCGTAGGCGCCGCCATAGGCCTTGCGGGTGATGACGGTGACCTTGGGCACGGTGGCTTCGGC
>JBBRQN010000002.1:0-264123 GCA_038226305.1 Caulobacterales bacterium
ATTGCATTTCAGCACCCGGGACTCGCGCCAGACGGGGTGGTCGTCGTTGGCCGAACTCGCAAGGAACGCGGCGCCCTGCAGGGCATGGGTATCCGCCGGCCGGATCGCCGCCCCGTTCAGGGTCGCGCCGCAGCCCTGCGAAGCGGCGTAGAGCTCGCCGAGGTCTGGGGCGAACACGACCCCCGCCACCGCACGCCCATCTTCGACCACGGCCAGAGACACGGCGAACCACGGCAGCGCCTTGATGTAGGCGGTGGTGCCGTCGATCGGGTCCACCACGAAGGTGTGGCGGGTGCCCAGCCGGGCCGGGTCGTCGCCGCTCTCCTCCGACAGCCAGCCATAGCCCGGCCGCGCGCCTCGCAGGCGTTCGAGCAGGAGCGCGTTGACCAGAAGGTCGGCATCGGTGACGGGCGACCCGTCCGGCTTGTTGCGCATGGCGACCTTGCCGCGCCGCTCCAGCATCAACGCCCCCGCCTCGCGGGCCACGTCGATCAGGAGCGCAAGGTCGCTCATTTCCCCGCGATCGCCAGGGCGTCCACCAGGATCGAGGGCGCGTTGGACGAGCCGCGGATCTCCAGATCGTTGGCCGGCACGAGGCGGGCGTAGATGTCGAGGAGGTTGCCCGCCACGGTCACGCCGGAGACGGGGTAGGCCGCCTCGCCGTTCTCCCACCACACGCCGGAAACGCCCGCCGACCAGTCGCCCGTGTTGGCGTTCATCGACGGGCCGAACATGGAGGTGACCAGGAGTCCCTCCCCGGTCTGGGCCATCAGCGCGCTAGGCGTCTCCGTGCCCGCGGCCAGGGTGAGGTTGTGGGTCGATACGCCCGGTGCCCCTGCCAGGCCCCGGCTGGCGTGGCCGGTGGTGGCGAGACCGAGCTGGCGGGCCGCGGCGCTGTTCATCAGCCAGGTGGTCAGCACGCCCGCGTCGATCAGGTCGAGGGGGGTCACGGCCACGCCTTCGTCGTCGAAGGCGGCTGAGCCGAGGCCGCGCCGCCGCAGGGGCTCGTCGCGCACGGTCACGGCCTTTGAGAAGATCGCCTGGCCCAGCTTGTCCTTCAGGAACGAGGTGCCCCGCGCCACCGCCGGGCCGGAGATCGCGCCGATCAGGGGGCCGAGGAGGGAGGTGGCGACCCGGTTCTCGAACATCACCGCTGCGGTGCGGCTGTCGAGCTTGCGGGGGTCGAGGCGCGACACGGCCCTAAGGCCCGCCTCACGGCCGATCTCCTCCGGCGTCGGCAGGTCGGACCGGTGGCGCACGCTGCGGCCTTCGCCGCCGCGCTCCATCCGCGCCCCTTCGCCGGCGATGGCCGAGGCGGAGAGCGAAAAGCCCGAGGTTCGATGCGCGCCGATGAAGCCCGCGCTGGTCACAAGGCGCCATTGCGAGGCCGACCATGTGGCCGAGCCTCCGTCGGTGTTGGTCACGCCGTCTACGGCGCGCGCGGTCTCGTCGGCGGCGCGGGCCACGGCTTCCAGCGCTTCGGCGCTGGGTTCGGTGGGATCGTAGAGGTCGAGGTCAGGGCCGGCACCTCGCGCCAGGCGGTCAGAGGGTGCGAAACCTGCGTAGGGGTCTTCCGGTGCCAGCCGGGCCATAGCCACCACCCGCTCCACCAACCGCGCCCGGGCGCTGGCCGAGAAGTCCGAGCCGGAAACGGTCGCCTGCCGTTGGCCGACGAACACCCGCAGGCCCAGATCGCGGCTCTCCTCGCGCTCCACCTCCTCGAGCTCCCCCTCGCGGGAGGCCACGGACAGAGCGCGGCGCTCCACCCCCACGGCCTCGGCGGCGTCGGCGCCCGCGGTCAGGGCGGCGTTCACCACGTCGTGCAGCAGGGTTTCGTCCAAGGCGCGCTCCGATCCCGACGGGGAAGCGCCCGATATGGCGGGGGCGGGGGCAGGGGGCAAGCGGTGGGGGCTGCCGCCGCGCCGTGGCCGTCGCTATATGAGCCCCACGTTCACCGGAGCCGCCCTCACGCCATGACCGCCGCCGATCCCGTCGTCATCTGCTCCTATGCCCGCACGCCGATGGGGGCGTTCCAGGGGGCCTTGTCCGGGGTGAAGGCCACGGCGCTCGGCGCCGCGGCGGTGAAGGCGGCGCTAGAGCGGGCGGGGGTCGCGGGCGATCAGGTGGACGAGATCATCATGGGCTGCGTGCTGCCCGCAGGCCTCGGCCAGGCTCCGGCGCGCCAGGCGGGCGTGGGGGCGGGGCTGCCGCTTTCGGTGGAGGCGGTGACCGTCAACAAGATGTGCGGCTCTGGCCTGCAGGCCGCGATCATGGCGCACGATGCGCTCCTTGCGGGCTCAGCGCAGGTGATCGTGGCGGGGGGGATGGAGAGCATGTCGGGCGCGCCCTACGTCATGGCCAAGCACCGCTCAGGTGCCCGCATCGGCCACGACGTGATCAGTGACAGCATGTACCTCGACGGGCTGGAGGACGCCTACACCCCCGGCAAGCTGATGGGTGCCTTCGCCGAAGAGACCGCGGCGCAATACCAGTTCACCCGCCAGGCGATGGACGACTACGCCGTGGAGAGCCTGACCCGCGCCAAGCGGGCGCAGGACAGCGGTGCCTTCGACCGTGAGATCGCCGCGGTGGACGTGACCACCCGCAAGGGTACCGAGACCGTCTCGACGGACGAGCAGCCCCAGAAGGCCGACCCGGCGAAGATCCCGACGCTGAAGCCCGCCTTCTCCAAGGACGGCACGATCACCGCCGCCAACGCCTCTTCGATCTCCGACGGCGCCGCCGCGCTCGTGATGACCCGCCGCTCCACCGCGGAGCGGCTGGGGCTGAAGATCGAGGCGACTGTGGTCGCACACGCGGCCCACGCCCACGAGCCCGGCCTGTTCACCACCGCACCCGTGCCCGCCATGCAAAAGGCCCTCGACAAGGCGGGCTGGAACGCCTCCGACGTGGATCTGTGGGAGATCAACGAGGCCTTCGCCGTGGTCGCCATGATCGCCATGCGCGACCTGGGGCTCGACCATGCCCGGGTGAACGTCAACGGCGGGGCCTGCGCCCTGGGCCACCCCATCGGCGCATCGGGAGCCCGCATCCTCTGCACGCTGCTCTCGGCGCTGGAGGCCAGCGGCGGCTCCAAGGGCGTCGCCTCCCTCTGCATCGGGGGCGGTGAAGCCGTGGCGATGGCGGTGGAGCGGGTCTCTCACTAGTGGCTTGACCGCCCGGTGCCTGCCCAGCAGGCGCTAGGCGCCCTGCCTTTGAGCGGAAACGCCTGTTCGCAGGTGCGGCGCCGGTGAAGGCTGGTCAGCGATGATCAGGGGGCGGAAGGTGAGCTGGCCCATTCGGGCGTTTCCTCCCTATGAACTCTAGGCCGCCGGGCTTGTACCGGCGGCCTTTTTTCTTGTCGGATCAGCGGGTTAGAGCGCGTGAGGCCCGGTGCGACGCTGCTTCAGAGGCCGCGTACGAGGTCAAGGGGTACGGCGGTGGTGGCCTTCACGCTGCGGATCACGATCCGCGTCTCCACGTTGGACACGAGGCCGAGGGCGAGGAGCTTGTCACGCTGGAAGGTATCGAAGGCGTGGATGTCGCGGGTGATGATCCGCAGCACATAGTCCATGCCGCCCGTCACGGTGGAGCAGTGCACCACCTCGGGCCAGTCGGCGACGGCGGCGTCGAAGGCGTCCAGATTCTCTTTCGTGGGCAGGGTGAGCTTCACCTCGGCATAGACCTCGAAGTCCAGCCCTAGCTTCTCGCGATCGAGGAGGGTGACCCGGCGCTGGATCACGCCGTTGTCTTCCAGCCGCTTGATCCGTCGCCATGCGGGAGACGATGACAGGCCCACCCGCTCGGCGATCTCGGCCACCGAAAGGCTGGCGTCGGTCTGGATCAGATCCAGAATCCGGGCGTCCACCGCATCAAGTCCTTCAGGCACGCATCACCTCGCACGACCGGCCTCGCCCGACTCGCGGGGCACGTTTTCGCAAGGAAAAGCTATGCGCGAGGCATGGCGGGCCCGCAAGTGGGGCTTGATGGGGCGGTTTGTGGAAGGTGCGCGCCGGGCTAGCGCGACGCCAACCTCTGCACGGGGGCCCGGTGCCCGGCGGCATCGCTGTCGCGGTCCACGATCAGCCCGGTCGGCGGAGTGATAAACAGCAGCATGGCCGGGATCGCGAGGGCGAGAACGGCAATGGCCAGGGTGATGATCTTCATAGTCGCCGCAATGCTGGAGTCACAACCGATGGGGCTGCGGCTCCTTAATGCGCGACCGGGGCAGGCGATCCCTGCGATCGTCTCGCCGCCGGATACAACGCGCCCTAGCGGATGGAGGCCAGATCCATTTCGCGGGTGACGGAGCGGATCTTGCGGCGCTTGGGCGGGGCGATGAGCAGCGATCCTGCCAGGGCCACCGAAGCCAAGATGGCGGCCCCCAGGGCCTCACGTTCGTTCTTCAGGTCGCCGCGTGTGACATAGGTCGTGCGGGCGCGCCCCGAGGCTCTGCCCTCGTGCGCCAGAACCAGGCCGGCATCCGGCTGGGGAAAGGTCGGCCGATCGTTCACGAGCCTGGCCTTGAGCGCCACCACGCGCGACAGGGCACCCGCCAGCGCCACGGCAGAGGCACCCGCCGCTGTCACACCTACAACCGTGCGAACCATGTCTGCTCCTCTCAACGTCTCAACTCCGCCCCAACGCTTGACTCACCCAAACGCCGCATCCGTCGCCCGCACCAGGGCATCCACGATCCCCGGCTCGGTGGAGGCGTGGCCCGCATCCCACACCAAGTCGAACCGCGCGCCGGGCCACGCCTTGTGCAGCTTCCACGCCGCATCCATCGGCGTCACCACGTCGAACCGGCCCTGCACGATCCACCCCGGAATATCGGCGAGCTTGCCCGCCTGTTCCAGCAACCATGCATCATGAGGAAAGAATCCTCCGTTGACGAAATAGTGGTTTTCGATCCGCGCGAAGGCGACAGCGAACTCCTCCTCGTCGAACTTGGCGGGGCGGGCTTCGGGTCCGCGTATGGAGATGGTGTCGCCCTCCCACCGGCTCCAGGCCGCCGCGGCCTCGGCGCGTACCGCACGGTCGGGGCTGAGGAGACGCGAGCGATAGGCACCCATCAGATCGCCCCGCTCCTCGAGCGGGATGGGCGCGAGGTAACGCTCCCAGGCGTCGGGGAACAGCATGGAGGCGCCGCCCTGGTAGAACCAGTCGAGCTCTTTCTGGGTCAAAAGGAACACGCCGCGCAGGATCAGCCCGTCCACCCGATGCGGGTGCTTGATGGCGTAGGCCAGCGCCAGGGTGGAGCCCCAGCTGCCGCCGAACACCGTCCAGCTTTCGCAGCCCACGCGTTCACGCAGCCGCTCGATATCGTCCACGAGGTCCCAGGTGGTGTTGTCGTCCAGGCTGGCGTTGGGGCGGGAACGCCCGCAGCCCCGCTGGTCGAACAGCATCATCCGCCACTTTTGGGGGTCGAAGAACCGCCGCATGGTCGGGTTGATCGCACCGCCCGGCCCGCCGTGGAGAACCACGCAGGGCTTGCCGTCCGGCTGTCCGCATTCCTCGAAATAGACCTCGTGGGCCGAGCCCGTGGGCTGCCAGCCGTAGGCAAAGGGTTCGGTCTCGGGGAACAGCTGCCGGCGAGGGGCGGGCGAGGCGGACGATGGGGGCACGAACGCTCTCTGCAGCCAGCTAACCGAAGGCCTGCTTAGGGTTTGGGAAAGCGCCGGTCCAGCCAGTCGATCAGCACGCGGCTGACCTCCTGGGGCCGCTCTTGCTGGGTCCAGTGGCCGGAGCCCATGACGAGGTGCTTTTCCAGATCGGGCACGAAGGGCGTCATCAGCTCGGCGAGGACAGGAGGCAGAACCACGTCCTTCTCGGCCATGATCATCAGCGAAGGCTGCGGGATCGTCTGGGGCACGCCCTCCATCCGCCGCCAATTGGCGTTGAAGTTGCGATACCAGTTGATCGGAGCCTCGAACCCCTTGGCCCGGAAGGCATCGGCGAACACCGCCAACTCTTCCGGAGGCAAGAGCTGGCGGTCGTCTCCCGCCGAATCGTAGCGTTGCAGGGCCGACTGCAGGTCGAGGGTGATCTTGCCCCCGCCCTCGCCCGAAAACGCCGCCACGTCGGCGTCGCGCGCGCCGGGCTGGCGCATGAAGAAGCGCATGGTCTTGGTGACGTCGGCCTCGAACAGGGCCTCGGAGGTGTGCGGCTCCTGGAAGCGCACGATGTACATCTCGTCGCCATAGCGAGCCTTGAAGGCGCTGATCGGGTCCACCGGGCTGCGCGGCAGGAAGGGAGTGTTCACCCCGACGTTTCCCGCGACCCGCGCCGGATGCAGCAGGGGCATCTGCCACGAGACCAGCCCGCCCCAGTCGTGCCCCACGAACACGGCCTGCGGAGCCTGCAGGTGATCCAGCAGCGCCACGAGGTCGCCCGTGAGGTGGTCGATGTCGTAGAGCCCTACGCCCTTGGGTGCGTCCGAGATGCCGTAGCCGCGGGCATCGGGCGCGATCACCCGCCATCCGGCCTCGCCCAGCGCCTTCACCTGCGCCCGCCAGGAGTAGGCCAGTTCGGGGAAGCCGTGGCACAGCACGATGGGCAGGCCCGTCCCCGGCCCCGCCGAGTAGTAGCCCAGCCGCACGCCGCCCACGCCGTCGAAGAAGCGGGGCTCGCCCATGGCCGCGGTGAGCGTGGCGTCGGAGGCTTGGGGCACGGCGGTGTTCCTGTCTCGCTGGTGAGACTGCGACCCGGCCCCTCTGGCGGAACGCGCTCGCTTGCCGCACGCTAATGCCAGAGGGCTGCGAAGGGGACAGATTTCATGAAGTGGGAGGACGAGCGTCAGTCCGACAACGTCGACGACCTGCGGGGCGATGGCGGCGGCGGTGGGGGCGGTGGAGGTCTGGGTGGCCTCGGCGGTCTCCTGGGGCTGCTGCCGCTCCTGGGCCTGCGGGGCGGCGTGGGCGTGCTCATCGTCATCGCGCTCGTGATCTTCGGCGGCCCCCTGCTGCGGGGCCTGAGCGGTGGGGGCGGTGTCGCGCCTCCCTCGGCCCAGAGCGGCCCGGGCTTCCAGGGCCAGCCCACTGAAAGTGCCAGCCAAACGAGCGCCGGGGGCGACGTCGATATGCGCTTCGTGCGCGCCATCGCCGCCTATACCGAAGACACCTGGACCCAGGTGTTCAAGGAGAACGGGCGCACCTACACCGCACCCCGGATCGAGATCTACAGCCAGGGCCATCAGACGGGATGCGGCCTGGGCCAGACCGCGATGGGCCCGTTCTATTGCCCGCGCGACCGGAAGGTGTGGCTCGACCTCGCCTTCTTTCAGGAGCTTTCGGGCCGCTTCGGGGCCCCGGGGCGCTTTGCTGAGGCCTATGTGATCGCCCACGAGGTGGGCCACCACGTGCAGACCCTTCTGGGCACGACCGCCAAGGTCGACGCCCAGCGGGCCGAGATGAGCCGCTCGGAGTTCAACCCCCTGAGCGTTCGGGTCGAGCTTCAGGCCGACTGCTACGCCGGCGTCTGGGCGGCCGTCACCAACCGCAACAAGGCCTTCATCGAGCCCGGCGACATCGAGGGGGGCCTGCGGGCCGCCGCCGCCGTGGGAGACGACACCCTGCAGCGGGAGAGCCAGGGCCGGGTGTCGCCCGACAGCTTCACCCACGGCAGTGCCGCCCAGCGCATGCGCTGGTTCCGCTCAGGCTATGACGGGGCGAGCCTCGACGCCTGCGACACCTTCAGCCCCGCCTACTCCAGCCTCTGAGCCGGAGCGCAGGGCCTCAGAGGTGGGAGGTCTTTTCCAGGATCGCCTTCAGCATGGAGGCCTTCTGCTCGACATCCGAGGCGATGCGCCCGGCGATGTCGCGCACGCCAGCCGCATAGGCGTCGCCGCCCTCGGCGATGGCCTTGGCCTGCTCGACCAGGGCGTCCATCGCGTGTTCCAGCTTCTCGACTTCCTCGTGGGCGAGGAGCTTGGCTTCCGTCTGCAGGCGCTTGACCCTGTCGGCGGTGGATTCAGGCCCGCGCCCCAGATCGTAGACGTCCGAAGGCAGGGAGCCCTCGGGCTTGGCTTCGGCGGGGGGGACGACGGAGAGGTGCTTTGCCATGGGACGGGTCTAGCTCTGCGCGCAGGTGAAGAAGCTTCGCCGCGACGTTGACGCTATCAAGCGACGAATCGGGGGCTCCGTTCCAGCCTCCATGCAACATTTGATCCACGAAACGGCCGCCGTGGCGCGAGAGCCACAGCGGCCGCCCGGCCCGGCCTAGTTCCGCAGGGAGTCCGGCACGTTCCCGCCGTTCTCGGCGAGCTTGGCCCACACGGCCTTGGAGAGCGCGATGTTCTCCTCGGCCGAGCCGTCGGCCCCCACGTGCACGTTCAGTTCGTTCGCCAGGTCCTTGCGCGCGGAAAGCGAGCTGTCGAGGTCCAGGAGCTTGAGGAGGTCCACGATGGAGGTGCGCCAGTTGCCGCCGCCGCCCTTGGCATTCGCCATCTCGGTGAGCACCGCTTCCACGTCCACAGGGGCTGCGGGGGCCGCATCGGCCGGGCCGGGGGCGGGGGCCGGCTGACCCGCTAGGGCGGCATCCGGAGCGGGGACGGCGGCGGGCGCATCGCCGCCGCCGAAGGGGTGCATGATCTTGTTCATGATCGAACCAAAGAGGCTCATGGGGGTGCGTCGCTCCAGGCGCGAATTGCGCCGAGGCATGAATGCACGCCCGCCGCCCCCGGTTGCGCCCCCATCGCCCCGTGCGTCACCGTGTCCGATCTCGAAAAATGCCGGACATCCGGACATCCGGACACCCCGCCCCCCTCGCCCCCGCCGCGGTTGGCGGATCATCGAAGGGGCCGGGCGGTTGAACGGCAGGGGAGCGCAGACGGTCATGCGCAGATCATGCCCCCGCCGAAAGGCCAGGGGTGCCGAATGCGATCTCTCCCCCGACTTCCCACGCCCCCACCGTGACCGCCAAGCCTGTGGAGCAAGGGGACTGAAGGCTCGCCCCCGCGCAAATGTTCTGCCTATGTTCCCGCATGGAGGCGGATCATGGCGGACGGCGGCGGCTTCGACTGGACGGCTCGCGAGGCGACGGAGGAGGGCCCCGGCCTCACCCTGCAGGGGGCGCTCCAGCGCGGGGACGTGGCGGCCGTGTGCGCGCAGGCCTGCGCCCCGCCCCAGCCGGTGGACACCACGCCCTGGACGCGCAGCCGCACCAGCCTGACCGACCCCCTCACCGTCTTCGAGCACCGCCTGCGCTGCCTCTGCGGCTCCCGCTCCATCCGCCTAATCTGCGCCACCCCCGCAACCGCCCCCACCGGCAAAAGCCGCATCTACGCCTGGCGGTGAGGGGGAGGGGTGGCGCAGGCCCTCCTCACCGCCCGCTCATCCCGCGGAAGCGGGGACCCAGGTTTTTGGACCCACGCGCGAAGCTTTCCAGTCAGCCCCGCAATCCGCTCACTCGATCCCTCTGAGACCGAGGCTCAAACCTGGGTCCCCGCCTCCGCGGGGATGAGCGGAGAGAGTGGGGGAGGAGGAGCGCTCAGGCGGCTCCGCGCGCCGTGGAGTCGATCTCCTCACCCGCCGCATCGAGCGTCACGACCCGCCGCCCGTCAAACTCCACGACGCCGCGCGCCTCCCAGGTGAAGCCGGAACCCTCACGGACGAGATCGGCCGCGGCCTGCGCATCCTCCGCTTCGACGACGGTTGTGTAGCCGGCGTAGGCGTCGACGCGGGAGAGGACGGGGACCTCGGGCATGGCGGCGGGTGCCCCATCGCCCTGTGTCGCCGGGCAAATGCTTCTCCCGCGATGAGAATCCGGGCTAGCTAACCGAATGGATGAAATTGATGCGGACGACGATCTGGAGGAGGCGGTCGGGCGTGCCGACGTCGCCTTGGAGCCCAATGAGGCCGCCGATCCTCGCAACCTAATCGACGGCAAGATTCCGGCCGACATCCTCGAGCGTTATGAGGTTCACAGCTACCGCGGCGCAGCCGTTATTCTGAGTGAAGCTCACAAGCCTGAGTTCGCGGAATTATGTGAAGCCCTCCGCCGCTTCGAGATCACCACCACCATGATCCGTACAGCCGGTGGAAATGAGTCCGACATTCCGAAATTGCTCTCGGAAAGCCTCAGACCACTCGGCTGGAATGAGACGATCATTCAAGGCGACCTTCTAGTCCACCTGACGTCAAAGGCCCTAGTAGGACAGAGACGAAATAAGCCTCAATATGAAGTGCGAAGGCGAGAGCTGCGTCGCGAACGATACCTAGACGGTCATAAGGTTGACTACGTGAAAGGCCGAGTTGCCTTCGATCTAGAATGGAATAGCAAAGACCAAACATTCGACCGCGACCTTTACGCCTTCTCGGCATTCGCTCAGTGCGGCGTGGTTGACGTCGGCGTCCTTGTTACGCGCAGTGCGGAGATGAACCCCATCTTCAGGCAGCTTGGCCAATCGCTAAAGAAGGATGGTACGGGCGAAACGAAGAAGAGCGGCGCGCCGCGCCGTGTGAGCGAGAAATACGGGGCTAGCACTACGTGGATGGGCAAACTGCTCTACCGTCTGAATGCTGGCAGAAACGGTGCCTGTCCCGTGCTGGTGATCGGCATTACGCCAAGGTGCATTTCGGATTGGCCACCGGCTAATCCAAGCGTGTTCGCGCTTCCGAACGAAACCGGAACGGAGTAGGCTCGGCCATGGCCTTTGACGGTATCACCGATACGGGCGTCACCGCCGCAGCGGACCTCGCCAAATTCGCGCGGGGGCGGAAGTTCGCGACGATTCTCGCCGATCCGCCGTGGCGGTTTCAGAACTCCACTGGGAAGGTCGCGCCGGAACACAAGCGGCTGGCGCGCTATCCCACCATGACGCTGGAGGACATTTGCGCACTGCCGGTGGAGGGGATCGCGGCGGAAACGGCGCACCTTTACCTTTGGGTGCCAAACGCTCTCCTGCCCGAGGGTCTTGAGGTAATGAAGGCGTGGGGCTTCAAATACAAGTCGAACCTGATCTGGCACAAGGTCCGCAAGGATGGAGGCTCCGATGGCCGCGGAGTTGGCTTCTACTTCCGAAACGTGACCGAGGTCATCCTATTTGGCGTGCGCGGCAAGAATGCCCGCACTCTTCAGCCAGGCCGCAGCCAAGTGAATGTCCTGCAGACGAGGAAGCGAGAGCACTCGCGTAAGCCGGACGAGCAGTACGGGCTGATCGAAGCGTGCAGCCCCGGCCCCAGGCTGGAAATGTTTGCGCGTGGGGAGCGGAGGGGCTGGTCGGTTTGGGGGAACCAAGCGGACGACAGCTACGAGCCAACCTGGAGCACCTACTCGTACAACTCAACTGCTGAAGTGAGCTGAGCTTGAAATTCCCAGTCCCGACCCTGGGCAGTGTCGTCTCGATACGGCAAAGGCCAACGCCATTTTCTTACTGGCCAACATTTTCTGGTGCGAAGCGCGAAGGTCTTCATTCAACGCTGTTTTCCACTGATCCCTGGAGCCTGATGGAGGGTGTGGCTTCGCAGCTACTTGATGTTAAGGCTCAACAGCAGGCAATCGCCTTTCTGGCTCAGGCGCGGGACTTTTATGAGGCCGCTGGCTCGGCAAGGACAGATGCCGCAAAGCCACTCTTATTGTATTATTCTTTTCTGAACCTGGCTAAAGCTCTGATCGTCCAGAGAGCGAACAAGCCGATCAAAAGGATTTATCATGGCGTAGCAGAATCTTGGACTGGCCCTTCAGTTCTCGACGGAGAAGTGACAATTCCGGGCAGAACAAAGGCAAAAGAGAGTGCTTTCTTGCGGTTTGCGGCTGCCCTCGGCGCTTCAGCACCAGTGGGCCCATTCTTGCCCTCAAACTTTCTTTCCCAAGTCCTGATTGGTCACAGAGTGTTTTCCGGTGCCGCGTTAAAGACGGAGAAATTTGTTAGCATAGATCGTATCAACTACCTGCAAGATTCCGCTAAGAAGGAGGTTTGGTCGGTTGCCAAAGTATACCTCGATGACTTAACGAGGTTGGGATATAGCCAAAAACATATTACCCGCTCCGACGCTGTGACGGGAAAATGGACAAATGTCGCGTCGGCCGAGAAAGACCTAACTGGTCGCCGCCTTATACTGCTCGAGCAGTCAAAAAAAACTCCATACGGCCAACGGCCATCTCAGGTTTTAAGCGCCTCAAGCGCAGACATAAAGGACAGTCTGTTTAGAAGTATTTCTGCTGTTCCCCCATACCGAAAATACTACTTTTACGTATCAGAAGTTGGAGAATCGGTCTTACCGCAGATGATATCCTTGTATCTTGCAACATTTTACTTAGGCTCTCTCACTCGATACAATCCGGTTGCCTTTCAAGGGTTCTTAAGGGGGCGCTACGGTCCATTTATTCGAGAATTTTTCGCCAATCAGCCCCAACAGTTTCTCTATGCGATAGCGTCAGAATTCAACGAACAAGAAGTTGCCAGGGCAGCAATCATTGCTGCTTAGAAGTTTGCTTTGGGCGCTCGTCTGCAGAAAATAGAGTGCGTTGCCGACCTTACAACCGCCCCTTCCGAAACGCCTCCTGCGACGCCTCCCGCGCCGCTTTCCGCTGCCGCGCCGGTTCCGCCTTGTCCACCGCCTCCCCCGGGGCCGTGAGCAAGTCGTTGGCGAATTCCAGGTCGAGCATCTTCAGGCGTTTCAGCTCGTCGCGCAGGCGCGCGGCGGTTTCGAATTCCAGGTTGGAGGCGGCGGCTCGCATCTTGGCTTCGAGGTCGCGCAGGGTGGTCTGGAAGTTGGAGCCGAGGAAGGGCTTGGCGTCCTTGCCGGCGGGGCCGACGTCGACGGTGACGCGGTCTCCCTTTTCGTAGGGGCTGTCGAGGATCTGGGCGATGTCTCGCTTCACGCTCTCGGGCGTGATGCCGTGCTCTGTGTTGTAGGCTTCCTGCTTCTCGCGCCTGCGGCTGGTTTCGGCCATGGCGCGCTCCATAGAGCCAGTGATCTTGTCTGCGTAGAGCACCACGCGGCCGTCGACGTTGCGGGCGGCGCGGCCGATGGTCTGCACGAGGCTGGTCTCTGAGCGGAGGAAGCCCTCCTTGTCGGCGTCCAGGATGGCCACGAAGGCGCACTCCGGGATGTCGAGGCCTTCGCGCAGGAGGTTGATGCCGACGAGCACGTCGAAGGCGCCCAGGCGCAGGTCTCGGATGATCTCGATGCGCTCCACCGTATCCACGTCGGAGTGCATGTAGCGCACGCGCACGCCCTGCTCGTGCATGTACTCGGTGAGGTCTTCCGCCATCTTCTTGGTGAGGACGGTGACCAGGCTGCGGTAGCCGCGCAGGGCCACCTCCTTGCACTCGGCGATGACGTCGTCGACCTGGCTGTGATTGTCCTTGGAGACGGGGCGGACCTCCACCGGGGGGTCGATCAGGCCGGTGGGGCGGATGACCTGCTCGGCGAAGACGCCGCCGGTCTTGTCCATCTCCCAGGGGCCGGGGGTGGCGGAGACGTGCACCGTCTGCGGGCGCATGGCCTCCCACTCCTCGAACTTGAGGGGGCGGTTGTCGATGCAGCTGGGCAGGCGGAAGCCGTATTCGGCCAGGGTGAACTTCCTGCGGTAGTCGCCTTTGTACATGCCGCCGATCTGCGGGACGGTGACGTGGCTCTCGTCGGTGAAGAGCAGCGCGTTCTCGGGCAGGTATTCGAAGAAGGTGGGCGGGGGCTCGCCGGGGCTGCGGCCGGTGAGGTAGCGGCTGTAGTTCTCGATGCCGGCGCAGGAGCCGGTGGCCTGCATCATCTCCAGGTCGAAGGTGACGCGCTGCTCCAGGCGCTGGGCCTCGAGGAGCTTGCCGTTCTCGGTGAACCATTCGACGCGGTCGGTCATCTCGCGCTTGATGGCGTTGAAGGCCTGGTTGAGCGTGGGGCGGGGCGTCACGTAGTGGCTGGCGGCGTAGACCTTCACGGACTGGAGGTCGGAGGTCTTCTTGCCGGTGAGGGGGTCGAACTCGACGATCGTCTCGATAGAGTCGCCGAAGAAGCCCACGCGCCAGGCGCGGTCCTCGTAGTGGGCGGGGAAGATCTCGAAGCTGTCGCCCCGGCGGCGGAAGGTGCCGCGCTCGAAGGCCTGGTCGTTGCGCTTGTACTGCAGGGCCACGAGGTCGGCTCTGAGCTTGCCCTCGTCGATCTGGTCGCCGACCTTCAGGTCGAACGTCATGGCGGTGTAGGTCTCAACCGAGCCGATGCCATAGATGCAGGAGACCGACGCCACGACGATCACGTCGTCCCGCTCCAGAACGGCGCGGGTGGCGGAGTGGCGCATGCGGTCGATCTGCTCGTTCATCGACGAGTCCTTCTCGATGAAGGTGTCGGTGCGCGGCACGTAGGCTTCCGGCTGGTAGTAGTCGTAGTAGCTGACGAAGTACTCGACGCTGTTCTCCGGGAAGAAGTTCTTGAACTCCCCGTAGAGCTGGGCGGCGAGCGTCTTGTTGGGGGCGAGGATCAGGGCGGGGCGCTGGGTGGCCTCGATGATCTTGGCCATGGTGAAGGTCTTGCCGCTGCCGGTGACGCCCAGGAGCACCTGGTCGTGCTCGTGCTGGTTCACTCCGGCGACGAGTTCGGCGATGGCGGTGGGCTGATCGCCCGCCGGCTCGAACGGCGAGACGAGCTTGAACTTCCGGCCCCCCTCGCTCTTCACCGGCCGCGCCGCCTTGTGGGGCGTCCACCCCGGCTGGAGGTTGGTGAGCGTGTCGATGACGAACGGCGTGGAGGCTTCGGCTACCCCGCTGGCGGGGACGGCGGAGGACGGGGAACGGGCCATGAACGGAAGGTAGGTCGTACCGCACGATTTCGCCAGCGCCAGCGCGACCGCTGCGTGGTCACCCCGCCGCGGCTCTCTCGATCTCGGCGATGTCCAGCTTCACCATGGTCATCATGGCCTCCATCACCCGCTTGGCGACGGCCCGGTCGGGGCCAGTGGAGAGTTCTACCATGCGGCGGGGGGTGATCTGCCATGGCACGCCGAAGCGGTCGTTGAGCCAGCCGCAGGCCAGCGTCTTACCGCCGCCCTCCAGCAGCGCGTCCCACAGGTGTTCGACCTCGGCCTGGTCGTCGCACATGACGCAGACGGAGGCGGCGTTGCCGTAGTTGACCCGCTCGCCCCCGTTCAGGCCCAGATACTGCTGGCCGTCCAGGGTGAAGTAGACGGTGAGCACGTCGCCCGCCTTGCCGCCGGGATAGTCCACCGGCGAGCGGTTGACGGACTCGATGGACGAGTTGGGAACGAGGGACGTGTAGAGCCGGGCGGCCTCCTCGGCGTCCTTGCCGAACCACAGGCAGGTGATGACTTTGGACACGGCGGTTCCTCTCAAAGCGGGCGGCCCGTGCGGGCTCTTGTGGAAAACTGCGCGCACCTCGTCGAAACCGACCAGTCGACGCGCACAAGAACATTACAGGAACATGACACTGGCGCCTGCCGCAGCGCCGGGCTAGCGTGCGGCAAAGCCAGTGGGAGCCCAGCGCCATGAGCGACGAAGTCGTATTCTACCACAACCCGCAGTCGCGCGCCTCGATGGCGCACTGGATGCTGGAGGAGGTGGGCGCTCCCTATCGCGTCGTGCCGATGGAGTGGGGGGCGATGGCGCACAAGCAGCCGGAGTTCCTGGCCATCAACCCCATGGGCAAGATCCCGGTGATCCAGCATAGGGGCGTGACCGTCACCGAAACGCCGGCGATCATAGCCTACCTGGCCGACACCTTCCCGGCCGCCGGGCTGGCACCGGGGCCCGGCTCGGCGGAGCGGGGCCCTTACTACCGCTGGCTCTTCTTCGGGGCGGGCTGCGTCGAGCCCGCCATGCTCGACACCCTGAGCAAGCGCCCTGCGCCGGAGAACAAGATGGCGGCCGGCTACGGCTCCTATGAAGACGTGCTGCACACCCTGAAATCCACGTTGGAGTCGACGCCCTATCTCACGGGCGACCGGTTCACCGCCGCCGACCTCTACGTGGGCAGCTCCCTGAACTGGATGGGCCTGTTCGGGGCCCCTGGCATCAAGGGCGATCCCGTGTTCGATGGTTTCGTGGCGCGCTGCACCGATCGGCCCGCTTACAAGCGGGCGAACCCCGCGCCTGCCGCCTGAGGGGTCAGCTCGACAGGGGCGGGGTTGCGGGCAGGCGGGAGCGGAAGCGGCGTCGGCCGCCCAGGGCGCCCGGCTGGTCCAGCGCCTTCCTGATCTCGTCGCGCTGTTCATGGATCGAGGCGATCACGAGGCCCATGGGCACGCCGATGTCCACCAGCACGGCCTCGGAAAGCTGCAGGCTTGCCTCGATGGTCTCCGGCACGGCGTCGGTGACCCCCAGGGCATAGAGGCGACCGGCATGGCGCGCGTCCCGGGCGCGGGCCACGATGATCATGTCGGGGCGGGCGGCGCGCGCGGCCTCCACCACCGTTTCGGCTCCGTCGGGATCGGCCATGGTCACCACGAGGGCTGGGGCGCTCATCAGGCCGCAGCGGCGCAGCATGTCGGGGTTGGCGGCATCGCCGATGAAGGCCTTGCCCCCCGCGCGCAGGGCCCGCTCCACCACGCGGGGATCGCGTTCCACGGCGGTCCAGGCGATGTCGTGCCGGTCGAGCATGCGGGTGACCAGCCGGCCCACCCGGCCGAGGCCCACCACCAGCACCCGGGCTTCGACGCCAGCCTCGGCGATGCTCGGCGCGGTTTCGTCGATGAGGGTCTGGCTCTCCCGGTTGAGCCTCGCCCCGAGGCTCGCGAGGAGCGGGGTCAGCGCCATCGAAAGGGTGGCTGCGGCGATGCAGGTCTGCGCGAGGTCTGCCGACATCAGCTTGGCGGCGCCCGCCCGCCCTATGAGCACAAAGGCGAACTCGCCCCCGGCCGCGAGCAGGAGGGCGGTTTCTGCGGCCGCCCGCGACTTCAGGCCGAACCCCCGGCCGAGGCCGAACACGGTCACGCCCTTCACCGCCACGAGCACGGTCACCAGCCCCAGCGTCGGGCCGAGATGGCTGGCCACATAGGGCAGGTCCAGGCCCACGCCGACCGACAGGAAGAACAGGCCCAGCAGCAGGCCCTTGAAGGGCTCCACCTTGGTCTCGATCTCGTGGCGATACTCCGTCTCGGCCAGCAGCAGGCCCGCCACGAACGCCCCCAGCGCCATCGACAGCCCCGCAGCGGCCGCGACCAGCCCCGCGCCGATCACCACGAGAAGGCTCGCCGCCAGGAACAGCTCTTCCGAGTGGGCACGGGCGACGGAGCGCATGATGGGGCGCAGGATCAGCCGCCCCCCGATGGCCAGCCCGATGATGCCGATCACCGCCGGGGCGAAGGCGAGCGCCGCCTCCAGCCCGGACCCGACGCCGCCCGGCCGCCCGAAGATGTTCACAGCCACGAGGATCGGGGCGATGGCGATATCCTGGAACAGCAGCACGCCGGTCGCCGCCCGGCCCGAGGGAGTGTCGGCGCGGTCGCGCTCCTCCATCGCCGGGATCACCAGGGCCGTGGACGACAGGGCCAGGGCGGCCCCGACGATCAGGGCCTCGCCCAGGCTGCGCCCCGCAAGCATGGTGACGCCCGCAAGCAGCCCGGCGCAGAGGATCACCTGCAGGCCGCCCAGGCCGAACACCAGCCGCGCCATCGCCCGCAGGCGCTCGAACGAAAGCTCCAGCCCCAGGGTGAACAGCAGGAACACCACGCCCAGCTCGGCCAGCTGCGCGATGTCCTGCGGGCTGTTGACGGTGAGGTTGGCGAGCCACGGAGCCCACTTGGCCAGCGCCCCCAGGCCGAAGGGACCCAGGATCACCCCGGCCAGGATGTAACCCAGGGCGGGGCTCAGCTTCAGGCGCTTGAAGAGCGGCACGCCCACGCCTGCGGTGGCGAGGAACAGGAACAGGTCCTGGAAGTGTCCGAACCCCTCGCCGTGCCCCATCCGTCCATTGTCTCCCTGATCTTGCCAGCATAGCCGACGATGCGGCGCGGGCGTGGCGCTTTCCTTGGCGGGGGGCGCTCCACAGCCTATGCGAGGCGTCATGCAGCCCCCGGCCGCTCCTCCCGCGTCAGCTCAGCGCCCCGCGCTCGCCATCGGCGACGTGGTCGTGCCCGGCCGCGTGTGGATCGCGCCCATGACGGGGGTGAGCGACCTCGCCTTCCGCAAGGTCGCGGTGCGCTGCGGTGCGGCCTATGTGGCGACCGAGATGGTGGCCTGCGCCGACTTCGCCCGCGGTCGCCCCGACGTGGTGCGCCGCGCCGCGGTGGGGGAGGGGTTCCCCCTGACTGTGATCCAGCTCGTGGGGGCCGAGCCTGCCCACATCGCAGCGGGGGCAGCCCTGGCGGAGGCGGCGGGCGCGGACATCGTGGACCTGAACTTCGGCTGCCCCGCCAAGTCAGTCACGGGCGCGGCCTGCGGCTCGGCCCTGATGCGCGACCTGAATCAGGCCCAGCGCATCGTCGAGGCCGCGGTGCAGGCCACGACCCGGCCCGTCACAGTGAAGATGCGTCTGGGCTGGGACGAGACTTCGCACAGCGCGGCCGAACTGGCGCGACGGGCGCAGGGCGTGGGCGCACAGGCGATCACCGTGCACGGCCGCACCCGCCAGCAGCAGTATTCGGGCACGGCGGACTGGGAGGCCGTGGCGGCGGTGAAGGCGGCCGTCTCGATCCCGGTGATCGTCAACGGCGACATCGTCGATGCGGCCTCGGCGCGGGCGGCCCTCGCACGATCGGGGGCCGACGGGGTGATGCTGGGCCGGGGCATCTATGGCCGCCCGTGGCTGGCCGCCTCGCTCGAGGCTGCGCTGAACGGCGGCGCTATGACCGATGCCGGGCCGCCGGCCGAGGCGCGGCTCGGCATCGTGCTCGATCACATGGCGCAGTCCCTGCGCCTTTACGGGGATGCGCTGGGCCTGCGGGTCTTCCGCAAGCACCTCGGCTGGTATGTTGAGCAGGGGCCGGGACTGGCGGATGCGCTGGCCCGACGCGAGGCCCGCGGCCGCTTCTGCCGGCTGGAGACGGCGGTCGACGTCGAGCGGGCGCTGTGTGCCCTCTGGCTCGCCGCGCCGCTTCAGGAGATGGCGGCGTGACCGTCGCGCAGCGCCTGCAGGCGCTGGGTTCGGCCGTGGCGGGGCGCACTACCGAGGGAAAGCTCAGCCTGCGCGTGATGGCCGGCACCGCGGCGGCCTTCGGCCTCTACGTGCTCCTGAACCAGCCCCAGGGGTACTGGGCGGTGTTCACCGTCATCATCGTCATGCAGGGCTCCATCGGCGGCACGGTCTCGGTCGCGGTGGACCGCATGGTCGGCACGCTGGTGGGGGCGGTGGTCGGCGGGCTTGCGGCGGCGGTGAGGGCGCAGTCGCCGGAGGGCCTGGGCGTGGCGCTGGTGCTGTCAGTGGGGCTGACGAGCCTGTTCGCCGCCATCCGGCCGAACCTGAAGGTGGCGCCCGTCACCAGCGCGATCATGCTGATGTCGCCCTCGGGCGGCCTGCCCCCGCTTGAGGCGGCCGGGTTCCGGGTGTTCGAGATCGCCGTGGGCAGCGTGATCGGCGTTCTGGCCACGGTGCTGATCTTTCCGGCCCCTTCGCGGGATGCGGCGCGCAGCCGGGCCGTCGAGGCGCTGGAGGCCATCGCCGCCATGCTCGACCGCTGCGCCGAGGCCCTGTTGGCGGGGGGTGGCGAGAGCCTGCGCGCGGCGCTGCAACCCGACCACGACCGCCTGCGCGCCCTTCTGGCAAGCGTCGAGCAGGCGCAGAAGGAGGCGGACCAGGAACGCAGCGCCCGGCTGGCGGCGCGGGGCGATCCCCCCGCCGTGCTGAGAGGGCTGTGGCGGGCGCGGAATGCGGTGACCCTGATCGGCCGGGCATGCAGCGATCCGCAGCCCGATGCCGTGCGGGCGCACATCGGCGAGCCCGGCGCCGCCCTGATCCGCGCCGAGGCGGCGCGGGCGCGGGCGTGTGGCGACGCGTTGCAATCCGGCGGACAGGTGGATCGCGGCGACCTGTCGGTGATCGACGCGGCGTTCGTGACCTCGATCGATTCCCTGCGTCGTGCGCCGTGGGCTCAGGCCCTGTCGTTCGACGACATCGGCCACGTTCTGGGGCTGGCCTTTGCGGCGGAGGGCCTGCGTCGCGATCTCGACGATCTGGCGGATCGAATCGACGAGATCGCCGGGGCCGCCGTCCCGCAACGGAGGGCTTTTCCGCTGACTACCTCTACCAATTACAAGGACTTAATGTAGCCCCTGCGCAACAAAACCAGCCGTGTGGCGCGCTAAGGCCCCCGCATCGCATCGCAAAGGCTCGCCAGACGTTGCTGCGAGACGGTTGGCCCGCGGGACGCGGCGCCCTAGAGCCCTAACGCTGAACCTGCCCGACCGCGGGCCATCGATCGACCCGAGGACTTTCCGCCCGACATGAGCGCTTCGGACAACGGCCAAGAGCCCCCCATCACCAACCGTTCCGACGACTCCATCGTCCGGCCGCGCCCGGCCGCGACCTCGAACCCCGCTTCGGCGCACACGGTCTACGGCTCGGCCGACAGGCGGGCGCTGCCGGGCCGCAATCGCGGCAAGTGGGCGTTGGTGGCGGTGGTGATCCTGGCCGGGCTCACGATCTTCTGGATCCTCACGCACCAGGGCACGGGCACCGCCGCGGGCGGTCCGGGCGGCGCACCGAGTGCCGCGGCTGGCGGTCGCGGTGGCGCGGCGGCGGCGGGTCGCGGGGCGGCGGGCGGGCGGGCCGGTGGTCGCGGCGGCTTCGGCGGCGGCATGAGTTCGGTGAACGCGGCCAAGGCGACCACGGCCGACGTGCCGGTCTACGTTACGGCGCTGGGCACTGTGACGCCTGCGGCGACGGTGACGGTGCGCACCCAGCTCTCGGGCCAGCTGTTCTCGGTGGCCTTCCGGGAGGGCCAGATGGTCTCGAAAGGACAGGCGCTGGCGCAGGTCGATCCGCGGCCCTACCAGCAGGCGCTGCTGCAAGCGCAGGGCACCCTGGCCCGCGATGAGGCCACGCTGGCGAACGCCCGGGTGGACCTGAAGCGCTATCAGACCCTTCTGTCGCAGGACTCCATTGCCCGCCAGACGGTGGACACACAGGCCGCGACCGTGCGCTCGGCCGAGGCGACCGTGAAGACCGACCAAGCTCTGGTCGGCACCGCCAAGCTCAACCTCAGCTACACGCGCATCACCGCGCCGGTGAGCGGCCGTGTGGGCCTGCGGCAGGTGGATGCCGGAAACTTCGTCAGCAGCGGGGACGCCAATGGCATCGTGACCATCACCCAGGTGAACCCCATCGACGTGGTCTTCACCGTGCCGGAGGACAAGATCGGCCAGGTGGTGAAGGGCGTTCACGCGGGGCCTCTGCCCGTGACCGTGTTCGACCGCGACCAGTCCGACGCCCTGGCCAACGGCCAGCTTCTCACCCTC
Source organism: Caulobacterales bacterium (assembly GCA_038226305.1). GTDB lineage: Bacteria > Pseudomonadota > Alphaproteobacteria > Caulobacterales > Caulobacteraceae > JASLDZ01. The sequence goes on from JBBRQN010000002.1 coordinate 21,344, forward strand.
GACAACCAGATCGACAGCACCACGGGCACGGTGAAGGCCAAGGCGCGCTTCGCCAACCCGGGTGACACCTTGTTCCCCAACCAGTTCGTGAACGTGCGCGTGCTGGTCGATACCCTGCGGGGCGTCGTCACCGTGCCGACCTCGGCCATCCAGCGTGGCCAGAGCGGCCTCTTCGTCTACACGGTCGATGCGGGCCGCACGGTTCACATGCAGCCGGTGCAGACGGGCCCGGCCTCGGGCGAGAACACCGCCATCACCTCGGGCCTGACGGCGGGCACGACCGTCGTCACCGACGGGTCGGACCGCCTGCGCGAAGGCGGACGCGTGCTGCTGCCGGGCGACTGCCCGCCGAGCTTCCCCGGTGGTGCCGGTGGCGCTGCGGGTGCCAAGTCCGAGGGCAACTGGTTCACCAACCTGTTCGGCGGCAAGAAGCCCGATGCGGCTTCGGCCACGGGGGGTGCTACAGGCGCGGCCGGGGCTCCGGGTGCCGGTCGCCGCCGCGGTGGCGGGGCGGGCGGAGCCGGGGCGGGCAAGTGCACGCCGGTGAACTTCGCCGCGGGCGGGGCCGGGGGCCAAGATGCGCGCACCCAGGCCATGCTCGACCAGCTGAACCTCGACCCGGGCCAGAAGGCCAAGATCCAGGTGATCCGCGATGCGGCGAAGGCCAAGATGCAGGCGGCGATGGCCTCCGGCGATTTCGCTTCGCTGCGCACCCTGCGCACCGATACGGCGGCACAGATGGAAGCGGTGATGAACCCCGTCCAGAAGGCCAAATACGAGCAGCTTCGCGCCGCGGCCCAGGCCGCCCAGGCGGCGAGCGGCGGCGGCTACGGCGGCATGGGCGGCGGCGGTGGCGGCAGCTTCGGCGGCGGCGCCCCCGCGGGAGCGGCGCCCGCGGCGGCGGTCACGACCACGAGCAGCAGCGCCACCACGTCTACGGTCACGACAGCGCCGACTTCGGGCCGTCGCGGCTCGACGACGGGTGCTGCAGCCCCGGCGGCTCCTGCGGCTGCGCCAGCTTCCGGCGGCGCGGCTCCCGGCGGCGCGGGCGGTCGGGGGGCTGGCATGATGGCCGACCTCGGGCTGTCGGCCTCCCAGCAGGCCAAGGTAGATGCGATCCAGGCCGAGTATCGCCCCAAGATGATGGCGGCCTTCCAGGGCGGCGATCGCGATGCGGCCCGGGCGGTGGGCGGAGAGATGCGCGCCAAGATCGACGCCGTGCTCACCCCCGATCAGCGCACCAAGCTTGCGGCGGCGCGTGAGAAGGCGAGGGCGGCGGGTGGCGGCTTCGGCGGCCCGCAATGAGCGAACCCGTCGACGGTCGGCCCCCCCACGATCCCGACGCGCCTGCGCAGCCGGCTGCGGGCCAGCCCGCCGCCGCCGCGAAGACGGGGGGGCTGAGCCCCTCGCGCCTGTTCATCCTGCGGCCGATCGCGACTTCGCTCTTGATGATCGCCCTGTTCCTGACGGGGATCGTCGGCTTCCAGTTCCTGCCGCTCTCGGCCCTGCCGCAGGTCGATTACCCGACCATCCAGGTGCAGACTTTCTACCCCGGCGCCTCGCCCGAGGTGATGACCAGCTACGTGACTGCGCCCCTCGAGCGCCAGTTCGGGCAGATGCAGGGCCTGAGCCGGATGAGCTCGGTATCTTCGGCCGGCGCCTCGGTCATCACCCTGCAGTTCGGCCTCGATCTCACCCTCGACGTGGCCGAGCAGGAGGTGCAGGCCGCCGTCAACGCCGCGGGAAACCTCCTGCCGTCAGACCTTCCGGCACCCCCCGTCTACGCCAAGGTGAACCCGGCCGACGCGCCGATCATGACGCTGGCGCTCTCGTCTTCGACCCTGCCCCTCACCAAGGTGGAGGACGTGGCCGACACGCGCATGGCGCAGAAGATCAGCCAGATCGCGGGCGTGGGCCTCGTCACCGTCTCCGGCGGCCAGCGCCCTGCGGTGCGCATCCAGGCCAACCCGCGGGCGCTCACCAGCTACGGCCTGACGCTGGAGAGCCTGCGCACGGCGATCTCCAACTCCAACGTCAACGGCGCCAAGGGCACCTTCGACGGGCCGACCCGCAGCTACACGGTCAACGCGAACGACCAGCTCGTCGCCCCGGAGGACTACGCCAACCTGGTGATCGCCTACAAAGGCGGCGCGGCCGTGCGTCTGAAGGACGTGGCCAGCGTCGTTGACGGGGCCGAGAACACCCAACTCGGCGCGCTGAAAGGCGTGACCCCAGCGGTTGTGCTCAACGTGCAGCGCCAGCCCGGCGCCAACGTCATCGGCGTGGTCGACCGCATCAAGAAGTTGCTGCCCGAACTGCAGCAGAGCCTGCCCGCCGGGATCGACGTGCAGGTGATGACCGACCGCACGGTCACCATCCGCGCCAGCGTTCACGACGTGGAGATCGAGCTCGGCCTGTCGATCCTTCTCGTGGTGCTGGTGATCTTTGTTTTCCTGCGCAACGTGCGGGCCACGATCATCGCCGGGATCGCGGTGCCCCTGTCGCTCGTGGGCGCGTTCGGGGCGATGTATCTGTTCCACTTCAGCCTGAACAACCTGACGCTGATGGCCATGACCGTCGCCACGGGCTTCGTGGTCGACGACGCCATCGTGATGATCGAGAACATCAGCCGCCACGTGGAAGAGGGGCTGGAGCCCAGGCCCGCCTCCCTCCTCGGATCGAGCGAAATCGGCTTCACGATCATCTCGCTGACGTTGTCGCTCCTGGCCGTGCTGATCCCGCTCGTGTTCATGAGCGACGTGGTGGGACGGCTGTTCCGCGAGTTTGCGATCACCCTGGCGGTCACCATCGTGATCTCGGCCCTGGTGTCGCTGACGCTGGTGCCGACGCTCTGCGCCCTGTTCCTGCGCCGACCCAAGCATCCGAAGCCCGGCTCGCTGTCGCAGAAGAGCGAGGAGGCGATCGACTGGGTGATCGCCCGCTACGACGTGGGGCTGACCTGGGTGCTGAAGCATCAGCCGCTGACGCTCCTGGTCGCGCTGGGCACTTTCGTACTGACCGCGCTCCTGTTCCTCGCCATCCCCAAAGGGCTGTTCCCCACGCAGGACACCGGCGAGATCCAGGGCGTGGTCCAGGCGGCCCAGACCGTCTCCTACGGCCGCATGAGCGAGCTGCAGCGGCAGGTGGCTCAGGTAATGATGCAGGACCCGGCGGTGGAGACCGTCTCGTCCTTCGCAGGCGTGGATGCGCAGAACACCACCCTGAACACCGGCCGGGTGCTGATCGAGCTCAAGCCCGAGAACAAGCGCGACGGGGCGGCCGACGTAATCCGCCGCCTGCAGCGCGCCGCCGAGCAGGTGCCGGGCGCCCAGCTGTTCCTGCAGCCGGTGCAGGACCTGACCATCGACGCCGCCGTCAGCCGCACCCAGTACCAGTTCGTGCTGGAGGGCACCGACGCCGACCTCCTCGCCACCTGGGCCGCCAAGCTGGTCGAGCACCTGTCGACGATGAAGCAGTTCGAGGGGGTCTCGGCCGACACCGCCAACAAAGGCCTCTCGGCTTACATCAAGGTGGATCGCGACACGGCGGGGCGCTTGGGCGTCAGCCTCGCAAGCATCGACCAGGCACTCTACGACGCCTTTGGCCAACGCATCGTCTCGACCATCTTCACCCAGTCGAACCAATACCGGGTGATCCTGGAGAGCGACCCGAGCCTGCAGAACTCGCCCGATGCCCTGCAGTCGATCTACCTGCAGTCGTCTTCCGGATCGGCGGTGCCGCTGACCTCCATCGCCACCATCACTGAGCAGCCGAGCCCCCTGCAGATCAGCCACGTGGGGCAGTTCCCGTCGGCGACCGTGGGCTTCAACCTCGCCAAGGGCGTGGCGCTGGGCGAGGCGGTGAACCTGATCAAGAAGGCCGAGAAGGACATCGCGGTCCCCGGCTCGATCAACACCACCTTCTCGGGCGCGGCGGCGGCGTTCGAGAGCTCGCTGTCCAACGAGATCTGGCTGATCCTGGCGGCGATCATCACGATCTACATCGTGCTGGGCGTGCTCTACGAGAGCTTCATCCACCCGCTCACGATCCTGTCCACCCTGCCGTCTGCGGCGGTGGGGGCGCTCCTGGCCCTGATGCTGTTCGGCAAGGACCTGGGCGTTGTGGGGATCATCGGGATCATCCTGCTCATCGGTATCGTGAACAAGAACGCGATCATGATGATCGACTTCGCCCTCGCCGCCGAGCGGGGCGAGGGGATGGAGCCGCAGGAGGCGATCCACCAGGCCGCCCTGCTGCGCTTCCGCCCCATCTTCATGACCACAATGGCTGCGCTTCTGGGCGCATTGCCGCTGATGTTGGGCTCAGGGGTGGGGTCGGAGCTGCGCCAGCCCCTGGGCATCGCCATCGTGGGCGGGCTCATCGCCAGCCAGATGCTGACGCTGTTCACCACCCCGGTGATCTACCTGATGTTCGACGGCCTCGCCCGTCGCTTCGGCCGCAAGGGTCGTAAGGCTTCGCCCCCCGAGGGGCGGCCTGGTCTGACGCCCACGGCGTCGCCCGCGAAGCCGCCGGCAACCGCCCCCGGACGCGCGCCAGAGAGCCGCACGGCGTGAACCCCTCGGCGCTGTTCATCCGGCGGCCGGCCGCCACGATCCTGCTCACCATCGGCATCGCGCTGGCGGGCATCGCGGCCTACTTCGCCCTGCCGGTGGCGTCGCTGCCCAGCGTGGACTTTCCGGTCATTCAGGTAAGCGCCAACCTGCCCGGCGCCTCGCCGCAGGTGATGGCCACCAGCGTCGCGACGCCGCTGGAACGCCGCCTCGGCCAGATCGCCGACGTGAACGAGATCACCTCGTCCAGCCAGACCGGGCGCACCAATATCACCCTGCAGTTCGGGATGGACCGTAACATCGACGGCGCCGCCCGCGATGTGCAGGCGGGCATCGTGGCCGCGCGGGGCGACCTGCCGAGTACGCTTCGCTCGAACCCCACTTACAACAAGGCGAACCCGGCCAACGCGCCGATCATGATCCTGAACCTGACGTCGGACGTGCTGACGCCCGCGCAGGTCTATGACGCCGCCTCGCTCATCCTCCAGCAGAAGCTCAGCCAGATTCAGGGCGTGGGCCAGGCCGACGTGCAGGGCGCCGCCCAGCCCGCCGTGCGGGTGGAGGTGAATCCCCTGGCACTCGCCCGCTACGGCATCGCGCTGGAGGATGTGCGGGCCGCCATCGCGGGCGCCAACGCCAACCAGCCCAAGGGGCAATACTCGGCGCACGGCCAGCGGCTGCAGATCTACGTCAACGATCAGGCGCTGAAGGCGGTCGACTATCAGGGGCTGATCATCGCCGTCCGCAACGGCAACCCCGTGCGCCTGCAGGACGTCGCCAACGTGCGCGACGGGGGCGAGAACGAGCGGATGGTCGGCCTGTTCATGGGCAAGCCCGCCATCGTGGTGCGCATCCAGGCCGCGCCAAACGCCAACATCGTGGCCACCGTCGATCGCATCAAGGCGGTGCTGCCGCAGCTTCGGACGCAGCTGGCCGAGGTGTCGCCGCACATCGACCTGAACGTCTCCATCGACCGCACGACCACGATCCGCGGCTCCATCGCCGATGTGGAGCGCACGCTGTTGGCTTCCATCGTCCTCGTGGTGCTGGTGGTGTTGCTGTTCCTGCGCAACGGCAAGGCGACGCTGATCCCGGGGGTGGCCGTCACCGTGTCGCTCTTGGGCACGCTGGGCCTGATGTTCCTGATGAAGTTCAGCCTCGACAACCTGAGCCTCATGGCCCTGACCGTGGCCACGGGTTTCGTGGTCGACGACGCCATCGTGGTTCTGGAGAACATCACCCGCCACGTGGAGGAGGGGATGCCCCGCTACGAGGCGGCGCTGAAGGGCGCGGGCGAGGTGGGGTTCACCGTCGTCTCCATGTCGATCTCGCTGATCGCGGTGTTCATCCCGATTCTGATGATGGGCGGCATCGTGGGGCGGCTGTTCCGCGAGTTCGCGATGACGCTTTCCGCCGCCATCGTCATCAGCCTCATCGTGTCGCTCACCGCCACGCCCATGATGGCCGCCCGGCTGGTGGACGAACGCTCCACCGGCGACGACGCCGACGCGGCCCGCAAGGGCTGGCTGGGTCGCAGCCTGAACTGGATCTCCGGCAAGCTGGAGCGCGGCTTCAACTGGATGGCCGAGACCTACGAGGGCAGCCTCGTCTGGGCGCTGGACCACAAGTTCATCATGCTGGTGACCCTGCTCGCGACCATCGGTTTCAACGTCTACCTCTACGTCATCATCCCCAAGGGCTTCTTCCCGCAGCAGGATACCGGCCAGATCCAGGGCGGGGTGCAGGTCGATCAGGCGAGCTCGTTCGCCTCCACCCGGGTGAAGTTCGAGAAGCTGGTGGGCATCGTGAAGGCCGATCCGGCGGTGGAGACGGTGACGGCGTTCTCCGGCGGGGCGGGCGGCTTCATGTTCGTGGCGCTGAAGCCCCGGGCCGAGCGGCCGGGCATGACCTCGGACCAGGTGATCGCCCGCATCCGCCCCAAAACCCTCCCGATCTCGGGCGCGCAGCTGTTCCTGCAGTCGGCGCAGGACTTCCGCTTCGGGGGCCGCCAGTCCTCGGCCCAGTACCAGTACACCCTGCAGAGCGACGACACCGACCTCCTGCACACCTGGTCCGAGAAGCTCACGGCGCAGATGAAGAAGCACCCCGAGCTCCAGGACGTGAACTCCGACCAGCAGGAGCACGGGCTCGAGACCTTCATCACCATCGACCGCGACAAGGCCTCGCGCTTCGGCCTGACCGCCGCGGCGGTGGACAACGTGCTGAACGACGCCTTCGCCCAGCGGCAGGTGGCCACGATCTACAACGCCCTGAACCAGTATCGCGTGGTCATGACCGTCGCGCCGGAGTTCGCCCAGAACCCGCAGGCCCTGGATCAGGTCTACATCAGCCCCGGTCAGGGCACGAACTACTCGGCGAACGGCGGCGCGGTGGGGTCGGCCGCCTCGGCCCAGCGCACCTCAGCCTCTGCCGCTGCCGCCAACCTCGCGGCCCGGGTAGGCTCGAACCGGGCGGCGGGGCTCGTTTCGGTCGCAGGCGGGGCCGGGCTGAACTCCGACACCTCGGTGGTGGCCTCGCCCGCCGGCCCGATCCAGCAGTCGGCCGGCACGAGCTCGGTCAGCTCGGCGGCGGCCCAGCAGGCGACGGGCGCCGGCACCTCGCGCTCCACCACTGGCAACGCCAACCAGCAGCAGACGGGATCGGCGGTCTCCACCAGTGTCAGCCGGATGATCCCGCTCTCGGCCATCGCCAGCTACGCGCCGTCATCCACCGCCGTGTCGGTGAACCACCAGGGCGGGGCGGTCTCCACCACCATCAGCTTCAACCTGACCGACGGCACGAGCCTCTCGCAGGCCAAGGAGATCCTGGCGCAGGCGGAGTCCGAGATCGCCCTGCCCAGCACCGTGCACGGGGCTTTCGCAGGCACCGCGCAGGTGTTCGCCGACACGACGGATAACCAGCCGCTGCTGATCCTGGCGGCACTCCTTGCCGTCTACATCGTGCTCGGCATCCTCTACGAGAGCTACATCCACCCCATCACGGTGCTCTCGACCCTGCCTTCGGCCGGGGTTGGTGCGCTTCTGGCGCTGATGTTCTTCCACGTGGAGTTCGACATCATCGCCCTGATCGGCGTGATCCTGCTCATCGGCATCGTGAAGAAGAATGCGATCCTGATCATCGACTTCGCGCTCACCGCCGAGCGGGAGGAGGGGATGAGCCCCTACGACGCGATCTACAAAGCCAGCATCCTGCGCTTCCGCCCCATTCTTATGACGACGATGGCCGCGATCCTTGGGGCCCTGCCGCTGGCTCTGGGGCTGGGCGAGGGGGGCGAGCTGCGTCGGCCGCTGGGCATCGCCATCGTGGGCGGTCTGGTCGCCAGCCAGCTCCTCACGCTTCTCACCACGCCGGTGATCTATCTCTACATGGACAAGCTGCGTCGCCGCGGACCCCGCCGGGGTGACAAGCCGTTACCCGAGGGGGGCCGCGGAACCGCCGGCAGCCCCGAACCCGCGCTCGTGCCCACCGGCACGGGCCAATCGGCGCCCGGGGGTCATCCGGCCCCCGCCGGTGCCTTTAGGACATGATCGTGAACGCCCCCTTCGCCCCCCGCCTGATCGTTCGCCTCGCCGCCCTGGCCCTCGCTTCGACAGCGCTGGCGGGCTGCGTCGTCGGTCCGAACTACAGCCGCCCCGCCGCCCTGCCAGCGGCGCAGGCCGTGCCTCTCGCCTTCAAGGAAGCGCAGGGCTGGACCGCCTCGCAGCCGATGGACCACATCGACCGCGGAGCCTGGTGGAGCGTGTTCGCCGATCCCACGCTCGACGCGCTGGAGCGCCGCGTCGCCGTCACCAACCAGAACGTGGCCGCGGCGGAAGCCGCCTATCGGCAGGCCCGCGCCATCGTGGCGCAGAACCGCGCGACCTTCTTCCCCACCCTCGGCGCCTCGGGCGGGGTCACCTACACCCGCTCCAGCGCCAGCGGGGGCACGAGCGTGATCTCCGGGGGCACGGTGATCACCACGGGCTCCACGAGCACGACCACCGGCACCTCCACTAGCAGCAGTTCGCGCGGCTCGACCCGTTACAACGTGGGCCTCAACGCCTCGTGGGAGCCCGACGTGTGGGGCCGCATCCGCCGCACGGTGGAAGCCTCGACCGCCACTGCCCAGGCCAGCGCCGCCGACCTGCAGGCCGCCACCCTCTCCGCCCAGGCCGAGCTCGCCATCGACTACTTCGAGCTGCGGGTGCTGGACGAGCAGAAGCGCCTGCTGACTGCCACCGTCACCGGCTACCAGCGCTCGCAGAAGCTGACGCAGAACCAGTACAACGCAGGGATCGTCGCCCGCGCCGACGTGATCTCAGCCACGAGCCAGGTGCAGACCGCCCAGGCCCAGCTGATCGACCTCGACAACCAGCGCGCCGCCCGGGAGCACGCCATCGCGGCCCTGGTCGGCACGGCACCCGCCGACCTCACCGTCGTGGTGGCCGCTCTGTCAAGGTCCGTGCCCGTCGCGCCCGCCGGCCTGCCCTCGCAGCTTCTGGAGCGCCGGCCCGACATCGCGGCGGCCGAGCGGTCGGTGGCCTCGGCCAATGCGAACGTGGGCGTAGCGATCTCGGCCTACTATCCGAACCTCACGCTTTCGGGCTCGGGCACCTCGTCCTCCACCGCCATCGACCAGCTGTTCAACCTGTCGAACTTCACTTGGTCGATCGGGCCACAGCTGGCCTACACGATCCTCGACTTCGGCGCGCGGAAGGCTCGGGTTCAGCAGTCGCGCGCCCAGTATGACCAGACGGTGGCCAACTACCGCCAAACGGTGCTCACCGCCTTCCAGGCCGTGGAAGATCAGCTCGCCGCCCTGCGCATCCTCGAACAGGAGCAGGCCCTGCGCCTCGCCGCCGAGCAGAGCGCCCGCCAATCCGAACAGATCGCCCTGAACCAGTACCTCGCCGGCCAGACCACCTTCACCACCGTGGTTACCGCCCAGGTGCAGAGCCTCTCCGCTCAACAGGCCGCCCTGAATGTCTTGGGTGCGCGCCTCACAGCCAGCGTCAGCCTCATCCAGGCCCTCGGCGGCGGCTGGACGCAGGGTGACCTGCCGAAGGGGTGACAGCGGCCCTGCGCCGGGAGCGGCCTGAGACGTTTCTGCGCGAGGCGCCGGCTGCCTAGACCAGTACAGGTTGGCCCGAAGCGGGAGCGGGCCTGGCCCGGATCAGCCGGGCGACGCGGGCCAGAAGCTGGGCATCCTGAAAGGGCTTCGTCAGAAAGTCGCGGGCACCCATCGACAGGGCGCGTTGCACGTCGTCGGGAGCGTGGCGGGCGGTCAGCACCATCACCGGCGTCTTCGGTCCAGCGGGCGCGGCGGCGGACAAACGCTCCAGCACGCCGAACCCGTCGAGGTTGGGCATGTTGATGTCCAGGATGATGCCGGCGGGGCGAGCGGCGGCGATCCCCCTCAGGGCTTCGTGGCCATCGCGGGCGTGGGCGGTCATGTAGCCGGCCAGCGTCAGCCGGGTCAGGATCAGGTCGAGCACGTCGCGATCGTCTTCCGCCACGAAGATGCGAGGCTTGCGCGCGTCACGCGGCAGCATCGAGTGCCCCTTCGCCCTGCCACGCCAGCGCCTTGGCGAGCCCGCCGACGAGGGCGTCTATGGTCAGCGGTTTGGCGATCACGGCATCGAAGAGCCCCGGCGGGTCGTCCTGCCCCGGGTCGGCCGAGAAGGCGATGATCGGGATGGCGGCATTCAGTCCGTCTTCGTCACGGATGCGCCGGGCCGCGCCCGCCCCGTTCAGACGCGGCATGCGACGGTCCATCAGGATGGCGTCGAAGGGCTGCCGACTGGCGAGCTCCACCGCCTGCAGGCCATCTGCCGCCTCGGTGATCTCCACGCCGAAGGGGGTTAGGAGGGCGCAGACGAGCTCGCGGTTGAACGGGTTGTCGTCCGCCAGCAGCACGCGTGCTCCCCTGAGACCGCCGGCGGTCGTCACGGGTGTTGTGTCGGCCGTTCGCGAGGCGAGGGCGCTTGCCGGAAGCCAGAACCAGAAGCGGGCCCCTTCGCCCAGACGGCTCTCGACCGCGATCTCGCCGCCCATCGCCTCCACGAGGCCCTTGCAGATGGCGAGCCCCAGGCCCGTGCCGCCGTGCCGGCGCGTGGAGCCCCCATCGATCTGCGAGAAGCGCTGGAACAGACGGTCAACGCGGTCGGCGGGAATGCCGGGGCCACTGTCGCTTACGCCGAAGGTCAGCCGCTGTGCCTGCGGATCGAAGCTAACCTCAAGGCTGATCGCGCCCTTCTCCGTGAACTTCACAGCGTTGCCGATGAGGTTCATCAGCACCTGTCGCAGCCGATCAGGATCGGCTCGCACGAGGCCCGGCAGCAGGTCGAGGCCGGTGGCGGTGAGGCTCAGGCCCTTCTCCGCTGTTTGCGCGCTGAACAGGTCCAGCGTGTCCATGGCCAGCTGACCCACCGAAATGGGCTGCGGCTTGACCTCCACTTGCCCCGCCTCGAGCTTGGAGAAGTCCAGAATGTCGTTGACCGTCGAGAGCAGCGCCTTGCCGGCGTTGGAGACCTTTCCGAGGTAGGCGCGGGTGGTGTCGGCCAGTTCGGGCTGTTCCTCCACCAGTCGGGCAAAGCCCAGCACCGCGGTCAGGGGCGTGCGCAGCTCGTGGCTCATGTTGGCGAGGAACTCGGCCTTCACATTCGCCGCGGCCTCGGCCTCCGCCTGGGCGGCGCGCAGGGCGTTCTCCATCGCCTTTCGGTCGGTGATGTCGCGGATCACGGCCACGATCTCCACGGGCTTGCCCTCCGCGTCGCGCACCAGCTGGAAGCCGGTCTCGACCCACACCGCATGGCCATCCTTGTGGGCGGCGCGATGCTGCAGCGACAGGCGCTCGGTGCCCTTCGCCATCTGGCTAAGCGCCTGCACGATCATCGCCTGGTCTTCGACGTGGACGAACGCCTGCGCCGGGCGACCGGTCATCTCCCCCGGCTGGTAGCCGAGCAGTTGCTCGATGCCCGGCGAGATGTAGTCGCTGCCGCCGTCCAGGCGCATGCGCGTGATCACGTCGCTCATGTTGTCGGCGAGCAGGCGATAGCGCTTCTCGCTCTGCTGCACGGCCTTCAGCGTGCGGATCTGGGTGGTGATGTCCTGGAAGATGCCGAAGACCGCCAGCACCTCACCCGCATCGTCGAGCTCGCAGATGGCCTTAGCCACCACGTCACGCTGCTCGCCATCGCGGCGGATGATGCGCAGCTGGAATTCGGAATGCGCCTTGGTCGCGATGGCGCTGGCGATGGCCTCGTTCACCGTTGCCTGGTCGTCGGGGTGATAGAAGGCTACCGCATCGTCGTAGCCGGGGTTGAAGCTGGCTCGGTCGACTCCGTGGAGGCGGTACACCTCGTCCGACCAGGTGACGGCACCGTCGGCCAGCCGGTAGCGCCAGTTGCCTACGCCCGACGTGGTTTCGGCAAGCTCCAGCAGGCGGTGCTTTTCGCGGGCCAGGCGGGTGGTGCGCACGAGTTCGAACTTGTCGACCACGATGCGCGCCAGGAGTTCCAAACGTGCCAGCTCGGCGTCGCTGGGTCGGGCTCGCGGCTTGGAGTCGATCACGCAGAGCGTGCCGATGTTCTCTCCGTCGCGTGTGGTGAGCACAGCGCCCGTGTAGAAGCGGATGTCGGGGTGGCCGGTTACCAGGGGGTTCGAGGCAAAGCGCGGATCGATGCTCGCGTCCTCCACAACCATGACCGCATGCGTTCCCATCTCGATCGCGTGAGCGCAGAAAGACCATTCGCGGGGAGTGGATGACGGCTCCAGCCCATGCCGCGATTTGAACCACTGACGTTCAGCATCGACCAGCGAGACGAGGGCGACGGGCGTGTTGAAGAGTTCTGCCGCGAGCGCCGTCAGTCGGTCGAACGCCTCGTCCGCCGGCGTGTCCAGCGTGCCGAGGGCGTGCAGCGCCGCCAGCCTTCGAACTTCCTGAGCGTGCATGGCGAATTCCCCTCAGAGGAAACATGCCACGCCCGTCCTTGGGCAGGGTTAACGACGCCCGAGGCATTTTGCCGTGCCGGGCGGCGTCCTAGAGCAGGCTGCCCCGGCCCGATGTGATCTCCGCATAGCGGTGGACCTTCACCGCCTGGATCAGGCCGAAGCCCACCATCACGGTCACCATCACCGTGCCGCCATAGCTCATAAGCGGCATGGGCACTCCCACCACCGGGGCCATGCCCATCACCATCGCGCCGTTGATCAGGATGTAGAGGGCGAAGGTGGCAGTGAGCCCGGCCGCCGAGAGACGCCCGAAGTGGCTGTGGCTGATCGAGGCGATCCGCAGGGATACTGCCACCACGCCTGCATAGAGCGCGAGGAGGAAGAAGCAGCCCAGGAACCCGAACTCCTCGGCGAAGGAGGCGAAGATGAAGTCGGTCTGTTTCTCGGGCAGGAAGTTCAGGTGGCTTTGGCTGCCCAGGCCGAACCCCTTGCCCAGGAACCCGCCCGAGCCCAGGGCCGTCTTGGCCTGGAGGATGTGATAGCCGGCGCCGGAGGGATCTTTCTCCGGGCTGAGGAAGGTGAGCACCCGGTCGCGCTGATAGTCCTTCAGCACAAAGAGCACGAAGGGCGGGATGGCGAACGCCCCGGCGATGGCGCCCAGGGCCAGGATGCGCCACGTGAGCCCGGCCACGAACATCACCGCCGCGCCGGTCGCCACAAGCAGGATCGCAGTGCCGAGGTCGGGCTGGTGCGCCACGAGGAGCGTGGGTACGCCGATCATGGCCAGGGGAATCAGGAGCTTCCAGCTCAGTCGGGCGTCCTTTGCAGAGACCCCATGGTAGAAACGGGCGAGCGCCAGCACGAGGCCGACTTTCATTACCTCGGAGGGTTGCACGCCGATCGGCCCCACGTGAAGCCAGCGCTGCGCCCCCATCGCCGAGTGCCCCACCAGTGACACCGCGGCGAGCAGGATCAGCCCGACGGCATAGGCCGGATAGGCCGCGATGAACCATACGCGCAGGTTCACGAGGCTGAGCACCAGCATCATGCCGAAGCACACGCCGAACACCACGAGGTGTCGGGCGGCCCAGGGCGTCCAGTGCTGGCCGGCGGTGGAATACAGCATGGCGGTGCCCAGGAAGGCGATGGCGAGGAGGAGCGCGCTGAGCCTCCAGTCGATCTCGGCGGCCTTCTCCGAAAGCCGGTCGCGCTGGCCGGGGCGGGTGAGGGCGGAGGCGGTCACTGGTCGGTTTCCGGCAGGGGCGTGGGCGGGGGCAGGGCGGGGCCGGGGCCAATCTGAGTCGGCAGGTCGGGGGCCGCGCCGTCGATGGGCGCATCGCTCGACTTGAGGGCGTCGGTGGGCATGGCGTGCTCGATCCGGGCGCGCACCTCCGGGTCTTTCAGGAGGGCCACGCGCATGATCTCGCGCGCCTTTGGGGCCGCCGCGTCGCCGCCGAAGCCGCCGTGCTCCACGATGACACTGATGGCGTAGCGCGGGTCGTCGGCCGGGGCGAAGGCCACGAACCAGGCGTGGTCGCGCAGGGCCCAGGCCCCCACAGCTCCGTGGGCGCCCTTTCCGTCCTTGTAAGTGTGGGCCTGCGCGGTGCCCGTCTTGCCCGCCATGACGATGGGGTCGAGCCCCAGCTTGGCAGTGGTTGCGGCCGTGCCGGAGACGACCACGTCGGCCATCGCCTTGCGCACGAAGGCCAAGTGTTCCTTGTTCACCGGCAGGTCGGGCACGTCCGCCCCCGAAGGCTGCAGCACGCCGCCCACGCTGCGGATCAGCCGGGGCAGGAGCGCCTTGTTGCCGTTCGCCAGCCGGGAGACCATCACGCACGACTGCAGGGCGTTGATGTTGGTGTAGCCCTGGCCGATGCCCATCGAGGGCGTCTCGCCCGCAAACCACTTCTGGTTGGCCGGGTTGTTCTTGAAGGCGCGCTTCTTCCAGGCCGTGTCGGGCACGAGGCCCTTCTTCTGGCCCGAGATGCCGATGTCGAAGATCTGTCCCAGGCCGAAGCGGCGGGCGACTTCGGCGATCTTGTCCGGCCCGCAGAACAGGGCGGCGTTGTAGAAGTAGACGTCGCAGCTGGTGACGATGGCGCCGTGCAGATCCAGCGTGCCGTGGTGCTTGTCGCAGTGGAACACGTGGTTGCCGAAGGGGAACACGCCGTTGCAGGTGTAGGTGCGCTTGGGGTCGAACCCGTTCTCAAGCGCGGTGAGCGCCACCATCGTCTTGAAGGTCGAGCCCGGCGGATAGGTGCCGCTCAGCGCCTTGTCCAAGAGCGGCTTGTGGTCGTACTCGGCCAGCATCCGGTAGTCGGCCGAGGGCACGCCGGTCACGAAACGGTTGGCGTCGAACGAGGGCGCCGAGGCCAGGCACAGGATCTCGCCCGTGCGCACATCCATCATCACCGCGGCGCCGGAGTCCGAGCCGAACACCTCGAGCGCGCGGTTCTGAACGTCGGCGTCCAGGGTCAGCACCACGTCCTTGCCGGGGGTGGACGCGATGTCTCCCGCCGGGTCCGACTTGATGACCCGGCCGACGGAGTCGACCTCCACCTTCTGCGCGCCGGCCTTGCCTCGCAGGTCGGCGTCGAGCGCCTTCTCGATGCCCTGCTTGCCGATGCGAAAGCCAGGGTGCAGCAGCAGAGGCTCCGGGTGGGGCCCGACCTTCTTGAGGTCGTCTGCCGAGACGCGGCTGACGTAGCCGATCACGTGCGCGAACGCCCCGCCGTAGGGGTAGACCCGCGCGTCCCCCACATCGGGGATCACGCCCGGCAGCTCGGGCGAGCGGGCGGAGACGCGGGCGAACTCCTCCCATGTGAGGTCGGTGGCCACGGCCACGGGAATGGAGCGCGGCCCGTTGGCCAGTTCCTTGGCCAGCTGCGCCTGCTTGGCCGGGGGGATCGGCACGAGGGTGGCCAGAAGGCTCAGCGTGCCCTCAACGTCGGGGGCTTCGTCGCGCCGCATGAGGAGGCGCAGGTCGGGCCGGTTGGAGGCGATCTCGATCCCGTTGCGATCCAGGATTCGGCCGCGGGGCGGGGTGCGCAGGCGGAAGTTGAACTGGTTGGAGCTGGAGAGGCTCGTGTACTTCTGCGCCTCGACCACCTGCAGCTGCAGGAGCCGGCCGGTCAGCGCCAGTGCGCCGATGCCGCCCAGGCCGCCGAGGATGAACGTGCGGCGATGGAACACGCCCTGCCGCTGGTTCACCTCATCAAAGAAGATGGACGGTTCGAGGCTCACGGCCTTGGCCCTAACTCATGAAAGCGGCGAAAATCGGCGGGCGACGCAGGATGGGGCAATCTAGCGGAAGCGAGGGTCCCCGTCCTCGAACCGCTCGATCATCAACCGGGCGATGGGGAACAGGGCGGCGGTGAAAACGACCTGCAAGAGCACGGCCAGAAGGCTCGGCGCCACATGCGTATCCAGGGCCGAGATCAGGTAGGCGATGAAGAACGCGAAGGCGACGGCCGCCACATACCAGCCCGCCAGCACCGTCTGGTCCTGACCCAGGATGAGGTTTCGCACCACCAGGGCGACGAAATAGACCAGCATCAGGCACAGCGCCCACATCCCCAGGGCCCCTCCCCAGAAGAAGTCGAGGAACAGCCCGATGGCCAGGAGCACGATCGGCCCGAACACAGAGGGGCGGATCACCGGCCAGGCGAACGCCAGCACCAGCGGGAAGACCGGCTCGGGCAGTCCGAAGCCGAACAGGCGCACGGGCGCGGCCAGGATGATGGTCAGCACCACCGACAGCACTGCCGGAGCCACCAGCCAGCCCCAGGGCTGCAGGGGCTGATTGCGGCCGCTCATCGGCCGGGGGGCTTCTGAGGCGTGCGCGGAGCCGGATCCGGAGTGCTGTCCACCGCGCCCAACAGTTCCGCGGTGGTGGGCCGGTGGCCGGTGGCCGGTGCCGCCTGCGGCGTGGACGGAGCGACGCTGCGGGGCGTGGTCGCGCTGGCGGCCGACGTCCTCGCGGCCGGTTTGGCGCTGACCGCCTTTGCAGGGGCGGGCGTGCGCTTCGGCTTGGCCGCGGTCGCCGTAGGCGCACCCGCCGTCGCCCGGACGGGCGCGGGTGTCGGGACGATCGCCTTGACGCTGCTCACGGGCGGCGGAGCGACGGTGGGAGACGGTACAGGCTGGCCGGACTTGAGGCCCGCCGTCGCCGAAGCGCCGCCGAAGGCTGGCACCGGCGGGGCCGATTTGGCCGCCATCGCGGCCGCAAGCTGCGCCGCGTCGGCAGGGGCCAGGGGCGGGGGCGACTTGGCGTTCAGCTCCGCCAGCTGCAGAGCCCCAAGCTTGGAGAAGTCGTCGAAGGCCAGGATCCGCACATAGTCCACATCCTGCGCCTCGGCGTAGAGGCGCACGCGCCAGCCGCCGCGGATGTCCTTCGCGGCCACGCCCACGGGGAGGCCGCGGGGGTAGAGGCCGCCATCGCCCGAGGTGAGGATCACGTCGCCCTGCTTCACCGGGTCGACCCCGCGAAGATACTCCATCCGCGGGGCCCCACCGCCGTCGCCGGTGAGGATGGCTCGCGCGCCGGTTCGGTCGATCAGCACCGGGGTGCGGCTGTCCACGTCGGAGAGGAGCAGCACGCGGCTGACGCTGCGGCCCACGCCCACCACTCGGCCCACCACGCCGTGATCGCTCAACACCGGAAAGCCCGCCTTCACCCCGCGCTCGCGGCCGGCATCGGCCAGGCGGGCGTTGGAGAACGGGCCGCGCACGTCCGTGACCACCCGGGCCGAGATCATCGGCACCTGTGGTTCGGTGCGCAGCTGCAGAAGCTGCTCATAGCGGGTGTTGATGTTGCGCAGCGCCACCGCATCGTCGCGCACGCGCTCCAGCTCGCGGATGCGGGCCTTCAGCTTGCGATTCTCGGCGACGGCGAAGAAGTAGCCCTTCACCTCGGTGGAAGCCCCGCCGAGCAGGCGGAGCGGCACGGCGAACAGGCCTGAAACCGGCTGCGCCACCTCGTCGAACTGCCCCCGGGCCGAGCCATAGGCCCCGCCATTGGCGGCCTCGCGGCTGTCGGTGAGGAGGAGGGCGAGCGAGACCAGGCCGCAGACGATGGCGGCCAGGGCGGCCGTCCACGTCAGGGGAACTTTCAGGTCCTGCAGCGGTCCGTCGCGGAAGGCCAAGCGCCCGAACTCCCTAGGCGCACGCCCGGCCCCATTCGCGGGGTTGCGGGGTCGCGGCCGAATCTACAGCAAATGTTACGCCGCAAAGATTACGCTAGCGAGGCGTCGAGCACGCCCTTCATCCACTTGGGATGTTCGAGCACCTTGCCGCACCCCAGTGCCACGCAGGACAGGGGGTCGTCGGCCACCGTGACGGGCAGGCCGGTGTGGTCGCGAATCTCGATGTCGAGACCGCGCAGCAGCGCTCCCCCGCCGGTGAGCATGATGCCCTTGTCGGCGATGTCGGCCGCGAGTTCAGGGGGAGTGGCTTCTAGCGCCACCTTCACGGCTTCCACGATCTGGGTGACCGGCTCGGCCAGGGCCTCGGCGGCCTGCTTTTCGGAGATGCGCACTTCGCGGGGAACGCCCTGCATCAGGTCGCGCCCCTTCACCTCGATGGCGAGGCCGTCGCCGTCCAGCGGCAGGCGGGCGGTGCCGATCTCCTTCTTGATACGCTCGGCGGTGGTCTCGCCGATGAGGAGGTTATGGTGGCGGCGCATGTAGCTGATGATTGCCTCGTCCATCTTGTCGCCGCCCACCCGCACCGAGCGCGAATAGACGATGCCGGAGAGGCTCAGCACGGCGACCTCGGTCGTGCCGCCGCCGATGTCCACCACCATGGAGCCCGTGGGCTCGTGGATGGGCAGGCCCGCGCCGATGGCGGCCGCCATGGGCTCGTCGATCAGGCCGACGCGGCGGGCCGAGGCGTTCAGGCAGCTGTCGTTGATGGCGCGACGTTCCACGGCGGTGGCGCCCGAAGGCACGCACACGATCACCTTGGGGTTCACGAAGCCCTTGCGGTTGTGAACCTTCCGGATGAAGTGCTTGATCATCTCCTCGGCGACCTCGAAGTCGGCGATCACCCCGTCGCGCATGGGGCGGATGGCCTCCATGTGGCCGGGCGTGCGGCCCAGCATCTGCTTGGCCTCGATCCCCACGGCGTGGACCACCTTCCGGCCGCCGATGTTGCGCAGCGCCACGACCGAGGGCTCGTTCAAGACGATGCCCTTGCCCTTCATGTAGATCAGCGTGTTCGCCGTGCCGAGATCGATGGCGATGTCGTTGGAAATGACGCCGAAGAGCGAAGAGAACATTGCAGGCCTTGGGGTGGCGTGAGGTGCGCAGACGTCCGGAAAGGCGCTTTGTCTCTGGCGTCCTGCGCTCACCCCTGAAGCGCGGACGCGTCTTTTGACGTCACCTGCCGAAGGGGCTCACTTGCACGGCTAAATGCCGGATTTCAAGCGCGCTCTCGTCGCGGGCCACGAGCGCACGGGCGCGATCACGGCCAGGCGGCTCAGCCCCGCTTGACGCCCCACAGCCGCACGCCGGGAATGGCCCACAGAAACAGGGGAAACGAAGCGGTCAGAGGCTCGATCCCGTGCGCCCTCAGCACGGCCCGGTACGAAAACGGGTGGAAGATGTCGAACATCGAAAGCCGTCCGCCAGGTTTCAACACACGGCACATCTCGCTCAGCGCCCTCGCGCGGCCGGCCGCATCCTTGATGTTGTGCAGCGCCGTCATCGAAGTGACCGCGTCGAAGCTCGCATCCGCATAGGGCAGGGCGCGGGCATCGCCGGTGTCCACCCTGACGCGTGATGCGACGCCTTCCAGCGCGGCGTTGGCGAGCGTCGCCTCGGCGGAGTTCGCGCTGAGATCCGCAGCGCTCCACAGGTCGATGCCGACCGCTTGGCCGGTGGTCAGCCGCTTGGCGGCGCCGATCAGCGCAAGGCCGCGGCCGCAGCCCACGTCCAGAACGCTCTCGTCGCCCTTGAGCGCCAGGGCCTCGATCACCCGGTCGCGCACGCCGAACTTCAGCACCTTGGAGGAGAGAAGCATGACGCCCGCCGCCAGCAGCAGCGACGCGCCTATGGGGAGCAGCGGTCCGGCGATGTCACGCATCGGCCCGATGTCGAGCAGCAGGAACGCCACGTGCGCCGCGATGCAGACGAGCCCCCACACGGCGAGTGACTTCACCATGCCCGGTGCGTCCACGCCGTAGTCTGCACGCTTGGCCATGTGAGGATTCCTGAGACACTTCGAGAGCAGCTTAGCCACGGGCCGCAACGACGCTAGAGCGGCGGTGCCCGGCTGGCGACGTCTGGCTGCGACGGTTCAATCTGCTGCCGTGCCGCGGCCGCTTTGGCTTCGCGTCGCTTGAGCCACTCGCGGGCGAGGAGCGCCGATCCGATCCAGATGACCGCCACGGCCGCGATCGTCCACCAGTGGCCCGCCCCGCCGCCGCTCATGCCCTTCACCGCGGCGGCGCCCGCAAAGGCGGTCAGCGCGGTCTTAGGGATGATGCCGATGCCCGTTCCGGCCGCGAAGCTCCAGAAGCGCATGGGGGTGACGCCGGCGGCCATGTTCACCACGATGAACGGTGCCGCAGGCACGAGGCGTACCACGAGGCTCGCCAGAAAGCCGTTCTTGCCCACCATCTCGATGAAGGCGTTGATGCCCTTGCCCGCATAGCTCTGCAGGAGCCGCGCTCCGAAGCGACGGCCCAGGAAGAACCCGATGGCCGACGATACCATCGTGCCGATCCACGAATAGGCGAACCCCGCCCACGGCCCGAAAGCCACGACCGCGGCGGCGATCAGAACGAACTGCGGCACGCCCAGGAACGCCAGCCCCGCGAACGCCCCCACCGCCATCGGAAGCGCCCAGGGGCCCCGCGCGCCTGCCGCCATCCACGCCTGCACCTCGGCCGGGCCCGACAGCCCCAGAAGCGAGGCCCCGAACAGGAACACGATGCCCACGCCGCCGAACAGCAGGAACGACACCGCAAGAGCCCGCCAGGCCCGGGCATCCATGTTGGTCAGAAAACGGAAAAGCCGCCGCATGGCCGATGCGGTTACAGGACCGCAGAGGCGCTGTCGCGCCCTCCCGTGGGGGTCGCCGCTCGCTAAGAGTTGAACATCCTGTCGTGGTCGTAACCTGACGCCGGGCGGGCGTGAGCCTATCTCCAGCCTCCCGGCCACCGATGGCCACAGGCAGCCTTGAAGACCATGACCCCCCAGGAACGTGACCTCCTCTCCCGCTTCCTCGACGACCTCGCCCGCTCGAACCCGGGACCCAAGGATCGCGAGGCCGCCGACCAGATCGAGCGCGCCCTCATGTCCAACCCGGATGCCGCCTATGTGCTGGTGCAGCACGCCATTCTGAGCGACCAGGCCCTTCATGCCGCTCAGGACCGCATCGCGGAGCTCGAACGAGCCGGTGCGGCCCCGGCCGCCGAGCCGAGCTTCCTCGGCGCCGCCTTCGGCAAGGCACCCTCCAACCCCGCCAGTGCGCCGCTCGGGGGAGCGACCTCGGTTCCGCCTACGCCTGCCCCGGCGCAGGGCGGGGGCTTCTTTGGCTCGCCCTCGGCCCAGGCCTCATACGGACAACCGTGGGGAGGCGACCGGCCCGGTCCGTTCTCGGGCGGGGGCGGCGTGGGCAGCTTCCTGCGCAGCGCGGGCACGACGGCGGCGGGCGTGGCGGGGGGTGCCTTCCTTTTCGAGGGCCTCTCCAACATCTTCGGCGGCCACCACGGGGGCGGTTTCGGCGGCGGGCAGGGGTTCATGGGTGGCCCGACGGAAAACGTGACCATCAACGAATACGGCGACCGCGACGCAGACCGTTCGAGCTTTGCCGATACGGGCGGGGACGTGAACTACGACTCCGACAACGGTGACATCTCGGGCGACGACTACAGCTGATCGACTTTCAACCTTGCAGGAGGGCTCCCCGATGATCGTCTGCACCACTGAAAAGGTCGCCGGTCGAGAGACCGTGGAAACGCTGGGCCAGGTGTTCGGGATCGTCGTGCGATCCCGGGGCCTGGGCGGCAACATCGTGGCGGGCCTGCGCTCGCTCGTAGGCGGCGAGATCCACGAATACACCCAGCTCTTGGAGGAGGCGCGCAAGCACGCCGTCGACCGGCTGGTGACCAACGCCAGCTTGATGGGCGCCGATGCCGTGGTGATGATGCGCTACGACTCTTCGGAGATCGGCGACATAATGAGCGAGATCGTCGCTTACGGCACCGCCGTGAAGCTGGGCCCGGCCACCCGTGTTTAGGTCTCGCGCCCGCATCGCCGCCCTCGCGTTCGGCGGAGCTTTCCTGATCGGTGCGGTGGCCATGCTGGTCACCGCGGGGCCGGGGCCGGCCCTGCCGCTCGCCTTCTGGGGCGGGGTGATCATGATGGCCGTGGCGTTCGAGCGGTGGCGATACAAGCCGCTGCTCACGCTGCCCGGTCCTGGGTTCGAGGCGACGCCGGAGCGCTTCATCGACCCCGCGAGCGGGCGCCCCGTACAGGTCTTCGTAGACCGCAAAAGCGGCGAACGCCGCTACGTGCCGGGCTGATCGCGCCCGGGCCTTTCACACGCCATTGCCATGCGTGGCGACGCGCGCGAGCCTGCCCGATCACGATCAAGGGACGGCGCGGCGGCATGGGTGTTTTCAATCGGGCGGCGGTGCTGGCGACTGGCTTGGCGCTGGCCACGGCGGGTTTAGCCAACGCCGAGACCTTCGAGCTCAAGGCCACGCCCACGACCGTCGCGTGGGGCAACTACGACGCCGCCGCCAAGCCAGTGCTGCGGATCAGGTCTGGCGATGTGGTCACCTTCCACACGCTCCTCACGTCCAGCCCCGCGGCTCTGGAGAAGAACGGCGTGGCGCCCACCGACGTGGAAGCCAGCCTGCGGGCGGTGTTCGACCAGGTGAAGGACCGCGGCCCCGGCGGCCACATCCTCACCGGCCCCGTCTTCATCGAGGGTGCCGAGCCCGGCGATACGCTGGAGGTACGCATCCAGAAGATCGAGCTCGCGATCCCGTACGCCTACAACGGCTTCCGCTATGGCGCGGGCATTCTGACCGACGACTACCCTTACGCCCACACCAAGATCATCCCGCTGGACAAGGCGACCATGACGGCCGCCTTCGCGCCGGGGGTGCGCATTCCCCTGCACCCCTTTTTCGGCAGCATGGGCGTGGCCCCACCGCCCGGCTTCGGCCGCTATGACTCGACGCCGCCTTCGGTTCACGGGGGCAACATGGACGACAAGGCGCTGGTGGCTGGCACCACGCTCTACCTGCCGGTCCACGCGGCGGGTGCCCTCTTCGAGGTGGGCGACGGCCACGCCGGGCAAGGCGACGGCGAAGTGGACGTGACGGCGCTGGAGACCTCGCTGATCGGCACGTTCCAGTTCGTGCTGCACAAGGACTTGCACGTGAAATACCCGCGCGCCGAGACGCCTACGGAATACATCTCCATGGGCTTCGACGACGATCTCTCCATCGCCGCCCACAAGGCCGTGCGCGAGATGGTGGATTTTCTGGTGACCGAGAAGCACCTCTCGAAGGACGACGCCTACATGCTCGCCAGCGTGGCGGCCGACCTGCACCTCACCGAAGTCGTCGACCGCAACAAAGGCGTCCACATGGCCCTGCCCAAGGCCGTGTTCGTGAAGTAACGGCGGGCACCTCTTCCCCTGTGGAAGAGGCGTCGGGCTTAAGCCGCCGCCTTGCGTCGCTCCGCCGGGTCATAGTTGAGGATCGGGCTCAGCCAGCGTTCGGCGGTCTCCACCGGCCAGCTTTTCCGGCGGGCGTAGTCCTCCGCCTGGTCGGCGTCGATCTTGCCGACGCCGAAATAGTGGGCCTTCGGGTGGGCGAAGTAGAGGCCGGAGACGCTGGCGGCGGGCGTCATGGCGAAGCTTTCGGTCAGCGCCATCTGGGCCGTGGCTTCGGCGTTCAGCAGGCGAAACAGCGTCGCCTTCTCCGTATGGTCGGGTTGGCTGGGGTAGCCGGGGGCAGGGCGGATGCCTGAGTATTTCTCCTCGATCAGCTCCTGCGTGGTGAGGTTCTCGTCCGGCGCATAGCCCCAGAGTTCGGTGCGCACCCGCTGGTGCATCCGCTCGGCGAAGGCTTCGGCGAAACGGTCGGCGAGGGCCGCGACGATGATGGCAGAGTAGTCGTCGCCCTTGGATCGGAACTCGTGCGCCAGCGCCTGCTCGCCGTGGCCGGCCGTTACCGCGAAAGCGCCGAGGTAGTCGGGCGTGCCCAGGGGCGCGATGAAGTCCGATAGCGCGGTGTTCGGCCGCCCTTCGCCCTTGCCCATCTGCTGGCGCAGGGTGTGGAAGCGGGCGATTTCGGTGGAGCGGGTGTCGTCGGCGAACAGCACGATGTCGTCGCCGTCGGCGTTGGCCGGCCAGAAGCCCACCGAGCCGTGCGCCTGAAACAGGAGCTCGCTCACGATCCGGTCGAACAGGGGCTTGGCGTCGGCGAAGAGGCCGCGGGCGGCTTCGCCGACCACGTCGTCTTCGAGGATGGCGGGATAGCGGCCCACCAGATCCCAGCTCTGGAAGAAGGGCGACCAGTCGACCGCGTGCGACAGCTCCTTCAGGTCATAGCCGGTGAAGGCCCGTGCCCCGAGGTAGCTGGGTTTCTTCGCCTCGAACCCCTTCCAGTCGATCTTGAAGGGGTTCTTGCGCGCGTCGCTCAGGGACGTGCGCGACTTGGTCTCGCGGCCCCGGGCGAACTGCTCGCGGATCTTGACGTATTCCTCCCGGGTGGCAGCCTCGACCTTGCCCTTGTCGTCGGGCGACAAGAGGCCGGACACCACGCCCACGGCGCGCGACGCATCCAGCACATAGGTGGTGGAGCCCGCCTGATAGGCCGGTTCGATCTTCACCGCCGTGTGGGTGCGGCTGGTGGTGGCCCCCCCGATCAGGAGCGGCACGTTGAACCCGCGCCGCTGCATCTCCGACGCCACAAACACCATCTCGTCCAGCGAGGGCGTGATGAGCCCGGAGAGTCCGACGGCGTCCACCTTGTGTTCGATGGCGGCGTCGAGGATGCGGTCGGCGGGCACCATCACGCCGAGGTCGATCACCTCGTAGTTGTTGCACTGCAGGACCACGCCGACGATGTTCGTGCCGATGTCGTGAACGGCGCCCTTCACGGTGGCCATGAGGATCTTGCCGGCGGTCTGACGCTCGCCCTCGACGCCGCCGTTGGCGAGCTTCTCGGCCTCCATGTAGGGCATGAGATAGGCGACGGCCTGCTTCATCACGCGGGCACTCTTCACCACCTGCGGCAGGAACATCTTGCCCGCGCCGAACAGGTCGCCCACCCGGTTCATCCCGTCCATCAACGGGCCTTCGATCACATGCAGCGGCCGGGGGAGGGAGGCGCGAGCCTCCTCGGTGTCGGTCTCGATGAAGTCGGTGATGCCGTTGACCAGGGCGTGAGCCAGCCGCTCGGCGACGGGGTTCTCGCGCCAGGTCAGGTCGGCGCCCTTAACGGCCGCGCCCTTGTCACCCTTGTACTTAGGCGCGAGGTCGACCAGCCGCTCGGTGTTGCTCACGTTGGTGCGCTGGGGCCGGTTGAGGATCACGTCCTCCACGGCTTCGCGCAGCTCGGCGTCGAGGGTGTCGTACACCGGCAGGTCGCCAGCGTTGACGATGCCCATGTCCATCCCCGCCTCAATGGCGTGGTAGAGGAACACGCTGTGGATGGCGCGCCGCACGGGCTCGTTGCCGCGGAAGCTGAAGCTCACGTTCGACACGCCGCCACTGATGCGGGCACCGGGCAGGGTGGCCTTGATGTCCCGGCAGGCCTCGATGAAGTCGACCGCGTAGTTGTCGTGCTCCTCGATCCCCGTAGCGACCGCGAAGATGTTGGGGTCGAAGATGATGTCTTCCGGCGGGAAGCCGATCTCGTCCACGAGGAAGCGGTAGGCGCGGGTGCAGATCTCCACCTTGCGGGCGCGGGTGTCCGCCTGCCCCTGCTCGTCGAAGGCCATGACCACCACGGCTGCCCCGTAGCGCAGGCAGGCGCGCGCCTGCTCGGCGAACTTCTCCTCGCCCTCCTTCATGGAGATCGAATTCACGATGGCCTTGCCCTGCACGCAGCGCAGACCCGCCTCGATCACCTCCCACTTGGAGCTGTCGATCATCAGGGGCGCCTTGGCGATGTCCGGCTCGGCGGCGAGGAGGTTCAGGTACTTGACCATCGCCTCCTTCGAATCGAGCAGGCCCTCGTCCATGTTCACGTCGATCACCGACGCCCCGGCCTCGACCTGCTGGCGGGCGACTGAAAGGGCGGCGGGGTAGTCCCCCTCCACGATCAGCTTCTTGAACTTGGCCGAACCGGTGACGTTGGTCCGCTCGCCGACGTTGATGAATGAGGGGCGCACGAAGGGCTCTGACTTACTCTGTGGTGACGGGAGGGCGCACGAGACCCGGCAGGCCGTCGATGGACTTGGCGTTGGAGCGGTAGCGGTGTTGCGCCCATTCGTCGAACGGCTTGGCGTCGACCCACCGCTGAAGCTGGTCGCGTTCGCCCTTGAACTCGAAGAACGGCACGCCCCAGCCGCAGCTGTCCGAAGCCCGGGTCACATGCACGAGGATGATCGCCCGCGCCCGGTCGTAGGCGGGGAACAGCTTCAGGAGTTCGGGGAAGCGTTCGTGGCCCATGTCGATCGCCTCTCCCCGGCCGTAGACGCGAACGATGTCGGCCGCGCCCTCGAAGGCGCACCACATGAGTGTGATGCGCCCGTTCTCCTGCAGGTGCGCCTGCGTCTCGATGCCGGACCCGCCGAGGTCGAGATAGGCGAGGGTGCGGTCGTCGATGATCGCCAGGCTGTCGTAGCCCTTGGGCGAGACGTTCACGTGGCCCTCCTCTCCGAGCGGAGCGGTGGCCACGAAGAACAGCTTCTGGCGGCCGATGAAGCTCAGGAGCTTCTCTTCCAGCCGCTCGTAGGTCTTGCTCATCGCCCTACCTCTTGACCTTCGCCGCCGTCATTTCGATCTCCACCAGGGCGCCGGGCAGGGCGAGGCCGGCGATCTGCACGGTGACGCGCGAGGGCTTGGCGGGGGTGGTCGCGGTGCCGAACACCTTCTTGTACTCCTCGTTCATGCCCGCGAAGTCCATCTTGCCGGTGGTGGGATCAGCGACGAGGTAGACCTTCACGTTGACCACGTCGGCGTAATCGTAGCCCGCGGCTTTGAGCACCACGCCGAGCTTGGTCAGCACGTCCGCCGTCTGCGGCCCCGTGCCGCCCGCCACCGCCGAGGGGATGCCCGACAGGTAGAGTGTGGAGGCGCCGGCCGGAACCTCGACCGAGCGCGCGAGGAACGACGTGGGCGGGGTCACGTCGCGCTTGATCTCAGCCGGCGGCGGGGGCGGCGGCGCGACCGCCTTCTTGGCGGCGAAGGCGGGCGTGCCGAGGGTGAGCACGCCGAGGGCGCAGGCGGCCAGAAGGGCGGAGCATTTCATGGGGTTCTCCATCAGGCGTGGCCGAAGGGCCGGGCGGTGGTGACGGGCTGGCCGCTGCGATGCGCCGCGTCCAGAAGGGCGATGGCGCGGTGGGAAGACATGAACGCCCCCTGCTGCCACGCGCCGGCGTGGGAAAGATGCTCGCCCGCAAAATAGAACGGGCCGTCGGCGCTGCTCAGGAGGGTGTAACCGGCCGGGTCCTGCTCGGCGAGGGCGCACTCGATGCCGTAGTTATAGGGCACCTTGCCCCAGGTGATGGTGAACCCCTTGTTCAGGGGCGCGCCGTGGCCGGGGTGCAGCTTTTCGACGGTGGTGCGAGCGTAAGCCAGGCGCTGGTCCAGCGGCATCGCGCCGAACCGGTCGGCCTGCTCGCCGAAGCTGTAGCCGGCCACCAGGATGCCCTGTTTGCCCATGAGGTTTCCCGAGGGGTACCAGGTGATGAAGGTGTCGCGGTCGGTGAAGCTCAAGCCGCCGTACTGTTCGTCGCGCGTTTCCCAGAAGCGCGGAGCCTGGAAGGCCACTTTGATGGAGTTGGCGTAGCGCGCCCGGTCGATCACCGACTTGCGGTCGGCAGAGAAGTCGTTGGGGATCTTCGCCAGCACCACTAGGGGAATGGTGACGATGCAGTAGTCGGCATCGACCTTGTGTGCCTTGCCGGTGTGCTTGTCCTTGTAGGAGACCGCCACGCCCTTGCCGACGCGGGCGATCTTCGTGACCTCGCAGCCCTTCTTCACCACCGGTCCCAGCACGCGCTCGAAGGCCTTGGGGATCATGTCCATGCCGCCCACGGGCTGCATCATGGTGGCCTGCATGTCGACGTTCTCGTGGAACGTGCCGCCGATGGCGACGAGGGGGTGCATCAGCGTTTCCAGAGGCAGCGGCGCCCGCGGCGTGCCGTGCTGGTCGAGGGGGCCGGGCGGCACGATCCAGCCGGATTTCGGGCTCGGCCCATAGGCCAGCGGCCCTGCGGGCGCAGCAGGCAGGGCATTGGGCACGCGCGGGCCGCCGGTGCGCTTGCCGCCGCTCAGCCCGCCCCATTGCACGAGGCCGGCCATCAGCTGGTCCTGGTCGGCCTTGGTCATCTCCTTGTCGAGGCCGCCGTTGCGGACCGACTTGGCGAACAGCTCCGCCAGGTGGCCGCGGGTGTCGTAGGCGGCCTGGCGCATCTGGATGGGTTTGCCGCCGTTGATGGCGTCGGACTGGATGCGGCCGCTTTCCGAGTGGTTGATCAGCGTTTCCATCTTCACGCCCAGCTCCCGGCAATAGCCGAGGGTGGCCAGGTGGTGGCTGGGAATGCGCGCGGGGCCGGCGTTGAAATACAGCGAGGGGTCGTCGTCGAAGGTGCAGGTCTGGTCGGTGCCGTCGTCCATCTTCAGCTTGGTGCCGTGGCGAACAGTGAAGTTGCGCCCGCCCACCCGGTCCCGGGCCTCGAGGATCGTGCAGACGTAGCCCGCCTTGCCGAGCTCGTATGCGGCCGATAGCCCGGCCACCCCGGCGCCGAGGATCACCACCTTGGCGCCCTTGCCTGAGCCCGGCGGCAGCGCCGGGGCGCCGCCCCACTCGATCGTGCCTTCCGTCAGCCCCATCGCCCGGACGGCCGTCCACGCAGCTGAAACTCCAGCGACGGCAGTGAGGGCAGTGAGAAAATCGCGACGGGTGGTCATGGGTCAGCTCTCCGCCGGAACCTTGGCCGGCTCGCGCCCCGCGAGCGCGAGGCGGCGCGAGACGATGGCCTGCGGTGCGCCTGCGGCCAAGGTTGCGGCCCACGCCTTGCGGTCTGCAGCGCGGATCGCCGCCAGGCGCCCGGTCAGGAGGCGCAGCCCGCCCATGTCAGCGGCGTGAGCGGCCTCGATCAACGCCTTGGGGGCGGTGGGCTGGGCGGCCGAGGGCTCGGCAGGGGTGAGCCCCATGCGTGCCACGGTCTCCAGAAACACCTTCCCCAGCACCAGCCGCGCCGCATCGCTCGTGGCGGGCTTGTTCAGCCGGGTGCGCAGCTGCCGCAGCGACTCGGTTTCGACGGCGGTGAGGGCCAGCTTGGGATCGAGCGCGGTCATGCCAGCTCGAACGGCTCCAGCCCGGCCAGCCGGAGCGCGCGGGGGCGTTCGGGGGGCTGGCGGGGCGTCATGCCCTTCACGGCGTCGGCCACGTGGCGGATGTGGTCGGGGGTGGTGCCGCAGCAGCCGCCGACGATGTTGACCAGGCCCGACGCTGCCCATTCGTGCAGGTGGTGGCCGGTCTGATGCGGTTCCTCGTCGTACTCTCCGAAGGCGTTGGGAAGGCCGGCGTTGGGGTAGGCGCTGACAAGGGTGTCGGCGACGCGGCTTAGCTCCGCGATGTGCGGGCGCATCAGGTCGGCGCCCAGGGCGCAGTTCAGGCCGATGGCGAAGGGCTTGGCGTGGCGCACGCTGTTCCAGAACGCCTCCACCGTCTGCCCCGAGAGCGTGCGGCCCGAGCGGTCGGTGATGGTGCCCGAGATCCAGATCGGCAGGAGCTCATAGCCCTCGTCCGCCAGGTCCAGGATCGCCTTGATCGCGGCCTTGCAGTTCAGGGTGTCGGTGATGGTTTCGATCAGGAAGAGGTCGACGCCGCCTTCGTGCAGCGCCGCCACCTGCTCGCGGTAGGCCTGATACACCTGCTCGAAGGTGACCAGCCGGGCACCCGGATCGTTCACGTCCGAACTCATGGACAGCATCTTGTTCAGCGGCCCGATGGAGCCCGCAACGAAGCGCGGCTTGTGCGGCTCCTTCGCGGTCCAGTGGTCGGCCACCTCGCGGGCCACGCGGGCACCGGCGAGGTTGATCTCCCGCACATGGCCCTGGGCGCCGTAATCCTCCATCGCGACCGAGGTGGCGGAGAAGGTGTTGGTCTCCGAGATGTCGGCTCCGGCGGCGTAATACTGGTCGTGCAGGTCGGCGATGATGTCCGGCCGGGTGACGCAGAGGAGGTCGTTGTTGCCCTTCTGCTGACCGGGCAGGTCGGCGAAGGCCGTGCCGCGATAGTCGGCCTCCTCCAGCTTGCGCTTCTGGATCATCACGCCCCACGAGCCGTCGAGCACGAGGATGCGCTCACGAGAGGCGGCGTAGAGGGCGGCGACGCGTTCGGTGCGGGTCATCGGGCGGCTTCCTGCTTCTTCAGTTCGACCTCGAAGCCCGCCTCGGCGGTGGCGACGCGGCGCTGCAGTTCGTCAGGATCGACGAAGGGGTTGGGCGCGCCCGGCGCGACCTTGGCGAGCTTCCCCGTCAGGTCGAACTGTTCGGCGTGGGGGGCGAGGAAGATGTCGGCCTTCATGGTCTTCAGCGTGGCGAAAGTCTTTCGGTAGTCGGCGACGATGCCCTTGTGCGTGATCTGCGGCTCGAACAGGCGGTTGGCGCCCACCGTCATGCTGCACTGATAGATCACCGAATAGGTCCTGCCGCCCTCGCTCACCGGGAAGGTCCAGGTGGTGCAGCCGGGGGTGTGGCCGGGGGTCTTGTGGGCGGTGAGGGTCGTGCCGCCGAGGCTCACGGTGTCGCCGTCGTGCAGCACGCGGTCCACCTTCACCGGCGGGTAGTCGAGCAGGTGGTCATCGCGGCCGGGGTAGGTGCCGGTCTCGTCCCAGTGGACGTCGGCGTCCATGATCGCGAGCTTCGCGCCCGTGGCCGCCTTCACCGCGGCGAACCCGCCCGCGTGATCGAAGTGGGCGTGGCCTGCGATGATGATCTTCACGTCCTTGGGCTGCACGCCCACGGCGCTCAGGTTCTTGAGAAGTTGCGGGGCGTAGGCGGGCATCCCGGCATCGATGAGCACCGCGCCGGCCTTGGTCTTCAGCACGAAGGCCGAGATGCCCTCGCTGCCCACGTCGTAGAGCTCGCCCGCGATGTGCACCGGCGCCATCGGCAGGGACCAGGCGGGCGGTGAGGGGGGGATCGGCAGGGCGGGCATCAGGCGGCGGACTCCAGAGCGGGGCCGCGGGCGCCCAGCACGCGGCAGATAGCGAAGACGAGGTCGGCCCGGTTCAGGGTGTAGAAGTGGAAGTCGGTGAAGCCGCGCTCCTCCAGCTTGGCGCACATCTCGGCGGCGACCGAGCAGGCGATCAGGCGGCGGGTGTCCACGTCGGCGTCCAGCCCGTCGAACAGCTTGGAGAGCCAAGCGGGCAGGCTCGCGCCGCACATGGCCGACATGCGGGCCAGGGCCTTCACATTGGTCACCGGCATGATCCCCGGCAGGATCGGGATGGTCACGCCCGCTGCCCGCGCCTGATCGACGAAGCGCAGGAAGGCGTCGATGTCGAAGAAGAACTGGCTGATGGCGCGGGTGGCGCCCGCGTCCACCTTGGCCTTCAGAACGTCGATGTCGTGCGCGAGGCTCGGGCTCTCCGGGTGCCGCTCGGGGTAGACGCCCACGCTCACCTCGAAGGGGGCGACCTTGGTGATCGCGGCGGTGAGTTCGGTGGCGTTGGCGTAGCCGTCGGCCCGGGGCGTGTAGACGCCGCCGATGCCCGCGCCGGTGGGCGGATCGCCCCGCAGGGCCACGATGTGGCGCACGCCCGCGTCCCAGTACTCCTGGATCACTTGATCCACGTCGGCGCGGGAGGCCTCCACGCAGGTGAGGTGGGCGGCGGGCTTCAGGGCGGTGTCGTCGAGGATGCGCTTCACCGTGCGATGCGTGCGCTCGCGGGTGGAGCCGCCGGCTCCGTAGGTGACCGAGACGAAGGTCGGGTTCAGGGGGGCCAGCCGCTCGATGGAGGACCAGAGCACAGCCTCCGCCTCGTCCGACTTGGGCGGGAAGAACTCGAACGAAACGTTCAACCGTCCGTCCTGCCGCTCGCCGGCGCGGGCGATGGGGCCGAGCGCCGTGGGGGCGAGGCGCTGGGGCGTGATGCGGGCGGCGGCGGCGCTCATGCGGCGGTTCTCTCTACTTCCAAAGGTGCGGCGGCGGCGCGCGCGCTCCAGATTTCGACGGTCAGCCCACCGGCCTTCGCAGGCGGCAGGGCCACTGGGGGTTCGGGGTCGAGCCCCGCCCCGGCCAGGGCGCGCGACATCTCCTCGTCCGAGAAGCCGAGGCGGCGGTGCTGGTGCTGGTCGCGAAGCTGCTCCAGCGCGTGCGGCGCGAAATCCACCACCAGGAGCCGCGCCCCCGGCCGCAGGAGCCGGGCGGCCTCCTCCAGCGCCTTGGCCGGATCGGCCAGGTAATGCAGCACTCGGTGGATGACCACGAGGTCGGCGCAGGCCCCCGGCAGGCCGGTGGAGAAGATGTCGCCGTGGCGCAGCTCGCACCGCGCCTCCAACCCCGCCCGCGCCACCTCGCCCCTAGCGATGTTGAGCATGGACTGCGACAGGTCGAGCCCCACCGCGTGCTCGGCGTGCGGGCCGAGGAGTGTCAGCATACGCCCGGCACCGGTGCCCAGGTCCACCAGGCGGCGATAGGGGCCGGGGCCGGCGGCGCGAAGGATCGCCGCCTCCACCTCCGCCTCATCCACGTGGAGGGAACGGATCTCGTCCCAGTGGGCGGCGTTGCGTGCGAAATAGGCGGCCGCCTGCTCGCCCCGCTCGCCCCGCACCTGCTCCAGGCTGTGTCGGTCGGCGGCATAGGGGTCGGCGTCGGTGTCGAGAAGGCCCAGCACGCCCTCGAGGAATCCGCGCACGGGCTCGGCGGCGGAGAGGCGGTGGAATACCCATGCCCCGTCCTGAAACCGCTCCACCAGACCCGCTTCGGTGAGAAGCTTCAGGTGACGCGAGACGCGGGGCTGGCTCTGCTGCAGGATGCGGCCGATCTCGATCACCGCCAGTTCCTCGCGGGCGAGGAGGGCCAGCACGCGCAGTCGGGTGGGCTCGCCGGTTGCGCGCAGCCAGTCCACAAGCGTGTCGCCGCGGGTTCGCATGCAGCGCATAAAGATATCTTTATATCCTTATGTCAAGGCGGGGCTCGGCATCGCGGCACCACATGTCAGTTTATGCGTTAGGCCGCCGAGGCGCTGTTCTGGCGCAGGCAACGAAGGTCTTCTGTCCCATGCGCGCGTCGATCCTCGCCCTCACCCTCGCGATGTCGGCCTCGGCCCTTGGTGGCGTCGCCCAGGCGCAGGCCGTGGCGACGGGGGCGGCGGTGCCCGGCGATCCCTGGGAGGGGGCCAACCGCGCCTTCTACCGCTTCAACCAGGGGCTCGATCGGCTCGTGAGGCCGGGGGTGGTGTTCTATCACCACGCCGTGCCCACGCCCGCCCGCAACGGCGTTCACAATGCCCTGACCAACCTCACCGGGCCGATCGTGTTCATCAACGACATGCTGCAGCTTCGGCCCAAGCGTGCTGCCGTCACCCTCGGGCGCTTCGTCGTGAACTCCACCGTGGGGGTCGGCGGATTCGGTGAGGTGGGCGAGGGTGTGGGACTGCCCTACCACGGGGCGGACTTCGGCCAGACGCTGGGCCGCTACGGCGTGGGAACCGGGCCCTACCTCTACCTGCCGCTCCTCGGCCCCACGACCCTGCGCGACATCGCCGGGCGGGGCGTGGACACGGTGGCCGACCCCTTCAACGTGGTGAACTACGAAGGCCGTGCTGCCCTCGGCTATGCCCGGGCCATCGGCGGTGCCGTGGACGCCCGCGACCGCGTCGATCCGATCCTCAAGGACATCGACCGCACCGCCACCGACCCCTATGTGACCACCCGCTCGCTCTATCTGCAGAACCGCGCCGCCTTCGTGAACGGGGATGCGGCCACGTCCGACAGCGTGCAGGCGCTGCCCGACTTCGGCCCCGAACCCGCAGCACAGTCGCCGCAACGCCCCGTACCGCCCAGCTCGCCTTCGCCCCAGGACCCGCCCGCCCGATGACCTTCAAGCCTTTCTTCGTCGCTCTGGCCCTCAGCGCCGCCGCCGCCGCCCCCATCAGCCTTCTGGCCGCGACCCCGGCCTTCGCGCAGGCCGAGCGTGACGCCTCGGCAGAGGGGTTCGTGCAGACGCAGGCCTCACGCGCCCTGCAGATCCTCTCCTCCGGCGAGAACACGGCGCAGAAGAAGGCCGACTTCCGCGCCTTCGTGGACCAAGTGGCCGACGTGCCCCGCATCAGCGGCTTCGTGCTCGGCAAGTACCGCCGCACCATCACGCCCGGCCAGTACGCCGACTTCTCGGACGCGTTCCGTGGCTACGCCAACGGAGTCTACGAGAGCCGCCTCGGCCAGTATCGCGGCCAAGGGCTGAAGGTCACCGGCTCGATCGTGCGCAAGCCGGGAGACGTGGTGGTGTCGAGCCAGGTCACCGGCGGCGGAAAGCCCGCCAACGTGCAGTGGCGCGTGGTGCGCGCAGGGTCTGGCTGGCGCGTGGTGGACGTGAACGTCGCGGGCGTGTGGTTGGCCCTCACCCAGCAGCAGGACTTCGTGTCGACGCTGGACAACAACCGCGGCGACATCGGCGTGCTCATCGGGCAACTCCGCACCCAGACGCCGCACTGAGGCGACGGAGGCGGGCCCGCGATTGGGCCCGCCTCGCATGACGCGGGCTACGGCATGCCCGCGCCGCCGGAGGCCCCGTAGACCTGACCGGTGGCGTAGCTCGCGTCGCTGGCCGCCAGTTGCACATAGATCGAAGCGAGTTCGGCAGGCTGGCCGGGACGCCCCATCGGGGTCTGTCCGCCGAAACCCTCCAGCTTCTCCATCGAGGCCCCGCCTGAAACCTGCAGGGCGGTCCAGATCGGGCCGGGTGCCACGCCGTTAACGCGAATGCCCTTGGGCGCCAGCTGCTTGGCGAGAGAGCGGACGTAGTTGGTCGTGGCCGCCTTGGTTTGCGCATAGTCGTAAAGGTCCGGCGTAGGATCAGTCGCCTGCTCCGAAGTGCTGCCGATGATGCAGGAGCCGGGCTTCAGGTGGGGCAGGGCGGCCTTGATGATCCAGAACGGCGCATAGATGTTAGTCTTCATCGTGGCGTCGAAGTCTTCGGTGCTGATGTCCAGGATCGAGTCGTGAGCCTGTTGGCGGCCCGCGTTCGAAACGACGATGTCCAGCCCGCCCAAGGCCTGAACGGCCTTGGCGACGAGCTCCGTGCAGAACGCCTCGGAGCGCAGGTCGCCGGGGATGGCGACAGCCTTGCGGCCTGCCGCGCGGATCAGGGCGATCACTTCCAGCGCGTCTGGCTCTTCGGTGGGGAAGTAGTTGATCGCCACATCGGCCCCCTCGCGGGCATAGGCGATGGCGGCCGCGCGACCCATGCCGGAGTCGCCGCCGGTGATGAGCGCCTTGCGCCCCAGAAGACGGCCTGAGCCTTTGTAGCTCTCCTCTCCATGATCCGGGCGGGGCTCCATCTGCGAGGCGAGCCCCGGCCAGGCTTGGGTTTGCCGCTTGAACGGCGGCTGCGGATATTTCGTGCGCGGATCTTCGAGGGGCGGCACCGGCGCTGTCTTGGCGGGTGCCCGGTCTTGAACGTCGGTCATGGGTCGATCTCCAGACTGGGGTGGGGCTGGGCGGCGAACCGTCGAGGCGGAGAAAGGTTGCACCCCGCAACGAAGCTCAAGCCTTCGCTGGGTCACCGGGATGGTCTGGAGCAAGCAGCCGGGCTAACCCGTGCGCATGGCGCAGAAGAAACGGGCGGTCGAAGCGGAGATCGAGGTCGAGGGCGAGGCCTATGTCTGGCGCGTCCAGCGCCAGCCCGTGTGGTCGAGCGACGCGGCCGGGTGGCGCGGCATGGCGATCGCGGTGCGCCACGTGGAGGGCGTGCGCGAGGCCGTGGTGGAGTTTCCGCCCGCGCCAGCGCCCCGCAAGGGCACGCCCCTGATCCAGCCGGCGCAACTGCCCAAGCCGCTTGTGGCCAAGGCGATCCTCTCCGCCATCGCCGCGGGCTGGGACCCCCAGTCGCGCGGCAAGACCGTGGCGATCTCGGTGGACGCCCTGGGCGACTGAGGCCGCGCCTGCGCTCCTAAACCCGCGCGAACTTCTGGAACTTGATGCGCTTGGGGATGAGGCTGTCGGCGCCCAGTCGGCGCTTCTTGTCCTCTTCGTAGGCTTCGAAGTTGCCCTCAAACCACTCCACGTGGCTGTCGCCCTCGAAGGCCAGGATGTGGGTGGCGAGGCGATCCAGGAACCAGCGGTCGTGGGAGATGACCACGGCGCAGCCGGCGAAACCTTCCAGCGCTTCTTCCAGGTTCTGCAGCGTCTCGATGTCCAGGTCGTTGGTGGGTTCGTCGAGGAGGATCAGGTTGCCGCCCTCGGCCAGGGTCTTGGCGAGATGCACGCGGTTGCGCTCTCCGCCGGAGAGCTGGCCCACCTTCTTCTGCTGGTCGCCGCCCTTGAAGTTGAAGCTGCCGACGTAAGAGCGGGTGTTCACCTCGCGCTTGCCCACCATCATCACGTCCAGCCCGTGGCTGATCTCCTGCCAGATGGTCTTGGACGCATCGAGGCTGTCTCTGGACTGGTCGACATAGGCGAGCTTCACCGTCTCACCCACCTTCACGGTGCCAGAGTCCGGCTTCTCCTGCCCGGTGATAAGCTTGAAGAGGGTCGACTTGCCGGCGCCGTTGGGCCCGATCACCCCCACGATGCCGTTGGGCGGCAGGCGGAAGCTGAGGCCCTTGAACAGCACCTTGTCGCCGTATTCCTTCTCGAGGTCGGTGACTTCCAAGACCACGTTGCCCAGGCGCGGGCCGGGGGGGATCTGGATGTGGGCGTGGGTCTGGGCGCCACGGCCCTGCTCCTGCTCGCGCACCATCTCGTCATAGGCGGCCAGGCGGGCCTTGGACTTGGTCTGGCGGGCCTTGGCGTTGGAACGCACCCACTCCAGCTCCTTGGTCATGGCGCGCTGGCGGGCCTCGGACTCCGAGTTCTCCTGCACGATGCGCTTGGTCTTCTGCTCCAGCCAGCCGGAGTAGTTGCCCTCGAAGGGGATGCCCTTGCCGCGGTCCAGCTCCAGCGTCCACTTGGTCACCTGATCCAGGAAGTAACGGTCGTGGGTGACCAGGATCACGCAGCCCTTGAAGGCCTCCAGGTGGTGCTGCAGCCAGGCGACGCTTTCGGCGTCGAGGTGGTTGGTGGGCTCGTCGAGCAGCAGCATGTCGGGCTTGGAGAGCAGCAGGCGGGCCAGGGCCACGCGGCGCTTCTCACCGCCTGAGAGGTTGTTCACGGGCATGTCGGCAGGCGGGCAGCGAAGGGCTTCCATCGCCTGCTCCACACGGCTGTCGATATCCCACAGGTCGCCCGCGTCGATGATCTCCTGAAGGGTGTTCATCTCCTCCATCAGCTCGTCGGTATAGTTCTCGGCCATTTCGACGGCGATGGCGTTGTAGCGATCGAAGACCTTCTTCTCTTCGCAGGCGGAGATGACGTTGCCCCACACGTCGAGCGCTTCATCGATATGAGGCTCCTGCTCAAGGTAGCCCATCTTGATGCCGTCGGCGGCCTTGGCCTCGCCGTTGAACTCCTTGTCGATGCCCGCCATGATCTTGAGCAGGGTCGACTTGCCGGAGCCGTTGACGCCCACGACGCCGATCTTGGCGTCGGAGTAGAACGACAGCCAGACGTTCTCGAACACCTTCTTGCCGCCGGGCCAGGCCTTGGTGAGGCCTTGCATCTGGTAGATATATTGCTGAGCCATATCAATACCTTCACGCCTCTGCCGCTGCAGGCCGGGCGCTGTCGTCCTAGGGGGGAGGGGGCTTTGAGCCCTCCAGATAGCGACTTGCCGCGCCCAAAGGAAGGCGGGCGATCCCGGCGCACGCCCTTACGGGGGCCGCAGGTCAAGTGCAGGCGTGTCGAATATTAACTCCACGTAATAGCTATCGCAGGGATCATTACATTCAAGTTATTGTTCAATATGACTTCCAATTAACTGGAACAGCCAAGATGAGTGGCGGATAAGGGTCTCGTTCACGAAGCAAACGGGATCGCCCCGCGGCTTCCACTCAAAGGATCGAGACCATGACGCTCTCCAACCTGACCAACGCCTCCGGCTCCGCTCTCCTGATCGCCACCCTCGTGGCCGCCATGGGTGCCGCCGCCTTCTCGCCCCTGCCCTCGACCGTTCCCGCCAAGGCCCCCGTGGCCGCCACGTTCTCGGTCGCCTCGAAGTGAGCTTTGTCTGACGGCGCGCGCGACGCTTACAGTCCCGCGCGCGCCGCCCGCTCTTCCTTAAGGGGCCGGTTTTGGGCACAGGCCCTCGCATGGCCTCCCCACTCGACGATATCCGCGCCCTCAGCCGAGACCTGCCCCCTCCCGACACAGAAGCCGCCGCAGCGTTGCGTAGCCGGCTCGCCGGGCAGACGACCTCCGACATACTGATCGACCTAGCCGCCTGGCTCGCCGCCTGGCCGGGCGGCCCCGAAGCCACCCGGCGTGGGGTGCGCCGTCCGATCCTTGCGCTCTACGCCTCATCCTTCGAGCACGTGGCCGATGCCCCGGCCCGCACCCGGGCGGTCCTGGACTCCCTCGCCAACGGCGGCGGTGTCATCAACACCCTGGCCAAGTCGCTCGGCGCCGGCGTCGAGGTGTTCGACCTCGGCCTGGACCGCCCTGCTCCGGACCCCGCACACCGCCCGGTGATGACCGAGCGCGAGTGCGCCGCCACAAGCGCGTTCGGAATGGAGGCGCTGGCGAAGAACCCGGACGTGCTGATCCTTTCCGATCTGACGGAGGGCGGGGCCGCCGCTGCCGGGCGGTTGATCGCCTACCTCTCCGGCCATGCATCCGATCTGCCCGACCACGCCCGTGAGCTTGCCCGGGAGAGCGGGGGCGATCCCCTGCAGGCCCTGCGCCGCCTCGGCGGGCGCGAGAC
The DNA here is from genome assembly GCA_038226305.1 of Caulobacterales bacterium. Lineage (GTDB taxonomy): Bacteria > Pseudomonadota > Alphaproteobacteria > Caulobacterales > Caulobacteraceae > JASLDZ01. Next base: position 60,038 of record JBBRQN010000002.1, read on the forward strand.
GGCGGCGATGGTCGGCGCGATCCTCGCCGCACGGGTGCAGGGCGTGCCCGTGCTCCTCTCAGGAGTGGCCGCCAGCGCCGCGGCCGCCGTGTGCGACGCCCTCAACCCCGACGCCCTGGCACACGTGCGCTTCGCCAGCGGGGAGGGCGGGGCGGGTGCCGCGCCTGCCGTGCTGAGGGGAGCGGGCGGTGGCAGAGGCGAAGACGGGCTGGCGGCGCTGGCGATCGTGAAGGTGGCGGGAGAACTCTGAGCGGCTGACCGCGTGGGCGCGTCGCTCCTGGCGTCAGCCGCGAGGCCGCGCTCGCCAGAGAGCGAAGCTGAACAGGGCCGCGTTGCCGAAGATCACGACCGCCGCAAAGGTGCTTGCGGTCTCCGGCTTGAGCCCGGTGATTGGGGCGAACGCCAGGGTGTAGGCGACATCGCCGAACAGCCCCGGCAGGGCCATGACCACCGCGATGACGAGGGAGTCCGTCTCCGAAGCCTTCCGCCAGTTCATCAGCGTGCTCAGGAGAAGGCACACGGACACGGCGATGCTGATCGCGCTGACCGCCACGATCACCGGGCCTGACTCGAACATCAGATGCCCGCCGAAGCGGAAGGTGACCGCTCCTGACAGCCAGATGAGCAGGCCCAAGGTGGCGAAGAGGCGCAGTTCCGACTGTCTCATGGCCTCATAGGGGCAGACTTCGCCAACCGGGTATACGCCCGAGCCCGCCGCAATGGCGCGGCTGGGGCAGGCGCTTGCCCTCGCGGCGCCGTTGCCAAGCGGCGGGCGCGTCGTCATATCGTGATCCGAACCCCGGCCCCCGACCGCGGCAAGGGGATGGCGCCATGACGCGCCCGCATGCGGAGGACGCCATGAACCTCGACTTTTCCCCCGAAGACCTCGCCTTCCGTCAGGAAGTCCGCGAGTTCATCGCTCAGAACTATCCCGCCGGTCTCAAGGCCGTGCAGGAGGAGGGCGAGGAGATGGCCAAGGAGGACTTTCTCTCCTGGCACCGCGTGCTGGCCGCCAAGGGCTGGGTCGCGCCCGCGTGGCCGAAGGAATACGGCGGACCGGGTTGGACTTCCGTACAGCGATACATCTGGTCGGAGGAGCTGGCTCGGATCGACGCGGTGCCGATCCTGCCCTTCGGCATCAACATGGTCGGGCCGGTGATCTACACCTTCGCCACGCCGGAGCAGAAGGCTAAGTTCCTGCCGCCCACGCTCTCGGGCGACATCTGGTGGTGCCAGGGCTACTCCGAGCCGGGTGCCGGCTCCGACCTCGCCTCGCTGAAGACCAAGGCCGAGCGGTTCACCGCCGACGACGGCAAGGAATATTACCTCGTCAACGGCCAGAAGACCTGGACCACGCTGGCCCAGCACGCGGACTGGATCTTCTGCCTCGTGCGCACCGATCCGACCGCCAAGATCCAGGAAGGCATCAGCTTCCTCCTCATCGACATGAAGTCGCCCGGCGTGACCGTGCGCCCGATCATCACCCTGGGCGGCGAGCACGAGGTGAACGAGGTGTGGCTCGAGAACGTGAAGGTGCCGGTGGAGAACCGCATCTTCGGCGAGAACAAGGGCTGGACCTGCGCCAAGTTCCTGCTCGCCCACGAACGCTCCGGCATCGCCGGCGTGGCCCGCTCCAAGCGCGGCATCTCAAAGATCAAGGACATGGCCGCCCAGGAGCGGGAGGACGACGTGTCCCTTCTGGAAGACCCGTTCTTCGCCCGCAAGATCGCCGAACTGGAGATCGACCTGACCGCGCTCGAATACACCGAGCTTCGCACCCTGGCCGCCGAGAACGCCGGCAAGGGGCCGGGGCCGGAAAGTTCGCTTCTCAAGATCAAGGGCACCGAGATCCAGCAGCGCATCACCGAACTGGTGCTGGAGGCCGCGGGCCACTACGGCGCTCCCTACTTCCGCGGTTTCCCGGAAGGCGGCGACAACGCCCTGCCCATCGGGCCGGACTACGCCCACCGCGCCGCGCCCACCTACTTCAACGTGCGCAAAACCTCGATCTATGGCGGCTCCAACGAGATTCAGCGCAACATCATCGCCAAGATGGTGCTGGGCCTCTGACGTGACGCGGTTGCATGCGGCGGCCGCGGCGGGCGGGCTCTTTCTGCTCACCGCCGCGGGTTCGGCTCGCGCCGAGTCCGTGACGGTTTGCGCTTAGTCTCAAACGCTGCCGCAGGCCCCCCAAGCGTTTCTCGACGCTTATGCCTTGAACCCCGCCAGAGCCGTGAAGCTTTTGAGCACCCGCGCTCCCCAGCTGGCGGTGTTCGTGGCGACCTGCGCCGCCACGCGCGATGTGCCGCCCGCCTGAGTGCAGGCAGCCATCGTCTCGCAGGCGCGGCAGGACGGCGCGCTTTATGTGATATCGCGCTCCAAGGGGATCGACCGCACGGCGCTCGACGCAGCCTGGAACGGCGCGCCCCCTGCCGCGCGATATTGCGCCCGCGCAACGGCTTCCCGGACCCTCGGCCTGAGCGAGGTCTGCACAGACTCTGCCGCGCCCGTCGCCTTCCTGGCGCCCCTCAAACTGTCCCTAGGAGGGGCGGATCGGCCGGCCGCGCAACAGGCTCTGGCCTGTTTCACCGCCAAAGCGCAGGGCGAATGGGCCGAGGCGCTGATCGCCAAGGTGAAGGCCTCCGGGCCGCCCCCCGCCTCCAAGCCGACGGCCGCGAAAGCCCAGCCGCGGCGCTGAGCTGCGAGCGGCTCCCTCTTGCCTTGAGGCGTCGTTTCCTGTCGATGTCCGCAGACACGCCGCAGGGCGCAGGCGCACTGAATGCGGCCAGAGGACTAGGGATGAACTTCGACTTCACCGACGAACAGACCATGCTGCGCGACAGCCTCGGCCGTTTCATCGCGGACCGTTATGACTTCGACGCCCGCAAGAAGATCGTGCACTCCGAAGCCGGCTGGTCGCCCGACGCCTGGAAGGCGTTCGCCGAAGAGCTCGGCATCCTGGGCGCCCCCTTCACCGAGGAGCAGGGCGGCCTGGGTGGCGGCGCGGTCGACAACATGGTCGTGATGGAGGAGATCGGCAAAGGCCTCGTGGTCGAACCCTATCTCGGCACGGTGGTGATCGGCGGCGGCTTCCTGAAGCGCGCGGGCGGCGATCTGGCCGACGAGCTGATCCCCGGTATCATCGGCGGCGAAGTCATCGGGGCCTTCGCCTACGCCGAGCCCAAGGGTCGCTACGACCTGGCCGACCTTGAGACGACCGCCCGCAAGGACGGCTCGGGCTATGTGCTCAACGGCCGCAAGGCCGTGGTCGTCGGCGCGCCCTGGGCGACGCACCTCTTCGTCACCGCCCGGACCGGCGGGTCGCGTCGCGACAAGGACGGCGTGTCGGTGTTCGTGGTCGAGAAGGCCGCCGCCGGCATGAACACCCGCGACTACCCCACCGTCGACGGCCGTCGCGCTTCCGAGATCAGCTTTGAGAACACCCCCGCCCGCCTCCTCGGCGACGAGGGCTCTGGCCTGCCGCTGATTGAGCAGGTGACCGACGAGGCCATCGCCGCCATCTGTGCCGAGGCCGTGGGCTGCATGCGCCGCCTGCACGCCGACACGCTCGACTATTCGAAGCAGCGCGTTCAGTTCAAGACGCCCATCGCCAACTTCCAGGTGCTGCAGCACCGCATGGTGGACATGTTCACCTCGCTCGAACTGTCCAACTCCATGACCTACATGGTCACCCTCAAGCTCGAAGCCGAGCCGAAGGAGCGGGCGAAAGCGGCCAGCGCCGCCAAGGTGCAGATCGCCAAGGCCTGCCGCTTCGTGGGGCAGAGCGCGGTGCAGATCCACGGCGGGATGGGCATGACCGACGAACTGGCGCTGGGTCACTACTTCAAGCGCGCCACCATCATCGAAGGCCTGTTCGGCGACCTCGATCACCACCTGCGCCGCTATGAGGCCCTGAGCCTCGGCGCGCCGGGCAAGCGCCTCGCCGCCTGACCCTATGGAAGGCCGGGAGAGCCTCTCGGCCCGACTGAGACGGGAGTGGGCGGCCGCGGTCGTTTTCGTTCGCACCGCGCCCGAGCGGGGCCGCCTCGCTCGCTCCAACGCCCGGATGCACGCCCGGGCGGGGGCGAGCTACGTCGCGGGCTGGTTCAGCCTGTGGGAAGCGGTGCTCGACTTTGCGATCCTCCTCCTCGTGATCGTGGCGTGCGCAGACGCCCTGGCTCCGCGCACGGATCTGGCATGGAAGCCCCTGACGCTTCGCGATCCGGTCGGCCCGTTCACGAGGCAGAAGCTGGCGCGGGTCGGCGGCGCGCCCGGTGCGCCTCGCGATCGGGCGTTGGCGGGCGACCAGTGCCGGGCGTTCCTGGCGCGGGAGGGCATCACCTTCACGCCCACGCCGATCGCGTCGGACAGGGTCGAGTGCGCCGTGCCTGACGCGATCTCGCTCAGCGCTGAGGCGCGGCTCTCGCCTGCGGCCGCGCCGATGGATTGCGGCCTCGCCTCGGCCTACCTCGTGTGGGAGCGGCAGGTGGTCGAACCCGCGGCCCGGCGGTTCTTCGCCGCGGATGTGGAACAGGTGAACACCATCGGCATCCACCAGTGCCGACCCATAGCCCGCACGCAGCGCCTGAGCGAACACGCCCAGGCCAAGGCGATGGACGTGGCCTCGTTCACGCTCACCAACGGCCAGACGGTGGTGGTGGCGAAGGATTGGGCCGACCCGGGGGCCAAGGGCCAGTTCCTCCACGCCCTGCGGGACGGGGCCTGCAAGACCTTCTCCGGCGGCGCCCTCTCCCCCGACTACAACGCCGACCACCACGACCACCTGCATTTGGACGTCGGCGGATACGGGGTGTGCGGCTAAGCTTCTCCCGGCGGCTTCGACTTCGCCACCGTCTGCGCCAGAACCACCCCGCCCAGCGCCAGAAGGGCGCCCAGTGCCTGCACCGGATTCACCGCTTCGCCGAAAACGGCCCATCCAAGGGCGGCCGCCACCACCGGCTGCACGAGCACCACCACGGCCGCGAGGGCCGTGGGCAGACGCCCCAGCGCCCAGGCGATGGAGCCCTGCCCGGTCACGTGCATCAGCCCGAGCCCCATGCAGGCCGCCCAGCCGATGAGCGTCGCGGGCAGGAGCGGCTCCTTCAGAACGACCACGGCCACGAGGAGGAGCGGGATGCCGCAGACGCTCGACACCAGCATGACCTTGGCGGTGCCCATGGTTTCCCGCGCCCGCCGCACCGCCAGGAAGTAGCCCGAGTACCAGAGCGCCGTGGAGGCGGAGAGGATGTCGCCCAAGAGAGGATTCGCCCCCTCCGGCAGGGGCCCCCGCCGCGCCAGGGCCATCACCACCGCGCCGCCCACCGCAAGCGTCAGCCCGGCCGCCAGCCGCCGGGTGGGTCGCTCTCCGAAAAGGAGCCAGGCCGCCACCGCCACGATCACCGGGGTGAGGTTCGACAGCACGGTGGCGTTGGCCACGCTCGTGTAGCGCACCCCGTAGTGCCAGAAGGCCAGATCGCCCGCGAACATGGCCCCCGCCAGCCACGCCACGCCCGGTGCCTTGAACAGCGGCCCCCGAGCCGCGCCATCGGGTGCGCGCCGCCGCTCCACCAAGGCCAGCACCAGAATGATCGGCAGGGCGAAGGTCAGGCGCCACAGGCCGATGGCCGAGGGCCCTGCGGCTGCCAGCCGGATCATCACCGGGCCGCAGCCGATCACGCTGGCGCCGAAGACGAGTACGGCCAGCGCCCGGCGGTCTGTGGTCGAGGGAAGGGCGGCGGACATGGTCGAGGGCTCCGGGGCAGCCCTTGTTTCAGGCGTCGCCCGCCAGCGCCACCCCCGCCAGGTCCCGGGCCAGGGCCCGGGCGGCGTCAGCGGTTCTGGGTGCCGCCACGCCCGCCTGCCGCAGGTCCGCCAGGCTCCGCGCGCCGTTGCGCTTGGCCAACCGGCTGCCGTCAGGGCCGAGCACGAGGGGGTGGTGACGATAGGCTGGCGTGGGCAGACCCAGCAGGGCCTGCAGCAGCCGCTGCACGTGCGTGGCCTCGAACAGGTCGTCACCCCGGATCACGTGGGTCACCCCCTGCAGGGCGTCATCGACGGTGACCGCGAGGTGGTAGGCCACGCCCCCGTCCTTGCGGGCGAGCACGATGTCGCCCAGCCGTTCTGGCGCGGCGGTCTGCAGCCCGTGCTCGCCGTTTGGCCCCTGGCTCTGCTCCTCGAAGCCCAAGCCGCTCCAGCCTCCGAGCCGGGCGCGGGCCTGATCGAGCGAGAGCCGCCAGGCGAACGCTTCGCCTGCTGCCACCCGCGCCGCCTCCTCTTCAGGCGCAAGGGGGCCGCCTCGGAACACTGTGCCTTCAGCCCCTTCGCCGGGGCCGTGCGGGGCCGAGGTCATGGCCTCCAGCACCTCCCGGCGGGTACGGAAGCAGCGATAGGCGAGGCCGGCGTCGATCAGAGTCTGCAGGGCTGAGCGGTAGGTGCCCATGTGGTCCGACTGGCGGCGCACCGGCGTCTCCCACTCGATCCCGAGCCAGGCGAGGTCGGCGAGGATGCCAGCCTCGAATTCCGGCCGGGCGCGAGTGGCGTCGATGTCCTCGATGCGCAGCAGGAAGCGGCCACCCGCCTCGGCGGCGGCGGCGTGGGCGGTCAGGGCGCTGACGGCATGGCCCAGATGCAGCCGCCCGGTGGGGGAGGGGGCGAAACGGGTGACGAAGCCGGTCAGGTCCGTGCCGCCGAAGCGCTCAGCGGCCGCTGAGGTGCCCGATCTGCGCGAAGGCGGCCCGATAGAAGGCGAGCTTGCCGCCCATAGCCTCGATCAAGGGCTTGAAGCCGTCCGAATCCGCCAGCTCGGCCATGCCGTGGGCGGCGCAGTAGAGGGCGGCGGTGGTGATGTGCAGGCCGATCTCGTCGTCGGCCGTGCCGACGCCACTGGCGATCAGGGCGTCGCGCACCAGTTCGTAGGGGCGATTCGGGTTGGTCTGGATCACCGCCTCGTGGTCGGGGAAGGAGTCCTTCACCCGCGAGCACTCGGTCATCACGCGGTAGAGGGCGGCGTTCTCCTGGCTGAACACCACATAGGCCACGCCCATGGCCGTGAGCTTGTCCTGAGGCTCGGCGTCGCGGGCCTTGCGCATGGCGGCCCCCAGCTCGACGAAGCCCTCATGCGCCACGGCGGCCAGCAACTCGGCCTTGTCGCGGAAGTGGTGGTAGGGGGCGGCGGGGCTGACCCCGGCCTCGCGCGCGACGGCCCGCAGGGAGAGGGCGAGCTGGCCTTCCTGCACCATGATCTTGCGCGCGGCCGTGAGCAGCGCGCGGCGCAGGTCGCCATGATGGTAGGGGCGCGCCTCGGAAAGGGCGGCGGCGGAACTGGACATCCGAAGCACCATAGACCGATGCGCGGCCTGTGAATACGCGGCTGATCGGCTCGGCTGCCGCTTGCGCTTGGCGGTGGCGGCGGGTTTACGAAGGCGTGTCAGACGCTTCAGCGCCCCCGCCGCCCTTCGACCTGGCATCCGCCTGCGTAGCGGTGGGCCGGCTGGACCCGGCGCTGGCCGCGATGGCGGGGTCGCTGCCTCCGATGGTGCAACGGACCTGCCCGCCCGGGGTGGCGGGGCTCGTGTGGATGGTCATCGGCCAGCAGGTTTCCACCGTGTCGGCCCGGGCGGTATGGGATCGGTTGCAGGCGGTCACGGGCGGGGTGAGCGCGACCTCGCTCATGGCCCTCGACGACGAACGTTTCCGGGCCTGCGGCTTCTCCCGCCAGAAGACCGCCTACGCCCGGGCGCTGGCCCAGGCCGAGCTTTCCGGGGAGCTCGACATGGCGGCCGTGGCCCGGCTCGACGACCTCTCCGCCCTCGCCACGCTGCTGCGCCTCAAGGGGATCGGTCGCTGGACCGCCGAGGCCTATCTGATGATGGGCGAGGGGCGGGGAGACCTCTTCCCAGGGGGCGACATCGCTCTGCAGGAAGCCGTGCGCTGGCTCGACGGCCTGCCCGCCCGCCCCGACACCCGGGAGACCTACACCCGGGCGGAGCGCTGGCGGCCGCACCGCACCGCGGCCTCGCACATCCTGTGGGCGTGGTATGTGGCGGTGAAGGCGGGCGAGGTCCCGCATCCCCTGACCCCTGCAGATGAGCCCGCCTGATGCGCCCCCTCGACGGACCGAGACAGCCCCCTGCATCCGGCGGTGCGCCCCGGCAGATCGTGATCCTGGCGCACGGCTACGGCTCCAACGGGGAAGACCTGATCGGCCTGGCTCCGCTGTTCGCCAAGGCCCTGCCGCACGCCGCCTTCGTCTCGCCAAACGCGCCGGAAGCCGTGCCCGGGTATCAGGGCGGCTATCAGTGGTTCCCCATCTCGCGCCTCGATCCCGTGGCGATGGGCGTGGGCGTGCGGGCGGCGGCGGGCGCGCTCGACCGATTCATCGATGCCGAGCTCACCCGATGGTCGCTGCCGCCGAGCGCCTGCGCCCTGGTGGGGTTCTCACAGGGCACCATGATGGCCCTGCACGTGGGCCTGCGCCGGGCGGAGACGCTGGGGGCCGTGGTCGGCTACTCCGGAGTGCTGACCGCGCCCGAGAGGCTGGGTGCGGAGATCAGGAGCCGACCGCCCGTGTTCCTGGCTCACGGCGACCGGGACGATGTGGTGCCCATCCACGCCCTGGCCGCCGCCCGCGACGGGCTGGCGCAGGCGGGGGTGGGCTGCCGCTGGCTGATTTCGCCCGGACTTCCCCACTCCATCGGGCAGGACGGGCTGGCCGTGGGCGCAGCGTTCCTGAAGGCCTCGCTGGCAGGGCGGATGCAGGAGTGGGAGGGGCCGTCCGCACGGGGCGCCAACGCCGCTTAGGCGTCATTCTCCCGTCGCCGAATCTGTCCTAGGGTCGGCTTGCGGCTCACGCTGCACGCATGAGGAGCTTCGTCTTCCACCACGCGGTCAGAACCATCGTCGCTCGCTCCTCCCTCGTTTGGGGAGGCTGAGGCATGCAGGTGCTCGAGAAGCCCCCGTCGGGTTGGCCCGCGCTCGTGCTCAACGCCGATTTCCGGCCCCTGTCCTACTATCCCCTGTCCACCTGGGGCTGGCAGGACGTGATCAAGGCGGTGTTCCTGGAGCGGGTGGACGTGGTCTCCACCTACGACCAGCTGGTGCGCTCTCCCTCTTTCGAGATGCGCCTGCCCAGTGTGGTGGCGCTGAAGACCTTCATCCCGCAGGACCGGGCACCCGCCTTCACCCGTTTCAACCTGTTCCTGCGCGACGCCTTCGCCTGCCAGTACTGCGGTGCCGGGGAAGACCTGACCTTCGACCACATCATGCCAAGGTCGAGAGGGGGCCGCACGAGCTGGGAGAACATCGTCACCGCCTGTGCGCCCTGCAATCTCACCAAAGGCGGCCGCACGCCGAAGGAGGCGCACATGCACCCCGCCCGCGCCGCCCGCCGCCCGACCATGTACGAGCTGCAGGACCTGGGTCGCCGGTTCCCGCCGAACCACCTCCACCAGAGCTGGGTCGACTACCTCTACTGGGACATCGAGCTCGAGCCCTGACGGCACCGCGCAAGCCTGCGCAGTGCCGTTGGGTTCGCGTCGGTTCAGCCCATCATGCCGTCGAGCTGGTCGAGCTGCTTGTTCAGGAGCTCGCGATCCCAGTCGCGCAGCTCGCCGCCGTGGCGGGCGCGGCGATAGCGGGCCTCGCCCTTGATCTTCGACAGCATGGCGGCGGCCCGGCGGTTGTGCCCCACCTTGGCCGAGGCGGCGGCGATGCGGGCATCCACGTCGCGGAAGGCGGGGCCCTGAACGTTGGCGGTGTAGCCCGTGTCGGCGTTGGCCGTAGTGGGGGGAGTGGTCGCCGTCGAGGGATTGGCGACGGGTGCCGCGGCGGTGGTGCCGACCACGGCGATGGGCTGGCCACGCCCGTTTTCGATCACGGTGGTTGTGCTGGTCGCCTGGGCGAAGGCGGGCCCCGCGATCAGGGCGGCGAGGGAAAGGGCGGCGAGGGGGGCGGCGATCTTCACGGGCGTTCTCCGGGTGGTCTTGAGGCTTGGCTGTTGAACGCGTGACCTGCCGGAGGGATGCGCACAGCCTCCTGCGTCAGGCGGTCACAGCTTCTCAGAGATGCGGATCGCCGCCCGGCAGCCCGCCTTGATCACCGCCGACAGCAGGGGATAGCCGGGCGCTTCCCTTGCCCCGTGGGCGACGGCATGGGCGCGGTGTTCCAGCTCATCGTCGCGGAACCGGGCCAGTTCAGCCGCCAGTTCGGGCTCGCTCTCGCTGACCTCGGCGATCTGCTCGGCATAGTGCGCCTCGATGACGCTCTCCACAGCCTCGGTACAGGCGTGGGCGGCCTTCTCGCCCATCAGGGCGGTGCCCGCACCAAGCGCGAAGCCCGCCATGCGCCACAGGGGCGTGAAGAGGGTGGGGCGCACGCCCCGGTCCGTCAGGATTGCGTCGAACGCCGAGAGGTGGACCTGCTCGCCCGCCTCGTGCGAGGCCATGTCGGCGGCCATTGTCTCGCCCCCGCGGGCGTGGCCGAACACGGCCTTTTGGCCACGGTAGATGTGGACTGCGCCGAGCTCGCCTGCGTGATCAACGCGCAGCATCTCGTGCAGCCGGCGCGATGCCGTGCCGTGACCGGCTGGGGGCGGCGAGGCGCTCACGCGACGCTGCGCCCGCGGGCGGCGGCGAGGCCCGATCCGGCCATCGCGCCGAGCGACACCACCGCGTTCCATCCGGCCATCGACACGCCAAACCAGCGCACCGCAGCCTCGTCACATCGAACCATATGCACCTTCGTCGCTCCCGAAAGGAGATCGGCCACGTCCTTGCCCGTGATGGGGCCGCTCATCCGCCCCGTGCAGGTGGTGGGTCCGGGCCACCACTTCCACTCTACCCCGGCGTGATAGGCGGCGACGCCTGCCGAGACGGCGCACACCAGGGCCAGGGCGGCGCAGACGATCCACGCCCAGGAGGGCCGGATGCGGATCAGGCTCAGGCCGACCAGCGCCGCCGCGCCCGCCGTCCACCACGCCTCGCGCTGGCGCAGGCACAGCTCGCAGGGCGGGTAGCCGCCGAACGTCTCGAAGGCGTGGACGGCGATGAGCAGCGCGGCCGCCAGCGCCAGCACGACCAGCGGCCAACGATCGGGGCGGAGGAGGGCGGAGGCCATGTCGCCGCTTACACCGCGCCCGTTCAGAGGTGGAGGAATTTCAGCGCCACGATCGCCACGACCAAGAGCGCCACCGCCCCGCCGGCGATCCACCACAGATACTTGTCCACGATGGCCTTGGCGGCCGGGTGCTGCAGCAGAAGCGCCTCGGCGAAAAATCGCACCGAGCGGGTGATGGTGCAGGCGGCCACGAACTGGAGGAGGTCGAACCGCGCCACGCCGCTGGCGATCGTGACCAGCTTGAACGGCACAGGCGTGAAGCCCTTGAGAATGATCACCACGAAGCCGTTCTGCGCGAACCAGCTCTGATACACGGCCAGGCCCTCCGAATGCCCGAACAGCTTCAGAATCCACAGGCCCAAGGGCGTCGCCCACACGCCAATGGCATAGCCGAAGAGGCCGCCAACCACCGACGCCAGGGAGCACACGGCCGCGTACAGCCACCACTTCTCCCGCCGGGCCAGAACCATCGGGCCGAGCAGCACCTCGGGGATCAGCGGGAAGAAAGAGGCCTCCGCAAACGACAGGGCCGCCAGCGCGGGCATGGCCCAGCGCGTGGCCGAAAGGGTGAGCACGCGGTCGTAGAGGGGGCGAAGCACGGGCGAGCGGGTTCCTTGAAGGGCGTTCCGCAGCTAGCAGGTCGGGCGCTGCGGCGCGAGGGTGGCAAAGGAGGCGTGACGATGAGCGATCCGGACCTTGAGGCCATGGCCGCCGACGAGCTGAAGCGCGCCCTCGATCTCAGCTGGCGCCAGCTGAAGAAGATCACTCCCTGGGGCGACGACTTCGAGGGCGTCTCGCCCTCCGGCCGCAACGTGGTGGTGGAGCGTGCTTACGTGTGGGCCAGCGAGCCCGACGGCGACATCCTCTGCGAGGTGCGCGTCTTCGTGAACGCCGCGCTCTATGACCAGGGGGCACTCGCCACGGCGGTCATCCCGCGCGTAGGGTAGGCCCATGAAACTCGCCTCCTTGAAGGGTGGCCGCGATGGCCGCCTCGTCGTCGTCTCCGAAGATCTGGCATGGTGCGCCGATGCTTCGCCCATAGCCGCCACCTTGCAGGGGGCGCTCGACGAGTGGGAGCGGTGCGAACCGATGCTTCGCGCGCTGGCGAAGTCGGTCGAGACGCACGGGGTGCCGCTGGAGCGGTTCCACGAGCACGAGGCCGCCGCGCCCTTGCCCCGCGCCTACCAGTGGGCCGACGGCTCGGCCTACGTGAACCACGTGGAGCTGGTGCGCAAAGCCCGCGGCGCCGAGATGCCTGCGAGCTTCTGGACCGACCCGCTCATGTACCAGGGTGGCCCGCAGTTCATGGGCGCCCGCGACCCGATCCCCCTCGCCGATCCCGAGTGGGGCTGCGACCTGGAAGGCGAGGTTGCGGTGATCGTCGGCGATGTGCCGCAGGGCTGCACGCGCGACGAGGCGGTGGCCGCCATCCGACTGGTGGTGCTGGTCAACGACGTGTCGCTGCGCAACCTGATCCCCGGCGAGCTGGGCAAGGGCTTCGGCTTCTTCCAGGCCAAGCCCGCCTCCACCCTGTCGCCCGTGGCCGTGACGCCCGACGCCCTGAAGGGGTGGGACGGGGCCAGGCTGCACGGAGCGCTTGAGGTCTCGCTCAACGGGGCCGATTTCGGGGCCGCCGACGCAGGCGTCGACATGACCTTCGACTTCCCGACCCTGATCGCCCACGCCGCCCGGACGCGCTCGCTGGTGGCGGGCACGGTGATCGGCTCCGGCACCGTCTCCAACCGCGGGCCAGACGGCGGGCCCGGCAGGCCGATCGCCGAGGGTGGTGTGGGCTATGCCTGCATCGCCGAGCTGCGCACGGTGGAGACGATCACCGGCGGCTCGCCCGTCACGCCCTTTCTGCAAGCCAGCGACACGGTGCGCATCGAGATGCGCGATGCGAAGCACCACTCGATTTTCGGGGCCATCGAACAGACGGTCGAGGAGTTCACCCGATGACCGTGGCGCTCCTCGCCCTGGCCGCCGCGCAGGCGCTCCTGATCACCGGCGGCCCGATCTACACGGGCGACGAGACCCATCCCCGGGCGCAGGCCGTGCTGGTGCGCGACGGGCGGATCGCCTTCGTGGGTGGGCGCAGGGCGGCCGAGGCGAAGGCCGGACCGGGCGTGCGCCGCATCGACCTCAAGGGGGCTGCGCTCTTCCCGGGCTTTACCGACAGCCACGCCCACCTGCGCGCCATCGGCGAGCGCGAGCTGACGCTGAACCTCGAGGGCTCCAGGTCGGCCGCCGAAGCCATGCAGCGCCTCAAGGTCTGGATCGCCGCGCACCCGCCCGCCTCCGGTGCCACGCTCGTCGGGCGAGGCTGGATCGAGACGAGCTGGCCGGAGAAGCGGTTCCTGACCGCTGCCGACATCGACGCCGTGGCGCCCTCCACGCCTGTGCTCCTCACCCGGGCCGACGGCCACGCCATCGTGGCCAACACGGCCGCCTTGGCCGCCGCCGGGATCACCGGGCAGACGCCCGATCCGTTCGGCGGCAAGATCCTGAAGGATGCGCAGGGCCGCCCCACCGGCATGCTGGTCGACAACGCCAAGGCCCTCGTCGCCGGGCTCGTGCGCGCGCCCACCGAGGCCGCCCGCCGCGCAGCCTTCAAGGAGGCCTTCCGGGTCGAGACGCGCTACGGCTGGACCGGCGTTCACTCCATGAGCGTGTCGTGGGCCGACGTGCCCCTGCTGGAGACGATGAACGCTGCGGGCGAGGCCCCCTTGCGCGTCTACAACGCGGTGGACGTCGGCCAGGCCGAGCCCCTTTTCGCCTCCGGCCCACGCGCCAGCGCCGAGGGGCGCATCACCACCCGCGCCATCAAGATGTACGCCGATGGGGCGCTCGGCTCCCGCGGCGCGGCGCTTCTGGAGCCCTATGAGGATGCCCCCGGTTCCACGGGCCTGATGCTGCTCAAGCCGGAGCAGGCTGCGCCGGTGCTGAAGCGCGCGCTCGATGCGGGCCTGCAGGTCTGCACCCACGCCATCGGAGACCGCGCCAACCGCGTAGTGCTCGACCTCTACCAGCAGGCCTTCGCCGACACCCCGCCTAACGTGCGGCGCATGGCCTCTCGCTGGCGGATCGAGCATGCCCAGAACGTGACCGACGCCGACATCCCGCGCTTCGCGGCCCTGGGGGTGATCCCCTCCATGCAGCCCAGCCACGCCATCGGCGACCTGCACTTCGCCGGCGCCCGCCTGGGGCAGGCTCGGCTGGCGGAAGGCTACGCCTGGAAGAAGTTCATCGACGCGGGCTCCATCGTTCCCGGAGGCTCCGATGCACCGGTTGAGCGGGGCGATCCCCTGATCGAGTTCTATGCCGCCGTCAGCCGCAAGGATCTGAAGGGCTATTCCGGCCCCGGCTGGCATCCGGAGCAGGCGGTGGATCGCAAGACCGCCCTGAAGATGTTCACCGCCTGGCCCGCCTACGCCCGCTTCGCCGAAGCCGACCTCGGCACCATCGCGGTGGGCAGGCGCGCCGACCTCACCGCCTTCTCCGTCGACCTGATGACCGCGCCGGAAGCCGCCATTCCCAAGGGCCACGCCACGCTCACGGTCGTGGATGGCGCGGTGGTGTTCGCCGCACCGTAGGGCGCTCCTGCGAGGCTGCGGCTTGAGCCCGGCGGCGCGATGGGCCACAGCACCGGCAAGGGCGGGACCGACGCGCCCGCTCACGGGATGAGGCGCTGACCACCATGCAGGATTTGTTCTCGCTCAAAGGCCGCACGGCGCTGGTCACCGGCGGGTCGCGGGGCATCGGCCGGATGATCGCCCAGGGCTTCGTAGCCCAGGGGGCCAAGGTCTACATCTCGGCTCGCAAGGCCCCCGTCTGCATCGAGACCGCCGAGGAGCTTTCGGCCGGTGGCGGGCAGTGCATCGCGCTTCCGCAGGACATCTCCACCGTGGATGGCGCCAAGGCGCTCGCGGCCACCTTCTCCGAGCGCGAGCCCAAGCTCGACATCCTCGTGAACAACGCGGGCGCCGCCTGGGCCGCGGATTTCGAATCCTTCCCCGAGGCGGGCTGGGACAAGGTGATGGACCTCAACGTGAAGTCGCCCTTCTTCCTCACGCAGGCGCTCTATGGCCCGCTCAAGGCCGCCGCCAGCGCCGAGCAGCCGGCCAAGGTGATCAACATCTGCTCCATCGACGGGATCGCCCTGAACCCCTTGGAGACCTACAGCTACCACGCCTCCAAATCGGCGCTGATCTACCTCACCCGGCGGATCGCGGCGCGGCTGGTGAAGGACCAGATCCTGGTCAACGCCATCGCGCCGGGTGCCTTCCCGTCGGACATGAACCGGGCCGCCCGCGACCACGGCGAGTTCGTTTCGCAGCACATTCCCTCGGGCCGCATCGGCCGGGACGAGGACATGGCGGCAGCCGCCATCTACCTCGCCGCCCGCTCGGGCGACTACGTGGTGGGTACCACGGTGACGGTGGACGGGGGCGTCGCCTTCGCCCGCCTGCCGGGGGTCTCGGCTGCTGGCTGAAGCCGGGCTGCGCTTGCCCGGGGCGCTGTGATCCCGTAGGCGAGCGCCTCACGCGGGCGTGGTGGAATGGTAGACGCGGCGGACTCAAAATCCGCTTCCGAGAGGAGTGTCGGTTCGAGTCCGACCGCCCGCACCACCCTCAGGACAGCCCCTCCCTGAACGACAGGGCGGCGGCGGGCACGCCCACCTCAAAGGGGGTGGCGTCGCTCCAGAACCGCCGGGCGAACTTCGACGCATCCACATGGTAGGGGCGGTCGAAGGTGAACCGCATCTCCCACACCTCCCGCATGAACGGGACGAAGAGGCCCATCAGCGGCAGGAGGCCCATCGGGATCGCCGTCACCCGGGGCTTCACGCCCAGGGCCTTCGCCCCCAGGGTCAGGAGGTCGCGGGCAGTGCGGGTGGGGGCGCAGGGCACGTGCCAGGCCTGGTTCCAGGCGTCGTTGGGAGCATCGAGCAGGCTCACCGCGGCCCGGGCGAAGTCGGGCACGTAGGCCACGTCGTGGGGGCGGTCGACGGGCACGATCATCAGCGCCGCCTTCCCCTGCGCCAGACCTCCCAGACTAGTGGTGCCGAAGTGCGAGTTGCCCACTCCCGGGCCGTAGAAGTCGGGCGCCCGCAGGGCCGCGACCACCACCCGGCCCTCATCCGCCGCCGCCCGCCACATGCGGGTGATTTGCGCCCTCGCCCGGGGCTTCTGGCCGAAGCTCGTGAGCGGCATGTCCTCGCTGAGCGGGGCTGACTGGGGGCCGTACATGTAGAGGTTGTCGATGAGCAGCATGCGCGCCCCCGCCACTTCGCAGGCCTGCAGCGTGTTGGCCATGGCGATGGGCCAGTCGCGCGCCCACACCTTGCCCTCGTAGGGCAGGCCGATGGCTAGCACGACCTGTGCGGCGCCGGCGCAAGCCGCCTGCACCGACGCGGGGTCGAACACGTCACAGGCACGGAACTTCGCCCCCGCCGGCAGGCTCGACGGCCGGCTTCGCTGGGCGACGACCACCGGCTTACCTGCGGCGCACAGCTGCTCGGCCAGGGACCGACCCACGGGGCCGTAGCCGATGATGTGGATGGGATCGTTCATGTTGGTGCTCTCCTCGGATCGGAACGAAAGACGGAGTAGCGCCTCGGCCTATCATGCGGCCAATGCATGATTTATATTTCTACCATGCGTGAACTGAATTTAGCGGGCGTCGACCTGAACCTTCTGCCCCCGCTGCAGGCCCTGCTCACCCACCGTCACGTCTCGCGCGCCGCCACGGCCGCAGGGCTCAGCCAGCCAGCCATGAGCCGCACCCTGCAGCGCCTGCGCGACCTTCTGGGCGATCCCCTGCTGGTGCGGACCGGCGCCGGGTACGCCCTCACCGCCCGGGCCGAGGCGCTGGTCCCGCAGCTGGCCGCGGCCCTCACCGACCTGCGCCGGATGCTGACGGTGGAGCCTTTCGACCCTGCCCTGACCCAGCGCACCCTGCGGATCGCCGCCGCAGACACCCACACCGTACTCATCGCGCCCCTCATGGCCCGCATCGTCGCCCAGGCCGCCCCCGGGGTGGACCTGCGGTTCGAGAGCTATGGGCCCGACCTGATCCCGCGGATGGAGTCCGGCCGTCTGGACCTCGTGTTCGCCACGGGCTCGACGCCCCTGCCGCCAGGCGCGGCCAGCCGTTTCCTCGCCGATGACCGGTTGGCGCTGGTGCTGCGGCGAGGCCACCCGCTCGCCGATCGCCCGTGGACCATCGCACACTATGCCCGCGTGGATCATGTGGGCGTGACGCTTTTGGGCGATGGCCAGTCCGAGCTCGACGGCCAGCTCGCCGCCGCCGACGTGCAGAGGCGCATGGCGGTGACCACGCCCCACTTCATGGCGGCCCTGGCGATCGTGGCCGGCAGCGACCTCGTCACCACCATCGCCCGTCGATTCGCCGAGCCTTTCGCCGCCACGTTCGACCTCGTGCTGATCGAGCCGCCGGTGCCGGTGAAGGATCTGTCGCTCACCATCGTGTGGTCGCGCCTACGCGGCTCCGACCCTCTGCTCGTGTGGCTGGTGGATCGTCTGGCGGAGGCGCTCGCTGACGGGCAAGGGCTCATCGGGTTGACCGAGGTGGCGGCCGGGTGAGGGGAAGGGCGTCGAACAGGCCGGGCTGAGCCCCGCTCGGAGCGGCTGCGCCCTCGATTTGCAGGATGCGGAACTTGGTGGAGAGGCCGCCGGGTGCCGAGAAGCCGCCTGCCTTGCCCCCCGCCGCCAGCACCCGGTGGCAGGGCACCACTATGGGCGTGGGATTGCGCCCCATCGCCTGACCCACCGCCTGCGCAAGCCGCTTGTCGCCAAGCGTGGCCGCCACCTCGCCATAGGTCCGCGTTTCGCCCGGCGGGATGGCGCGAACCTGCGGCCAGATACGCAGGTGCAGGTCCGGCGCGCCGTCGTGATCCACGGGTGCCCACGCCAGATCGTCCGGCTCGCCCGAGAGGTGGGCGCGGATCGCGTGCACCAGCCGGGCGATGTCGCCAGAGGGCGGGGTCTCAACCGCGCCGGGGGCTCGCCTGCGCAGGCGTTCCCGTGTGGCGGCCTCGGTGGATTCCGGCAGCACGAGCCCTCGCAGGCCCAGCGGCGACCAGCAGAGTCCGCAGAGTCCGATGGGGGTTTCGAAGAGGGCGAAGCCGGTCGCGTCCATGCGGGCAGCCTACACCCGCCGTCGGGTGCGGGGATAAGATCGCGGCGCTCCGATCTCGCTTGCAGCGCCATGCAGTCGGCATAGGGTCCGCCGCGAGCCGCAGGCGCGGCCGCTTGGAGAGACTTCGATGCCGTTGACCGCTGCGATTATCTTCGTGGTGCTGGCGCTTCTGGTGGCGAGCGCCGCGATCAAGGTGGTGCCCCAGGGGCGGGAGTTCACCGTCGAGCGGTTCGGCCGCTACACCCGCACGCTCAGCCCCGGCATCGCCATCCTCACCCCCTTCGTCGAGCGGGTCGGGCGGCGCATGAATATGATGGAGCAGGTGCTCGAGGTGCCTCGCCAAGAGGTGATCACCAAGGACAACGTGACCGTGCAGGTCGACGCCATCGTGTTCATCCAGATCGTGGACGCCGCGGCGGCCGCCTATCGCGTGTCTGTCCTCGACCTCTCCATCACCCAGCTGGTGATGACCAACCTGCGCACCGTGGTCGGCTCGATGGAGCTGGACGAGGTGCTGAGCCAGCGCGACTCGATCAACACGCGCCTCCTCACCGTGATCGACCATGCCACCAACCCCTGGGGCATCAAGGTGACGCGCATCGAGATCCGCGACTTGCTCCCGCCGCCCGACATCACCAACGCCATGACCCGGCAGATGAAGGCCGAGCGCGAGCGTCGTGCCGTGATCACCGAGGCCGAGGGCGAGAAGGCCGCCGCCATCACCCGCGCCGAGGGCTCAAAACAGGCCGCCATCCTCGAATCGGAGGGCCGCAAGGAAGCCGCCTTCCGCGACGCCGAGGCCCGCGAGCGCCAGGCCGCCGCCGAAGCCAAGGCCACTACCGACGTGAGCGACGCCATCGCCGGCGGCAACGTGGCGGCGTTGAACTACTTCATCGCCCAGCGCTACGTGGAGGCGTTCTCGAAGCTCGCCTCCGCGCCGAACCAGAAGACGCTGATCGTGCCCACCGAGTTTGCGAGCCTCGCCGGTGCTGTGTCGGGCGTGGCGGAGCTTCTCAAGGCGCAGGGGCGCGAGGGCGGGTCTGGCGGGGCTGCCTCGCCGCCGCCGCCGCCCCGCCGCCGCGATCCCGATCCCACGCCTCGCTCGCGGCCCCCGTCGCTGCCGCCCCTGTCGGAGGGCTGATCCATGCTGGCGATCTGGCTTCTCATGCGCGAGCAGCCGGGCTGGGGTTGGCTGGCCGTGGCGGCGCTCTTCCTGGCGGCCGAGCTTTCGACCGGCTCGGGCTATCTGCTCTGGCCCTCGGCTTCGGCGGGGATCGTGGGTCTCCTGAAGCTCGTGGGCGTGCCGCTGACCATTGAGATGCAGGTGGCGCTGTTCGCGGTCTTGACCTTCGCGGGCATCTACGGCGCGCGGCGGGTCTGGCCGGGGAGGGGGCAGGCTGAACCGCCCCAGAACCTTAACGACCAGAAGATGCGGCTGATCGGGCGCGAAGGCGAGGCGGTGGCCACCGGCGACGGTCGCGTGTTCGTGGACGGCAAGGAGTGGGCGGCCGAACTGGCCGACGGGGGCCAGCCGATGCCCGGCCAGAAGGTGCGGGTCACCGCCGTGCTCGGCGGGGCGCGCCTGCAGGTGGTCGCCCTCTGAGGGGCTCCGCCTCGCGCCGGGCGGTTGTGCTCGCGGGGCTCGGCCTTGCGGGGACGGCTCTCCTCGGAGGCTGCGGGGCCGATGCGGCGCTGGACGGGCTGAGCTCGGGCGGCCTCGCGCGGGTGACGAGCGTGCCCACAGGCGATGCTCTGGGCCTCGATAAGCTGGGCGACGAAGATGCGCCTCTGCTGCGGCTGGCGGGCGTCGAGGCACCCCGGGGCGACGCCCCCTTCGCGAGCGCGGCACGGGATGCGCTGGCGGCCCTGGCGCTGGGTCGGAGGGTGTCGCTGCTCTTCGGCGGGGCGCACGCGGATGCCTTCGGCCGCACGGTGGCGCATGCCCGGCTGGAGGAGGGCCGCCTGTGGCTGCAGGGCGCTCTGATCGATGCCGGGGCCGTGAGGGTGCGCACCACGGCTGAGAACCGCGCCCTCGCAGCCCCCATGCTGGCGCGCGAAGCCACCGCCCGCTCTGCCCGCAAGGGGCTGTGGGCCGACGATGCCTATCGCGTGCGCCTTCCGGAGGAGCTTTTCCCCGACGCCGAGGGCCTGCAGATCGTGGAGGGGCGGGTGCGCCGGGCAGGCGAGACGGGCCGCCTCGCCTACCTCGACTTCGCCAACGACTGGCGGGGCGCGGCCTCGGTGGAGATCCCCTCGAAGGCGTTGAAGGACTTCCGCTCGGCGGGCGTGGACCCCCTGCGGCTGGAGGGCCACCTGATCCGCGTGCGCGGCGAGGCCCGGGGCCTGAGGATCACGCTCGACCACCCGGAGGCGCTGGAGCTCCTCCGGGGTTAGAGACCTCTCCCGCCTGCGGGAGAGGTGGAGGCGTTACGCCGCTGCCGCTGCGGCCGCCGCGGGGGCCTTCACGAGGCTCTTGGTGATCATGGCCACCGCACCGTCCTTGTCGACGCGCTCGATGGCGGCGACTTCGCGGGCCATGCGGTCGAGAGCGGACTCGTACAGCTGGCGCTCGGAGTAGGACTGTTCCGGCTGGTTGTCGGCGCGGTGCAGGTCGCGGACCACCTCGGCGATGGAGATCAGGTCGCCCGAGTTGATCTTGGCTTCGTATTCTTGGGCGCGGCGGCTCCACATGGTGCGCTTGATCCGGGCGCGGCCCTTGAGCGTGACCATCGCCTGGTTCACCACATTGCCTTCGGCGAGCGAGCGCAGGCCGGCCGTCTTGGCCTTCTTGGTGGGCACGCGCAGCATCATCTTCTCGTGCTCGAAGGTGATGACGTAAACCTCGAACGACAGCCCGGCGACTTCCTGGGATTCGACGCCGACCACGGTGCCGACGCCGTGCGCCGGATAAACGACATGGTCGCCGATCTTGAAGTCGTGAGCGGTGGTCATGGGGCGCGTTCCTTTTCTCAAGCTGCCGCCGGATGGCGGGCCGCGGAACCGGAGAGGCGGGCGTTCGAACGGTCAGCGCCGAAGAGCGGCGACAGAAGCGCCCTCGAACCGGCGGGAGGGCCGGGGCGGGGGTGGATCCGAGACTGGGTCAAACGCGCCCACGTCCGGGTCGCGGCTAGGGGTTGCGACGGTCGGGCGCGCGGGGTCGCATCCACCTGTCCGTCGGGTGCAACCCTATCACAAAACGCAGCCTACTGAAAGGCCACGGCTTTAAGCTTGCTGAACGCGCCGTTAACGCGCGGCCGTTTCAGCCCGGATCAGCGACCGTCGCCGGGCTTGGCCGAGAAGTACTTCTCGAACTTGCCGGTCTCGCGCTCGTATTGCTCGCGGTCGGCTGGGGGGGTGCCCTTCACGGTGATGTTCGGCCAGATCTTGGCGTAGTCGGTGTTGATGGTCAGCCACTTGCCGTCTGGCTCGTCCTCGGTGTCGGGCTTGATGGCGTCGACCGGGCATTCCGGTTCGCACACGCCGCAGTCGATGCATTCGTCGGGGCTGATGGCGAGGAAGTTCTCGCCCTCGTAGAAGCAGTCGACGGGGCACACCTCCACGCAGTCCATGAACTTGCACTTCACGCAGGCGTCGGTGACGATATAGGTCATGGGCTTGTAGGCGCTCTAAAATCGGTCTGCCGCGGCGCACCGCAGCGCCGAGCGCCGTCAATGCCGCGCCGCGCGCCAAGGTTCAAGCCTGCGGGGCGGAACCTGTGGCGACTTCCTCCATGTGTGACCCCGAAGACCGCGCCGGAGACGGGGTGGCTTCGTGCACGACGTAGAGCGCACGCGCCTCGCTCGGGGGGCCGCGCCGCTCGCCCACCGCCTGCACGCGCAGATCAAACAGGCGCGCACCCATGGCGAACACGAGGCTGTCGCCGGGGCGCAGGGCCCGGCTCGCCTTGTCCAGCCGCACCGCGTCGCTGCCGGGGCGATGCAGGCGCACGCGTCCCGCCTCGATGAAGCTGCAGGCGAGGCCGCGCGTCTTGAAGAACCGCGCCCGCCACAGCCACAGGTCGGCCCGGCAGGTCTCTTCGGGCTGGGTTGAGCCAGGCGTCACGAGGCGACCCCGGGGCTCGCCTTGCGCCGGGGGCGGCGACGGCGACGACGGGGGGCGGGGTCGGGGAGGGCGGGGGACACGGAGTCCGCAGAGTCCGGGAGTCCGGAAAGTCCGGCCGGGGATTTTGGGAGTCCGGCGAGTCCGGTGCGGGGGTTCACCCTCGAACGGTCTCGCGGGCGGCGGGGCTTGGCTGGGGTGGGCGGGGCGGGTTCAGGAACGAGGGTCAGGCCCGCCAGCGCCTGGAAGGGTGAGGGGCTGCGAGGCTCGGTCATCGGCTCCGGGGCGCTGACGGGCGTGGGCGCGGCCCGAGGGCGCCGCCACAGGGCCGGGCGACCCTCCACCGGCTTGCCCACGCGCACGAACCCCAGCGCACGCAGAACCGCCTCCGCCGCCAGCGACGGGTCGCCGAGCGCCGTGTGCATAGCCTCGTCGATGACGAAGGCCCCCGCCTGATGCGGGGCGACCCGCACCGCCTCGTCCAGCCGTTCCAGAGCCTCGATGGGCACCACCATCCCGCCAAGCCTGCGCAGGCCGCCGGCCGCCAGGGCCCGGGCCGAGCCCGCCTCGCCGAAGGTCGCGAAGGCTGCCGCATGGGCGCGGGCGGGCGGGGTGAGGAGCGCCGGGCAGAAGACGGAGAAGGCCGCGAAGGTCACGCCGCAGGCGCGCAAGCCCCTGCGCTCGGTCTGGCTGAGGCTGGCCACCTCGGCCGCCACGGGCGCGCGGTCGATCACGCCCCCGGCCTCGATCAGCCGATAGGCGATGCCCCGGGCCAGCCCGCGGATCGAGCCGTTGGCACTCGCCGCCTGCAGCCGCGCCAGGGGATGCAGCAAGGCCGATGACCGCGCCGCCACGAAGGCTTCCAGCCGCCGCTGTGCACGCTGCAGCGCCGTCGCGCCGCCCAGGTCGCCGAACAGCCGCACCCTCGGGGCGAAGGGCTCGCCGCCGATCAGCCTGCCTGCGGGCGCGCCCCGCCAGCGGATCAGCCCGGCCTCGTCCATCGCAAAGCCGTCGTCGGTGTCGGCGGCCAGTTCGCCGAGTTTCTTCGTCACCAAGGGTGCCACCACTCGCTGGGCGGCCTGTTTCAGCGCCCGATCTTCGAGCAGGGTCTCGCCCTCAACAGGGGTAAACACGGCGCCCTCCAGCCGCCCCACCGGGTGGCCTTCGACGATCACCTCGCCGTCGTGGCCCACGCCCGCCAGCACGTCTTCCCGCAGGTTCAGGCCCTTGAGGAGGGCGGATGTTCGGCGGTCGATGAACCGCTGCATCAGCTTTTCGTGCAAGGTGTCGGAGAGGCGCTCTTCCAGGGCGCGGGTGGTGCCTTGCCAGTGTGCGGCATCGGCTAGCCAGTCGGGCCGGTTGGCGACGTAGGCCAGGGTGCGCACGCCTGCGAGCCGCTGCTGCAGCACGTCGATCTCGCCCTGCGCGCGGTCAAGGCCCGCGAACTGTTCGGCCATCCATTCGGGTGGGATGCGACCGGCCGCGCCCTTGGAGAGGTGGCCGTAGAGGGTCTTTGCGAGCCGCAGGTGCTCGTCCAGCGTCACCTTGCGAAAGTCGGGTGTCTGGCACACCTCCCACAGCTTGCGCAGGCGATCGCCCGAGCGGGCGCGGTCGGCGATGTCGGGGTCTTGGGCGAGGTGGCGCAGCGTGAGTTCGTCCACCGCCTCCTCCGCCAGCTTCAGCCCGGCCCGGTCTGGAGGCAGGCTGAGCGAGCGTTGCAGGGCCGGGAGCGAGCCGAAATCGAGCTTGGCGTTGCGCCAGTTCGCGGCGTCCAGGGGCTCGAAGCTGTGCTCCTCCACGGCGGTGACGAGGTCTTCGTCGATGTCCGGCGCTTCGCCCGTGACGCCGAAGGTGCCGTCGGTCTTGAAGCGGCCGGCGCGGCCGGCGATCTGGCCGATCTCCTGCGGGCTGAGCCAGCGGGTCTTCTTGCCGTCGAACTTGCGCAGGCCTGCGAAGGCCACATGGTCCACGTCCATGTTCAGGCCCATGCCGATGGCGTCGGTGGCCACGAGGAAGTCCACCTCGCCCGACTGGTAGAGCGCCACCTGGGCGTTTCGCGTGCGGGGCGAGAGGGACCCCATCACCACGGCGGCGCCGCCTCTCTGGCGGCGGATCAGCTCGGCGATGGCGTAGACATTCTCAGCCGAGAACGCGACGACGGCGGAGCGGCGGGGCAGGCGGGTCAGCTTCTTGGAGCCGGCATAGGTGAGGGCTGAGAAGCGATCCCGCGTGGTAATCTCGCACTCGGGCAACAGGCGCCGGATCAGTCGCCCGGCGGTGGAGGCACCCAGGAACATGGTCTCGCGCGTGCCTCGCGCTCCCAGCAGGCGCTGGGTGAAGACGTGGCCGCGGGTGGGGTCGGCGCAGAGCTGGATCTCGTCGATGGCCAGGAATTCGACCTCGTGGGAGAGCGGCATCGCTTCGACGGTGCAGACGAAATAGTCGGCGCGGGGGGGCGTGATCTTCTCTTCGCCGGTGACCAGCGCCACGGCGCGCACGCCTTTCAGCTTGACGATGCGGTCGTAGACCTCGCGCGCCAAGAGGCGCAGCGGCAGGCCGATCATGCCCGAGCGGTGGCCGAGCATCCGCTCCACCGCGAGGTGCGTCTTGCCGGTGTTGGTCGGCCCCAGCACGGCCACGACCCGCGGCGGTGCCAGACCTGCGGAACGGTCGGACATGATCAAGATAGTTGGGCGGACGACGGGAGTCGGGCAAGCGTCGCCGGACGTCTTATTGATGACGCTTGCGGCTTCGAGCTCAGCTCGAACAGGCGGGCAACGAATCGGGACCGAATCAGAGACCGTGCGTGATTCGCCGTTCGTTCACGGCTACATCTGGTGGCTGACGCTGCGCCGAGTCGCTATTCGCGTCCAGCGGTCAGGGGCGGTCCGGTCGGCCGGTGACCTTGGCGAGCACGATCTCCGCCTGGCCGAACTGGGTGTCGGCGCGCACGTAGCTGATAGCCCACGGGCCGGCGCTGCCGATGCGGGCGAAGCCGATGGAGACGGCCTTCTTCAGCCCCTCGCCCTGCTCGGCCTCCGACTTCTTCTTGAAGCCGGCCACCTCGCGGTAAGCGAGGCGACATTTGATCGGGGCGGAGAGGCCGAGGCGTTTCTCGCGGCCCTCCAGTTCCCGCTTTCCGTCCGGCGAGAGCGCGGCGTCGTAACGCTGCTTGCCGTCGTAGAACTTCAGCGTCCCCCGGCACGGCGTGCCGTCTGCGCGGGTGAGCGCCAGGCGCATGGCCTGGGTGAGGGGGTCGGCCGCTTCGAGCTTCTGCGCCCGGCTGGCAGGCGGATCGCCCATCGAGGGATACTGCGGCGCCGAGGTAGAGACAACGTCGCCCCCGGTCCAGGTGGCGCTCACGCGACGGGCCTTGGAGTTGGCGGCGTTGGTGTGGCCGAAGGTGCCGGGCATGGCCCCACCCTCGGTCAGACGGCCGCGGCCCTCGGCGCGCATGTCCAGCTTCCGGAACAGGGCGAGCACGCCGTAAGTGGTAAGCCGGGCCGACGAGGTGAAGGCTTCGCCCGTCGCATCCTGCTGAACCCGCATCTCCAGCACCTTGAGATAGAGCCGCCCGTCGTAGTCGAGCGTCAGGTGCATGCCGCCGGGCTCTCCCGGGCCCTGCGCGAGCGAAGGGGCGGCCAGGAAGCTTGTGAGGATCAGGCCCGCGGAAACGGCCAGGGGGCGCAGGCGCATCGGCAAGGGGGAACTCCGTCGTGTCGCCGCCCGGGGGAAAGGCAGGGCGCGGTCTTAGCCAAGTCGGCAGGGTCGCGGTAGGCCGCGTGGGGGTTGGACCTTGCGCGGCGCCATGGGGCTTTTCCTTGACGGCGCCGAGCGCTTGCCCCTATACGCCCCGTTCGCGCAAGCACCGGCTTTTCGGCCGCGTCGCTCGCATTCCCTTTCTCCTACGCCTCGAGGTTTTTGTAGGTCATGTCGCGCCGCTGCGAACTCACGGGCGTCGGCCCTATGGTCGGCCACAATGTGAGCCACTCGAACATCAAGACGAAGCGCCGGTTTCTGCCGTCGCTGTCCGAGATCACGATCCAGTCGGAATCGCTGGGTCAGGGCTTCCGCCTGAAGATCACCAACGCCGCCCTGCGCACGCTGGACTTCCGCGGCGGGCTCGACGCCGTGCTGATGAACTCCAAGGACGAGGTGCTCTCGCCCCGCGCCCTGAAGATCAAGAAGCAGGTCAAGGCCAAGGTCGCCATGCACGCGGCGCAGGCCTAGGCGCCTTCCCGCCGGCCTTCGGGTTGGCGACCAGACATGAAAGGGCCCGCCGGAGCGATCCGGCGGGCCCTTTCTGTTTCAGCCTAGGCCTTAGCGGCTGGCGGCGATGACCGTTGCGATCAGACCGCCGACGAGGGCCGCCTGCACGTAGTCATCGCCCGAACGCACCCAGTGATAGCCGCGACGGGGCGGGGCCAGGCGGCGCGAACGCCAGTCGCTGACCACGGTGTAGGAGCCATAACGGTTGTCGAGGCGCTCGCCCTGGCGCCAGTGGCGACGGGCTTCGCGGCGGTCCTGGCGCAGTTCCTGACGATCCTGACGGATCTCGTGCCGGTCCTGGCGGATCTCCTGGCGGTCCTGGCGATAGCCCTGCGCCGAGGCGGCGGTGGCGCCGAGGCCGGACACGAGGGTGGCGGCCGTCAGGGCCGCGATGAGCACGCGTTTCATGTTACAAACTCCTGCGGAAAGCCGGGCGGGGGCCCGGCGAGGCATGTTCGAACCTTATGTCCGCTTGCCTGAACCCCGCTTGAACCCGCCAGATGCGGGTCGGTTCATCCGATCGCCGCAGATCAGGGGCGGTTCGTGGGCCAGTCAGTCTCGGCCTGCACCAGAAGGTCTGGCCCGGCGTCGCGCACGTCAGTGCAGCCGGTGAGCATCATGGCCACCCGCAGCTCGCTCTTCAGGATGCGCAGCATGTGGGAGACGCCATCGCCGCGCTTGGCCGCCAAAGCGAACGCCCACGCCCGTCCCAGCATCACGCCCTTGGCTCCGAGCGAGAGGGCCTTCAGCACATCCAGCCCCGATCGGATGCCGCCGTCCATCAAGACGGTGGTCTGGCCACCCACGGCCTGAACGATGGGCGGCAGGGCGGAAGCTCCAGAGAGCACGCCATCAAGCTGCCGGCCCCCGTGGTTGGACACCACGATCCCGTCCGCCCCGTGCGCCACGGCCTGACGGGCGTCTTCCGGGTCGAGGATGCCCTTGATCACGATCGGTCCGTCCCACCTTGCGCGCACCCACTCGATGTCTGCCCAGGTGACGGAAGGGTCGAAGTTCTGGCCGACCCAGGTCTGGAAGTCGCCCGGGCCTTTCGCGCCCTCAACCGCCCCCATGATGTTGCCGAAGCCGTGGGGGCGGCCGTTGACGCCCACATCCCAAACCCAGGCGGGGTGGCTGGCGGTCTCCATCGCCTTGGCCACGCGCTCGCTCAGGGAAAGCGCACCCGCAAGCCCCGTGCGCACGTCGCGGTAGCGGGAGCCGGGGGTGGGCAGGTCGACGGTGAACATCAGCACCGGCACGCCCGCGGCCTTGGCCCGCTCCAGAAGGGCGGCCATGAAGCCCCGGTCCTTGATCATGTAGAGCTGGAACCAGGGCGGGGCCTTCACCCCCGCGCACACCTCCTCCAAGGAGCAGATCGACACGGTAGAGAGGGTGAACGGCACGCCCGCCTTCTCCGCCGCCTGCGCCGCCTGCACTTCTCCGCGGCGGGCATAGAGCCCGGCCATGCCGATGGGGCCGAGGATCACCGGCAGGGGCAGCTTCTGGCCGAACAGCTCCACCCCCATCGAAAGGGTGGAGACGTCCTTCATCACCCGTTGGCGCAGCGCGATGGCGTTCAGGTCGTCAACGTTGCGGGCGAGGGTGGTCTCCGCATAGGCGCCGCCGTCGATGTAGTTGAAGATCATCGAGGGAAGCCTGCGCTTCGCCTCGGCGCGGAAGTCGGTGATGTTGGCGATGCGAGGCATGGGCGGACGCTACTTGGTGGGCGCAGGCGGCGTCCAGTCGAACGCCATGAGCAGCGTCTTCTGCTTGCCGACGATGAACTCGGGAAGGTCGCCGAAGTTGTCGTCGCTGATCAGGTAGAGGCGGATGCGGCCGTCGGGCCGGGGCACGGCCGCGATGCCCTCCATGTTGTCGTGCGTGAGCGACCCGTCGAGGCGGGCAAGCTCGTGTCGGCGCAGCACCGGACCTTTTGGAGAGGGCTCGAAGGTGAGGGTGGCGACGGCTGCCCGCCAGCGATGCCAGGCGTCGAACCCGCGGTATAGGGCGAAGATGCGGCCCCCGGGCAGACAATCGAGCCCGGTGAGCTTGAAGCCCAGGGGTGGCGGTTCTGCGAGGTTGCGGTTCTCGATCCGACCTGAGTCTGGGTCCAGCCACACGATCTCGCCCACTTCGCTGCCGAGCAGGAACCGGTGCTCGCCCGGGCACTGCGTCAGCGCCTCGAAGCTCTCGTTGGGGCTGAGGTGCAACACCGTGTCGGCATAGCTCGCGCGATAGATCGGGCGTTCCGGGGCCTCAGGGCCGGCATAGAGCGACACGCGGGAGAGGCCCTTGCCCACCGCCCCCTCGAAGGCGATGGCGAAGGCTTCTGGGTGGCCGGGTTCGTCGAGGAAGGTGATGTCCTCGGCGTCCACCTGACCTTTGTGGACGAAGGCAGCGCCCTGCGGATCGCGCAGGGCCGTCAACCGGGTGTCGATCACCGTGGCGAGGCGGCCGCCTGCGTCGGTGACGATGCGGCCCTCCAGCAATCCACCCACGTCGCTCTGGCTCAGGAACCGCCCGTTGGGGCGCACCACGAGGCCCGAGAAGCCGCCGAACATGGGGGAGCCGGCGGAGGTGAGGTGCAGGCCGCCCGCATAGGTCAGCTCGCCCAGGCGCGTGCGGCTGGGGTCGTTCGGGTCGAGGGGCACGGGGGCGCCGGCGACCACGATCCTGTCCGAGCCCTCCGGCTGCGCCCTGGCTCCACACCCGGCCAGCACCAGGGCGAGGAGAAGTGCGGCTGCATTTGCGAGCCTCATGCCGCGCGGGACATCCTGGCGGGGGCGCGGCCGGGGGCCTTGGCGTCCTCCTCGAAGAGGGCGGCGAGGTTTTCGGTTATGGCGCCGCCCAGCTGCTCAACGTCCACGATGGTGACGGCGCGGCGGTAATAGCGGGTGACGTCGTGGCCGATGCCGATGGCGATCAGCTCCACGGGGCTCCTGTTCTCGATCATGGCGATCACCTCGCGCAGGTGGCGTTCGAGATAGTGGCCGTTGTTCACCGAGAGCGTCGAGTCATCCACCGGCGCCCCGTCGGAGATCACCATCAGGATCTTGCGGGCTTCGGAGCGGGCGAGGAGGCGGTTGTGCGCCCAGAGCAGGGCCTCGCCGTCGATGTTCTCCTTGAGCAGGCCCTCCCGCATCATCAGGCCGAGGTTCTTGCGGGCGCGGCGCCAGGGGGCGTCGGCGGCCTTGTAGATGATGTGGCGAAGATCGTTCAGGCGGCCCGGCTGCGGGGGCTTGCCCGCCTTCAGCCAGAGGTCGCGCGCCTGCCCGCCCTTCCAGGCCCGGGTGGTGAAGCCCAGGATTTCCGCCTTCACCCCACACCGCTCCAGCGTGCGCGCCAGGATGTCGGCGCAGACGGCGGCCACCATGATCGGGCGGCCCCTCATGCTGCCCGAGTTGTCGATCAGGAGCGTGACCACCGTGTCGCGGAAGGGCGTGTCGTCCTCCTGCTTGAACGACAGGGCGGCGGTGGGGTCGGTGATGATGCGCGTGAGGCGCGAAGTGTCGAGCTGGCCCTCCTCCAGATCGAACGACCAGCTGCGGTTCTGCTGCGCCATCAGCCGTCGCTGCAGGCGGTTGGCCAGGCGCGACACCACGCTGGAAAGCGCCGTGAGCTGCTGGTCGAGGTAAGCGCGAAGGCGGGTCAGCTCATCCGGGTCGCACAGCTCCTCCGCCCCGATGATCTCGTCGGACGCGGTGGAGTAGACCTTGTAGGCGGGTTCGGGCTGGCCCCGGTCGTTGCCCTCGGGGCGGGAGGGCTTGAGGCCGTCGCCGGTTTCAGGGGGGCCTTCCTCCGTGTCGCCGTCGTCTTCGGCGGTGGACTCGGCGTCGGAGTCGTCCCCGGGCTGGCCCTCGCGCTCGTCGGAGGTGGTGGAGTCTTCGGACTGGGCCTGGGGCTCGTCGCCCTCGCCGGCACCGTCTTCGCCCTCGCCCTCCTCGGGAGCGGGGGCCTGTTCGGGCTCCTCGTCGCTGGCTTCGTCCGCCGCGTCGTCGCCTTCGGCCTCCCCCATGTCGAGGTCGGCGAGGATCGTGCGGGCGATGCGGGCGAAGGTGGCCTGGTCGGCCACGGCACCGAGCAGGAGGTCGAGCGCGGGCCCGGCCTTGGCCTCGATATCACCCCGCATGTTGTCCATCAGCCCCTGGACGGAGGCCGGGGGCGCCTCGCCGGTGAGCCGCTCGCGCACGATGAGCTGCAGCACGTCGGCCGCGGGGCCGCGGGTGCGATCCTCCACCCGGCCGAGGCCCTTGCGCTCGATCTGGCCTTCAAGGGCGTGGCGCAGGTTCTCGCGCACGCCCAGCATCGCATTGGAACCGATGGACTCGATGCGCGCCTGCTCGATCGATTCGAAGACGGCGGCGGCTTGCGGGTCCACCGGGCGGTGGCGGGCGTGGGCGACGGTGTCGTGGTGGGCGAGGCGAAGGGCGATCTGGTCGGCCAGCCCCCGCAGGCGGGCCGCATCCACGCCTGTGAGGTCGCGCGGCGGATGGGGCAGGGTGGCGCGGTTGCCCACGAGCGAGGGGCCCTCGCCGGAGAACACGACCTCCAGGTCCGGCGTCTCGGCCAGCGAGCGCGCGGCATGGGCCAGCGCGCGCTTGAAGGGTTCGGAGGGATTCTCGGGGCGGGAGGCCATTCCCACAAGCTCATAGCGGCTGCGGCGCGCGCGCCAAGTGTGTCTGGAACCTTGGCCGCGGACGAGCGGTTGATGCGGCGAACTCAACCCCCGTCAGGAGACAGACATGAGCGACAACCGCATCGAAGGCGCCGCCGACAAGCTCGCAGGCTCCGTCAAGGAAGGCCTCGGCAAGATGACCGGTAACGAACGCCTCGAAGCCGAAGGCATGGCCCAGAAGGCCGGTGGCTCGGTCCAGAACGCGGCCGGCAAGGTCGAAGACGCCGTCGAGCACAAGTCCTTCAACGACCACCGCGCCGAAGGTGCCGGCCACAAGCTGATGGGCTCGATCAAGGAAGGCGTCGGCAAGCTGACCGGCAACGAGAAGCTGGAAGCCGAGGGCATCGCCGAAAAGACCGGCGGCTCGATCCAGAACGCCTTCGGCAAGACCGGCGAAGCCGTGAAGGACATCTTCAAGAAGTAAGCTTCGCCTGAAGCTTAGCTGTGCGGGGGCGGTCTTGACGGGCCGCCCCCGTTTGCGTTTGCGGAACAGATTTCGGGCTGGGGCGCTCCAGTGGCTGCAACCTAGAGGAGCCTCCATGACCAAGACCCCCTTCACCCTGGCCGCCATCGCCGCCCTGTCGTTTGCGGCTGCCGCCTGCTCCAAGCCGGCCGACAAGGAAGCCGCCTCGGCCACCCCTGCCACCAACATGACCGACGCCGTCGCCGCCAAGACCTCTGACGCCGTGAGCGTGGCTCAAGATGCCGCCGCCGCCGTCGTCGGCCCCATCAGCGCCGCCACCGTCGGCTCGCTGTCCGCCGCCGCCTTCGTGGACAATGCCGCCCAGAGCGACATGTATGAGACGCAGGCTTCCGAGCTGGCTCTGACGAAGGCGAAGTCCGCCAAGGTCAAGAGCTTCGCCAAGGCGATGATCGCTGCCCACGCCAAGACCACCGCCGAGCTCACCGGCATCGTGACCGCGGGCAAGGCGGGCGACGCCAAGCTGCCCACCGCACTGGACAACCGCCGCCAGGGCCTGCTCGACAATCTGAAGGCCGCCAGCGCCGACGACTTCGACGCCCGGTATGTCGACCAGCAGACCGCGGCTCACAAGGAAGCCGAGATCCTCATGGGCGGATACGGCAAGGCCGGCTCCAACGCCGACCTGAAGGCTTTTGCCGAGAAGACTGCGCCCAAGGTCACGGCCCACTACAACATGATCAAGGGCCTGGACCACGCCAACGCCGACCACGACGCCAAGATGGGCGACGCCGCCACCACCAAGGGCGAGTAAAACGCTCTACCCTGATCGCCCCGGCCGCTGCGGCCGGGGCGATCAGGCCTCGAACAGCACCGCGTCGAGCGGCAGTTTCAGCTTTGCGTGGACAGGCACGGTGGCGTCTGCGGCGGGGTGTCCGACGACCAAGAGGATGTAGGCCTTCTCCCGCTCCGGTCGGCCCAGGGCGGTGTTCAGAAAGCCCATCGGGCTCGGCGTATGCGTCAGGGTCGCCAGCCCAGCCTCGTGGAGGGCCGCGATCAGGAAGCCGGAGGCGATGCCCACCGATTCCGGCACGTAGTAGTTCTTGCTCCGCTCGCCCGTGGCCGTCTCCCCCCAGCGTTCGCCGAAGATGGCGATGAGCCACGGCGCAACCTCCAGGAACGGTTTGCTGGCGTCTGTGCCCAGGGGGCCCAGCGCATCCAGCCACGCCCCGCCTGCCCGGCCGGCGTAGAACGCGCGCTCCTCCTCCTCGGCGGCCTCGCGAAGGCGTTTGCGCAGAGGGCCGGGGCCGATGAGCACGAAGCCCCAGGGTTGCTGATTGGCCCCGCTGGGGGCGGTGGCGGCCGCCGCGATGCAGGTCTCGACGATGGCGCGGGGCACGGGCCGGTCGCAGAAGTCGCGCACCGTGTGGCGGGTGCGCATCCGGGCAAGCGCCCCCTGAGCCCGGACGAGCATTTCATCGTCCGAGATGTCCGCCCGGTCCGGGAGGGGGATCAAGACGCAGGGGTTGGCCATGAGGCCAGCCTACCCGCGCGTTGATTCCCTGTCATTCCAGAGGGCGCGCATGGCGCACCTTTGGGCAAGTCAGATGAACACGAGGCCGAGGCCGAAGGCCTTCTTCAGTTCGTGCGCGGCGTGGTCTTCGGCCTTGTTGGCCTTGTGAACCACCGCGCCCATGCCGAAGAACTCGTGGGTCACGCCGGAGTAGAGGTGACGGTCCACCTTGACGTCCGCAACCTTGAGCGCCTCCTCGAGCTTTGCGCCGTCGTCGCGCAGCGGATCGATCTCCGCGTTCAGGATGCAGGTGTGCGGCAAGCCCGCGAGGTTCGCCGCCACGAGGTTGATCCGCGGATCGGAAGCGCCTTCAGGGCCGCCAAGGTAGTGCTGCACGAACCACTGCATCATCGTCTTGTTGAGGGGCTTGGCGGTCGCGTAGTCGACGTAGCTTTCCGTGTTCATGTCGATCTGCGCCACAGGGTACACCAAGACCTGAACCAGCGGGGCCGTCAGGCCTTCGTCCCGGGCGCGGATGGAGACGTTGCAGGCAAGATTACCGCCCGCCGACTCGCCCAGCACGGCGATCTTCTGCGGGTCGCCACCGAAGCTCGCGGCGTTCTGCACCACCCACTTATAGGCGGCGAAGGCGTCATCGTGGGCGGCGGGGAAGGGGTGCTCCGGCGCCAGACGGTAGTCGCATGACACGACGATGCAGCCGGTCTTGGCCGCCAGGGCCCGGGGCGATGCGTCGTACACATCCAGGTTGGCGATCACGAAGCCGCCGCCGTGGAAGTAGACCACCACGGGCACCTGCGCGGCCGCGTCCGTCGTCGTCTCCACCTGCATGCCATAAAGCCGCGCCTTGAGCTCTCCGCCGGGGCCGGGGATCGTAAAGTCGCGGGTCGCGATCCCATCGTCCTTACGGTCCAGCTTTTTCTGCCTCAGCACCTCCATCGCACCATCGGCGAGTGTCGGCTGGCGGCGGGCTTCTTCGGGGGTCAAGGTTTCGATGGCCTGGGGGCGCAGGTCCGACAGGGCGTCGAGCACCGCCTTCATGTCGGCGTCCAGGTGGTCCGCCCAGTCGGCGCGGGGGCCCAGATGGGCGGGCGTGTCGGAGGCGTGATCGAGAGGGGTCATGGGGCAGCTCCTAATGGCGTCTCATTAGGCAACCCCCCGCCGAACGGGCGGGTTCCTGACGGCGGTGGTTGACTTGGGAGGGGACCTCGCACAGGGTCGGCTCGCTCCCCGCGGGAGAGTCCGGCATCCTCTTCGGGGATTGCCGGCGCCGAAGGCGCAACCGCCCCGGAAACGCTCAGGCCCACGGACCGCGGGGGCGAACGGAACGCTGGAAAGCGGTGCTTCGCCTCACGGTGAGAGCGCCCGCCGAAGGAGCAATGGCACCCTGCGAAGGGGCCGGAATCTCTCAGGCGCAGACGACAGCGGGGGCGCGGGCGTGGATTTGCGGGCCGAAGGGCGCGTGGGTTTCGCGACTCGCCACTCCGCAACCGTCGCTTTTCAGGACCAGACCCCTCATGGCCGGCCCCGCCCTTCTCGAAGAGATCAAGCGCACGGTGCTGCACGCCCTGCATCTGGACGCCAAGGGCCGCATGGTGCCCTTCGGCGGCTACGACATGCCGGTGCAATACGAGGGCGTGCTGGCCGAGCATCGCTGGACGCGCGAACACGCTGGTGCCTTCGACGTCAGCCACATGGGCCCGGCGCGGGTGGTGCTGACCGCCCCCACGGGCGATGCGCAGGCCGACTGGGAGAGCATCGCGCGCATCGCCGAGCGGCTGGTTTGCGGCGACATCGTGGGCCTGCAGCCCGGCCGCCTGCGCTACAGCCTCCTCCTGAACGAAGATGGCGGGATCATCGACGACCTGATGATCGGGCGCTTTCCCCAAGGGGCACCGCAGGACTCTTTCTACCTGGTGGTCAACGCAGGCACGAAGGACGGCGACTTCGCCCGTTTCGAGGCCGCCGCCGCCGGGGAAGCCCGGGTGGAGCGTATGGACGCCTGCGGCCTCATCGCGCTGCAGGGGCCGGAAGCTGCGGCGGTGCTCGCCGCTCTGGTTCCCGAAAGCGCCGATCTGGTCTTCATGCAGTTCCGGGGCGCCACCTGGAACGGCCACTGGATCACCGTCGCCCGCAGTGGCTACACCGGCGAGGACGGGTTCGAGATCCTCGTGCCGCCGGGTGCCGCGCCTGCGTTCTGGCAGGCTCTGCTGGCCGACGAGCGGGTGAAGCCCATCGGGCTTGGCGCGCGTGATTCCCTGCGACTGGAGGCGGGTCTGCCCCTCTACGGCCACGACCTGGACGAGACCACGAGCCCGGTCGAAGCCAACCTGAACTTCGCCGTCTCCAAGCGCCGCCGCGAGGCGGGCGACTTCCCCGGGGCTCCGCGCATCGTGGGCGAGTTCAACGGCGCACCGAAGCGTCTGCGCGTGGGCCTGCGACTCAGCCCCGGCGGCGCCCCGGCCCGCGAAGGGGCCGAGGTGGTATCGGCTGGGGGCGAGCCCCTCGGAAAGATCACCTCAGGCGGCCCGTCCCCCAGCCTCGGCTACGGGGTGGCGATGGCCTACCTGCCGCCCGAATATCGCGAGCCGGGCAAGGCCGTCACCGTGCTCGTGCGCGGCAAGCCCGTCGCGGCCGAGACCGTCGCCATGCCGTTCCACCCCCACCGCTACGTCCGCAAGCCGTAAGGATCGCACCGCCATGTCCACCTATTTCACCAAGGACCACGAGTGGGTCACCGTCGAGGGCGACCACGCCACCGTGGGCATCACTGCCTACGCCGCCGACCAGCTGGGCGACGTGGTGTTCGTAGAGGTGCCCGAGATCGGCAAGACCGTGACCAAGGGCGACCCCCTGGCGGTGGTGGAGAGCGTGAAGGCGGCTTCGGACGTCTACGCCCCTATCTCCGGCGAGGTGGTGGAGGCTAACTCAGGCCTCGGCGATGCGCCGGAGACGGTGAACGCCGGACCCGAAATCGGCGGCTGGTTCGCCCGGCTGAAGGTCACCAAGCCTTCCGAAGTCGAAGCCCTGATGGATCGCGCCGCTTACGAAGAGTTCCTCGGAACCCTTTGATCTTCAACCGCTCTCCCCCGCGGAACCTGTACCCATGCGCTACCTGCCCCTGACCCCTGCTGACCGCGCCGAGATGCTCCGCGTGATCGGTGCCGCCACCATCGACGACCTGTTCGTGGACGTGCCGAAATCGGCCCGCCGCTCCGAGCCGGTGGATCTGCCGCGGGTGGCGGGGGAGATCGAGGTGGAGCGGGCGATGGGGCTGATGGCGGGCAAGAACCGCGTCGCCGGCTCTGCGCCGTTCTTCTGCGGGGCGGGGGCCTATCGCCACCATGTGCCCGCAAGCGTGGATCACCTGATCCAGCGCAGCGAGTTCCTCACCAGCTACACGCCTTACCAGCCCGAGATCGCCCAGGGCACGCTGCAGGTCCTGTTCGAGTTCCAGACGCAGGTGGCGGCGCTCACCGGCATGGATGTGGCCAACGCCTCTCTCTACGACGGTTCCACCGCCACCGCCGAGAGCGTGATGATGGCCGGGCGGATCACCCGGCGGAAGAAGGCGGTGCTGAGCCCCGGCCTGCACCCCCACTACGCCGAAACGGTGATGACCATCGCCCACGCGGCGGGGATGGAGATCGAGGTACTGCCGCTGGCGGTGGACGGAGAAGCGCAGGTGCTCGACCACCTCGGCGACGACGTGGCCTGCGTCGTCGTGCAGACGCCCAACCTCTTCGGCACCGCCACCGACGTGACGGCCATCGGCGAGAAGGCCCGGGCGGCCGGCGCCCTGATGGTCGTGGTGACCACCGAGGTGGTGAGCCTCGGCATGCTCAAGTCTCCCGGCGAGATGGGGGCCGATATCGTGGCGGCCGAGGGCCAGTCGATCGGTGTGGGGCTGAACTTCGGCGGCCCCTACATCGGCCTCTTCGCCTGCAAGGAGAAGTACGTCCGCCAGGCACCGGGTCGCCTCTGCGGCGAGACGGTGGACGCCGACGGCCGGCGCGGCTTCGTGCTGACGCTGAGCACCCGCGAGCAACACATCCGCCGCGACAAGGCGACCAGCAACATCTGCACGAATTCAGGCCTCTGCGCCCTGGCGTGGACCATCCACATGAGCCTTTTGGGCGAGGCGGGGCTGCGTCGCATGGCGCAGATAAATCACGCCAAGGCGCATCAGTTGGCCAGGGCCGTGGCGCAGGTTCCGGGCGTGGAGGTGCTCACCACCCGCTTCTTCAACGAGATCGCCGTGCGCGTGCCCGGCGACGCCGCCGAGCTGGTGCAGACCCTGGCCGACAACGGGGTTCTGGCGGGCGTGCCCGTGAGCCGCCTCGCGCCTCGCGCCGGGATGAACGACGTGATCCTCCTCGCAGCCACCGAGACCACCACCGACGCCGAGATCGAGATCCTGAAGCGGGCCATGACCCGCATCCTGAAAGAGCGCGCCGCCGCTCGGGAGTATGCGTGATGAGCAGCATGAACACCGTCGGCCGCCCGACTCGCCCCGAAGCGCTGCCTGACAGCGACTACAAGCACCCCACGCTCACCGGCGCCCGGGGCCTGTTGCAGGATGAGCCCCTGCTGTTCGAGGTCGGCGGCTGGGACAAGACGGGCGTCGATTTCCCCGACGCGCCTGCGGAGACCTCCCACGAACTCGAAGGCCTGTTGCGCACCGCCCCGATCGGTCTGCCGGGCCTCTCCGAGCCCGAGGCGATGCGCCACTACGTGCGCCTGAGCCAGAAGAACCACGCCATCGACCTGGCGATCTACCCGCTCGGCTCGTGCACCATGAAGCACAACCCGCGCCTGAACGAGCGCATGGCCCGCCTGCCGGGCTTCGCCGACGTGCACCCACTGCAGCCGCAGTCCACCGTGCAGGGCGCGATCCAGGTGATGGACACCCTGGCCCACTGGCTGAAGACCCTCACCGGCATGCCCGCCGTGGCGCTGTCGCCCAAGGCCGGGGCGCATGGAGAGCTGTGCGGCCTCCTCGCCATCCGCGCCGCGCACGAGGCGAAGGGCGACGCCGCCCGCCGGGTCGTGCTGGCCCCGATCAGCGCCCACGGCACCAATCCCGCCACCGCCGCCTTCGTCGGCTACGACGTGCAGGACATCGCGCAGACCGCTGACGGGC
Organism: Caulobacterales bacterium; assembly: GCA_038226305.1. GTDB lineage: Bacteria > Pseudomonadota > Alphaproteobacteria > Caulobacterales > Caulobacteraceae > JASLDZ01. Next base: position 98,409 of record JBBRQN010000002.1, read on the forward strand.
GCGTCGACCTCGCCGACCTCGAAGCCAAGCTCGGCCCGCATGTAGCGGCGATCATGGTGACCAACCCCAACACCTGCGGCCTGTTCGAACGCGACATCGTGGAAATCGCCCGGCTCACCCATGCGGCGGGGGCCTATTTCTACTGCGACGGAGCCAACTTCAACGCCATCGTCGGGCGAGTGCGGCCCGGGGACCTCGGCGTCGACGCCATGCACATCAACCTGCACAAGACCTTCTCGACCCCCCACGGGGGCGGCGGCCCGGGTGCGGGCCCGGTGGTGCTGAGCGAAGCCCTGGCCCCTTTCGCCCCGAAGCCTTGGGTGCTGCACGACGACAACGGCTTCTCCCTGCTGGAAGAGAGCGAGGGCGACGCCGCTCACACCTTCGGTCGCATGTGCGCCTTCCACGGGCAGATGGGCATGTTCACGCGCGCCCTCACCTACATGATGAGCCACGGCGCAGACGGGCTGAAGCAGGTGGCCGAGGACGCCGTTCTCAACGCCAACTACATCAAGGCGACCCTTGGCGACGTGATGAGCGCCAGCTTCCCCGACGGCCCCTGCATGCACGAGGCCCTCTTCGATGACACGTGGCTGGAGGGCACCGGCGTCACCACTCTCGATTTCGCCAAGGCCATGATCGACGAGGGCTTCCACCCCATGACCATGTATTTCCCGCTGGTGGTGCACGGGGCCATGTTGATCGAGCCCACGGAGACCGAGTCCAAGGCCGAGCTCGACCGCTTCGTGCACGCGCTTCGCGCGTTGGCCGAGGCGGCAAAGGCGGGCGAAGTGGAACGCTTCAAGGGTGCCCCCTTCCACGCCCCAATGAAGCGCCTGGACGAGACCCTCGCCGCCCGCAAACCCAAGCTCCGCTGGCGCCCAGTGGATGCCGTGGCGATGGCAGCGGAGTAGTCGGCCGCCCGTCCGAGGCGTTAGCCGTCAGGCGGGCTTCTTGCCCGTCACGCGCTGGGCCAAGGCGGGAGTGATCAGCTTCACGATATCCAGCGGGCCGAAGGGGGCGGCGTCCTCCTCCGGCACCTGGCCGTCCCGGCCCGAGCGGTTCATGAACAGCCAGTAGTCGAGGTCGCCCACGGCTTGGCTGGCCGACTGATAGTGCACGTCAGCGCCAACGCGCTCGGCATCATGGTCGGCGGAGGCGCGGAACACCCGCCCGCCAACGATCACCGCCATCTTCGGGTTGCGCGATGCGGCGCGAACATCCTTGATCGTCTTGACGAGGGCAGCCAGGCGGTCGCGGCGGGTGAACACGTCGCTAACGGTGAGCGCCAGGGCATCGAACCAGTGTGCGCTGACGAGGCTCATGAGCGCCGGATCGTCCTGCGGAAACTCGGCCTGCACACTCCACCCGGCGCGGTGGAAGAACCCGCCCAGGAGGGTCGCGCCGATGAGGTGCGATTCGTGGGGCGGTGGGGAAACCAGGATGTTCCGTCCCGCGATCTCCACCCTCCGCACGCGCGGTCGGTTCGCATCCAGCCGTCGGATCAGGCTTTGCAGGCGACCAAGGGCCGAGGTGATCTCAAAACTCGTGCAGACGTCTTCGCACCACCAGTCACCGAGCTGGTGCGCGGCGGGTTCGAACAGCGTGCCGCAAAGCGTGGCGGGATCGTTGCCAGCAGCGCCGAGGCCGCGAACGAAGCCCGCGAGGGCCTGCTCATCTCCGTTCAATGCCAGCCGGGCCAGGACGACTGAGTCGGCCTCAGGCGCGGCAGCCTCGCCCTCATTCGCTTCGGCACCCTCAGGCGCGTTGATGTGAGGAGAGCGTTCGAGGAAGCGCAGGTCCCAGTCGCTGAACAGCCGGGCGGGAGTGATTCCCTCGCCGAGAAGTTCGACATCCTCATGCCGGTCGTCGTGGCTGATGGATTTCCACAGGCCGTCGAGCGCCTCGCCGGGGCCCTCCAGCCACTGGAAAAAGCGCTCGCCCTCATGAACGAGCATGCCCGTGACGCCCAGGCTGCGGTTGCGGTCTCGCGCGGCGCTGAGCAGGTCGCTCAACTCGTCTGCGTTAGGCTGCTTGGGTGCGCGGCTCTGATAGCAGAGGGTGGCGAGCACACCGTCGCTGACGAACGGCGACCGCCCGGAAGTGGATGATCCGCTGCGGTTGACTGCCGGCATGATGCCACCCTGCCCATCGTTAAAGTCGCCCGCTCGGCTCAAACAACGGAGCCGCGAGCGTGCCTCGATTGAGGGGGATGAGACCAACCACGGCCTCCCTCAAGTCTGTGTTTTTTTCCAGCGGAGCGCGAGGCTGTCAACGGAGAATTCGCCGTCCAGATGTCGCGGGGCAGGCTGCCTCGGCAAGGGTGGTCCCTGACTGCTCGTTGCCCACATGAACGCCCACATGAACACGAAGTGTGTTTCCGTTGGGCTACAGAATGCCTACATGCGCACCCACGCAGATTGAGGACGATTCCGAGGTGTGGACGGCGCTGAGGCGGGTGCGGCGGGGGGCGTGGGTGGCGATCGGCTTCGTGCTGGTCGCTTTCGGCGCGCTCAGCGTGTGGATTCCGTTCACCCTGCACATCGGCGGCGTTTTCGTGGTGATCGGGCTGATCATGGTGCTGCGCAACTCGCGCCGCCTGCGCCGGCGGTTCGTCGTGTGGAGCCGGCGTCATCCGCGCTGGGGTTGGCCGCTGCGGCGGCTGCTGCGCAAGAAGAACCCGCAGGTGTGGCCGGTGCTGTGGCACGAGGCTTTGCGGATGGAGCGGCTGCTGCCCCGGCCCCTTCGCCTCCTGAAGCCAGTTCGGATGCGGGTGTTCCGGCGTCGCCGCCTTCGCCCGCGCCCCGCGGCCAGCGGCGTCTAGGCGGCTGTCTGCACCCCCGCGCGGCTCTTCATCAGGGGCTGGATGCGGGTTCCGAAGGCCTCCACCCCCTCCAGGAAGTCATCGAAGGTGAGGAGCACGCCGCCGGTGTTGGGCACGGTGGCCATCTCGTCCAGCATGCGCGCCACGCTTTCGTATGAGCCGACCAGCGTCCCCATGTTGATGTTCACCGCGCCCTCGGGGGCTGCGAGCTGGCGCACGTTGGTGGTGGCGTTGTGCTTGTCGGCCGCGCCCTGGTCGGCCAGCCAGGCGATGGCTTCATGGTCGACGCCGTCGTTGTACAGCCGCCATTTCGCCTGCGCCGCCTCGTCGGTCTCGGCGGCGATGATCATCACGAGCACGAAGACCGAAACGTCGCGCCCCGTCTTGGCGGTGGATGCGGCCAGGCGCTCGTTGTTGGAGGCGAAGGCGGTGGGGGTGTTCACCCCCTTGCCAAGGCAGAAGGCGTAGTCGGCCCACTTGGCCGAGAAGGCGAGGCCCTCGTCGGAGCTGCCGGCGCAGATGATTTTCATGTCGCCGGTGGGCTGCGGGCGCACCCGGCAGTCTTCCATCGTGTAGTAGTCGCCCTTGAAGTCGCTGACGCCCGTGGCCCAGACCTCGCGCAGGATGTGAGCGTATTCGTCCAGCATCTTGTATCGGTTGCGGAAATGCTCGTCGCCGGGCCACAGGCCCATCTGCGAATACTCGGGGCGCTGCCAACCTGTGATCAGGTTCAGGCCGAAGCGGCCGTGGCTGATGCTGTCGATGGTGTTGCACATGCGAGCGGCGAAGGCGGGCGGGATCACGAGCGTCGGGCAGGTGGCGTAAATCTTGATCTTCGAGGTCACCGCCGCGAGCCCGGCCATGAGCGTGAAGCTCTCCAGACCGTGCTCCCAAAACTCCGTCTTGCCGCCGAAGCCGCGGAGCTTGATCATCGAAAGTAGGAAGTCGAGGCCGTGCTCCTCGGCCTTCAGCGCGATCGCCTTGTTCAGGTCGAAGCTCGGCATGTACTGCGGCGCGGTCTCGCTGATCAGCCAGCCGTTGTTGTTGATGGGCACGAAGACGCCGACTTGCATGAGGCTTGGCTCCTAACGGGGGCGGGTCTGGTTTAGCCAGGCGAGCACGGCCGAGTCGAAGCCCTCCGCGTCGGTCACATTGCAGGCGTGGCCGCCCCACGGGAAGGTCAACTGCGCCCCCTGCGGCAGAGCGGCGGCGAGGCGCTCCGATGCCGCTGCGGGCACCAGCATGTCGTCGGCGGCGCTGACGCACAGCACCGGGATGTCGATCTCGTGCAGGCGCAGGGCCGGGTCGAAAGCGCGCAGGGCAGCGATCCGGCGCTCGATGGTCTCCGCCCCTGAGAAGGCGGCGAGCTGGGCTGATGCCTCGGCACGCAGCTCGGCGTCGTGCTCGCTGATCCAGCCGGGGGGATAGAGGAACAGGGGCTGGGCGAGGAAGAAGGCCTCGGGGCCGGAGTTCCGCAGCAGCGCCAGCCGCACGTCGAAGCAGCGGCCGGTGAGGGGGTCGAGCGCAGGCCAGGCGTTGATCGCCACTATGCGGCTGAGCCGCCCGGGCGCGCGCAGGGCGGTGGCGAGGCCGATGTGCGCGCCCAGGGCATGGCCGATCAGGGTGGCGTGCGCGATGCCCAGCGCATCCATCAGTTCGACTAGGTCGCCCGCCATTTGATCGAGCGTGAGGTCTGCGGGGAGGGGGCCTGCGCTCCCACCCGTGCCGAGCTGATCGTAGGTGAGTACCCGGTGGTGCGCGCCCAGGGCCGCCAGGTTCGGCGCCCAGTATCCGCCCATGCCGCCGAGGCCGGAGCTGAGGATCAGCGTCTCGCCATCGGGAGCGCCGTGCCAGGTGTGATTGACGACGGACGGGGCGGTCATCTCCGTCGGCTCTTGCTATGCGCGCTGTGTGGCGTGACGTGCACCGGCATGCGCTGGTCGAAAGGTGCGCCTCATGACCGTGACTCCGTGTGACTGGCAGGAAAGATCGGCGATTGATCCGGCGTGGGTCAAGGCGGCCGACTATCGGGATGCGTACCGGGTGGCCCTCAGCCGACCCGACATGACCGTCGAGGCGCTGTTCTTCGCCGTGTTCGGCCATCGCCCGCCCGCCATGAAAGCGGTGATGCTCCTGCGAAACCAGGTCGCCGCCATCGCCGGCCTCGAGACCTCTCGGGCCACCGACGTGCTCCAGCCGCAGGTGGCGTCGACCTACGCGGTGGGGGACCGCATCGGCGGCTGGCCCATCTTCCATCTTTCCGGGGATGAGCTCGTGGCGGGGCGGGACAACGCGCACATGGATTTCAGGCTGTCGGTGATGAAGATCGTCCACGCTGGCGAGCCTGCCGCCGTGTTCGCGACGGTCTGCGATGTGCACAACCGGTTCGGCGCCGTCTACCTCGCGACCATCCTGCCGTTCCACAAGTGGGGCGTCCGCAAGTTGATCTCCAACGCCGCCGAGGCCGGGCGGCTATGATGCGCCGGGCAAAGAGCCGTGGGCGACGTGACCGCTAGAGGTGCGCCACGCTGGCGATCTCGATCAGGCACTCGGGTTTCACGAGGCCGCACTGGATGCAGTAGCGGGCGGGTTTCGCACCGGGGAAGAACTCGGCGTAGACGGCGTTCATGGCGGGGTAGTCGGCCCAGTCTTTCAGGAAGATGTGGTTGAAGGCGACGTCCGCCAGGGTGGCGCCTGCGGCTTCCAGGGTGGTGCGGATGGTTTCCAGCACATGGCGGGTCTGGGCGCCCGCATCGCCGAAGTGCAGCACCACGCCGCCCTCGCCCAGCGCCAGGATCCCTGAGGTGTAGACGGTGCTCCCCGCTTTCGCCCCGGCCGAGAACGGCGCGATGGGCGTCGGGAACTGCGGCGGGTTGATCGCTTCAAACGGCATGGGTCTCTGGATCCTCGATCTGCCCGAAGGCGCCGCAGAAGTCGGCCGTGGTGGAAACCCAGCCGAAGAACTTCTCGACGTTGTAGACGGTGGCGGCCTGCAGGAACTCCGGCCCGGCCTGGTGGGTCGCGTCCTCCAGCATCACGCCGAAATACTCCAGCATGAAGCCGTCGCGCAGGGTGGATTCCACGCAGACGTTGGTGGCGATGCCGACGAAGACGATGTGGCGGATGCCCCGCGCGCGCAGCACGCTGTCGAGCTGGGAGTTGAAGAAGCCGGAGTAGCGCGTCTTGTGCAGGCGTATGTCGCCGGGCTGGGGGGTCAGCCCCTCTACAAGCTCATAGTCCCAGCCGCCCCGGGCGAGGAGCTTGCCTTCGAGCTCAGGATTGGCCCGCATGGTCTTGAGCGCATTGGACTTGTGGAAGTTGGGTGAGCCCGGGCCGCCAGCCTCCACGTAGTCGGCATCCCAGCCGTTCTGGAAGAAGATCACCGGAATGCCCGCCGCCCGCGCGGTGGCCAGCACCTTGGCGCTCTGCTCGATCACCTTGGCGGCACCCGAGATGTCGAAGCCTGCGATGTCGAGGTAGCCGCCGGGCGAGGCGTAGGCGTTCTGCATGTCGATCACCACGACGGCGGTGTCGGCGGTGGTCAGGCGCAGGGCCTCCGGGCGGGCGGGGAGGGTGAGCGCGCGCGGAGCGGCCGCCCCGGCCTCCCTGTCGATAACGCCGTTCGTCTGCGTCATGCCCCGCTCCCGCCGCTATCCGCGGCTAAATCCTTAGACAGTGTCGTCCACCCACAGGATGCGATGCAAGCCGAGCCACGAAGGCTTGCGTCGCGCCCCGCAAGCGCCCACGCCATTGAATTCATCGCGCCCCGGCCAGTCAGCCGGTGCGCTTCGGAGCGTCAGATGTTCAACGGTCTTCTGAAGGGTCTGCGGCGCCCGTCGCACGTGTGGTCGCCGATCACAAAGGATCAGTTCGCCCGTGACGAGCTGGCCTTCGCCGAGAGCCTGCGACAGCGCTCCGCCGACTTCGACCGCAACCGAACAGAGATTCTGCTGGCGGGCGGCGACACCCTGCACAGCCGCCCCACCGCCGGAACGGGCCGCGAGGCCGCGATCCAGCGCCTGATGCACGAGGGCGAACTGCGGGAGTCGATGGAGTATGGCGCGTTCCCCACGCCCCGCACCTATCGCTACACCCTGACCCCCCGGGGCGAGCGTGCGGCCGCCGAACTTCGGGCGGCGATGGCGCCTGCGGCCGACGAGGCGTCTGCCAATCCGGCCTGAAGGCGGGTCGGCAGGCTGCGGTCTCGCTTGTTAAGAGGGCCGATTGGCCCTAATCGGGGGGCTTCGCGACCGGTTCGTGCCCTGCGTCCGCCCGTTTTCCCCCGAATTTCATGCCCCATCCGATGATTCCCGACGCGTTGACCCGCGCCCTAGACGCGCGCGGTTATGCCGTGCTCACCCCCGTGCAGCAGGCGGTTATCACCCCTGAGACGGCGGATCGCGACCTCCTCGTCTCCGCCCGAACCGGCTCGGGCAAGACGGTGGCCTATGGGCTGGCGATCGCGGCCAACCTCCTCGGCCCGATGGGCGTTCTGCCGCCGGCCGGCGCGCCTCTGGCGCTCGTGGTCGCCCCAACGCGGGAACTGGCTCTGCAGGTGCAGCGCGAGCTGGAATGGCTCTACGCCGAGGCGGGGGCCCGGGTGGTCTCCTGCGTCGGCGGCATGGACCCGCGGCGCGAACAACGCCTGCTCAACGCGGGCGCGCACATCGTGGTGGGCACGCCTGGCCGCCTGCGCGACCACCTGGAACGCGGCGCCCTGCGCATCGGCGAACTGGCCGTCGCGGTCCTCGACGAGGCGGACGAGATGCTCGACCTCGGCTTTCGCGAGGAGCTGGAGGCGATCCTCGAAGCGGCCCCGGCGGAGCGTCGCACGCTCCTGTTCTCGGCAACCCTGCCCAAGCCGATCCTGGCCATTGCCCGGCAGTATCAGCGCGACGCCCTGCGGCTGACGATCGGCGGCGGCGCGGGCGAGGAAAGCCACTCCGACATCGACTATCGCGCCGTTGTGGTCGCCCCCAGCGACGTGGAGCACGCGGTGGTGAACCTCCTGCGCTATTTCGAGGCGGGGGGCGCGCTCGTGTTCTGCTCCACCCGCGAGGCGGTGCGCCGCCTGCACGCCAACCTCGTGGAACGGGGCTTCTCCGTCGTCGCCCTCTCCGGTGAACTGACCCAGAACGAGCGCACCCATGCGCTTCAGGCGCTTCGCGACCGACGGGCGCGGGTGTGCGTGGCCACCGACGTGGCGGCGCGGGGGATCGACATTCCCGACCTGGAGCTCGTGATCCACGCGGAGCTGCCGAACGACGCGCAGTCGCTGCAGCACCGCTCGGGCCGCACGGGGCGGGCGGGGCGCAAGGGGATCTCCGCGATCCTCGTGCCCTATCCCAAGCGCCGCCGGGCCGAGCTTCTGCTGCGCAACGCGCGGATCGACCCCACCTGGGGCCCCGCCCCCTCGGCCGAGGACATCCGGCTGAAGGATCAGGCGCGCCTGATCCTGGCCCTGCGCCCTGACGGCGAACCCGCCGACGACGACCTGACCATCGCCCGCGCGCTCCTCGCCGACGCCACGCCCGAGGCGGTGGTGGCCTCGCTGGTGAAGGCGCGGCGGGCCGCCATGCCCGCGCCGGAAGACCTGGTCGAAACCTCCAGCGATCCCGCGCCGCAGCCCACGTTCCGGCAGGACGCGCCGCGCCCGGGGTTTGAGAACACCGCCTGGTTCGTGATCGATATCGGCCGCAACAAGAACGCAGAGGCGCGTTGGCTGCTGCCGCTGATCTGCCGTCGCGGCCACCTCACCAAGACCGACATCGGCGCCATCCGGGTGTTCGACCGCGAGACCCGCTTCGAGATTGTCGCTTCGGCTGCCGAGCGGTTCCAGGCGGCGCTCGCCAAGGCCCCGGAGGACGGGATCACCATCGAGCCCCTGCTCGACCCCCAGGCCCCGCCGGCGCGTGATCGCAAGCCCTTCCGCAAGTCGCACGACGGGCCCCGCCCCGATCGCGGGCCGCCGCCTGCCGCGCGCGAGCCCCGCGCTTACGCTGAGCCCGCCGCACCCGCCTATCACCCGCTCGACCAGGCCGCGCCAGCGCCGGGCGCACCCCCGCCGCATCACGGCAAGCCGAAGCCGCCCTACGCTGGCAAGCCCTTCAAGGGAAAGCCCGGCGGCAAGCCCCCCGGCAAGTTCGGCAAGCCGAAGAGCTTCAATCCCGCCGGCTGACGGCTGGCGAGGTGCTGTGATCGTCCTTCAGAACCGGGTGGTGACGGCGAGCTTCAGGTCGCCGGACTGGTAATTCTTGAACGCCTCGGCCTTGGCCGCCAGCTCCACATCGAAGGTGGAGCCCGCGTATTTGAGGCCCACCCGCGCCAGGGCTCCGGCACCGGTGATCGGGTTGGCGGCCAGGGTGAAGCTGGAACCCCCGGAGGCGAACGCCGCACTGACGGCCCCCGCGTCACCCTGGAACACGTCGCGCACGCCAAGCTCCAGCGTCGGCCGCACGGCACCGGTTTCGCCGAACTTGCCACCGAAGATCACGCTGGCGGTGGTGCTGGCCGCGTAGCTCGAACGGCTTGCGACCGCGAGGTTCACCCCCGCCCCACCGAACCGCTCGGTGTAGGCATCCTGGTCGAAGCGCACATAGTCCAGCTTCAGCTGCGGCTGCAGGAAGGCGTGACGGAAGTCGAAGCGGTGCGAAGCGGTGAACCGGGCGTCGGCCGTCCAGCCGTTCCAGACGCCCTTGGTCGTGCGGCTGACGGCGGCGGTCAGCTCGCCTGCGGCGGCGTTGAACGACCGGCGCGTGTCGCCCCACAGGTAGCTGCCGCCGACGCGGGCGGCGAGGTCGATCGGCCCGATGCCGGCGCGCCAGTTCACCCCGCCTTCGGCTTGGGTGAAGGTGGTCTGGCCGCTGGTCTGGGTCGGGTCGTTGGAACTGCCGTCCACATAGGCGGCGGTGACGCCGAAGGCGCCGAGGTCGCTGTCCGAAGTCTCCAGCCCGCCGACGATGCCGAAGCCCGCCGTCTCCGAGCCCTGCGCCACGCCGCGATCGTCGCGGACGCCGAACAGGAACTGCTGCAGCCAGGCCACGCCCGAGGTGGCCCCGCGGCCGAAGGTGTCGCTGTGCTCGGTGGTGAGGTCGGCGATGGTGCGGCTGGCCTGGTCGATGGCCAGGAACGTGCCGGATCCCGCTGAAGGCAGGAGCTGACGATACAGGGTGCCGAACGTCGCCACGTCCTGCGCACCCAGAAGCGCCGCCGCGACCGCGGAATCTCTACCGACGCCAACGGATATGGCCGCCAGACCGTTTCCCTCCGAAGCATTCAGACCGAGATCGGCCGGCGATCTGGGGCTGAGGCTCACCGTGATCGTGCCTGCCGTGGTGTCTGTGTGCAGGCTGGCGCTGATGAGCAGGGAACTCGTGGCGAGGAGTGCCGCATCGCTCGATCCCACGCTGAGCAGAGGCGAGCTGATCAGGGTGAAGGTCTGCAGGGAGGTCACCGCCGAGGCGAGATTGACGCCGATCTTGGCCCCGCTCAGCAGCGTCGCGGCACCAGACACCTGGAGCAGCGAGGCGCGGCTGTTGGCGGGATCGACCGTCAGATTCAGCGTTCCGCTCGACCCGACCGCGAGCGTCGAGAGCTGCAGCGTCGCAGTGGAGAGGGTAGTCAGCGTGCCGTTCGGCACGGCCAGGGCGAGCTGGCTGCCCGAGTAGCGCAAGGTTCCGAAGTAGGTGGCCGCGTTGTCGAGGGTGAGAGAGGCTGCGCCCGAACCAAGGTCGAGTGTGCCGGTGAGCGTTCCGGCCAGGAGGGACACCGAGTTCGGGCCGGAGCCCAACAGCACGTCGCCGACGATGGAGGGAACGGTCGCCGTCGCAGTGGTGGACGCGGTGTCGGTCGTGCCGGAAGTCGAGCCGTAGACGGTGGTGAGGTTCGTGTTCAGCTGCTGCACGATGGAGACGCCGGTGGTGTTGGCGCGCAGGTCCAGGGCCAGGTTGCTGCCCGTGATCGCCGAGGCGGCGTCGCTGGCGGGGCGCAGGGCGCTGATCGTGCCGGAATTGACGATGGTCGAAAGGGTGCCCGAAAGGTCGATCACCGCGGCGGAAGTCCCGGTGTTGCCGATGGCATTCGCGGCGATGGTGCCCGAGTTGGTCAGGGTGGCGAGGTGGGCGCCGGCATCGATCAGTAGCGCCCGCGCCGAACCCGCCCCGTAGCCGGTGGTGAGCGACGAGTCGTTGATCGCGGCCGACAGAAGGCCCTCGTTGCGGAACGTGGGCACCGACGACCCCGCCGTCACATGGGCCGCGGTCGCATCCGCCTCATAGGTCGAAGCCAGCACCGTGCCGACGATGCGAACCCCGCCCGCGAGGCTGGCGGTGCCGCCGGAGCCGATCTGCAAGGCGGTGGCTGTGACGCCGTCGTAGATGCCGTTGCCGGTCACCGAGCCCCGGATGATCAGGCCGTAGGCGTTGTCGCCCGTGCCGAAGGCGCCCAGGGTGACCGACCGCCCTGTGGCCCCGATCAGCAGCCCGGGGGCCGCGCCGAAGCTGGCGATGGTGCCCGTGCCTTCCACCCCGTCGGCCACGCCGTCGCCATCGACGTCCGCCAGCGTGCCCGCGACCGTGCCCGAGGGGGCGGCCGCCAGAAACACGCCACCGGCGACATTGGCCCCTACCGTCACCGTCGCCCCGGACTGCTGAACATCCAGCGCCGTGGCCTGGATCTTGGCCAGTGTGGTCGAGACCGTGCTGCGGGTCGTCAGCGAGTAGGCCGTCGAGGTGACGCTCCCGTAGAGGCCGAGCGAGCCGCCCGTGGTGCTTTCCAGATCGATGGCCCTGGTCCCGGCACCCACGGCGGTGACGCGCGAGCCGAGGCTGATGGAGCCTGAAACCGGAGCGAGCGTGCGCAGGCCGGTGGTGCTGTCACCCGTCACGCTGATGGGGGCGGTGCTGGTGACCGATCCGTTCAGCGGCCCCTCCAGCGACACGCCGTAGGAGTTGTTTCCGCTGACGGCGATACCGGCACCCCCGAGGAGGAGGTTGCCGGTGAAAGGGCTCGACCCCACCAGCCGCACGCCTGCCTTGCCGGTGCCCGTGGCGAAGGGCGCCTCGAACACCCCGTCGCCGTTGACGCTGTCAGTCGGGGTGTAGTCCTCGCCCAGGGTGATCGAGCCGGTGTTCGTAAGCGAGCCGGTGTTGCCGCCGAGGATCAGCACGCCCGTGGCGTTGTCGGTGTTTCTGGCGGAGATCGCGCCCTCGATCGTCAAGGCGTTCGAGCTGTCGAGGGTGATCAGGGGCGTGGCGGTCGCCGCCACGATCGATCCTGCCGACGACACGTCCACGTCGCCCGCTGTCGATGTCGCGATGGGGGTGGTGCGCGCCGTGGTGACTGCGGTCTGGGCTGAAGCGCAGGTTGCGAAGACCAGCAGCGGCGCAGAGGCGCAGGCGGCGAGCAGCAGATATCGCGACATTCAGGTCTCCAGGGTCACTGTCGGACCCTTGGAAACCTATTGGATCAGCGTAATGGCCAAGCTTTGCGGCGCTGTTGCGTGGAGCCGTCAACGTGGCTTCCGCAAGGCCCAGTATGCGAAGCGAGCAACGTGGCTTAGGGGCGGGTTGCCGCTCTGAGATAAACCCGCGTTGCTTCGACGTGCCTGCGCCGGGCCGCTGTTACTCCGACGACGTCGCGGCCCGCGAGGTCTGCGTGTCGCCGGAGGCGGCGACCACTTCGGTGTCCATAGCGGCCGCGGCCTGGGAATAGGAAGCCCGCACCGGGCGCATGATGGCCGCCATCTCGGCTTGCAGCTTGCGATCCTGGACTTCGTAGGCGGCGGTCTCGCGATCGCGCATCTCTTGTTCGCGGCGTTCGAGGGCGACCATCTGCGCGAGTCCGAGGCTGTCGCGCAGGCCAGGATCCTGAACCGCGTCGCGCTGCCCATCCGCCAGCACCGCGAGGCGCTCATCCGCGGCAGGGGCGGGCGGCAGGGTGATCGGCGCGGGGGTCGCGAACGCGATCTTCAGAACCTGACCGCTCGCCAGCGGGGCCGGGTCGCCGGGACCTGAGCCGTGCGCGACGGAGGCCGCTCCCGCCAGCGCCAGAAAGCCGACGGCGGCCAGGGCGCCGGTCACCTGGAAAGGACGGTGCCGCAGCGTCGCCTGCACGGTCTGGACCCACTCAGTCGTCGCCATCGCCCGCACTCCCTGCACTCACGCAGGAAGAACAGCGGCGGCGCGATAAAGTTCACAGTCTGGCGGTCAGGCTCGCTGATTCAGCGTGACGGCGCTGGCGTCGCCCTTCAGGGCGCGGCCGCCGTCGGCATAGCCCGCGCCTGAGGCCCGGGCGGCGGCCACTTCGGTGGCGATGGCGTGGACGAGGCCTTCGGTGATGGTCTTGGCCGCTTCCAGGGCGCGGCCGTGGCGGGCGAGCACCGCCTCGAAGGCCTCTGTGGCGCGGGCGAGGCGGCGGCGGGCCTCCAGGGTGGCGGAGTCGAGCAGCGCCGGGTTCTGGCGGATGCGCAGGGACTCGCGCCGATACAGGTTTGCGAGCTCCGAGGTCTCGACCATGCGGCTTGCGGCGTCCTGCGGGCGGCGCGCCTCGAAGGCGCGGGTGTCGGCGGCGATCAGGTCGGTCAGCCGCTCGGTCAGGGCGGTGAGCTGGGCGGCGCGGTCGGCGGCATCGACGGCATCCAGAGCCATCAGTGCGCTCCCTGCATGCGCAGCATCTGCGCCTGCACGGCGGTGGAGAGGCCGATCCCGCCGCGCTTGGCCATGCCCTTGGCCATCTCCTCGGTAAGGAACGAGCGGAAGGCGGCCTCGCCCTGGCCGCCGCCGAACGGCGCGCTGGCTGAAACCCCCTCGGACATCTGCCCCAGCATCACCGACAGGAACGACGCCTCGAACTTGGCCGCCACCGCCTTGATCTGCTCGGGCGTGCGGCTGCCCCCGACGGAGGGGGCGGCGGCGACGGGCTTCAGCGCGTCGAGGGGAACGGCAAAGGCGGGGCTCACGTCCATCTCCCATCACCGCGATATCGGCTTGCAGGGCGCCCGCAGCCTTGATGGTCTGCAGGATCGAAATCATGTCGCGGGGCGAGACGCCCAGCGCGTTCAGCCCCTTCACGAGGGTGGCGAGCGAGGCGCCGGAGCGCAGCACGATCAGCTGCTTGCCCTTGTCCTCGTCGATCTTCACCGACGACTTTGGGGTCACCACCGTCTGCCCGTTGGTCTCGGGCAGGGGCTGGCTCACCTGCGGGGTCTCGCTCACGGTGATGGTCAGGTTGCCCTGGGCGATGGCGACGGTGGAGATGCGCACGTCCGATCCCATCACGATCACGCCTGCCACCTCGTCGATCACGACCTTGGCGGGGGAGTCCGGCTCCACCTCCAGCTGCTCCACCCCGGTGACGAAGCTGACGTAGTCGGCCCCTGGCGGCGGGCTGAGGGTGACGATGGTGGGGTTGTCGGCCGAGGCGGTGCCGGGGAAGCGGGCGTTAATCGCGCCTGCGATGCGCAGGGCGGTGGTGAAGTCCGGGTTGCGCAGCGTCAGGCGCATGGTCTTCAGGTTGGCGAGCTGGAACGCCACCTCGCGCTCCACCGTCGCGCCCGAGGCGATGCGCCCGGCGGTGGGCACGCCTCGCGTAACCGATGAGCCAGAGGCCCCGGAGGCCGATACGGCGCCGGTCTGCACGGTGCCCTGCGCCACCGAATAGGTCTCGCCATCGGCGCCCATGAGGGGCGTGACGAGGAGGGTGCCGCCGAGGAGGCTCTTGGCGTCTCCCATCGCCGAAACGGTCACGTCGATCTGCGCGCCGGGGGCGGCGAAGGCCGGCAGCTCGGCCGTGACCATCACGGCGGCCATGTTCTTGGTGTCCATCGTGGCGTCGCGGGTGTTCACCCCCAGGCGCTCGAGCATCGAATACAGGCTCTGCTTGGTGAAGGGCGCGTTGCGCAGCGAGTCGCCCGTGCCGTTCAGACCGGCCACGAGGCCGTAGCCCACGAGCTTGTTCTGACGGATCCCTTCAAAGCTCACGATGTCCTTGATGCGAGACCGGGCGTCTGCCGGGCCGGCGAGCATGAGGCTGGCCACGCCCACCGCGAGAAGCGCGGCGCGGAGCGAAAGGGAGCTCAAGACGGAAAGGGGGCGTGGCATCGCCGCTTCCCATGCGAGCCCCGTGCCATTAGAAAAGTCAGCGATTACAGCCTTGTGAGCCGTGACGTGACTGGGTGCGGGCAAGTCTTGCCGGGCGCGTTAACGGGCTCGCAAGGCGGCTGCGCAACTCTTGCCGTCATGGTGAACGGAACATGGCGATGAAGGTCGGCGGGCCATCGGGAGCGGCACCCCCCTCGGGCGGTTCCGGCGTACGGCGCGAGTCCGCGCCCGGCTTCACGCTTGTGGGTGCCAGCGTCTCGGCCGCTGCTACTGCCCCGGCGGCAGCGGCCGGGCCTGTTTCCGGGCTGGAGGCGCTCCTCGCCCTGCAGGAGCCGCAGGATGCTTTGTCGCGACGCAAGCGGGCGATGCGCCGGGCGGATGCCGTTCTGGATGGCCTCGATGCCCTGAAGCTCGCCTCCCTGGGGGAGGGCGATGCGGCATCGGCGCTGGATCGGATCGCGCGATCCCTGCGCGAGCGCCGGGCCGATGTGGACGATCCGGGCCTGCGAGATGTGCTGGATGCGGTGGAAACCCGCGCCGCGGTGGAGCTGGCCAAGCGCGAGGTGGCGCGGGCCCATCCCTGACATTTCGGTCAAAAAGGGTCCAAAGCTGACAATCTGCCGCGGATTGTAGGCATCTGGGCCGTTGTGAGGCCGTTGATTGGCGGAAAGCCGGTGCTATAAGCAGCCGCGATCGCCCCAGGGGGTGATTACAGCATGTGAGGGCGTCGAATGCAGGCGGCCAAGTCAGCTATCCGGGTGGACCGAAGTGTTTCGGGTCTCGAGTACCGGCCTAGCGAAGCTGAGCCTTTCATGGGCGATCAGCAGCTCGAATATTTCCGTGCGAAACTTCTGGAATGGAAAGACCAGATACTCCGCGAATCTCGCGAGACTGTCGGTCATCTGCAGACCGAAACCGAGAATCATCCCGACGATGCCGATCGCGCCTCTTCCGAGACGGATCGCGCCTTGGAGCTGCGCACCCGGGACCGTCAGCGAAAGCTGATCTCCAAGATCGACTCGGCCCTGCGCCGCATCGCGGACGGCTCCTACGGCTACTGCGAGGAAACGGGCGAGCCCATCAACCTCGCCCGGCTGGACGCCCGCCCCATCGCCACCCTGAGCCTGGAAGCTCAGGAGCGTCACGAGCGCCGGGAGCGCGTGCACCGAGACGACTGACGGCCCCTTGCAGCCTGTGTGCAGGCCTGTGGACAAGTTGTCGCATTCCGGCCCCAAACCTGTGGAACTTGTGGGTTCAACGCACGGTTAACCATGCGAGCCGTGCAGAAGCGCGACATGACCCGCTCTCCCGAAAGCCGAACGGCCGAGGGGAAGTTCGCTCTTCCGGTCGAACCCCATGTTCCACTTCCGCACCTTCGACGTCGCCTTTGCCGGTCGGGACCGCTCCGGCCCTGTTCTGCCGGGGGACGCCCTGCGCAGCGAGCCGGGCGGCCGTGGTCGCCACGCCCAGGCTCTGGCCTACGCAGCCCAACGTCGGCGAGCCTCACTGGCCTGTCGGCGTCTGAACAACGGGGTCGATGCGATCTACTGGAAGGCGGGCGCTCCCGCAGCCCTGGCGCGCGCTGCCTCGATCCGCCTCGCCGAAGAGCTCGCCCCGCTTCCCTGAACTAGATGCGGCCCGAGAGTTCCTGCGGATCGGGTTGGTAGCCAAAGAAGCCCGGCCCCTGGTCGGCGGCGGCGATCATGCGGCGCATGGTGGGCAGCACCTGCGCCACGGTTTCGACGGCAGCATAGGTCTCGGGCAGCCAGGGCGGAGTGACCCGCTCGTTCACGGTGTGGTCTATGAAGCCGAACAGCGGCTTCCAGAAGCCCTTCATATCCAGGAACACGATGGGCTTGCGGTGCAGGTCGAGCCGGCGCCAGCTCATCAGCTCCACCACTTCTTCCAGCGTGCCGATGCCGCCGGGGAAGATCGCGAAGGCGTCCGACTCCTCGAACATGATGCGCTTGCGGTCGTGCATGTGGGTCACGACGCGAGTCTCGACCTCGTCGTAGACCACCTCGCGGCGGCGCAGGAAGTCGGGCATCACGCCCAGAACTTCGCCCCCGGCCCCGTGGCAGGCCTTGGCCGCAGCCCCCATCAGGCCGATGCCGCCGCCGCCGTAGACGAGCCGAACCTTGTCGGCCGCCAGAACCCGGCCGAACTCGGCGGCTGCCTCCAGAAAATCGGGATCGGCCGCGTTGGAAGAGCCGCAGAAGAGACAGACCGAGAGCCCGCGGGCCGCTGCCGCAGGGGTGGAATTGGCGTTCATGGAGCCGGGAAACCTCAGGGTGCGGGCGCCGCATCGGGCGACGACGGTGGAACGGGCGCTTGCGCCCACGCAGGAGCGGGGCGATCTAAGCCCCAACTTCGGTACCGACACCTTAAGGACAGGCTTGGCGCAGTTGAAGATGTTTCGCGCGGTGAGCGCCTCGCTCCCGGTGGCGCTGTGGGCGGCCAGCACCCTTCTGCTCTCGGCCTGTGGCCAGCCGGGGGCAGACGGGGCTTCGGCGGAGGCGGGCGGCGGGCGCAACCTCACCGCAGGCGAGCCGGCCTATCTCGCGCCGCCGCAGATCAGCGTGGCGCGCCGCCAGCCCAACGGCGAGATCGACATGGCCGGTCGGGCTGCGGCGGGATCGGTCGTGCGCCTGGCGAGCCCTGACGGGACGCAGCTTAGCGCCTCCACCGAAAGCGATGGCGGCTGGCGGCTGACGCTTCCGGCCAGCGATGCGCCCCGCCTCTACGCCCTTTCGGCCACGCTCGGCTCCCGCGTGCTGCGGGGGGAGGGGGCGGTGGCGATCACCCCGGCCCCCGGCCCGGCCGCGCTGCTGCTGCGCGCCGGAGGGCCGGCCCTACCGCTGGATACCGAGGTCAAGGGGCTCGTGTTCGAGGCGGTGGATTTCGATGGCGGCGGCGGCTTGGCGGCGGCGGGGGCGGCCCCAGCGCAATCGCCCCTCCGCCTCAGCCTGGACGGCCGGCCCGCAGCTGTGGGCCAGGCGGATGCGGCGGGCCGATTCGGCCTCCTCGCCGTGCAGGGCGATCTGAAGCCCGGCCGCCATCGTCTGCGGCTGGAAGGCCCTGGCGGTGCGATCGAGCGTGAGGTGGAAGCGACGCCCGCTCCGCCCCCAACCGGACAGGCCTTTTCCGCTCGCAGGGCCGATGCGGGCTGGCGGATCGACTGGGCCACCCCCGGCGGCGGCGCGCAATCGACCGTGCTGTTCGACCGACCGACGGTGCGGGGGCGTTGAGCGTGCGGGGATCAGCCCCTTCTGCCGGCGGGCGAGGCCGCGACGCGGCCCAGACCGCCGCGGCCCCTCGAACGGGCCTGCTGGTGGCCATGCAAGACCTGGCGGCCTTGGTGGCCCGATCGAAGGCCCCGCAGCTGAAGCTGCGACTGGTCTCGGCGCTAATCCTTACGGTGGTGGGCAAGCTCGTGGGTGTGATGGCACCGCTGCTGCTGGGGCTGGCCGTCAACAGCCTGTCGCACGGGCGATCCGCTCCGGCGCAGGTGGGCATCGCCTTCGCAGGGCTGGCGGCGGGGTGGGCGATGATCCGCTTCCTTTCGTCGGCCGCGCCGCAGCTTCGCGACATCCTGTTCGGCGTGGTGGCGCAGACCGCCCAGCGTCGTGCCGCTCACGAGACCTTCGCCCACGCTCTGTCGCTGAGCATCGACTTCCACCAGACCAAGCGTACGGGCACCCTGTCGCGCACGGTGGATCGCGGCTCGCGGGCGGTGGACTTCCTGTTGCGGGTGCTGGTGTTCAACCTCGCTCCCACCGCCTTGGAGCTGGTGTTCGCCGCGGGCGTGTTGTGGCGCGCCTACGACTGGCGTTTCGCCCTGACGGCCGTAGTCACCGTGGTGATCTACGGCGTGCTCACCTTCATGATCTCCGACTGGCGGATCGGCCATCGCCGCATCCTCAACGAGGCGGATTCCGAGGCGTCAGGCCGGGCGGTGGATGCGCTCCTCAACTACGAGACGGTGAAGGCCTTTGGGGCTGAGACGCGGGCGGCGGCGGCCTACGACCAGGCGCTGGGCGTCTATGCCGAGGCTTCGGAGAAGGCCAACACCTCGCTGGCGATCCTGAACATGGTGCAGGGGCTGGTGCAGAGCCTCGGCCTCGGCGTGATGGCGGTGATGGCGGGCATCCAGGCCAGCGAAGGGCGGCTGGGCGTAGGGGCGGTGACCGCCGCCGTGCTGATCCTCGTGCAACTCTATGCGCCGCTCAACATCCTTGGCTTCGCCTATCGCGAGATCCGCCAGGCCATGATCGACATGGAGGCCATGCTAGTGCTCACCGGCGAAAAGCCGGACGTGGCCGAGGCTCCGGACTCCATCGACCTCCCCCCCGGCTTCGGCAGGGGCGGCGCCCTGGCGTTCGACGATGTCAGCTTCCGCCACGGGGCCCGCAGCGAGGGACTTAGCGGGGTGAGCTTCACGGCGAAGCCCGGCTCGACCGTCGCCTTCGTCGGCCCGTCGGGCGCCGGCAAAACCACGATGGTGCGTCTGGCCATGCGCCTGATCGACCCGCAGGGCGGGCGGATCACACTTGACGGCGTGGACCTGCGCAAGATGAAGATGGCCGAGCTCCGCCGGGCTATAGCGCTCGTGCCGCAGGACGTGGCGCTCTTCAACGACACCCTGAAGGCCAACATCGCCTTCGCCCGTCCTGAAGCTTCAGAGGCCGAGATCTGGGCCGCCGCCGAGGCCGCCGAGCTCGGCCCGTTCGTGCAGGGCCTGCCCGAAGGCCTCCTCACCAAGGTGGGCGAGCGGGGGCTGAAACTCTCCGGCGGGGAACGTCAGCGCGTGGGCCTCGCCCGGGCGCTGATGGCCGACCCCCGCGTGCTGATCCTCGACGAAGCCACGAGCGCGCTCGACGGCCGCACCGAGGCGGCGATTCAGGCCACCCTGCGCAAGGCCAAGGCCGGGCGCACGGTGCTGGTGGTGGCCCACCGCCTCTCCACCATCGTCGATGCCGACGAGATTCTGGTGGTGAAAGCCGGACGGATCGTGGAACGCGGGGCGCACGAGCACCTTCTCAGCCTTGACGGCGAATACGCCGAACTCTGGCGTCGCCAGACGCGCGAAGCCTGACACTTCTTCGGAGTCCGAACCTATGCGCTTCCTGCACACCATGATCCGCGTGGCGGACCTCGATGCCGCCCTCGACTTCTGGGTGACCAAGCTCGGCCTCGTGGAAACCCGGCGGATCGAGGTGGCGGCGGGCCGCTTCACCCTCGTGTTCCTGGCCGCCGACAACGACGAGCCCCGGGCTAAAGCCGAGCGCTCGCCCGAGATCGAGTTGACCTGGAACTGGGACGCGGAGACCTACAGCGGCGGCCGCAATTTCGGCCACGTCGCCTACAAGGTGGACGACATCTACGACACATGCGCCCGCCTGCAGGCGGCTGGCGTGGTGATCAACCGGCCGCCCCGCGACGGCTACATGGCCTTCGTGAAGTCTCCCGACGGCATCTCCATCGAGCTTCTGCAGGAGGGCGACCCCCGGCCTGCCGCCGAGCCCTGGGCCTCGATGGCCAACACCGGCAGCTGGTAAGCGCGATCAGCCCGCGCGGCCCTGCACGGCGAGGGACGGCACGAGCACGAGGTCGTTGATCAGGGTCGCCGCCGTCTCTGCGGTCATGGGCGGATGGCGCAGCCACGCGGCCATCAGGTTTAGGGTCGCCGAGACCGAGTGGTCTAGCACCACCTCCGCCGCGGTCGAGCGGCGCGGCCCCTGGCGGGTGGCGTTCACCGTCTCGATGATCTGCGGCAGCAACCACGTGCGGATCGCCTGACCAGACCCGCTGGCCAGAAGGGCCACATGGATCGAGCGGTGCGCATCCACGAAATCGCAGAGCGAACGGGCTGCCGCCAGGCTGTCGCCCCGCATGAACAGGGGCTTCATCACCTGCAGGAGGTCCACCGTCAGCCCCTCGGCCACGGCGGCCAAGAGAGCCTCCTTGTCCGGGTAGTGGCGGAAGAAGGTGGCGTAGCCGACGCCGGCCTTGGCGGCGATGGCGCGCACGGTAATCGCCTCGAACACCTGCGCCTCCGAAAGCGCGATCAGGGCCTGCTGCAGGGAGGCGCGGGTGCGCTGCACGCGCACGTCCGGCGCGATTGACTCCGCTGACTCGCCAGACTTATGATCCACAGTGTATCGCATGGGCGAGGGGCTTGTCGCACGATCCTGCCGCATCGCGGAAGGCCGTGATCGCCTCGCGCTAAAACAATAAGACGCGGCGCCCGCACCCGGGTCGCTGCGGCGAACAGCAGGGACGGGCCGATGAAGCGTTTGCGCACGACAGGGGCGGCCTGCGCCGCCGCTCTGGTCGCCGGTCTCGGCTACCTTGCTGTCACCACCCTCGCCGCCGGGCCCGCCCAGGCATCGCCCGATGTGGCGGCCACGGCCGCGCTGAAGGTCGACGACTTCATGCTGGCCGACCAGAACTTCCTGGCCCACCAGCTGCACCGCCTGAAGGCCGAGAAGGCCGTGGTGCTGTTCAGCTACGCCAACGCTGACGCGCAGGTGAAGCGCGACGCCTCAGCGATCATGGCGCTCAAGGCCGCGGGAGCCGAGGTGTGGGGCATCGACTCCGTGCTCGGCGAGAAGCGCGAGGCCGTGGCGGCCAGCGCCCGCGCCGCCGGCCTGAACATCCCCATCCTGTTCGACTATGAACAGCTCGTCGGCGAACAGCTGGGCGTCACCCGCTCGGCCGAGGTGCTGGTGCTGAACCCGCGCAGCTGGAAAGTGGTCTATCGGGGCGGCGTCGAGGGCGCGCGGGCCGCGGTCGACTCGCTGATGGCCGGCAAAGCCGTCGCCCAGGTCGCGTCGACCCAGGCCACGGGATCGCTGATCGCCTTCCCCGAGCGCGGGCGCACGCAGGATTTCGCGAAGATTTCCTACGCGCATTCCATCGCGCCGATGATCCAGCAGAAATGCGTCACCTGCCACCAGCCCGGCGGCATCGGCCCGATGCAGCTGACCAGCTTCGAGCAGATCCAGAAGTTCTCGCCGATGATCCGCGAGGTGATCCGCACCCACCGCATGCCGCCCTTCCTGGCGGACGAGACGGTTGGCCACTTCATGGACGATGAGCGGCTGAGCCCGACGCAGATCAAGACGCTGGTGCACTGGATCGAGGCCGGCTCGCCCCGTGGGGCCGGAGCCGATCCCCTGGCGAAGATCAAGTTCCAGGCCGTCGACTGGCCCCTCGGCAAGCCCGACGTCGTGGTGGACGTGCCCGCGGTCGAGATCGCGGCCACGGGCGTCATGGAATACCAGCGCCCCGTCGTGAAGAACGTGATGACCGAGGGCCGCTGGATGAAGGCCACCACCTTCCGGGTGTCCGACAAGGCCGTGGTGCACCACATCCTGACCGGCGTGGTCGACGGCGACGGCGGCGTGAACAAGACCGCCACCGAGACCGAATGGGGCGCTTCCCTGGGCGGCTACGGCCCCGGCCGCGGCTCGAACCTCTCACCGAAGGACATGGGCACGTGGGTGCCGCCCTCAGGGGGCATCGCCTTCCAGAACCACTACACGCCCTATGGCAAGCCCACGACGATCAAGACCCAGATGGGCCTGTACTTCTATCCCAAGGGCGAAGAGCCGAAATACGTGATGCGCACCATGGGCATCTTCGACTTCTCCATCGTCATCCCGGCGGGGGAGGAGTTCCACCAGGAGATCGCCTACCTGCCCTTCGCGCACGACGCGGTGGTCTACGGCATCACGCCCCACGCCCACCACCGGGGCGGCTCATCCTCCACCTCGATCCGCTATCCGGACGGGCACGAGGAGATGCTGATCGCCCTGCCGCGCTACGATTTCAACTGGCAGTACGAGTACTTCCTGAAGACGCCGAAGCTCGTGCCCGCCGGCTCCAAGGTCATCACCCGCTGGACGTTCGACAATTCCACCCGCAACCCGGACAACCCCGACGCCACCAAGACGGTGTTCTGGGGCGAGCAGTCTTCTGAGGAGATGCTGGCCACCTACCTGCACTATCGCTGGGTGGACGAGAACGTGAAGCATCAGCTGCCGGAATATGACAAGCAACTGCAGGCCAGCCTGTTCATCGGTGCTATGGACGACAATCTCGACGGCAAGCTGCAGATGGGCGAGTTGAAGAGCAAGTCGGGTGAAATGATCAAGAAGTACTTCGCGATCATCGACAAGAACAAGGACGGCAGCATCGACCCGACCGAGTTCGCCGCCGCGCAGAAGCTGCTCCCGAGCCGCCGCAAGCAGGCGTCGGACGGGATCGTCGAGACCCCCGCCGCCAAGCCTGCCGTGACGGCGACGCAGCCGGCACCGGAAGCCAAGCCGGTGACGACCGCCTCGCGCTGATCGCAGCGAACGCTCTAGCCTGAGGGGGCGGTCCAGCCGGGTCGCCCCTTCGCCATTTTCCCAAGACCGGAGATCCCGATGGCCCGCCGATTCGGCTTTACCTCGCTCGCGGTGCTGAGCCTGGCCTGCGGGCTTGTCGCGACGGGGGCTATGGCCGCACCGAAGAAGGCCTACGTCGTGCAGCGCGATCAGGCGGGGCACCCCATGCTCGATGGCCTGTGGACCAACGTCAGCATGACGCCCGAGCAGCGCCCGGCGAAGTTCGGCACCCGCGGCGCCTATACCCCCGACGAGGTGAAGGCCATCGAGTCGGCCGCCGTGAAGGAAGTCGCCGACGGCAACCAGAACGTCGATCCCGATCTCGGCGCTCCCAAGGTCGGGGGCGAGGCCCCACCGGCAGGCACGCGGCCTGAGTTCGTGGCGGCGTCTGGCGGCACGGGCGGTTACGACCGGGGCTGGCTCGACCCCGGCAGCCACGTGATGCGCGTGGGTGGCGAGGCGCGCACATCCGTCCTGATCACCCCCGACGGCCGCGTGCCCAAGCTGAGGGACGGGGCCCCCAAGCCGCCGCCGTTCAAGCTGATCAACGGCGGGCTGGGCAGTTTCGACAACCCAGAAGAGCGCTTCATGGGCGACCGCTGCATCCTGAGCTTCGGCCGCAACGGCGGGCCACCGATGCTGGCCAACGGGTTCTACAACAACAACTATCAGATCGTTCAGGCCGGCAACGAGATCGCGATCTCGATGGAGATGGTCCACGACGTGCGCCACATCCGGGTGAACGGCGTGCACCGCACAGACGGCATCCGCCCCTATTTCGGCGACTCCATCGGGCATTGGGAAGGCGACACCCTGGTGGTGGAAACCATCAATATCCCGCAGATCCAGGCCTACTACGGCTCGTGGAAGACCCTGAAGGTGGTGGAGCGCTTCCAGCGGGTGAGCCCGCACCGCCTGCGCTATGCCTTCACCGTGGAAGACCCGGTGATGTGGGAGAAGCCCTGGGGCGGGGAGTACGAGTTCAACACCCTCGACCAGCCCCTCTATGAATACGCCTGCCACGAGGGCAACTACGCGTTCAAGGGCATGATGGCCGGCGCCCGTAAGCAGGAAGCCGACGCCGCAGCCAAGGCCGCCGGCAAGACAGTGGTGGGCACACGCTGAGCCGTTCTCCTCTCCCTCGAGGGGAGAGGAGGCTTAGCCCCTAGGCCTTCACGAACGGCAGGCTGGTCGTCGGCTTGCCGGTGAGCTTGAGGAGCGCGTTCGCCACCGCCGGGATGATCACCGGGGTGCCCGGTTCGCCCGCCCCCGTGGGCTTGGCGTTCGAGGCCACGAACACCGTCTCCACCAGCGGGGCCTCGTCCATCCGCAGCACGCGGTAGGTGTCGAAGTTGGTCTGCTCCACCAGCCCGTCCTTCAGGGTGACGGCCCCGTAGAGGGCTGACGACAGGCCGTAGCAGACCCCGCCCTCCATCTGTGCGCGCACCTGATCGGGGGCGACCACCTGGCCGCAGTCGATGGCGACGATCACGCGGCCCACATGGGGCTGCCCGTCCTTCAGGGTGACCTCGGCGACGTTGGCCGCCACCGAGCCGAAGCTCTCGTGCACGGCGATGCCCCGCGCCCAGCCCGCCTGCATCGGCTGATCCCAGCCCGCGGTCTTGGCGGCGAGATCGAGCACCGCGAGGTGCCGCGTCGCCTGCGCCTTGGTGAGGAGGCGCCGGCGATACTCCAGGGGATCGACTCCGGCGCGCAGGGCAAGCTGGTCGATGGTGTGCTCCATGGCCAGCGCCGAGTGGGTGGCCCCCACCGAGCGCCACCAGAGCGTCGTCACCGGCGATGTCGGCGTGAACACCGCCGCATCCACCAGAGGCGTGGCCTTCAGGTAGGGCGAGCCCTTCACCCCCTCCACCTGCGTGTCGTCGATCTTGCCCTGCATGAAGGGGGTGCCCTTCATGAACGACTGGGTGACGATCCGGTGCTTCCACAGCGACGGGTAACCGTCCTTGTCGAGCTCCACATGCACGGCGTGGTGAACCATGGGGCGATAGCGGCCGCCGGTCATGTCGTCCTCGCGGGTCCACACGAGCTTCACGGGGCGGTCGTGGCCGACGTGCTTGGCGATGTTCACGCACTCCGCCACGTAGTCGGAGGTGGGGTTGCCGCGACGGCCGAAGCTGCCCCCCGCCGACAGGGTCTCGATCTCCACCGAGCCCGGCAGGGTCTTCACCGCCATGGCCGTGTTCAGCTGGTCCAGCGTCTGGATCTGCGAGGCGAAGGTCAGCTTCGCCTTGAGGCCGTTCACCTGCGCCACGCAGTTCATCGGCTCCATCGTGGCGTGGGCCAGGTAGGGGAAGTCGTAGGTGGTCTCGAAGGCCTGAACCGGGGCCTTGATCGGCTCGGCGGGGTGGGGCGTCTTCGCATCCGGCCCGGCCTGGGCGTTCTCGATCCCGGCGGGCTTGTCGTCCGTCACGCCCCGGCCCTCGAAGGGCTCCCAGGCGGTGCCGGGGGCGGTGACGGCGGCCTTGTACTCGGCCAGGATTTTGTCGCTTGAGCGCATCTCCGCCTTGGAGTCGTCCCACGTCACCACGAGCGCCTCGCGGCCCTGCTTCGCCGCCCAGGTGTTCTCGGCGATCACGGCCACGCCGGAGGGGATCTGCACCACGTCCACCACGCCCTTCACGGCCTTGGCCTTGGAGGCGTCGAAGCTCTTCACCACCCCGCCGAAGCGGGGGCTGTGCGCCACCATGGCGGTGAGCATGTTGGGCAGGTGAACGTCCTGCGTGTAGCGCTGCGTGCCGGTGGACTTGGCGAGGCTGTCCTTGCGCTTCACCCGATCGGTGCCGATCAGGGTGTAGGCGGTGGCGGGCTTGAGGGTGACCGAGGCCGGGGCCGTCACCTTGCCCGCGGCGGGCAGAAGCTCGCCCAGGGTGGCCGACTTGCCGGAGGCGTGGGTCGCCACCCCGTCCTTGATGGTGACCTCGCCTGCGGGCACCTTCCAGGTGTCGGCGGCGGCCTGCACGAACATGGCCCGGGCCGTGGCGCCGGCCTTGCGATATTGGTCCCAGCTGTTGGCGATGGCGGTGGAGCCGCCGGTGCCCTGCACGCCCATCAGCGTGTTGGCATAGACCTTGGCGTCGGCGGCGGCGGCCTCGATCTTCACCTTCGACCAGTCGGCGTCGAGCTCTTCCGAGATCATGGCGGCGAGGCCGGCGTGGTTCCCCTGGCCCATCTCCTGATGCTTGTTGATCACCGTCACGACGTTGTCGGCGGTGATCTTCAGGAACGGTCCGAAAGCTCCGAAGTCGATCTTCGGCGCGCCGAGCCCCAGGATGTCGGAGCGCGAGCAGGCCCCGACCAGCAGCGCCCCGCCGGAGAGCGTGGCCCCGATGATGGTCTGGCGCCGGGTGGGTCGCAGGGTGGAGGAGAGGCGAGCGAGGGCGTTCATGGCGGGCTCGACCTTCAGGCGGCGGAGGTGGGGACGGGAGCCGCAGCGCCCGCGGCGTCATGGATCGCGGCGCGGATGCGCTGGTAGGCACCGCAGCGGCACAGGTTGCCCTTCATGGCGTCGCTGATGGCCGCATCGTCAGGCTTCGGCGTGGTCTTCAGAAGGGCCGTGGCCGACATGATCTGGCCCGACTGGCAGTAGCCGCACTGCGGCACATCCAGCTTCACCCACGAGGCCTGCACCGGGTGCGTGCCGCCCAGCCCCTCGATGGTGGTGATCTGAGCCGTGCCCACCGAAGACACCGGCGTCACGCAGGAGCGGATCGCCGCCCCATCCGAATGCACCGTGCAGGCTCCGCACTGGGCGATGCCGCAGCCGAACTTCGTGCCGGTGAGCTTCAACTCGTCCCGCAGCACCCACAGGAGCGGCGTTTCGGGAGAGGCCTCGACGCTGTAGCGCCGCCCGTTGACGTTGAGATCGATCGCCATGCGCGGGAAGCTCCGGTTGAACGCTGCTCAGACTAGGCCCAAGCGCGGCTTTAAGGAAGCGGGGCAGGCGGGGGCGTGGCGCGCGCCCGTCCGTGTCCGATTCCAAAAAACGCCGGACATCCGGCCATTCCCGACAGGGGGCGCAGGGCGGCGCGCTGGCGTGTCTTTGTTGGCGGGGGAGATGGCGCGGCAGGTCACGCAGGAACCATGCGCCCACCCGAAACGGGGGAGGACAGATTTTTGTGGGGCACCCCTCCCGTCAGGGGAGTGGGGCACCCCTCCCGTCAGGGGAGAGGTGCCCGCAAGGCTTGTAGCGTCCCGAATGTCCGGTCGCCTACTTCGTCGTCAGCGCCTCGGACGGCACATCCAGCGTGTAGACGAAACCCTCCGGCCTGTAGTCGAGCTGGACCTTGCCTCTCAGCTGTTGGCCGAGGGAGGTCATCATGCGGGTTCCAAAGCTCTTGCGCGTCGGTGGCGAGACGGGTGGTCCCCCCGTTTCCACCCACTCGAAGCGCAGCCGCTCGCCCTCGACGTGCCAGGTCATGCTGACGTGGCCGCCCGGCAGGGAGAGGGCTCCGAACTTGGTCGTGTTGGTGCAAAGCTCATTCAGGGTCATGGCGAAGGCGATCACGGCGCTGGACGTGATGCCGATGTCGTCGCCGGCGATGACGAAGCGGTCGCCGCCCTGATCGAAGGGCTCGACCGCGCTGCGCACCGTGCTGTCGATCGTGGCGTTGTCCCAGCTCACCCGTGTGAGGAGGTCGTGGGCGCGCGCCAGGGCCGCCAGTCGCCCATCGATCGCCGCTCGGGCGTGGTCCATGCTGGTGGCGGTACGCAGGCTTTGATCGGTGATCGCGCCCACCGTCGCCAGCATGTTCTTGATGCGATGGTGCAGCTCGGCATGGATCAGGTTCTGCAGCTTGTCTGCGGCGTCGCGCTCCTCGGCGTCGATCCCCGCCTGGACCAGCAGCGCCTTGGCATCGATGCCGGCCTGCTCCAGCGCCAGTTTCAGCGTGTCGTTTTCAGTCGTCAGCGCGTCCTGAAGCGGTTGATTCTCATCGATGATCAGCTGCTGCTTCTCTGTGTCGGAGACCGTCTTCAGGCGGAGCGCCTTGGCGTGGACCCCGGCCTGCTGGAGCTGATAACGAAGCTCCATGTTCTCCTTGGTCAGCGAACCATTTTCATCGGAAAGCGACGGAAGAACTTTCAGAGCGCCCGTGCCGACCATCCCCTGAAGTTCCAGGATCATCTGCTGGATTTCGAGCGGTTTCGGGAAGAACTTGCTGTCTTCCGGCTTGTCGGCCTCCGTGACGGCAATCTGCCCGGAGACGAGGATGATTTTGATATGCGGCCAGCGGCTGTGGGCGAGGTGCGCAAGCTTCAGCCCATCCATGCTCCCAGGCATCTGAATATCGGTGAAGAGCACCGATACATCGTCGCGCGCCTCGAGAATCTTTATGGCTTCGTCGGCGTTTATGGCTTCGATGGGCGTGAAGCCCGCGTCTTCGACGATGTCTACCGCCCGCATGCGAAGCATCAATTCGTCTTCGACAACCAAGACGACCGAAGGCGGGGCATCGTCGGTCATCTGTAACTCCACGAGGACGGCTGCCGCTGCGCAACAGGAGGAGCAAGCCAATTGATCGCCTGCCTTCCCGCTATGTCACGTGAGGCCAGCAAGGGATAGCAGGCCGCTCGTGGCCCGTCTGGGCCGCCATCTGCCGCTATCGACCCGCAGGCGCGGGAGGCCCGTCGATCACGCCACCTGACCTGCGCTCCAGCCGCTCGCCCAGGCCCATTGGAAGTTGTAGCCGCCGAGCCAGCCGGTGACGTCGACCGCTTCGCCTACGAAGAACAGGCCGGGGACCGATTTTGCTGCCAGGGTGCGGCCGTCGAGGTCGCGGGTGTCCACGCCGCCGAGGGTGACTTCGGCTGTGCGGTAGCCTTCGCTGCCCACGGGTTTCACCCGCCAGCGATTCACGGAGTCGGCGAGGGCCCGGAGGCGCTTGTCCGAGGCGTCGCCCGCCAGGGTGTCGGCGCCGTCGCGCTCCACCAGCACCTGCGCCACGCGTTTGGGCACATGTTCGGCGACGAGGGTGGAGAGCGCGCGGCGGCCCTCGGTTTGGCGGGCGGTGCGCAGGGATTCGAAGAGGTCGCGGCCGGGCGCCATGTCCACCTCGATCTCGTCGCCCTCGCGCCAGTAGGACGAGATCTGCAGCACGGCCGGGCCGGAGAGGCCGCGGTGGGTGAACAGCATCGCCTCCTCGAACCGCGTCTTGCCCACGCCGATTCGCACGTCTGTGGCGACGCCCGAAAGCGTCTTCAACCGCTCCAGAAGGCCGATCTCGAAGGTGAGGGGCACGAGTGCTGGGCGGGTGTAGGTCACCCGCAGGCCGAACTGGCGGGCGAGGTCGTAGGCGAGGCCGGTGGCACCCATCTTGGGGATCGACTTGCCCCCCGTGGCCACCACCACCGAGGCGCAGGCGATGACGCCCTCGTCGCTTTCGACCTCGAACCCTTCGCCCACCTGCGCCACGCCCTTGATCGAGGTGTCGAGGCGCAGGGTGACGCCCGCGGCGGCCATCTCCTTCTCCAGCATCAGTACGATCTGCTTGGCGGAGCCGTCGCAGAACAGCTGGCCCAGCGTCTTCTCGTGCCAGGCGATGCCGTGGCGATCCACCAGGGCGATGAAGTCGGCCGGGGTGTAGCGGCTCAGCGCCGAGATGCAGAAGCGCGGGTTCTGAGACAGGAACTGAGCGGGCGTTGTGCGCCGGTTGGTGAAGTTGCAGCGGCCGCCTCCGGAGATGCGGATCTTCTCTCCGGGGGCGCTGGCGTGGTCGAGCACCAGAACCTTGCGGCCGCGCCTGCCCGCCTCGACGGCGCACATCATCCCGGCGGCGCCCGCGCCCAGCACCACCACGTCGAACGCTTCGTCTCTCTTCGTCGGCATGGGGGCGTCTTGCCCGGCTCACGCGCTTTCGACTAGGTGCGGCGATGGCCTGGACCCGGCGATATGACGAGCCTGAACCCCAGCGGGTGAACCGCTGGCTGGCGCAGAGCGGCGTTTGCTCCCGTCGCGAGGCCGAGGCGCTGATCGGCCGGGGGCTCGTCTCCATCGACGGGGAGACGGTGGCCGACGCGGGCCGCAAGATCGAACCGGGGCAGACGCTGACCCTGGCAGACGCCGCGCAGGCGACGCTCGAAGGTGCCCTGACGGTGATGATCCACAAGCCCGTAGGCTACGTCTCCTCGCAGCCCGAGAACGGCCAGATCCCGGCGGTGCGCCTGCTCACCCCACAGCGGCGGATGGGGGAGGGGCCCGCACACCCCGGCTGGGAGAGCCGCCTGGCACCGGTGGGGCGGCTGGACATGGACTCCCGGGGCCTGCTGATCCTGTCGGAGGACGGGGTGGTGGCCAAGGCGGTGATCGGGCCGCAGTCGCAGCTCGACAAGGAGTATCACGTGCGGGTGCGGGGCGAGGTGACCTCTGAGCGGCTCGCGCTCCTGCGTCACGGGCTGGAGCTGGACGGCCGCACACTGAAACTCGCCGGGGTGGACGAGACCGCCCCCGGCGGCCTGCGCTTCGTGCTGACCGAGGGTCGCAACCGTCAGATCAGGCGCATGTGCGAGCTGGTGGAGCTGGAGGTGGTCGACCTCTTCCGCACCCGCGTCGGGCCCCTGGGGCTGGGCGACCTGCCGCAGGGGTGCTGGCGACCGCTGACCGCGCAGGAACGCTCGGCCCTGATCGCGGC
The DNA here is from genome assembly GCA_038226305.1 of Caulobacterales bacterium. Classification (GTDB taxonomy): domain Bacteria; phylum Pseudomonadota; class Alphaproteobacteria; order Caulobacterales; family Caulobacteraceae; genus JASLDZ01. The sequence continues at coordinate 129,373 of JBBRQN010000002.1, forward strand.
GTCTTGAATTCAGATTGTGTCACAACGGCGTGACGGGGCGGCGCTAGGTCTGGACAGACGCCCGCAAAGGGCGCTTAGGGAGGCGATCATGGGCGTTCTGCAGGCGGTGCTCACCCTGGCCCTAGCGGTCGCCGCCCCTGCGGCCAGCCCGCTCGACCCCCTGCGGCTGGATCAGCTTCTGATGGAGGGGTCGCACAACAGCTATCGCAAGCAGCCCTCGCCCGCCGAGGAGCAGCGCATCAAGGCGATCTACCCGCAGGCGTGGCCCTCGCTCGACTATGGGCACCCGCCGTTCGAGAGCCAGCTGGCGCTGGGCCTGCGGCAGTTCGAGATCGACGTGAACCCCGATCCGCAGGGGGGCACCTACGCTGCCCCTTATGCCGATGCCACGCCTCAGGTGAAGGCGCTGATGGCCGCGCCGGGGGCCAAGGTTCTGCACGTGGCGGGGCTAGATACGGAGGTTCATTGCCTGACGTTCCGTACCTGCCTCGAGCTCTTCGCCCGCTGGTCGGATGCGCATCCGGGGCATGCGCCGCTGGTGATCCTGATCAACTCCTCCGATTCGAAGCGCATCGTTGGCGCGTTCGAGACGCCGGTCGCCTTCGATCAGGCCGGGATCGACGCCCTGCAGGACGACATCGCCCAGGTGATCGGCCGCGCGCGGGTCATCACACCCGACGATGTGCGCGGCACCCACCCCAGCCTGCGGGAAGCGGTGCTGTCCAAGGCGTGGCCGAGCTTCGGCGCCTCGCGAGGCAAGTTCCTGTTCGTGCTCGACGGATCGGCGGCGCACGAGGCGTTCCTGCGCGCCGGCCACGCTTCGCTTAAGGGTCGCATGATGTTCGGCTGGTTCGACGAGGCCGAGCCGGAGGCCGCCCTCTTCAACATCCAGGATCCCCTGAAGGAGGGTGGGCGCATCCGACGCCTCACGGCCCTGGGCTTCCTCGTGCGCACCCGCGCCGATGCGGACACGAAGGAGGCCCGGACGCGGGATGGCGGGCGGATGAAGGCTGCGCTGGCGTCGGGCGCGCAGTTCGTCAGCACCGACTATTACGAGGGCGTGCCAGACCCGGAGGGCTTCGGCTACGTCGCCGATTTCGCAGGGGCGATGGTGCGCTGCAATCCGGTGGTCGCGCGCTGCGGGCCGCGCGGGCGCTGATCTTCCAAAACTTGCAGCCGCTTGCCGCATCGGCACCCAGTTCGCGGGGAAGTGACCGCCGCCTGCATTGAAACGCCTGCCGATCGGTGGCCTGCTCTGGGCTGGCGGCCTCCTCGGCTCACGGCCCCGGGGGCACGCAAGGCTTTGCGGGCTTCACCGCTGAAGGACGCGCCCATGTCCACCACCACCCCCCTCGTGCCCGAGGCCCGTTCCGGCGGATCGACCACGCCGCAGGTGCGCCGGATCACGGCGGACGACCTGAGCATCGCGCTGCGACAGGGGCTGGACGACTTTGCCGTGAAGCGCGGCGAGATCCTGATGCTCGCCTTCATCTACCCCCTCGTGGGGCTCGTGGCCTGCGTGGCGGCATTCAACGGCAACACCGTGGCTCTGGCCTTTCCGCTGGCGGCGGGCCTGTCGATCATGGGGCCGGCGGTGGCCTCCGGCTTCTATGAGATCGCCTATCGCCGCGAGCGGGGGGAGGACGGGGCGTGGTTCCACTTCTTCGACGCCTGGCGCGGCCGATCGGGCGTGGCTTTGCTGCTGCTCACTGCGGGGCTTTTGGTGCTGTTCATGGCCTGGGTGGCGACGGCGTGGGCGCTGTACGAGGCGACGCTGGGGCGTGTGCCCTACGCGGGGCTGGGCGACTTCCTCAGCCGGGTGTTCACCACGCCCGCGGGTTGGATTCTGATCGGGCTCGGCAACCTCGCGGGTCTCGCCTTCGCAGGGGTCGCTCTGGCGGTCAGCGCGGTGTCGTTTCCCATGCTGGTGGACCGCGATGTGGATGCCCTTACCGCGGTGCGCACCTCGGTGAGCGCCGTAGCGGCCAGCCCTGCGGTGTTCGCCCGCTGGGGGGTGATGGTCGCGGCCTTCCTGGTCCTGGGGGCCATCCCCCTGTTCGTCGGCCTGGCGGTGGTTCTGCCGGTGCTGGGCTATGCAACCTGGCACCTCTACACCCGCACGGTGGGCCGGCCGACGCCCTGAGTGGACAGGCCCTTGCCGAACGGGGCCGTATGGACCATCTCGGCGGGGCGGAGCGTTTGGTGCGCCCACGAGAAATTTTGGTGGCGGGGCGGCACCGGCTGCGGTAGCGCAGGGCCATCGTCACGAGAGATGAGAAGGTCGAACTGTCGATGCTGCGTAAAGCGATCGCCTGTGGTGTCGCCGGTCTGGTGCTGATCGGTTTTGCGGTTCCGGCCGCGGCCAAAACCAATGCCGAAGAGCCTAAAAAGGTCGCGTGGTCGTTCGACGGCCCCTTCGGGAAGTTTGACCAGGCGCAGGTGCAGCGCGGGTTCAAGGTCTACACCGAGGTCTGCTCGGCCTGTCACTCCATGAACCTCCTGTCGTACCGCAACCTGGCGCAGCCCGGCGGGCCGTTCTTCGACAAGAAGCATCCGAACCCCAACGAGAGCCCGCAGGCCAAGGCCATCGCCGCCGCCGTGCAGGTGCCCGACATCGATCCCGACACGGGCGACACCATCCAGCGCCCCGCCACCCCGGCGGATCGCTTCAAGTCGCCCTTCATCAACGAAGCCGCCGCCCGCGCGGCCAACGGCGGGGCCCTGCCGCCCGACCTTTCGGTGATCACCCGCGCTCGCGAGGGCGGGGCCGACTACGTCTACAGCCTGCAGACCGGCTATGTGGACCCGCCCGCCGGCCTCGAAGTGCCGGACGGCAAATACTACAACCCCTACATGGCGGGCGATCTCGGCTCCTACTGGAAGGGCCCGAAGGACAAGGTGCCGCCGGGCGGTTTCATCGCCATGCCCAAGCAGCTGGTCGATGACCGCGTCGCCTATGACGACGGCACCAAGGCCACCGCTGAACAGGAAGCCAAGGACGTGGCGGCGTTCCTCTCCTGGGCGGCCGAGCCGAAGCAGACCGAGCGCAAGCAGACCGGCCTGGCCGTACTGCTCTACCTCCTGGCCTTCGCGACGGTCCTGTACTTCTCGTACAAGCAGATCTGGAAGAACGTCGCCCACTGATCTGACGCTGCGGTCGCACCCTTCGGTGTGATCGCGCGTTCAGGCGGGGTGCGGCGACCGACGCAGGTCGCCCGGTCTGAATCGCCGGGGAGCGTTCTATGTCCATCGTGGTCTGGGTCGCCATCGGGCTGACCGCGCTGCTGCTGGTTGCCGGTGGCCTGTCGACCCAGATCGGCCCCTGGTACCGCGACCTTCGTAAGCCCTCGTGGAACCCGCCCAACTGGCTTTTCGGCCCGGCGTGGACGCTGATCCTCGGCCTGGCCGCCTGGGCGGGGGTTCTGGCGTGGAACGGGGCGACCACCCGGGCCGACCACATCCGCATCGCCGCGCTGTTCGGCACCAACATGGTGCTCCACTTCCTGTGGAGCCCCTTGTTCTTCACGCTCAAACGGCCCGACTGGGCGCTGATCGAGGCCCCCCTCCTGTGGCTGTCGGTGCTCGCGCTGGTGGTGGGGCTGGCCCCCTTTTCCGGCCTCGCTCCGTGGCTTCTGGCCCCCTACCTGTGCTGGGTCGCCTTCGCCGTGGTGCTGAACGCGACCATCGTGAAGCTGAACGCCCCTTTCGGTGCGCAGGCCACCGCCGCCTGAACCCCTGAACCCTTGAGCCCAAACGAAGACGGCCCGGGAGGGGGATGTCCCCGCCCGGGCCGCCTGTCGTAAGCCTTCCAAAAGCCTGCGAGGGCTACTCGGTGAAAGCGTAGTGGTGGACCACCGCCCAGGCGTGCCAGTCATCCACCACAGTGCCGGTGAGGAGGATGCCGATGCCACCCGTGAGGGGCGTCAGCACCGCGAACCACCACGCCCAGCGGTGGATCGACTCCGCCGTGGCGTTGAAGCCCATGGTCCAGCGCCAGAACAGTGCGCCCCGCTCGAAGGCCGTGCCCCGGTCGGAGATCTGCTCCAGCTCGCGGTCGCCGCCGTAGCGGGTGATCGCCAGCACCGTCGCCGCGTGCATGGCGAACAGCAGCGTTGAGCCATAGAGGAATGCGATCGAGAGGCAGTGGAACGGGTCGTAGAACAGGTTGCCGTAGCGGATCGAGAACGACCCCACCCAGTCCAGGTGCGGGAAGATGCCGAAGGGCACCGCCTCGCTCCAGCTGCCCATGAGCACCGGGCGGATGAAGCCCAGCACCAGGTACAGCCAGATGGCCGCCGCGAACGCCCAGGCCACGTGGGTGCCCATGCCGAGCGCCTTGGCCCGGCGATAGGTGCGCACGCACCACAGGAGTACCGATGTGGTCAGGAAGAACCCGGCCATCAGCCACCATCCGCCCGCCTCGAGCGGAGGAAGGATCTGCAGGCCGTATTCCGGCCCGGGCGGCTGCAGCGACAGCCAAGGAAGCTGGCGGATGAACTGCACCGGGTCCCAGCCCACCGAGGCCCACATGTTGAGCCCGATGATCTCGAAGGCGATGAAGCCCGCGATCAGCGATGCGATGCCCGTGAGCCCCAGATGGATCGGCCCGATCTGGGCGTTGCCCAAAAAGCCGAGGAGGCGGTTGAACCCGACCACGTTGTCTCGCGGTTGGTCACCCTTGGGCAGGGCGACGCCGAGTTCGGCAGGCCCCCGCACCTGAACCTGGGTGAAGATGTTTTGATAGCTGGCCATGGTCTATCTCTCCCCTCTCACTGGGCCCAGATCGGCAGGTTGCGCCACCAGTTCCACCACTCGGGCCAGCCGAGCGACCAGACGGGGCCGGAAATCACGATGCACACGGCGCTCCAGAACCCGGCCGAAAGGGCCAGGAACAGGCCGACCCGGTGGATGCCGAGGGTGCCGACGGAGTAGCCCATGATGTCGCGGAAGAAGGTGTCTTCGTGCTCGGGCGTCTTCATGGTCTCGCCCTTGGCCGGATTGGCCGCAGACAGGATCAGGCCCCCGTGCAGGGACAGCGCGAAGGTGGTGGCGAAGAAGAACGACACCGCGACCATGTGCGCCGGATTGTAGTGGAAGTTCAGATACTTGTAGCCGGTGTTGGACACCCACTCCAGGTGGCTGAAGATACCGTAGGGGAAGGCGTTGCCCCAGGCGCCCAGAAGCACCGGGCGGATCACCTGAAGAGTGAAGTAGGCGAAGATCGCCACGCCGAAGGCGAAGGGGACATGCAGCCCGATGCCCAGCTTGCGGGAGATCTCGACCTCGCGCAGGGCCCACGAGACGAAGGCCCCCAGGGCGCAGACGGTGATGCCTTGCCACAGCCCGCCTTCGTGGAAGGGGGCGATGGACAGGCCGTAGGCCACGTCCGGCGGGGAGATGTTGATCTTCCAGATGTTCCACGTGGGGCCGAGCGCCGCCCCGTAGACGATCAGGGCGGTGCCAAGAACCGCGAAGAACGCGGAGGTGACGCCAAAGAAGCCCACATAGAAGGGCCCCACCCAGAAATCGAAGAGATCGCCGCCGACAAGCGTGCCCCCGCGAACCCGATATTTCCGTTCGAAGCTCAGCAACGCCATCGTGGAGCCTCCCGCCCTTTCGATTGCGCCCCAGGAATTCCCGTCGGCGCCGTGTTGGATTGGGTTGGCGGGCGGCGCCCTGTGAGGGTGCGCCGCCCGCCTCCGTCGTCTTTGGTCGGTTCCGTCAGGCTCAGCCGAGCTTGGCGGGATCGGCCGTCGTCAGCTGGCCGGTGGCCGCCGGACGCTTGGCAGTCGGGCCTTCGATCCAGTTGAACCGCGGCGTGCTGAGCAGGATGAAGTGGATCAGCAGAGCCAGGGTGAACAAGAACGCGAAGAGTCCGACCAGCGCACGGCGGGGATCGAACAGGAGCCAAATTCTCCACATATCGATCTCTCCTACGCCAGGAACGAAAGAACGGACTGATGGGCCAGCTTAACGCCGTCCGTCAGAGCCGCGTAACCGTTCGGGCCGGGCAGCCAAGGCCGCCAGTTCCAAACCAAGATGTGCGCCACGATGGCGATGACTGTGAAGAGGATGAAGCTTCCCAAGAAAATCTTGTGGAACTCCTTCGCTTCTCCTTCAGTCAGCCCTGATAGGCTGCCGTCTCTATCCACCTTCCGCCTCCTCCGATGACGCCGCGGCTTGCCGGCGCGAACCGGTTGCCGTGGCGCTGTGTGTCGCGACGACGATCATCGCGACCTTTCCTCCGGTCCTGCCGAGGCGGGGCCGAATGGGCGTGCGGACGGCGGCGGCGATTAAGCGCGCGTGCTGCGTCCGAATGTTTGAGCCTGAGCGGAGTAGGGGGCTCATGCGGCCCTCCCCTGCGTCACGGCGGCGTGGGCCAGGGCGATGCGATCGCCCGACACCCGAAGTTCTCCCGCAACCCGCGCCGACCGCTCGGCGGCGTCGCGCAGGGTCTTGGCGGCGGAGATGCGCACCAGCACGGGCTGGGACTCGATGATGCGGTCCAACTCGGCCTTGGCGTCGTCGTCCCAGGCCAGCTCCACGTGCCTGCGCGCGGGCGTGGCCTCCACCTTGTCCATCGCGGATGCCAGGGGGAGGATGTGGAAGAGGGCGTCGAAGAGGGCGTTGCAGACCTCCTGCACCAGGAAGGTCGCGCCCGCGTAGCCCATGAAGGGCGTGCCGGTGTGGCGCCGGATCACGGCGCCGGGGAAGGAGGCGGGAATGTAGGTGGCCCGGCTGCCCGCCTCGGCCATGTACATCCGCTCGTTGAAGCTGCCGAACATCACCAGCGGCGGCGTTTCGCGGATGGCGTTGCGCACGGCCTCGTTGTCAGGCTTCACACCCGCCACCCGGCTGACCGCGAAGGTGCAGGGCAGGCCGAGATCGCCTTCGAGGAAGTTGCGCACGCCGCGCGCGTAAGTCTCGTTGGCCACGATCGCGAAGCTGGCGGTGCCGAAGAAGTCCTGGGTGACCGAGCGCCACAGATCCCAGATCGGCTTGATGGTGGTGTGCTTCTCGCGCTCGATGAACGGCTCGGGGTCCAGCCCCGTGATCTCGCCCAGCTTGCGCAGGAAGAGGGTGGTGGACTCCAGACCAATGGGCGCCTGCAGGTAGGGTCGCTCCAGCGTCTCGCAGAGGTTGCGGCCGAACTCGCGGTAGAGGCAGACGTTCACCTCCGCATCGCCCAGCTTCTTCACGTCGGCGATGTGGCTTCCCAGCGGGAAGACCATGTTCACTTCGGCGCCCACGCCTTCGATCAGGCGGCGGATCTCGGCCAGGTCCGAAGGCAGGTTGAACATGCCGTAGGTGGCGCCGACGATGTTGACCTTGGGCTTCACGCCCTCGGCCCGGGCGCGGATCGGCGGCGGGCCCTTCTTGGGGCCGAACTGCGTCCACAGCCAGGTGAGCGCGCGGTCGGCGCTCTGCCACTGGTCCTCGTCGATGGTGCGCGGCAGGAAGCGCTGGATATTGGTGCCTTCGGGCGTCACGCCGCCGCCGATCATCTCGGCGATGGAGCCGGTGACCACCACGGCGGGGAGATCGCGATCCAGGGTCTTCCAGGCGCGCTTCATAGCGGCCTCGGTGCCCGTCTGGCCCAGTTCCTCTTCGCCGAGGCCCGTGACCACGATGGGGAGCTCGTGGGGGGGCAGGGCGTCTGTATAGTGGAGGACGCTGGTGACCGGCAGGTTCTCGCAGCCCACCGGGCCGTCGATGATGACCTGCAGGCCCTTGATGGCCGTGAAGGCGTAGACGGCGCCCCAGTATCCGCCCGCGCGATCGTGATCGAGGATCAGGGTCATGTGCCCACCGCCTCTTCCGAGGCGCGCATGGCGGCCTGGGTCTTGGCGTAGCGGGCCTTGAACTCGGGGCGGGCGACGGGGGTGTCTTCCCACACGCCGGCGGTGTCGCCAGAGCCCACGCCCTCGAAGAAGGCGCTCATCTTGTCGAAGCGGTGCTGGTTGCCCAGCGCCCCGTTGATCACCGTCGCCAGCGAGCCCGCCCCGGCCACGCCCATAAGCGGACGGGCCGAGATCAGGTTGGTGAAGTAGAGCGAGGGGATCGACTTCTGCTTGGCGTGCTGCACCACCGGCGTCGTGCCGATGGCGAGGTCGGGGCCGAACTCGGCGATGGCAGCGATGTCCTGCTCCAGGGAGGCGCGGTATTGCACGCGCACGCCGCGGGCTTCGAGCCACTCCCGGTCAGGCTCCGACCAGGGGGTGCGGGGGCAGGCGGTGCCGACGTAGGGCACCTCGGCGCCGCTCTCGATGAGGAGGCGCGCGACCAGGAGTTCGGAGCCTTCGTAGCCGGAGACGGTGATCCGGCCCTTGATGGGCTTGGCGGCCAATGCGGCGGCGATGGGGCCAAGGACCTTGTTCTTGGCGGCGTCGATCTGCGAGCGGGAGATGCCGCAGGCGTCGCCGACCGATTCCAGCCAGGCGGCCGTGCCGTCGCGGCCCACAGGGGCTGAGCCGACGACCTTGCGGCCGGCGGCGGTAAACTCGCGCACGCTGGCGGTGTAGAAGGGGTGGATGGCGGCCACGACCGCGCAGTCCAGGGCGGCGTAAAGCTCGCGCCATTCGCGGGTGGGCACCACGGGGCCGGCGGCGAGGCCCATGGGCTCCACCATCATGCCGATGCCGACGGGATCGACGGGGAACATCTCGCCCAGGAGCGTTACGGTCGGGCGGTCCGACTGGATGGCGGGGGCCTGCACCGGGCCTTGCTCGGCTTCGTTGCGGGCGTAGCGCAGCATGGCGCCGGCCAGCACGTCCTTCGCCTCGGCGTGTGTCGGTACGCCGAAGCCCGGCACGTCGATGCCGATGATGCGGACGCCGTTGATCTCCTTGGGCAGGAGCTGCAGCGGCACGCCCGAGGCTGTCGGTACGCACAGGTTGGTGACGATCACCGTGTCGTAAAGCTCGGGGTCTGCGAGCTTGAAGACGGCCTCGCGGATGTCTTCGAACAGCTTGCCGGTGACCAGGGTCTCCGAGTCGAACGGCACGTAGCCCACCGTGCGGCGGGCCCCGTAGAAGTGGGAGGTGAAGGTCAGGCCGTAGACGCAGCAGGCCGAGCCGGAGAGCACGGTGGCCGTGCGCCGCATGCGCAGGCCGACCCGCAGCGACCCGAAGGCGGGGCACATGCTCTGCGGCTGGTCGTGCGGGCCCTTGGGGTAGTCCTTGGCGTACTGGTCCAGCACCTCGGATTTGCCTGCGGCGCGGGCCGCCGTCTGCATCGTCTCGGCGCCCGCATGACACCCCCCGTCCGCCGGCGCAGCCGACGACACGGCGACGTCGTTCGTCGGCGCGGCATCGGAGAACTCAGAGTGGGAGAGGCCTTCGGTCATGCAATCAGGCGGCGTCGTAGACGACTTCGAGGGTGGGCTTTTCGGCGAAGATCCCACCGCGCATGTCGGCCTGGCTCGCGGGCGTCAGCACGTACGCGCCCCCCGTGGTCTCAGGCGAGAACAGGCCGAGCAGCCCGTCGGATGTCAGAGGCTTGGGCCGTACGGGCTGCGCGTCGGCCACGTTCTGCGCGAGGTCCGCGAACAGCGAACCCCACTCGCCATCCGGCGTGCCGATGATCTGGTAGTTGGCGGACTTCCGGCGGATGTCTTCATTCGCTGGGATGGCCGCGAGAACAGGGATGCCGACCGCTTCGGCGAAGGCCTGCGCCTCGCCGGTGCCGTCGTCCTTGTTGATAAGGATGCCCGCGACGCCGACGTTGCCGCCGAGCTTCCTGAAATACTCCACCGCCGAACAGACGTTGTTGGCGACGTAGAGTGACTGCAGGTCGTTGGAGCCGACCACGATGACCTTCTGGCACATGTCGCGGGCGATCGGCAGGCCGAAGCCCCCGCACACCACGTCGCCCAGGAAGTCCAAGAGGACGTAGTCGAAGCCCCAGTCGTGGAAGCCGAGCTTCTCCAGAAGTTCGAAGCCGTGGATGATGCCGCGCCCGCCGCAGCCGCGACCCACTTCAGGCCCGCCCAGCTCCATGGCGAAGACGCCGTCGCGGACGAAGCAAACGTCCTCGATCTTCACTTCTTCACCCGCCAGCTTCTTCTTGGCCGAGGTCTCGATGATGGTGGGGCAGCTCTTGCCGCCGAAGAGGAGCGAGGTGGTGTCGCTCTTGGGGTCGCAGCCGATCAGCAGCACCCGCTTGCCCTGCTGGGCCATCATGTAGCTGAGGTTCGACAGGGCGAAGCTCTTGCCCGAGCCGCCCTTGCCGTAGATCGCGATGACCTGAGTCTCCTTGGTGATCGGCCCGGTGTGCACAGGATCGGGCTCGATGGCAGCCTCGGCCTTCAGGGCCCGGCGCTCGATCACGGTGACGCTCATGCGCAGACGCCCGTGAGCTGGCTAGCCGTGTTGGACTGACTGTGCATGGCCTGACTCCCTGCGGTGCGGGCGCTGACGGCCCGTCTCCACATGTGTAAGCCTAGATTGACGGTTAGGGTTGTCAATCCAAAGTTACGCAGCCGCGCGGCTCATTCCACACCACCCCAGTCCAGGATCAGCTTGAGGCATTCGGGATCGGAAAAGGCGGTGCGGTAGGCTGTGTCGGCATCGGCCGCCGGGACGCGGTGCGTGATCAGCCCGTCGAGCGACAGAGCACCGGATTCCACCATCCTCAGCGTGTCGGCCACGTCATCAGGCTTCCACTCCGCGGCGATGCGGATGCGGGCTTCACGCATGAAGGCGGGGGGAAAGCTGAAGCTCAGGGGCTGGTCGTAGAACCCCGCCAGCGTCACCTCGCCCCCCTTGGCGAGGCGGGCGATGAGGCTATCGAGGAGGGCGGGATCGCCGCTCACGTCGTGGATCGCGCGGTAGTCCCGGCGGTCGTCGGCGTCGGGGTGGATCACGCGGTAGCCGTCAGCCCCGCCCTGCCGAAGGGCGTTGGTCTCCCACACGGTGGGGGTGCCGCCTGTGGCCACGGCGATTCGCGCGAGCAGGCGGCCGAGCACCCCGTGGCCCACGATGAGGTCTGGCGTCTCGCCGCCCGCGATGGCGTGGCGGGCGGTGGCCGCCAGCGCCAGAAGCACGCCCTGCTCGGACAACGCATCCGGGATTGGAATGACGCGGGTGCCGGGGATCACAAGCCGCCGCGCCGCCCCGCCGAACAGGCCGCGGGCATCCCTGAAGCCTGCGGATCCGGGGGCGAACACGCGCTCGCCGATTCGGCCTCGGGCATCGGCCCCGGCCTCCACGATGCGGCCTACCGATTCGTAGCCGGGCACGAGGGGATAGCCGAGGCCGGGGAAGGGCGGCATTCGCCCGCTCCACAACAGCTTCTCGGTGCCGGTGGAGATCCCGCTCCACGCCACCTCCACCACCACGTCGGCGGGGCCGGGGTCGTTCAGCTCGAGGCGGCGCAGGCGGATCTGCTCCGGGGCCTCGATCACGACGGCCAGGGTGTCCATGCGGGCTCCGGTCTCTGGGGTCAGGGCCGCGCGACGAGGGCGCGCAGGAGGAAGGGGGTGCGGGTGCGCAGGCGCTTCACCCGGGTGAAGCCGGCGGCATGCAGGTGCTCGGTCAGCTCCTGCGGGCTGCGGGCGCGGCCGCGCCCCATCGCCAGCAGGTAGAAGGCGAAATAGACGTCCGACACCCGGTCTGGCCTGTCGCCGCCCGACATGGGCTCGCCGATCAGAAGGGTGCCGTCGGCAGGCAGGGCGGCGCGAGCGGCGCGCAGAAGCGTGGCCACGCCCGCACCGTCGTGATCGTGCAGGATGCGCACCAGCGTGATCAGGTCGGCCCCCGGCGGCAGGGGCTCCGAGAGAAAGTCGCCCGAGAGGATCGTGCTGCGCTCCGCCAGCCCCGCGGCGGCGAGGCGGGTTCGCGCCCGGTCGGCGACAGCCGGAAGGTCGAACAGCTGGAGCTGCAGGCCCGGCGCGGCCCGGCCCGCCGCTTCCAGGAACGCCCCTTCGCCGCCCCCCACGTCCATCAGCCTGCGATGGCGTCGAACGGGGTAGGCGTGCAGGAGGTCCGCGGCGACGGCGGGCTGGGTGGCGGCCATCAGGGCCGAGTAGTCCGCCACCTCTCCCGAATCGGCGCGCCCGGGCGTCTGCGAGGTGGCGTAGGGCCAGTAGCTGGCGAGCTCGCCCTCGCCCCGCCGCAACAGGCCGACGCTGTCACCGAGGTCGGCGTAGAGTCGGGCGTGGTGGTCGATCATCTGCATCAGCCCGGCGTTGCCGAGGAGCGCCGCCCCCTGCGCCCCCAGGGCGAACCGGCTGGGCGAGGTGCGCTCCGCCAGGCGCAGTGCACAGGCGGCCCCCATCAGCCGCTCAACAGCAGGGGGGTCGAGGTCCAGGGCGTTGGCGAGCTCGACCGTGGTCATCGGCCCCCCTGCCAGGGTGTCGAACAGGCGCAGGCGCACGCAGGCGGCCAGGGTCTGGGAGTAGACGAAGCCCGCCACGAGATCGAACAGGCCCTGGGCTCTCGCCCGGGCGATCCCGCGGGTGGGCCAGAAGTCGGCCGCCCAGCGCTGGAAGCGCGGATCGGCGAACAGGCCGTTGCGGAACGCCCTGCGCCTGTCTCCCCAAGCTGAACTCACAACCCGTTCAAGCGGCGCTGAGCGAGGGCCGCATGGGGGCCAGCCGGGTGGCCTGCATCCGAACGAGGTCGCGCAGGCCCTTGGTGGCGGCGCCCATCGGCACCGCATCGGCGGCATCGGCCACCAGCGCATCCAGCCGGGCGTAGGCGCCCGAGAGGCCGAGCTGTCGCACGAGGCTCGGCCTCTCCAGCGCCACATCGCGACCCACGGGCTTGCCGCAGATGGCCTGTGCCGAGACGGCATCGGCCAGATCGTCGGCGACTTGATAGGCGGCCCCGAGCCGCTCGCCGAGGGCGCGCCAAGGGGCGGGGTCCGCCCCGGCGGCGATGGCGCCCGCGCAGGCGGCGGCCACGAACAGCGCCCCGGTCTTGGCTTGGTGATAGGTCTCGACAGGCACGGAGTCTTCGTTCTCCCACGCCTGACCGGCGATGATGCCGCGAGGCGAGCTGACCCCGCGGGCGATCGCGGTGATCAGCCCGGGAAGCCGCTTAGGAACCTGCGCCCCGGCGTGAGCCAACCTTTCGAACGCCGCCACGATCAGCGCATCGCCGGCAAGGATCGCCAGCGGCTCGCCGAACGCTGAGTGGACCGAGGGGCGGCCGCGGCGCGTGTCGGCATCGTCGAAGGCGGGCAGGTCGTCGTGCACCAGGGAGGCGCAGTGCAGGAGTTCGACGGCCGCCGCCGCGACCGAAGCCAGCTCAGGCCGGTCGTCGCCGCAGGCTTGAGCCACCGCCAGGCACAGGTGCGGCCGGATGCGACCACCCCCCGGAAACACCGCGTGGCGCAGGGCTGCAGCCAGCTTCGGCGGCGCGCTGTCGTCTTGCGAGGACGCGATGGCGGCCTCGAGGGCCGCTTCGATCCTGCGTGTCGTGGACATGCCCTAAACTCGCTTTGCGGCCTCGACTGTCAGACAAATTAGACACATGGTGTCGTCCAGATCAACGCATGCTTAAGGACTGTTCGTGCCGCAGGAGAAGATCGTCGTGATCGGCAGCGGCATGGGCGGTCTCGCCTGCGCCGTCGATCTGGCGAGCGCGGGCTATGCGGTGACGGTGGTCGAGAAAGGCCAGGCCCCGGGCGGCAAGATGCGCCAGGTGGCGGTGGGCAACCGGCATATCGACTCAGGCCCCACCATCCTGACTATGCGCTGGGTCTTCGACGCCCTGTTCGAGGATGCGGGCACCTCGCTCGACGCCCACGTGACCCTTCACAAGGCCGACGTACTGGCCCGCCACGCCTGGACGGGCGGCGAGCGGCTGGACCTGTTCGCCGACGTGGACCGATCCGCAGACGCCATAGGTGACTTCGCCGGCGCCGCTGCGGCCAGGGGCTACCGCGCCTTCCACGCCGAAGCGAAGGACATCTACGAGACCCTGCGCGACACCTTCCTCACTCGCGAGCGATGCGGGCTGATGGGGTTGAGCTGGCGGGTGGCCCTGCAGAACCCTCCGGCGCTCCTGAGGCTGCGGCCCTATGAGACCCTGTGGCAGGCGCTGGGCGACCACTTCAAGGATCCCCGGCTGCGGCAGCTGTTCGGCCGCTACGCCACCTATTGCGGCGCCTCGCCCTTCGCCGCGCCTGCCACCCTCATGCTGGTCGCTCACGTGGAGCAGGAGGGCGTGTGGCTCGTGGAGGGCGACATGCGCAAGCTCGCCGACGCCCTGGCTTCGCTGGCCGCCTCGCGCAGCGCCGTTTTCCGCTATGGCGCGTCGGTGGAGCGGATCGCGGTGGAGAACGGGCGCGCCGCAGGGGTGGTGCTTTCCACCGGCGAGCGTATCGAGGCCGACGCCGTGATCGTGACCGCCGACGCCGCAGCCCTGCAGGGCGGGGCCTTCGGGGAGGGTGCTGCCACCGCCGTTCCGAAGCGCGCACCCGAGCGGTCGCTGTCGGCCGTCACCTGGTCGAGCGTGGCGCGCACCAGCGGCTTTCCCCTGGCCCGGCATAACGTCTTCTTCTCTTCCGACTACGTGCGCGAGTTCGGCGACCTGATCGACCGTCGCACCACGCCCGACGAGCCCACCATCTACGTCTGCGCGCAGGATCGCGACGACGGGGGCGAGGGCGCGGGCGAGACGGAACGCATCTTCACGCTGATGAACGCCCCTGCGGACGGCGATCGGCGCACCATGGATCAGCGGGAGTTGGCGGCATGCGAGACGCGGGTCTTCGATCATCTGAGGCGATGCGGACTGGAGATCAGCCCGGGTTCGGAACCGAGCGTCGTCACGACGCCGACGGACTTCGAGGCGATGTTTCCGGGCACGGGCGGGGCCCTGTATGGGCCGGCGATGCACGGGTGGGCGGCGGCCTTCCGCAGGCCGGGGGCCAGGACGCGAACGCCGGGTCTCTACCTCGCGGGGGGCAGCGCCCATCCGGGGGCGGGGGTGCCGATGGCGGCCCTCTCCGGCAGGCTGGCGGCGCAGCGGCTGATGCGCGACCGCGCTTCGACGTCTCCGTCCCGAAGGGCGGCTATCGCTGGTGGTACGTCGACGCGCTGAGCGACGACGGCCGCTTCGGCCTGACCATCATCGCCTTCATCGGCAGCGTGTTCTCGCCCTACTACGCCGCCTCCGGCTGGGCCGATCCCCTCGACCACTGCACGATGAACGTGGCGCTCTACGGCCCCCGAGGCGGGCTGTGGTCTCCCGGCTGGGCCATGACGGAGCGCGGCCGCGGCGACCTCGTGCAGGAAACGCAGACCCTGCAGATCGGCCCCTCGAGCCTCTCCTGGGAGGGCGACACCCTCGTGGTGCGGATAGACGAGACGACGACGCCGGTGCCCTCCAGTCTGAGGGGGACGATCCGCCTGCACCCCCAGGCGCTGGTGGATCGCACCTTCCAGATCGGCGGGGCCGGCAGCCACGAATGGCGACCCGTCGCCCCCCGCGCGACGGTGGAGGTGGCTCTGGATCGGCCGGGCATCTCCTGGAAGGGGCAGGGCTATTTCGACACCAACGGAGGCGACAGCCCTCTGGAGCGGGCCTTTTCCCTCTGGAACTGGTCACGCGCCCACCGCGCCCGCGACACCCTGATCTTCTACGAGGTCGAATCGGATTTCGGGGAAGGCGCGAAGCTCGCGCTGAAGATCGACGCGGGCGGCGAGGTGGAGGCGATCGAGCCACCACCGCTGCATTCCCTGCGGCCCACGGTGTGGCTCATGCCCCGGCATGTGCGGGGCGACGCGGCCGACCCGCCGCGCATCCGCCGCACCTGCGAGGACGCTCCGTTCTACACCCGCACCGCGCTCGACGGCATGGTGCTGGGCGAGCGGGCGGAGATCATGCACGAGAGCCTCTCGGCCAAGCGGCTGCGCTCACCGATCGTCAAGCGGATGCTCCCCTACCGCATGCCCAGAAGCGCCCGCTGATGGCGGCTCCGCCTCGGCGGGGGCGTCGCCTTTCTTCTTGCGGAGCGACCACAGCTCCCACACGGCCCAGATGACAGCCCCGCCTTCGAGGGCGGAGGAGGCGATAAGTGCGCCGGGGCTCATGCCGTGTCTCCCGTGTCGAGGCCGAAGGCGTGCCGGATGATCTGGGCGACCTGCGCCGGCGACTCCTCGTGGGCGAGGTGGCCGAGGAGGGGCAGGGGCACCACGGTGCTGTTCGGCAGGCGGGCGTGGGCGGCCTGCGCCACCTTGGGCGTGACCGCCAGATCGCGCTCGGCGGCCACCAGCGTCACGGGCGCGGCCAGCCGGGGCATGTCGGCCAGGAGCGGCTCGAGGTTCCAGCGGGCCATCATGCCGAGCGCTCCGGCGATGTGGCCCGTGGTGCGGAAGAGGGCCGCGTAGGCGGCGAGCCCCCGAGCGTCGATAGCCGAGCCGGTGCTCTCAATCAGCCGCGCCACCGCCCCCGGCTGCGAGGCCCGCCACGCGAACATCTGCTGCGCCACGGGGTTGAGGAACAGGAGCTTGGCCATCGCCGGGAAGATGTGCCCCGCCGCCCCCGGAAACGGCTCCAGCGCCCCGTTCAGGCTGACGACACCCGCGCTCCCCATGCCCCGGTCAAGCGCCATGCGCAGCGCGACGGCGGCCCCGGCCGAGTGGCCCACCACGTGATCGGGCCGCATCTCCAGCGCCTCCAGAAGGCCTGTCAGCTTGCGGGCCATGCCGGTCAGCGACAGGCCGTCACCATCGGGGGTGTCGGTGAAGCCGTGGCCGGGCAGGTCGGGGGCGACCACGGTGAAGTCGCGCGCCAGGATCGGCATGAGGTCGCGCCACGAGTGGGTCGCCGCTCCGGCCCCGTGCAGCAGAAGCAGCGGCGGCCCTTCGCCCATCACCTGCACGTGCCAGCGCAGGCCCGAGGCGAGCAGGAACCGGCTGGCCTCGCGGTTGGGCCAGTCACGGCCCTCGCGGGCCCAGTCGGGCTTGATGCCGCCGAACATCAGCTGCGCCGCCCCGCACGCAGGTCGTCGACCACGCCCGAGACCCTGGCCGCATCGGCGTAGGGCAGGGGGGCGTAGACGCCGCCCATCGCTCTGGCGAATCGGTCTCCGCCCGGAGCTGGGCGGGGCGAGGTGTCGAGGAAGGCGGAGCCGACGCCACTCGCGCCCAGCCGGGTCGCGGCGGCCAGGGCGTCGGCTTCGGCGGCGGCGCGCCCGGGGGAGCCGTCGCGGGCGATGTTGGCGCGGCCATCGGTGAGCATGACCACCAGCGGCGTGCGGTCCTTCGCCTTTTCGGCCAGGGCCAGATCGACGGCGGCGTCGAAGGCCAGCGCCAGGGGTGTGCCGCCGCCCCCCGGCAGGTCGGCCAGGCTGCGCCGGGCGCGGGTGAGCGAGCGGGTGGGGGCCAGAAGCGTCTCGGCGGTCGAGCCCCGGAAGGCGATCAGGGCGACCCGGGCGCGGGAGACGTAGGCCTTGGCCAAGAGCAGCTCCACAGCCCCCTTGGCCTCAGCCAGCCTCTGGAACGCCGCCGAGCCTGATGCGTCGACCACGAAGATGGTGGTGGATTCCCGCTTCTGAACGAAGCGCCGCACCCGGAAATCTTCCGGCCGCACTCGGATCAGGGCCGAGCCCGCGCCCGCCCGGCGCAGGGCCTGCCAGGGGGCGGCGGCGCGCAGAGTCTCGGGCAGGTTCAGCCGGTCGCCCGAGCGCACGGCCCCGATTCGCGAGCCCACCGGGCGGCCCCGCTGAGACGCCTTGGCCGCCTCGCCCGAGCCGCTGCGCCGGGGCGCGCGGGCACTTCGGGCGTTGTCGCGCACGATGCCTTCGAGGAGGCCAGGGGGCAGGGCGGCCTGCACTGCGGCGAGGAGGAGTTCGGCGTCGCCGGGCTCGAATTCCGGCGATTCGGAGTCCGGAGAGTCCGGCGGCGGGGGCTCCTCGGAAACCGAGTCCGGAGAGTCCGGTGGCGGATTGTCCTCTGCGGGCAGGGTCCGGGCGAGGGGGGCGAGGACGAGGCGGCCGGCTGCGACCGCGTCTTCCTGCGTCACCGTCGTTCGGCCGTGGAGCGCCGCGTGCGCTCGCGCGGCGCGCACCGCCATGAGCGGAGCCCGGATCGAGGCGATGCCGAAGGCGGCGGCGGCGGCGCAGAGGGCCTCCACGATCTCGTCCGGCGCGGGACCGAGTCCGGACAGTCCGGCGAGTCCGGCTGCCACCTGTTCAGCTGAGGGCGCGTCGGCCTCCAGCTCCACGGCGCGGGTGGCGCCGAGGTCTATGCGGAAGGCGCAGCGTGCGAGGAGGCTGGTCGGCGGGCGCTCCTCCGGCTCGATCCCCTCGTCCAGCAGCACCACGCCCAGCCGGGCGGGGAGGCGCGCGGTCAGGCCGTCGCGCTCCACCAGCACCTCGCCAGCGTCCAGCACGGCGGCGATTCGGGCGGCGGTCGAATCCTCCAGCCGCTCGGCCATGGGCAGGATCACCACGCCCCCGTCGTTGATCGCCAGCACGCCCCGCTCGATCACGGCGCGCCCGGCGGCGAGGCTGGCGGAGAGGTCGAGGCCTCCCAGCAGGCGATCGTCGCCGATGCCCAGGGGCACCCGGCCAAGCTTCGCCGCAGGCCCGAGGTAGCGTTTCAGCGCCGCCGTCCACGCGTCCCGCGCGCCGCCCGGCCCGGCGCGTACGACCACTCCGCCCAGCCCCACTGGGTCTATGGCGAAGAGGGCGGCGCCGAGCATCGCGTCCGATCCCGTCAAAGGGGTCGGCGCCTCGCTCATGCGTCGAAGAGTTCTGACGCGGCGCGTTCGATTCGGACGGTGGAGCCCGCCTCGTCCAGGGGATTGCGGCGCAGGCGGTGGCGCAGGGCCATCGGGGCGACCGCCCGCACGTCTTCCCGCGATACGGTTTCGGCGCCGTTCAGGGCGGCATATGCGCGGGCGGCGCGCATGATCGTGAGCTCGCCCCGCAGGCCATCCGCCCCGATGGACATGCAGAGCAGCGAGCCCGCCTCCAGCACCGCATCCGGGGTGGTCATGGCACCCAGCCGCGCCCGGGCCGTCGTGATTCGCTGGCCCACCTCGGCGTCGGCCTGCGCCCATTTGGCGACGAAGCCCTGCGGGTCGCGGTCGAAGGCGTCTCTGCGCTTCACCACCTCGATCCGGTCGGCGAGCACGGTGGGCGTGCGCACCTCGACCGACAGGCCGAAGCGATCCAGAAGCTGCGGCCGAAGCTCGCCCTCCTCCGGGTTTCCGCTGCCGATCAGAACGAAGCGCGCGGGGTGGCGCACGCTCAGGCCCTCGCGCTCCACCACGTTCTCGCCCGAGGCCGCCACGTCGAGCAGGAGGTCGACGAGGTGGTCCTCCAAGAGGTTCACTTCGTCGATATAGAGAAAGCCCCGGTGAGCCCGCGCCAGGAGGCCGGGTTCGAACCGCTTTTCGCCCCGGGTGAGGGCGTGTTCCAGGTCGAGCGCACCCACCACCCGGTCTTCGGTGGCGCCCAGCGGCAGGTCCACCACCGGGGTGGCGACGGTCTCGGTAGGCAGGCCCGCCGGTTCAGGGTGATCGGGGCAGCCTTCGCCGTGCGGATCGCAGTGATAGCGGCAGTGCTCAACGGCGATCAGCGGGGGCAACAGGGCCGCCAGCGCCCGCACGGCGGTGGATTTGCCGGTGCCGCGATCGCCGAAAACCATCACCCCGCCGATGCCGGGGTCCACCGCCGCCATCAGCAGCGACAGCTTCATTTCGTTCTGCCCGACGATAGCCGAGAAGGGATAGGCCGCCCGCATCAATGATCCATCCCCGCGTCGTCTCAAGCGACTGAGCCGACATACTAAAGGCTGCACCGGGCGCAAGTCACCCTCCCAACGCAAGCTCAGGCACCGGGAAGTCGCCATGCCGTAGCCTCGGGCTCTGGCCCCTGTGCCCGGGGGGCGGCTATGAGCTATGCAGATCGCGTGGATGGGGCTCGAGATTGCGCATGACTGAGAAGACCGTGGTTCGGATCGGCGCCCGCGGGTCGCGGCTGTCGCTCGCCCAGACGGGCCACATGCGAGACGCCCTCGCCGCCGCCCACCCCGACCGCACATTCGAGATCGTGCCTATCGTCACCTCGGGCGATCGCATCCAGGACCGGCCCCTGAGCGAATCGGGCGGCAAGGGGCTGTTCACGAAAGAACTGGACGAGGCGCTGCTCGACGGGCGCATCCACCTCGCCATCCACTCCATGAAAGACCTGCCGACGCTCTTGCCCGACGGGATCGTGCTGGCGGGCGTGCCCGTGCGCGAAGATCCGCGCGACGCCCTGATCTGCATGGGTGACGTGAACTCCCTCGCCGACTTGGCGGACGACGCCCGCATCGGCACCGCCAGCCTGAGACGCCAGGCGCAGCTCCTCTCGCGCCGCCCGACGTTTCGGGTGTCCATGCTGCGGGGCAATGTGGAGACCCGGATGCGCAAGGTGGAGTCGGGGGAGTTCGACGCCACCCTCCTGGCCTACGCCGGTCTGCGTCGGCTGGGGCTGGGCGAGCACGCGCGGGCGCTGATCGACCCGGTTGAGACGCCGCCCGCCTGCGGTCAGGGGGCGCTGGCCATCACGGCGCGGCCGGAAGACGCCGACATAATGGGCGTGATCGCCGCGGTGGAGGACGTCACCACCCGCCTGGAGATCGCGGCCGAGCGGGCGTTCCTGGGCGCGCTCGATGGCTCCTGTCGTACGCCCATCGGGGGGCTCGGCCGCTGGTCGGGCGGCAGCCTGAGCTTTGCGGGAGAGGCGCTCACCCCCGATGGCCTGCGCTGCTGGCGACGCTCGGCCACGGCGCCCTGCACCACCGAAGCCGAGGCCGCGGCCCTGGGCGATCGGCTGGGCCGCGAGGTGCGCGAAGAGGCGGGTTCGGAACTCTATGCGGATTGAACGACCCGGCGATAGAGGATAACCTTTCTATGACTGCTTCGCACGCGCTCAGCCATCGCGTTGTTTGTTGCGACGCAGAAGCAAGAGCCGATCTGCTGGCATCTTCCAGCAGAGGGTAGAATAACCGTAGCAGGGAGTTCCGATGTCGGAGCTGAAAGTCGCCATTGCCGCTGGAGCGGCGCTTATGATGTTCGCCGGAGTGGCCGTCGCCGCCGGCCCGCCCGCCAAGGCCCCCCCCGGGACCATCGCCCTCGACGTGAAGGACCCCGCGGGCGCGCCCGTGTTCGGCAACCCCACCGTGGGCAAAGCCGTGTTCAACACCTGCGGCACCTGCCATTCCATCGCGGCGGGTCAGAACAAGGTGGGTCCGTCGCTGCACGGCATCATCAACCGCCATGCCAGCCAGATTCCGAACTTCCGCTATTCGGCGGCCAACAAGAAGTCGAACATCGTCTGGACGCAGCAGAACCTGTTCACCTACCTCGCCAATCCGCAGAAGATGGTGCCCGGCACCTACATGACCTTCCAGGGCTACAAGGAGCCCCAGAAGCGCGCCGACGTGATCGCCTATCTGACGCAGGCGACCAAGTAAGCCGACCGACCGCTTCTCAGCGTTCAGGAAAAGGCCCGGACCTCACGGTTCGGGCCTTTTTCGTTGCCGCCTCTAGAGCCTGCGCCGCGCCACGTCCCACAGGTGGATCGGGAAGGAGGCGGCCAGCAGCCCTGCGATCCACGGCCACGGCGCCCCCGTCAGCGCCGCCCGCAGCGCCAGGAGGATCACAGCCCCCGGGGCCAGAGCCAGCGCCCGATCGAGCCAGGTCGCCGTGCGCAGGCCGCCGGTGCGGCGCAGGTTCAGGAAGGCGAACTCCGCCAGGATCACCAGCAGCACCACATCCACCGCATGACCGCTGGAGAAGAAGCCGCTCATCGGTGCACTGGCAGGCGAAACACTGCGCCCGTCAGCCGAACCGGCCGTTGAGCTGCACCACCTGCAGGTTCAGGAGCGCCGCCGTCGATACCCACACGAGGTAGGGCACCAGCAGCAGGGCCGCGACTGGGGCCCGGCGCAGGAAGAACGCGATCAGGCCGGCGATGGAGAGCCAAAGGAAGGCGACCTCCACCAGCGCCCAGTCTGGCCGTTGCAGGCGGAAGAACAGGAGGCTCCACAGGACGTTGAGGAAGCCGTTCAGGGCAAAGAGGCCGATCATCCACTCGCGGGTCGCCGCGGTGCCAATGCGGCGCCACCCGATCACGCCGGCGATGGCGGTGAGGGAGAACACGGCCGTCCAGATGGCACCGAAAGCCCAGTCTGGCGGAGTCCACGCGGGTTTGATCAGGGCGCGATACCACGGGCCGATGGTGGAGAGCGTGCCGCCCACCGCCGCCACCGCCAGGGTGGATGCGGCGGCGATGGCGACCGGGCGCCATGCGGTTCTCGCCGGGCTCGCCGGTTCCCCCAAACTCACGCGCGGGAGAGGCCGAGGAGGTGGCCCATGTCCTTGAAGAAGATGCGGGCGTGGGCGGCCGGGTCGGCGCGCACCAGCTCCTTGTTCATGTAGGCCTGCCAGGTGAGCTTCTGCACGTCGGGGTCGGCACACATCTTCACGAAGCTCTCGCGGCGCTTGTCGCTGCGGTACCAGAAGTGCTGCATCACCCCGAGCACCATGAACACCTTGCCGTGCGCCTTCATGAAGGTCTTGCGGGCCTGCTTCAGGGCCTTGGCCTTGCCGGTGACCAGGAACTGTTCGACCGCGGCCGCGGCCTGACGACCGCCCTCCATCGCGTAATAGATGCCCTCGCCCGAGGCCGGGGCGACGACGCCCGCGGCGTCGCCAGCCAGCACCACGTCTCGCCCATTGTCCCAGCGGCGCAGGGGCTTCAGGGGGATCGGCGCGCCCTCGCGTCGAATGGTCTTGCAGCCCTCGAGCCCCGTGGCGGATCGCACCGCGGTGACGGCCTGACGGAGCGAGAAGCCCTTCTGCATCGAGCCCACACCCACGCTGGCGGTTTCGCCGTGCGGGAAGATCCAGGCGTAGAAATCGGGGGAGTGCTTGCCCTGGTAGAACACGTCGCAGCGCCCGGCGTCGAAGTCGCGATGTCCCTTCGGCGGGGCCTCGATGATCTCGTGGTAGGCGAAGACGCATTTGGTGCGGCCGCCGCCCTTCATGGTCTGGCGCGCCACCTGCGAGCGAGCGCCGTCAGCCCCGATCACCGAGCGGGCACGCACGCGGATGGTCTCGCCCTTGCTCACCTCGTAGCAGACCACGGCGGTCCCATCGGGGTCGCGCTCCAGGCTCTGGAAGCCGCCGGTGCGCCGCTCGACGCCTACCGAGGCGGCGCGGGCGCGCAGCCACTCGTCGAACACGTCGCGGTCCACCATGCCCACGAAGCCGCCCTCGATGGGCATGTCCACTTCGCGGGAGGAGGGGGCGATCATCCGGGCCGAGGTGGCCTTGGCGACCAGAAGCTCGTCGGGGATGTGGAAGTCGCGGATCAGGCGAGGGGGCACGGCACCGCCACAGGGCTTGATGCGCCCCGCCCGGTCAAGAAGCATGACGGAGCGCCCGGCGCAGGCCAGATCCTGGGCGGCCGTGGCTCCGGCGGGACCGCCGCCGACGACGACGACGTCGAAGATTTCCGGGGTGATGTTGGCTTCGTGCCGGCTCATCCGCGTGCGCCTTCCAGTTCGATCGCCGAGGATGTCGGCGATGATGATGTGCGCGCATCCGGCGCGTCGAGTTTCGAAGCGAGCTGGGCCGCCACGAGGAATATCAGGGCCTCGCCGATGAACACGGCGAGGAAGGCGGTGCCGTCGGCGTGCAGAACCCGCCGCATCACGTCGACGCCCAGGGCGCCGACGAAGCCGCCGCAGGCGAAGGCCGCGGCCTGCGCCGCCCCCCAGATGCCCATGCGAACCCCTTCGCGGGAGGCGGTCTTGCCCGCCCCCGCCAGCCCCATCATCGAGCCGATGGCTGAGACGGCGAAGATGCCGTTGGCGAGGCCCAGCACGAACACGGTGGGTTGCAGCGGCCAGGCGGGGCCGACGACGCTGGCCGCCGCCATGCCCACGAGGGCGAGGGCCGAGCCTGCGCAGCCCGCGATGGTCCAGGGTCGCATCCACAGCCGCTTGCGATCACCCAGGCGGGCGCCGAGCACGCCCACGAGGATCATGCCGAGGAGCACGCCCCCGTGCTGCAGGCTGGAAAGCTGCGTCGACTGGCCGGGGCTCATGTGGAACACGAGCCCGGCGAAGGGCTCAAGGATCAGCTCCTGCGCGCTGTAGGCCAGCATCGATACGAAGACGAAGACCGTGAAGCGCCGCGCCAGCCCGTCGGCCCACATCTCGGCCACCACCTGCCGGAACGGCGGTTTGGCGACGGGGGGCGCGGCGGGTGCGGCAACCGCCGCGACGACTGTGGGACCTTCCGCGCCCCACACGGCGAGGAGGGTGACCATGAAGGCGATGCCCGCCACGCCCGATGCGATGGTCGCCAGGCGCTGCGGCGAGAACGGCTGCAGAAGCGCGCCCGTCACCCCTGCGGACACCACTATGCCCACGATCATCATGATCCAGGTGATGGATGCCGCCGCCGGGCGTCGCTCGGGTGCGGTGCGCGAGGCGAGGAGGGCCAGGAGCGAGGTGCCCGAGGCACCGACGCCTGCGCCGATGAGGGTGAAGCCCACCATCGCCAGGAGGATGCCGACCAGGGGCGAGCCCTTGATCATCAGCGTCGCGTCCGTGGCGATCAGGGCGCCCAGGGCCAGCACGCCCATGCCGCCGATGATCCAGGGGGTGCGCCTGCCACCCATGTCGGAGCCATAGCCCCAGCGCGGGCGCGAGAGCTGCACCACATAGTGCCAGGCCACGAAGGCGGCGGGCAGCACGGCGGGCAGGGCGGCTTCCACCACCATGATCCGGTTCAGGGTGGAGGTGGTCAGGGCCACCACCGCCCCCAGCGCGCTCTGCACGAGACCGAGCCTGACCACGCCCAGCCAGCTGAGCGGCTTCGGGCTGACGGAACTCTGGGTCATGCCGCGACTCCGAGGTGCAGGGCGTTGAGGTGGGCGCCGATGGCGAGGCCGGCGGCGAGCATGCCCAGCACGTAGAGCGAGGTGCCGGTGGCGTTGTACCAGGGGGCGTGGGTTTTCGGGTCGCTCATCAGGCGCACCATCAGGCGCAGCTGCACGATGAGCACCAGCGCCACGACGGCGGCGTGGATAGGCTGGCCCCAGGTGAGCAGCAGCGCGATCACCACGATCTGCGGCGCGGCCATGATCACGCAGGCGAGCCAGGCCGCGGCCTCGATACCGAGATCGACGGGCACGGACAGGATGCCGGTGGCGCGATCACCCTCCACCGCCTTGAAATCGTTGAGCACCATGATGCCGATGGCGCCGAAGCTGTAGAGCCCGGCCACGGCGATAATCCGCCCATCAGGCATGGCCCCGCCCATGACGGCCGAGCCCGTGAACCACGCCAGACCCTCGTAGCAGAGCCCCACCGAGGCCGGACCCCACCAGCCGCGCTGCTTCAGGCGAAGCGGCGGCGCGCTGTAGGCCCACGCCAGGGCGATGCCTAGAGCCGCAGCCCCCAGCACCCACGGGCCCAGGGCTGACGCGAGGAGGAGGGAAAGGCCCGTCCAGCCGAACGCCATGTAGAGGCCCCAGCGGCCGGGCATGCGGCCGGAAGGGATCGGCCGGTCAGGCTCGTTGATGGCGTCCACATGCCGGTCGAACCAGTCGTTTACCGCCTGGCTCGTGGCGCAGACCCCGGGACCTGCCAGCGCCACGCCTGCCAGCGCCACCGGCCAGTGGTGTCCGAAAGGCGCGCCGGAAGACACGAGGCCGCACATGAACGCCCACATGGGGGCGAACCAGGTGATGGGTTTCAGGAGCTCCAGCGCCGTCGAGACGCTGGGATAGCGCCGCTCCGGGGTCGGCGTCGCATCGGCGATAGGGACGCTGCTCATGCAGCGAATGGTTATGGGTGACACTCATAACTGTCAACCGAACTGGACGCTTTTGCGGGCCCGACTAGGGGGCTTCGTCAGTTCTCGTTCGGGCCGAGGTTGCCGATGCCGAAGCGGTGCAGTTTCGAGTAGAGGCTCTGGCGGCTAAGTCCGAGCACTTCGGCGGCCGAGGCGCGGTTGTTTTTGGTCAACTCCAAGGCAGCCTCGATGCACAGGCGCTCCACGAGATCGGTGGTTTCGCGCACGAGATCCTTCAAGGTGGAACGGCCCACGAGCTCGGTTAGCCGCTCCACCGATTGGCGCAGTTCCGGCACGGCCTGCGGCCGGTCGTTGACGCGGCGTTCGATGGTGCGGATCGTGAAGCCATAGACCGTATCGTCGCCATCGGGCACCGCGGCACCGGACACTTCCACGTCTTCGGCGTCGCCATAGTCGTTGCGCAGTACGGTGCGGAAGTTTCGTACGCTGCCGTGCTCTCTCAGCGAATCGAGCAGGAGATTGCGCTCCAGCCCCGCGCGACCGAGGAGGCGGGCGAGCGACTGGCCCTGCGCCTGCTCGGCCGTGCCGATTCGCACCATGTCGAGGAAGGCGGCGTTGGCCGTCAGGATGTTCATGGCGCTGTCAGTGACGAGGAACGCATCGGGTATGCGCTCCACCACTTCGCGAAGATCCGGGCCGTTGGCCTCGTCGGACGACAGCTCCTGATCGGCCCGGGTGAGTCGGATCAGGCAGAGGGACGCGCGGTCCTGCCGGAACAGGGACGCCGAGGCGAGAAGAGGGCGATGGCGGCCGAACAGCCGCGTCTGCGAGGGGTGGGCGCGGCCGGTGGAGCGGGCAACGGCGATGAGGGATGCGGCCTCGTCCTGGCTGTCGGCGTCGAACACGCGAGAGAAGGTTTCGCCCACGAGGTCGGCCTGCGTGCGGCCGAGTATGCGTTCAGCCTGGGGGTTCGCCTCGATGATTCGTCGGCTGCCCGCGTCGACCACCAGCACGGCCTCGCCCGACAGCTTGAACAGCAGGCGATAGCGCCCCTCGGCATCGCGCAGCCGCGAATAGTCGCGCTCTATGGCCTGCTGCGCCTCGACGAGGCGCTGCTGGAGGGCGGTGGTGGCCCGCTCGTCGCGACCGACAGCGATCATCTGCCCATCGCGACGGGCATCGATCACCACGTAGCGCACCATCGCCGAATCCCGGCGGGAAGTGATCTGGTTCACTTCGCGCCAGCGGGTGGAGCCCTTCTGCGCGTCGCGCAGAAGCTCCTCGACCTTGATCTTGCTGTCGATGGTGACGGTGTCGAGCCAGCGCCGGTCGAGCCAGGATTCCGCCCCATCGCGCAACAGATCGTCGTTGCCGACGGCGAGGTCACGAATGATCCCATCGCGATCAATGATCAGCGCAACGTCACCCGCGGCCGCCGCCACCATTTCGGCAACGGAACCGTCGATATCCCCCGATAGTCCACGGGGGAAAGATTTGCGGCCTGAGAGGGCTGTGGCGGCCTTCGCGTTCATCGTCTGCCGCTCTACCTCGTTCTAGGTGAACTGTTCCTAACTCAGGCTCATGGCCCTTATCGCGTTGTCCGCGATTAGCAAGGCATCCTGGTCGGTCGATGCCGTTGCATCGGCACCGACCTCTGCGACCAGGTCGGGCTGGGAAGTGAACAGGCCGCCCCCAACCAGCACGAAGAGATTGGGGTTTCGCGAAGCCTTGCGGACCGAAGCGATCGTTGAGGCGATCAGTTCCGACGAGGCTTCCGAGGTGGCACTGAGGCCGAAAACGTCGAACCAGTCACTCTGCACGGCGTCGGTCGCCTGCGCCTGAGTCGCCGACGAATCCAGCCAGGTGCGCCAGCCAGTGCGGCGAAAACTGTCCTCCAGGAGGGTCAGGCCGAAGGTGTGCTGCTCGTAGGGGCAGGGAATGAAATAAGCGGAACGGGCACCGTCATCGAGATCGCGGGGCGGCATCTCCCGGCCCAGCGCCCGGACAAGCTGCTGCAGGCGGCTCAGCCCGATGGTCACATCGGTGAAGGATACGGTGTCGTCTTCCCAGTAGTCACCCAGGCGCCGGGCGGTGGGGATCAGAAGGTCGCTGTACGCCTGCGACAGGGACAGGCCGCCCTCCAGCAGACCCTTCACGAAGCTGACCAGCTTGCCCACGTCGCTCTGCAGCGAAGTGCGCAGAAAAGCGTCGAGCGTAGCCGCCGAAACGCCTTCGCCGGCCATGCCGAGCTCTTCCGGGGCGACCAGCTCGCGGTGGGCGAGCATCAGGCGGGGAATGATCTCGGACTCGACCATGCGGGCGAGATCGACCGCCGAACGATCCCGCTTCTGCGGCGCGTGCAGGGCCACAGGCTCGTTGAGCGGCGTGAGGAAGGGCAGGGATGATGCGGGAGACGGCTCGGCAGCCGCGTTCCGATCGCTTTGCATCTGCCTTGGAATGCTCATCATGGTGCCCCCTCTTGATGGAGTGACGAGCCTCACGAAACGCGAAGGTTTCGAGCGGCCGCCCTTTTTCGCAACCACTCCCCCGAAAGCCTCTGAAACGCGCGCACACTCACCGTGCACACGTCCCGACAGGGGAATTCTAGAACCGGCGTGCGACGCATTCCTAAAAGCCGCGGCAAGCATCGCGCACCCGTTCCAGAACCCACCGCACCATGAACATTAACGGCTGGCAACGACTTTTACGGGGTCGCCCAAAAGTGTCAACTAAATTGGACGTTCCAGTCGCTTGACACCCCCTTCGTCGTGTCCCTAGAGTTCTGAACCGTAGGCCGTCGGTTGGGAGCCCTTTCAAATGACCGCCACTCTCCAGTTTGGTTCGATCTATGCCACAGGGGCCTTCAATGGCCTGGGGCAGGAAGCGGCGGGAGCGCGTTCGCTGTCGCTGAAATCCCGTTCCCATTCCGTCACTTCCGGTTTCCTCGACGACGTGATCGAGCGCCTGGCCCCATGCCCCTGGGGTGCTCACGCCGGGGCCTCGCCCCGCGGCGTGCAGTACAGCACCTGGCGGGCGGGCGAGATGCCGACTCGCACAGAACCGACGCGGGCGTCAAAAACCCGGCGGGCCCCGCTCTACACTCCGGCCGAGCGCCTGCGCCGCGACACTTCGTCGTGGACGATGGTTCAGGGCGTGCTGGCGCCGCTGCAGTTTCTGGTCTGCGCGGCAAGCTTTCTCCTGATCCTGCGCTACCTCGCCACAGGCCAGGGTTACGCCCTCGCCACCGGTTCGATCCTGCTCAAGACGGTCGCCTTGTACGCGATCATGGTGACCGGCTCGATCTGGGAGAAGGAGGTCTTCGGCAAGTGGCTTTTCGCCCCTGCGTTCTTCTGGGAAGACGCGGTGAGCATGGTCGTGATCGGCCTGCAAACCCTCTACGTCGCCTGCCTGCTCATGGGCTGGGGCACGCCTGCCCAGCAGATGATGATCGCGGTGGCCGCCTATGGCACCTACGCGGTGAACGCCGCGCAGTTCCTGCTCAAGCTGCGCGCCGCCCGGCTCGATGCGGCCCTGGCCACGGCCTGATCGTCTCGTGACCGCCCTCGCCATCTCCCACTCAAACGACACGGCGGCCAGCGCCCGGCCCGTGCTGCGTGAGCGCGGCCAGCGCGAGGTGTTCTGCGGCCTGACCAGCATCGTTTGGCTGCACCGGAAGATTCAGGACGCCTTCTTCCTCGTGGTCGGCTCCCGCACCTGCGCCCACCTGATCCAGTCGGCCGCGGGCGTGATGGTCTTCGCCGAGCCCCGTTTCGCTACCGCCATCCTGGAAGAGCGCGATCTGGCCGGCATGGCCGACGCCAACGCCGAACTCGACCGGGTGGTCGACGAGCTCCTCGGCCGCCGCCCCGACATCAAGACGCTGTTCCTCGTGGGCTCCTGCCCCTCGGAAGTGATCAAGCTCGACCTGGCCCGCGCCGCTCTTCGC
The DNA here is from genome assembly GCA_038226305.1 of Caulobacterales bacterium. Lineage (GTDB taxonomy): Bacteria > Pseudomonadota > Alphaproteobacteria > Caulobacterales > Caulobacteraceae > JASLDZ01. The sequence continues at coordinate 159,094 of JBBRQN010000002.1, forward strand.
CTCTCCACCCGCCACGCCCCCCGCCTGCGGGTGGTGAACTACTCCGGCAGCGGCATCGAGACGACCTTCACGCAAGGGGAAGACGCCTGCCTCGCCGCCCTGGTGGCCGAGGCCCCCGAAGCGCCCGCCAACGCCCCACCTTCGCTCCTCGTGGTCGGCTCCCTGCCGGACATCGTGGAAGACCAGTTCGCGCGTCTCTTCGCCGAGCTGGGCATCGCCAAGGTCGAGTTCTTCCCGGCGCGCAAATCCGACGCGATCCCGGCCATCGGGCCGAACACCCGCGTGCTCCTCGCCCAGCCGTTCCTCGGCGACACCTGGACCAAGATGGAGGCGAGGGGGGCGACCCGCCTTTCCGCCCCGTTCCCCTTCGGCGCCGAGGGCACCGCCGCCTGGCTCAAGGCCGCCGCCGATTCGTTCGGCGTCGACGAGGCCGTGTTCCGCCGGGTGATCGCGCCGGGCCGCGAGCGGGCCAAGCGGTCGATGGAACGCCACCGGGCGACCCTCTCCGGCAAGACGATCTTCTTCTTCCCCGACTCTCAAATGGAGCCGTCGCTGGCGCGCTTCCTCACCACCGAGCTCGGGATGACGGCCATCGAGGTGGGCACCCCCTACCTGCACCGCGACCTGATGGCGCCGGAACTGGAGCAGCTCTCCGTCGACGTTCTGATCTCCGAAGGCCAGGACGTGGATCGCCAGCTCGACCGCTGCCGCGCGGCCCGGCCGGATATCGTGGTTTGCGGGCTCGGCCTCGCCAACCCGCTCGAGGCCGAGGGCATCACCACCAAGTGGTCGATCGAACTCGTGTTCTCCCCCATCCACGGCTTCGATCAGGCGGGAGATCTCGCAGGCCTGTTCGCCCGCCCCCTGAACCGCCGCCGCATGCTGCAGGGCATCGCCGCATGAAGCTCGCGGTGTGGACCTACGAAGGGCCGCCGCACGTGGGGGCCATGCGTGTGGCCACCGCCATGACCGGCGTCCACTACGTGCTGCACGCGCCGCAGGGCGACACCTACGCCGACCTTCTGTTCACGATGATCGAACGCCGGGATCGCCGCCCGCCGGTGACCTACACCACCTTCCAAGCGCGCGACCTGGGGTCGGACACCGCCGAGCTGTTCAAGTCGGCCTGCAAGGACGCCTACGAGCGCTTCCAGCCGGAAGCCATGATCGTGGGTGCCTCCTGCACCGCCGAGCTGATCCAGGACGATCCGTCCGGCCTCGCGCGGGCCCTGGCGCTGCCGGTGCCGGTGATCCCGCTCGATCTGCCCAGCTATCAGAAGAAGGAGACCTGGGGCGCGGCCGAGACCTTCTTCCAGCTGGTGAAGACCCTGTGCCCCGCCGACGGCGACCGCGCGCCGCGCGACCCCGCGGCCAAGCCCTCCTGCAACATCCTGGGCCCCACGGCCCTCGGCTTTCGCCACCGCGACGACGTGGTAGAGGTCACCCGCCTGATCGAGCGCCTGGGTGTGACGGTCAACGTGGTCGCACCGCTGGGCGCCACCCCCGCCGACCTTTCCCGCCTCGCTGACGCCGACTTCAACGTCGTGCTTTATCCCGAGATCGCCAACGTGGCCGCCGCCTGGCTGGAGAAGACTCACCGCCAGCCCGCCGTGCGGATCGCTCCCGTGGGCCTGACCGCCACCCGCGCCTTCATCGCCGAGGTTGCGAAGTTGGCCGGGGTCGACCCCGCGCCCGCGCTCAATGATCCGGCCTCGCGTTCCGGCTGGTGGTCGCGGTCGGTGGACTCGACCTACCTCACCAACAAGCGCGTGTTCATCTTCGGCGAGGCCAATCGCGCCGTCGCCGCCGCCAAGGTCGCGTCCGAGGAGCTGGGCTTCGAGGTCGTGGGCCTGGGCGCCTACAACCGCGAGTTTGCCCGCGAGGTCCGCGCCGCCGCCGAGGGCTACGGTCTCACCGCCCTGATCACCGACGACTACCTCGAGGTAGAGCGCGCCATCGCCGAGGCGCAGCCGGAGTTGGTGCTCGGCACGCAAATGGAGCGCCACATCGCCAAGCGCCTGCGCATCGCCTGCGCGGTGATCTCGGCCCCCGTGCACGTGCAGGACTTCCCCGCCCGCCACTCGCCCCAGATGGGCTTCGAGGGTGCCAACGTGCTGTTCGACACCTGGGTGCACCCCTTGGTGATGGGGCTGGAGGAGCACCTCCTGGCCATGTTCCGCGACGACTTCGAGTTCAACGACGCCGCCGGCCCCTCTCACCTGGGCGCCGGACATGTCGGAACAGGTGCCCCCGCCGTTACCGCTCCCGTCGAGGTGCCGCTTGCGGCCGCCGAGGCGAACCCGTCCGCTTCCGAGATCGTCTGGACCCACGAGGCCCAGGCCGAGCTGTCCAAGATCCCGTTCTTCGTGCGCGGAAAAGCCCGCCGGAACACCGAATCCTTCGCCGCGAGCCAAGGGCTCGCCCAGATCCACATCGAGACCCTTTATGAAGCCCGCAGTCACTTCTCCCGCTGACGGAAACGCATCCCCGCTGCCCGTCCGGGTGGTTGTGGTGACCCTGGACAAGCACCTCTCGGGCGTGGTCGCCCGCGCCGCCGACAGCCTGCGTCGCGACATGCCGGGCCTCGTCCTCGACCTGCACGCCGCCACCGACTGGGCGGAAGATCGCGACTCGCTGCATCGCTGCATCGCCGACATCGGGCGCGGCGACATCGTCATCGCCTCCATGCTGTTCATGGAGGACCACGTCCGCGCCGTCCTGCCGGCCCTGGAGGCGCGGCGCGACCATTGCGACGCCATGGTGGGCATCATGTCTGCCGGCGAGGTCGTGAAGCTCACGCGCCTGGGCGGCCTGAAGATGGACGGGTCGGACAAGGGCCCGATCGCCATGCTGAAGCGCCTGCGGGGCGCCAAAAAGCCGGGCGGGGCGAGTTCCGGCGCAGGCCAGATGGCCATGCTGCGCCGCCTGCCCAAGCTGCTCCGGTTCATCCCGGGTGCCGCGCAGGACCTGCGGGCCTACTTCCTGACCATGCAGTATTGGCTCTCGGGCTCCGAGGCCAACGTGTCCGACATGGTGCGTTTCCTCGTGGGTCGTTACGCCGATGGCTCGCGCCGCGCGTTGCGGGGCGCGGTCGAGGCCTCGGCACCGCGGGAATATCCGGAGGTCGGGCTGTATCACCCGATGGCGCGCGACCGCATCGCCGAGTCGCTCGACGCGCTCCCCGCTGCCCGTGCCGACAGCAAGGGGACCGTGGGCGTGATCGTCCTGCGCTCCTACGTGCTGGCAGCCGACACCGGCCACTACGACGGCGTGCTCGCCGCGCTCGAGGCCAAGGGCCTGACGGTGATCCCCGCCTTCGCCAGCGGGTTGGACGGTCGCCCCGCGATCGAGAAGTTCTTCATGCACGACGGCCGCCCGGCGGTGGACGCGGTGCTGTCGCTCACCGGCTTCTCACTCGTGGGCGGCCCCGCCTACAACGACGCGGCGGCCGCCGAGACGATCCTGGCCGAGCTGGACGTGCCCTACATCAGCGCCCAGCCTCTGGAGTTCCAGACGCTGGAGGCCTGGGGCGCTTCCGGCGCCGGGCTGAACCCCGTCGAATCCACCATCATGATCGCCATCCCTGAGCTGGACGGCGCTGTGGCTCCCACCGTCTTCGGTGGCCGGGCCGACGGCTCCGGCCCCTGCCAAGGGTGCGGGCGTCGCTGCAGCTTCGAGGCCGCCGGCCCCGCACCCCGCATGCACGCCTGCCCCGAACGGGCAGACGCGCTGGCCGCCAAGCTCGCCCGCATGGTCCGGCTGCGTCGCAAGGCCCGCGCCGAGCGCAAGGTGGCGGTGGTGCTGTTCAACTTCCCGCCGAACTCCGGCGCGGTGGGCTCGGCGGCGTTCCTCTCGGTGTTCGCCTCCCTGCACAACACGCTGAAATCTTTGAGGGACGCGGGCTACGCGGTCGAGGTTCCGGCCTCCGTCGAGGCCCTGCGCACTCAGCTGATCGAGGGCAACGCCGCCCGCTTCGGCGCCGACGCCAACGTCCACACCCGCATCGCGGCCGAAGACCATGTGCGCCGCGAGCGCCACCTCGCCGAGATTGAAGGCCAGTGGGGCCCGGCGCCTGGCAAGGTGCTGAGCAACGGGTCGTCGATCTTCGTTCTGGGCGCGCAGTTCGGGAACGTGTTCGTCGGCCTGCAGCCGGGCTTCGGCTACGAGGGCGACCCGATGCGCCTCTTGTTCGAGCGCGGCTTCGCCCCGACGCACGCCTTCTCGGCCTTCTACCGCTGGCTGCGCGAAGACTTCGACGCAGACGCCGTGCTGCACTTCGGCACCCACGGCGCGCTGGAGTTCATGCCCGGCAAGCAGGTGGGCCTCTCGGGCGACTGCTGGCCCGAGCGGCTGATCGGCGACCTGCCCAACCTCTACCTCTACGCCGCCAACAACCCTTCCGAAGGCGCGCTGGCCCGTCGCCGGTCTGGCGCGACGCTGATCAGCTACCTCACGCCGCCCATCGGCAAGGCGGGTCTCTACAAGGGCCTCGTCGAGCTGAAGGCTTCGATCCAGCGCTGGCGCGGCACGGCCCCGGATGCGGCCGATCGCTCGCCCCTGGCCGCCCTGATCGTGGACCAGGCCGCGGCCTTGGACATCACCGCCCTGAATGCCGACGGCGAGGCGGCCGTGATCGCCTCCATCGGCGAGCAGTTGTTCGAAGTGGAGCAGGCGCTCATTCCCAACGGCCTGCACGTGGTGGGCGAGGCGGCTTCCGCGGCCGAGCGGGTCGATTTCCTCGCCGCCATGTCGGACATGCGCGAAGGCGGCGCCCCCTCCCGCGCGGCTTTGCAGGCCTTGGTGGACGGCGCTTCGCCCGAGGCCGCCGCGGCCATCGACACGCCGCGCCCGTGCAAGGAGGCGGTGGCCTACTTCGCGGATCTCGCGAACACCAACGCCCTTCTCGCTCGCGACCACGAGCTGGACGCGATCATCCATGCGCTCGACGGCGGCTACATCCGCCCGGCGCCCGGCGGCGACCTCGTTCGGACGCCCGCGATCCTGCCCACCGGCCGCAACCTGCACGGCTTCGACCCCTTCCACCTGCCCAGCGTCTTCGCCGTGCAGGAGGGCGCTCGCCAAGCCCAACTCGTGCTCGACCGGCACATGGCCGACACCGGCTCCCTGCCTGAGTCCGTGGCGATGGTGCTGTGGGGCTCGGACAACCTGAAGAGCGAGGGCGCCCCCATCGGGCAGGTGCTCGCCATGATGGGCGCCCGGCCTCACTTCGACTCCTACGGCCGCCTCTGCGGTGCAGAGCTGATCTCCCTGGCCGAACTGGGCCGCCCGCGCATCGACGTGGTGGTGACGCTCTCGGGCATCTTCCGCGACCTCCTGGCGCTTCAAACCCGCATGATCGCCGACGCCGCCTGGCTCGCGGCCAGCGCCGACGAGCCGTCGGAACTGAACTTCATCCGCAAGCACGCCCTGGCCCATCAGGCCGAGCACGGTTGCGACTTCGAGACGGCGGCGCTGCGCGTGTTCTCCAACGCCGACGGGGCCTACGGCGCCAACGTGAACCAGCTGATCGACTCCGGCGCCTGGACCGACGAGGACGAGCTGGCCGACGCCTACCAGTCGCGCAAGTCCTTCGCCTATGGCCGCACGGGCGGGCCGGTGAAGCAGACGGCCATGCTGCAATCCATCCTGAAGGGCGTGGATTTCGCCTATCAGAACGTCGAATCGGTCGAGCTCGGCGTCACCTCCATCGACCAGTACGTGGACACCCTGGGCGGCATCAGCCGGGCGGTGAAGCGGGCCAAGGGCGTCGAAGCCCCGGTCTACATCGGCGACCAGACCTCGGGCACGGCCAAGGTTCGCACCCTGTCGGAGCAGGTCTCGCTCGAAACCCGCACGCGGATGCTGAACCCCCGTTGGTACGAGGGCCTGCTCAAGCACGGCTATGAGGGCGTGCGCCAGATCGAGGCGCAGGTGACCACCACCATGGGCTGGTCGGCCACCACCGGTCAGGTGCAGCCCTGGGTCTACCAGCAGATCTCCGAAACCTACGTGCTGGACGAGGCCATGCGCCGCCGTCTGGCCGACCTGAATCCCGTGGCCGCCACCCGCATGGCCAAGCGCCTCTTGGAAGCCTGCGACCGCAACCTCTGGACTCCCGACGCAGCCACCCTGGCCGCGCTTCGCAACGCCGGTGACGAGCTGGAGGACCGCCTCGAAGGCGTTCCCGCCGCCGCCTGATTGGAAACCTTATGACCCTCCTCGACCTCCCCCGTTCGCCCTACCAAGTCTCCCGCCGCGGCGAGGACGGGGAGGGCAGCGTCCAGTTCAAGATGGACCCCAGCGTGAAGATCGAGAAGGCCAAGGTCTTCGCGGTCTACGGCAAGGGCGGCATCGGCAAGTCGACCACCTCGTCGAACCTGTCGGCGGCGTTCTCTAAGCTCGGCAAGCGGGTGCTACAGATCGGCTGCGACCCCAAGCACGACTCGACCTTCACCCTCACCAAGAAGCTGACCCCCACGGTCATCGACATCCTGGAGACCGTGGACTTCCACACCGAAGAGCTGCGGCCGGAGGACTACTGCTTCGAGGGCTACAACGGCGTGATGTGCGTCGAGGCTGGCGGCCCCCCTGCGGGCACCGGCTGCGGCGGCTACGTCGTTGGCCAGACCGTGAAGCTCCTGAAGGAGCATCACCTCCTGGACGACACCGACGTGGTGATCTTCGACGTGCTTGGGGATGTCGTCTGCGGCGGCTTCGCGGCGCCCCTGCAGCACGCGGAGAGCGCGCTCGTGGTCGCCTCCAACGACTTCGACAGCATCTTCGCGATGAACCGGATCATCGCGGCGATCCGGGCCAAGTCGAAGAACTACGAGGTGCGCCTGGGCGGCATGATCGCCAACCGCAGCGAAGGCACCGACGAGATCGACCGCTACAACGCGGCCATCGGACTTGAGCGCCTCGCCCACTTCCCGAACCTGGACTGCATCCGCCGGTCGCGCCTGAAGAAGTCGACCTTGTTCGAGATGGAGTCCTCGCCCGAGGTCGAGCTGGCCTGCAACGAATACATGCGGCTGGCGGCGAGCCTCTTGGTCGGCGGCAAGACCTACGACTGCACGCCGATGAAGGACCGGGAAGTGTTCGACTTCCTCGGCTTCGAATGATGACCAGCGTCGCCTACGATCAGCGCCGGACGCGGCTCCAGACCTATTTCGACCGCACCGCGATGGAGACGTGGGCCCGGCTCACCTCCGACGCGCCCGTGAGCAAGATCCGCGAGACGGTGCGCGCGGGCCGCGACCGGATGCGGGCGATGATCATGTCCTGGCTTTCGGCCGACATGGCAGGCAAGTCGTTGCTCGACGCAGGCTGCGGCACGGGTTCGCTCTCTGTCGAGGCTGCGCAGCGCGGCGCTCGCGTCACCGCGGTGGACATCGCGGGCGGGCTCGTGGGTGTGGCGGGCGAGCGTGCGCCGGGTGGGATGACGGGCTCCATCGACTTCCGCGTCGGAGACATGCGGGACGAGGCTCTGGGCCATTTCGACCACGTCGTCGCGATGGACTCCCTGATCCACTACCCCACCGTCGAGATCGTCGGCGTGCTGGCGGCGCTGGCGCCCCGCACGCATGGCTCCATCGTTTTCACCTTCGCCCCGCGCACGCCGCTTCTCACGGTGATGCACACGGTCGGGCTGATCTTCCCGCGCGGCGACCGCGCCCCGGCCATCGAGCCCGTGACCGAGGCCCGCCTGCGCAAGGCGATCGGCGCCCACCCGACCTTCACGGGCTGGAGCGTGGGTCGCACCCAACGGATCATGAGCGGCTTCTACACCTCGCAGGCGATGGAGCTCGTGCGGCGGTGACGGCTCGGCGTCCTCCTCCCGGCCCGGCGTGGCCCAAGGCGTGGTCAGAGCCCCAGCCCTCCTTCTGGAGCGGCGGGGAGCGTGGCGAGGCCGTGCGCAAGGCGTGGTCGTGGCGGAACGTGGGCGTGAACATGCTGCCCTTCGCTGATGCGGCGACGGCCGAACTGCCGCTGGGGCGGCTCCTGCGCCTGTCCCTGTTCCAGGTGACGGTGGGCATGGCGGCGGTGCTGCTGATCGGCACGCTGAACCGGGTGATGATCGTCGAGCTGGGCCTGCCCGCCTGGGTGGTGGCGCTGATGATCTCCCTGCCGCTGGTGTTCGCGCCTTTCCGCATGCTGGTGGGCCACAAGTCGGATACGCACCGCTCGGTTCTCGGCTGGAAGCGGGCGCCCTACCTGTGGTTCGGCACCATGCTGCAGTTCGGCGGGCTGGCGATCATGCCCTTCGCGCTGATCCTGCTCTCCGGTGACAGCCACGGGCCGCCCATCGTCGGGCAGGCCGGCGCGGCGCTGGCGTTCCTGATGACGGGCGCGGGGATGCACACGGTGCAGACCAGCGGCCTCGCGCTGGCGACCGATCTCGCGCCTGAGAAGGCTCGTCCCAAGGTCGTGGCGCTGCTCTGCATGATGCTGCTGATGGGCTCCATCGGCGCGGCGGTAGGTTTCGGCCTCCTGCTCTCGCCGTTCAGCCAGCTGAAGCTGATCAAGGTGGTGCAGGGGGCGGCGCTCTTGACCCTCGTGGTCAACGGCATCGCCCTGTGGAAGCAGGAGGCGCGCGATCCGAACCGGCTTCTGGAACAGGCCGCCGTGGCGACGCCTACCTTCCGTCAGCGCTGGGCCGCCTATGCGAGCACGGGCCGGGCCGGGCGCCGCCTGTTGGCCATCGGCATGGGCACCGCCGCTTTCAGCATGCAGGACGTTCTGCTCGAGCCTTACGGCGGGCGCATCCTGCACCTGCCCGTCAGCGCCACCACCAGCCTCACCGCGCTTCTGGCCGTGGGGGGAGGGGCGGGGTTGGCCCTCGCCGCCCGCAGCCTGGCCCGGGGGTCGGACCCCTATCGCATCTCCGGCTTCGGCGCCCTCGCCGGGCTCTGCGCCTTCGCCTGCGTGATCTTCGCCGCGCCCACCGAGTCGCCCGCGCTGTTCGCCATAGGTGTGGGGCTGGTGGGCTTCGGAGCCGGGCTCTTCGCCCACGGCACGCTCACCGCCTCCATGAACATGGCCCAGAAGGATGCCACCGGCCTGGCTCTCGGGGCCTGGGGCGCGGTGCAGGCCCTGGCCGCAGGCCTCGCCATCGCCGGCGGTGGCCTGATCAGCGACAGTATCGGCGCTCTGGCCCGCTCGGGCCGCCTGGGCGCGGCGCTGAACGGCCCGGCCACGGGCTATGCTGCCGTCTATGGCCTGGAACTCCTCCTCCTCTTCGGCACGCTCGTCGCGCTCGGCCCCTTGGCCCGGCACGACGCACCGGTCGACGCGCCTGCCAAGTCAGCTTCAAGCCCGGCGGGATTTTCCGCTCTCACCCACCCTTCCATCTGACCCGGTCAGAAGAGGAGACCCGCCATGTATAATGCAGAATTCTTTGGCACTTTCGACGTGACGGCGCTGATCCTCACGGTGTTCACGCTCTTCTTCTTCGGGCTGATCATCTACCTGCGCCGGGAGGATCGCCGCGAGGGCTATCCCATCGAGAGCGACGAGACGGGCCGGCTCGAGCCCGCCCAGGGCCTCCTCTTCGCGGCCCAGCCCAAGACCTTCCGCCTGGCCCACGGCCAGGGCGTGATCCACAAGCCGGATGGCCTTCGCGACCCGGTGGAGATCAAGGCCTCGCGCCGCTCGAACGTCGAGGGCACACCCCTTGAACCCACGGGCGACCCCATGCTGGCGGGCGTCGGCTCCGGTGCCTACGCCGAGCGGGCGCGGGTTCCCGACCTAACCGAGCACGGTGCCCTGAAGATCGTGCCCCTGCGCGATGCCGAGGGCTTCTTCCTCGACAGCCGTGACCCCGACCCCCGCGGGATGACTGTGCTGGGCGCGGACCGCAAGCCCGCGGGCGTGGTCAGCGACGTCTGGATCGACCGGGGCGAGATCATGATCCGCTACCTCGAGGTCGAGCTGGCGTCGGTGACCCCTTCGGCCGGCCTCAGCGTCGTCGGTTCGCAGGCCCCGGGCCGCAAGGTGCTCCTGCCCATGACGATGGCGGTGATCAGCCGTTCCAGCGGCACGGTGAAGGTCGATGCCATCCTTGCTTCGCAATTCGCCGACGTGCCCGCGCTCGAGCAGCCCGACCGCGCCACGCGCTACGACGAAGAGCGCGTGACCGCCTACTATGGCGCGGGCTATCTCTACGCCACGCCCCAACGCACGGAGCCCCTGCTGTGAGCGAGCACGATTTCGAGCCGATCCGGGGCCTTCCCGGTGATCTGCCCAAGGGTGAGCACCTCTTGTGGCAGGGCTCGCCCCACTGGGCGCGACTGGCCTGCGATGCCTTCCACGTGCGGGCGGTGGCGCTCTACTTCGCCGTGATGCTCACCTGGCGCACGGCGACCGCAATCGGTGCGGGCGCCACCCCCGCAAAGGCGCTCCTGGCGACCCTTTCGGTGGCCCCCATCGCGGTGCTGGCCGTGGCGCTGCTGGCTTTCCTCGGCTGGCTGAACGCGCGCACGACGGTCTACACCATCACCAACAAGCGGGTGGTGCTGCGCTTCGGCACGGCCCTGACCAAGGCGATCAACCTGCCGTTCACGATCATCGAGAGCGGCTCCATGAAGGCCTTTGCCGATGGATCCGGCGATGTGGCGCTGACGCTGAAGGCACCCAACACCCTGGCCTTCCTGCACCTGTGGCCGCACGTACGGCCCTGGAGGGTGGCGCACCCCCAGCCGAGCTTCCGGTCGATCAAGGATGCCTCCGGCGTCGCCCGCATTCTCGCCTCGGCCATGAAGGTTGAGATGCAGGTCGAGGTCGCGCCGATGTCGGTGACGGAGGGGTCTTCGCGGAGCATCGCCTCCAGCCGCGCCCACCCCGAAACCGCCGCGGCGTGAGGATCGTTCGATGAGCGATATCGACAGAGAGGCGTTCCCCAAGCCCGCCCTGATCGCGGTGGGGCTGCTGCTGGCCCTGTCGCTGGCGGGCACGGCCGCGGTGCGGATCGCGCGCACCTCCGCTCCGGTGGCCGCGCCCAGCGCCCCGGCGTCCACCGCCTCGGTGGACCTGCGCTTCAGCGACCAGTCGGACGGATCCATCCGCATCAGCGACAACCGCTCCGGCGCGGTCGTGGCGACCCTGGCGCCAGACAGCAACGGCTTCATCCGCGGCGTGATGCGCGGCCTGGCGCGGGACCGCATCAGCCGCCACATCGGTGAGGCTCCCCCGTTTCGCCTCAGCCAGGATCACGCGGGCAAGCTGTGGCTGCAGGATACTGCCACACGCCGCCTGATCGATCTGGAGGCCTTTGGCACAGGCAACCGGGCGGCCTTCGCCGAGCTCCTGCATACGCCCGCCGCGCCCGTCGCGGAGACGAAGACGTGATCACCATCCCGTTCCTCGTGCGGCGCACCGTGGTGACGCCCTGCACCATCGAGATCGAACACACCGAGCGCAGCCTGCACGCCCACGTGTCGCTCGACGGCGAGCCGGAACTGCAGCCGGGCGACCGGGTGCGGGTGCACGGCGCGCCGGTGCGTGTGCGCTTCGGCGACAAGCTCACCCTGCGACGCGAAGCCACCGTCGAACGGGCCGGTTTCCTCGAACGCTGGTGGACAAAGCTGACGGCCCGGCTTGAACTGTCCGAACTCTACGAAGTGAGCTTCACCCCTGGAAGGGCGCCATGACCGCCACCACCCTCGAGATGCCCGTGGTCGCCGCTTCGGCGCGCCGGCGTTCGGCCGAGACCACCCGCATGGCGCAGGAGGACACCGTCCTCAGCCCGCGCTTCTACACCACCGACTTCGCGGCGATGGACCGGATCGACGTGGCCCCCGTGCGCGCCGAGTGGGACGGCCTTCTGGCCGAGATGGCTTCGGATCCCAACAAGGACCACTTCAAGCGCACCCACGCCTTTGAGAACACTCTGGAGCAGCTGAACCCCGAGCTGCGCCGCGAGTTCGTGGATTTCCTGGTCAGCTCGCTCACCGCCGAGTTCTCCGGCTGCGTGCTCTACGCCGAGATCGTCAAGCGGGTGACCAACCCCGACATCAAGGCCCTGTTCAAATACATGAGCCGCGACGAAGCCCGCCATGCCGGCTTCATCAATGAGTGCCTGAAGGATTACGACATCGGCGTGGACCTCGGTTTCCTTACGAAGACGAAGAAATACACCTTCTTCAAACCGAAGTTCATCTTCTACGCGACCTATCTGTCGGAGAAGATCGGCTACGCCCGCTACATCACGATCTTCAGGCATCTGGAAAAGAACCCGGAGATGCAGTTCCACCCGATCTTCTCTTGGTTCCATGAGTGGTGCGCCGACGAATTCCGCCACGGCGAGGCGTTCGCGCTGCTAATGCGGTCGCAGCCCAAGCTGCTCACCGGGCTGAACAAGCTGTGGGTGAAGTTCTTCCTCCTGGCCATTTACGCCACGATGTATGTGCGCGATCACGCCCGGCCTGCGTTCCACAAGGCGCTGGGGGTGAACCCCACCGCCTACGACTTCGACGTCTATCGCTGCTGCTCGGACATTTCCAAGCAGGTGTTCCCGCTGACCCTGAACACGGACTCGCCGCAGCTGCGCGCCGGGTTCGACCGGCTGGCGACGATCACCGAGGGCATGTCGGAAGCCAAGGCGCGGGGCGGCTTCGTAGGCAAGCTGCAGAAGCTCGGCCTGACGGTGCAGGCGGGGGCTACGTTCCTGCGCCTCTACCTGATCCCGTCGATCCCCAACACGCCGCCCGCGGCGGTGCGCATGGCCGCGACGTGGTGAGCCCGCGCTCTTGACCCTGGCCGCGATCCTCCTCGCCGTCGTCTACGCGCTGGGCCTGTGGTGGTTCAGCACGGGCGCGATCCTGTGGCTCGACCGCCGGGCCACCGCCACCTATCGCCTGACGCTGGCGGTGGCGACGCTCGTGGCGGCCGGGGCGTGCGTGGCCCTTTGGATCACCCGGAGTGACGACACGCCGGCCGGAGCCTTCACCGCCTTCACCGCTGCCCTGCTCCTTTGGGGCTGGCACGAGCTGAGCTTCCTCACCGGCGCCATCACTGGCCCCTCCCGGTCGCCGTGCCCCCCGGGTGCGGTGGGCTGGCAGCGGTTTCGGCTGGCGACGGCCACGTTGATCCATCATGAGCTGGCCATCGCGATCACCGCCGTCGTGGTGGCCGCCGTGACGCTCGGCCAGGCGAACCCCATCGGCGGGTGGACGTTCCTCGTGCTGTTCGTGGCCCGGCTCAGCGCCAAGCTGAACCTGTTTCTCGGCGTGCCCAACTTCAGCGCCGAGTTCTTCCCAAAGCACCTGCGGCACCTCACGAGCTATCTGCGCAAGGGGCCGGTGAGCCCCTTGTTCCCCCTGTCGCTGCTGGGCCTCGTGGCGCTGGCGACCGTGGCGGCGGGCTTTGCCCTGCAGCCGCAGGCGTCGGCCTTCCAGACCACGGGTTACGCCCTCGTTTTCGCCCTGACCGCACTCGCTCTCCTCGAGCATGGGTTCATGGCCCTGCCCGTGGCCGATACCGCCCTGTGGCGCTGGGCCCTGCCTGCCGCCGAACGCGCCCGCCTTGCCGTGAAACCCTCGCCCGACGCGATCAACACGCCCCTCTGAAGCGCCCACCCATCCAAGCGCCGAAAGAGCGCTCACCAGGAAACGACCCGATGGACTACGAAGCCTTCTTCAAGACCGAGCTCGACGGCCTCCGCAGCGAGGGGCGCTATCGAATCTTCGCCGATCTGGAGCGCAAGGCGGGGTCGTTCCCCAAGGCCACGCGTCACCACGGCGGCGGCGTGCAGGACGTGACGGTGTGGTGCTCGAACGACTACCTCGGCATGGGCCAGCACCCCAAGGTTCTGGAAGCCATGCACGAGGCGCTGGAGCGCTGCGGGGCCGGGGCCGGGGGCACCCGCAATATCTCGGGCACCAACCACTATCATGTGCTTCTCGAGGAGGAGTTGGCCGACCTGCATGGCAAGGAAGCGGCGCTGACCTTCACCTCCGGCTACGTCTCCAACATGGCGGCGCTCAGCACATTGGCGGCGCGCATGCCCGGCTGTGTCGTGTTCTCCGACCAGGACAACCACGCCTCCATGATCGAGGGCATCCGCCATTCGGGCGCTCAGCGGGTGATCTTCCTGCACAACGACATGGCCGACCTGCGTCGAAAGCTGGCCGCGGCCGACCCCTCCGTTCCCAAGCTGATCGCCTTCGAGAGCGTCTATTCCATGGACGGCGACATCGCCCCCCTGGAGCAGATCTGCGACCTGGCGGACGAGTTCGGGGCCATGACCTATCTGGACGAGGTTCACGGCGTCGGCCTCTACGGCCCGCGCGGCGGCGGCGTGGCCGAGCGCGAGGGCCTGATGGATCGCATCACGGTGATCGAAGGCACGCTCGCCAAGGCGTTCGGCGTGATGGGCGGCTACATCGCCGGCTCCTCCGCCATGTGCGACTTCATCCGCAGCTTCGCCTCGGGCTTCATCTTTTCGACGGCCCTGTCACCCACCCTGGCGGCCGGGGCGCTGGCCAGCATCCGCCACCTGAAGGAGAGCGCCCACGAGCGCATCCGTCACACCAACCGGGTCGCCACCACCCGTCGGGCGCTGGAAGCCCACGGCATTCCCTGCATGCCCAACGAGAGCCACATCATCCCGGTGATGGTCGGCGATCCGGTGAAGTGCAAGATGATCAGCGACTGGCTGCTGGACAACTACGGCATCTACATCCAGCCCATCAACTACCCCACCGTGCCCCGGGGCACCGAGCGGCTGCGCATCACGCCGTCCCCCGTACATAGCGACGCGGACATCGCGCGGCTGGTTCAGGCGCTCTCCGAACTGTGGTCCATGTGCGCCCTCAGCCGGGTGGAAGTCGCAGCCTGACGTCTGAGGCCTAGCGCTTGGGCTCAGATTTGGGCGGGGCGGCACCGGGCTTGTAGTTGTTCTCGCCGATGCCTTCGATCTGGTGCGCGGGCCGGGGGGCCTGCGTGCCGGTCTCGCCTTCGCTGACCGGTCCTGCCGTGGCCAGGCATGACAGGCGGAACGCCTTGCGCTCCTTGTCCGCGAGGTGACGGCGATCCGCCTCATCGTTGCACTGCTTCGAGCGCACGGTGCGATCCACGCCGCTGGGCTTGGTGATCGCCTGCGCTTCCCTGGAGGAGGTGGTGGGCGCGGTCGGTCGCATCGGGTGGCCCGTTCCCTTGATGCAGGTCGAGATGAAGGCCGTCTTGCGCGAGCCGGTCAGATGCTGATGTGCCGCCTGGCGCTGGCACGAGGCGGCCTGCGCCGTCACGGGTTTGGCCACAGCCTGCCCGCACAGGGCCGCCGAAAGGGCGGTGACCACGCTCAGCGTGGCGATCGAAGTCGAGGTTCGCATGGTCGTCTCCCACGAGGGTCAATGGCCGGCGTTGGCGCCGATCCGTTCCGCGTCCGAACTCAACCCTGGACTGCAGGGGGAGAACGTCATCGGGCGAAGTGTGTTCCCGCGGGGCCGCCCTCCGTGCGAGGGTTGCCGATGAGCCTGTCGCCGCCCGCCGCCCCCGTGACAGACGCCCGCGTGACCGCCCACCGCTGGATCGCGAGGGGCGTTCTGGCGCTGATCTATGTGCCTTTCGGCTTTTTGCATGTGCTGGCGGCCGATCGTTTCCTGCCCATCATGCCCGCCGGCATTCCGGCCCCGCACGCGGTGATCGTGTTCACGGGGCTGTGCGAGATCGCAGGCGGCGTGGGCCTGCTTCTGCCCGGCACCCGGTGGTGGGCCGGGGTGATGCTGGCCGCCTATGCTGTGTGCGTGTTCCCCGCAAACCTGCACCATGCGCTCGACCACGTGACCGTGCCCGGCCTGCCGTCGAGCCTGTGGTACCACGTGCCGAGGCTGGCGTTTCAGCCGGTGTTCGTGTGGTGGGCGCTGTATGGGGGGGGCGTGATCGACTGGCCCTTCAGGCGAGGGCCGCGCGTGCGAGCGCAGGCCTGACTGCCTGATCCGCAACGTTCCTGGCGCGTGGCTCCGCGGGTAGGATTCGAACCTACGACCAATCGGTTAACAGCCGATTGCTCTACCACTGAGCTACCGCGGAATAGGCCGCGCGCCGGAGGGCGGTGCATAGCGGGGGGGGAGGGCGGAAGCAAGCACGGCTTGTCTGCAGCATCTGCGACCTGCGATCGGCTCCGCCGCTTGTGGCGCGCATCGGCTTCTGTTAGCCGACAGCCCTCGCGACCCAGGGCCTGGTGGCGGAGTGGTTACGCAGAGGACTGCAAATCCTTGCACCCGAGTTCGATTCTCGGCCAGGCCTCCAAGCGCCGTCTCCGGACGGTCTCTAAACCGGGAGTGACGCCGCCATGACGTTCGATTTCGCGCAGGCGCGGATCATCATGGTGGACAGTCAGGTCCGCACCAACGACGTGACCGATCACGCCGTGCAGGATGCCATGTCAGACTTCCCGCGGGAGGAGCTCTGCGCCCCCGGCAAGCAGCCCCTGGCCTATGCGGAGGCCCCCGTGCCCTACGCGCCGGGCTGGTTCCTGATGGAGCCGCGCGATGTTTCCAAGCTTCTGCAGGCGCTTGCCCCCCGGCCGGGTGAGCGCGCTCTGACGATCGCGGCTCCCTATGCCGCCGCCGTCCTGTCGCTGATCGGCTGCCGGGTCACGGCGCGACTGGCGCAGGGGGCGGGCGAAACGGTGGCCCCCGTGCTGTCGCGGCACGGCGTGGCTGTGGAGGCCGGGGATCTGTCCACGCTGGGGGATGCGGGCCCGTTCGACCTCATCGTATGCGAGGGTGCCGTGACGCACATTCCGCAGGCCTGGCTCGACGCCCTGGCCGTCGGCGGGCGGCTGGCGGCGGTGGAGCGGGTCGGCCCCGGCGGCAAGGCGAGGCTGGTCACGCGGGGCGAGGATGGCCTTCTGGCCCGGCGCGAGCTGTTCGATTCGACCCCGCCGATGCTGCCCGGCTTCGCGCCAAGGATCGCTTTCGCGCTTTAAAGCCCTGGCGAACGCGCCGTTTGCGCGAAGGAAATTGCGCGGCGACCGTGTCTTCGCCTACCTTGCCTTCCAACGCGCCGGTGCCTTCCGCAGCCGGCCCCATCCAGACGGCCGACCATGTCCGACCCGACCGCCCCGGAACCGACGATGGAGGAGATCCTCGCCTCCATCCGGCGAATCATCTCCGAAGACGATGCGCCCGCGGCCGATCCGGTCGCCGCGGCCGATGCCGCGCCCGCCGGTGGCGGCGAACCCCATGAACCCGAGCCCCACGAGGACGTACTGGAGCTGACGCAGGTGGCACCCGAGCCGCCGCCCGCCCCACGCGCGCCTGCGCCGGTCGCCGCCGAAACGGTGGGCGACCTCGACGTGTTCGATGCGCCCGAGCCTGCCCCGCCGCCTCCGCCCCGCCGGCCGGCCCCTGTCGCCCGCGCGCCTGATCCCGAGCCCGAGCCCGCCTCGTGGAGCGCCGCCGGCCACGAGATGGACGAGGAAGAGCCCCTCATCGCCGACCACAGCGCCGACACGGCCGCCGGCCACTTCGGTGCCCTGGCGCAGAGCCTGGCCATGCCCGCCAGCGGCCGCTCGCTGGAAGACGTGGTGCGCGAACTCCTGCGCCCGCTCCTGAAGGAGTGGCTAGACACCAACCTCACGCAGATCGTGGAGACCACGGTGCAGGCCGAGGTGGAGCGCATCTCGCGCCGCCGCGTACGCTGAGGTCGACATAGGGCGGGCCTATCGAGCTCTGCCCCAGCCGCCTCGCCGACCCTGACTTCCCTTGAGGAGGCGGCGCTGAGCCCCAGCGCCGCCTCCTCTTTCGTTTCCGAGCCCCCCGCAGATGCTTCCCAAGACGTTCGACCCCAAGGCCGCCGAGCCCCTGATCTACGCCCGCTGGGAACAGTCCGGCGCGTTCAGCCCCGAGCATGCGCTGCGGCGCAATCCGGACGCCGAGCCGTTCTGCATCGTGATCCCCCCGCCCAACGTGACGGGCAGCCTGCACATGGGCCACGCGCTCAACAACACGCTGCAGGACATCCTGGCGCGCTTCCACCGCATGCGCGGGAAGAGCGTGCTGTGGCTGCCGGGGACGGACCACGCGGGCATCGCCACGCAGATGGTGGTGGAACGCCAACTCGCCGCGCAGGGCAACGTGGGTCGTCGGGAACTGGGGCGCGACGCCTTCGTGCAGCGCATCTGGGAGTGGAAGGCGGAGTCCGGCGGGGCGATCACGCAGCAGCTTCGTCGGCTGGGCGCGTCCTGCGACTGGAGCCGCGAACGGTTCACCCTGGACGAAGGCCTCTCGGCCGCCGTGCGCAAGGTGTTCGTGAGCCTGCACCGCGAGGGGCTGCTCTATCGCGACAAGCGGCTGGTGAACTGGGACCCGCAGTTCCAGACCGCCATCTCCGACCTCGAGGTCGAGACCCGCGAGGAGAAGGGCTTGATGTGGTCGTTCGCCTATCCGCTGGAGGGCGAGCCCATCGACGGCGTGAGCGAGATCGTCATCGCCACCACGCGCCCGGAGACCATGCTGGGCGACGGAGCGGTGGCCGTGCATCCGGACGACGAGCGGTACAGGCAATTCATCGGCCGCATGGTGCGCCTGCCGATCGCCGACCGGCTGATCCCGATCATCGCCGACGAATACCCGGACCCCGAGAAGGGCTCGGGCGCGGTGAAGATCACCGGCGCGCACGACTTCAACGACTATCAGGTGGCGCGCCGCCACGACCTTTCCCTGATCTCCATCATGGACGAGCAGGCGCGCATGAGCGGCCCGATCCCGGATCGCTATCGCGGCATGGACCGCATGGTCGCGCGGAAGTTGGTGCTGGAGGAGATCGAGGCGCTCGGCCTGTATCGCGGCGCCGAGGAGCGGATGATTGCCCGCCCCTACGGCGACCGGTCGGGCGTAGTGATCGAACCCTTCCTCACCGACCAGTGGTACGTGGACGCCAAGACGCTGGCCCAGCCCGCCATCGCTGACGTGGAGGAGGGCCGCACCGTCTTTGAGCCCGCCCACTGGGCGAAGACCTACTTCGAATGGATGCGCAACATCGAGCCCTGGTGCGTGTCGCGCCAGCTTTGGTGGGGGCACCGGATCCCGGCCTGGTTCGGCCCCGTTGACGAGACCGGCAAGCCGTCCATCTTCGTGGAAGAAAGCGAGGCCGCCGCCAGAGCCGCCGCCCAGGAGCAGTTCGGCCGAGACGTCGAGCTGCGGCAGGACGAAGACGTCCTCGACACC
This sequence comes from Caulobacterales bacterium, assembly GCA_038226305.1. GTDB lineage: Bacteria > Pseudomonadota > Alphaproteobacteria > Caulobacterales > Caulobacteraceae > JASLDZ01. The sequence goes on from JBBRQN010000002.1 coordinate 178,266, forward strand.
TGGTTCTCCTCCGGCCTGTGGGCGTTCTCCACGCTCGGGTGGCCGAACGAGACGGAGGACCTGAAGCGGTTCTACCCCACCGACACCCTGGTCACCGGGTTCGACATCATCTTCTTCTGGGTCGCCCGGATGATGATGCTGGGGCGGCATTTCATGGGCTCGGTGCCCTTCCGTCGCGTGATCATCAACGGCCTCGTTCGCGACGAGAAGGGGCAGAAGATGTCCAAGTCCAAGGGCAACGTCATCGATCCCCTCGAGATCGTGGATGCCCTGGGCGCCGACGCCCTGCGCTTCACCATGGCGATCACCTCGGGCGCGCGGGACATCAAGCTGTCGAAGACGCGCATCGAGGGCTATCGCAACTTCGGCACCAAGCTGTGGAACGCCGCCCGGTTCTGCCAGATGAACGAGTGCGCAGTGCCGCCGGGGTTCGACCCGGCCACGCTCAGCTCACCCCTGAACCGCTGGCTGCGGGGCGAGGTCGTGCGCTGCGGCGCGCTGGTGACCGACGCCATCGAGGCCGGGCGCTTCGACGAGGCCTCAGAAGCTCTGTACCGCTTCATCTGGAACAGCTTCTGCGACTGGTATCTCGAGCTCGCCAAGCCCGTGCTGAACGGGCCTGACGAGGCCGCCAAGGCCGAGACCCGCGCCGCCGCCGCCTGGGCGCTCGACTGCGCCATCCGTCTCCTGCACCCCGTGTCGCCGTTCATCACCGAGGCCCTGTGGGAGGAGACGGCTGAGTTCGATCCCAACCGTTCCGGCATGCTGATCGAGGCGCAGTGGCCGACCCTGCCCGCCGAGTGGGTCGATCCGCAGGCGGATGCCGAGATCGGGCTCGTGATCGCCACCATCGGCGAGGGCCGCTCGCTGCGCGCCGAACTGCGCGCCCCGCCCTCCGCCAAGCCTCCGCTCCTGATCGTGGAGGGCTCGGGCGACGCCAAGCGCGTGCTGATCGCCGCCGAGGCGGTCATCAGGCAGATGCTGCGAGTGTCCGCGGTGCGGGTGGAGCCGCAGCCGCCTGCCGGCTCGCTCCCCTTCGTGGCCTCGGGCGTGACCTTCGCCATGCCCCTGGCAGACGTGATCGACCTGAAGGTCGAGCGCGCCCGGCTGATCAAGGAGATCGACGCCTTCACCGTGGATGCGGACCGCACCGCCAAGAAGCTCGCCAACGCCGACTTCGTGGCCCGTGCCCCCGCCGCCGTGGTGCAGGAGAACCGCGACCGGATGGAGGAGGCGCGCGCCTCCGCCGCCAAGCTCGCCAGCGCCCTGCAGAAGCTCGAACAGGCAGGCGTCTAGCCGGGTCTCTGACCGGGGCGATCCCAACGCCCGGCAGGGTTTGCAAGGCCGCGCGCGCCGTGCTTACCGTCTGGACGAGCGCTGCGCAGACGGTGCCGTTCGGGAGACGACGATGGCCGACGACAGCTCGCATGCACCCCCTGCGCCGACATCGGCCGCGGCGTGGCCGGCCATGTCGATCGATCAGGTGCGCCAGCGCCTCGTGGCCCCGGGCTCGCCCCTGGAGATGGAGACCGCCACCATCCGCGGCGTCGAGACCCGCGTCTGGACAAACGCCCCGGCCAGCCTGCGCGTGGTTCTGGAGACGGGCCGCACCCACGGCCAGAAGGTGTTCACCGTCTACGAGGACGAGCGGGTAACCTACGATGCCTTCTTCCGGGCCACGTCGAAGTTCGCCCATGCCCTCGTCGCCAGGGGCGTGAAGAAGGGCGACCGGGTCGCCATCATCATGCGCAACCTGCCGGAATGGCCGGTGGCGTTCTTTGCCGCGGCGTCCATCGGAGCCATCGTCACGCCGCTGAACGCCTGGTGGACCTCGGCCGAGCTGGAATACGGCCTGGCCGATTCCGGCGCGAAGATCGCCATCGTCGACGCCGAACGCTTCGAGCGCATCGCCGAGCACCTGTCAGGGCTGGAGGCGCTGGAGCACGTCTACGTCTCCCGCAGCGCGGAGGAGGTGGCCCACCCAAAGGTGTCGGCGCTGGAAGGCGTGATCGGCGCCTCGGCGGGCTGGGCCACGCTGGACGACGCGGAGCTGCCGCCCTGCGATCTGGCCCCCGACGACGAGGCCACGATCTTCTACACCTCAGGCACCACGGGAAAGCCCAAGGGTGCCCTGGGCACGCACCGCAACATCACCTCCAACATCCTGGCTTCGGCCTTCTCCCTCGCGCGCAGCTACCTGCGGCGGGGCGAGGCGCCGCCTGCGCCCGATCCCACCGCGCCGCAGCGGGTGGTGCTGCTTTCGGTGCCGTTCTTCCACGCCACGGGCTGCTTCGCGGTGCTGGACCCCGTGGTCTTCACCGGCGGCAAGATCGTGCTGATGCACCGCTGGGACCCGATCAAGGCCTTCGAGCTGATCGAGCGCGAGCGGGTGACGCAGGTGGGCGGCGTGCCCACCATCGCCTGGCAGCTGATCGAGCACCCCCTGCGCGGCAACTACGACCTCTCCAGCCTGGAGCAGGTGGCCTACGGCGGGGCACCCTCGGCGCCGGAGCTGGTGCGCCAGATCCAGAGCACGTTCAAAGGCTCGGCCCCCGGCAACGGCTGGGGCATGACCGAGACCAGCGCCACGCACACCTCGCATATCGGCGAAGACTACATGCACCGCTCCGACAGCGCAGGGCCGTGCGTGGGCGACTACCAGATCGAGGTGCGCGATCCCGACGGCAAGGTGCTGCCCCCCGGCGTGGTGGGCGAGCTCTATGGCAAGGGGCCGAACATCGTCGTCGGCTACTGGAACAAACCCGAGGCTTCGGCCGAAACCTTCAAGGACGGCTGGGTGCGCACGGGTGACCTGGCCCGGATCGACGAGGAGGGCTTCCTCTTCATCATCGACCGCGCCAAGGACATGCTGATCCGCGGCGGCGAGAACATCTACTGCGTGGAGGTGGAGAACGCCCTCTACGAACACCCTGCCATCATGGATGCCGCCGTGGTGGCCGTGCCGCACAAGACCCTGGGCGAGGAGCCCGGCGCCGTGGTCACCCTGAAGCCCGGCTCGGAAGCCACCGAGGCCGAACTGCGGGCCTTCGTGGCGGAGCGGCTGGCGGCGTTCAAGGTGCCGGTGAAGATCCAGTTCCGCACCGAAACCCTGCCCCGAAACGCCAACGGCAAGATTCTGAAGAGCGAGCTGAAGTCGGTCTTCGCGAACGGCTGAAGGTTCGGCGCGGGCCGGGCGGCCCGCGCCATCACGCGTCAGTACCCGCGGGAAGGGTAGGCGCCGTAGGCGTAGGCCTGTCGCGGCGCCGGTGCGGTGTAGCCGTAGCCTGAGGGCTGTGACGCGTAGCCGGAGTTCCAGCCCTGCTCGACCCGGCCGTAGCGCGGCGCTTCGTAGCTCTGGGCGTAGCGATAATCCCGGCTGCCGTCCTCGTCGCCGTAGGTCACGCGACCTGTGTCGTAGGTGCCCGCCCGCGAGGGATAGCTGGTGGTTTCGCAAGGGGCGTCGCCGTAACGCACGTCCGCGCTGCGGGCATAGGCCGGGCCGTAGCCGGATGAGGCCTGATAGCTCGGCGCATAGCCGTAGCTGGGCGCGCCGTAGCTTTGGGCGGCGGCGGAGCCGGCAAAGGCAGCCCCTCCCGCCATCAGAGCGAGGAGAAAGGTGGTGCGCAGGACGGTCCGCATGGGGTGCCTCGTTGGCTTCAAGCCGGTTCCGGGCGGGGGACGCCCATACGGTGAAGCTGAACGGCTCCGCTTGAACGCGTTCTGAACGTCGCTCGTCACCCGCCGTTCAGGTTCGCGGCCTTGGACGCCGGGTGCGGGAACGGGCTACACCGCAGCCGCGGCGGCCGGCGATGGCGTCGCCTCCGGAGACTTCGTGCGCCGACCCCGACCTTCCCCCGACCCGACACGCCGACCGGCTCAGGAACTCACCGGCGTGATCGGCGAGGTGGGCGCGCAGGGCGACGGCCGGCTCGAGCCCTCGGGCGCCCACGTGCCCTTCACCCTGGCGGGCGAGGAGGTTCGAGCCTCCGTCGGAGACGGACGGGGCGAATTGCTGGAGCTGTTGCGGCCGAGCCCGCAGCGGGTGGAGCCGCCTTGCCCGCACTTCGGCACCTGCGGGGGCTGCGCCCTGCAGCACTGGGAACTGGGCCCCTATAGGGCGTGGAAGCTCGCGCAGCTGGAGGCGCTGCTGCAGCGCGCGGGCCTTGATGCTCCTGCCACGCTCGGCTTTGCGGCCGAGCCCGGCACCCGGCGGCGGGTGGCCCTGCATGCCCGGCGGGGCACGCGGGAGGCGGCGCAGATCGGCTACAAGGGGCGGCGCAGCTGGTCGCTGGTGCCGGTGTCGGCCTGCCCGATCGCCGATCCACGCCTGGTGGCGGCCTTCCCCGCGCTCGCCTGCCTAGCCGCGCCCCTGTTCGAGAACGCCAAGAGCGCCCCGACTCTGCACGTCACCCTCACCGATACGGGGATCGACGTGGACATCTCAGGGGTGGAGCGCCGATCCGGCGGCCTTTCTGCCGATGCCCGCGTGCGCGTCGCCAAGGCGGCGGCAGAGGCCGACTTCGCCCGGGTGACGCTGGACGGCGAGGGCCTCTATCAGGTGCGGGAGGCGGTGGTGCGCTTTGGCGCGGCCGCAGTCGCCCTGCCGCCCGGCGGGTTCCTGCAGGCCGTGGCGGCTGCCGAGGAGGCGATGGGGCGCCTGGCCATGCAGGCCTGCGCAGGCGCGAGCCGCATAGCCGACCTCTACTGCGGGGCGGGCGCCTTCACCCTGCGGCTGGCACAGATCGCGCCCGTGCTGGCCGCCGACGTCTCCGAAGGGGCGATCGGCGCTCTGAAATCCGCCACCGGATCGACGCCGGGGCTGAAGGGCATCGCCGCGCAGGCGCGAGACCTCAGCCGCCGCCCGGTGCTCGCCGCCGAGCTGAAGGGCATCGATGCGGTGGTTTTCGATCCGCCCCGGGCCGGCGCGCTCGAGCAGGCGGGCGAGATCGCGCGATCGGGGGCCGGCGTCGCCGTCGCCGTCTCCTGCAACCCCACAACCTTCGTGCGTGACGCCACTGTGCTCGGCGAGCACGGATTTCGCCTTCAGGCGGTCACGGCGGTGGACCAGTTCCTGTGGTCTCCCCATATCGAACTCGTCGGCGTGTTCACGAGGTAGGCGGCATGGGCGAGCTGGGGATCGGCGGGCGGCGCAGGGCCTTCGCGGGCGAGGCGCGGGTGCAGCGCCTGCGCGGGGCCGCACAGGCCGCCTTCTGGACCACCGCCGCCTTCGCGGGCCGCGCCATCGTTCGCCCAACTGACCGGGAGGGATCGCCCGACCCCTCCACCGAACCGGCCCCGGCCCGGGCTCTCGGCATCGGCTGGCGGGAGGCGTTCGACAAGGACGCGAAGGATGTGGCCGCCGGCCTCTACGTGGTGGCCGATTCCGCCGCCGTCGATCCCCGCGCGATTCTGCGCCAGCTGGACGATCTCTACGCCGACGGCCGCCAGGTTGAGGCGCGCCGCCAGCGCAGGGGCGGCGGGGTGGAGGTGCGTGCTGCCGAGACCGACCTTGCGTCCTACCCCGTCTACTATCGCCAGAACTTCCACTTCCAGAGCGACGGCTGGCTGACGCAGGAGAGCGCCCGCCGCTACGAGGGTCAGGTGGAGGCTTTGTTCGCCGGGGCCGCCGCACCCATGCGTCGGCGGGCCCTGTCGCTTCTGGCCAAGGCCCTGCGAGGGCGGGATCAACGCCAGCTTCGCATCGCAGACATCGCCTGCGGCTCCGGCGCCTTCATCGCCGACCTCGCGGCCACCTTCCCGCGAGCTCAGGTGCTGGGGGTGGACCTCTCGGCCGCCTATCTCGCGGAAACCGCCCGGCGCACGCCGGAGGCGGGCGTGGTGCAGGCCCCCGCCGAGCAGCTGCCCTTCGCCGACTCGAGCCTGGATGCGATCACCTGCATCTACCTGTTCCACGAACTGCCCCCCAAGGTGCGCACGGCCGTGGCGGCCGAGTTCGCGCGGGTGCTGAAGCCCGGCGGCGTCGTGGCCTTCGCCGACTCGATCCAGGCGTCGGATGCGCCGCAGTTCGCCCGCCCGCTGGAGCGCTTCCCGGTGAATTTCCACGAGCCGTTCTACGACAGCTATCAGGCCACCGATCTCCCCGCCCTCTTCGCGCAGGCGGGGCTGGTGGAGGCGGGGGCGGATGCGGCGTTCCTCACCAAGGCGCTGCTGCTGCGCAAGTCCGCCTAGCCGAACAGATCCAGTTGGGGGGCTGCAGGCTTCAGGTCGAGCGGCACGCGAAAGAGGTCGCTGCGCAGGCGCGTGGGCTGAAGGTTCAGGCCGATGCGCGTGCAGGCCAGGGTGAAGCGGCGGTGCAGCATCTCCGCCACCGGGCCTGAGCCCACCATCCGCGCGCCGAAGCTCGAGTCGTTGTCGCGGCCGTTGCGCATCTGGCGCACGAGCGACATCACCCTGGCGGCGCGATCGGGCCGGGCCGCCTCCAGCCATTCCCTGAACAGGTCGGCGATCTCGCGGGGCAGGCGCAGGGCCACCATCATGCCCGAGCGGGCGCCCGCGTCGTAGGCGCGCTCCAGCACAGCCTCCATCTCGTGATCGTTCAGCCCGGCGATGACGGGCGCGAACCCCACGCCCACCGGCACGCCCGCCCGGGTGAGCGTGCGGATCGCCTCCAGCCTGCGTTCCGGCGTGGCGGCGCGGGGCTCCATGTCCCGGGCGAGCTTGCGATCCAGTGTGGTGATCGACACGTAGGCCTTCACCAGCCCCTGCGCCGCCATCGGCGCCATGAGATCGGCATCGCGACCGATCAGCGCCGACTTGGTGATGACGCTGAACGGATGCCGGAACCGCCCCAGAACCTCGATCACCCCGCGGGTGACGCGCTGAGAACGCTCGCTGGGCTGGTAGACATCGGTGTTGCCCCCAAGGTGAATCGGCGCGCAGCGATAGCTAGGTCGAGCCAGCTCGCGCTCCAGAAGCCGCGCCGCCTCGGGCTTGAAGAACAGCTTCGATTCGAAATCGAGGCCGGGCGAGAGGCCCATGTAGGCGTGGGCGGGCCGGGCGTAGCAGTAGATGCAGCCGTGCTCGCAGCCGCGATAGGTGTTGATGGAGCGGTCGAAACCCACGTCGGGGCTATCGTTGCGGCTGATGATCGTGCGGGCGCGCTCTGGCGTCAGGCTGGTCTTGAGGGCAGGGGCGGGGGCGTCGTCTTCGCCCCATCCGTCATCGAAGGAGTGCACCGTGCCCGGCTCGAACCGGCCGGAGCGGTTGGTCTGAGCGCCTCGCCCTCGCGGGGCGGCGGGATGGAGTGGGACAGCGGGCGGCACGCTGCGAGCGGTAGCGCGCTTACCGGAACATAACAAGAACAGTGACGCCCGTCAGGGCTCTGTTCGAGGGGTCAGTCGGCCCGGGCGAACTTCGCGCCCTGGCCCCTGTTCGCGTCCAGAATGGCGGGGATCTTGCTCTGACCGGAAGCCACGGCGTCGAGCGTGGGCGAGGCGAGGCCCCACAGCTTGCGATAGATCCAGTAGTTGCTCATCACCCGCTCCACGTACTCGCGGGTGTCGGCCCCCGGCATGCTCTCGATGAGCAGGAGCGAGTCGGCATCGTCGCCGAGGCGGGCGGCGGTCTTCAGAATCGTGCCGGGGCCGGAGTTGTAGGAGGCCACTGCGCGGATCAGGTCGCCGTTCACCGATTGCAGGATGCGCGCCACATAGTCCTGGCCCAGGCGCAGGTTCTCGGCGGGCTTGACCAGGGTGGCGGCGGCGACGGGCCGCTTCACATCGCCCTTCACGAGGGCGGCGGTGGCGGGCATCAGCTGCATCAGGCCATAGGCGCCCGCCGGGCTGACGGCGGAGGCGTTGAAGCCGCTCTCCTGCTTCACGATGGCGTAGACCAAGGCCTTTTCCAGAGTGTAGCCGCCCCGGGGCGAAAACTCCGGCGCGTCGAACTTGGAGGGGTCGAACCGGCGCACGGCCGAGCGGCGCAGGTCGTCGGGCGAGGTCAGTGGCGCGTTCAGCATGGCCGCGAGCGCCCGCCAGGTCTTGCGTTGTTCCACGTCCCCCGTGCCGAGGAGGGCGGTGCGAAGCTCCGAACCCGCCTCGCTGCGCATGCCAGCCTGGGCCAGGGCTGCGGCCCGGCGCGCCCGGGCATCGTTCTGTACCAGTTCAACGAGGGCGGGCGTGACCTTCACCTGCGCATCGGTCACGCGCTGGAAGGCCTGCGGGGCTGTGGGCGAGCCTTCGCCCGAGGGGGCCAGGGTGGTCGGCGTGTCGAGCCCCAGCTGATGGGCGGCGATCAGGCCGTAGAAGGTGTAGGGCGTCGAGGCGGCAAGCTTGAGATAGGGCGCGGCCTCTTCGGTGAGGCCGGCGGTGGCGGCGGCTCGGGCGGCCCACCACGCGGCGGCGGAGCGCACCCACTCGTTCTGGGCTTCGTCCTGCGCCAGGTCGGCCAGCCAGCGATAGCTCTCGTCGAACTTGCCGAGGCGGAAGGCCGCCAGGCCCGCGACCCAGCGCTCGCCCGAGGCGGTGGCCAGCGCATAGCCCGTGTTCACGTCACCGGCGTAGAACGCCTCCTTGGACTTCTGCAGCCGCGGATCAGCGGAGGAGACGGGGGCCTGCGGATCGTCGCCGGCGGCCATCATGCCGATCGCATCGTCCGAAGCGGCGGCCTCGGTGAGGCGGCGCTTCTTGGCCATGATGAACACACGGTCCGCGCCGGGCTGGTCGCGGTAGGTGTCGAGCCAGGTCTTCAGCTCGCTGTAGGTGGCCTTGTAGGCCGTGTGCATCAGCTTGGCATATTGGAGGCGGCCGCTGAGGCAGGCGTCCTGCACCGCCGCGCCGATGGAGTCGGCCAAGGCGAACTGCCCCCGCTTGATGGCGTCGAAGGCTGCGGCGTAGGTGCGAGCGTCGGAGTCGGAGAGGGGGCCGATGGCGGGGGCCGACGGGCCGAAACCCTGCACGTAGGGGCGGGGCAGGGCCTGCGCCCCATCCTGGGCTGCGACACCGGCGTGGGCGAAGCTGGCGGCCGCCGTCCCGGCCACGAGCGCGAGTGCGGCGGCGGTGAAACGAAGGCGGCGGGAGACTGAAGTCATGGCCTCTGGGAGGAGGTCGCCCTCAAGGGGCCGGACAACTTCAGTTTTACGGAGCCCCGGCACCCGGATCAACCCGGGCGGCAAGCGTCAAAAGGTCCGCCCAGGCGTTCTTCCGCGCCCTGGGCTGGGCCAGCAGGAAGGCTGGGGAGAAGGTCGGCAGGGCGGGCAGATCGAACGCCTCGTGTTCTCCCGTCCAGTGGGCCCAGCGCCCGCGAACCTTCAGGATCGGGTCCTCGGTGCGCAGGGTGGCCCGCGCGGCGGCGGCACCGAGCAGCAGCACGGCCCGGGGTTTCAGGAGGAGGGCGGCTCGCTCTAGAAAAGGGCGGCAGGCGGCCTGGTCGTTCGCAGACGGCGCGCCGCCGCCCGGCGTGCGCCAGAACACGGTGTTGATGAGGAGCGCTCGCTCGCTCAGCCCAGCGGCCTGCAGCATACGGTCGATCAGCCGCCCCTGCGCCCCCTGAAAGGGTGATCCGGCCGCCTCGTCGTCTGCGCCAGGGGCCTCGCCGATCACGAGGATGTCGGCCGTCGCCGGGTCTCCGCGGACGAAGATCGGCCGCACCGCGCCGGAATGGCGAAGGGCGCACCCCTCAAACGCCTGAAGGGCCTGCTCGATTTCGGCCAGGGTCGAGGCCGGGCGGGCGAGGTCGCGGGCGGCCGCCACGGCGGCTTCGTTCGTTGCGGGGGCGGACCCCCGGGGTGGAGCGCTCGGCACCGGCGGCGCATTTTGAGCCGGGCGGGCGGGTGGCGCAGCGGCTTGCGGAGAGGCGGCGCGGGGCGGGGGGGCCTTCAGCCTGTCCATCGGTGCGGCTGAAGCGGACACCTCCACACCCACCTCGACCCAGAAGCTGAGCAGGGCCTCGAGCGCCCGTGGGTCGGCGCCGTTCGCGATCGAGGGGTCGGCGGGAGGGCTCACCCAGCCACTCTAGCGCGCGCGCGGGCCTTGACCACGGGGGGGCAAGATTCCGATATGACCCGACGAGCACCGAACCGCTTCGCTGGAGACACCTCGCAATGGCCGAACAGATCGTGCCGGAAGAACTGGGCACGCAGGCCGAGCCCCGCGAGGCTATGGACTACGACGTGGTGATCGTGGGTGCCGGCCCCGCCGGCCTCGCCGCCGCGATCAAGCTGAAACAGCGCGCCGTCGCTGCCGGCGCCGAGGTTTCGGTGGCGGTCATCGAGAAGGGCTCCGAAGTCGGGGCGCATATCCTTTCGGGCGCGGTGATCGATCCCTCGGGCCTCAAGGCGCTGTTCCCCGACTGGAAGGCGAAGGGCGCCCCCCTCGAGACGCCGGTGACGGCCGACAAGTTCCTGTTCCTCGGCCCCCACGGCGACATGGACATCTCATGGCTGCCCATGCCGAAGTTCATGAAGAACCACGGCAACTACATCGCCTCCCTGGGCAACCTGTGCCGCTGGCTGGGCACGCAGGCCGAGGAGATGGGCGTCGAGATCTACCCCGGCTTCGCCGCTTCCGAGCTCGTGCTCGGCGACGAAGGCGAGGTGAAGGGTGTGGTCGCGGGCGTCGTGGGCGTCGGCAAGGACGGCGCGCGCAAGGGCAGCTACGAATCGGGCATCGAGCTTCGCGGCAAATACACCTTCCTGGCCGAGGGAGTTCGCGGCTCGCTCGCCAAGATCGTGCAGGCCAAGTACGACCTGTGCAAGGATGCCGACGTTCAGAAATACGGCCTCGGCATCAAGGAACTTTGGCAGGTTCCGCCCGAGCAGTTCAAGCCTGGCTATGTGCAGCACACCCTGGGCTGGCCCCTGAAGAACAATACGGGTGGCGGCTCGTGGATGTATCATTTTGGCGACAACTACGTCTCCATCGGGTTCGTGACGCACCTGAACTACAAGAACCCTTATTTGTCGCCGTTTGATGAGTTCCAGCGCTACAAGACTCATCCGGCCGTCCGTCACCATCTGGAGGGCGGCAAGCGCATCGCCTACGGCGCGCGGGCCATTGCCGAGGGCGGCTTCCAGAGCGTGCCCAAACTGGCGTTCCCAGGCGGCGTGCTCCTGGGCGACAGCGCGGGCTTCGTGAACGTGCCGCGCATCAAGGGCAGCCACAACGCGATCCTCTCCGGCATCATGGTGGCCGACGTGGCCTTCGACGCCCTGCAACTCGGCCAGTCGGGCGACGTGTTGGCGGTGGACGCGGCCTACCTGAAGAGCCCGATCTACCGCGAGCTTCGGGGCGTGCGGAACGTGAAGCCCCTGCTGACGCGCTTCGGCACCGTCTTGGGCACCGTCTTGGGCGGCGTCGAGATGTGGTGCGCGTCACTCCTCGGCGGCTGGTCGCCCCTGGGCACACTCCCGCATGGCAAGACCGATGCGGCCTCGACAGAAGAGGCCTCGAAGCACACGCCGATCGTCTATCCGAAGCCCGATGGCGTGCTCACCTTCGACAAGCTCTCCTCGGTGTTCCTGTCGAACACCAACCACGAGGAGGATCAGCCCGCCCACCTCAAGCTGCGCGATCCCACCGTGCCGATCCGGGTGAACCTGCCCAAGTACGGCGAGCCCGCCCGGCTTTACTGCCCGGCCTCGGTCTACGAGGTGGTCTATGCCGACGAGGTGGCCCGGACCGACCCGAAGTTCGTTATCAACGCCCAGAACTGCGTCCACTGCAAAACCTGCGATATCAAGGATCCGTCGCAGAACATCGTGTGGACCACGCCCGAGGGCGGCGGCGGGCCGAACTATCCCAACATGTGAGCGCGCGGCCGCAGGCGCGCGCGCTTGCGGCGCAGGGGCGAAGAGGCGAAGGGTTGAGGCGATCATGATCCGCATCTCCAGCCTCTTCGCCGTCGTCTGCACGACCACCCTCGTCCTCGCCGGATGTGCGACGCAGGGGGGCGGGGAGGCCGAGAAGGCCGGCCTGCGCCCGGTTCTGGCCCAGGCTCCGGCACCGCTGGATCGGCCCTCGTCCACCGGCGGCCTGTTCCTGGCGGGCGAGGTTGCGCTGGATGCCGGTTCGGGGGATCAGGCGGCCGAACTCTTCAGCCGGGCCAGTGCCGCCGATCCCTCAGACCTCACGCTGAAGGAACGCGCGTTCACCGCCTCGCTCGTTTCGGGCCGGGTGGAGCGTGCGGCTGAACTCGCCCCCGCCCCGGGCGAGGCCAGTGACGCGCTCGTGGCGCTCGGCCGCCTCACCCGGGCGGTGGAGGCCCTGGCCACGAACCGGCCGAAGGAAGCGGATGCGATCCTTTCCGAGGGCTGGTCGGCCGGGCCGCATGCTCCCGCGGCGCTGCTGCTCGCGCCCTGGGCGGCGCTGGCGGCGGGCGACACCAAGGCCGCCCTGCAGCCGCATCCGGGCTCCGACCGGGTGGTGCTGTCGTTTGCCGATCTGGGCCGCGCCCGGCTGGCCGAGCGGGCCGGTCGCTATGCCGTGGCCGAGCCCCTGCTGAAGGCCTTGGCCGGTCAGCGCGACAGCCTTTTCGCCGAGGCCTACGGCGAGTTCCTCGAACGCCGCGCCCGCCGCGCCGATGCGATCAAGCTGTACGACGCGATCCTTCTGAAAACGCCCGATAATCCGACGATCCAGTCGGCCCGGGAACGCGCTCGGGCAAGCCGGCCGGCCCCGCCGCAACCGACCCTGCGCCAGTCCGCTGCCGAGGCGCTGATCGGCCCCGCTGCGGCATTGAGCCTGCGACGCGAGGGCGACCTCGGCCTCTCCTACATGCGCCTGTCCCTGCGGCTCGACCCCGATTCGGCCCCCGTATGGGTGCTGGTGGGCGATGCCCTGAACGCGGCGGGCGATCGTGAGGGCGCGCGCATTGCCTATGAGCACGTGCGTCCCGGCAGCGCCGATCACGTGCAGGCCCTCACCCACCTGGCCGTGCTGCGCCAGCAGGCCGACGACCCCGCGGGCGCGCTGGTGCTCGCCAAGGCCGCCTATGAGGAGCGCCCGTCCGACCCGCAGGCGATGGTGACCTATGCGGAGCTTCTGCGCACCGCGAAGCGTTACGACGAGGCCATCGTGCTGCTCGACAGGTTGATCATTAAGCTGGGCACCGCCCCTTCCGCGGCCAAACTCTACTTCCTGCGGGGGGCCGCACAGGAGAAGGCGGGTCGCTGGCCCCTGGCCGAGGCCGACCTCAAGCGCTCGCTGGCCATCAAGCCGGATGATGCGGAGGTGCAGAACTACCTCGGCTATGCCTGGGCCGACCGGGGCGAGCACCTGCCCGAGGCGCTGGCGCTGTTGCAGAAGGCGGTGCGCTCCAGCCCGCAGCAGGGTGCGCTTCTCGACTCGCTCGGCTGGGCGCGGTTCCGGGCGGGCGACTACAAGGCCGCCGTTTCCGATCTGGAGCGGGCCTCGGCCCTGGAGCCGTCAGACCCCGCCATCGTGGATCACCTGGGCGACGCCTACTGGCGCGTGGGGCGTTCGGTGGATGCGCGCTATCAGTGGGACCGGGTGCTGACCCTCGACCCCGAAGACGACCTGAAGGCCACCGCCCGGCGCAAGCTGAAGGAGGGGGGCGGCGCCGTCGGCGAGACCGCATCCCCCGTCGGCCCCGTGGCTGTCGCGCCGACCGCGCGGCCATAGCGCCACCTGCGATGACGGGTGCAGCCCTGCGCGCCTTCGCTCCGGCGAAGGTGAACCTCTACCTCCACGTCGCTCCGCCGACGCCAGACGGCATGCACCCTGTGGCGAGCCTGATGGTGTTCGCCGACGTGGGCGACACGCTGACGGCCGAGGCGGGCGGGCGCGGCATCACGCTGCAGGTGCACGGCCACTTCGCGCCCGACCTCGCCGGGCTGGACCCCGACCGTAACCTGATCGTGCGCGCCGCCCGCCGCCTGGCCGAGCTCGCGGGCACCCCTGAGCCCGATCTCGCTTTTTGGCTGGACAAGGCCCTGCCCACGGCCGCTGGCCTCGGTGGCGGATCGAGCGATGCCGGCGCCGCCCTGCGGCTGACGGCAGCGGTGCTCGGGCTGGCGGCAGACGACCCCCGGCTGGAGCAGGTGGCCGGCGAAATGGGGGCGGACGGACCCGCCTGCCTCGCCGCCCGCCCGGTACTGGGCACGGGCCGAGGCGACATCCTGAGCGCGCCGCCACGCCTGCCGCCGATCCACGCGGTGCTGGTCAACTGCGGAGCGCTTTCACTCACGGGGGCCGTGTACCGCGCCTATGACGACGCGGGCGCTCCGGGCGACGCTGAGCCGTTGGCCCTGGCGCACGACCTCGACGCTGCGGCGCTCGTGTCTGGCCTGTCGGGCGGTCGCAACGATCTCGAGGCCCCGGCCGCCGCGCTCACACCTGCTGTTGCCGACACCCTGGCACTCGTCGCGCAGCAGCCGCAGGCCCGACTGACGCGGCTTTCCGGCTCGGGTGCCACCGTCTTCGCCCTGTGCGACGATGCTGTAGCGGCGCGCGCTCTTGCGGACCGGATAGCCACCCTGAAACCCGATTGGTGGGTGCGTAGATGCCAGTTGGGCGGGCCGTGGCCGCAAGGCTGATCCGGCGTATTTCGGAACCGAAACGCAGGCCAGACCCTTCCTGACGCGACCTTCCCAGACTGCCCGGCGTCAAGCCTGCGGTCGCATCAGAGAGGATTTTATGCGCCTTCGTTCCACCCTCTTCGCCCTCACGGCCAGCGTCTGCGCGGCCGCCTTCGCCACCTCAGTCGCTGCCCAGACGCCGCCCGCAACAGCGACGGCCGCTGGCTTCACGCCGATCACGGCGCAGCCCACCCAGACCATCGCCGCGACCCTGGCGAGCTCGGGCCAGTTCAGCACCCTGCTCAAGGCCGCGACGGCCACGGGCCTCGCCCCCGTGCTCGCCAACCCTGGTTCGCTGACCGTCTTCGCCCCGACCGACGCCGCTTTCGCCGCCCTGCCGCCCGGCGCGCTCGACGACCTGATGAAGCCCGAAAAGGCCGCCGACCTGCAGAAGGCCGTCGCCTATCACATCGTGAACACAAAGATTTTGTCTGCCGCCGCCAAGGGCCACGTCACCAAGGCCGCCAGCGCCGCCGGCCCTGAGCTCTACGTGGACGGCACCGGCGACACCGTGAAGGTGAACGACGCCACCGTGATCCAGGCCGACATCCAGACCTCCAACGGCGTGATCCACGTGATCGACAAGGTGATCATGCCGGGCTTCGTGCCGCCGACGCCCCCGCCCGAACCCGCCGTGACGACCACCACGACCAGTGAAACCAAGGCGACCAGCACCAAGGTCGTTCGCAAGAAGAAGTAGTCTGGCGAGCCTCGCCGGCGCCCGTCTCCTTGGCAGGGGAGGCGGGCGCCGGTAGGGTTCGCGCCGCTCTCCGCTCCCGCCCAGACGCCTTCGGATACCAGTGGCCGCCGACCCCTCGACCCATGACAAGACGGTGCTGTCGTTTCAGGACCTGATCCTGACGCTCCACGCCTATTGGAGCCGGCAGGGCTGCGCGATCCTGCAGCCGTACGACACCGAGGTGGGCGCGGGCACGCTGCACCCGGCAACGGTGCTGCGCGCGCTCGGGCCGAAGCCCTGGCGCGCCGCCTACGTGCAGCCCTCGCGCCGCCCGGCAGACGGGCGCTATGGCGAAAACCCCAACCGGCTGCAGCACTATTACCAGTATCAGGTGATCCTGAAGCCCAACCCGGCCGACCTGCAGGCGCTGTATCTGGGATCGCTGGCCGCCATCGGGCTCGACCCCGCGCTGCACGACATCCGCTTCGTGGAGGACGACTGGGAGAACCCCACCGTGGGCGCCTGGGGCCTGGGCTGGGAGGTGTGGTGCGACGGGATGGAGGTGACGCAGTTCACTTACTTCCAGGGCGTCGGCGGCATCGAGGTGGACGTGGTCTCGGGCGAACTCACCTACGGGCTGGAGCGGCTGGCGATGTACGTGCAGGGCGTCGACAACGTCTACGACCTGAAGTTCAACGACGCGGGGCTGAGCTACGGCGAGGTGTTCGTGGAGAACGAGCGCCAGAACTCGGCGTTCAACTTCGAAGTATCCGACGTGGATACCCTCAAGCGCCAGTTCGAGGACATGGAGCGCGACGTGCCGCGCATCCTTAGCCACAAGGGCCCGCAGGGGCAGGCGCTGGTGCTCCCCGCCTACGACCGCGCCCTCAAGGCCAGCCACCTGTTCAACCTGATGGATGCCCGCGGAGCCATCGCCGTCGCCGAACGCCAGAGCTACATCGGCCGCATCCGCGACCTGGTGAAAGCCTGCGCCGAAGCCCAGCTCGCCTCCGAGGCGGCCTGATGCCTCAGCTTCTGCTCGAGCTCTTCAGCGAGGAAATCCCCGCGCGCATGCAGGCGGGGGCCGCCCGGGATCTGGAGCGCATGGTCGTCGAGCGGCTGAAGGCGCAGGAGCTGTCCTACGACTCCCTGCACACCTTCGCCGGGCCACGTCGACTGACGCTGGCGATCGACGGGCTGCCCGCCGCCACGCCTGATCGGTCGGAAGAGCTGAAGGGGCCCAAGGCCTCCGCCCCGCCGCAGGCGCTGGAGGGGTTCCTGCGCAAGACCGGGCTCACGCGCGAGCAGCAGACCGAGCGGGACGGGGTGCTCTACGCGGTGACCTCCCGGGCCGGGCGTCCGACGGCTGAGATCGCGGCGGAGATCGTGGGCGAGATCGTGCGGGCGTTTCCGTGGCCCAAGTCCATGCGGTCTGGCACGTCCAGCTTCCGGTGGGTGCGGCCGTTGAAGCGGGTGCTGTTCCTCTTCGACGGCGCGGTGGTGCCGTTCGAGATCGAGGGCATCGTCGCGGGGGACGTGACCGAGGGGCACCGCTTCCTGGGGTCGAAGGGCGCGCCGTTCGCGGTGGCGGACTTTGCAGACTACCAGATCAGGCTGGCGTCGGAGTTCGTGGTTCTCGACCCCGCCGAGCGCAAGCGTCGCATCCTTGATGGCGCTGAGGCGGTGTGCGCCGCGCTTGGCCTTGAACTGATCCCAGACGAAGGCCTTCTTGAAGAGGTCGCCGGCCTGGCTGAATGGCCGACGCCCCTTATCGGCGACATGCACCCAGGCTTCCTCGACCTGCCGCCGGAGGTGATCCGCACCTCCATGCGCACGCACCAGAAGTATTTCGCGGTGCGGAAAGCCGGGGATGCGAGCGGCCGGCTGGCTCCGCACTTCCTCGTGGTGGCCAATATCGAGGCCAGCGACGGCGGGGCGGAGATCAAATCGGGCAACGCCAAGGTGCTCTCGGCGCGCTTAAGCGATGCTCGCTTCTTCTGGGACGAGGACCGCAAGGCGGGGGCGTTCGAGCGGTGGAACGACAAGCTCAAGGGCGTCACCTTCCACGCCAAGCTCGGCACGATGGCCGAACGGGTGGAGCGCATCGCCGCCCTGGCCCGGGAGATCGCGCCCGCCGTGGGGGCCGACCCCGATCTGGCCGAGCGGGCGGCGCGGCTGTGCAAGGCCGACCTCGCCAGCGCGATGGTGGGGGAGTTTCCCGAGCTGCAGGGGGTGATGGGCGGGTATTACGTGCGGCTGGCGGGCGAGCCTGACGCCGTCGCCGACGCAGTGCGGGACCACTACAAGCCGGTCGGCCCGGCGGACTCCGTACCCACCGCACCCGTGACGGTGGCCGTGGCGCTCGCGGATAAGCTCGATACGCTGGTCGGCTTTTTCGCCATCGACGAGAAGCCGACGGGGAGCAAAGATCCGCAAGCGTTGCGGCGAGCGGCGTTGGGGGTGATCCGTAGCCTTACTGCCAAGCGGACGCGCATTACGCTCCGCGGCCTTCTCCAGCCACCCCTCTTGTTTTCTGCGGTGCACGCGAACATTGCCGAGCAGCGACGCATCAAGGCAGCAAAGGAGTTTGATGTCTTTGCTGAGCCGATGAAAGCGGCCAATGCTCTGGTGCATTTGGCAAGTGAGTCAGCCATTCTAGGTGAGCAGATCAGAGGTCTAGCGCCTTTGCACCAAGCTCAAAATGCTTTGATCTCCGATGTTATCGCATTCTTCGCCGACCGCCTGAAAGTCCTCCTCCGCGACGAGGGCAAGCGCCACGATCTCGTAGACGCCGTGTTCGCGCTGGGCGACGACGATCTCGTGCGGATCGTGGATCGGGTGGAGGCGCTGTCTGCGTTCCTCGCCACGGAGGACGGGGCGAACCTGCTGGCCGGCTACAAGCGGGCGGCGAACATCCTGCGGGCGGAGGCGAAGAAGTTTCCGGACGAAGCCTACGAGGCGTTGCCCCTCGACGGCTCGACCTCAGTGGTGGACGGGGAGGAGGGGACGCTGCTGGCGGCTCTCACCGACGTCTCCGCGAAACTCAATCCGTTGCTGGCGTCGGAGGATTTCGCCGGTGCCATGGGCCAGCTCGCGCGGCTTCGTGCGCCGGTGGACGGGTTCTTCGACAGCGTGCTGGTCAACGATCCCGATCCTGAGGTGCGCCTTCGGCGGCTGCGTCTGCTATCAACGTTGCGGGATCGCGCGAACCGGGTGGCGGATTTCTCGTTGATCCAGGGCTGAGCACTTTTCGCTCACCCGCTCATCCCCGCGAAAGCGGGGAACCAGGCTTGAGCGGCTGCGTCGTGTTTCAAAGAGGCCGCAGGTCTGGTGCGGTGGCTTAAACCTGGGTCCCCGCCTCCGCGGGGATGAGCGGAACAAGAAGTCATGGCCGACGGCGCGTCCAACACGTCCACCCAGTGGGTCTATGGCTTCGGCGGCGGGTCTGCCGAGGGCAAGGCGTCCATGAAGAACCTCCTCGGCGGCAAGGGGGCGAACCTGGCCGAGATGTGCTCGCTGGGCCTGCCCGTGCCCCCGGGCTTCACCATCACCACCGAGGCCTGCAACCACTTCTACCTCGATGGGCAGAGCTATCCAGCGGGGCTGGAGCCGCAGGTGCAGGCCGGGCTGGCGAAGGTCGAGGGCATCACCGGCAAGCGCTTCGGGGATGCGGCCAATCCGCTGCTCGTCTCGGTGCGCTCGGGCGCCCGCGCCTCCATGCCCGGCATGCTGGATACGGTGCTGAACCTCGGCCTCAACGACGAGACGGTGGAGGGCCTGGCCAAGCTCTCCGGCGATCGTCGCTTCGCCTTCGACAGCTATCGCCGCTTCATCCAGATGTACTCCAACGTGGTGCTGAACCTGGAGCACGGCGCCTTCGAGGACATTCTCGACGACGCCAAGGACCGCCTGGGCGTCACCGTCGATACGGCGCTCACCGCCGACGACTGGGAGAAGGTGGTCGACGGCTACAAGCAGGTGGTGCGGCGAGAGCTCGGCTCCGACTTCCCGCAAGACCCTCATGCTCAGCTGTGGGGCGCGGTCGGCGCGGTGTTCGAGAGCTGGATGAACGATCGCGCCAAGTTCTATCGCCGCATGCACGACATCCCTGAAAGCTGGGGCACCGCGGTGAACGTGCAGTCGATGGTGTTCGGCAACATGGGCGAGACTTCGGCCACGGGCGTCGCCTTCACCCGCAATCCATCCACTGGCGAGGCGGCGCTCTACGGCGAGTTCCTGATCAACGCCCAGGGCGAAGATGTGGTGGCCGGTATCCGGACCCCGCAGGCGCTGACCAAGGCTTCGCGCGAGGAGATGGGCGAGACCTCTCCCTCGATGGAGGAGGCCATGCCGGAGGTGTTCGGCCAGTTCCGCGAGGTGGTGGGGCGGCTGGAGACCCACTATCGCGACATGCAGGACATCGAGTTCACCGTGGAGCAGGGCCGGCTCTACATGCTGCAGACCCGCAACGGCAAACGCACCGCCAAGGCCGCCCTGAAGGTGGCGTGCGACATGGTGGAGGAGGGGGTGATCTCCTCCGACGAGGCCGTGCAGCGGGTTGAGCCGTCGTCCCTCGACCAGCTCCTGCACCCCACCATAGACCCTGCGGCCGAGCGGGACGTGATCGCGGCGGGCCTTCCCGCCAGCCCCGGCGCCGCCACGGGCGAGATCGTCTTCGACGCCGACGAGGCGGAGCGCCTGGCCGAGCTCGGCAAGGCGGTGATCCTGGTCCGGGTCGAGACGAGCCCGGAAGACATCCATGGCATGCACGCGGCGCGGGGCATCATCACTTGTCGCGGCGGCATGACCAGCCACGCGGCGGTGGTGGCGCGGGGCATGGGGCGGCCGTGCGTTTCGGGCGCAGGCGAAATCCACATCGACGAGAAGGCCCGCACGTTCTCCGCCCGGGGCCGCACTTTCAAGGCGGGCGAGGTCGTTACCATCGACGGATCGAAGGGCGAGGTGATCTGCGGCGCGGTGCCGATGATCGAGCCCGAGCTTTCCGGCGACTTCCAGAAGCTGATGGTGTGGGCCGACAAGGCGCGTCGCCTGAAAGTACGCGCCAACGCCGAAACGCCCTTGGACGCCCGCACCGCCCGCCAGTTCGGGGCCGAGGGCATCGGCCTGTGCCGCACCGAGCACATGTTCTTCGACGAGACCCGTATCGCCGCCGTGCGCGAGATGATCCTCGCCGACGACGAGGCGGGCCGACGAACCGCGCTGGACAAGATCCTGCCGTTCCAGCGCAGCGACTTCATCGAGCTGTTCCAGATCATGGCTCCCTTGCCGGTGACCATCCGCCTGCTCGATCCGCCCCTGCACGAGTTCCTGCCGCACACCGACGAGGAGATCGAGGAACTGGCGCGCACCGCGGGGCTGGATGCGGCCAAGCTGAAGCGCCGCCGCTCCGAGCTGTCGGAGACCAACCCCATGCTGGGCTGGCGCGGGTGCCGCCTGGGCGTGGCCTATCCTGAGATCTACGAGATGCAGGTGCGGGCCATCTTCGAGGCCGCATGCGAGGTCGCGTCTTCCGGCGTGGAGGCGCCCAAGCCCGAGATCATGCACCCCCTCGTGTCCAAGGGGGAAGAGATGGCCTACCTGCGCAAGCTCACCGACAAGGTGGCGCGCGAGGTGATGACCGAGACGGGCCGCGAGGTCGAATACCAGGTGGGCACCATGATCGAGCTGCCCCGCGCCGCCCTGCGGGCCGACGATCTGGCGCAGACGGCGGAGTTCTTCAGCTTCGGCACCAACGACCTGACGCAGACCACCTTCGGCATCAGCCGCGACGACTCCGGTCGCTTCCTGGACGCCTACATCTCCAAGGGCATCTATGAGCGCGACCCCTTCGTGACGCTGGACGTCGAGGGCGTGGGCGACCTCATCAAGATCGCCGTGGAGCGAGGGCGCAGCGTGCGGCCCGACGTGAAGCTCGGCATCTGCGGCGAGCACGGGGGCGATCCCGCCAGCATCGCCTTCTGCGAGAATGCGGGCCTCGACTACGTGTCCTGCAGCCCCTACCGCGTGCCCATCGCGAGGCTGGCGGCTGCGCAGGCCGCGCTCGCCCGGAAAGGCTGATCCATGCCCCACGATGCCGCCTTCGAGGCGCACGAACACGCCGAACATGCCGAGCATGCCCAGCATGAGGCCGACCCGTTCATCAGCCGCGCCACGATCACCATCGCGGTGCTGGCAGTGCTGGCGGCGGGGGCGGGGAGCCTTGAAACAGTGGAGAGCGGCGGCGCCATCGTGGCCGCCTCCAAGGCGGTTCTGAGCCAGGAGAAGGCCACTGACGACTGGGCCTTCTATCAGGCCAAGAGCATCAAGAAGAACCTCTACGGCATCGCCGCCGACGCCGGCGGCCCCAACGCAGCCGCCTACAAGGTGCAGCAGGCCAAGAACGCCGCCGACGAGAGCAAGGTCGAAGAGAAGGCCAAGGGCGAGGAGGAGGATCGCAACCGCCTGATGGAGGAGAGCGAGCACCACGAAAAGCGCCACCACTGGCTCACCGGCGCCGCCACATCGCTCGAGATCGGCATCGCCATCGCCACCGTGGCGATCATTACCAAGCGCCGCAGCTTCTGGCTCGGCGCGGTAGGTCTGGGGCTCGCAGGCATCATCCTCGGCGCAGTGGCCTACGTTCGATGAGACTCTCCGCCCCCCGAATCGCCCCCGTCACCGACGCCGAGATGACGCCCGAACAGGAAGCGCTGGCTGCGCCCATGCGCAACCGCGGGCCCGGCAAGGGCGAAATCCTCAACGTCTTCCGCACCATCGTTCGATCTCCTGAACTGGCCAAGGCGTTCCTCACCTACGGGCGGTACATTCTCGACAAGGAGCGCTCGCTGGAGCCTCGCATCCGCGAACTCGTGATCCTGCGCACAGGGTTCAACTGCCGGTCGGGCTACGAGTGGACCCAGCACGTGCCCATCGGCGAACGCGCCGGGCTGACGGAGAGCGACATCGAGGCCGTCAAGGCCGGCCCCGATCATCCCCGCTGGAGCCGCAGCGACGCTCTCCTGCTCAGGGCCGCCGACGAGCTGCACAAGGATCAGTTCATCTCCGAGCCCACCTGGGCGGCGCTCAGCGACCTTTACGACGCCAAGGCGCTGATGGACGTGGTGATGACCGTCGGCCAGTACACCCAGGTCAGCATGTTCCTGAACACCTGCGGCGTGCCGCTCGACCCCGGCCAGACTTTGGACGAGGATCTGGACTTCCGCGGGTGAACGCCCCGATGCCCGGCAGGCTCGCGGGCAAGGTGGCGCTGGTCGCCGGTGCCGGGCAGTCGCCGGGCGAGACCATCGGCAACGGCCGTGCCATCGCCGTGCTCTTCGCCCGCGAGGGTGCCGGCGTGATCTGCGCCGACCGAGACCTCTTGCGCGCGCACTCCACCGCCGACCAGATCACGGTGGAGGGCGGCAGAGCCTTCGCCCTTGCAGCCGACGTAACCCGCGCTGCGGACTGCGAGGCTATGGTGGCGGCGGCCGTCGAACAGTTCGGCCGACTCGACATCCTCGTGAACAACGTGGGCATCGGTGGCGGCGATGCTCCCGTTCACAAGGCGGACGAAGACGCCTTCGACCGAGTGCTGCGGGTGAACCTGAAGGGCCTGATGCTGGCCACCCGCGCCGCGCTCAAGCCCATGCGTCAGCAGGGGTCGGGCTCCATCGTCAACGTCTCGTCCCTGGCCTCCCGGGCGGGCGGGTTTCAGGTGGCCTACGAGGTCTCCAAGGCGGCGGTGAACCGGCTGACCACCTCCACCGCCCAGTCGAACGCCACCCGCGGCGTGCGCTGCAACGCGATCCTGCCCGGCTTCATGGATACGCCCATGGCGGTTGACGGTATCGCGCAGGCCACTGGCCGGCCCCGCGCCGAGGTGAAGGCCCAGCGCGACGCCCGCGTGCCGTTGGGCGCCAGGATGGGCACGGCATGGGACACGGCCTACGCCGCCCTCTACCTCGCGAGTGACGAAGCCGGCTTCGTCACCGGCGCGCTCCTGCCGGTGGACGGCGGCATGGGCGTTCGCATCGGCTGAGCACTGCCGTCCGGGTCAGCGGGGCTCGCGTTTGCGGATCAGGCCTTCCTGCGCCACGCTGGCGATCAGGCGGCCCTCGCGGGTGAAGATCGAGCCCCGGTTGAAGCCCCGGCCGTGGCCCGCCCATGGGCTGTCGGTGGCGTAGAGCAGCCAGTCGTCCACCTTGGGCGTCTCGTGCAGCCAGACGGCATGATCCAGGCTGGCGGTCTGCATGCCGGGCGTGATCCAGCTCGCCCCGTGCGGCAGCATACTCGTGCCCAAGAGCATCATGTCGGTAACAAAGCACAAGATGGCACGGTGCACGTCGTCGTCGCCGATGACGGGGGCGGCGGTCTTGAACCACACCGAGGCGTAGGGCGGCCGCACATCCGGGGTCACGACGGAGCGGGGCTGCACCGGGCGGATCTCGATGGGGTTCTGGCGGGTGAGCCACTTCGGTGCGGCGTCGCCGTGCACCTCCTTCTCCCGGCGGCGCAGCTCTGCGTCGGAGATCAGGTCTTCGGGCGGGGGAACAACCGGCATGTCGGCCTGGTGCGCGAAGCCCTCCTCAGGCCGGGCGAAGCTCGCGGCCATGTTGAGGATGGGCTGGCCGCGCTGCAGGGCGATCACCCGGCGGTTCACGAAGCTCTTGCCGTCGAAGTCGCGCTCCACGCGGTAGGTGATGGGCAGGGCGTCGTCCCCCGCCCGCAGGAAGTAGACGTGCAGGGAGTGTGGCGCATAGCCCTCCGCAGACCCCATCGCCGCCCGCAGCGCCTGCGCGATCACCTGCCCCCCGAACACCCGCCCCCGCCCCCCGGGCAGCCGCGCGCCGCGATACAGATCCACGTCGAGCTCCTCCACCGTGAGCAGGGCCACTAGGCCGCGAACGAGCTGCTCGGGGGTGAACACGATCGGGGGCGTGGGGGCGTCGTCAGTCATGCAGCGTAACTAGGGCGACTGATCGGGTGGAGGGAAGAGCGGCGGCTCGGGGTGCCGCCACCGGGGAGGCCTCCACTAGACTCCGGTTTAACTATTACATAAACCGCTCCCGACTTGGGAGACGGTGAGATGACGGCACGTCCAGACAGAACTCCGGCGATCGAGACCCGGTCGCTCGGCAAACGGTTCGGTGGCCGGTGGGCCGTACAGGAGGTCGATCTTCGGATCGAGGCGGGCTCGATCTTCGGTTTTCTGGGGCTGAACGGGGCCGGCAAGACCACTGCGATCCGCCTTGTCCTGGGGCTTCTGCGGCCCACCTCGGGGTCGGCGCTGATCTTCGGTCACGACGTGGCCCGCGATCGGCTGGCGGCCGCGCGTCAGGTGGGCGCGTTGCTGGATGCGCGGGCGGTCTACCCCGCTCTCACCGGTGTCGAGAACCTCGACATGGCGCGCAGACTTCTGGGCCTGCCGTCGAGCGAGATCGGACGGGTGCTGGAGATCGTCGATCTGGCCGCCGACGCCCGGCGGAAGGTGGAGCACTATTCGCTGGGCATGCGGCAGAGACTCGGCCTGGCCCGTGCCCTCCTCGGCTCACCGGGCCTGTTCATCCTGGATGAACCGATGAACGGCCTCGATCCTGCGGGCATCCGCGACATGCGTCGGGTTATCCGCCAGATGCCGGAGCGCTGCGGGGCGGCCGTGTTCCTGTCGAGCCATCTACTTTCCGAAGTCGCCCAGACCGTCGATCACGTGGGGCTGATGCACGAGGGTCGGCTGGTCCGTCAGGGGCCGATCAGGGAGGTGATGGGCGGGGAGGGCGATCTTCTCGTGCGCACCGATCGCAACGGCGCCGCGCTGGACCTGCTGCGGCGGGCGCATTTCAGGCCGAGGCCGGACGGCGATCACCACCTGCTGCTTCCCGAAGTGGAGGAGGCGGGCGCGGGGCGCATCAGTCGGCTTCTGGTGACCGAAGGCTTCGAGGTGATCGAGCTCTACCGGCGCCCGCCCACGCTGGAGCATCTCTTCGCCCCCTCGGTGGCCGAACGGCTTCAGGTGGCGGCATGAGCGCGATCCTGTTCACGGAAGTTCGCAAGTTGAAGGGCTCGTTGGCTACAGCGCTGTGCATAGTCTCGCCGACCATGGTGGCGGTGCTGCTGGGGCTGATCTGCCTTCGCCACAAGGTCATGCCCTGGCCGGAGGCGCTCGAAGGCACGGTTGGGCTGTGGTCCTTCTTCGTCTTGCCCATGAGCGTCACGGCCCTGTGCGTGCTGGTGGCCCAGATCGAGCATGGTCCCCGGGCGTGGGACTATCTTCTGGCCCTGCCTGTGCCTCGCTGGCGGATCTTCGCCGCCAAGGCCGTGGTCGTCCTCGGGCTCCTGGCGGCCATGTCGATCCTTCTGGCGGTGGAGCTGCCCCTCGTCGGCTTCGTGCTCAACGCCTTTGCGCCGCACGGTGCACCCGCAGGCCCGTTTCCTTGGGAGCTGATGCGGCGTTACCTGACGTCGGTCTGGGGGGCCGCATTCTTCCTCACGATCATCCAGCTTTGGGTGGCGCTGCGCTTCAGGAGCTTCGTGCCGTGCCTGACCTTGGGCGTCGCCGGCACTTTCTTCGCCGTGATGGCGAGCGGCCTGCCCGAGGGCGTGTTCGTACCCTGGATGATGCCGCTGAACATCCTGGCCCACGACCCTACACGCGCCATGCTCGCGCTTCGCCTTGGCGTGACCGGGGGCGTTATCGCGGCGGCGGCGATGGTGGTGCACCTCGCCCGGCAGGAGATTCGGTCTTGAGCGAGCCGGGCGTTGCTGACTTCCGGCGGCTCTGCTCGCGGCTCTCGCTGGCCGCGACGGGGGTGTTCGCGGTCATCGTCGCGTTCATGGGGGTGATGCTGGTGATTCTGGCGCTTCGGCTGAACGGCATCGGCGAGCGGCGGCTCTGGCTGCTGGCACTCATCGTCGCGCCCATCGGCTTTCACCTATGGGCCCTGTGGAGCCTGCGTAGTCTGTTCGCCGGTCTGGCGAGGCATGGCCTGGTGTTTGGCAGAGGATCGGGCGTCGCGCTTTCGCGCACGGGCTGGGGCCTGCTCGTCGGCGGGGTGACGACCCTCGCCGCTGCACCCGTGATCATCAGGCTCGTGCCGCCTGCGGGCGCCGTCGGTTTCGCCGTGTCAGGCCTCAGCGCCATCATCCTCTGCGTCGTTGGCGCGGCTCTGATCGCCCTGACGGCGCTGCTCAGGCAGGGGCTGGTGATCCAGGAGGAGAGAGCGGCCCTGCGTTCCACGCTGGACGAGTTCTTCTAGGTGCCGGTGAGGGTTACGCTGGACGCCGTGTTGAAGGCGCGGGGCGTGCAGGCGAAGACCATCGCGGAGGAGATCGGGATCAGCGAGACGCAGCTCTCCCTGTTCCGCTCGGGCAAGGTGCGCGGCCTGCGCTTCTCCACGCTATCACGCCTCTGCCTCGCCCTGGCCTGCCAGCCGGGCGACCTGATCTGCTACGACGTGGATGATGCTGACGCGCGGGGCGATCCAGCCGAGTGAACGGCGGAGCGCAGGCTCAACGCTTCTCCACGAACACTGTGCCCGCCGAATAGCCCGCCCCGAACGAGCAGATCAGGCCCTTCTCTCCGCTCGCGAAGCCGTCGTTGTGCTGGTGGAAGGCGATGATGGAGCCGGCGGAGGAGGTGTTGGCGTATTCGTCGAGGATGATCACGTTCTCCTCGCGCGTCGGGTCGCGGCCCAGCACTTTGCGGGCGATGTAGTCGTTCATGTTGATGTTGGCCTGGTGCAGCCACAGGCGCTTGAGGGCGGTGGGGTCGAGGCCAAGCGTGCCCGCGTGATCCACGATCATCTCGGAGACCATCGGCACCACGTCCTTGAACACCTTGCGGCCCTGCTGGACGAAGAGCTTGTCGGGCTGGGCAATGCCCTCGGGCGTGGCGCGGTTCAGGAAGCCGAAGTTGTTGCGGATGTTGTTGGAGAATACCGTCTTCAGCCGGGTGCCCAGGATGTTCCAGCCTTGGCCGGGGGTCGCGTCCTCCTCGCGCTCCACGATCACGGCTGTGGCGACGTCGCCGAAGATGAAGTGGCTGTCGCGGTCGCGGAAGTTCAGGTGGCCGGAGCAGATCTCCGGGTTCACCATGAGCACGGCGCGGGCCGATCCGGCGGCGATGTAATCGGCGGCGGTCTTGATGCCGAAGGTGGCGCTGGAGCACGCCACGTTCATGTCGAAGGCGAAGCCCTCGATGCCCAGCGCCTGCTGAACCTCGATCGCCATGGCGGGGTAGGCGCGCTGCATGTTGGAGGCGGCGCAGAGCACGGCGTCGATCCGGCTGGCAGGCTTGCCCCATGCGGCGATGGCCTGCTTTGCGGCATCCACCGCCATCTCGGCCAGGATGGATATCTCTTCGTTGGAGCGTTCGGGCAGGCGGGGCGCCATCACGTCCGGATCGATCACGCCTGACTTGTTGACCACGAACCGGCTCTTGATGCCGCTCGCCTTCTCGATGAACTCTGGCGAGGAGGGGGCCAGCGCCTCAACCTCGCCGGCTGCGATCGCGTCGGCGTTGGCGGCGTTGAAGCGTTCGACGAAGCTGTTGAAGGCCTCCACCAGCTCGCTGTTCGAGATCGAATGCGGCGGGGTGTAGAGGCCGGTCGCGGCGATGACGGCGGTGTGCAAGGCGGTGATCGCTCTATCGGCACCGGGATCGCCCGGCGGAAGGTGCGCGGTCTAGCACGCTTCGCGGAGCTTTCACGAAGCGCCCGGCTGCGGCAAGCTTGCGCGATGGGTCTTGTGGTTCAGTTCCTGGGGTCGGCCGCGGCGATCGCGCTCCTGGTCGGGCTCGTGGCCTGGACGCGGCGGGGGCGCGGCGATGCCGCGGGCGCGGGGCTCGACGGGGCGGGAAGGTTCGCCGAGGAGTTTCCCGGTTTGACTGTCCAAGAGCTGTGGATCGCGGCTGGCGGCGCGTCCGCCCTGGCCCACGCGGGAGACCGTGCGCTGATCGGCTGGCGGCTGGGCGACGGTGTGGTGACGCGGTCCGTGCCGTTCTCGCGCCTGCGCATCGCCCATCGCGGCCCCGGCCAGGTTGAGCTGAACCTCGACGAGCCCGGCCTGCCACGCTTGCGCTTCGTCGCCGACGAAGGCCCCTGGCCCCCCGGCGGCTGGACTGCGCGGGCACCCGGCGCGACAACGGCCGCCACATGAACCCCCTCCACGCCCCTTTCGACCCCGTGACCCTCGCCACGCCGTTCTTCGTACTGGCCGTGGTGCTGGAGGTCGTGCTCGCCCGGCTGGGCAAGGCGAAGGGAGCCTATGAGACCCGCGACACGCTGACCTCGCTGAGTCTCGGGCTCGGCTCGACGGTCGCGGGCCTCATGACCGGCGGCGTGATCTTCGCCGCCACCATTTGGGTGTGGAATCACCGGCTGTTCGACATCCCGATGACCGCCTGGTGGGCCTGGCTTGTGATCTTCCTCTTAGAGGATTTCACCTACTACTGGTTCCACCGCCTGAGCCATGAGCGGCGGTTCTGGTGGGCGAGCCATGTGAACCACCACTCGTCGCAGCACTACAACCTCTCTACGGCCCTGCGGCAGACGTGGACGGGGGGGGTGAACGGCTCGTGGCTGTTATGGCTGCCGCTGGCATTTCTGGGCTTTCCGCCCGCGATGATCGCCATTCAGAAGGGCGTGAGCCTCGTCTACCAGTTCTGGATCCACACCGAGGCCATCGGTCGGCTGCCCACCCCGTTGGAGTTCATCTTCAACACGCCCTCGCACCACCGGGTTCATCACGCCCGCAACCCACGCTATCTCGACCGCAACTACGCGGGCATCCTGATCGTCTGGGACCGCATGTTCGGCACCTTTGAACCGGAAGACGCGACCGAGCCTCCGCGCTATGGACTCGTGCATAACCTCGGCGATTTCAACATTCTGCGGGCGGCTTTTCACGAGTGGCGCGGCATCGGGCGCGACCTTCTGCGTGCGAAAAGCTGGCGCGAACGAGCGGGCTACCTCTTCGGCCCGCCGGGGTGGAGCCCGGACGGGTCTGGCGAGACGTCTGACGCGATCCGCACGGCCTGGCGCGCGCGGATCACCCCTCCCGCAGCAGCGGCAGCGACAGGCCCGAAGCCGCCCGTTCGGTGAGGGTTTCGCGGCGAAAGCGGAACAGCTCGGCAGGGCGCCCGCCGGTGCCGGGATCGAGCACCCCCAGCCCTTCCACGAAGCCCGTGCGGTCCAGCCCCCGGCGGAAGTTCTGCTTGTGCAGGGAAACGCCTGCGATCGCCTCCACCGTTCGCTGCAGGGCGGAAAGCGTGAAGCGCTGCGGCATGAGCTCGAATACCACGGGGCGATACTTGAGCTTGCCCCGCAGGCGCCCAAGCCCCGTGGCGAGGATGCGGCGGTGGTCGCTCATCATCGGGTCGCCCGCGGCGGGGAGGGCGGTCTGCGCGTCGTGGGCGGCGGTCAGGCTGGAGCGGGCGCGGTCTCGCGCGGCTTCGGGGGCGAGCCCGGCCTCGTAGATCAGCTCGAACCGGTCCAGCACCCGTTCCTCGTTCCAGCGCGCACCGTCCAGGGCGAACAGGAGCCGCAGGGTCGCGAGCCGGCCGGTGGAGAGCGCGCCGCCGGGGCGCGCGGCCCAAGCCCGCAGGCCCGGCTCGAGGGCGGAGAGGGCGGCGGGGCGGCCCTTGCGCCAGTCTTCCCAAGGGAAGAACCGCGTCCACGGCGACCACACGGTTTCGGGCGTATCCACCGCCTGGGGGGTCAGTGCCAGATAGCCGACGGAGATCACCCGGGCGGGCCTGTCCGCCGTCTGCCCCAGGTCGG
Organism: Caulobacterales bacterium; assembly: GCA_038226305.1. GTDB lineage: Bacteria > Pseudomonadota > Alphaproteobacteria > Caulobacterales > Caulobacteraceae > JASLDZ01. The sequence continues at coordinate 208,273 of JBBRQN010000002.1, forward strand.
CGAGGGGGGCGTCGCGACCCTCGTCGCCGAAGGTGTAGAGCTGCTCCACATAGCCCAGCTCGAACCCGGTCTGCTCGGTCACGAAGGCGCGCAGGGCCAGCTCGAAGGTGCGGTGCCCCGCGGGGTCGAACGAGCCGGAGGGGAGGGCTGCTGGGGCGCGAGGCGCGGGCTTTACTGTCAGCACCACAAGCTCGCCGTCGCGCATGGCGGCGACCACGGCGGAGAGCCCGATGGCGACGGGGGCCGCCACCCGGGGCCTCTAGAAGCGGGCGGGGATGTGGAAGGGCGTGGCCGACTCGGCGAAGTCGGCATCGCCCATGCCGGCCACGGCGGCGCTCATGCGGCCTTCGCGCGCCAGCCGGGCGTCTGCCAGGGCCACGATGCGGCGGTTGGGCGAGGCGGTGGGCGAGGCGCGACGCAGGGCGCGGGCGATGTCGGCCTCGGGCGCCTGCGGGTTGCGGGCGCAGGCGATCACGAACGCCGCGGCGGTGGAGCGGCTGATGCCCGCCCAGCAGTGGATCAGGATCGGGCTCTCCCCGTCCCAGTCTTTTGCGAACGCCAGAAGGTCTTCGACGGTTGCAGCGCTGGGGGCGGTGAGGCCTTCGATCTCCTCGTCGATGTCGTTCACCTCCAGCCGCAGCATCCGCTCGTGCGCCACCCCGTCCGGGCGCGCGGGCAGGGAGCCGGGTGAGAGAAGGGTGATCAGGTGCGACGGGCCGCGCCTGGCGATCTCGTCGGGAACGGCGGCCAGGGAGCAGACGGCGATCTGGGGCATGGCTGCAGCTTCTACCCCTATTCGGTGGCGAAGGCCGAGTCGGTCTCGACTGCGCTCAGGGCATCCATCAGAAGCGCGAACCGCTCCAGATAGCGCGTCTGGGCGAGGGAGGCGGGTTCAGGGGAAACCTCCACCCGCAGGCCCTGCGGCGGCTCGCCGAACAGGGCGCGGGCTTCGGTCACCGAGAAACCCGCCAGATGCACGGCCTCATAGTAGGCGCTCACCCGGTCGGCCGCCTTGATCAGCGCCTTGATCGGCGCGGGAGACGTGGGCGGCAGGCCGAAGCGCAGGTGCACCGCAGTCTCTAGCCTCGCCTCGAAGTCCTTGTAGTTGATCCCGAGCGCCGCCTTGAAGGGCGAGATCATGTCCCCGATCACATACTCGGAAGCGTCGTGCAGCAGCGCCGCCAGCCGCCACTTCGGTGAGAGGCCCGGCTGCAGATGCGCCGCCACATCCTCGACCACCACGGAATGCTGGGCGACGGAAAAGGCGTGCTCGCCAATGGTCTGCCCGTTCCAGCGGGCCACCCGGGCGAGGCCGTGGGCGATGTCCTCGATCTCCACGTCTAGCGGGGAGGGATCGATGAGGTTCAGGCGCCGGCCAGACAGCATCCGCTGCCAGGCGCGGGGCTCAGGGGGGCGGGCGGGAGACCTTGGGGAGCGAGCGGAGGCTCTGGCCACCTGATGGGCTCCTGACGACGGCAGACGTGACGCGCCGTGTCGCCTATCCGTGCCCGCGGATCAACGCGGCTCAGCGATTGGAGACGTTGCGATCCACCAGCCGGCGCAGGTCGCGATACCGGTCCCGGCCGTGGTGATCCTCGTCGTCTGTCGACCGGGAGGTCTCGACGCCCAGCACCAGCGGGCCACCCACGGGGCCCCGGGCGACGTAGCCGGCGGCGTGGTGACCCTGTGGCCCGGCGGTCTCCGAAGCCAGGAGGTAGCTCGCGTCGATGGACCGCTTGCCGAAGAAGCCGCCCTTGATCTCCACGCCCTTGTCGTGGGCGTTGATGACGGCGGTCTTGCCATTCCAACCCCCGTGGATCACCGCGCCCTTGCCCCGGGCGTCGATGTCTTGCCCGAAGGCGCGGATGTGGGCGCCGTCGTGGCCCTCCGTGTCGATGTGGATGCCGGGCAGGTTGATGGTCACGTGCTGCCGGCGACCCTTGTCTTCCTCGGTGGTGTTGGCGTGGTCTGTGGCGGTCGCGACCTCCTGATCGGGAACGGCTGCGGGCACCTGCGCCTTCAGCTCGGCCTCGGGTGCGTTCAGGGCGGCCTGGGCGTCGGTGCCGTTCAGGTCGAGGAGGCTCAGCCGCGCCTCGCGGCCGTCGGTGTCTGTGTAGCGGCAGCTGCGGCCGTTGGCGGCCACTTCGATGCGGTTCAGAGCGCCCTCGTGCTCCGGACAGGCGAGCCGCGCTCCGACCGACACGGCATGATCGGAATGATTGCGCCCCTTGCCCAAGGGCGCCGGGTGGCACGCAGTCAGCAAGAGGGCGCTGAAACCCGCGAGGGCGACCGGCGTTTTGGTTCGGCTGAGGCGCATGGGCGATCCGGGTCGGGTGTTCGTTTGATCTGGAGCCACCCATCTGTCGCCCCGGCTCTTGCGGCGACAAGTGAATTCGGGGCAACCCGCCTGTGAGGGCGGGTGCCCGCTCGAGGGGAACCAGGGTCATGGGCTGGACGGCGCGCGACATGCCGGGGCTGGCGGGAAAGCGCGCCGTGGTCACCGGCGCCACCAGCGGTCTGGGCTTCGAAACGGCAGCGGCCCTTGCGGCCGCCGGGGCCGAGGTGGTGCTCGTGGGGCGTGACGAGGCGCGCGGCGCGGCCGCCATCGCCCGGCTGCGCGGCCGGGCCGGGCGCGAGCTCCTGCGCTTCGAGGCCTGCGACCTGGGCGATCTGGTCAGCGTGAAGCGGCTGGCCGCCCACCTCGCGGCGGGAGCGCCGATCGACATCCTGGTGAACAATGCCGGCGTCATGGCCCCACCCCTTCGCCGTACGACCCCCCAGGGCTTCGAGCTGCAGATGGCGGTGAACTTCCTCGGTCACTTCGCCCTGACCGGCTGGCTCCTGCCCCGGCTGCAGGCCGGGCGAGGCGCGCGGGTGGTCAACCTGTCGAGCCTCGCCCACATGACCGGCGAGATCGACTTCGACGACTTCCAAAGCGAGGCCTATTCGCCCTTCAAAGCCTATGCCCGGTCGAAGGCGGCGATGCTGATGTTCAGCCTGGCGATGCAGCGCCGTGCCCGGGAGCGCGGCTGGCCCGTCACCGCCTATGCCGCCCACCCCGGTTGGGCGCAGACCGGGCTGATGGCCGCCGAGCCGCAGACGCAGGATCTCTTGAAGGGCGCGATCCGGTTTCTGTCGCCCGTCATGGGGCAGTCCGCAGCCGAGGGGGCCCTGCCGACCCTGTTCGCCGCCGCCGCTCCCCAGGCTGTGCCCGGCACCTACTACGGGCCGGATGGGCTGGGCGAACTGCGCGGATCCCCCACGCCCGCCAAGATCGCCCCCTTCGCCCGGGACGAAGCCGCGCAGGACCGGTTGTGGCAGCTGGCCGAAACCGCCGCGGGCATACGCTTCGGCTGACGGAAACCCGTGCGCTGCCGCCCCTGGTCGTCAGATCAGGCGGGTTTGACGTTCAGCTTCATCAGCTGGTCCACGTCGTCGTCGTGCCGATCGCCCTTGTCGAAGCCGTGGTCGCCCTTGGCGTAGCGGAAGGTGGCGACCACGAGCTTGCCCTGCGGCGGACCCTTGGCGACGTAACCGACCACGTGGAAGCCCTGCGACGAGGGCTTGCCGCCCACCAGCACGTAGACGAGCTCCACGCCGCGATCCTTGGCGGGGGTGGCCGACGCCGCGGCCGCCTTGTCGTCGTCGTCCTGATCGTCGGCCTTGTCTGTCTTGGTCTTGTCGGAGTCGATGGTCATGCCCATCAGGCGCACGTGCGACTTGCCGCCGCTCTCGTCCACGTGGAGGAACGGCATGTCGACCTTGGTGGACTTGTTCCCCGTGGCGTCGCGGTCCGTGATCACCTGGATCGTGGCCTTCTGGGCCACGCCCGGAAGCTCGCCGTCGAGTTCGGCGCGCAGGGGTGCGAGCGCGGCCTTCGCGTCTCCGGCGTTGTCGGTCAGCGCCAGGTGCACGAGGCCCTTTTCCGACTTGTAATCGCAGCTGCCGCCGTCGGCCGCCGCGCCGGTGCGGGTGAGCGAGCCCACCTCGGCCGGACACTCCAGCTTGTCGGAGACCGAGACGGCGCCCGGCATGGCCTCCGATGTGGCCACATGCACGCCGCCACCGCCGCCGCCCGCGAAGTTCGCCTGAGCAAGCGGCTTAGGGTTGCAGGCGGCTAGGCCCCCCACGGTCACGAGGCCGAGGACGAGGGCGGGAAGGCTGGCCGTGCGCATCTTGGGAACTCCTGATCGTTGGCCCGAGGGTCAGCCGAAGCGGTGGATCAGGCCAGTGAATTCGCGGTAACGGCCGCCGAGCCTACATGCCGGGGCGGATCGTCTCCCGCCGCGCGAGGAACGCCAGCCGCTCGAACAGGTGCACGTCCTGCTCGTTCTTGAGGAGGGCGCCGTGCAGGGGCGGGATCAGCTTGGCGGGGTCGCGCTCGCGCAGCACGCTCTCGTCGATGTCCTCCACCAGGAGCAGTTTCAGCCAGTCGAGAAGTTCGGAGGTGGAGGGCTTCTTCTTCAGCCCAGGCGCTTTGCGGATATCGTAGAAGATCTTCAGAGCCTCGGCCACGAGCTTGGGCTTGATGCCGGGGAAGTGTACCTCGACGATCGACCGCATGGTCTCGTCGTCGGGGAAGCGGATGTAATGAAAGAAGCAGCGGCGCAGGAACGCGTCCGGCAATTCCTTCTCGTTGTTGGAGGTGATGATCACCACGGGGCGGATCACCGCCTTGATCGTCTCGTCGGTCTCGTAGACGTAGAATTCCATCCGATCGAGCTCCTGCAGGAGGTCGTTGGGGAATTCGATGTCTGCCTTGTCGATCTCGTCGATGAGCAGAACCGGGCGGGCCGGGGCGTCGAACGCTTCCCACAGCTTGCCGCGCTTGATGTAGTTCTTCACGTCCTTCACCCGGGCATCGCCCAGCTGGCTGTCGCGCAGGCGGGTGACGGCGTCGTATTCGTAGAGCCCCTGCTGGGCCTTGGTGGTGGACTTGATGTGCCAGGTGAGGAGCGGCGCCCCCAGCGACTTGGCGATCTCATAGGCGAGAACCGTCTTGCCGGTGCCGGGCTCGCCCTTGATCAGCAGCGGGCGCTCCAGGGCGATGGCTGCGTTCACGGCCACCTTCAGGTCGTCGGTCGCGATGTAGTTTTCGGTGCCCTCGAAGCGACGGTCAGCCATTCAGCGATCCTTGGAGCCTGCGCCCTGCGGCGGCGTCATTGTACGTCGCACACCGTAGAGACGCAGCGCCCGCGCGCCAAGCCGCCCTAGCGCGGGCAATCGGGCCGCACGGCGTAGAGCGTCTCCACCGTGCCGCGCCACAGGTTGCGCGCATCGGCCGAAGCCAGAGGCCTGACCATCGAGAGGCACGCGGCCAGCTTGCCGTCGCCATAGCCGCCCCGGGCCGTGTGGGCGGGGTCGAGCATGGCGGAGAAGTCCACCACATAGCGCAGGCGGCGCTCGCGCACATAGTCGGCCAGGGTCGGCGGGCTCAGGTGGGGCAGGATCGCGTCGTTCACCAGCCCATCCAGATTCACCACTGGCCGGGCGGCGAAGTAGGAAACGAGCCCCACGTTCCAGCCGCCCACGGGGGCCAGGGCAGGGGTGCGGCGCAGGGTGAGTCCCGCCTCGCGCATGGAAGTCTGGGCGGGCCACAGGGGCTTGAGGCTGGCCAAGGCCGAGATCGCCACGAACAGGCCCGCCGCCACCAGGGCGGCCGTCCGCCACCTCACCGCCAGCGGGCCGATGACGGCTGCGGCGAGCAGGGCGGCGGGCACCAGGAGGTTGGCCGCATACCAGGGCTGCGTCGCCTCGGTGTTGCGACTGTAGAGCCCGACGTAGAGGCACAAGGTCAGCGCCGGGGCGGCGACCAGCAGGAGCGCCTCGCCACGGATCCGGCGGGTCAGCACCGCCCAGGCCGACAAGGCTGCCAGCCCGCATGCCACCACGAGGGTCTGAAGGGTCTGGGCGGCGATCAGCGCCAGCGGCGACGGGGCGGCCACGCCCAGCACCAGCAGTGCGGGTCGGGTGAAGCCGTTGCCCGCATGCGCCGACCAGTGCGCCTTCACCGCCGCGCTCGCCTGAAGAAATCCGCCGCTCACCGCATGGGTGTGCAGAAGCACGAGGCCAAGGCCCACGACCGATCCGAACAGGCCCGCGGCAGGAGTGAGCGCATCGCGCCAGGAGAGCCGACCCAGCGCCACGCGCAGGGCCTGCACCAGAAAGATCGCCCCCGGAACGATGCCGAAGTCTGACCGGGAAAGCATGCCCAGAAGCCCGCAGGCGAAGGCGATGGCCAGGACGGCCGCGCCCCTAGGCGGGGTGGATCGCAAGGCGAGGAAGCTGACGGCAGCCGCGAACAGCAGTGCCAGAGGGCCTTCCATGATGAACGCCGGAAGGGCCAGGGCGGCGGGCCCCGCGAAGATCACCGCCACGCCTGTGACGGCTCCACGGCCCCAGATGCGCATCGCCGTCAGCGCCGTCAGCCCACAGGCAACCGCGGTGCAGGCCGCCCCCACAAGGCCCGAACCCCAGAACACCGACCGGAGCCCGGCACCCGGCGCCAGCGTGTAGACGGCGGAAAGTAGGTAGCCCCACAGGAGATGAAATCCTGTCGTGGGAGCCACGCCGTCGAACGTCCACCGGCCCAGCGTCGCATGCGCCTTGGCGAGGACGAGGTAATAGAACGCATCGTCCGGCACCATCTGGACGATGCGCCCCTCGCCGCCGACGGCGATGAACGTCAGCCGCGCCAGCGCGACGAGGCCGATCAGCCCGCCCGCGATCAGCGCCAGCCGCAGTTGCGACGCACGATCGGCGTTGTCTTCACCTGTCTCTTGCATCCAGCCCCCGCTGTCGCGACGGCGACGGCCGCGAGCGGGGGAAGTGAGCATCCCCGCCCGCGGCGATCAAGGCCGGCCCGTCGGCTCAGGTAATGTGCTTGGCCGATACGGGGTCGCTGGCGGGGAACGTCTCTTCCAGGCCCTCGTCGAGGAGTTCGTCTTCGCGGGTGGTGGCGGGGGCGTCGGCGGCGTGACCGGCGGGGAGGGGCTTTGCGGGGGCCGCGCCCGTCGCGGTCGGCAGCGGTTGAGACGCAGGTTTGCGATCGGTCATGGGGGTCATTCCTTGTAGCCGAGGGCGGCCAGCTCTTCGTCGGACACGTCGTCCGGTTCGAGGTCGGCGAGGGTTTCGCCGGACTCCAGCTTCGCCAGATCGTTGGCGTCGCCCATGGAGATCACCTCGGCCTCGTTGGCCGAATGGGTGGCCACGCCGTCGGCGTCGTCGCGATTGGGAAAGTCGCGGTCCGAGGTGAAGTCGACGATGTTATCGGTGGCGAGCGGGCTAACCTCGGCGTTGTCGTCGTCCAGATCGTCCTCGTCGGCGGCACCGTCCATGCCCGAGAGAGTCTCGTCGTCCAGGTCGGCGGCGTCGGCCTCACCGCTCTCGTCGTCGGTGTCGCCGTCTCCGAGCGCATAGGTGGCGTCGAAGGTGTCGCGCTTGATGTCTGCGTTGGTGGGCTCGCCGAAATTGTCGTCGCCCTCGGTGAGGGTCTCGTCGAAGGCTTCGGCTTGATCCTGATCGTCTGTTTCGAGGGTCACGGGCGCGTTCCTGCAGAAGGCCGCCGGACAAGCCGGCTTCCTTCGTCAAACGGCTGGGGGAGGCCCCTGTTCCGCCGCGTGCAGCGTCAGGCCCTGGGCAGCATCGCCAGCGCGGTGGCCACGTCCTGCATCACCGGTGCCCAGTCGTTGTGGAACGGGGGGGTGAAGACCCGGACGGACGGATACCAGGGATAGCGATCGGTCCCGAGCCGCGGCCAGGCACCCGGGGTGGAGATCAGCCACGTGGGCACCCCGCAGGCGGCCGAGAGGTTCGTGGCGGCGTTGGCGGGGCCGATCACGAGATCCAAGGCGCTGGAGAGGGCGCACACGCCGTCCAGGTCGGCCCGCAGGTCGAGGCCCGGGGGCGACCAGATCTCCATGCCGAACCGGCGCTTGGCCTCGGCGAGTTCGGCAGCGCAATCGCCGTACTGCAGGTTCACGAAGCGCACGCCTGGGGTGCCCAGCACGGGCGCCCAATCCTCGAAGGGCGAGTAGAAGCGGTGGCGGCCGGAATCGACCTTCAAGCTCTTCCACACGACGCCGATCTTGGGCTCGGGGCCCAGCGCCGCCAGCTCGGCCGTCCAGCGGGCCACCTGCGCCGGATCGGCGGTGAGGAAGGCGCGCGTTTCGGGATAGCTCTCCACCTCGCGGCGGAAACGGCGGAGCGGCGTGGCGAGGGGGGCGTAGGCGTCGATCCGATCCGCCCGGGGTGTGCGCGGGGTCGACTTGGCGAAGGGGGCGGTGCGCACCGTGTGGTGGTCGACCCGGAAGGTGGCGTGCGCGCCCACCCGCGCCTGCGGGAACGAGCGCTGGAACAGGCCCACCAGCCGCGGCTCCACTGCCAGGCTCAGCTGGCCGGCGGGGCCGATCGCCTCGATCATGTCCGGCACGATGTTGGCGAACAGAACCTCGTCGCCGAGCCCCTGTTCGCCCACCAGGAGGAGCTTCTTGCCCTCGAGCGGCTGATCCGGCGTCCATTGCGGGGCGTCGATCAGGAAGTGCGTCACGTCGGCGAAGTCGGGGTCGAGGCGCACCTCGTAGGCATCCCATCCTTCGGCCAGGCGGCCGGACGCGAGGAGCATGGTGGACCGGGCGAGCTTCATCATCGCCTTCTCCGATCCCAGCGTCACGCCGGGGATGGCCGCCTCGCACTCGGCCAGAGCTTTCGGCGCGTCGCCCAGCGCCAGGAGTGCATTGGCCAGGTTGTAGCGGGCCTTGGCGAAGGCCGGGTCGAGCCGCAGGGCCTCTTCGAAGAACGTCAGTGAGTTCGCCATTTCGCCCTGTTCGGCCAGGATCGTGCCCAGGGTGTTCCACAGGAGAGGGTGCTCGGGATGCGCCTCGATGGCCGGGCGCAGGGTCTCGATGGATTCGGCAAAGCGCAGCTGGTCGCGCTGGGCGCAGGCAAGGTTGTTCACGCCCTCCGGCTGGTCGGGCTTGCGACGCAGGTAGTGGGCGAACAGCTGCTCGGCAGTGTCCTTCATGCCCATCGCATAGGCGAGGCGGCCGAGGTCGTTGGCGATCTCCGGCTCGTCCGGGCACAGCTCCAGGGCCGTTTCGTAGCATTTGAGCGAGCCGGTGAAGTCGCCCGCCTTTTCCCGGCAGATGGCCAGGAGGTGCCAGCCGATGCCGCAGCGCTCGTCGATCTCCAGCGCCTTCAGGGCCATCTCGGCCCCCTTTCGATGGTCGTCGGCGCGCATAAACAGGAGGCTCTGGTGGATGAAGGGCAGCACCGCCTGCGCCTTAAGCTCCGCCATCGCCGCGTTCAGCCGGTCGAGCGCGCTGGCCGAGCCGGATTCGCCCGCAGCACCGCCGCTCATCCGTGCCCGCGCCGGGCTGGCCGCAAGATCGGGTGCGACCACCACCCCGGCCGAGGCGCGCAGGTTGTCGGCAAGCCGGCGTCTGGGTGGGCGCTGCTGGATCACAGGGGTCGGCATCGGCGCGTCCGCAAGGCTGGTCGAAGAGGAACCACCCGATGAAGCGCGACTATGGTTAAGGGCAGGATAAGCCTTGGCTTGCAGCTGACGCCGGTGGCGAGGAGCGGGCCGATGGCGTGAAGGCCGCGTTAACCGTGCCTGTTTACCAATCCGCAGCGAGGAGCGCGGTAGGAGGGCCAACGTGCGGACCGCCGCCGCCCCCGCTTCGGGAGCATAGAAAATGCCGCTGAAACTGTCGCTGAAGCCGGGTGAGCGGTTCGTGCTGAACGGGGCCGTGGTGCAGAACGGAGACCGCCGCGGCGTGCTCGTGCTGCAGAACAAGGCCTCCGTGCTGCGCGAGAAGGACATCATGCAATCGGAAGAGGCCTCCACCCCCGGGCGGCGGATCTACTTTCCGGTCATGATGATGTACCTGGATGGCGAACACGCCGAGAATTACTACGAAGAATTCGCGCGCCGGTTGAACGAGTTCATGAGCGTAATTCGGAATCCGGATGTGCTCGCAGACTGCGTGATCGTATCGAAGTTCGTTCTGGCCCGGGAATACTACAAGGCGCTGATGAGCTGCCGCAAGCTCATCGAATATGAAGACGACAGGATGGGGGCGAATGTCGCTGCAGGCTTACCAGAGCGCCGCGCGGCGGGCTGAAAACCCCCGCGAGCTCGAATATCGGCTGTTCGGCGAGGTGACGCGCGCGCTCATGGGCGCCGCCGATGTTCCGCACGACGAGATCCAGACCCGGATCGACGCCCTCGACTGGAACCGGCGCATGTGGGGCGCGCTCGCGGCCGACTGCGCGCGGGCGGAAAACGACCTGCCCGAGAGCCTGCGCGCCTCGATCATCTCGCTCAGCCTGTGGGTCAACAGCCACTCGTCCAAGGTGATGCGGCGCGAGGAACAGTTCGAGCCGCTGATCGAGATCAACCGCATCGTCATGCAGGGCCTGAATCCCCAGGCGCAGGCCGCCTGAGCACTTCCTGCACGGCCGTTTCTGCCGCCCGGCGGCACGCGTCGTGCCAAAGCTGAATCCGCCCCGGCGCGCGGGCGCATTTCACGTTCCATAACAATCACATGGGCGATGCCTGTGCAGGCACGGGGCTGGCCCCCGCCTTGCGACGCATCGGGAGGGCGCCGAATGCGCCCGCCCGGCAAAAGCCGGATCCCCTCCCCAGAATGGTGGAACCATGTCCAGCTCCGTAAACACCAACGCGAGCGCCTTGGCGGCGCTCCAGAACCTCAACGCGACCCAGGCTCAGCTCAGCTCGGTGCAATCCAAGATCAACACCGGTCTCAAGGTGTCCAGCGCGAAGGACAACGGCGCCATCTGGGCCATCGCCCAGAACCAGCGTGCCGACATCTCCGCGTACGGCGCCGTCACCGACTCGCTCAACCGCGTGTCGTCGACGATCGATGTGGCGATCAGTGCCGGGGAGACGATCTCGGATCTCCTGAACCAGTTGAGAACGAAGGCATTGGCGGCGTCTGACGCATCCCTGGATGTGACCAGCCGTTCCGCGCTTAACGAGGATTTCAAGGCCCTGAGGGATCAGATCAAGAAGACCGTCGACAACGCCAACTTCAACGGGGCCAACCTTTTGAAGACTGCGGCCACCGCGATCTACGCGCTGGCGAACTCCGACGGTTCTTCGAAGCTCACCGTGCAGGCCCAGATCCTGGGCCTGGGTGCGGCGGGCAGCCAGATCACCTTCGCGGCCACGGCCTCGTTCAACTCGGCCGCCACGGCTTCCGCCCTCATCGCCACGGTCTCCACCTCGCTCACCAACGTGAACGCGGCGGTGGCCAAGCTCGGCACGGCTTCCAAGGCGTTCCAGCTCCAGACGTCCTTCGTGTCCAAGCTCACGGACTCGCTGACGACCGGTGTGGGCAACCTCGTGGACGCCGACGTGGCCAAGGAGAGCGCGAACCTTACCGCGCTGCAGACCAAGCAGCAGCTTGGCGTGCAGGCTCTGTCCATCGCCAACCAGGCGCCGCAGATCCTGCTGTCACTGTTCAAGTAGCGCGGCTTAGCGCCGGGCGGGGAGCTAAAAGGCCCCGCCCGGCGGTCCCTTCAGGGCACCCGGTAAAACTTGCCGAGGATGGTAGGCAAGGCCTGCCGCAAGGGTCTGCAGAGATGCAGAAAACTCCTTGGTTTCTCACCCATTAAGATGATTGATTACAGACACCTAGCCGCAATTGAAGCCGGGGGTTCGTTGGCCCGGCGATTGCTTCCCGGTTCCCTCGAGCAAAACGCTCTCGGCGCCAAAATGACGCCGGACACTCCAAAAAAGGAGCCGCCTCCATGGCGAACAGCATCAATACGAACTCGAGCGCCCTCATCGCGCTGCAGAACCTCAACGCCACGCAAGCGGCGCTGACCCAAGTTCAAAACCGCATCAACACCGGCGAGAAGGTGTCGTCCGCCAAAGACAACGGCGCCGTCTGGGCCATCGCGCAAAACCAGCGCGCGTCCATCTCCGGCTATGACGCGGTGAAGGACTCGATAAACCGGGCTTCCTCGACCGTCGACGTGGCCGTTTCGGCCGGCGAGACCGTTTCGGATTTGCTGAACCAGCTCCGCACCAAGGCGCTGGCCGCCTCGGACACGTCGCTGGACACCAACAGCCGCACGGCCCTTTCCAACGATTTCGCCGCCCTGCGCGACCAGATCGGCAAGACCATCGCCAACGCCAGCTTCAACGGGGCCAACCTCCTGAAGACGGCGGCTGCGAACGTCTACGCCCTGGCCAATGACACCGGCTCGTCCAAGCTCACGGTTGCGGCTCAGGTTCTGGGCCTCGGCGCTTCGGGCGGGGCGCTGGCCTCGTTCACGGCAGCGGCGAACTTCACCTCGGCGGCCACGGCCTCGACCCTGGTGGCGACGCTTTCGACGGCGATCACCAACGTGAACGCAGCGGTGGCCAAGCTCGGCACGGCTTCCAACGCCCTGACGACGCACCTGAAGTTCGTCTCCAAGCTGCAGGACACTCTGACCACCGGCGTGGGCAACCTCGTCGATGCGGACGTGGCCAAGGAAAGCGCCAACCTCACCGCGCTGCAGACCAAGCAGCAGCTCGGCATCCAGGCGCTCTCGATCGCCAATTCGAGTTCCAGTTCACTGCTCAGCCTCTTCCGCTAAGGCGCGGAGGCGGCGGGGTAAAACCCAAGTGGCGAACGGCGCGCAGGGGGCATTCTTCCCTGCGCGCCGACCGTCCATCGGAGGCGTCGCCCCGGCGGCGTGAAGACGGAGATGGCCGAGCCGATCCCACCACTGACGCCCGCCCCCGGCGTGCCGACGCGCAAGGAAACGCCACCCGTCGCGTCCGCGACGGCGGATGGGGCAGGGGCCTACCCGGCTTCCACCCGCGTTCAGGTGGTGCGCTCCGCCCACGCCGCGGTCTACGTCTACCGCCTGCTGGACAGCGCCAGCGGCCGGCCCCTCCTGCAGCTGCCGTTTCCCGTCGAAGAAGACCGTTCAAGGCCCGGTGTGGCTCTCGACACCCTGGCCTGATCCGTGAGCCGCCCGCGCACGGCGCATTTCGCGCGGCGCAGTTATGGTTAACGGTTTGAATACCAGCCTGCCCTAGCGTCCAACCCTGAGCGGGGGCGGGCGCTTTTCAGCGATCGCTCCTCCACAGACGGCTCGAAGCGGCCCGGGGAGACGATCATGGCGATCAGCGTCAACACCAACGCCGCGGCCCTCGTGGCGCTGCAGAACCTCAACAAGACGTCGGACAGCCTGACCGCGACGCAGGGCCAGATCTCCACCGGCCTGAAGATCGGCTCGGCCAAGGACAACGCCTCCATCTGGGCGATCGCCCAGCAGCAGCGGGCCGAGGTGAGCTCGCTCTCGGCGGTCACCGACTCGCTGAACCGCGCCACCTCCATCGCTGACGTGGCTACGGCCGCCGGCCAATCGGTTTCCGACCTGCTCAACACGTTGAAGCAGAAGGTTCTGGCCGCGCAGGACACCTCGCTGGATACCGCCAGCCGCGCCGCCCTGAACGCCGACTACACCTCCATCGTGCGCCAGATCTCGCAGGTGGTTTCGAGCGCCAGCTTCGATGGCTCGAACATCCTGAACGGGTCGATCACCGGGCTGAAGTTCATCGCCGATGCCGACGCCACGACATACATCACGCTCTCGACGCAGAACTTCTCGCTCGGTGGTTCGATCATCACCTTCGGCTCCACCTCGACCATCGGCACGGTCACGGCGGCGACCACCGTGGCGGGCCAGCTCGACTCGTCGATCAGGAACGTGAACGCCGCCCTCGCCAACGTGGGCGCGCAGTCGAACCAGATCGAGGCGCACAACAAGTTCGTCACCAAGCTTTCGGATGCACTCACCACCGGCATCGGCCACTTGGTGGACGCCGACCTCGCCACCGAGAGCGCGAGGCTTCAGGCCCTGCAGGTGAAGCAGCAGCTAGGCACACAGGCGCTTTCGATCGCCAACCAGGGCCCGCAGATCATCCTCAGCCTGTTCAAGTAGACCAGGTTCCTGAGCGCCAGCCTCAGGCCAGCATCGCCTCGTCCACCGGTTCGCCCCGAGCCAAGGCGCGCGCGCTGCGCCTCCCCAGCACCTCGGGCAGGCGGGCCGGGGCGAGGCCGAAGCCTGGGCGGATCGAGCGCACGTCGTCGCCCGTCAGAACCGTGCCTGCCGCAACGTCTCGCACCACATAGAGCGACCGTCGGAAACGGCGGTTCGCCGTCTCCTCCACGCCGCGGTTCAGGCCGGGGGTGCCCACCGCATCGAAGGCCGCCCGGCAGTCGTGCACCAGCGCGGCGAGCTCTGCAGGCTCCAGGCTGAAGGACGAGTCGGGCCCGCCGTCGGCGCGGTCAAGGGTGACGTGCTTCTCGATGATGCAGGCGCCCAGCGTCACGGCCGCCACCGCCGCGGCCGTTCCGGGCGTGTGGTCGGACAAGCCGCTGACGCAGCCGAAGCGCTGCGCCAGCCAGGGCACCGTCGCCACGTTGGCATCGGCAAACCGGGCAGGGTAGGCGCTCACGCAGTGCAGAAGCGCCACCCCCGCCGCGCCGGCGGCAAGGGCGGCGTCGCGCGCGGCCACGATCTCGGCCTCGCTCGCCATGCCGGTGGAGATGATCAGCGGTCGCCCGCTGCGGGCGGCCCGGGCGATCAGGGGCAGGTCGGCGGCCTCGAACGACGCGATCTTGAAGGCGGGCGCGTCCAGGCTTTCCAGAAGGTCCACCGCGGTCTCGTCGAACGGAGAGGAGAACGCGATCAGCCCGCGCGCCTTCGCATGGGCGAAGAGGGGCGCGTGCCAGGCGTAGGGCGTATGAGCCTCGGCATACAGGCTGTGCAGGGTGCGACCGGCCCACAGGCCGTCATCGAGGCGAAAGCCGGGGCCGTCGTGATCCAGTGTGATGGTGTCGGCGGTGTAGGTCTGCAGCTTCACCGCGTCTGCGCCCGCCTCTGCCGCGGCATCGATCAGGGCCAGGGCGCGATCCAGGCTCTTGTTGTGGTTGCCTGAAAGCTCGGCGATCACGAACGGCGGCTCGCCCGGCCCGATCGCGCGACCTGATATGTTCAGGCGCTGTGCATCCATCATTCGGCAAGACCCGTCCCTGGAGAAGCGACTCGCCCCATCATGGCCATCGGGCGTTAAGAGAAAGCTCGCCTCGGGCGGGGGTTCGGGCGGGCGGCGGTGCAGGCGGGCGGACATGATCGAGCTGCGACAGATCGAGAGCGCCGACAGCCAGCGCCTGTTCGACTGGCGCCTCGAGCCCGAAGTGGACCGCTGGATGTATTCCTCGCCCCCTTCGCCGGCGGCCCACGCGGCCTGGTTCGAAGGCTTCCTCAAGGACGACGACCGGGCGGGCTGGATCGTGCTGGAGAAGGGCGCTCCCTGCGGATCGATGATCCTCGAGGGGGTGTCGCACCCCCAGCGGCGCGCCAAGCTGAACTGGTACATCGGCGAGGCGGCGGCGCGGGGTCGCGGGGCCGGGCGGGCGGCGCAGGCGCTGGGGCTGGACCTCGCGTTCACCCTCTACGACCTGCGCAAGGTGTGGTCCGAGGTGGTCGTGGGCAACGAGGCGGCGCTTAAGGCGCTGGCGGCCTCAGGCTTTCGGCGTGAAGGCTATCTGCGGCACCACCAGTTCAAGAATGGGCGCGAGCAGGATGTGGTGCTGCTCGGCGTCCTGGCGGGGGAGTGGGCCGCCAGGCGCGCGACGATCCGCAAGGGTCTGCAGACCTCGGGGCTGATCGACGGGCCAGCCTAGCGTTCTGCTAGCGGCTTAAGCGGGGGTAAAGCCTTCCCTGTCAGGGTCTTGGCAACGGCCATGACCATCTCCATCGACGCCTCTACGCTGTTGAGCTTCTACCAGGCGCGCTCCGGTGCGAGCGCCGCCGGGTCGGGCGGGTCCACGTCCGCAGCGGCGGTCCTCGCGCCGACGCCGCCCTGGAGCTCTAAGTCCAACGCCACGCAGCAGAGCGCGCTCGTCACCTCGATTCTGTCGGGGCGCAAGTTCATCGACACGACGGCCGCCAAGCTCGACACCACCGCCAAGAACAGCGCCGACTACAAGAACCTGTTCGCGCTCTACCAGGGGCTCAACGCATTGGAGGGGGTGGCCAAGGCGGCGACGGCTCCTAACCTTTCCGCGGTCGATCTCAGCCAGCTCACCACCCGCTTCACCGCCGGGCAGGCAGAGGTGAACAGCTTCCTCAACGCCGCCCCGTTCACGGCCTTCACCGTGTCGCAAGGCGCGGTCTCAGACACCGCGAAGACGACGGTGGGCGTGAAGCGCGAGGTCGACACCTTCAACACCGGCGTCCTTTTCACAGGTGCGGCCAACGCCGAGGTTCCGGCGCTGACAGGCGACGTGAAGTTTTCCGTGGCGCTGAAGAAGGCCTCGGGCACCGTGGTGAACGTAGACTTTGACCTGGCGGATCTGGGCTCGACGCCGCGCAGCCTGCCCAATGTGGTCATCTACCTGAACTCAAAGCTGCAGGCGGCGGGCGTGGCCACGCGCTTCGCCAACGTGCGCATTCCGGCGGTGGCGCAGACGGTGAAGTCCGGCTCGACCACCACGACCCTGCCGGTGGGCGCCGACAGCTTCTCCCTGCAGCTGAAGGGCACTTCCGCCGAGATCCCGACCTTTTCCGCCGCCACCTCCGCCCCGGCCGTCTACATCGCCACCACGACCGGCCGCACCACCGCCGACGCCGTGACGGGTGCCGCGGCCGACGCCAGCCGGCAGGTGCTGAAGTTCGACACGACAGGCGACACCAGCGTCGGCGGCGCCTCCAAGCTCTTCGGCAGAACGCTGCCCGCCAACGTGGCGGCGGTGCGCTCCACGGTCACGGGGCCCGACGGGTCGATCTACGTCCTGGCCGACCTCACGGGCAGCACCACCGATGGGCAGACCATCAAGGGCAAGCAGGACGTGGGCTTGCTGAAATACGACTCCGCGGGTGATCTCGTTTTCAACCGCACCGTGGGCGCGTCGGATACGGCCTCCGGCTATGCGCTTTCCGTATCGGCCGACGGGAAGTCGGTGGCGGTCGCTGGGACGGTCACGGGCGCGCTCGACGGGACGCAGGGCTCGGCCTCGACTACGACCACGAACGCCGACAGCTTCGTCTCCGTCTTCGACGCCACGGGCGAGGAGAGCTGGACCGCGCGGCGCAGCAGCACCAGCGGGGCGCAGCCCACGGCGGTGAGCTTTGGGCCGGATGGCAAGGTCTACGTCGTCGGCTCGGCCACGGGTGCTGTGCAGGGCGGCACGGCGCAGGGCGGGCAGGACGGCTGGCTTCAGGCGTTCAGCGACAAGGGTGCGGCGCTCTACACCTCGCAGATCGGCACCACGGCGACCGACCGAAGCGTCGGCGTCAGCGCCGATGCCAACGGGGTGGCGGTGGCCTCGGTCGAGAACGGCCACGCAGTGCTGCGCCGCTTCGATTTCGACGGCTCGGGCGCGCTGCAAGCGGGCGCCGTGCGAGACCTCGGCGACCTGCAGGGCGGCGACATCGCGGGCCTCGGCCGGGCAGATGACGGGTCGCTCGTCATCGCGGGCTCGACGCACAATGCGGCCCTGGCAGCGGGCACGATCACCACGGGCTATGCGGGCGGCAAATCCGCCTTCGTGGCCAATGTGAGCGCCGATCTCGGCGCGGCGAGTTCCGACCGGCTGACCTATGTGAACGTGGGCACCGAGGCGACGGCCACGGCGCTCACCGTGTCTGGCGGCAAGGCCTACATCGCCGGGCAGCTCGACGACGGGGCCAAGGGCAAGCTCGGCTATGGCGCGCAGATCGACGTGCGCACCGGCGCGGTCGGCTGGAAGGACACCAACCGCGGGGCCGACAACCTCTCCGCCCCCTCTGCCATCGCCGTGGACGCGCAGGGCGTTTCGGCGCTCGACAAGCTGGGCCTGCCCCGCGGCACCCTGAACTACGCCGGAAGCCAGACCCTGACCGCCAACACCTCGATCCGCACCGGCGACCAGTTCTTCGTGCGCTCTGGCACGGGTGCCGCCAAGCCGGTCACCATCGAGGCGGGGGAGACGCTCAAGACGTTGGTCGTGAAGATCAACCGTGCCCTGGGATTCACCGGCAAGGCCGAGGTGGTCACTGCCAACGGCTATGACCAGCTGAAGATCACCCCCCTGAATGACCGCACCGATGTGTCCCTGCAATCGGGCAAGGGCGGGCGCGACGCCCTGGCTTCGCTCGGCCTGTCCGAAGGCCTGGTCACGCTCGATGCGTCGACCACGGCCAAGCTCGACCCCAACACGCCCAAGACCTACGGCCTGAAGCTGCCGACCACTCTGTCGATCTCCAGCACGGCGGCCGCCAAGAGCGCCTCGGTGCTGATCTCCTCGGCCCTCACCACCCTGCAGATCGCCTACAGCGACCTCGCGTTCCCCGCATCCAAGACGACGGCCAAGGCGGGCTCCACCGGCACGGGCCAGCCCACCGCCTACCAGACGAGCCGCATCGCCGACTATCAGCTGGCCCTGGCACGCCTGTCAGGCTGATCGCGCCGTTGCGGCGAGCCGCCTTGCTTAAGGGCGCGGGGGGCGATAGCCGTCTGCTCCATGCCGTCGCTTCAAGACCGCCGCGTCCAGATCGCCGTCGCGACCGTCGCCGTCCTCCTCATGGCGATGCTGCTGCTCACCTATTGCGTGGCGGGCCGTCGCCGGGCTGAGGCCCTGCCACCGGAGGGCTCTCGCGGTTCGCTGCAGGTGCAGGTCGGCAAGGACGACACCAAGCTCGACCCCGCCCGGCCCCTGCGCTGCTTCGTGAACGGCCAGTTTGTCGGCGAGGAGACGCTCATCGCCTGCGCCAAGAAGAACGGCGTCGCCGCCCAGAACCTCGACGTGGGCCTGGATCAGACCGGCCAGGTCGCCGCCGCCCAGACCGGTGGGCAGACTGCGCTGACGCCTATTCCCCAGACCCAGCCCGACGCCATCGGCGACCTTCTGGGCAAGCGGCCAGACAAGCCCGTGGCCATCAGCGTACCGGCCGCCTCCGCCTCGCCCACGGCCCAATGCCTGCGCTTTGCCGGGGGCGAGTGGCGCGAGACGGGGGCCAACGTCACCCTGCAGGCCTGCACCCGCGCGCTCTACGATGGCCACTGCGTGCGCGCGGGCGATGCGCTCTACGGACGCTTCGGGGCGCAGACCCTGCGGCTGGTGCCGGGCCGTGTCGAGATTTCCAACGACAACCGCTCCTTCCGGCCCCTGCAGGAACAGTCGGAAGACTGCTCCATTTCGTGAGACGCTCCGCCATGCCCTCAACCTTGCGGGTCGCCGCATGCGGCCTGATGCTGGCGATCTTGCTCTCCGGCTGCGAGGCCAAGGAGGCGGTGGAGGCTCCGTTCACCAAGCTCACCTGCTATCACATGGTGCATAACAAGGCGGGCGGCTACGACTTCAACGTGGTGGCCAAGAACATCCCCAACCTCGAATACTGTGCCGCCGCTCTGGAGCGTATGCGGCTGCGCTTCGTTTCATTGGGAGGCACCCACACCGAGATCACGGGCAGCTATCAGGGGCAGTTCATCTTCGTGCAGCGCGAGGGGGTGTTCTCGTCGCAGAAATTCAAGAGCGGGGCCTACCTCGCCCTCATACGCACCGACGACGGCCGCCTTGTGGTGCCGGGCGCCCCCCGGGTGCCCTAAGGCCTACGATGACGTGGGCACGTTGACTCGAGTGCCCCGCCGGTAGCAGAACGTTAACAGAACATCCAAGGCTTGGAGAGCGGCATGGCCGGAAGCGTCAACAAGGTCATCCTGATCGGCAACCTGGGGAGAGACCCCGAAATTCGCGCGCTCGGTTCGGGCGACCGCGTCGCCAACCTGCGCATCGCCACCAGCGAGACCTGGCGCGACAAGGCGACGGGCGAGCGCAAGGAAAAGACCGAGTGGCACTCGGTCGTCATCTTCAACGACAACATCGTCAAGGTGGCCGAGCAGTACCTGAAGAAGGGCTCCACCGTTTACATCGAAGGCGCCCTGCAGACCCGCAAGTGGACCGACAAGGACGGGGCCGAGAAGTATTCCACCGAGGTCGTGGTCAACAAGTTCCGCGGTGAACTCACCATGCTGGGCGGCCGCAACGCCGGCGACGGCGAGGAAGGGGCCTCCGGCGGCTTCGGAGGCGGCGCCCGCTCCAGCGGTGGCGGCGACTACGGCTCGGGCGGCGGGCGGTCCAGCGGTGGTGGCGGCTTCGGCGGCGCGCGCAGCGGCGGCTCCGGCCCGAAGGAAAGCTTCCCCGCCGACCTGGACGACGAGATCCCGTTCTAGGCTTTTCGGTTACGCCCCAGCACTCGGCCGCTCGCTCACGCGAGCGTGCCAAGCCGTGAGGTGAGCGAGCCCTTCGAGGGGATCGAGGCCGACGAAACGGGCGAAGTCCACCGTCGTCAGGGCGCAGATGTCGGCCATGCTGAAAGCCGCCCCTGCCACATAGCTGCGCCCGTCGAACTGCCTGTCCAGCCACTGCATCGCCCGTCGGCTGTTCTCCCGGTTGGACTCGCCGAACGCCTTGTGCTGCTCGATCAACGCGGCGGTGAACGGATGGGCGTGGCGCCAGAACATGCCGACCGGCGAGGTGACGAGGAACTCCACCCGGCGAATCCACATGTCGATCTCGGCCACCGAATAGGCATCATGGCCGAAGAGGGGAGGCGCCGTGTGCAGGGCCTCGAGATAGCGGCAGATCGATACGGATTCCGCCAGGGTGCGCCCGTCGTCCAGCTCCAGCACCGGCAGCTGGCCCGCCGGGTTCATGCCGAGGAAGGCCTCGCTCTTGTGGGCTCGCGCCATCATGTCCACCGGCGTTTCGGCCAGGTCGATGCCCTTCTCCGCCAGGAAGATCCGCACCCGGCGGGGATTGGGGGCGGGATTTGGGGCGCCGTAGAGCTTCATTCGACTGGCTTCCCGTTCGGCCGCTTGCGGTAAACGCCGACACTAGCTCGGCCCGTGGCCTCCGCAACCGGGCAACCGCTGAGTGAGAGTTTCACCGGGCAGGCGGGCGTTGACCCGGGCCGGTGGCGTCGTTACCGCCGCGGGATGACCAACAGCCCCCTTCGCGGAACGCCCAGGCGCGTGGTCGTCACCGGGGGCGACAGCGGCTATTTCCCCCTGATCGACGAGCTGTGCGCATCGGTTCGATTCTTTCGCGATGCGCCCTCGCTCGGCCTCGTGGTGATGGACGGAGGCCTTGAGCCCGCGCAGAAGACGCATCTGGTGGAGCGGTGGGGTGCCTTCATCCTCGACGCCGGATGGGGTTTCGACCTGCCCGAGCGGCGCATCCGCGGCCGCGAACACCTGAAGGTGCTGACCGGCCGAACCTTCCTCGACCAGCACCTGCCCGATGCGGAATTGATCCTGTGGATCGACGGCGACGCCTGGGTGCAGGATCCCTCGGCGCTCGACCTTCTGTTTCGCGGGGCCGAGCTGGGTCGCGTGGCGGTGGTGAGCCAGACCTCGCGCTATGCCCGCCTGGCGATGAGCCTCAAATGGGGGCCGATGGGCTGGGCGCAGGTGCGCTCGCAGCTCTACAAGAACGCCCGGCGTGCCGGCATGGGCGAGGCCCTGGCCCGCACCATCGGCGACAAGCCGACCTTCAATGCAGGCGTCTTCGCCCTGGCGCGGGATGCGCCGCACTGGGCGGCATGGCGGGGGCGGCTGGGGCAGGCGCTGAAGAAGGGCCGGGTGTTCACTTCCGACCAGATGGCGCTGGGCGTGATCGTCCACGCCGACGGCCTGCCCGCGGAGCTGATGCCTGAGACCTGCAACTACATGGGCCCGATGTGGACCTGCGACGACGCGGGCGAGACGCTGGTCGAGCGCTATCTGCCCAACGCAACCGTGGGGATCGTGCACATGGCGGGCTACGACTCCATGCGACGGGGGCTCGACATCACCGCCCCGATCCAGACGCTGGACGGACGCACGATCGAGCGATCGCTGCGCCGCCCGGCTTGGGTCAGGGGTTAGCCTGGGCTCAGGCTTAGCGGCCGCCGCGCAGGGCTGCGAACTGCGCCTGACGGCGGGCGAGCGCTTCCTGCTTCTCGCGCTGCTTGCGCTCCTTGATGCTCTCGCGCTTGGAGGCCTGCACAAGTTTGGCGGCTTCTTCCTCGGCCACGCGCTTCGCTTCATCGGCCTTGGCGCGGGCTTCGCGGGCGATCTCGCGCTCCAGCTGGCGCTGTTCGCGCACGGTGGCGAGTTCGGCCTCCATCTGCTCCGCGCGGGAGACGACGCCCTCGGGCGCGGTGACGGTGGGCTTGGGCTTGAACTTGGCCAGCATGGCCTTGCGCGCGTCGGCGGCCGCGGTCTGGCGGTCGGCGAAGCTGGTCTGCTTCAGATCTTTCATATGGTCCTGTCGGCTTCGACCCTGCGCCAGGGGGCCGGGGCCGCGGGTCTTTCAGCTCGAGAGCTTCGGGTCCGAACGCGGCGGCGCAGGCGGGCATATAGAGAATGCGGCGGGATTTCGCCAGCCCGCCGCACCGGCTTTCGACGAGCCCTCAGGTCTTGCGGGCCTTGGGCTTGGCCGCGGCCTTGGCGGGCCCGGGCGGACGGCCCCGACCCTTGGCGCCCAGGCCAAGCTTCTTGGCCATCTCGGAGCGCGCCACCGAATAGTTCGGCGCGACCGAAGGATAGTCGCCCGGCAGGCCATAGCGTTGGCGATATTCAGCGAAGGTGAGTCCGTGGCGAGTGAGATGGCGCTTCAGCGTCTTGTAGACCTTGCCGTCCACGAAAGAAGTCAGGCCGTCGGGCGTGATCGACTTGCGGATCTGGCCAGCCGTCGCCTTGGCATGGTCGGGCTCGGCAGCGGGCGGCGGGGCATCGGTTTCGCTCAAGGCGGCGCGAACGCTGCGGATGATCGCGGGAAGTTCGGCCGCCTGCACATGCGTGTTGGCACCAACGTAAGACGCGACGATCTCGGTCGTCAGGCTCAGGATGTCCATCTTGTCTTCCATGATCGCGCCTCCTCTGGAATTCAGTATCAGCCTTGATTTCACCTCTCGCGTGAGTCCCGTCAACACTGGAATTGATCTGGACAAAGTCAGGGTGAAAGTCAGTTGTCTGGCGGGTCGGTGATGGTCGATGGCCCGGCCAAGAAGTTAGTTCTATTGAAGGCGATGCCGCCTCACGTATTTTCCGTGCAAGACCCTGACGATCCGCGCCTCGAAGGCTATCGCGAGATCAGGGAGCGCGATCTGATCGGGCGTCGTGGCCTGTTCGTGGCCGAGGGGGCGGTTGTGCTGCGGGCCCTGGTGGCCTCGGCCGACTTTGAGCCCGCCTCCTTCCTGATCGCCGAGCACAGGCTGAAATCGGTCGAGCCCCTGCTGGCACAGGCCCCTGCGCACACGCCCGTCTACCTCGCGCCGCAGGGCGTGATGGATGGAGTTGCGGGGTTCGACGTTCACCGGGGCATCCTGGGCCTCGGCCGACGGCGTACGCCCGAGCCCGACGCCACGCAGAGGCTGGCGGCGCTGCCCGCGCAGGCGCTGGTCGTGGCGGTGTTCGGCGTAGGCAACCACGACAACATCGGCGCCCTGTTCCGCAACGCCGCCGCCTTCGGAGCCGACGCCCTCCTGTTCGACGACCGGTGCTGCGACCCGCTCTATCGCAAGGCCCTGCGCGTTTCGGTGGGGGCGGGGCTCATCGTGCCGTGGGCGAGGGGAAGGGGCGAACTCGCCCTGCTCGACGCGCTCACAACCGCAGGCTTCGACCTCCTGGCGCTCAGCCCGGCCGGGGGCGAGCCCCTGTCGGCCCTCACGCCATCGTCTGGCCGCACGGCGCTTTTGGTGGGGGCGGAGGGGCCGGGGCTGTCGGCAGCGGTGCTGTCGCGAACCCGCAGCGTGCGCATTCCCATGGCTGCGGGCTTCGACTCCCTGAACGTGGCCACGGCCGCCGCCGTTGCCCTAAGCCGCCTGTCACGCCTGGGCTGAGCCCGCCGCATCGGCTGCCGCCAGGGGGATCAGCCGGGCGAGGCGCTGAGCCCAGGCGATCTGCCCGGCCTCGTGGCTGATCAGGTCCTGCCGAATCTCGAGCTCCACATAGTCGAGGCCCCGCGCCAGGGCGTGGCGGGGGGCGGTGTAGTCGATGGAATCGAAGGCGTACGGCTCGTTGTCGCCCACCACTTGATCCGCCTCGCCGCGAAGGCGGGCCAGCATGGCGTGCGAGAGCCGCGACTCCCCGTGGTGTAGCACCCCGCAGGTCCACGGCCGGTCGATGTCGTTCATCCGCGGCGTGAAGCTGTGGACGAGCACCAGCGACGGGAAGCGCCCGGCGGCCGCCTGTACGTTGATCTCGGCGGTGATGGCGGCGTGGTAGGGGGCGTGGATGGCGGCGATCCGTTCGGCCCTGTCGTCGGATGTGAGATCGGCGTTGCGCGGGACGGGCGTCTTGTCGGAAACCGCGGGGATCGCGTCGTCGCGCGCGGGGTCGCGGTTGCAGTCGATCACCAGGCGGGAATAGCGCTGGCGGATCAGGGGCGCGCCCAACGCTGCGGCCAGCCGGTCGCTCACGCCCGCGGCCCCGATGTCCCAGGCGATGTGCCGTTCCATAACGTCGGCTGTCAGCCCCAGAGGGAGACCGTTCAGGTGCAACGGTTCAGGAACGGCTTGTCCTGCATGATCGCAGACGATCAGAAAGGGTGCAGCGGCGCCCAGGTTTACGGCTATCACCGGATGGGGATCGCCTGAGGCGAGGAGTCGCTGGGACGGAATCACGGTTCTGGTCTTCAATCTGAGCTGTTCACTGAGGGCGTGATGCCGATCCTCTCCGTCCGACACCTGACCCGCTACCGCTACCGCAAGCCGGTGGCCTTCGGCGAGCACCGTATGATGCTGCGGCCGCAAGAGAGCGCCGATCAGCGGCTGATCGATTACACCCTCACCGTTTCGCCCGATCCCGCCTCGCTCGTGTGGTCGACGGACGACTCCGGCAACGCCGTTGCCACCGCGCAGTTCTCGCGCCGCGCCAAGGAGCTGTGCGCCGAGGCCGTGTTCACGCTGGATCACAATCCCGTCCCCGTGCTGGGCGCGCGAGGCGAGTCGCTTTTGGGGGGCGGCCAGCTGCCCCCAGCCTACGACGCGGCGGAGCGGCATGAGCTGGCACCGTTCATCCAGGCGCACTACGCCGATCCCGCAGGCGACGTTCACGACTTTGCGCAGGCTTTCGTGGGCGTTCGCGGGCCGACGCCGGTGCTGGGCATGCTCGTCCAGATGACCCACGCCATCCGCAGCGACTTCACTTATGGCCGGCGACTATCCGGCGGCCCGCAGACGCCGGAACAGACGCTGACCCGCAGGGCGGGTGCCTGCCGTGACTATGCGGTGCTGTTCATGGAGGCGGCGCGGTCGCTGGGTCTGGCCGCGCGGTTCGTCTCGGGCTATCTCGTCAGCGGTCCGGGGCCGCTTGCGGGTCAGGGCGAAAGCAAGGCCGCAGGGGGCCGGGTCGGCGGCGGGCACACCCACGCCTGGGCTCAGGTCTACGTTCCCGGCGCCGGTTGGGTGGATTTCGATCCCACCAACGGCATCGTTGGCGCGCAGGGCCTGATCCGCGTGGCGACCGTGCGGGAACCCGAAGCGGCCTGCGTGCTTTCGGGTGACTATGACGGCGATGCGGGCGACTGCCTCGGCATGGATGTGGAGGTGGACGTGATCGAACTTTCCAACGAGGCCACCACCCGCGTCGCGGCTTAGCTCACGTGAAGATCCGTACTGGCTTTACGATCGGGTTCGAGACCCGTGCGCCCACTCCCATGATGCTCATGCTGAAGCTGCGGCCCGAGCGGGAGAAGGACCTTCTGTCACCGCAGACGATCTCCAACGATCGCGGGCTGACCATCGACGATCATGTGGACATCTACGGCAACGTGCGCAGCCGCGTGCTGCTGCCGACGGGGGTGACCACGATCACCGCCGACTTCATGGTGGAAGACAGCGGCATCTGGGATCCGGCGCTGCCCGACCTGCAGCAGCACCGCGTCGAGGATCTGCCCAACGAGGTGCTGACCTACCTTCTCGCCAGCCGCTATTGCGAAGTCGACCTTCTGGTTGAGGACGCATGGCGCCTCTTCGGATCGACCCCGGAAGGCTGGGCGCGGGTTGCCGCCATCGTGAAATACGCCCACGAGCGCATCCGGTTCAGCTACCCTGAGGCCCTGCCGACGCGCACGGCCTTCAGCGCCCATGCCGAGCGAGTGGGGGTGTGCCGCGACTACGCACACCTCGCCGTAACGCTTTGCCGCTGCATGAACATCCCGGCGCGCTACTGCACGGGATACCTCGGCGACATCCGCATCGATCCGATCCCCGGCCCGATGGATTTCTCGGCGTGGTTCGAGGTGTATCTGGGCGGGGCGTGGCGCACCTTCGATGCGCGCCACAACAAGCCCCGGGTCGGGCGGATCATGCAGGCCTGGGGTCGTGATGCGGCCGACGTGGCCATCTCCACCGCATTCGGCTCGGCCGGGCTGAAGCAGTTCGACGTGGTTGCGGAAGAGGTTCCGGACTAACCGGACTCCAACGTCAGCCCGCGTTGTCGCGAGGGCGGCGCGTCCCCACATATGTGCGGTCCCACAGTCTTCGAGAGCCGCATGTTCTCCTTCGCCAAGCCCGCCGACCTGCCCACCGCCGACACCGCCCTGAAGGGCCGGCCGGAGGCGATCCCCACCGCCGCGACGCACTATGTGAACGGCAAGGCGCTCAAAGGGCCCTACCCGGAAGGGCTGGAGGTGGCCGAGTTCGGCATGGGCTGCTTCTGGGGCGTGGAGCGCATCTTCTGGCAGGTGCCGGGCGTCTACGTCACGGCGGTCGGCTATTCCGGCGGGATCACCCCCAACGCCACCTACGAAGAAGCCTGCAGCGGCCGCACCGGCCATGCCGAGACCGTGCTCGTGGTTTTCGATCCCACGGTCGTGACCTACGCCGAACTCCTGAAGACGTTCTGGGAGGGGCATGATCCCACCCAGGGCATGCGCCAGGGCGGCGACCGGGGCACGCAGTACCGCTCTGCGATCTACACCCATTCCGATGCCCAGCTGCAGGCGGCCAAAACCACGGCGCAGGCCTATGGCGCGGCGCTGAAGGGCAAGGGCTTCGGGCCGGTGACCACGGAGATCGAGCCTGCCGGCGCGTTCTACTTCGCCGAGGGCTATCACCAGCAGTATCTCGCCAAGAATCCCGGCGGCTATTGCGGCATCGGCGGCACCGGCGTGGACTGCCCGGCCGGCGTGGGCGTCGACGCCTGACACCCGGCTGGGGTAGCGTGCTCCATGACCCCCGCTTCCGTTTCAGACGCCTTCCTGCGTGCCCTCCCCAAGGCTGAGCTGCACCTGCACATCGAGGGCTCGCTGGAGCCCGAGCTGATGTTCGCGCTGGCGAAGCGCAACGGCATCGCCCTGCCGTTCGAGAGCGTCGAGGACGTGCGGGAAGCCTATCGTTTCAACCGGTTGCAGGACTTTCTGGACATCTACTACCAAGGCGCGCGGGTGCTGATCCAGGCGCGAGACTTCCACGATCTGGGCATGGCCTATTTCGAGCGGCTGCACGAAGACGGGGGCACCCACGCCGAACTGTTCTTCGACCCGCAGACCCACACTGAGCGCGGCGTCGCCTTCGCCACCGTGGCCGAGGGCCTGCTGAGCGCCTGCGCGGAGGCCGAGGCGCGGTTCGCGATCACCTCGAAGCTGATCATCTGCTTCCTGCGCCACCTGCCGGAAGACTCCGCCTTCCAGACGCTGACCGAGGCCGAGCCTTATCTGGATCGCATCGCCGCCGTGGGGCTCGACTCCTCCGAGCTGGGCCATCCGCCATCCAAGTTCGAGCGCGTGTTTGCCCGCGCCCGCGAGCTCGGCCTCCTGACCGTGGCGCATGCGGGGGAGGAGGGGCCGCCCGCCTATGTGTGGGAGGCGCTGGATGCCCTGCAGGTGTCGCGCATCGACCACGGCAACCGCGCGCTGGAGGACGATGCCCTGGTGGCGCGCCTGGTCGCCGAGCGCATGACGCTGACGGTCTGCCCGCTCTCCAACCTTAAGCTCTGCGTGGTCGATGACCTGCAGCGGCACCCCTTGAAGCGCATGCTCGACCGTGGCCTGCAGGCCACGGTGAACTCCGACGATCCGGCCTATTTTGGCGGCTACCTTCTGGCGAACTACCGCGAGACCGCCGATGCCCTGGGCCTCACCCGGGAAGAGGTGGCCGAACTGGCCCGCAACAGCTTCCGCGGGGCGTTCATCGGCGAGGCGGCGAAGGCGGCTGCCATCGCGGAGATCGCCCGGGTGTTGGCCAGCTGACGGCCTCCCCCGTCCTGGGGGAGGCCTGGAAACACGCGTCAGCCGCCGAGCAGCACCTTCACCGCGGCTTCCAGCTGAGCGTCCTTGCCCGTGGCGGTTTCGCCAAGGGGGCGGTCGACCGTCACGTCCACGGGCCGGGGGTGGCCTTCCATGTCCTGGCCGCGACCGTCCTGGATTCGGGTGCCGGGCACGCGCACGGCCGATCCGTCGATCAGGGTCTGCGAGCCCGTGAAGATGATCCACCCCGCCGTCGGCTGGCCAACCACCTTGCCGAGGCCCAGCGAGCGATAGCCCTCGGTGAAGTCCTCCGCATCGGAGAGCGAAGATTCGTTGGTGACGAGCACCGTCGGCAGCCCCAGCGCCCGCTGGCCCAGCGCCGCCCGGCTGGGCACGGGGAACAGGTCGCGCGTCGTCATGGTGAGGTAGTTGCGGCGGGTGAACACGTCGAGCGCGTAGCCGTTCACATAGCCGCCGTTGTTGTTGCGCACGTCGATCACCACTCCCTGGCGGTTCTGGTTCTGGGCGTCGAGATCCACGTAGAGTTGCGCCAGAGACTGGTCGCTCATGTCGGCGATGTGCACGTAGCCGAGCTTGCCGCCGGAGATCTTCTCCACATAGGCGCGCCGGTCGTTGACCCACTGGCGATAGATCAGGCCTGAGGCCACCTGGGCGGTCACCGGTCGCACCGCCACGTCGCGCGCGTGGCCGCCGGCGTCGGCGATCGACAGCACCGTGCGGCGCCCCACCTGGCCCATGAGCAGCCGGTCGAGATTGGTGTCGGGGCCGATCGGCTGGCCATCGACCGCGGTGAGGCGATCGCCCACCTTCACTCCGCCCGCCGTGTCCACCGGCCCCAGCGTCACGATCTCGCGGATCACCAAGCCCCGGCCCGCCTCGAAGGCGGTGCGGGCGAAACGCAGGCCGAGATCGCCGATGCGAGCCACGGTCGCGGCCACCGCCGGGTCGGTGGGCTTGCTTATGCCGGAGTGCGAGGCGTCGAGCTCGCCGATCATCAGGTTGATCAGCCGGCGCTCCTCGTCGCCCGTGCGGGCGCCTTCGATCTGCGGCGCGAAGCGGGCGCGGATGGCCGCCCAGTCCTTGCCGTGGAATTTCGGGTCGAAGAAGCGGCGGTTGAGCGTGTTCCATGCCTCGTCGAACACGATGCCCTTCTCCACCGCGAAATCCACGTCCATCTCGGCGGAGATCGCGATCGGCTTCGGCTTTGGCGTGTCTAGCGGCGAAGACACCACCTTGCCGCCCTCGCGATAGAACAGGGTCTTGGAGTCGGGCGAGAAGGCGTAGTCGCCCTTGGGCCGGTCAGTGGCGGTGATCTGCACCGGTGAGGCCGGTTCGCGCGACAGCTCGTCCAGGCTGTAGCTGAAGAGGTTGGCGCGTTCGCCTTGGCGGGCCGAGAACACCAGCGTCTTGCCATCTGGGCTGATCACCGGGCCGTCGGCGCCCATGCCGAGCGGCAGGATCGTGGCCCGCTCGCGGATGCCGTCGAACACGATGCGCACGGCCTTGCCGGAGGGTTTCGAAGCCCGGGCCGCGTCGACATCCTCGCCGTCCTTCGGCTTGGCATCGGCATCGGCGGTCCGCTGCGGCTTGGCGGCGGGCACCTCCGGGGTGCGGGCGGGCGGGGTCGGGGAGCCCGGGCGGCTGGAAGGCTTGTCCGGCTGATCGGGGGCCTTGAACAGATCCTGGAAGGCGTCTTCCCGATACTTGGGCACGTGCGGCAGAAGGTCGATGCGGATCAGCTTGCCCTCTTCCGAGCGCTGGGCGGTATCGGCGACGATGAAGGTGCCGTCGGGCGACCAGGCGATGGACCCGCCCGTGAAGCCGTTGGCCAGGAATGTGATCGGCCGGGCCTCTCCGCCCGAGGCCTCCACCACATAGAGGTTGCGGAACGACTTGGGCCCGGTGACGCCAAAGGCGATCCACTTGCCATCCGGCGACCAGGTGGGGCTGGCGTTGCGCCCGCCGAGCGCCCCTTTGTAGACGACCCGCTCCGACGCCACTCCGCCCGAGGGGGTCAGCGTCGCCACCCGCAGCTCCCGCTCGCCGCTGGCATAGGCGAGGAGCTTGCCGTCGGGGGAGAAGGCGGCCGACTGGGCGTGGCCCGCGCCGCTCGTCAGCGGAGTGAGCTTCGCGGTGGCGAAGTCGTAGCTCACGAGGTGGGTGTCCAGCCCGTCCTCCGACACGAAGACGAGGCGGCGGGAGTCGGGCGCCCACGCGAGGTCGCTCTCGTTGCCGGGGGTGCGGCTGATACGCTGAGCGGGGCCGCCATCCTTGGAGGGGGCGGCGAACACCTCGCCGTGGGCGATCACCGCTACCTTCTTGCCGTCGGGCGAGAGAGCGATCTCGCGGAAGCTGGTCTCCGTTAGGTGCCGCTCGCCTTCCGAGGCGGGGGCGCCGCGCAGGGTGATCGGCACGGGCATCGCCTTGCCCGTGGCGGCATCCCAGCGCCACACGCCAAAGCCCCGCTCGAACACGATAGACTTGCCGTCATAGGCGATGCTCGGCCACAGCACGCGCCCGTCGGTAAACTTGGTGAGCTGCGTCGGGGCCCCGCCCGCAACCGGGGTGCGCCACAGGTTCTCCGCCCCCGTCTGGTCGCTCATGTAGGCGATGGAGGCCCCGTCGGGGCTCCACATGGGGAAGGCATGCTTGGCCCCGCCGGCGAGGAGCTTGCGATAGCCCGTTCCGGGCTGCGCGATGGGTTTCAGCCACAGCTCGGTCTCGTCGATGTGGCTGTGGCCGTTCCTCCACCACTGACCGTTCGACAGGCCCCGCGCCATCATCGCGAGGGTGCTGCCATCGGGGGACGGGGCGCTCTGGAACTCGGCCAGATAGCGCTCGGCGCTGACCTCCAGGGGCGTGCCCCCGCTGGCCGCGACCCGGAATACGTCCGACTGGCGGCCCACGTCGTTCACGCCGGAGGAGAAGTAGATCCACTTTCCGTCGCGGCTCCACCCGTCCAGCTGTTCGGCCGTGTCGGCGTAGGTCAGCCGCTTCACGGCCCCCGTGGCGAGGGTCAGGAGGTAGACGTTGGTCGAGCCGGCGCGGTTCGACAGGAAGGCCAGCGTCGCCCCGTCAGGCGAGTAGATCGGCCGCGAGTCGTTGGCGGGGTCGGTTATCAGGAGGCGCGCCACGCCCCCCTGCGCCGGCACCGTCCAGATGTCGCCACCCGAGGCGAAGGCGATCTCCGCACCGTCAGGCGAGAGCGCAGGCTCGGCGAAGGAGGGGGCGGAGGGGGCCGCGGCCTCGACCGCACCGGCCAGCCCCAGCGCCGCCACCAGCACCGAAACCGAGGCCCAGGCCTTCAGCCTCATCCGCCCACCACCCAGCGCCATGTCACGTTCCCCACGCTTCGTCCGATGCAGGACGATAGCTTCGTGGGCGCGCCGCCCTGTGTCGAGGCTGACGCATCGAGGTTACCGCGAATTATGTTGGCCGTGGTCGCGCCCGCGCCCAGAAGGCCGTCTAATTTCCGTCCGTCGTCTCCCTTGAGAGCCCGTCAGGCCGCCCCGTGTTCACAGCCCTCGCCGCCACCTCCCTGATCGCCCTGCAAGGGTTCTCGGGCCTGCCTGAGATCAGGCACGTGCCGACGCTGACCTACCTTGACCGGTCGGGGGTGGTGATCGGGGTGCGGGGCGGGCGCGATGGGCCGGTGGTCGATATCGCCAGGCTCCCCGCCTACGTGCCCGCCGCCTTCGTCTCGGTGGAGGACAGGCGGTTCTTCGAACACTCGGGCTTCGACCCCATGGGCATGGCGCGCGCCGTGGTGACCGACCTCGCCCGGGGGCGCACCGCCCAGGGCGCGAGCACGATCACTCAGCAGCTGGCCCGCAACCTCTACCTCTCCAACGACCAGACGCTGGAGCGCAAGGCGCAGGAGCTGATCTACGCCGTGCAGCTGGAGCAGAAATACTCCAAGCCGCAGATCCTCGCCCTCTACATGAGCCGGGTCTACTTCGGCTCCGGCGCCTACGGCATCGAGGCGGCCTCCCGCCGGTTCTTCGCCAAGCCCGCTTCGAAGCTGACCCTGCGCGAGGCGGCGACCCTGGCGGGCATCCTCAAGAACCCGGCAGGCTACAGCCCGGTCAACGAGCCCGAACGCTCCGCCGAGCGCACCGCCATCGTCTTGCAGACGATGGTGGAGACCGGCGCGATCACGCCTGCCCAGAAGGCCCGGGCGCTGGCCACCCATCCCAAGGTGCAGAAGGTCGATCCGGCCAGCCCCTCGCAGTACTTCGTGGACTGGACCGACGGTCAGGTCCGCAAGCTCCTCGGCGGGCAGGTGACCAGCGACGTGGTGGTGGAAACGACTCTCGACGCCGGCCTTGAAGCTGACGCCCAGGCGGCGACGCAGGGCATGATGCTGAAGGCTGCGAAGCAGGGTGTGCAGCAGGCCGCCATGGTCGCGATGGATGCGCAGGGGAGGGTGCGCGCCCTCATCGGCGGGGTCGACTACCAGGCCTCCAGCTACAACCGCGTGACGCAGGCGCGGCGGCAGGCGGGTTCCTCGTGGAAGCCCTTCGTCTACCTCACCGCGCTGGAAGCCGGGCGCACGCCTGACACCGTAGTGGTGGACGAGCCGATCACCATCGACGGCTGGTCGCCCCGCAACCACACTCCGGGCTTCGCCGGCCCGATGACGCTGGAGACGGCGCTCGCCCAATCTGTGAACACCGTGGCCGCCCGTCTTGCCGACGAGGTGGGGCGCCCCAACGTGGCGCGCACCGCCCAACGGCTGGGGATCGCCAGCGCCATCAATACCGACCCGGCCATGGCGCTGGGCACGAGTGCGGTGTCTCCCCTGGAGATGGCGGGGGCCTACACCGCCTTTGCCAACGGCGGGCGTCGGGCGTCGCCCTACGGGATCGAGCGCATCCGGGTGAATGGGCGCATCGTCTACCAGCGGCGCGACGAGGGGCAGGCGCAGGTGATCGCCAATCCGCCGCTGAGCCAGCTCGACCGCATGCTGCGCACGGTGATCGCTTCGGGCACCGCCACCCGCGCGGCGATCCCCGGCTACGACCTCGCGGGCAAGACCGGCACGACGACCGACAACCGCGACGCCTGGTTCGCAGGCTTCACGGGCGGGCTGACCGCGGTGGCGTGGGTCGGCCGCGACGACAACAGCCCCATGGGCGCAGGAGCGGCGGGCGGCGGGCCGCCGGCCGATCTGTGGCGTCGCTTCATGGTGGCGGCCCTGCCCAAGGTGGGTGTCCGGCCGATCCCGTCAGGCCCGGCCGCCGCCGTGAGCGCAGACCCCGCGCCGCTTCCTGCCAGCCCTGCGGCGGACGATCCGGTCAGCGGCCTCCTGCGGCCGACCGAACCCACCCCGTCTGAGCGCCCGCAGCCCTGATCGCGGATCAGGGCCGCCGGGTCAGGGTGCGGCTCACCGCGTCGCGCCAGCCGGCGATGAGGGGCTCGCGCACCTTGGCCTTCATCGAGGGTTCGAAGCGGCGGTCCAGGCTCCAGATGCGCTGGAAATCCTTGAACCCGCCGTAGACGCCCGCCTGTCGCCCGGCGAGGTAGGCGGCGCCCAAGGCCGTGGTCTCCAGCACCCTGGGCCGCTCCACCGGCAGACCGACGATGTCGCACAGGGCCTGGCAGAGCCAGTCGTTGGCTACCATGCCCCCGTCCACCTTCAGCGAGGCCGGCTTCACGCCGTCCTGAGCGACGGCCTCGACCAGATCGAGGGTCTGCAGGCCGACCGACTCCAGGGCCGCCCGCGCCAGTTCGGCGGGGCCGGTGGCGCGGGTCAGGCCGAAGATCGCGCCCCTTGCGTCGGGGTCCCAGTGCGGCGCGCCGAGCCCGGTGAAGGCCGGCACCATGTAGACGCCGCCGGAGGAGTGGATGCTTCTCGCCAGCGCCTCGGTCTGCGCCGCCGACTTGATGAGCCCCAGCCCGTCGCGAAGCCACTGCACCGCGGCCCCGGCCACGAAGATCGAGCCCTCAAGCGCATAGGTGGTCTCACCATCCAGCCGGTAGGCGAGGGTGGAGAGCAGGCGGTGCCGTGAGGGCGTGGGCTTGGGCCCGGAGTTCACCAGCATGAAGGCGCCCGTGCCGAAGGTGGCCTTCACGTCGCCCTTCCTGAACCCGCACTGGCCGATGGCCGCCGCGTGCTGATCGCCCGCGACGCCCAGGATTGGGATCGACCGGCCGAACAGCTTCTTGACGGTCACGCCGTAGTCGGCGGCGCAGTCGCGCACCTCGGGCAGCATCTGCATCGGCACGTCGAACAGGTGGCAGAGCTCCTCGTCCCAGGCCTGCGTGTTGATGTCGAAGAGGCTGGTGCGGCTGGCGTTGGTGGCGTCGGTCGCATGGATTTGGCCGCCGGTGAGCCGCCAGATCAGGAAGCTGTCGACGGTGCCGAAGGCGAGCTCGCCCTTTCGGGCCCGGGCGCGCGAGCCTTTCACATGGTCGAGGATCCAGGCGATCTTCGAGGCGGAGAAATAGGGATCCAGCCGCAGGCCGGTGCGCTCGCACACCATCTCCTCCGCGCCGCCGTCCGCGAGCTTGCGGGTGAGGGCGGCGGTACGGCGGTCCTGCCAGACGATGGCGTTGTGGATCGGCTCTCCCGTGGTGCGGTCCCACACCACTGTGGTCTCACGCTGGTTGGTGACGCCGATGGCGACTACCTTTCCGCCCTTGGCCTCGGCGATGCGCATCGCCTTGCGGGCGGTGGCGAGCTGGGTCTTCCAGATCGCCTCCGGGTCGTGCTCGACCCAGCCCTCGTGGGGATAGATCTGGGGAAACTCCGCCTGGGCGGTGGCGACGATGGCCGCATCCTTGTCGAACACGATGGCGCGGCTGGAGGTGGTGCCCTGGTCGAGGGCCAAGATCAGGGGGTGGATCAGGGGGCGGTCCATTCGGATCTCATTTTTGCAGCAGCATCATAACGCTCGAGCCGGCCATCAACAGCGCCGTGGCCCAGCCGAACACCTGCAGGCGCCGGCCGATCTTGAACTGGCCCATCACCCGCTCGCTGGAGGCGGCGATGAGCGTGGCGGCCAGGATCGGCCCGGCGACCACGCCGTTGATCACCGCGCTCCAGAAAAGGGCCTTGATGGGGTCGATGGGCGACCACTCGATCCCCACCCCTAGAAGGGTGGCGGCGGAGATTACGGCGTAGAAGCCGATCGCCTGGCGCGGGGAGTGCTGCAGCCCGCACTTCATGCCGGTCGCCTCGCCGACCGCATAGGCCGCCGATCCCGCCAGCACCGGCACCGCCAGAAGGCCCGTGCCGATGATGCCCAGGCTGAACAGTCCGAAGGCGAAGGGGCCTGCGACCGGCCGCAACGCCTGGGCTGCATCCGCCGCCGTCTGGATGTCGGTCTTGCCGGAGGCATGGAGGGTGGCGGCGGTGGCGATCATCACGGCCAGAGCCACGAGGTTGGAAACACCCATGCCCACGAAGGTATCGAAGCGGATGCGCGGCAGCTCCCACTTCGCCTCGTTGGGGGCCTGCTTGAGGGGATGGGCGTTGGGGTCGGCGGCGATCTCCTCCACCTCCTCGGCGCTCTGCCAGAAGAAAAGGTAGGGGCTGATAGTGGTGCCGAAGATCGCCACGATCACAGTGGCCACCCCCGCGCTCGAGGAGCCGAAGGGGAACACCAGCCCCTTGAGCACCGCCATCCAGTCGATGTGCAGCATGAACATGAGGGCGACGTAGCTCAGGAGAACGAGGGTCAGCCATTTCAGCAGCCTGGCGTAGCGGCGGTAGGGCACGAACAGCTGCAGGGCGAGGGAGATCAGGGCGAAGGCCACCACGAACAGCTTCTCGCCGCCGCCCACCACGAGCTTCGCCGCCGCGCCCATCGCGGCGATGTCGGCCCCGATGTTGATGGTGTTGGCCACGAACAAGAGGCCCACGAGGAACAGCACCACGGCCCGGGGCATCACCCGTTTCATGTTCATGGCCAGGCCGCAGCCGGTCACCCGGCCCACTTCGGCGCTCATCAACTGCACCGCGCACATGAGCGGATAGGTGAGGAGCATCGTCCACAGCAGGCCGAAGCCGAACTGCGCTCCCGCCTGGCTGTAGGTGGCGATGCCGGAGGGGTCGTCGTCGGCCGCGCCTGTGATCAGGCCGGGGCCCAGCTGGCGGAAAAGGGCGATGCGGGGGCGTGGCGTATCCGTCATCGTCCGCTCCACGCGACTCTTGCGGGCCGACAGTCGCCGCGCGGGGCGTCCGGGTCAAACAGGGGGCTCAGCCGATGAGCGATCGGTAGAGCTGCAGGTAGCGATCCGCCATGCGCTCCACGCTGAAGCGCTCTGCAACGACGGCGCGGCAGGCGGCACGGTCGATCTCCCCGATGCGGCCGACGGCCTCCACCGCCTCGTCGACGGTGTTCACCAGGAAGCCCGTGACACCGTGGTCGATCAGTTCGGGCATGGAGCCCCGGTTGAAGGCGATCACGGGCGTGCCGCACGCCATCGCCTCCACCACCGAGAGGCCGAACGGCTCGTCGAAGCTGATCAGGTGCAGGAGGGCGCGGGCGGACCCCAGGGTTCGCACACGCAGATCGCCGCCGACCGCGCCGAGATAGGCGATGCGCTCGCCGTCCACGTGGGGCTGCACCCGGTCGCGGAAATAGCCCTCGTCCTGCACGATGCCGCACAGCTTCAGCCGTCGCCCGGTGCGGTGCGCCACGTCCACCGCCTCGGCCGCGCCCTTGTGCGGATGCATGCGGCCGAAGAACAGCAGATCGTCCGAACCCGTTGGGTCGAACGGGAAATCGTCCAGCGGGATGCCGTGGTGGATCACCGCCGCATACCGCAGGTCAGGGGCCTTATCGGCTTCGCTGATGGCGACGTAGGCCACGCGATCCTCATAGGCCTTGAAGGCGGGCATTATGCGGTCCGACGAGAAGCCGTGGATGGTGGCGACCATCGGCGTCTCCACCAGCCGCGAGAAGGCCAGCGGGACGAAATCCGCCTGATTGTGGATCAGGTCGAACTTGGCGGCGTGCTCGAACACGTTGGCCACGTGCAGCGCCTCCCACACCTTGGCGTCGATTGTGGGGTCTTCGGAGTAGGGCTTTGGCACCACCCCTGCGAGCGTGCCGGCGGTGATCGAGTCGAGGGTGGCGAAGAGGGTCACGTCGACGCCGCGCTTCACGAGGGCTTCGGTGAGGAGGCTCGTCACCAGCTCCCACGGGCCGTAGTGGCGCGGCGGGGTGCGCCAGGAGATCGGCGCCAGCATGGCGATCTTCATGCGATGACGACCGCTTCGTGCGGCCTCAGGTGCAGGACGCCGTCGGTCACCTTGCACAGGCCGGGCAGTGTGCAGGCCAGCGTCTGCGCCCCGTGAGCCCACGCCGGCAGGCCAAGAGTCTGCGCATGGTCGCTGAGGTTCAAGGCGATCAGCGTCCGCTCGTCGCCGAGCGTGCGTTCGTAAGCCAAGACCGATCCCCAGGCGTCGATCAGCTTCAGATCGCCCAGCGCTAGCGACGGCCGCTCGCGGCGCAGCTTCAACAGCGCCTTTTGCAGGCTGAGCATCGAGCCCGCATCACCCTCCTGCGCGGCCACGTTCCGCACGGGCCAGTCGGCGTTGAGGGGCAGCCAGGGCTCGCCTGTGGTGAAGCCCGCGTTAGGGGCGTCGCTCCACGGCATCGGGGTGCGCACCGGGTCACGGCCGACGCCTTCGCCGGGCTGGCGAAGCTCGGCCGGGTCTTTCACCTGCTCGGGCGGGATCGGCGTGTCGGGCAGGCCGATCTCGTCGCCGTAGTAGACGGTGGGGGTGCCGCGCAGGGTCAGGAGCAGCATGGCCGCCACCCGGGCCTGCGCCTCGCCCACGCGGCTGGCGATCCGTGGCCGGTCGTGGTTGCCCAGAACCCAGTTGGGCCAGGTGCCTGGGGGCAGCGCGGCCTCGTATTCCGCGATCAGCTTGCGGATGGCCTCTGCGTTCCACTGCGTGTTGATGAGCGCGAAGTTGAAGGGCTGCACCTGCGGCCGATCAGGCGTGCCGTACCAGGGCATCAGCTGCGGCGTCGGCAGGTAGATCTCGCCGATCAAAACCCGGTCGCCTGCATAGCTGTCGGCCACCTCGCGCATGCGGGCGGCCAGATCATGCGCCTCGGGCTGGCTCGTGTTGTTGACCTGCAGCTGGTCGAACATCTCTCCCATGCGCCGCACGTGGTTCGGCTTGGGCGGATTGTCGGCGAAATCGG
The DNA here is from genome assembly GCA_038226305.1 of Caulobacterales bacterium. GTDB lineage: Bacteria > Pseudomonadota > Alphaproteobacteria > Caulobacterales > Caulobacteraceae > JASLDZ01. The sequence goes on from JBBRQN010000002.1 coordinate 246,707, forward strand.
CCGCCTTCACGATGTGCCACAGGACGTCGATGCGGAACCCGTCGACGCCCCGGTCGAACCAGAAGCGCAGCACGTCGAGCATGGCCTCGACCACCTCTGCGTTTCGCCAGTTCAGGTCTGGCTGCTCCTTGAGGAAGGCGTGCAGGTAGTACTGGCCGGTGGCCTCGTCCCACTCCCAGGAGGAGCCGCCGAAGTCGCTCTGCCAGTTGTTCGGCGGCGAGCCGTCTGGCTTGGCGTCTTTCCAGATGTACCAGTCGCGCTTGGGGCTGGTGCGCGAACGGCGACTCTCCTTGAACCACGCATGCTGGTCCGAGCTGTGGTTCGGCACGAAGTCGAGGATCACCTTCAGACCCCTCGCGTGGGCCGCGGCGATGACGGCGTCGGCGTCCGCGAGGGTGCCGAATTGCGGATCGACGCCGCTGTAGTCAGCCACGTCGTAGCCGAAGTCCGCCATGGGCGAGGGGAAGATCGGCGACAGCCAAACGGCGTCCACGCCCAAGGCCGCCAGATGATCCAGTCGCTGCAGAACGCCCGGCAGATCGCCGATCCCGTCGCCGTTCGTGTCCTGAAACGAGCGCGGGTAGACCTGATAGATCACGCGGGACTTCCACCAGGGCACCGCGGCTTCAGGGGTCATGCGAAACGGGCCTTGGGGATGTGGGTGATGCGGCAGGCGAGGTCCGCCTCGCCGGAGGCTGCGATGAAAACCTCGCCCCCGTCCACCAGCCCGGTTGTGAACACCACGGGCGTCGGTAGGTACTGCTGGTGCGCGATGGGGGCGATCAGGGCGGCGTCGGACTGCAGCAGCGGTGCCTCGTCCTCCAGCCGGAGGAGCCGGGTGGGATCATCGGCATCGAACAGCGCCCAGAAGGTGCGGTAGACGCCCACCGCACCCTTGATCTCCACCCCATGATAAAGCGTCAGCCAGCCTTCCGGCGTGAGCACGGGCGGCGTGCCCCCGCCGAGCTTGGACGAGACGCCAAAGGCCTTGCGGGCGCGGATGCCCCCGGTTTCGAGCGGTTTCCAGTGCAGCCCGTCCGGCGAGGTGGCCATGTTGATCGAGGGCCCGCCGCGAAAGGGGCTGTCCTCCGCATAGGCGAAGTAGACCTCGCCGAGCGGGCGCGTGAGGGCGACGAACCGCCCGCCCACGCGGCCTTCGAACAGCATCATGTCCTTGTTCAGGTGATCGAGCACCAGCCCCTGCAGCGTCCACTCGAACCCGTCGTCCGACGTGTAGAGCGAACTCCCCAGCCGCTCCGGGCTGACCGAGCAGGCCACCATCCAGTAGCGCCCGTTGATGCGGCTGATCCGGGGGTCTTCCACGCCGTATTCCTGATAGCTCGCCGCGGGCTCGATCGCCCGGTCGTAGTGGACGGCCACCACAGAGACGCCGTCAGGCGTCAGCTCCACGGGCAGCAGCCAAGAGATGGAGGTGAGGCCCAGCAGCCGCGGGCCGGGTCGTTTCAGGGTGAACTGGCGAGGGTCGGTCATGTCCACCTCGTCCAGCGGCCAGCTTTCCAGGCGATAGCCTTCGGGCGTCCAGCGGATGGCGCGCACGCGGCCGCCTGCCACCGGCTCGCGCAGAGCCTCGGCCACGCGCACAAGCAGCAGCAGGTTCCCATTGGGCAGCCGCGTCAGGCCGGGGTTGAACGCGCCCAGCACGTAGGTTTCGGCCTGCAGCGACCGTCGCAGGGGCGAGCGGGAGAGGTCCACGTCGTCGGGCGTGAAGATCAGGCAGTCGAGGGGGAAGGCCGTCATGGCGCTGCAACGCGTGAGCGGCGCTTTGGTCGTCGCGGCTGGACGTCGCAGGCGAGAGCCTCCACATCGGCGTCATGAGCGACACCCCCGCCCCGGCCGCCCCTTACGACCTGCTGGTGGTGGGCGGCGGCGTGAACGGCTGCGGCATCGCGCGGGATGCGGCGGGCCGGGGCCTGAAGGTTCTCCTGGTGGAGCAGGCCGATCTGGCGAACGCCACCTCGTCCTCGTCGTCCAAGCTGATCCACGGGGGACTGCGCTACCTCGAGTATTACGAGTTCCGCCTGGTGCGGGAGGCCCTGGGCGAGCGCGAGGTGCTGCTCAACTCGGCGCCGCACATCGTGTGGCCCCTTCGTTTCGTGCTTCCGCATCACGATGGCCTTCGCCCCGCCTGGGTGCTGCGGGTGGGCCTGTTCATGTACGACCACATCGGCGGCCGAAAGCGCCTGCCGACCACGGAGACCCTCGATCTGCGACGGGATGCGGCGGGCGAGCCCCTAGTCGACCGCCTGACCAAGGGCTTCGAATATTCCGACTGCTGGGTGGACGACGCCCGCCTCGTCGCGCTCCTGGCGGTGGATGCGGCCGAGCGGGGGGCCACGATCCGCACCCGCACCCGGCTCTCGAACGCCCGACGCGAAGGCGGCCTCTGGTCGGCGGAGATCGTGAGCGGGGAGGGCACGCCGGAGACCGTGACCGCCCGCGCTCTCGTGAACGCCGCCGGGCCCTGGGTGGACAAGGTGCTGGCCTCCACCGGCCGCAACGCCCCGAGCGGCCACCACGCCCGGCTGGTGAAGGGGAGCCACCTCGTGTTCCCGAAGCTCTACGACGGGCCGCAGTGCTACACCCTGCAGAGCGCCGACGGTCGAGTGGTGTTCACCATCCCCTACGAGACCGACTTCACCCTCGTGGGCACCACCGACGAGCCGTTCGACGGCGACCCCGCCCACATCGAGGCTTCCGACGCCGAGGCGCAGTACCTGTGCGGCGTGCTGGGAGACTACTTCACGAAGCCGGTCACGCCGGCGATGGCCAAGTGGAGCTATGCCGGGGTGCGCCCCCTGGCCGACAGCGGCGAGGAGAACGCCTCCGCCGTGACCCGCGACTACGTGTTCGACATCGATACCGACGGCCCGCCCCTACTCAGCGTGTTTGGAGGTAAGATCACCACCTTCCGCCGCCTGGCCGAGCATGCCCTGCGCGACCTCGGCAAGGCGATGGGCGAGCCGCATCAGCCCTGGACGCAGAGCGCCATCCTGCCCGGCGGCGACCTGCCAGGTGCGGATTTCGAGGCGTTCGTGACCTCTGCCGCCCGCCGCTGGCCCTGGCTTGCGGCACCCACGCTCACCCGCATGGCCCACGCCTATGGGTCGCGGCTGGAGCGGGTGCTGGGCGAGGCGACATCCCCCGCCGACCTCGGCCGGGACTTCGGCGCGGGCCTCACCGAGCGCGAGGCGACCTACCTGCGCGACCACGAATGGGCCGTCACCGCACAGGACGTGCTGTGGCGCCGCTCCAAGCTCGGCCTCCACATGACGGCCGCAGAGGCCGCCGCCTTCACGACGTTGTTCGAGGGCTGACCGCTCCGACCGCCGCCGCCAGGCTCGCCGCCCCTGCGGGCTCGCCGCCCTGCGCCTTGCGCTCGCTGTAGCGGTCCGTCAGCGCGTCTGCGCAGTCGCGGGTGATGAGGGTGAACTTCATCAGCTCCTCCATCACGTCCACCAGCCGGTCGTAATAGGCCGAAGGCCTCATGCGGCCCTCGTCGTCGAACTCGTCATAGGCCTTGGCGACGGACGACTGGTTCGGAATGGTGATCATCCGCATCCAGCGCCCCAGGATGCGAAGCTGGTTCACCGTGTTGAACGATTGCGAGCCTGCGTTCACCTGACACACCGCCAGGGTGCGCCCCTGCGTGGGCCGCACGCCGCCTCGGTCCAGGGGCAGCCAGTCGATCTGTGACTTGAAGACGCTCGTCATCGCCCCGTGCCGCTCCGGGCTGCACCATACCTGCCCTTCGGACCAGAGCGAGGCTTCCAGCAGCTCCTCCACCTTGGGGTGGTCCAGGGGCGCGTCGTCCACCTGCGGCAGGCCGCGGGGATCGAAGATGCGGGTCTCCCCTCCCATCGCCCGCAAGAGCCGATCGGCCTCCTCGATCAAGAGGCGGCTGAACGCCCGTTCGCGCAGGGAGCCGTAGAGCAGCAGGAACCGGGGCGGGTGCGTGGCACGCGCCTGCGGCGTCAGCGCCTCCAGCGTGGGGCGCGGGGCTAAGCGAGCATCGAGGGCGGGGAGGGGATCGAGCGTTGGCATGTCTTCCCTTCGTCGCATATTCCGTCTATCCATGAAATATGAAAATGTCCCACGCAACGGCTGCGCTTTCCGCCCTGGCGCACGAGGGGCGGCTCGGAGTGTTTCGCACGCTGGTGCAGGCGGGGCCGGAGGGGCTGGCTGCGGGAGAGGTGGGGCGCCGCGTCGGCATCGCACCCACCACGCTTTCCGCCGGGCTGAGCGTGCTAGCCCATGCGGGGCTCGTGCATTCACGCAGGGACGGGCGGTCGATCATCTACACCGCGGCCTACGAGGCCATGAGCGAGCTCCTGGGCTTCCTCATGCACGACTGCTGCAATGGCAATCCGCAGATCTGCGCGCCTCTGGCGGCGCTCACCCACGAGGCGGCCTGCTGCGCGGCCGGCCCACAAGCGCGACAGGAGGCGCAGGCATGAGCGACCAAACCCCTTACGACATACTGTTCCTCTGCACCGGCAACTCGGCCCGCTCGATCCTGGCGGAGTCGATCATGCAGCGGCTGGGGGCGGGCAAGTTCAGGGCCTACTCCGCAGGCTCGCACCCCAAGGGCGAAATCCACCGCGGAGCGTTGAAGCTCCTCAAGGCGAGCGGCTATCCCGTCGATCACCTGCGCTCCAAGTCGTGGGACGAGTTCGAGGGCGAACACGCCGTCGCCTTCGATTTCATCGTCACCGTCTGCGACAATGCGGCGGGCGAGGTGTGCCCGATGTGGCCCGGCAAGCCGATCCGCGCCCACTGGGGCGTGCCCGATCCGGCTGCGGTCGAGGGCTCGGAAAGCGCCGTGGCGCTGGCCTTCGCCGAGGCCTATCGCGCGCTGTACGCTCGCATCGGCCTGTTGACGAGCCTGCCCCTGGCCGAGCTCGACGCCCTTTCGGTGCAGCGTGAGATGGACCTCATCGGCCAGGCCGCGCCCGCCCCGCCCGTCTACCTCGACTGACGTGGCAACCGCTTCGCTGGAGCCGCCGATGCGGCCGTTCTCCACGGCGCGCAGGCTTGTGGCCGAGGGGCTCGGCACGGGGCTCCTGCTGGCGGTGGTGGTGGGGTCGGGAATCATGGCCGAGCGGCTGGCGGGCGGAAATGTCGCCATCGCGCTTCTGGGCAACACCCTGGCCACCGGAGCGGCTCTGGTGGTGCTGATCACGATCTTTGGCCCCATCTCGGGCGCCCACTTCAACCCGGCGGTGACGCTGGCGTTTCTGGTGCGCCGGGAGCTTGGGGCGGGAACGGCTGCAGCGTTCGTGCTGGTGCAGGGCGTCGGGGCGATCCTTGGCGTGTGGCTGGCCCATGCCATGTTCGGCAAGGCGATCCTGCAGGTGTCCACGAAGCTGCGCGACGGGCCGGGGCAGGCGCTTTCCGAGGGCGTCGCCACCTTCGGGCTGATCGGCGTGATCCTCGGCTGCCTGCGGTTCCGATCCGAGTTCACGCCCACTGCGGTGGGGCTCTACATCACGGCGGCCTACTGGTTCACAGCCTCGACCGCCTTCGCCAACCCGGCGGTGACGGTGGTGCGCAGCCTGACGAACAGCTTCGCCGGCATCGCCCCGAGCTCGGCCCCGGCATTCATCGCAGCACAGCTGGCGGGAGCACTGGTCGCGGTGTTCGTGTTCGGCTGGCTGTTCCGGTCGCAACCGGCGGAATGACCGTCAGAACACCACGACGCTTCTGATGCTCTCGCCCCGGTGCATCAGGTCGAACGCCTCGTTGATGCGCTCCAGCGGCAGCACGTGGGTGATCATCGGGTCGATCTGGATCTTCCCGTCCATGTACCAGTCGACGATCTTGGGCACGTCGGTGCGGCCTCTCGCGCCCCCGAACGCCGAGCCTTTCCACACCCGACCGGTGACGAGCTGGAAGGGGCGGGTGGCGATCTCCTTGCCGGACTCGGCCACGCCGATGACGATGCTCTCGCCCCAACCCCTGTGACAAGCTTCGAGCGCCGTGCGCATCACGTCGGTGTTGCCCGTGCAGTCGAAGGTGTAGTCGGCGCCCCCGTCTGTCAGCGCCACGAGGTGCTGCACCAGATCGCCGCTCACGGTTTTCGGGTTCACGAAGTGGGTCATGCCGAAGCGGCGGCCCCAGTCTTCCTTGTCGGGATTGATGTCGACGCCGATGATCCTGTCGGCGCCCACCATCTTCAGGCCCTGGATCACGTTCAGCCCGATGCCGCCCAGGCCGAAGACGATGGCGTTGGCCCCCGGCTCCACCTGTGCCGTGTTCACGACCGCACCCACCCCCGTGGTGACGCCGCAGCCGATGTAGCAGGCCTTCTCGAAGGGGGCGTCGGGCCGGATATTCGCCACCGCGATCTCGGGCAGGACGGTGTGGTTGGCGAAGGTGGAGCAGCCCATGTAGTGGGCGATCGCCTGGCCCTTGTAGCTGAAGCGGCTCGTGCCGTCGGGCATCACGCCCTTGCCTTGCGTGCCACGGATGGCGGTGCACAGGTTGGTCTTGCGGCTGAGGCAGCTTTTGCACTGGCGGCATTCGGGCGTGTAGAGCGGGATCACGTGGTCGCCCACCGCCACGCTGGTCACGCCCGCCCCGATCTCCACCACCACGCCCGCGCCCTCGTGCCCCAGGATCGAGGGGAAGATGCCCTCCGAGTCGAGCCCGTCGAGGGTGTAGGCGTCGGTGTGGCAGATGCCCGTGGCCTTGATCTCCACCAGCACCTCGCCCGCGCGGGGGCCCTCCAGATCGACTTCGACGATCTCCAGTGGCGACTTGGCGGCGAAGGCGACGGCGGCGCGGGTCTTCATGGGGCAGGGGTCTCCGATGCGAGCCCTCGTGTAACGGCTGGCTGGCCCGTGTTGAAGCGCCCGTGGGGTGCATCCGCTTTACGATCTGAGACGATTACGCCACGGGTTGTTGCGCAGAGGCGGCAGCTTCAGAGCCGCTGGCGTGTTAGGTTCAATGTCATGGCCCAGTTCACCTTTCCGCAGCTGATCCTCGGGTCGGCGCTTTTGCTCGCGGCCGCACCGGCGGCCCTGGCCCAGCCTCAGGCCCAGGGCCCCGAGGCCATGCGTCCCCCGCCCCGGCCCTCGCCTGCCTTCCAGGCGGCGCCGATGTCACCCTTGGCCCAGCCGATGGTCGAGGTGAACCTGCGCGCCGACCAGATCGCCCTGATCCGCCGCACCCTTGACGATGCGGGCGCCCACGGGCTGGAGCCCTCGGCCTACGTGCGCCCCGGCCTCGACACCGACCTGAACGGTCGCGATCCCGCCCGTCGCCGTATGGCGATGGCCCAGCTGAGCGAGGGGTTGATGGCCTATGCCCAGGCGGTTCACGCCGGGCGGCTGCTGCCAAACCAGTTCGTCGCCGACTGGGGCCTGCGCCCCGCGGCCTTCGATCCGCGCCCCGGCTTCGTGGCGGCTGCCCAGCAGGATCGCCTGCAGGAGTGGCTGGCGTCCCTCCCGCCCCCGTACGCGGGGTACGACAGCCTGCGGCAGGGGCTGGCGACCTATCGCGGCGTCGTGGCGGCGGGGGGTTGGCGCTCGGTGCCCGACGGCCCGGCGCTGAAGCTCGGTGACAGCGATCCCCGCGTGGCGCTCCTGAAGGCGCGCCTCGCGGTCGAAGACTCCGCGGTGCAGGCCGACGGCGCGACCGCCTTCGACGAGGGCGTCGAGCAGGCGGTGGCCCGTGCCCAGAAGCGCTATGGCCTGAAGCCGGACGGCGTGGTCGCGGCCTCGACGCTTGCGGCTCTCAACGTGCCCGCCCAGCGTCGCCTTGACCAGATCACGGCGAACCTCGAGCGCTGGCGCTGGCTGCCCGCCACCCTGCCGGCCGACCGCATCCAGGTGAACATCGCCGCCGCGGTGCTGACCGTGTTCCACGAGGATACGCCCACGCTCTCCATGCGCGCCGTCACCGGCCGCCCCGGGGACGAGACGCCGATGCTGCAGAGCCAGGTGCAGAGCATCGTATTCAACCCGCCCTGGAACGTGCCGAGCTCCATCGCCACCAAGGAGCTGTGGCCCAAGGAGCGGGCGAACCCCGGCTATCTCGCCAAGCGGTCGATCACGATCATCAACCTGCCGGGCGGGGGCACGCGACTGCAGCAGAAGTCGGGCGACACCTCGGCGCTGGGCCGGATCAAGTTCGACTTCCCCAACACCTACGGCGTCTACCTGCACGACACGCCCAGCCACGGCACGTTCGGCACCTATTCCCGCATGGTCAGCCACGGCTGCGTGCGCCTCGAAAAGCCGATGGACCTCGCCAAGTCGGTGCTCGCCGCCGACCCGCGCTGGGCCGACGACGCGGTGGAGCAGACCATCGCGGCCGGCGACACCATCCGCGCGCCCCTGCCGCAGCCGATCGCCGTGTTCCTGCTGTACTGGACGGCCTATCTGGCCCCCGACGGTTCGGTGAACTTCCGCGACGATCCCTATTCGTGGGACCGGGAACTGGCGCGCCGCCTGGCCCTGGCCCCGATGGCGCCAGCCTCCGCACCCATCTCGGCGGTTGCTGCGTTATAGGTTGCGAAGCCGACACGGATGCGAGTCGGGCGGGGGGACTGGGCGGATGAGCAGGACATGGACGGCGGCTGCAGCCGCGATCGCGGCGCTCGCGCTCGCGAGCTGTGGTGATCGGGGCGACGAGCCTCATCAGACGGTCGAGGCCCCCCCGGCGGTCGCCGCGCCCGAGCCTGCGCCGGTGCCCCCGCCCCCCATCGTGCGCCGCAACACCACCGAGCCAACGGTCGCCACAGGGGCGGTGGACGCTCAGATGGAAGAGGATGCAGCCGCGTCTGGCATGACGGCCCGCACGGGCACGGTTCGCTCCAGCAGCACGACGACCACCACTACGCACTCGGCCACCGAGGGCTCGTAAGGGTTCAGCTCGGCGTAAGAGCGGGCTCGGGGGAGGATGCGCTCAGCTCGCCCTCCCATTTGGCGACGACAGCGCTCGCCACAGAGTTGCCGATGACGTTGGTGGCGCTGCGTCCCATGTCGAGGAAGTGGTCGACCCCCAGCACCAGAAGCAGGCCCGCCTCCGGGATGTGGAAGTAGGGCAGGGTCGCCGCGATCACCACGAGCGACGCCCGCGGCACGCCCGCGATGCCCTTGGACGTGACCAGGAACAGCAGCAGCATCAAGACCCGCTGCGTCATGGTCAGGTGCACGCCGTAGACCTGCGCGATGAACAGGCTCGCGAAGGTGCAGTACATCATAGAGCCGTCGAGATTGAACGAGTAGCCCAGCGGTAGGACGAAGCTCGCCAGCCGCTTGGACACGCCGAACCGCTCCAGCTCCTCCAGCGTGCGGGGATAGGCGGCTTCGGAGGAAGCGGTGGAGAACGCCAGCAGCGCCGGCTGGCGGATCATCCCGAACAGCGACCGCACGCGGCCCAAGCCCACCACCGCACCCCCGGCCAGAAGCAGCACCGCCCACAGGATCGCCAGCGCCACATAGAACCCGCCGACGAACTTGGCGTAGGTGAGGATCACCTCCAGCCCCTGCGTCGCGACGGAGGCGGCGATGGCGGCGAACACCGCCACGGGTGCGAACAGCATCACGTAGTTGGTGATCTTCAGCATCACCGCCGCCAGCGCCTCGACGCCCGCGAGGAACGGTTTGGCAGGCTCGCCCACCGCGGCTGTGGCGATGCCGGCGAAGACCGAGAACACCACGATCTGCAGGATCTCGTTCTTGCTCATGGCGTCCGCCACCGAGGCGGGCACCACGTGGTTCAGGAACTCCTTGAGCGACAGGGATGTCGCGACCCCCGGCGCTCCGGCGGCGTCGGCGGCGGGGATGGCCATCTGCAGGCCCGCGCCCGGCTGGAACAGCTCCACCATCACCATGCCGATGATGAGCGAGACCACGCCCGCCGCCACGAACCAGCCCAGCGCCTTGGCGCCCACCCGCCCGATGGACTTGCCGTCGCCCATGTGAGCGATGCCGGCGATCAGTGTCGACAGCACCAGGGGGGCGATGATCATCTTGATCAGTCGCAGGAAGATGTCGGTGACCAGCGACAGGAGGTCCGACGCGGCCTTGGGATCGGGCGCATAGGCGTGCAGGGCGGTGCCTGCCATCAGCCCCAGCACCATGCCGATGAGGATGTAGAGAGTGAACCTTCGGCTCATGCCCGCCCCGCGTTTCGTGGCCTCATGCTTGGCCGTTGCGCCCTGAGCTTGCAAGCTCAGGCGTTGGTGGCGATAGAAACGGCGCGTCAGACCGGGTTGCGGGGCAGGGCGTTGTGGATCGCGGTGGCGGCGATGGCAGCCTCCGAATAGGCCACCGCGATCTGGTTCAGGCCCCTCACCACATCGCCCGCGCCATAGAGTCCCTTCACCGAGGTCTGCATGTGCGCGTCCACTATGAGGCGCTGATCGGCGCTCAGCTTCGCACCGCAGGCGTGGGCCAGGGCGGTCGCGGGATCGACGCCTAGGGCGGCGTAGACCACGTCGAACGGGTGCCCCTCGCCCTGCGACGCGAGGCAGGTGACCCGGCCATCGGTGATGCTGACGCTGGTCACGGGGCCTTCGATCACGGTCACCCGGGCATCTTGCAGCTTTTGCAGGCTGTCGGCCGAGGGTGCGCGGTCATCGGCCAACAGCACCGTCACCCGCTCTGAATAGGTGCGCAGGAACAGCGCCTCGCCTGCGGCGTGCTCACCCGATCCGATCACGCCGATGTTCAGCCCGCTGGACTCCCATCCGTCGCAGATGGGGCAGATGCGGATCAGGCCCCGCTTCACCGCGTCGGCCATGTCGGGCAGGTGCGGCTCACGGTCGCGAACGCCTGTGGCGAGGATCACCGTGCGGGCCCGCACCGGGCCATCCCCCGTCTGCAGGGTGAAGAGCGGCCCGTTGCCGCCGGAGAGGCCGCTCACCGAGGTCTGCACGATCACGGCCCCGAAGTGTTCCGCCTGTTGGCGCAGGCGAGACAGGAGGGCCTCGCCCCCGACGCCCTGCGGAAAGCCCGGCGTGTTGTGGCTGGTGGGGATCCAACGCGCCCGGCTCTCGCCCGCATCGAACACGGCGAACAGGCGTCGCGCGCGGCCCAGGTAGACCGCGGCGGTCAGCCCTGCCGGGCCGCCCCCGATCACGGCGCAATCGAGGATGGAGCGGTCGTCTTCGGCAGGCGCGGTCATGGCGTCATCCTAGGCTGTGCTCGGGCAAGGCGACAGCAAGCCGGGGCTCGCGCGCCCCAGGCGCACCTGCCGGGACGCGAACGCGCTTTACCGCCCGGCATGGTTATTGGTAGAGCCAGACAGGGGTGCGACGTTGCGTCTCGCTTTGTATCAGGGGGCCAAGAGTCGCATGCCCAGATTGATAGTCGAAGCGGGCACGGTCGAGTCGGAACGTCGCGCGCCGTGGGGCACCGCCCTCTTCGACACGCCTGAGCCCGAGGCCCTGGGCGTTCAACTCAAGGGCATGTTCGACCAGCTGTCCGAAGGCCCCATGCCCAGCCGTCTCGTCGATCTCGCCGATGCGCTGGAAGCCGCTTTCCAGCGGGGCGATCTCTATGCCGCCTGTGCGAAGAGCAAGCCCGCCCGCCGCTGAGGATCACTCAGGCCGTCGGTCGGCGATGTGGTGCTGGCTGACGAGGGTGTCGGAAGCGTCGTCCACATCCATCAGCTTGAGCAGCTTTGCCCGTGCCCGGTTCACCCGGCTCTTGATCGTGCCCAGCGCGCAGCCGCAGATTTCAGCCGCCTCCTCATAGGTGAGCCCTGCAGCCCCCACGAGGATCAGCGCCTCGCGATGCTCGTCGGGCAGTTGCTGAAGGGCCGCTTGCAGGGACTTCATCGCCACGCTCCACTCCTGGGTGGGGCTCGATGATAGCGTCGCGGCGTATTTCCCGTCGGCGTCGGCCACCTCGCGGCGGCGGCGCACGGCCTGAGTATAGTAGGTATTGCGCAAGATGGTGAAAAGCCAGGCGCGCAGGTTGGTGCCCAATTCGAACTTCTCGCGGTTCGACCAGGCCTTGATCAGCGTATCCTGGACGAGGTCGTCGGCATCGGAGCCATTGCGGCTGAGCGACCACGCGAAGGCTCTGAGGGCGGGGATCAGCGCAACCACGTCGTTGCGCCAGGTCGGGTCCACGGGCGGCAGCGTCGCCGAGGTCGGTGACGGTGGCGGGATGGCGTGGGCGTTGGACATCAGCACTCCACGCGGCCCAGGCAACTCGCCCGGGCGGAAATCGTGTGACACAAGGCTCCCGGGTGAGAGTGGCGATTGAACGCTGGGCTCGGTCGGGCGTTCCGTGCCGCGAGGGCTGCCCTTAGGCGCCCAAGAAATCAGGCGCCGCGGCGCCTAGGCGGGGACGGCGATGGATTTGCGGATGGCGCTCGACGAGATCGGTGGCGGGGCGACGGCCAGCACCGAGCAGGGTCAGGTTGCGGCCCCTGCGTCGCCGCTTCTCAGGCGCTATCGCGCCGTTCGCGCCCGCTCCGTTGCGCTGGCCGAGCCCCTGTCGCCCGAGGACATGACCGCGCAGTCCATGCCAGACGCCAGCCCGGCCAAGTGGCATCTGGCGCACACGAGCTGGTTCTTCGAGACGTTTCTGCTGATCCCGCTCACAGGCGCAGCTCCGTTCGATCCGGCGTTCGGGGTGCTGTTCAACTCCTACTACGAAGCCATCGGCCCTCGCGCTCCGCGTGCGGCGCGGGGTTTGATGACCCGACCCGGTGTCTCCCACGTGCTGGCCTACCGTGCCTACGTGGACGCCGGCATGGAGGCGCTCCTCGCTCGCGGCGTCGATGCGCAGGCCGAGGCGTTGATGTCCCTCGGCTTTGCCCATGAGGAGCAGCATCAGGAGCTTCTGCTCACCGACGTTCTGCATCTGCTGTCGGTGAACCCGCTCGATCCCGCCTACGCCGCCGGGGCTTCCGCTGCGACCTCCGAGCCCGTGCCTCTGCGCTGGGTGGAGCATCCCGGCGGCCTCGTGGAGATAGGGGCCACTGAGGGCGGCTTCGCCTTCGACAACGAGCGGCCGCGCCACACGGCCTTGCTGCAGCTGCACCGCCTGGCCGAGCGCCTGACGACCAACGCCGAATGGCTCGAGTTCATGCGCGAGGGCGGCTATCGCCGCCCCGAGCTGTGGCTCGCCGACGGGTGGGCCGCCGTGCAGGCCGAGGCTTGGAACGCTCCGTTCCATTGGCGCATGGGCGGCGACGGCGAGTGGCAGGTGTTCGGCCTGCAGGGCCTGCGGCCCCTCGACCTGCACGGCCCCGTGCTGCACGTCAGCCACTTCGAGGCCGACGCCTACGCCCGCTGGCGCGGGTGCCGCCTGCCGACCGAGTTCGAGTGGGAGGCCCACGCGGCGACCGCCAATTCGGCACCAGCGAAGGCGGGCCTGGAGCCGCGAGCCGCCGCGCGGGGCCTGGGCCTGCAGCAGCTCACCGATACCGCCTGGCAGTGGACCGCGAGCGCCTACCTTCCCTATCCAGGGTTCGTCACGGCATCGGGGGCCGTGGGCGAGTACAACGGCAAGTTCATGTCGGGCCAGATGGTGCTGCGGGGGGGATCGTTCGCGACTTCGCCGGATCACCTGCGCCCAAGCTATCGCAACTTCTTCCCGCCCTCGGCCCGCTGGCAGTTCACCGGCGTGCGGCTGGCGCAGGACGCGGCGGGCACCGTCACAGCCGCGGAGGGCGACCTGCGTTCCGACGTGCTGGAGGGGCTATCCCGCCCGCAGAAGCGCCTGCCGAGCAAGCACCTCTACGATGCGGAGGGCTCCCGCCTGTTCGAGGCGATCACCACCCTGTCGGAATACTACCCCACACGCACGGAGACCGCCCTCTTGACGGGCGCAGCCCCTGAGATCGCTCAGGCCCTGCGCGGTGCCGGGGCGGCAGACGGCGTGCTGGTGGAGTTCGGCAGCGGTGCCAGCACCAAGACCCGGCTGCTGCTCGACGCCCTGCCCAACCTTGCGGCCTACGCCCCGATCGACATCAGCCCCGATGCGCTTGGTCCGGCAGCTGTTTCCCTGGCGGCTGCCTATCCTGCGCTGTCGATCACACCCATCCAGGGCGACTTCACCCAGCCGACGCCCCTGCCCACTTCGCTGGATGGTTTGACGCGCGTGGGCTTCTTCCCCGGTTCCACCATCGGCAATTTCACGCCGGAGGAGGCGCAGGGCTTCCTCGCCTCGGCCCGCGCCATGCTGGGCAAAGGCGCGCTGTTCCTCATCGGCGTGGACGTGGCCAAGGACGCGGCCGTGCTGGAAGCCGCCTACGACGACGCCCAGGGCGTGACGGCGGCCTTCGATCTGAACATCCTCACCCGCATTAACCGGGAGCTCGGGGCTGACTTCGACCTCTCGGCCTTCCGCCATCGCGCGGTGTGGAACCCCACCGAAAGCCGGGTCGAGATGCGTCTGGAGAGCCTGAAACGGCAGACGGTGACGGTGGCGGGCCACCGCATCGCCTTTGTGGAGGGCGAGACCATCCACACCGAGAACTCCTACAAGCACCGACCTGCCGATTTCGACGCGATCGCCTCCGCTGCGGGATGGGAAGCCTTGCAGGCTTGGCGATCACCGCAGCCGTTCGCCTTCGCGCTGATCCTGCTGCGGGCGCGGGACTGACGGGGACGCTGAATCGAAAGCGCCGTGGACGGGGGTCCACGGCGCTTCGAGAGCTTCAAATCTGAGGGGCTCGATCAGCCCCTGGCGTCAGATTTCGGTCTTGCGGCGGGCACCCTGGGAGGCTTCCCCGCCCTTGCGGCCTGCGGCGGCGGCGAGACTGCGGTCCTGCGAGAAGCTGCGCTTTTCGTTGGGCACGCTCTCGCCACCCTTGCGGGCGATCTCGCGCTGCTTCTCGCGATCCATCGACGCGAAGCCGCGGGCTGACTTGCCGGTGCGCGGCGCATCTTCGTTGGTGCTGGCCATGATCCGATCTCCTTGAATTGTGGGGTCGCCAGTCTGCGACGTCGCAAGGGTAACCGTGGCCGTGGGGGCGAAGTTCCCGCACGGGTGGTGCTTTCGCAAAACGGCGACCGGCTCACGCCTGGGCGCTCGTGCCCGCCTGCGGCCTCGCCTCAGCAACCGTCTCGGGGCCGACATGGTTCGACTCAGGGCTGCGACTAAGCTCCAGCCCGATTAGAGGACGACGGCCATGCCCCCCACGAAGACGCCCGCGGCCAAGCCGCACTTTCTGAAGAGCCACTGGCGCGCCCCGCTGGCCGGCGTTGTGGGAATCGCCACCGGCATCGGGGTCAGCCAGGCGCTTAGGCCCGGTGCCTCGATCCTGATCGGCTGGGACGTGGCGGCCCTGGTCTTCCTCCTCACCACAGGCTGGATGCTGCTTACCGACGACGAGCACGACCTGCGTCACAGGGCCTGCCAGGAGGATGAGGGCCGCCCCGTGCTGACCGCGATGATCTTGGGCTGCGTCTCCTTCGCATTCGCCGCGGTGATCATCGCGCTGCGGGAATCGCATTCGGGTGGCCCCAAGGGCGGGGGCGGCGAGGGGGGCCAGATGTGGCTGAGCCTCCTCGCCATCGGAACGCTAGTGCTGAGCTGGCTATGCGTGCAGTCGCTCTTCACGCTGCACTACGCCCACCGTTATTTCGGCGACGCCGACGGCAACGGGAAGGCGGCGGAAGGGTTCACGATCACCGGCGACAAGCCGCGCACCTATCGGGACTTCATCTACATGGCCGTCTGCATCGGCGCATGCTTCCAGGTGTCCGACTTCGGGCCGACCAACACCTCGTTCCGCAACCTGATCACGGTGCACGCCCTGATCTCCTTCGCCTTCAACGCGCTGGTGATTTCGCTGGGCGTGGGCATCGTGGGCGACCTTCTGAAAGGCTGAAGCGGTGCTTTGCAATGGCTCCGTGCGGGTCAATCGGCCGCGCGCCAATCTGACTAGGTGCGATTATCGAATGATAGGGGCATGACAAACCCGAGCCCGCTCCGGGCAGACAAGAACCTTCAAGGACGCGCGGAACGCCGCCGATGCTGAGCCGTTTTTCGCGCAAGTCGCGATCGTCCGTTCGCGCTGTACCCGACGCGCCCGGTCCGGCGGCAGACGTCGAGCCGGAGGGGTCTTTCATGCCCAAGCAGATCGCACGACAGGCTCCGTACCTGCGCCGCTATGCGCGCGCCCTCACGGGCTCGCAGGCGCATGGAGACGCCTTAGTGCAGGCGGCGATGGAGCGCCTGCTGGGCGGCGAGATGCGGCTCGACCCAGACGTGCCGCTGCGGCCGAGTTTGTTCCGCGTGCTGCATCAGGTCTGGCTAGCCAGCCCCGACGGGCCGCGTGCCACCACGGCCGCATCCACGGCCGACGCCCGCCTGCAGACCCTGTCGCCCGATCGCCGGGCGTGCCTCCTCCTGGTGGCGATGGAGGGCTTTCCCACCGCGGAGGCCGCCATCGTGCTCGACATCACGCCTAAGGCTTGCGAGCAGCGCCTGATCGAGGCTCAGGCAGAGATCGAAACCCAGCTGCGCACCGAAGTCCTGATCATCGAGGATGAGCCGATCATCGCCCTCGACCTCACCCGGCTGGTGCGCGAACTCGGCCATTCGGTGACCGGGGTGGCGGCCACGCATGGCGAGGCGATGGCCGCGGCACGGGAGCGGCGGCCGGGCCTGCTGTTGGCGGACATTCGCCTTGCGGACGGCTCCAGCGGCATGGATGCCGCCTCGGAAATCCTGCGCCTTTACGACATCCCGGTGATCTTCATCACGGCGTTCCCCGAGCATCTTCTGACCGGAGATCGTCCAGAACCGGCCTTTCTCATCACCAAGCCCTTCCGCGAGGATGCGGTGAAAGCGTTGATCGGGCAGGCTCTGTTCTTCCACCGCCCGCAGGCCGCGGCGGCCTGACCGCGGCTTCGCCCGCATCGCCTGGCGCGGAACGCTGCGCTATCGGCCGCGTTAGCGCAGCGACTGAACCCTCGAGGAGACTTCCATGCCGGACGTGACCGCAAAAGCCGCCGACGCCATCGAGACCACTGAGGCCGAGGCTGCCGCCCTGGCCGACCGTGCTCGCGCCATCGCGGGCGACGTGGGGGCCAAGGCGCAGGAGCTTTCCGGGCAAATGCGCAAGGCGGTCAGCGAAGGGGCCGAAACGGCGCGCGATTGGGCGGCCGATCAGTCTGACGTGCTCCGTGACACGGTGCAGACCAAGCCTTTCATCGCCGTGGGCGTGTCGGCAGGATCGGCCTTCGCCGCGGGCATAATCCTGGGCGTTCTGCTCGCCCGACGCTGAGCTTTGGGCGGGCTGCTCAGCCCCTGGCGGCCCGCTTCGCATCGCGGATGCGACGGGCATCCACAGCCTCCTGCTGGGGCGTTCTGGGCAGGCGGGCCAGGGTCAGAGCGCCGGTTTGCGTGGGATCGAGGCGGTCGAAGCTGCGGCTCGCCTTGGCTCGCCATTCGGTGAGGGTGATCTTGCCGTCGAAATCG
>JBBRQN010000003.1:0-262751 GCA_038226305.1 Caulobacterales bacterium
GTGGCGTCGAGCCGGGTGCCCTCCAGAAGGCCCGCCATGCCCAGCACGCCATTCAGGGGCGTGCGGATTTCGTGGCTGAGGGTGGCCATCACGTCGGCGCGGCGGGCGGCCCCCGTGCGGCGGCGATCGGGCTGAACGAGGCGCGCACCTCCCGCGAGGGGTCGGGCGCGCCAGTCCTCGCAGGCGGGATCGGCGGCGCGGGCGCGCTCGGTCGCGGGCAGGGCGAGGAAGGCGGCGTTGGCGGCGAGGGGCTCGGCGGCGCGATCGGGTCCGAGCACCGCGGCCGGGCCGTCGAGGCCTTCGAGGAGGTCGCCAGCCGTGAGCATGGGCGCAAGCCTAGCGCGGGCCGCTTAACACCCGGTCAAGCGGCGATCCGTCGAAGGCGGGCGCAGGGGGCGGGGTCGAAACGTCCAGCGACGAGCGGCGATGGCCCAGCGCCTCGGCCACGTGCACCCGGCGAACGCCGTCTGCGCCATCAAGGTCGGCGATGGTGCGGGCGAGCCTGAGCACCCGCGTCCAGCCCCTCGCGGTGAGTGCCCCGGCCTCTGCCGCCCGGGACAGGAGGGCGCGGGCCCCGTCGTCCAGAGCGCAGGCCCGGTCGAGCCCGTCGCCGTTCAGCCGGGCGTTCAGGCCATCCGCGATGTCGAGCTCGGCGGCGCGGGCCTCCTGCCGGGCGCGGGCGACGGCCACCCGCAACGCGGCTTCGGCCGTGCCCTCGGCCGGGGCGGGTAGGGCGAGATCGGCGGCGGTGACGGGGGGCACGTCCACCTGCAGGTCCATCCGGTCGAGCAGGGGGCCAGAGATGCGGCCCTGATAATCCTTCTGGCAGCGGGGAGCCTTGCCGCAGGCGCCGCGACCGGCGCCGCCATGACCGCAGCGGCAGGGGTTCATGGCCGCCACCAGCTGCACCCGCGCCGGATAGCGCACGTGGTGGTTGGCCCGCGCCACGATCACCTCGCCCGTTTCGAGCGGCCCGCGCAGACTGTCCAACGCCTGCGGATTGAACTCCGGCATCTCATCCAGAAACAAGACGCCGTTGTGCGCCAGGGACACCTCCCCCGGCTTGGCCCGCACCCCGCCGCCGGTGAGAGCCGCCATCGAGGCCGAGTGGTGCGGGGCCCGGAACGGCCTCGCCCGCGTCAGCTCGCCCTTGGCCAGAAGCCCCGCCACCGACTGCACCATCGACGTTTCGAGCAGTTCCCGCGGCGACAGGGGCGGCAGAAGCCCCGGCAGGCGCTGCGCCAGCATGGACTTGCCCGACCCCGGCGGCCCCACGAACAGGAGGTTGTGGCCCCCGGCGGCCGCGATCTCGAGCGCGCGCTTGGCGTGCTCCTGTCCCTTCACCTCGCGCAGGTCGGGGCCGGGCGGCGGGTCGATCACGGCCCCGGGCGAGGGCGCGCTCATCACCTGCGTGCCGCGGAAATGGTTCACCACCGCGATCAGGGAGCGGGGAGCGAGGATCCGTACATCCCCCGCCCAGGCCGCCTCAGGCCCGCAGGCGTAGGGGCAGATGAGGCCGAGGCCCATCTCGCTGGCGGCGATGGCGGCGGGGAGGGCACCGGCGGTGGGGGCGATCTGCCCGTCCAGCCCCAGCTCGCCGAAAGCCATCCAGCCGTTCAGGGCGTCGGGCGGAATGACCCCCATCGCCCCCATCAGGGCGAGGGCGATCGGCAGGTCGTAGTGGCTGCCCTCCTTGGGCAGGTCGGCCGGGGCGAGGTTGGCGACGAGGCGCTTGGAGGGCAGGGCAAGCCCCAGGGCGGCGAAGGCGGCGCGCACCCGCTCGCGGCTTTCGCCCACGGCCTTGTCGCCCAGGCCCACGACCACGAAGGCGACCTGGCCCGATGAGGCCTGCACCTCCACGTCCACGCGCCGGGCGTCGACCCCCTCGAACGCCACGGTGACCACGCGCGCCGCCATCCCCGCCTCCCCGCTCAGCCTGCGATCAAGCTGTTGGGCGAGCGTGAACAAGTCAAGAACATTTCTGAGTAGACCTCAGCCGAACGCCGCCTCCGCCGCGTCCATCGCAGCCTGCACAGGGGGCACCGGAGCCTGGGCGGAGATCGCGTCGGCCAGCGCCACGAGCGCCATCCGCACGTGCGCGGGCGTGGCCGAGGCCCCCATCAGGCCGATGCGCCACACCTTGCCCCTGGAGGGGCCGAGGCCGGAGCCGATCTCCACGCCGAAACGGTCGAGCATGCGGGCGCGCACGGCGGCTTCGTCCACGCCTTGCGGCACCTCGACCACGTTGAGCTGCGGCAGGCGTCGGGCCTCCGGCACGGCGAGCTCCAGCCCCAGCGCCTGCAGGCCCGCGCTGAGGCCGAGGTGGCTCCTGCGGTGGCGGGCGTGCGAGGCCTCGAGCCCCTCCTCGAACAGCACCACCAGCGCCTCGTGCAGTCCGTAGATCGCGTTCACGGGGGCGGTGTGATGATAGGCGCGGCCGCCGCCTCCCCCCGAACCCGGAGACGGTCCGTCCCAGTAGCTCATGAGGAGCGACAGGTCGTAGAGCCAGGTGCGCGGCGGGGTCTTGCGAGCGGCCACCGCCGCCTTCGCCCGCGGCCCGAAGGCGAAGGGCGACAGGCCTGGCGGGGCGGAGAGGCACTTCTGCGTGCCGGAATAGACCACGTCGGCGTCCCAACCCGCCACGTCCACCGGGATGCCGGCCAGGGAGGTGACGCAGTCCACCACGGTCAGCGCGCCATGCTCCCGGGCGATGGCGCACAGGGGGCCGGGGTCGCTGAGCGCGCCGGTCGAGGTCTCGGCATGGACGAAGGCGAGGAGCTTGGCCCCCCGCGCCCACAGGGCCGCCTCCACCCGCGCCGCATCCACGGCCTCGCCCCAGGCGTGGTCGACGCGCACCACCTCGGCGCCCGCGCGGGCCGCCATCTGGCACATGCGCTCGCCGAACACGCCATTGACGCAGATCACCGCCACGTCGCCCGGTTCGAGGAGGTTGAGGAGCGCCGCCTCCATTCCGCTGGTGCCGGGTCCGGGCAGGGGCAGGCAGGCGTGATCCGGAGCCCTGAACGCCCGCGCAAGGCCCGCGCGCGTCTCGTCCATCAGCTTGAGGAACAGGGGGTCGAGATGACCCAGCGTCGGCCGCGCCCCGGCCGCCAGCACCCGCGGGCTCACCTCGGAAGGGCCGGGGCCGAGCAGCACGCGCTGCGGGGGGTGGAAACTCTTCAAGGCGGGCGGCTCCGGCGGGCGCGGCGCGAGCCACCGCAGACCGAGGCGGGCGCTCACATCCTCTTGATTAGCGGGCGCGACGGGAATCGCGCAATGTGATCGCCTTGGATGGAGGTCCAAAGTTCCTGACGCCCGTCGTAACCCGGCGCCCGCCTCGCGGGCCGAGGGGTGCGGCGGGCGCGGTTCGTTCAGGGCCGGGCCAGAGCCTCGCCCGAGGTTGCGAAAGCGGACGGCGCACGCCACACCCCGATCATGGAGTCCGCCCTCCCCCCGACTGCAGACAGCCGTGCCGACGACCCTTCCGCGGGCCGCATGGTCGGGCGCGAGCATCGGCTGCCGATCCGCGTCTACTACGAGGACACCGACTTCACCGGCCTCGTCTACCACGCCAACTACCTGCGTTATTTCGAGCGCGGCCGGTCGGACTTCCTGCGCTTCATCGGGGCCGACCACGCCACCGGGCTGGAGCAGGCCGACCCCGCCGCCTTCACGATCTCCCGCATCGAGGTGGACTACATCCGCCCCGCCCGCATCGACGAGGCTCTCGTGGTGATAACGAGCTATGAGAAGCTGAAGGGCGCGCGGCTCGACGCCCTGCAGCGGATCGAGCGCGACGGGGTGGTTCTGGCCCGCGCCGCGGTGTTCGCCGCCTGCATCGACCTGAAAGGCCGCCCGCGCCGCCCGCACGCCCACCTCGTGGACAGCGTGCGCCCCTATCTGCCCCCCGTCACGACGGCCGAGCCTTAGTTTCGTCATCGCTGTCCGTCTTGTCATGACGAACGCATAGTCTTCCGCCATCAACGCCAACCGGACAGCCCATGCAGGACGCAGCCGCCCCCACCTTCGATCTCGTCCACGCCTTCCTGGGCGCCGACCTTGTGGTGAAGGCGGTCATGCTAGGGCTGGCGGCGGCGTCCCTGTGGTCGTGGACGATCATCCTCGACAAGCTGTTCCGCTTCGCAGCCCTCAACCGCGAGGCCGACCGTTTCGAGGACGAAATCTCGGGCGGCCGGTCGCTCGAAGACGTGGCGGTCGGGGCCGGAGACGCGCCCCGCGCCCCCCTCGCCCGGATGCTGCAGGCCGCCCTGCGCGAGTGGCGTGACGGCCGTCGCGGCGGCGGTCTCACCGAGGGTCAGGCCGGGCTGGTGATCGCCCGGGTCGATCGGGCGCTGGACAGCGTGATGGCCAAGGAGACCCGCCGCATCGAGGACGGGCTGGGCTCGCTGTCCATCGTGGCCACCGCCTCGCCCTTCGTGGGCCTGTTCGGCACGGTGTGGGGGATCATGCGGGCGTTCGCGGCCATCGGGGCGCAGAAGTCCACCAGCCTTGCGGTGGTGGCGCCGCCCATCGCCGAGGCCCTGTTCGCTACCGCCATCGGCCTGGCCGCCGCCATCCCGGCCTACATCGCCTACAACAAGTTCTCGACCGACGCGGGCAAGTTCGGCGGCCGTCTCGAGGCCTTCGCCGACGATCTCGCCGGCGCCGTGGCGCGCCGCCTCGGCGATCGGGCGGCCTCCGGCTCCGCCGCCCCCTTTGATCGGCGGGAGGACTGAGCGTGGCCCTGTCGGCCAACGGCTCGCTAGGCGGTGGGCGACGCTCGCGCAGGCGGCGTCGCGGGCGCGCCGGGCTGACCGAGATCAACGTCACGCCCCTGGTGGACGTGATGCTCGTGCTGCTCATCATCTTCATGGTGTCGGCCCCGCTCCTCTCCGCGGGCGTGCCGGTGGACCTGCCGAAGACAGACGCCGCGTCCCTGCCCAGCCCCGACAAGCCCCTCACCGTCACCATCGAGAAGACCGGGGCCCTGCACCTGAACGACGACGCGGCTTCCCTCGAAGGTCTGGTGGCCGCGGTGGAGGCCAGGGGCGGCTCGGCCGAGCAGCCGATCTACGTCCGGGCCGACGGGGCGGCGCCCTACGCCACCGTGGCGCAGGTGATGGCCAAGCTCTCCACCAACGGCTTCACCAAGCTGAACCTCGTCACCGACATCGCGCCGTCACCGGCCGACGGCTCCCGCTCTCAGGCCGGGCTGCGCTAGATGGAGCGCGCCCGCCGCACGCCAGCCCTGATCGGCTCGGCCCTCCTGCACGGAGGGCTCCTGGCGGCGGTGCTGTTCACGGTGAAGGCGGCTCCGCCCCTGACCCTGCCGAGCGAGCCGGTCGCCGTGTCGATCGTCTCCGGCGCCCCCAACGTCAGCCCCGCCCTCGCCTCGCCCGAACCCACGCCGCCGCAGGCCGAGGCCCCCGCCGCGGCGATGGCCCTGCCCGGACCGGAAGCGCCGACGGCCGCTCCCGCGGCAGCGGCCCCTGCGCCCGTGGTCGTGAAACCGCCGCCGCAGCCCAAGCCCGCCCCGACACCGCCCGCGCCTCCGAAGCCGGTGATCGCCAAGCCGCCGACGCCCACGCCCGCCCCGCCCAAGCCGCAAGCCCTGGCCAAGCCCCTGAACCTCGACACGCTTTCGGCCTCGCTTCCCAAGGCGGCCGCCAAGCCGCGCGCCTCCCTCGATCTCGACGCACTGTCCGCCTCCCTGCCGAAGCAGCCGAGCCGCCGGGCGGGGGCAGGGGCGCTGAACCTGGACGCCCTCGCCGACAGCCTGCCCGCCGGTCGCCGGGCCGGGAACGGCACCCGCGGCCCCGCCCGCCCCGAGACCGCCGCCGTGGCCCGTCAGGCCACCGGCGCGGCCACAGGCCTCACCGGCAACGAACTCGGTGCCCTGCGCGCCAAGCTGAAGCGCCTGTGGACCCCGAACTGCGGCCTGGAGGGGGTGCAGAGCATCGTCATCAAGGTCGCCTTCGGCCTCGGCCCCCAGGGTCAGGTGCAGACACCGCCCCGGGTGATCTCCAAATCGGGCGACGTACCCCAGAGCGTGCTGGACGTGGCGGCGCAGCGGGCCGTCTCGGCGGTCCTGCGTGGCGAGCCCTTCGACGAGATCGCGCCCGAGCACCTGAAGGGGCTGGGCAATATCGCCGTGACCTTCGACAAGCCCTGCTGATGACGATGACCCGCCCCCTCGCCCGCCTCGCCGCCGCCGTGTCCCTGCTCCTCGCCGCAGCGACCCCGGCGCTGGCCGCCTCGCCGCCCCAGCAGCCGCCCGTGGAGATCGACGTCAGCGGCGGGCAGGTGCAGCCCCTGCCCATCGCGGCGCCCGCCTTCGCAGGCGCCGACGCCCGCACCTCGCAGCTGGGCGGGCAGATCGCCCGGGTGATGGCCGCCGACCTCGAGCGCTCCGGCTTCTTCCGGCCCCTGCCGCAGAGCGCCTTCCCGCAGGCGACCCTCGACATCGCCGTGCAGCCCGACCTGACCGCCTGGCGCGGGGCCGGGGCGCAGGCCCTGGTCAACGGCCTGACCACCATCGACGCCGACGGCCGCCTGCGGGTGGACTTCCGCCTGTGGGACGTGGGCTCGGGTTCCGGTGCCAACGCCGGTGGGCAGGGCCAGCTCCTCGGCCTGCAGTTCACCTCCACCCCAGAGAACTGGCGACGGATGGCCCACAAGGTGGCCGACGCCGTCTACAGGCAGCTGACGGGGGAGGACGGCTACTTCGACACGCGGATCGTGTTCGTGGCCGAGAGCGGCACCCGGGCGCAGCGTATCAAGCGCCTGGCGATCATGGACCAGGACGGGGCCAACCCCAGCTTCCTCACCGACGGCACCGAGCAGGTGCTGACCCCCCGCTTCTCCGGCACCAGCCAGGAGATCACCTACATGACGCTGGGCACCGATGCGGCGCGGGTTCACCTGTTCAACATCGAGACCGGCCGCCACGAAACGCTGGGCGACTTTTCCGGCATGGTCTTCGCCCCCCGCTTCTCGCCGGACGGCACCAAGGTGGCGTTCTCCGTCCAGAAGGACGGCAACAGCGACATCTACGTGATGGACCTGCGGTCGCGGGAGTCCAAGCGGCTGACCACCGACCCCTCCATCGACACCTCGCCCTCGTTCTCGCCGGACGGGACCAAGGTCGTGTTCAACTCGGATCGCGGGGGTTCGCCGCAGCTCTACGTGATGAACGCCAACGGCTCGAACCAGCGGCGGATCAGCTTCGGCAAGGGCCGCTACACCACCCCGGTGTGGAGCCCCAAGGGCGACTGGATCGCCTTCACCCGCCAGGAAGGCTCCACCTTCCACATCGGCGTCATGCATCCCGACGGCTCGGAGGAGCGCACGCTCACCTCCGCCGGCCTCGACGAAGGCCCCACCTGGGCGCCCAACGGCCGGGTGCTGATGTTCGCCCGCGAGAGCGCAGGCTCGTCCCGCCTGTGGACGGTGGACATCACCGGCCGCGTGTCCCGCGCCGCCGAATACCGCGCCGCTGCGACCGATCCCGCCTGGTCGCCGTTGTTGAAGTGATCCCCTGATCGACCCTTCGCCTCACTCTCTCCCCAAGCCCCCTTTAAGGAGACGTTCCATGACCCTTCGCCTCACCTCTCAAGCCGCCCTCGCCCTGATGCTCGCGGGTTCGCTCGCCGCCTGCGCCCACAAGAAGCCACCGATGGCGACGGGCATGAACGACGGTTCGTCAGGGTCCGCGTCCATGCCGGGGGACCGGGGTCCGTCCACCTACGGCTCCACGGGCGTGGGCTCGGGCGCCTCGGGCGGCGGCTATCCGGGCGGCTACCGCCCCGGCAGCGCCGAGGAGTTCGCGGCCAACGACGGCGACCGGGTGTTCTTCGACTATGACCAGTACACCCTGCGTGCCGAGGGCCGCGCCGCGCTGGACGCCCAGGCCGCCTGGCTGACCCGCTATCCGAACGTGCAGATCCGCGTGGAGGGCAACGCCGACGAGCGCGGCACCCGCGAGTACAACTTCGCCCTGGCCGGTCGCCGCGCCAGCGCCACCCGGGAATACCTCTCCACCAAGGGCATCAACCCCGCCCGGATGGAGACCATCAGCTATGGCAAGGAGCGCCCGCTCGACACCTCGGGCACCGAGCCCGGCATGGCCCGCAACCGCAACGCCCACACCGCCATCGTCAGCGGCGCGCGCTGATCCGCAAGCCTAGCGCCCGCGCCGGTGATCCGGCGCGGGCGTGCTAAGCTCACGCAGGCCCTTCGACCTTCGAGACATCATGCGCCGCATCGCCCTCTTCGCCGCCTCAGCCGTTCTGGCGCTGACCGCCGCCGCCCCCGCCGCCCACGCGCAGCAGGACGACCGGCGCATCTCCGACCTGCAGAAGCAGGTGCGCGAGCTCCGCTCCATCGTGTTCCAGGGCCGCGACACCGGTCAGCCGGTGGAGGTGAAGCCGGTCGGCCCCGATCCGCAGGTGACCGCCCTGCAGACCAAGGTCGACGACCTGCAGCAGACCCTCCGCCAGATGACCGGCGCCAACGAGGTGCTGACCCACGACATCGACGAGGCACGGCGCGGCCTCGAGCAGGAGCGGTCGCAGAACAGCGCCCGACTCCAGGCGCTGACGGACCGCCTCGCCAGGCTGGAGGCCGCCCAGGCCGCCGCCGCCGCGGCCCCCCCGCCCGCGGCCGCCACCGAGCCGTTC
The DNA here is from genome assembly GCA_038226305.1 of Caulobacterales bacterium. Lineage (GTDB taxonomy): Bacteria > Pseudomonadota > Alphaproteobacteria > Caulobacterales > Caulobacteraceae > JASLDZ01. Next base: position 8,679 of record JBBRQN010000003.1, read on the forward strand.
CCCGTGGCTCCGGCCCCGACAGCCAGCCTGCCGCGCAACCGCCCCGCCGACGACTTCGCCCCCACCGTCGCCCCGGCCGACCTGTTCTCCGCCGCATCCGCCAAACTCGCGGCCGCCGACTATCCGGGGGCGCAGGCAGGCTTCGAGGCCTACCTCGCGGCCGACCCTACCGGCACCCGGGCCGCCGAGGCGCGCTACGACATCGCCCAGTCGCTCTATGCTCGGGAGACCTACGGCCCGGCCGCGCGCTCCTACGCCCTGTCGCTGAAGGGCTGGCCCAAGACCAAGTGGGCGCCGGACGCCACGGTGCGCCTCGCCGCCTCCCTCGCCCAGGCCGGTCGCGCGCCCGACGCCTGCGCGGCGCTGGGCGAATTCGACCGTCGCTATGCCGCCACCGCCACCGCCGCCGTGAAGAGCCGCGCCACCGCCACGCGCACCCGCGCGGCATGCACAGCGGGCTGAGCGGCGAACCCGCCGCGGGGAAATCTCCCGCGCTCAAGTCGGCTGGCCATGTCTTTTCCATCCTGGAAGGGCGGCTGTCAGCCAATGTCACCGCACCTTTGGCCGTCGCGCTTTCCGGCGGCGGCGACAGCGTCGCGCTCCTGCGGCTGGCGGCGCAGTGGGCGGGGCGGAGCGGGCGCCCGCTCGTCGCCCTTGCCGTCGATCACGGCCTGAACCCCGACAGCGCCGCCTGGACCCGCTTCGCCGCGGAGCGCGCCGCAGAGAGCGGTGCCGCCTTCCGCGCCCTTCACTGGGAGGGCGACAAGCCCCGGACAGGCCTCCCCGCCGCCGCCCGCGGCGTTCGCCACGCCCTCCTCGCCCGGGCCGCGCGGGACGCCGGAGCCTGCGTGATCCTCATGGGCCACACCGCAGACGACGTGACCGAGACCGAGCGGATGCGCGGCGGCGACGCGGGCGGGATCGGGCGGCTGCGGGAATGGTCGCCTTCCCCCGCCTGGCCGGAGGGGCGGGGCGTGATGCTGCTGCGGCCCCTCCTCAACGTCTCTCGCGCCGACCTGCGCGTCTGGCTCAGCGCCCGGGGCGACCCCTGGCTCGACGACCCGGCGAACGAAGACCCCCGCTATGCCCGCGTGCGCGCCCGGCGTGCGACCGGCCCGGCACCGGACCCCTCCCCACCCCTGGACACCGCCGTCATCGCGCACTGGGCGGCGAAGGTGGAGGCGGCCCCCGATGGAGCGCTGACCCTGCCCGCGGCGCTGCTGGCAGAGACGGAGGCCGCGGGGCACATCCTGTCGGTGGCGGCGGTGTGCGCAGGCGGGGGCGACGCCCCGCCCCGCGGCCATCAGGTTCGGCGTGTGGCCGAAGTGCTCCGCAGCGGGACGAGCGCCGTCGGCCTCGCCGGAGCCCGCCTGCGACGCGACGGCGACCGCATCGCGGTCTGCCGCGAGCCGGGCGAGCGCGCGCGCAATCCCCGGCCCGACCGGGACGGCGTGATCGACGGCCGCTTCACCGAGGGCGCAAACGGCCCGCAGTTCCTGGGGCTCGCCCGTTTCCGCGCCGCCTGCTTCCTGATCGAACGCGAGGCCGAAGCCGGCGTCAGAACCAGCGCTTGGCCTTGAACCAGATGAGCGGCAGGAGCGTGGACAGCACGATCATGCCCAGCGCGTAGGGGTAGCCGAGCGCCCAGTTCAGTTCGGGCATGGCCTTGAAGTTCATGCCGTAAATCGAGGCCACCAGAGTCGGCGGCACCCCCACCACGCTCACCACCGTCAGCACTTTGATGACGTCGTTCTGGTCGATGTTGATGAACCCCAGGGCCGCATCGAGCACGAACTGTGACTTGTTGCTGAGCGCCTCCTGGAAGTGCGCCAGGGAGTCCACGTCGTTGCGCGCAGCGTTCAGGCGCTGCTCCAGATCACGGGGCAGGTGGCGGGCGTTCTCCACCACGAAGGCGCTGATGCGACCGAGGGTGGCCAGGCTCAGCCGCAGCTTGCCCAGCCGCGCCCCGGTCCTGCCCAGCATGCGAAGGATGCCCCGCATCTCGTCGGCTGGGCGGCGGTGGCCGCCGGTCTCTTTGAAGATATCGTGGCTGAGGTCTTCCATCTGGTCGCCGATCATCTCCAGGATGTCGGCCTCGCGATCGACGATGGCCTCCATGACCCGCACGAAGGCCTCGTAGCCGGAGGTGGCGGGGCGAGCCTCAATGTCCGACCGGGCGAGGTCGAAGGCCTTCAGCTCGTCGAAGCGCACGGTGACCAGCCGCTCCGGCGTCACGATGAAGCCCACGGGGGCCATCTTGGGCCGCTCGCCGTCGTCGTTCTTGAGGAGGGGGGCCGAGAGGTAGATCGCCCCGTTCTCGATGTAGTGCCGGCTGGAGGACTCGATCTCGCTGAGGTCTTCCCGGCTCGGGATGCGCTGCTTGCAGGCCCGGTGCGCCGCGCTCTCCTGCTCCGGAGTGGGATTGAGGAGGTCGATCCAGGTGTCGGCGTGGGGCGGGCTGCTGGAGGGCGGGCGGGCAGGCCGTCGCGGGCGGGCGGCGGCCTTGGGGTCTGAGGTCGGCTTGGCGTCCAAGGGGCGGCGTCCCGGCGAGAGTTCGAGCTTGCGTGTGCGGTGGAACGCGGAGCGCGGCAAGCGGGTCCGCTTGCGCAAGGCCCACCGCGGGCCTAGCTCGGGGTCATGACCACGGCCAAGATCTGCGGCCTCTCCACGCCCGAGGCGGTGCGCGCGGCGCTGGAGGGCGGCGCGAGCCACCTGGGCTTCGTGTTCTTCGACAAGAGCCCCCGCAACCTGCGCCCGGATGCGGCCGCCCGGCTGACCGAGGGCGTGCGGGGCGCCGCGAAGATCGTCGCCGTGATGGTCGATCCAGACGATGCGGCGCTGGAGCGGGTGGCGAGCGCCCTGCACCCCGACCTGATCCAGCTGCACGGCCGCGAGACCCCGGCCCGCGCCGCGCAGGTGCGCGAGCGCACGGGGGCGGGCGTGATAAAGGCGCTGCCCATCTCCGAAGGGGCCGACCTCGACGCCGCAAAGGCTTTCGAGGGGGCGGTGGATCACCTGATGTTCGACGCGAAGCCCCCCGCAGGCTCCGACCTTCCGGGGGGCGTGGGCGCGCGCTTCGACTGGACGCTGCTGCAGGGCCGAAGGTTCGAGCGGCCGTGGTTCCTGGCGGGCGGCCTCGACCGCTGGAGCGTGGGCGAGGCGGTCTCAGCCTCCGGCGCGAAGCTGGTGGACGTCTCCTCTGGCGTGGAGCGTGGGCCGGGGGTAAAGGACGCGGCCCTGATCACGGCCTTCCTCGATGCCGTGCGGCGCGCCTGAGCCACCCTTCGCCCCCCTCCCCTTCGAGGTCCGACAGAGCCCCGTGAACGCGCCTTTGAAACCCAACGACTACGCGAGCTTCCCCGACAGTCACGGCCGCTTCGGCGACTATGGCGGGCGCTATGTGGCCGAGACCCTGATGCCGCTGGTGCTGGAGCTGGAGACCGCCTACGCCGCCGCCAAGGCCGACGCCGGCTTCCAGGCCGAGGTTGAGCGCTTCAACACCCACTACGCCGGGCGCCCCAGCCCGCTCTATTTCGCCGAACGGCTGACCGAGCACTTCGGCGGGGCCAAGATCTACTTCAAGCGCGACGAGCTGAATCACACCGGCTCGCACAAGATCAACAATGCGCTGGGCCAGATCCTCCTGGCCATGCGTATGGGCCGAACCCGCATCATCGCCGAGACCGGGGCCGGTCAGCACGGGGTGGCCACGGCCACCGTCTGCGCCCGCTTCGGACTGCCCTGCGTGGTCTACATGGGCGCGACCGACGTGGAGCGGCAGCAGCCCAACGTGTTCCGCATGAACCTCCTCGGCGCGGAGGTCCGCCCGGTGACGGCGGGCACGGGCACCCTGAAGGACGCCATGAACGAGGCCATGCGCGACTGGGTGACCAACGTTAACGACACCTACTACCTGATCGGCACCGCCGCCGGCCCGCACCCCTATCCGGCCATGGTCCGCGACTTCCAGAGCGTGATCGGGCGCGAGGCCCGCGCCCAGATGCTGGAGATGACGGGCCGCCTGCCGGACGCCGCGGTCGCCTGCATCGGCGGCGGCTCAAACGCCATCGGCCTGTTCCACCCGTTCCTCGAAGACGAGGGCGTGCGCCTGATCGGGGTGGAGGCGGCGGGCCACGGCCTCTCCACCGACAAGCACGCCGCCTCTATGACCGGCGGCCGGCCGGGGGTGCTGCACGGGAACAAGACCTACCTGTTGCAGGATGCGGACGGCCAGATCACCGACGCCCACTCCATCTCCGCCGGTCTCGACTATCCGGGCGTGGGGCCTGAGCACTCCTGGCTGAAGGACGTGGGCCGCGCCGAATACCGCAGTGCCACCGATAACGAGGCGCTGGAAGCGTTCCAGCTCTGCGCGCGGCTGGAAGGCATCCTGCCCGCGCTGGAGCCCAGCCATGCGCTCGCCCGCATCGGGGAGATCGCCACGGAAGTCGGCAAGGGCGGAACCGTGCTGATGAATCTCTGCGGCCGGGGCGACAAGGACATCTTCACGATCTCCGCCGCCCTCGCGAAGCCGCTGGAGGGTGCGGCTTGAACCGTCTCGACGCCCGTTTCGCCGCGCTGAAGGCCGAGGGTCGCGCAGGCTTCGTCGCCTACGTCATGGCGGGCGATCCCGACCTCGCCAAGGGTGCCGCCATCCTGAAGGGCCTGCCTGGGGCTGGGGCCGACGTGATCGAGGTGGGGTTCCCCTTCAGCGACCCGATGGCCGAGGGTCCGGTGATCCAGGTGGCTTCGCAGCGGGCGCTGGCCGCGGGCATGACGCTCGCCAAGACGCTGGCGATGGTGGCCGACTTCCGCTCCGGCGAGGCGCACACCCCCGTCGTGCTGATGGGCTACCTGAACCCGATCCTCTCCTACGGCCATGCCCGCTTCGCCGCCGATGCGGCGGCCGCAGGCGTGGACGGGCCGATCGTCGTGGACTGCCCGCCGGAGGAGGCGGACGAACTGACCGACGCGCTGGAGGCCAACGGCATCGCCCTCATCCGCCTCACCGCCCCCACCACCGACGACGCCCGGCTCAAGGTGGTGGCGAGGCGCACGGCGGGCTTCGTCTACTATGTCTCCGTCGCAGGCGTGACGGGGGTGAAGGAGGCTGACGAGGCCGCCGCCGCCCCCGCCGTGGAGCGCATCCGAGCGGCCACGGGCCTCCCCGTCGCGGTGGGCTTCGGCATCCGCACGCCGGAGCGCGCCGCCGCCATCGCCCGCATCGCCGACGCCGCCGTGGTGGGCTCGGCTCTCGTGGAAGTGATCGCGCACGCGCAAGCGACGGGCGAAGACGGCGTCTCAGGCGTTCTAAAGCTCGTATCAGAGCTGTCGGCCGCGGTTCGCGGCGCCAGGCTGCTCGAGAAGGCTTGAGATCCGTCATGGCCGCCGACGACGAAACCCTGCCCCCGACCGGCACCCTGGCTCCCGTAGGGCTCGACGCGGCGCCCGGCCCGGCTCCGGCCGCAGGCGCGCCCCCCGCCAAGCGCGGCGGCTGGTTCTCTCGCATCGCGCCGGGCGTGCGGCGCATGGTGCAGAAGAAGGCCGACACGCCTGAGAACCTCTGGATCAAGGCGCCCGACACCGGCGAGATGATCTACCGCCCCGACCTGGAGGCGATGGAGTGGGTGACGCCCGCGGGCCACCACATGCGCATCGGCGCCAAGCTCCGCTTCCGCTTCACCTTCGACGAGGGGAAGTTCGAGGCGATCCCCTCCCCCGCCGCCCCTGACGACCCGCTCAAGTTCAAGGACGACAAGAGCTATCCCGACCGCCTCGCCTCGGCCCGCAAGGCCACGGGAGCCCACGACGCGATCTCCATCGGCTTTGGCCGCATCCACAAGGTGCCCGCCGTGGTGGCGGTGCAGGACTTCGCCTTCATGGGCGGCTCGCTGGGCATGGCGGCAGGTGAGGGCTTCATCGCCGCCGCCCGCGCCGCTGTGGCGAGGAGCGCGCCCCTGGTGATCTTCACCGCCGCGGGCGGCGCCCGGATGCAGGAGGGGGCCCTGTCGCTGATGCAGATGGCCCGCACGACCCTCGCCATTCAGGAGCTGAAGGCGGCGCGCCTGCCCTACGTCGTGGTGCTCACCGACCCCACCACCGGCGGCGTCACCGCCAGCTACGCCATGTTGGGCGACGTGCATCTGGCCGAGCCCGGCGCCCTGATCGCCTTCGCCGGCCCCCGGGTGATCGAGCAGACCATCCGCGAGAAGCTCCCCCCCGGCTTCCAGCGCGCCGAATACCTGATGGACCACGGGGTGGTGGACCAGGTGGTGCCCCGCGCCGAACTCCCTGCCGTGCTGGCGCGCATCCTCTCCACGCTGATGCTGGCCCGTGAGCGGGCCGCCGCGGCGGCCGCCTGACGCCAACGTGAGCGACCACCTGCGCGCTCACGACGCGGCGCTGGCGCGGCTGCAGGCGCTGCATCCCAAGGCGATCGACCTGTCGCTGGGGCGGCTGGAGGGGCTGCTCGCCAAGCTCGGCGATCCGCACCTGCGCCTGCCGCCGACGGTCCACGTGGCGGGCACCAACGGCAAGGGCTCGACCATCGCCGTCCTGCGGGCGATCGCGGAGGCGGCGGGCTTGTCGGTGCACGTTTTCACCTCGCCCCACCTCGTGCGCTTCGCCGAGCGCATCCGGCTGGCCGGGACGCTGATCTCCGACGAGGCGCTCACCGACGTGCTGGCGCGCACCGAGGCCGCCAATGCGGGCGAGCCGATCACCTTCTTCGAGATCACCGCCGCCGCCGCCTTCCTTGCCTTCGCCGAGACGCCCGCAGACCTCCTGCTGCTGGAGGTGGGCCTCGGCGGGCGATTCGACGCCACCAACGTGATCCCCACGCCCCAGGTCGCCGTCATCGCGCCTGTGGACTACGACCATCGGGAGTTCCTGGGCGACGACCTCGCAGGCATCGCGCGAGAGAAGGCCGGTATCCTGAAAGCGGGCGGCCTGGGCGTCGTCGCCCACCAGCAGGACGCGGCCCGCGAAGCCATCGAGGCGCACGCGCAGGCGGTGGGGGCGACCCTGCTGATGGCCGGGCAGGACTGGGACGGCTGGGCGGAGGCCGGTCGGCTGGCGCTGAGCTTCGGCGGACGGTTCCTCGACCTGCCCTCCCCGGCCCTGCCCGGCGCACACCAGATCGCCAACGCGGCGCTGGCGGCGGTGGCCGCGCTGTCTCTGGGGGATGTGCGGATCGATGACGAGGCCGTGGCCCGGGGCATCGCCTCGGCGACCTGGCCTGCGAGGCTGCAGCGGCTGACCGCCGGTCCCCTCGCCGCGATGGCTAGCGCACGTGGGGCCGACCTGTGGCTCGACGGGGGCCACAACCCCCACGCCGCGCGGGCCCTGGCCGATTTCGCCCGCTCGCTGACGGCGCGGGACGGGCGGGCCGTGACCGCCATCGTCGGCCTCCTCGCCACCAAGGACGCGAAGGGCGTGTTCGAGGCGCTGGCGCCTGCCGTGTCGAAGGTGGTGTGCGTGGGGTTCGACGCCGCTGCTGCCGCCGATCCCGAGACGCTGGCTCAGGCGGCGCGCGAGGCGGGCTGCGAGGCCCGCGCTGCACGCGATGTCACGATGGGGCTGGCTGTGGCGCTGGGCGGGGCGGACCCCGCCCCGCACGTGGTCATCTGCGGATCGCTCTACCTCGCAGGCGAGGCGCTGGCGCTGGACGAGGCCACCTGGCCGCGATGATTCCAAAGTCTCCCCCGTGCAACGGGGGAGAGGACCATCCCAAGGATGGTGGTGGGGGCGAGCCCCCACCCTCGACGTCATGGAGAGGTTCGCCCCCTCCGGCCGCTGCGCTGCCACCTCCCCCGCTGCGCAGGGGGGACCTAGCGGCCTACTTCTTGAGGAACCCGCCGTACTTGTTGGCGAAGCGGCTGAGGCGGCCGCCGCGGTCCATCAGCTGACGGTCGCCGCCGGTCCACGCCGGGTGCGTCTTCGGGTCGATGTCGAGGTTCAGGACAGCGCCCTCCTTGCCGTAGGTGGAGCGCGTCTCATATTTGGTGCCATCGACCATCACGACCGTGATGGCGTGGTAGTCGGGGTGGGCGTCCTGCTTCATCGGTTCGGCCTGGTCTTGCGGTCGGCCGGCGTAACGGCGGCGCCCGGAGGATGCGGCCTGCACGATCTTCGCAGGCCATTCATGGGAGGGCGTGCGCTTACAGCATCCGCCCCGCACAAGGCAAGAGCGCGCATTGCCGGCGCGTATAGGGTAGGGGCTTCCCAATGAGCGACACGACCGCCGACGCCCCCTCTGCTGACATCACCGGCCGCCCCGGAGCGGGTGCCGTGCTCGCGGCCGAAATCGACGCTGGCAAGGGCCGCCGCGGCAAGTCTCGCGACGTTCGCCCGCTTCGCCGCCTCCTGCCCTTCATTGCCCAGTACAAGACCGACACGGCGTTCGCGGCCTTCTTCCTGATCCTGTCGACGATCTCGACGCTGAGCCTTACGGGCGCCGCGCGGCTCGTCACCGACCACGGCTTTGCCAAGAGCTCCTCGGCTGAGATCAACAAGTACTTCCTGCTGGCGATCGGCGTGGCCATCGCCCTGGCGGTGGCGTCGGCCATGCGATTCTACTTCGTGACCAAGCTGGGCCAGCGGGTGGTCGCGGCGCTCCGCACCGAAATCTACACCCACGTGCTCAAGCTGGACCCGACGTTCTTCCTCAAGACCCGCACGGGCGAGGTACTGTCACGCATGACCACCGACATCGCCATCGTGGAGACGCTGGTGGGATCGTCGGCCTCCATCGCGCTCCGCAACGGGCTGATGATGATCGGGGCGATCACGCTTCTGATGATCACGAGCCCCAAGCTGACGCTGGGCGTGCTGGTTCTGGTGCCTGTGGTGATGGCGCCCCTGTTCCTGTTCGGGCGCCGGGTGAGGAAGCTCTCCGCCGCCGCGCAGGATCGCTTCGCCGAGGCCGTGGGCTTTGCGGGCGAGACGCTGGAGCAGCTCGACACCGTGCAGGCCTTCGGGCGCGAGCGCTTCGCCGTGGGCAAGTTCTCCGGCGCAGTGAACCTCGCTTTGACCGCGGCCCTGACGCGGGTGAAGGCGCGCTCGCTCATGACGGGCTTCGTGATCGTCTTCGTGTTCGGCGGCGTGGCGGTGGTCATGTGGCTGGGCGCGCACGACGTGGTGACCGGCGCCATGTCGGGCGGGGCGCTGGTGCAGTTCCTGATCCTGTCGGTGATGGGCGCCACCGCTGTGGGCGCCATCGGCGAAGTGTGGGGCGACGTACAGACCGCCGCGGGTGCCATGCAGCGCATCGACGAGATCCTCGACAGCCAGCCGAGCGTGCGCGCTCCGCCCTCGCCCAAGGCGCTGCCGACGCCTGCGCGGGGTGAGGTGCGGTTCGAGGGCGTGACCTTCGCCTATCCCGGCAGGCCTGATCTGGCCGCGCTCTCGGGCTTCGACCTCAATGTGCGCTCCGGTGAAACGGTGGCGCTGGTCGGGCCCTCGGGCGCCGGCAAGTCCACCGTCTTCAAGCTCCTGCTGCGCTTCTACGATCCTGACGCGGGGCTCGTAAGCATCGACGGGGTGGACCTGCGCGATGCCGACCCTGTGGAGGTGCGCTCGCGCCTGGCGCTGGTGGCGCAGGATGCGGGGCTGTTCTCGGGCTCGGCGCTGGAGAACATCGGCTTCGGCCGGGAGGGCGCGTCCGACGTCGACCTGCGCGCCGCCGCCGCCGCCGCCCAGGCGCAGGGCTTCCTGGAGGCCCTGCCGCAGGGGTTCGAGACCACCCTGGGCGACAGGGGCCGCAGCCTCTCCGGCGGTCAGCGTCAGCGCCTGGCCATCGCCCGCGCCCTGGTGCGCGACGCGCCGATCCTCTTGCTCGACGAAGCCACCTCCGCCCTCGATGCGGAGAACGAGCAGCTGGTGCAGCGGGCGCTGAACGAGGCCATGAAGGGCCGCACCACCCTCGTCATCGCCCACCGCCTTGCCACCGTGCTCAAGGCCGACCGCATCGTGGTGATGGACGGCGGCAAGGTGGTCGAACAGGGCAAGCACGACGAGCTCGCCGCCCGCGGCGGTCTCTACGCCCGGCTGGCCTCGCTGCAGTTCGGCGAGCGCGCCGCCTAGGGTCCGCGCGGCGGCGCTACGGCGGCGGCCGGCGGCTTCTGCGGGTAGGGATTGGCGGCGGAGCGCTTCACGAAGCCCGCCGTGGCGTCGGATATGCCCACGAGGATGAACTGCACGGCGAGCGCCGTGAGGATCAGCCCCAGCACTCGCACCACGATGGTCATCCCCACCTTGCCCAGCACGCGGGATATCAGCCCCGACGCCAGGAACGCGAGGAGGATGGTCACGCTCACCGCGGCCATCGCCAGAACCCCGGCGCCCATGCCGGCCCAGCCCAGCGCCTGAGCCTGGCTGGCGAAGATCACCACCGCCGAGATCGCTCCCGGCCCGATCAGGAGCGGCATGCCGAAGGGCACGATCAGCTTTTCGAACTCGGCGCGGGCATAGGCCCCGGCGTCGGCGATCTCACCCTCGGCCACGGCGTCGGCCACGGCGGGGGTCATGTCGTTGCGCGCCATGTCGAGGCCCAGGAGCAACAGCATGATCCCCCCGGCGATCCGGAAGGCTGGAAGCGAGATGCCGAAGAACTTCAGGAGGCTCAGGCCCGTGAAGAAGAAGAACCCGAGGAACGCGAAGGCGAACAGCGCCACGTAGAGCGCCACCCGCCAGCGGGCGCTGGGCTGGGTGTTGGTGGTGGCAGCGGCGAACAGCGGCGCGCAGCCGATCGGGTCGATCAGGGCGAACAGCGCCACGAAGAAATTGACCGCAAAGGCGGCTTCCGCCATTCCCACGTTTCAGCCCTCACGCCCCCGCGCGACGCCCGCACACGCCACGCCCTACGGCGCCCTGCGAGGCTTCCGCAACCCAATCGGAGCTGATCCCATGCCCTACGACGCCCCGAACCCCGCCCGCAGCCCCATCGGGGCCGCCGCCGATCCCCGGCTGATCGTGGCGCTGGACCTGCCGGACCGCGCCCGGGCCGAGGCGATGGTGGAGGCCCTGGGCGACGGCGTGAGCTTCTACAAGATCGGCCTGCAGCTTCTGGCCACCGACGGCATGGCCATGGCGCGCGACCTCAAGGGCCGGGGCCGCAGCGTGTTCCTCGACTGGAAGCTGCACGACATCGGCGCCACCGTGGAGAAAACCACCGCCGCCATCGCGGCCACCGGCACCTGCGACCTCCTCACCGTCCACGCCGAACCGCAGGTGATGCGGGCGGCCGTGAAGGGCCGGGCGGGAGCCAAGGGCTGCCGGATCCTGGGGGTGACGGTGCTGACCAGCCTGTCGGGGCAAGACCTTGGCGAGATGGGCTATGGCCTCGGCGTGTCCGCGCTGGTGGAGCGGCGCATCCGGCAGGCGGTGGACTGCGGCGTGGACGGGATCGTCGCCTCCGCGCAGGAGGCACCTCTCGCCCGCGCCATCGGCGGGCCGGACTTTCTGGTCGTGATCCCGGGAATCCGGCCCGCGGGGGCCTCGCTCGACGATCAGGCCCGCTCGGCCACCCCCGCAGAGGCGCTGGCGGGCGGGGCGTCGCATCTGGTGGTCGGACGGCCGATCACCGCCGCCGGGGATCCCCGGGCAGCGGCGAAAGAGATCGTGGGAGAGATGCGGGCGGGGGTCTGACCCCGCCCCTGGGCTGGAAGGCTTAGTGCTTGCCCATCCGGCCGCCGCTCCAGCCGCCCATGTGGCTGCCGCCACCCATGTGACCGCCGCCATAGCCGCCCTTCATGCCGCCGCCCATGTGGCCGCCGCCGACGCCGCCGCCTGAGCCGCAGGTGTCGCAACCCTGGGTCGGAGCGGGAGCGGGCGAGCCGCCGCAGGTGTCGCAGCCGCCCGAGGGCTTGCCGCCCCCGTAACCGCCGCCGTGGCCGTAGCCGCCCTTGCCGCCATAGCCGCCCTTCATGCCGCCACCGCCCTTGAACATGTTGGAGATGTTCAGGTTCACGCTGTTGGTGGCGTTGGCGTAGCTGGACGAGTTGGCGTTCGCATTGGCCGTGGCGTTGGCCCAGATCGCTTGGTTGTTGGACACGAAGCCCGAGATGTTGCCGTAGCCCTGCACCTCGAAGTTGCCGTTGCCGCCTCCACCGCCGCCGCCGCCCGCAAAGTCGGTCACGCCCACGCCGCCGCCGGAGAACACGTCGCCGACGCGGATCTCCTGAAACTGGGGAGCGGGCGCGCAGGGCTGGTAGCCGCACGGCCCGGCCTGGGGCGCGGGGTAGGGATAGGGCTGAGGCGCGGGATACGGGTAGGGCGCCGGGGCCTGGCAGGCCGAGCAGCCATAGCCCTGCGGAACCTGTCCGTAGCCGTAGGCCGACGACTGGGCGTAGCCGTAGCCGGCGCCGTAGCCCGCCTGCTGCTCATAGCCGCCCTGCTGGGCGTAACCGTAAGCCGAAGGCTGCGGGGCCGAATAGGCCGCGGCCGCCTCGTAACCGCCCGCGCCGGGGTAGCCGGAGGGCTGGTAGTCCTGAGGTGCGTAGGTCTGAGGTGCGTAGGTCTGCTGACCATACGCCTGCTGGCCGTAGCCTTGCTGGGCATAGCCCGCCTGGCCGTAGGCTTCCTGAGCGTAGGCGGCCTGACCGGAAGCCTGCTGGGCATAGCCGGCCTGGCCGTAAGCGGACGCGCCGCCGTAGCTCATGGGCGCAGCGGCCTGGGCATAGGCCCGGGCCCGGGGTTGGGTTTGGGGCCGGGTTTGCGCGTCCACGAAGACGACGCCGGGATTGGCGGGCCGGAAGCCCCCGCACTCCGCCGAGGTGACGCAGGCTGCGGAGCTCATGGCCATGCTGGCGAGGAGGGGGGCGGCGAGGAGGGCGATCATGGCTCGGTCCCGAAATTGGACGGTTCGGGCAGGGGGTCCGCCTCGACGGGGGGTCCAACTCAAGTCCGGGGCCAAGTTCGCCTGCCGAGGGGTGCGGCGACGTTCAAATCCCCTCTCGCGGGAGGGCGGCCGTCAGAAGTCGACGGCGATGCCCTTGCGCTCCCAGTCGCCGAAGCGGGTCGGTTCGGGGCCGGACGGGCCGCCCGCCTCGGAGACGTCCTTCACAGGCTGTACCGAAACGGCACGACGGGCGGCCGCCTCCTCCAGGGCGCGGCGGGCGGCGGGGCTGAGCGCCTTGCCGGGGGCGGCGCCCTCCACCTCGACGATGGGCGCCTCGGGAACGGCGGCGGGGTCTTGGGGGTCGGTCTCGCTCATCCCGGTTAGGTAAGCGCGCCGGGAGCCGCTATCCAGCCGCCGATGTCCATCCCGACCCAACCTCCCCGCAAGAGCCGCCTGCCCTACAAGAGCACGGGCAAGATCGCGCCCCGCAATACCGGCTCCACCGAGGGCCTCGCCGCCCGCCGCGCCGCCCTCGGCCTGATCGACGCCGCCCTGTTCCGCCGGGCCGGCATGGACGACGCGGCCGGCGGCCTCGGGGCGCTTGAGCCGCGAGACCGGGCCTTCGCCCGCGCCCTCGCCTCCGAAGTCCTGCGTCGCAAGGGCAGCCTGGACCGCACGCTCGACGCCCGGCTGCAGCGCGCCCCGCCCGAGCCCGTGCGCAGCCTCCTGCGCCTGGGCCTCGCGCAGCTGGCGCTTCTGGACGTGCCGCCCCATGCCGCCGTGTCCACCGTTCTGGCCCTGGCCGAGGCCGACAAGGCGACGCGGCCGTTCAAGGGCCTCCTCAACGGGGTGCTGCGCGGGCTGGAGCGCGACGGGGCCAAGGCGGCGCTGGACGCGCAGGCCCCGGAGGCCGACCTGCCGGACTGGCTCGCCGCCCGCTGGCGCGCCGCCTACGGCGAGGCGACCCTGCACGCCCTCGCCCTGCGCCTGCGTGAAACCCCGCCCACCGACCTTTCCCTGCGCGACCCCTCGCAGGCCGAGGCGCTGGCGGCGGAACTGGAGGGCACGGTGCTGCCCGGTGGCGGCGTGCGCACGGCGCTGAAGGGCGACGTGGCCGCCTGGCCCGGCTACGGCACCGGCCGCTGGTGGGTTCAGGACGTGGCGGCGGCGCTGCCCGCCCGCCTGCTCGACGTGAAGCCGGGCGAAACCGCCCTCGACCTCTGCGCCGCGCCTGGCGGCAAGACGATGCAGCTGGCTGCGGCCGGTGCTGTGGTCACCGCGCTCGACAAGTCCGCGTCGCGCGCCGCCCGGATCACAGAGAACCTCACCCGCATCGGCCTCACCGCATCCATGCACGTCGCCGACGCCGCGACGTGGACGGGCGGCGGCGCCCTGTTTGACGCCGTGCTGCTCGACGCCCCCTGCACCGCCACGGGCACCTTCCGCCGCCACCCCGACGTCTTGTGGACCGCGCGGGTAAGCGACGTGGCCAGCCTCTCCACCGTGCAGGCCCGACTGCTGGATGCGGCGGCGGCCCGGGTGCGACCCGGCGGGCGGCTGGTCTACTGCGTGTGCTCGCTCGAGCGGGAGGAGGGCGAGGATCAGGCCAGGGCCTTCCTTTCGCGCAGGCCAGAGTTCACCGCGGCAGAGGTCGATCCTGTGGCGCTGGGTGTCTACGCCGAGTCGAAGTCGCCTTCAGGCGGCCTCAGACTGCTGCCAAGCTCCGAGGAACCCGCAGGCGGAATGGACGGTTTCTACGCCGTTCGCTTCGACCGCGCGGGGTGACGCCGTTCAGCGGCCGTTCAGCCGCTCTAGCCGTTTCCTGAAGACCACACGCTCCTTTTTGAGAGGACTCATCCCATGTTCCGTCTCCCCACCTCCCGCGCCTTCGTGGGCGTCTCTCTCGCGGCGGTGGCCGCCCTCAGCCTGAGCGCCTGCGCCAGCGACCTCGGCCCCGGCCAGTACGAGCGCTATGAGGCCGGCGCCCCGGCCCGGGTGGACGAGGGGCGGGTGATCTCGTCGCGGCCCATCACCCTGGGCGGTGGCGATCGCGGCGGTGCGACGGCCGTCGGGGCCGTTTCCGGCGGCGTCGTGGGCGCGCAGTTCGGTGGACGCGGCGTTGACCACGCCGCCTTCGGCATCGCGGGCGCGGTCCTGGGCGCCCTGGCCGGCAACGCCATCGCCAAGAACAACGAAGCGCAGGGCTTCGCCTATGTGATCCGCTTCCGCGACGACTCCACCGTCGAGATCCCGCAGGTGGACCCTGTGCCGATCGCCAACGGCACGCGGGTGTTCGTGACCTACGGCGACCGGGTGCGGGTGCGGCCCGCCGGCGAGGGCGAGAGCCTGCCGCCGCCCCGTGCCTATGGTCGCGACGGCTATCGCGACTACCCGCCGCCGCCCCCTCCGCCCCCGCCCCGCTACTGATCGGCGCGGCTTAAGCGCCCCGCGCCGCCCCCTAACCCTGGCCCGACCTTGCGGAGGGGGGCGGCGCGGCGGTATCCGAGGACATGACCTCCCCCTCGCGCGGCCCGGTGCGCGGACCTCTCATCGCGCCCTCGATCCTGTCGGCCGACTTCGCGCGGCTGGGCGAGGAGGTGCGCGCCATGACCGCGGCGGGTGCCGACTGGATTCATGTGGACGTGATGGACGGCCACTTCGTGCCCAACATCACCATCGGCCCGGACGTTCTGAAGGCGCTGAAGCCCCACTCGGCCCTGCCCTTCGACGTTCACCTGATGATCGCCCCGGCCGACCCCTTCCTCGAGGCGTTCCGCGCCGCGGGGGCGGACGTCATCAGCGTCCACCCGGAAGCCGGGCCTCACCTGCACCGCACGCTCCGCCGCATTCGCGAGCTGGGGGCCAAGGCGGGGGTGGTCTTCAACCCCTCCACCCCGCCCGCCGTGGTGGAGTATCTGCTCGAGGACGTGGACCTGCTCCTGGTGATGAGCGTGAACCCCGGCTTCGGCGGGCAGAGCTTCATCTCGTCCCAGTTGCGCAAGGTGGAGCGCCTGCGCGCCATGATCGACGCCGCCGGGCTCGACATCCGCCTCGAGGTCGACGGGGGCGTGAACCCGCAGACCGCGCGACAGTGCGTGGAGGCGGGCGCCGACGTGCTCGTCGCCGGCAACGCCGCCTTCAAGGGCGGGGCCTCCGCCTACGCCGCCAACATCGCCGCCCTCAAGGGCGCGTGACGCCGCGGCCGTCATGCTCCGCACCCTTGCCGCCCCCGATGCGGAGTCCGGCTCCGATTCAGCCCCTGTCGGCGCAGGCTCGGTCCTGACCCGCAGGCCCGAGCGCGCGGGGCCGGTCACGGCCGCCTGGGCCGCCGTGCGGGGCCGTCTGGCGCACGAGTGGCGCTCCACCGCCCTCTACGGCCTGATGCTGGACCGGCCCCGCGCCACGGGGATCGCCGCCCGCCCGCGCGACCCCCGCCCGGTCGACCTCCTCGTGGGCCGCCACGCCCTGGCGGGGGAATGGATCCTCGGCGGCGCGACCTTCGATGCCGGGCCGGAGGGCGACCCGTTCGACCAGCCCAGCCCCTCGCGCCGCACGGCCGTGGAGCTGCACCGGTTCTCCTGGCTGCCCGCCCTTCTCGCGCAGGAAGCGCCGGGGCGCCGCGAGGCCCTGCGCCTGTTCCTCAGCTGGCAGGCCCTGTTCGACCGGCCGACCCCCTTCGCCTGGGGCCTCGAAGTGCTGGAGCGGCGGGTGTTCAACCTGGCCTGCGGAGCCCGGGCTCTTGCCGATGCCGCCTCTGACGCGGAGACCGCGGTGCTGGCGCAGTCCCTCGCGCGGCAGGCCCGCTACCTCGCCCGGCTCGACGATGGCCCCGCGCGCCTGTGCGAGCGGCTGACCGCCGTGGCCGTGGCCGGCACCGCCCTGGACGGGCCTGCGGGCGAGGCCCTGCTGGCCCCCGCGCTCGATCGCCTGCCCGCAGCGCTGGACGCGGCGATCACGCCGGACGGAGCCCTGCGCACCCGCTCGCCCGAACAGGGGCTGGAGCTCCTGCTCGACCTGATCGCCCTGGACGACGGCCTGCTGCAGCGGGGCCGGGTGCTGCCCGAGCCCATCGCCCGGGCGCTGGACAGGCTGGGGGCGGCCTTGCGCTTCTTCACCCTGGCCGACGGCCGGCTGATGCGGATGAACGGGGGCGAGGCCGCTTCGGCCGACCGGGTGGCCGCCGCCCTGGACATGGACGACGCCTCCGCCCCGCCGTTCGATCATGCGCCTCACGTGGGCGTCCACCGGCTGACCGGCGCCTCCATGCAGCTGGCGGTGGATGCGGGGCCCGCGCCCGATGGGGCGTGGAGCATCGCCGCCTGCGCCCAGCCGCTGAGCGTCGAGATCGTCTGTGGCGGCGACCGGCTGATCACCAACAGCGGCTGGAGCCCCGATGCCGACGGCTCGGCCGCGGCGCTGCGGCTGACTGCGGCAGGCTCCACCGTGAGCCTGGGCGGGGGGTCGGCGGGCGAGCCGCTCTCCGGCGCGACGGCGCGGGTGCTGGGGCCGCGCCTCAAGGGGGGCGCCACGCG
This sequence comes from Caulobacterales bacterium, assembly GCA_038226305.1. GTDB lineage: Bacteria > Pseudomonadota > Alphaproteobacteria > Caulobacterales > Caulobacteraceae > JASLDZ01. Next base: position 26,049 of record JBBRQN010000003.1, read on the forward strand.
CGTCATCGCCCGTCGCCAGCAGAACGAGACCGGCGTCTGGCTGGAGCTGTCGCACGACGGCTGGATGGCCACCCTCGGCCTCATGCACGAGCGCCGCCTGTTCCTCGACCCCGCCCTGGACGAGCTTCGGGGGGAAGACCTGTTCGAGCGCCCGCCCGAGGATGCCGCCAAGGCCGCCACCGGCACCCCCCGCCAGATCCCCTATGCCGCCCGCTTCCACCTGGCCCCCGGGGTGCGGGCCTCGCTGGCACGGGACAAGCGCTCGGTGCTGCTGCGCGGGGCCTCCGACCGGGGCTGGTGGTTCCGCAACGACGCGCCGGACGTGACCATCGAACCCTCCTTCGTGGTGGAGGCGGGCGAGCCCCGGCGCACCCAGCAGATCGTGCTGACGGGCCGCTTCGACCCCGACGCGGGCGGGCGCGTGCGCTGGAAGCTGACGCCGGTGGAACCCACGCCGCCGCCCCGCCTGCCCCTGCGCCGCCGCGAGGCCGCGCCAGGCTCGGCTGTCGCTCCGCCTGAGCCAGGCGCGTGACGACGTCCGCGCCTGCCGTCCGCAAGCCGAACGATGCGGGTCTGCTGGAGCAGCTGGCCCCCGTGCTGGTGTTCCTGCACGACCTCGCGATTGCCGCCCTGGCCCTCTGGCTCGTGCTCGTCGTGCGCTACCGGTTCGAGCACAAGCCGGTACCCGAGCACCTGATCGGGCGGTCGGTGCTGGCCTTCGTGGCCGTCTGCGCGGTGGTGTTCCCGCTCCTGCGCCTGCACCGGGGCATGTGGCGGTTCACGGCGTTGAACGACATCGCCCGGCTGGCCCTGGCGGCAGGGGCTGCGAGCATCCTGATCGTGCCGGTGCTGTTCACCATCGACCGGCTGATGAACTTCCCCCGCTCGACGCCCCTGCTGCTGTTCCCCGTGCTCCTGGCCGGCCTGGCGCTGGGGCGGGGGGCGATCCACCAGTGGAGGCACGGCGACCTCGCGGGCCTGTTCCGCCTGCAGGACCCGCAGAGCCCCTCGGCCGTCATCGTGGGCGAGCCGAAGGCGGTGGCCACCTATCTCACGGCCCTGCGCCGCCGCTCGGTGCGGCCCCTGCGCGTGGCCGGGCTGATCACCGCGGGCGGCGAGGCGGCGGGCCGCACCATCCTGGGCGCTGTGGTGCTGGGCGGGCTTGACGATCTGACGCCTGTGCTGCGCCGCCTGCGCGACAAGGACGGCCGCACCCCCACCGTGGTCGTGGCCGACCCCCGCCCGCCCCGCGCCCTCCTCGACCGGGTGGTCGCCGCCGCCGCCGTCGCCGGGGCGCAGGTGAGCCGTGTCCGGGGGGACCGGGGCGGAGCCGAGATCGCCCCGGTGTCGGCCGCCGACCTCCTCGCCCGCCCGCCCCGCGCCCTCGACAGCGAGGGTGCCCGCGCCCTGATCGCGGGCAAGCGCGTGCTGGTCACCGGCGCCGGGGGCACCATCGGCGGGGAGCTCACCCGCCAGGCGCTGTCGTTCGGGCCGGCCAGCCTGGCGCTGGTGGATGCCTCGGAGTTCAACCTCTACGCCATCGACCACGAGCTGCGCACCGCCCACCCCGAGCTGTTCGTGGACGGGCGGCCCCTGTGGACGACCCACATCGGCGACGTGCGCGACCGGGCGCGGATGCAGTCGCTGTTCGAGCTGGAACGCCCGCAGGTGGTTCTGCACGCCGCCGCCCTGAAGCACGTGCCCCTGATGGAGACCAACCCGGTGGAGGCCGTGCGCACCAACGTGGGCGGGGCCGTGGTGATGGCGCAGCTGGCCCGGGACCATGCCGAGTGCTTCGTGTTCATCTCCACCGACAAGGCGGTGAACCCCACCAACGTGATGGGGGCCACCAAGCGGCTGGCCGAGCAGGCGGTTCTGTCGCTCAGCGCCGGGTCACCCCTGCGGGCGGCGGCGGTGCGCTTCGGCAACGTGCTGGGCTCGTCAGGCTCGGTGGCGCCCCTGTTCGAGCGCCAGATCGCCGAGGGCGGGCCGGTCACGGTCACCCACCCGGAGATGGTGCGCTACTTCATGACGGTGCAGGAGGCGGCGGGGCTGGTGCTGCAGGCCGCCGCCATCGCCCACCCGGCCGACACGCCCGCCAATGACCGCGGGGAAGGCGCCTGCGTCTACGTGCTGGACATGGGCGACCCGGTGCGGATCGACGATCTGGCCCGCCAGATGATCGCCCTGCACGGCCTGCGCCCCGAGGTGGACATCGCCATCCGCTATACCGGCCTGCGCCCCGGCGAGAAGCTCTACGAAGAGGTCTTCTACGACGTGGAGACCGTCACCGAGACCGACGCCCCCGGCGTTATGGCCGCGATGGACCCCGCGCCCCCGTGGGCCACGCTGGAGCCCGGCATAGCCGACCTTCTCGCCGCGGCGGAGGCTCAGGACGGGGCGGCGACGATGGCCAGACTCAAGGCGCTCGTGCCCCAGTTCAAGAACGGGGACTAGCGCGAAGGCCCCCCCCGCCGGGCGGAGGAGGCCATGGGCGACTACGCCGTGGCGCTGACGCCGACGCCGGCTTCGTTCAGCCACTCGAGGATCTTGGCCTTGGGCTTCGCGCCCACCGACATCGAGGCCATCTTGCCGTCCTTGAACAGCATCAGCGTGGGGATGCCGCGCACGCCGTAGCGCGAGGGGATCATCGGCGAGTCCTCGGTGTTCACCTTGGCCACGATCAAGGAGTCGGAAAGCTCCTCCGAGATCTGGTCGAGGGCGGGGGCGATCTGCTTGCAGGGGCCGCACCACTCCGCCCAGAAGTCCACGAGCACGGGCTTGCCGGCATTCAGGACCTGAGCTTCGAACGAATCGTCATCGACCTTGACGGTAGCCATGATCTTTAGGTCTCCAGGATGAAGGGGCGACCCCTTCACCATCGGCGATGGCAGATAGGCCCCCGCCCGCCCGGCTTCAATGGGCGCCTGCTGGCGGAGCCGAGAGTCGGCGCAGCTGGGCCAGTTGCCAGGCCACCGTCGCCTCAGGAACAGGCATCAGCTTGGGGCCGTCGGTCCACACCAGCGCCGCCTCCACCGTGCGGCCCGGGAAGATCTCCCGCAGCACGGCCACATAGATCGCCATCTGCATCAGATAGGCGGGGTCGGCCTGCTCGATCCGGTCGGGAGACGGGCGGTTGGTCTTGAAGTCCACCACCAGAACCCGCTCGGGCGTCACGACCATGCGATCCACCCGGCCCGAGATCTTCAGGCCCGGCGGCAGCTCGGCCGCGGCGCCCGCCACCGCGGCCTCGGCCCGGCCCCCGTCACCCCACACGGCGGCGAAGCGGGGGTCTTCCAGCACGCCCATCGCCGCCGCCGCCATCTCGCGACGCTGCTCGGGCGTGAGGTCGCGCTCCTGCGCCAGGAGCATGGCCGCCCGGTCGGATCGGGCGGCGACGGGGATGTCGGGCAGGCGCTGCAGGAGCTTGTGGATCAGGTCGCCCCGCCGGAACCGGCCGAGCCCCCCCAGCGCCGCCAGGGGAGACGGGGCCGGCCCACGCTTGCGCTCCGCGAAGGTCGAGGGCGACGCATAGTCGGCCAGGGGCGATTCCGCCGGGGCAAAGGCCTCCGTCCAGGCGGGAAGCGGGCTGGCTTCGTGGGCGCGCGGGGCGATCACCGGGGCGGTCGCGGGGTCGGGGCCATAGCGGCGCAGGCTGAACTCGCCCTCCTGAACCTCGCGCACCTCGTCCTTCAAGGCCGCATCGTCGAAGGCCCGCTCCAGCCGGGCGTACCAGCTGCGCTCGTTGGCGACGTCCTTGCCCGCGGGAAGGCGGCCGCACACGATCACCCGGTCGCGCGCCCGGGTGAGCGCCACGTAGAGCAGGCGCAGGGACTCAGCCTCGGCCTTCTGCAGCGCCCGCTGCCGCGCCGCCGCAGAGGCCGCGGTGTCATCCCCGCTCCTCGGCGCGAACAGCCAGCCGCCCTCCTCGGTAGGCAGGAGCCCCCCCTTGGCGGCGCGGGGCGGCGTGGCGGCGTCGGGCAGGAACACGATGGGCGCCTCCAGCCCCTTGGCGCCGTGGACGGTCATCACCCGCACCTGATCGCCCGCGCCCTCCATCTCGCGCTTCACCTCGATCTCGGAGCGTTCGAGGTGCAGGGCGAAGCGTTCGAGGTCTGTGACCCCCTTGCTCTCGGCCGACAGGGCCTCGGCCAGGAGCGCCTCAGCCGCGTCCTGCGCCTCTTCGCCCAGCCGGGTGACCAGCCGCTGGCGCTGGCTGCGGCCCTCTCCGTCGAGCCTCGTCAGCACATGCGACAGGAAGTCGAACGGCCCGTGCGCCCGGCCCTCCTCCCGCGCCCAGCTGAGGAATGTGGAGGCATCCTTCCACTCCGCCCGCTCGCCCGAGCGCCGGTTGAGTTCGAGGTAGAGCCCGCCCTCGCGCCCCTGCGCTAGGTCGAACAGCTCCTGCTCCGACACCCCGCAGAAAGGGCTGCGCAGGAGAGCGGCCACCGTCAGGTCGTCCCACGGGAACAGGGCGAAGCGGATCAGGGCCAGCACGTCCTTGAACACGATGTGGCGCGACAGCTTCAGACGGTCCGCCCCCGCCACCGGCAGGCCGGAGCGTTTCAGGGCGCGGATGATCTCCTCGAACAGCCCGTCGCGACGGCGCACGAGGATCAGCACGTCGCCGGGGCGGGCGGCGCGCCACTGCTTCAGGTCCTTGTCGAACACCGCCTCTCGGGCCTCGGCCATGCGCTTGACGCTGGCGGCGATGCGCCGCGCCAGCCGCTTGCGGGCGGAGGTGACGGGCGGGGCGTCCAGCGGCTCCCAGGCGTCGGCCTCCTCCGTCTTGGAGTCGAGCTCCAGGGGCCAGAGGTCGATCTGGCCCGCGTGGTCGAGGCGCCGCGCCACGTGGCGGACCACCTCGGTGGTGTCGCCCAGCGCCTTCCGCGCCTCAGGCTCCCGGAACACCGCATCCACATAGCTCAGTACCTGCGGGGTGGAGCGGAAGCTCTCCAGCAGTTCCACGCCCTCGAAGTCGCGCCCGGCGCGCTCGGCCATGCCCGCGTATTTCTGCGTCTCGGCGCTCAGCCGCTCGGGCGCGGCGCCCTGGAACGAGTAGATCGACTGCTTCTTGTCGCCCACGGCGAACAGGGTGCGCTGCAGGCCCCGGGGACCGGTAGAGGGGCGCTGGCCTTCGCCGGCGAAGAACTCGGTGGCGATGGCTTCCACCACGTCCCACTGGGCGGGGCTGGTGTCCTGCGCCTCGTCGACCAGCACATGGTCGATGCCCCCGTCGAGCTTGAACAGCACCCAGGCCGAGGCGTCGGACGCGGTGAGGAGCCGCCGCGCCGCCTGCGTCAGGTCGGAGAAGTCTAGGGCGTTGCGCTGCGCTTTCCGCAACCCGTAGGCCGCCACATAGGCCGCCCCCAGGGTGAGCACATGCACCGTATCCACCGCCTGCCGGGCGGCGGTGGCGCGCTTGCACGACTCGTGCAGCCGCGCCTGCTCCAGCGACAGCCAGTCCTTCGTGGCCTCCGCCACCTTCACCCCGGCGAGCTTGGCCTTCGGCTTGCCTTTGGAGTCGGTGAACAGCCGCCAGTGCTCGGCGAAGGGGGCGTCTCCCCGCCCTTCCAGTTCCGCCAGCCGGTACATGGCCTCTGCGGTCTTGCCGTCGGTCGCGTTCGACTGAGCGAGGACCGCGGCGTGTTCGCGCCACTGCGCCCACTGGCAGGCCTCGATCGCGGCCTGTTCGAGCGCCTCCGGATCGGCGGGTTCGCCACCTTGGAAGCCGCAGGTGCGCCACACGTCGTCGTGGATGCCCTCGCCCCTTGCCCGGCAGGCCTCGGCATAGGCCTCGATGCCTTCGCGCTCGCCGTCGAGCTGGCGCAGCAGGGCCTCGAAGGTCTTGCCGTCGAGCTCCACCGCCAGATGCTCATAGGCGCGACCGATGGGTCCGTTCTCGTCGCGCAGGGCCCGGTGCGCCACGTCTTCCCGCGCCTGCTCGGCGACCAAGCGGGCATCGGCGTCGTCCATCACCGCGAAGCCAGGGCTGAGCCCGGCCTCCAGCGGGAAGCGGCGCAGGAGCTGCTCACAGAAGGCGTGCAGGGTCTGGATCTTCAGCCCGCCCGGGGTCTCGAGCGCCTGCGCGAACAGGCGGCGCGCCCGGGCCAGATCGCCACCCAAGTCGTCCCCGGGTGCGCCGATGGCGCGGAGCTCGGCCCGCAGGTCTTCGTCCTTCGCCACGGCCCAGCCGCCAAGGGTCTGGAACAGGCGGCTCTGCATCTCGGCCGCCGCCGCCTTGGTGTAGGTGACGCAGAGCACCCCCTCGGGCCGCGCCCCGTGCAGCAGCAGCCGCGCCACCCGCCGCACGAGGGTGGTGGTCTTGCCCGCGCCGGCGTTGGCGGTGACGAAGGCGTTGAGCGTCGGCTCGGCCGCCCGCGTCTGAGGGTCGATCGGATCGTTTGCGACGGCCTGCAGCAGGGGAAGCTCGCTCATGCGTCGTCTCCCCCGCCGCCGTCTTCGTCGCCCTCGCCGACCACGCGCCATTCCCACAGCCGCTCGAGATGGTCGTAGTCGCCCGAGCCGTCCTCGCGGATGAACTTGGTCACAGCCTTGGCGGAGTAGGGCGTGTCCGCGTGGTCGAAGGCGGCCACCCGCCGCTTCAGGCCTTCGAGGGCGGCGTCGGCGCCGGCGTCCTCCTCCGCCTCCATCCGCAGTTCCAGCGCGCCGGGATCGCGGCGACCGGTGACCTTGGCGTAGATCAGCTGTCCGGGGGGCAGGGCCGGCACGCCGGGGAAGCCCCCGGCCTTGGCGATGGCGGCCGTGAGGGTCAGCTGCGGCGCCAGCCCCGCCTTCACCTCCGCCTTGGACGACAGGCCGCCGCTCTTGAAGTCGATCACGTCCACCCGGTCCTGGCGCACCTCCAGCCGGTCGGCCTTGGCCTCGAGGGTGAACGGCCCGCCGGGAGCAGGGAAGGTCATCTCGCCCTTCTCCTCGATCACCAGCCGGGCGGCCGGGCGCCGATCGGCTTCGAGCTGGGCCGCCCACACGCCGAGCCGCCGGGCCAGGGGCCGCTCCCGCGCCAGACCCGCCTCGGTCAGCCCCGCCGCGCGCAGGGCGTCCACGAGGAGTTCCTCGAACTCCGCCGCCTGGCCCCACGGCAGGTCGGGGTGGGCCTGCGCGAAGGCCTCGAAGGCGTTGTGCACGGCGGTGCCCCGGGCGCGCGCCTCCAGCGGCTGGTCGGGCCGGTCGAGCGATCGCAGCTTGAGGATGTAGCGGGCGTAGGTGGCGTAGGGGTCGCGGATCCACTCCTCCACCCGGGTGGCCGCCAGCCGGCGGGGGCGCAGGGCCACGGGGGGTTTCGGATGCGGCCGCTCGGCCAGCCGGAGCGAGACCGGCGCGTCATCCCGGGGGATCGCGGCGTCCAGCCCCCGCGCCCAGGCGGCGACATCCGGGCGGCCGGGCAGCTCGGGCAGACCGGCACCCTTGGCCAGCATCTGCAGCCGCCACAGCCAGCGCGAGCGGGTGGCGGGCTGGCCGCCCCGCCGTTCCGAGGCGATCAGCACCGCGCGGGGCCCGCAGGCCGCCTGCGCGAAGTCGTGCGCGGCCACCCCGATGCGCCGCTCAGGCGAGGGCAGGCCCAGGGCCTTGCGCATGGCGCGGGACAGGATCGGATCGGTGGGGGCGGGCTTGGGCCAGCTCCCCTCCTCCAGTCCGGCCAGGATCACGAGATCGGACCGGATCAGCCGAGCTTCGATCAGACCCAGGATCCGCAGGCGGGGGTGGGCATGCAGGCCGGGGCGCACGACCTGGCTCCGCAGGAGGAGCCCGATCACCTCGGCGAAGGCCTCCACCGTGACGGGGGGCAGGCCCCTGGCGTCCTCGATCAGGTCGGCGACGAGCTTGGCGGCGGCCTCGCCGCCGGGGCCGCCCCACAGGTCGCCGGGGGCGCCTTTCTCGTCGGCACAGGCGCGTTCGAGGGCTTCGGCCAGCGCCCGCACGGCCACGGGGGCTGAGGCTGCGCCGGTCTCGTGGAAGGGGGCGCGGGCGTGCTCCACCGTGGCCTGCAGCGCCTGCACGAGGGCGAGGGCCTGCGGCTGCGCCTTGCGCTTCCTCGGCTCGTCGGCCTGCAGCCGCTGGTTCAGCTCGGCCCAGTCGCGGGGGCGGGGGCCGCGCAGCCCCTCCCGTTCCAGCTGGCGCCGCGCGAGGTCGAGCTCGGTCGCCGGGCGCCCCAGCCGCACGAGGGGATGCTTGGCGATGGAAAGGAGGGCGCCGGGATCGCCCGGGTCTGCCGCCAGCGCCGCCATCAGCGCCATCAGCGCACCCGCCGGCTGTCGATCCAGCGGTGCCCCGGCCGAACTGTCCACCAGCACGCCCCAGCGCGCCATCCGGGCCGACACCCGCCGCGCCAGCGCCGGATCGGGGGTGACGAGGGCGGCGGTGCGCCCCGGCACCTCCAGCGCCTCCCGCAGAAGCAGGGCGCACTGCGCGGCCGCATCGTCCTCGTTGGTAGCGGAGAGCACGGTCAGGCCGTCCAGCCCGTCGGCGATGGGGTCGGGATCGCCGGGCTTCCACGCCGCAGGGCGCAGGCCCGCGATCACCTGCGGCCAGGCGTCGGTGCTGGCGGCGGGGCGCAGGGCCTCGTTGACGACCCGCAGGCGGTTGGCGCCATGCCGGGCTTCCGCCGGGCGCTCCTTGATCCACGGCTGCACCTGCGTGCGGGACACACCCGCCCGGTCGAGCAGGGTCTTGAGGGTGAACTGCGGGTGCGACTCCTCGATCTGCGCCCAGGCCTCGGGGGCGAGGTCTGTGTCGAGGCCGGGGAGGAACACCGCCCCCTGCGGCGCCCGCGCCACCGCGCACAGGAGGTCGATCTCGGCGGAGGACTCGCCCTTGGCCCCGGCAGCGATCAGCACCCCGGCGGGCGGTGCCTCGGTCCAGCGCCGGGCCAGGGTGCGCAGGAGCTGCGTGCGCCGCTGGGTGGCGTCCACCAGCCCCAACTCGGCCAGCCGCAAAGGCCAGAGCTCCAGGGCGAGCGCCAGGAACTTGGTGGAGATCTCCCAGTGCTTGGCCAGCTCCGGCGGGGCGAGGGCCGTCAGCGCCAGGCCATCGATCTGCGCCTCCTCGATGTGGACGGCATCAAGGAACACGGCGAGGGCGTCGGCGAGGTGAAGCGCCCCCAGCGCATCGACCCGGCGGCCGAGGATGTCGGCGTTGCGGGTGACGATGCCCGCCAGCTCGAACCGCCGACGCTGAGGGGTGACGGCGGGGGGCAGGTCGACGGCGATGTCGCCCGGCTCGAACGGCGCCTCCCCCTCGTCGAGATCGCCCAGGGTGCGGATTTGGGGCAGGAGCACCGCCCGGCCCCCCGCCGCATCCACGAAGGCCTCTGCCAGCGCGCGGGCGGTGCGGCGGGTGGGGGTCAGCACGATGGCCTGTGACAGGGCTTCGGGGCCGCGATCTCCCAGCATCACGTGCAGAGCGCCGGCCACGTCGTTCAGGAACGACCGGTGCGGGGGCAGGGTGAACCAGCGCCCGCCGCCGGGGAGCGGGGACGAGGCCTGCGGCGTGATGTCGAAGAGGTCGAGGGTGCTCACGTGAGGGGCAGCCTACACGGGTTCGAAGGCGTGCGCTGCCGCTCAGCCGTCAGAAGCGGACGCAAGGCGCGCTTCGGCGTCGTCGCGGGCCTGGGGATCGCCCACGTGCATCCAGTCGCCATCGAGCAGCACCCCGAAGAGGCGCCCTGCCCGGGCCTGCTCCACCCAGATCGGAAAGAGGCTGAACGCGTGTTCTGCGCGGGCGTAGGCGGCACGGGGGTCGGCGATGCCCACGCCCATGTAGGCGAAGGGGGCCGTCCGGGCGTCGGGGAGGGTGCGGCGGGGGGTGAGGCGGCCGTCATCATCAATCAGGAAGTCGCCCGGCCCGTCGAAGCCCAGCGCCCGCTCGGTGTGGGTGAGGAGGAGGAGGGTGTCCATCCGCTCGGGGTTCCAGGCGGCGGCCAGGGCCTCCAGCGCCGGAGCGCGCTCGATCCACACGGAGTCGATGTTGGCCACCCAGATCGGATCGTCGCCGAGGAGCGTACGGGCGTGCTTCAGCCCGCCGCCCGTCTCCAGCGGCAGGGGGGCGGCGCGTTCGTCGGAGATCGTGATCGCCGGGAGGCCGGGGCGGGCATGCAGATGCGCGATCAGCCGGTCGGCATGGGCGTGGACGTTGACCACCGCCCGCGTCACGCCCGCCTGAGCCAGGCGGTCAAGCATGTGGTCGATCAGGGCGGTGCCGGCGACGGTGACCAGCGCCTTGGGCCGGTCGTCGGTGAGGGGCTTCATGCGGGTGCCGAGCCCCGCGGCCAGCACCATGGCGGTCCTAGGAGCGCCGCTCACGCCCGGGCGCTCGCCGGGATGTGCGTCTCGAACCACTGCTTCAGACGGGCGAGGTCGGGGTGCTGCAGGTTCCGCTCCAGCGCCCGCCAGGTGCGGGGCATGAAGGCGCGGTACTTGTCGCGCCCGAACAGCACCACCTGCCGGGCGAAGACCGGCCCCAGGATGCGGGCGGCGTTCAGGGCCCCCAGGGCGGCGTAGTCGGCTCGGAAACGCGCGCCATCCAGGTCTGGCCGGGCAGCGAGATAGCGCGCGATCATGGCCGTCTCGATCTCCGGCGCCACATCGCGGCGGGCGTCCTGCAGGAGGTGGATCAGATCCCAGGCCGGATGGCCGCGCACGGCGTCCTGGAAGTCGAGCAGGCCCACCCGCGCCGCGCCCTCGCGCTCCGGCAGCCAGAGCAGGTTCTCCGCGTGGTAGTCGCGGTGGGTGAAGACGGTGGCCCCCGCCTCTCCCGTGGCAAGCACGGGTGCCCACAGGGCCAGCCATTCGGCCTGGGCCTCGGCGCTCGGCGCAGGCGTGCCGCTGAACTTCGGCCACCAGTCGAGGAACAGGTCCACCCCGGTCTTCAGCGCCAGGGAGTCGTAGGGCAGGAGCGGCCAGGCCCCACCCCCGGGCACCGGCAGGCTGGCAGGCGGCGGCGAGGCGTGCAGGGCCACGAGGAGATCGGTGGCGGTGCCGTAGACCGCGAGCGGGTCTTCCCCTGCGGCCAGCCGGTTCACGAAGAGGTCGGAGCCCAGGTCTTCCAGCACCGCAAAGCCGCGATCAGCGTCCATCGCGATCACTTCGGGGGCTGAGAGGCCGCGAGTGCGCAGCCAGGCGGCCACCGCGGCGAAGGCATCCACCCGCGAGGCGGCGAGGCGCGCCATGGCATTGTAGCCTAGGGCGATGCGCTCCTGCGGGGAGGCTTGCGGCCCGGCGATGCCGCTTTCGGCTGCGGGGGGAGCGTCCATGAAGATCAGGGGCGCCCGGCCCTCCACGTGCAGCCGTTCGTAGGCGCGGGTCGAGGCGTCGCCGGAAACCGGTTCGCGCCGGGCCTCGCCGAAGCCGTGCGCCTGCAAGAAGGCGAGCCGCTCGCCCTCCCGGCCGGAGAGGTCCGCCGGAGCGGAGAGCGATCTAGGGTCGGAGAAGACGGTCCACACGCCCCGTCCATGACCCGAAGCCGGTGAGCCGCGCAAGCCGCCCATCGGTCGCGGCCGGATCGGGGGCGAGCGCGATCTCCAGCCGATTGGGGGGCAGCGCCCCGCCCAGCCGCTGCGGCCACTCGATCACCACGGCGCCGACGCCGAGCGCCTCGTCGATCCCGAGCTCCCACGCCTCGTCGGGCGCCTTCAGTCGGTAGAGGTCGAGGTGCGACACGGGGAAAGCGGCCCCCTCGTAGAGTTGCACGAGGGTGAAGGTGGGGCTCGGCACCTCCTCATCCGTCGAAGTCAGCGCCCGCACGATGCCCCGCGCCAGCACGGACTTCCCCGCGCCGAGCGGCCCTTCGAGGCACACGGCGTCGCCCACCTGCAAAGCCGCGGCGATGCGCGCGCCCAGGGCCGCAGTGGCCGCGGGCGTCGGCAGGCGAAGCTCAGGCATGGGCGGGTTCATGGACGCTCCCTCTCCCATGCGATAACCGGACGGCCAAGCGGAGGATACGGGTGTCGCAGCCAGGGATCGTCATCGTCGGGGCCGGGCACGGGGGCGGAACCGTTGCTGCGCTCCTGCGGCAGTACGGCGTCGAAGGGCCGATCACCCTGATCGGTGAGGAGCCCGCGGCACCCTATCAGCGCCCGCCCCTTTCGAAAGCCTGGCTGAAGGGCGACGCCGATCTGGACGGGGTGCAGCTGAAGCCCCTGCACTTCTACGCCGAGCACGGGATCGACCTGCGCACCGGCGTGCGGGTCGAGGCGATCGACGCCGCGGCGAAGACCGTGCGCCTGTCGGACGGCGAGGCCCTGACCTATGCGTCGCTCATCCTGGCGACCGGCGCCCTGGCGCGGCCCCTGCCGATCCCCGGGGCGGAGCTTGCGGGTGTGCTGGCCCTGCGAACCCTGGCGGATGCGGAGGCGCTGAAGGCGGCGCTGGCCCCCGGGGTGCGGCTGGCGGTGATCGGCGGCGGCTATGTGGGGCTGGAGGCGGCGGCCTCGGCCCGCGCCCTGGGGGCGGAGGTGGTGGTCATCGAGCGGGAGCGTCGGCTCCTGGCGCGCGTGGCCTGCGCCACCCTCTCGGCCTTCTTCCAGAGCACCCACGAGCGGCACGGGGTGCATTTCGAACTGTCGAGCGGGGTGACGGCGCTGGAGGGCGACGGCCGTGTGCAGGGCGTGCGGCTCGACGACGGGCGCGTGGTCGCCTGCGACGTGGCTCTGGTCGGCGTGGGGGCGATCCCCAACGACGAAGTGGCCAAGGCCGCGGGCCTCGACTGCTCCGACGGCATCCGCGTGGACCTGGACGCCCGGACCTCAGACCCCTCGATCTATGCCATCGGCGACTGCACCCGCCGCCCCATGCCGCTGTACGACCGCGAGCACCGGCTGGAGAGCGTGCCCAACGCGCTGGAACAGGCCAAGGCCTGCGCGGCCCACATCGCCGGGCGCCCGCAACCCCCGCCCGAAGTGCCGTGGTTCTGGTCGGACCAGTACGACCTGAAGCTGCAGATCGCCGGCCTGCCGTTCGACGTGGAGCAGGTGGTGGTGCGGGGCGCGCCGGAGGACGCCACCTTCGCCGTGTTCCACCTCGACGCCCAGAACCGCGTGCAGGCGGTGGAGGCGGTGAACGCCGCGCCGGAGTTCATGGCCGGCCGTCAGCTCATCGCGAAGAGGAAACCGGTTGCGCCGGAGGCCTTGCGCGATATGTCCCTCTCGATGAAAAGCATCGCGGCGGGCTGAGACGCTCCGCCGCTCGGGGATAAGCGACCGCCGCATGGCCAAGATCACCTACATCGAACACGACGGCGCCGAGCATGTGCTGGACGTGAAGCCCGGCCTCACCGTCATGGAGGGGGCGGTGAAGAACAACGTCCCCGGCATCGACGCCGACTGCGGCGGGGCCTGCGCCTGCGCCACCTGCCACGTTTATGTGGACGACGCCTGGACCGGCAAGACCGGCACCGCCTCGGCCATGGAGGAGTCCATGCTCGACTTCGCCGAGGGGGTGGAGCCCAACTCGCGCCTCTCCTGCCAGATCAAGGTGACCGAGGCGCTCGACGGCCTGATCGTGCGCATGCCGGAAAGCCAGCACTAGCCTGCGAGATTGGTCTCCGGCTCCACCGCGGGCGACAGCCGCCGCACCACCGTGGCGACCGACAGGTCGGCGGTGACGTTGCAGACGGTGGTGAAGATGTCCGGCAGGGTCGAGGCGGCGATGAACAGGGGGAGGAGCGCGAGGGGTGCGCCGATGGCCTCGAACCCCGGCGCCTCGGCGGCGTAGAGGATCGCGGCGGCGGGCAGCCCCGGCACGCCGATGTTGGTCAGCACCACGGCGAGGCAGGCCATCAGCACCGGCCCGGGGCTTAAGGGCACGCCCGCCCCCACCGCCGCCACAATGCAGGTGGCCGAGATCAGCATGACGTTGCCCAAACGGAAGGTGCTGACCGTCAGGGGCAGGAGCGCACCGGCGACCGCCGGAGGAAAGCCGAGCCGGCTCTCCGCCGCCTCGATCAGGCTGGGCAGGGTCGCCATCGACGAGGTGGTGCCCGCCGCCATCGCCTGCGGGCCCAGCACCGCCCGTCCGAACCGCAGAACGCCGACGCCCCCGCCCACCCAGGCGAGGGGATAGGCCAGGCCGATGCCTACGATCACCACGGCGGTGATCAGGAGTGTCGCCTGGATCAACGCGCCGGCCGCGCCGAGGCCCGTGGTGGCGGCAAGGTTGAGGGCCAGGACGAAGACGCCCACGGGCGCGGCCAGAAGCACCGCCTCGACCAGCACCATCAGCGTGTCGGCCACGCCTGCCAGCACCGTCGCCACGGCTTCGCGCCTGGGGGCAGCCACCCGGGACAGCGCGAGACCGAACAGGAGGGCGAACACCACCAGCGGCGTCATCTGGCCGGCGGCGGCGGCGGCGACGGGGTTGGTGGGGATCAGACCGACGATCTGGTCGGGGATCGAGGGCAGGGCGGGCGGAACGGCTTCGGCCGCGCCCGTGAGCCCTGCCGTCAGCGCGCCGGGCGCCATCGGCCAAAGCTGCAGGAAGCCGATCATCAGACCGGCCCCGGCCAGCGACCCCGCGGCGAGAAGGCTGAGGAACAGGATCAGCGCTGTCAGCATGGTCCGCCCCGCGCCCCGCGCCTGGAACCACACGCCGACGCCGCTCGCGATGAGGGTGAACACCAGCGGCACCAGCGTCATCTTCAACGCCGCCAGCCACAGGGCGCCCAGGGGGCTGATGAACTTGGCGGTCGCCAGCCCGAACCCGGAGCCCGTGGCATTGATCAGCGCGCCGAGGCCCAGCCCCAGGATCAGCCCGAGGAACGTGCGTGTGGCCTTAGACATGCTTTTCACCCGCCCCGTTCGCTCCGACCCCGAGCTTAGGGGCGCGACGGCCGCGAAGTCGACAACCCCGCGCTAGGCTCAGCCCAGGGCCTCGAACTCGTCCACCAGCCGCTCCAGCCGGGTGCAGCCAGCGGCCCAGAAGGCCTTTTCGCGGGGGTCGAGGCCGAAGGGGGCCAGAGCCTCCACGTAGGTCTTGGACCCGCCGGCGGCGAGAAGCTCCTCGTACAGGGGGGCGAAGGCCGCGGGGTCTTCGCGCCGCTTCTCCATCAAGGCCGACACCAGAAGGTCGCCGAAGGCGTAGGCGTAGACGTAGAACGGGGCGTGCACGAAGTGGCTGACGTAGGCCCAGTAGGGCTCGTAGCCGTCGTTCAGGGTGATGGCCGGCCCCAGGCTTTCGCCCATGATCTCCATCCACACGGCACCGATCTGATCCACCGAGAGCTCGCCCTGCAGGCGCATCGCGTGGAAGCGCTCCTCGAAGCGGTGGAAGGCGACCTGGCGCACGACGGTGTTCAGCCCATCCTCGATCCGCCCGGCCAGCAGCGCGCGCCGCTCGGCCCCGGTGGTGCCGTCGAGCAGGCGCTCGAACACCAGCCCCTCGCCGAAGATGGAGGCGGTCTCGGCCAGGGTCAGGGGCGTGTCGGAGAGGAGCGTGCCGAGCGGCGACGCCAGCGTCTGGTGCACCGCGTGGCCCAGCTCATGCGCGAGGGTCAGCACGTCCCGCCGCTCGCCCATGAAGTTCATCAGCACATAGGGGTGCTTGTCGGCCGTGACCGGGTGCGAAAACGCGCCGGACGACTTGCCCGCCCGGGGGGCCGCGTCGATCCACGGGCTGTCGAAGAAAGTCTCGGCCCGGCGGGCGAAGCCGGGGGCCAGGGCGCGATAGGCGTCCAGAACGGTGCTCTTGGCCTCGTCCCAGGCATAGACGCGGGGCGGCGCCTCGGTGAGGGGCGCGTTGCGGTCCCAATAGTTGAGGGCCTTCAGGCCCAGAGCCTTGGCCTTCAGGGCGTAGTAGCGGTGGGCCGTCTTCGGATAGCTCTCCACCACCGCCTCGACGAGGGCGTCCACCGAGGCCTTGTCCACCTCGTTGGCCAGGTGGCGGGAGCTGATCGGCTCGGGGAACTTGCGCCAGCGGTCCTCCACCTGCTTCTCGAAGGCCAGGGTGTTCAGGGCCAGCGCTTGCACGGGGGCGATGCCGGTGAGCGCGGCCGAAAGCGCCTTGGCCGCCTTGGCGCGCGCCTTGGGATCGGGGCTGGAGAGGCGGTTCAGGCCCTCGGAAAGCGTCAGGGTCTCCCTGCCGATCTCCACCGTCAGCCGGGCCAGCGTCTCGTCGTACAGGCGCGACCAGCTCGCCACGGCGGGGGAGCGATCCACCAGCAGGCGTTCCAGATCGGGGGCCAGCTCGTGCTCCCGGCTCAGGCGCACCCGGCGCAGCCACGGGCGCCAGCGGGCCGCGAGGTCGTGGGCGCGCAGGGCCCCCTCGATCTCCCACTCCTCTAAGGCGTTCAGTTCGAGGGTCAGGAACAGGGTGTCGGCGCTGACCGACACCGAGCGGGCGCGCACGTCGGCGTCGAACTTGGCCACGGCCGCATCGTCCCGCGCGGTGGAGGCGAGGAGCCCGGCATAGGCCCCCAGGGCGCCCAGGAGGTTGGTGATCTCCTCATAGAGCGTGATCGCCCCGTCGATCACCCGGCCCAGTCGCTCGGGGTTGGCGCGGGCGGCGATCAGCGCCCCCTTCAGCTTCACCAGTTCGGCGACGGAGAGGCGCGCGCGCTCGAAATCCGCCTCGATCTTCGGGTCGGCGGGAGAGGCGTAGAGATCGTCCAGGCGCCATGTGGGCAGGGCGTCGGCGGCGGCGATCTGGGCGGGGGGGACAGGGGCGTTCATGCGCCGGGAGCTATGGGACGACGACGCTGAACGGGCAATGACGAACGCGCCGGATCGAGCGAAATTGGCCGCCTGGTTAGCAAAACGCTACGGCACCAAACATGGTTACCGCGCTGAAAACCTTTTGAAAACCGGGCCTTTACCCAAGTGCGCCATATTGGGTCACCGAAGAGATGCGCGCCCAGAAAGGCCACCCCCTCCCCATGGCGAAGACCGTCCTCATCGTCGACGACGATCCCACCCAGCGCCGCCTGATCCAGGCGGTTCTGGAGCGCGAGGGTTTCGCCGTCGCCCAGGCCGAGTCCGGCGATGCGGCGCTGGCGCGCCTTTCAGGAGGCGTCACCCCCGACGTGGTGATCCTGGATCTGGTCATGCCGGGCATGAGCGGCGTCGAGACCCTGAAGGCCATGCGGGCCGAAGGGCTCTCCGCGCCGGTGATCGTGCTCACCGCCTCCGGCGGCGTCGAGACGGTGGTTTCGGCCATGCAGGCTGGAGCGCAGGACTTCTTCATCAAGCCCGCCTCGCCGGAGCGCATCGTCGTCTCGATCCGCAACGCCCTGCAGATGGGCCAGCTGACGGCGGAGGTGCAGCGCCTTTCGAAGCGTCCGCAGGGCGGCGGCATCAGCTTTGCCGACCTCGTGGGCAACTCGCCCCCCATGCGCCTCGTGAAGAGCCTGGGTGAGCGGGCGGCCAAATCCACGATCCCCGTGCTGATCTTGGGCGAATCCGGCGTGGGCAAGGAGGTGATCGCCCGCTCGATCCACTCCGCCAGCGACCGCGCGGGCAAGCCCTTCGTGGCGGTGAACTGCGGCGCCCTGCCCGAGAACCTCGTGGAGTCGATCCTCTTCGGCCACGAGAAGGGGGCCTTCACCGGCGCCCACGACCGGCACAACGGCAAGTTCCTGGAGGCCAACGGCGGCACGTTGTTCCTCGACGAGGTGGGCGAGCTGCCCCTGGAGGCGCAGGTGAAGCTCCTGCGTGCCCTGCAGGAACGCGAGATCGATCCGGTGGGCGCCAAGCGCTCCATCAAGGTGGACGTGCGCATCGTGGCCGCCACCAACCGCGACCTGGCGGGCCACGTGAAAGCTGGGCGTTTCCGCGAGGACTTGTTCTACCGCCTCAACGTGTTCCCCATCGAGGCCCCCGCCCTGCGCGAACGTCGGGAGGACATCTCGGCCCTGGTCGACGTGTTCATCCGCCGCTTCAACGTGGAGGAGGGCAAGCGCGTCGTAGCGGGCACCCCCGAGACCATGGGCTTGCTGCAGGCCTACGACTGGCCCGGTAACGTGCGTCAGTTGGAAAACGCGGTGTATCGCGCCATCGTGCTGGCGGACGGTCCCTATCTGATGCCGCACGACTTCCCGGCGATCTCGGGCGTGACCGCTCCGGCCGCGCCGATGACGGCGGCGGAGACGGCGGCCGCTCCCTCGTCGCAGCCGTCGGCCGAAAGCGCCGGAGAGCAGCCCGTGCGCATCCTCGACGCCAAGGGCCACCTGCGCACCCTGGAGGAGATCGAGCGCGACCTGATCCAGCTCGCCATCGAAGTCTACTCCGGCCACATGACCGAGGTGGCGCGCCGCCTCGGCATCGGCCGCTCCACCCTCTACCGCAAGGTCCGCGAACAGGGGCTGGACGCAGGGCTGGAAGCCGAGGCGGGGTAAGCCGTCTGCGCGCATGGTGAGCTCTACCTGACTAAAAGTCAGGTACTCTTGACAGTCTGCCGCCTTTAGGTCAGGTTGACCTGACACACAGGCGGGCTGTCTTGCATAATCGATTGCGCGTTCTTCGGGCCGAGCGGGGCTGGAGCCAGGGCGAGGTGGCCCTGCGGCTTGGCGGCGTCTCGCGTCAGGCGATCAACGCCATCGAGACCGGCAAGCACGATCCCAGTCTGGACCTGGCCTTCCGACTCGCAGCGCTGTTCGATCTGCGCGTCGAGGAGGTGTTCGACCCCGCGCTGGCGGCCCGGGGACTGGAGCCCCGGCGATGACCGCGACCCCCTTCACCCGCACCACCCTGGTCCGCATGGCGGTAGCCGTCGCTGCCGGCTTTGGCTCAGGCGTCCTCGTGGCGAAACTGGCCAATGCGGTGGGCCTGCGAAAGGCGCAGATGCGCCTGAGCGACGACCTGGCACTGGTGACCGGGGCCGTTCTGGTGGCGGCCGCGACCTACTTCCTGGTGCTGTCGTTCGACCGCCGCCGGTTGGCACGCGCCATCGAGTGCGATCCTGCCCTGCCGGCCTCCGATGACGAGGCAGCGCAGGCGCGGCTGCAGGCCGGCGTGCTGCTGCTCGCCGGACTTCTCATGCCCCTGCCCGTGCTGGCGGGACCGGCGGCCAGGGGCGATCCGACGGTGGGGGCGTTGGCCTTGGGTGCCTGCCTTGTAGGCCTGGGGCTGCAGTCGGTCCTGAACTGGCGGCTCTGGAACC
Source organism: Caulobacterales bacterium (assembly GCA_038226305.1). Lineage (GTDB taxonomy): Bacteria > Pseudomonadota > Alphaproteobacteria > Caulobacterales > Caulobacteraceae > JASLDZ01. The sequence goes on from JBBRQN010000003.1 coordinate 45,155, forward strand.
GGTCGGACGAGGTGCTGCGAGGCCTCGTCGTGAAGGCGGCGGCGGCCAGTTTCTGGATCGGACAGATCGGTCTCTACGCCATAGCCGCGGCCGTGCGGCTGGCTGGGCTGGCAGAGCCCGGGGCCTTCGACCTCCTGGTGGCGACGCTCATTCTCTACCTCGCCGCCTCGGCGGTGATCGCGATCCGCCTTCGAGGCCGCGGCTGACGCCGCCCTGCAACAGGAGACGCCCCCATGAGCAGTCCCTCGTTCCTCGCCCTTCTCTACGGAATCGTCGCCGGCTTCCTGTTTCTGGGAGGCCTCTACCTCGCTTTCGTCGCCAACGACGGTGCCTTGGGAGCCGTGCTCCTGGCGACATCTTCGGTGGTCATGGCTTGCGGTCCATTGATCGTGAAACGCACCCCCTCCTGCGGAAAGGACAACTGAGATGCATGCACCCACGCCGATCTTCACCGGCATCTGCAACATCCTGGCGGCCGGGCTGCTGCTCGCGGCGCTGTATTTCGGCCTTCTGAGAGGTGACGGGGCGACGGCCCTGTGGTGCTTCGCCGTGGCCGCGCCCCTGCCGGGTATGAGCTACATCGCCCGCGCCCGCTCGAAGCCGGACGCACAAAGCCCCCGGGACCGCGAGGACCCGGAGGCTTGAGCGACCCGCCTTTCGGGCAGGATCAGCTGCGCTCGACGCCCTTGGCGGCCTGGTCGATGGCATCGACCACGGCGCGCAGCTCGGCTTCGGTGAGCTGGCCGCGGGAGAGGCGCAGCTTCAGCGACATGGCGAGGTTGCCCATCGCCCGGCCGATCTCGGCCGCTGGGGGCGGGCCGAAGCGGGCCCGGGCATCCTCGATGCGGGCCTTGGCGGCGGCCACCGCCTCGGCCTCGGTCTCCAGGTAGCTGCGGCCCTCAGGCGTGAGGCTGTAGAGCTTCTTCACCCCCTGCTGCTCGGCGGCGACGAGCCCGGTCTCCTCCAGGAGGGTGAGCGTGGGGTACACGACGCCCGGCGAGGGGGCGTAGTGGCCGTCCATCGCGTCCTCGATGGCCTTGATGAGCTCATAGCCGTGGCGCGGCTCCTGCCCGATGAGGTCGAGGAGGATGAGGCGCAGGTCGCCCTGTCCCAGGGGCCGGCCGCGACCGCCCGGGCCGCCGGGGCCACCCGGACCTCGACGGCCCCAATCGCCGCGACCCCAGGCCCCGCGACCGGCCCAGCCGAAACGGCCGCCCTCGTGATCGTCGCGCCCGGCGCAGCTGCGTTCGCCGTCGCGATGACGGCCGTGATGATGATGGTGTCCAAACATATGTGACTCTTTCCTGAGTGATTACGTTGGAGCCGAGATATATCGGACTTTGTCGGTTTTCAAGGGTTTTAGATATATCTTTTAGCGATCGCTCTTTCGGCTGAAGCCGCGGCTTCGCCCGAAGCCGGGGCGGGGAGGGCCGCTGGCAGGGGTGGGGCTGTCGGCGGATGAGGCCGCGGGCTCGCCCTTGGACTTCCGGGCGATCTCCTTCAGCTTGCGGGCCTGCATGGTAGAGAGGGCCTGCCCGGCTGCGCCCTTCTCAGGGTCTCCGAAGGCGCGGCCGTAGGTTTCGACCCGGTCGGTCACCGAGCCCAGGAACTCGCCCTCCCATTCGGAGAGCGCGACGCCCGCCTTGTCGGCCTGCCGCTTGGCGCGCTTCAGTGCGTTCAGCGCAGACCGCTGGGCCGCCTTGCGCTGGGCTTCGAAGGGCGAGGGGCCGTCCCCGCCGGGTGAGGCGGGTTTTCCGGGCTTGCCGGGTCGCTTGAAGGCGATGGGCGGGCGTCCGCGCGGGCGACCCCTTTCCCTCAGATCTCGCCGATGGCCGACATGTAGAGGTCGAGGATGGTCTCCTCCTCCATGCGCTTGGCGCGGTCCTGTTTGCGCAGGCGCACCACCTTGCGGATGATCTTCACGTCGAAGCCTTCGCCCTTGGCCTCCAGGTAGACTTCCTTGAGGTCGGCCATGATGCCCGCCTTGTCCTCCTCCAGCCGCTCCACGCGCTCGATGATGGTCTTCAGGCGACCCTGCGCGGCGGCCGTCATCACGTCGGGATGGGCCGCGAAGTCGGCGGCGAAGGTTGAGGCGTCGTCGGCCATGAGAGGCTCCGGCGGAGAAGGGGGGATCGGGGGCGGACCCTAGTCGCGGGGCGAGGGGGCCTGCAACGCGAAGCCGCCTCCGTGCACAGATCGTCCACAGGCGAGGCGCCGCATCGGCCGCCGACCGGCGCTTCGCTGCACTAGAGACGAGCGTCGAGGAAGGCGAGAAAGTCGTCCAGGGGCAGCTCCCAGGCGAATTTGAAGCCGCGCTTCATCCGCGCCAGGAGCGGGGCCCGGGACCGTGCCACGGGGGACGGGGCGAAATAGCCCGCCCAGTCGCGATCGGTCACCCAGGCCATCATCGGCGCCCAGACGCTGGTGAAGTTCGCCGGCTGGATCTCGATCAGCCGCCCCCCTTCCGGCAGGAACAGCGCATTGGCGAGCTGGGCGCCCGAGGCCCCCACCACCACCTCCGCCCCCCGCACGGCGGCGATCTGTTCGGCGACGCTGAGGGTCTCGGGCCGGATGATGCGAAAGCCGCGCCGTTCCAGCGCCCGCTCCAGCGCCCGCTCGTTGAGCAGCACCCGCATGGAGGTGTTGCGCCTCGACAGGTAGACTCGGCGGCTGTTTTCCGCTGCGGGCGGGGCGTTCGCCAGGATCCGGTCGCGCAGCCGCGCCAGGATCGGATTTGGCGTGTGCAGGAAGTGGTTCATCGACGTGGCGAACAGCACCTCGTCGATCTCGACGAGGGGGGCGGAGGCCTCGCGCACGGGAGCCTGTGGAAACGCCATCGTCAGGAGGTCGCGCTGCCACGCCGTCAGGGGCGGCGCGACGGGGGGATGGGTGGCGAGCAGCCCCAGCTCCTCCACCGCCAGAAGGGAAGCCATGCCGTCGATCAGGAAGTGGCCGTAGTTGAAGCCCCCGCCCCAGGGCAGCCAGACGGTGGCGCGCTCGAACACCGGCGGCGGCACGGCCCCCGGTACCGGCGCAGCCAGCGCGGGCTCCCCCGCTTCGTCGCGGGCGAAGCCGGGCAGACGGGCGAGATCGCCCACGTTCAGCTGCGCCTCGCCCACGGTGCAGCGGATCACCACGCCATGCCGGTCGATCACCGCCCCGGACGCGGGGGCCCAGCGCACGTCGCGCATGCGGCACACGGTGGTCTCGCCCCGCCAGCCCAGCCCCTCGCCCGAGCGCCAGGCCGGAACGGCGGCTCCGCCCACCCTGGACGCGAGCCACGCGGAAAGGTCGTCGGGCGGGATGAGGCTGGCGGCGACGGGCGTGGTGCGCGCCTCGGGCCGGTCCGACAGGAAGGCCTCGGGGGTCGCGGGCGGCAGGCGCTCGTAATCTTCCTGTAGGGTCAGCGGCAGGGCGATCGACATTGCCAGCCTTGATGCCCGCCTGCGGCCCCGCGGGCAACGGGGGCCGCCCCTGCGACCTGTTGCAGCGGAGTCACGAAGCCTGTGGGCAACTCCCCGGGGTCGCGTTAATCTCTCGTCAATCATCGGCTCTCTCTACAGCCGAAGGCGAGCGGGGACGGATGCGGGGGCGTCTGACAATCAGGGCCGGTATGGCCGCCGTGATGGGAGCGGGCGCGCTGCTCGCCGTCGGCGGCATGGCGCGTGCGGCCGGCGTCGGGTCGAGCGGTGCGGGGACCGACATCCTGCGCTCCGCGGTGTTCCACGGCGACGCCGCATCCCTCGTCCCGCCTGCCGAGACGCGCATCAAGATCATCATCCGCTCGGCCGACGGCTCGGAAGAGACGCGGCTGGTGACCCGCGCCGAACTCGACGGGATGACCGGCAGCGCGGCCCCGCCGCCACCCGCCCCGGCCGCCCGGTCCAAGCCTCTGCCCGCCCCGAGCCTGGCGGCCAGCATCGTGGCCACCCGTGCCACGGCCAGCCGCACCCGGACCGCGGCGGCCGCCTGGGTGGCGCTGGACCGCGACGCCCTCGAAGCCGCGACCCACGTGACCGACGATGCCGACATCGCCTCCCCGGTCGTGGTTCGCGCCGCAGGCGGGGCGAGCGGCACCCGCCGCAAGGAAGGCCGGACCGTGCTCGGCGTGCGCGACGGCCGCGGCTTTCGCGACCAGGGCCGCCTCTACATCTACGCGGCGGGCAAGGGTGCCGGGGTGGGCATGAACATCACCGACCAGGGTACCGGCGCAGGCTGGAGCGGCAGCGGCATGTCCTACGACCGCAACGGCTTTGCGGGGCAGCGCTCGGCAGGCGTGGGCTGGCGGCAGGGCGACCTGTCGACCTCCGTCGGCTGGGTTCATGCCAAGACGAACGTGGTCGGCACGGGCATCTTCCGCGCCCCTGCCGAGAAGGACGACCGGGTCGCCCTCACCGTCAGCTGGCGGCCTTCGCCGCGCTGAAACGACAGCCGGAGAGGTGTGGCGGCTGACACTTCGCCCACAGATTTGCACCACATGTAGATAGCCGGTGGACAAGCCACGCTAGCTGTAGACGGTTAACCTCCGGCGCCGCATTGTGGGGGCGTCTCCTGTCCAGGGCTTGTCCGCATGTCGCTCATCTTTCCCACGGCACCGCTCGTGAAGGCCTCCCTGCCGGGGCTGATGACCCCCAGCCACGCCTACAAGCCGTTCCGCTATCCGTGGGCTCACGAGTTCTGGAAGAAGCAGCAGCAGGTCCACTGGATGCCGGAGGAGGTTCCTCTGGGCGAAGACTGCAAGGACTGGGCAACCAAGCTGACGGACAAGGAGCGCAACCTCCTCACGCAGATATTCCGGTTCTTCACCCAGTCGGACATCGAGGTGAACGACAACTACATGGAACGCTACGCCCGCGTCTTCAAACCCACCGAGGTGAAGATGATGCTGAGCGCGTTCTCCAACATCGAGACAATCCATGTGGCCGCCTACGCGCTGCTGCTTGAGACGATCGGCATGCCGGAGAGCGAGTTCGGGGCATTCCTCGAATACGAAGCCATGCGCGACAAGCACAGCTACATGCAGACCTTCGGGGTGGAGACCCACGCCGACGTCGCCCGCACCCTGGCCATGTTCGGCGCCTTCACCGAGGGGCTGCAGCTGTTCGCCAGCTTCGCCATGCTCCTGAACTTCCCGCGCTTCAACAAGATGAAGGGCATGGGCCAGATCGTGAGCTGGAGCGTGCGCGACGAGAGCCTGCACTGCGAGGGCATGATCAAGCTCTACCACGCCTTCAACGCCGAGACGGGTGCGGTGACCAAAAGCGTGGCCGACGACATCATCGACAACTGCAAGACCGTGGTCGGCCTGGAGGACAAGTTCATCGACCTCGCCTTCGAGGCGGGCGAGGTGCAGGGCATGACGCCTGAGGACATCAAGAGCTACATCCGCTTCATCGCCGACTGGCGCCTGCGCCAGCTGCACCTGCCGCCCGTGTACGGCGTGACGGAGAACCCCCTCCCCTGGCTGCAGAGCCTGCTCTCGGGCGTGGAGCACGCGAACTTCTTCGAGGCCCGCTCCACCGAATACTCCAAGGCGGCCACCGAAGGGCGCTGGGAGGGCGGCGACGGCGTCTGGGCGAACTTCGACCGCCTGCTCCAGAAGCGCGGAGACCTTTTGGTCGCGCAGTAACGGAACACTGACCGCCAACCCGGGTTGATTGCTCCTGAAGCTGAGGAGCGCATCGTGGCCGCATCGAAGTCCCTGAAGGTGGGCGACAAGGTGGAGTGGGACAGCTCAGGCGGTCACTCCAAGGGCAAGGTCGTGGCCAAGGTCACCGGCACGGCCAAGGTGAAGGGTCACGTGGCCAAGGCTTCCATGGAACACCCGGAGTTCAAGGTGAAGAGCGACAAGTCGGGCAAGACGGCGATCCACAAGCCGGAAAGCCTCAAGAAGGCCTGATCCTCAGGGCCAGCCCATCAGGCTCGGGCAGGCTGCCGCGGACCAAGCCGGTCGCGCGATGGCGCAAGGCTGACTATAGGAGGCCATGACCGCCTCTCCCCAAGCCGACCTCGCCCACCCCGACCTCTCTGCGATCGTCGATGAGCTGTCGGCGATCTACGCCCGATCCGTGGCGGCCCTGCGCAGCGCTCTCGCGGCCTACCTGCGGCACGGCACCCGGCCCGACTTGGAAGCCCGCGCCAACGGCCTGTTCTGCTATCCCGAACTGAAGGTGAACTACGCCCCGGATGGCCCGGTGCCCCGGGTCGCTCGCGCCTTCGCCCGCCTCACCCTGGCCGGCACCTACGCCACCACCATCACCCGGCCCGAGGTGTTCCGCGCCTATCTGATCGAGCAGCTGCGGCTTCTGGTGCGCGACTATGGCGTCACCGTCACCGCCGGGGTGTCGCAGCAAGAAATCCCCTACCCCTACGTACTGGACGGGGCCGACGACCTGCGGCTGGACGGGGCGCAGAGCGCAGACCTCGCCCGCTGGTTTCCCGCCACCCGGCTGGCCGCGATCGGCGACGAGGTGCCCGACGGGGTGTGGTCTCCCGCCCTGGAGGATGCCCGGCCGCTCAGCCTGTTCGACGCCCCGCGGGTGGACTTCTCCCTCGCCCGGCTGAAGCACTACACCGGCGCCCCGGCCGAGGACCTGCAGCCCTTCGTGCTGTTCACCAACTACACGCGCTACGTGGACGAGTTCGTGCGCTGGGCGGTTGAGGAGCTGAAGCGGCCCGACAGCCCCTATGCCCGCCTCTCCGCCTCGGGCGCGGCCCCCGTCACCGCCGACACGCCGGACGGGGAAGGCCAGGTGGGCAACGGCAACTGGCGCAAGCACCAGATGCCCGCCTACCACCTCGTGGGGAAGGACGGGTCCGCCGGGGTCAGCCTTGTGAACATCGGCGTCGGGCCCTCCAACGCCAAGACCATCTGTGATCACCTGGCGGTGCTGCGGCCGCAGGCGTGGCTGATGATCGGTCACTGCGGGGGCCTGCGCCCAAGCCAGACCATCGGCGACTACGTGCTGGCCCACGCCTACCTGCGCGACGACCACGTGCTGGATGCCGTGCTGCCCGTGGAGATCCCCATCCCCGCCATCGCCGAAGTGCAGCGCGCCCTCTACCAGGCCGCCGAACAGGTCTCCGGCGAGAACGGCGACGACCTCAAGCGCCGCTTGCGCACCGGCACCGTGGTCACCACGGACGACCGCAACTGGGAGCTGCGCTACACCTCCAGCGCCCTGCGCTTCAATCAGAGCCGGGCGGTGGCGATCGACATGGAAAGCGCCACCATCGCCGCCCAGGGCTACCGCTTCCGCGTGCCCTACGGCACGCTCCTCTGCGTGTCGGACAAGCCCCTGCACGGGGAGCTGAAGCTGCCGGGCCAGGCCAACCGGTTCTACGACCAGGCCATCTCGCAGCACCTGCACATCGGACTGGCAGCGGTGGAGCTTTTGCGGGCAGAGGGCGGCAAGCTGCACTCCCGCAAGCTGCGCGCCTTCGACGAGCCGCCTTTCCGCTAAGGTTGACCTCGCCTTTTTGGGGCCTGATACGGGGTTTATGGACCTGCCGCCGCCGTTTCGGGCGCGCAGCCTCCGACCCGCGCAGTCCGCCCGGGGCCCTGTCATGAAAGCGGCTCCGGCTTGATCGTCAACGATGCGGAATTCAGGGCGCTGGCGGACAACCTGCCGACCCTGTGCTGGATCGCGAACGCCGACGGCTACATCGTCTGGTACAACCGGGGCTGGTACGACTACACCGGCACGACCCCCGCCGAGATGGAGGGCTGGGGCTGGCGCTCCGTCCACGATCCCCAAGAGCTTCCGGCCGTCATGGAACGGTGGACCGCCAGCATCTCGTCGGGTGAGCCGTTCGAGATGGTGTTTCCCCTCAAGGGGGCCGATGGCCGCTTCCGGCCCTTCCTGACCCGCATCAACCCCTACCGCAACGAAGCCGGCGAGCTGGTGCGGTGGTTCGGCGTGAACACCGAAATCTCGCTCCAGGTCGAAGCCGAGGTGGCCCTGAAGGAGAAGGATGCCAGCTTCGGCGTGCTGGCCGACACCATGCCGCAGATGGTTTGGTCGACCCTGCCCGACGGCTTCCACGACTACTACAACGCCCGCTGGTACGAGTTCACCGGCATGCCCGTGGGCTCCACGGACGGGGAGGCCTGGAACGGCATGTTCCACCCCGAGGATCAGGACCGCGCCTGGGAGCGCTGGCGCCGGTCGCTGGCCACGGGCGAGCCCTACGAGATCGAATATCGTCTGCGTCATCACACCGGCGCCTACCGCTGGGTGCTGGGCCGCGCCCTGCCCCTGCGCTCACCCGAAGGGGTGATCATTCGCTGGTTCGGCACCTGCACCGACATCGACGACGCCAAGAAGCTGGAGGAGGAGCGCTCGCTCGTCGCCAACGAGCTGAGCCACCGGATCAAGAACATCTTCTCGGTGATCTCGGGCCTGATCCACCTGTCGGCGCGCACCTTCCCCGAGGCCAAGCCGTTCGCCACCGCCCTGCGCGACCGGGTGACGGCGCTGGGCCGGGCGCATGACTTCGTGCGGCCGCACAGCGCCCTGTCGCGGCCCACCAGCCGCAGCACGACCCTGTTCAACCTCCTGTCCGACCTCCTCGCCCCCTACCAGGACGGCGACCGGTTCTCGATGACCGGCGACGACATGGAGGTGGACGATCGCGCGGCCACCCCGCTGGCCCTCGTGTTCCACGAGCTGGCCACCAACGCCGCCAAGTACGGGGCCCTGACCACCGAAACCGGTCGCGTGCGCCTGTCGGCCAAGACCGGGGCGGATGGCTACACCATCGTGTGGAGCGAGAGCGGCGGCCCGCCCACGGCGGCCCCTACGCGTACGGGCTTCGGCTCGAACCTGGCGCTGATCAGCGTGCAGAGCCAGCTCGGCGGCACCATCGCCTACGACTGGCGGGAAAGCGGCCTAGCCGTGACCCTCGTCATCCCCCTCGCTTCCATGAGCCGCCCGAAATAGCCGGGCGGCCCTGCCTTCCCAGGCTCAGGCCTGCATGCGGGGGAAGAGGGCGATCTGGGGCGGGGTGTAGTCGATGGGCTGGCGGGTACGGTGCCGCTCGGCGAAGTCGATCACCTCGGCGGTCATCACGTCGGTGACGGGCTTGCAGACCACGCCCAGCGTTCCCGGGACATCGAGGCCGAGGCGCGACGGGTTGGCCGTCATGAACACCACGGTGAGGCCGAATTCCTGAGCGAGCCGCAGGCCGATGGTCGGGCCGGTCTCGCCGTCGCGCAGGTTCACATCCACCAGAGCGATCTCGGCGTGGGCGGCCAGTTCCAGCGCCGTCTTCATGTCAGCCGCAATGCCTACGACCGCATGGCCGAGCTCTTCCGCCACGGCTTCCAGCTCCATGGCGACGAGAATCTCGTCTTCAACGACCAGGATGCCGGCACGACGACGGTCCTTATTCTTGCGTGGCGGACATGAACCCACGCGAACCTGTATAGTTCCCGCCGTCCTATCAAGAGGTTGACCTCCCCAAAGCCAGGCAGTGCGGCCCGGCGCCCACGGTTTGCCGGCTTCGTCGCCCGACTCGCGCGGCCACGCGGCGGCGTCGGCTTCCCTCCGTGCTGGCGAGCCGCTAGCGTCTGGCGGATGTACACGCCGCCGAAAACCTGGGTGCGAGTGGCCCTCGCCGGCCTCGCCCTTGCCGCCGTGATCGGCCTGTATGTGGGCGTGAGCCGCAGCGGGGCCGGGGCCGCGGGCATCGCCGCCGATCCGGGCGCACCCCTGCCCTCCTCCACCACCCTGGCCAAGGCTCTCCCTGATGGCCCCCTGATCGACGAGGACCGCGTGCGCGTGCTCGCCCGCCAGGAGGCCGAGGCCGCCCTGGCCCGCACCCGCACCGTTCGGAAATCGGCGACACCGGACGACAGCGCCGATCCAGCAGGGGACGCCACCGACACGGCAGTGGCGGGCGCAGCCCCCAAGCCGCCGTCTCTGCCCAAGGCCACTGCCTCCACGGGCGCGGCCTCTGCGGCCTCGAAAGCGACCGGTGCCGCGGTTCGCACCACCCCGCCTGCCACCCTGGCTCCCGGCCAGCCTATCCCCTACTGAGCCTTCCCGGCTGCGTTGCGGCGGCGTCGCGCCACAATGGTGCCTCCACCCTCGCAGACGCTCACGAAGGCGTGATATGCAGCCGCTTCCGCTGCGTCTGAGCGCGGATCGGCCGGGCCGCCTTGAGTTCGGCCCTCGGGGAGTGCGGCGTCCATGACGTTCGGAGGCGGTCAAGGCGGGAGCGCAGGTCGCGGCCTGTTCGACGGGCGCCCCCGGCTGCGCGCCACCGTCTACTGGGGCGCGGTGGCCTCGGTTTGGCTGCTGATCGTGGCGGTGGCGGTGATCGCCTTCTTCGCCCGCGGCCTGCCCGACACCAACACGCTGACCGCCATCCAGCGCCAGCCCGCCATCAGCTACCTCGACCGGTCAGGCGCGCTGATCGCCGTGCGCGGCAGCCAGTACGCCCCGCCGGTCGATCTCGACAGCCTGCCCGCCTACGTGCCCGCCGCCTTCGTCGCGATCGAGGACCACAACTTCTACCACCACATGGGCTTCGACATGGGGGGCATCGTCCGCTCCCTCGCCTACAACGTCAGCCATCACGGCGGCCCCCTGCGGGGCGGCTCGACGATCACCCAGCAGCTCGCCAAGAACCTGTTCCTCACCCCCGCGCAGACTCCCAAGCGCAAGGTGCAGGAGCTGCTGCTCTCGGTCTGGCTGGAGTGGAAGTTCAAGAAGAAGCAGATCCTGGCGCTCTACATGAACCGGGTAAACTTCGGCGGCGGCGCCTACGGCATCGAGGCGGCGGCCCAGCGCTATTTCAACAAGCCCGCCAGCCAGCTCTCCATCGGGGAGTCGGCGCTTCTGGCGGGCCTCCTCAAGGCCCCAACCCGCTACAGCCCGGTGAACGATCAGGAGCGCGCCGCCCGCCGCGCCACCATCGTTCTGGACCGCATGGTGCAGACCCGCGCCATCACGGTGGCGCAGGAGCAGGAGGCGTTCGCTCGCCCGGTGATCTTCTCCAAGACCCTGTCGAGCCAGCATGCCCAGTACTTCGTGGACTGGGTCGACGCCCAGCTGCGCGCCATCCTCGGCGGGCGCCCGGAGGAGCTGCAGAAGGATCTGGTGGTCGAGACCACGCTCGATCTCCCCATCGACACCGCCGCTGAACTCTCCGCCAGCCAGGTGGTGGAGCGCGATGCCAAGCAGGGCGTGGGCAACGCCGCCGTCGTCGCGCTCGATTCCGAGGGCCGGGTGCGGGCCATGATCGGCGGCGTGTCCTACGGACAGAGCCAGTTCAACCGCGCGGTGGACGCCCGGCGCCAGGCGGGCAGTTCGTGGAAGCCCTTCGTCTACCTCACCGCGATGGAGGCCGGCCGAACCCCCGACGTGCAGGTGATGGACGAGCCGTTCAGCGTCGGCAGCTGGACGCCCAAGAACTACACCAACAAGTACCTCGGCCAGATCACCCTCGCGACGGCCCTGGCCCAGTCGATCAACACCGTGGCCGCCCGCCTCGCCAACGAGGTCGGCACCGACGCGGTGGCCCGCACCGCGCGGCGCCTCGGCATCACCAGCGCCATCAACACCGACCCGGCGATGGCGCTCGGCACCTCCAGCGTCAGCCCGCTCGAGATGGCGCAGGCCTACGTCCCGTTCTCCAACGGGGGCATCAAGGCCCCCGCCTGGGGCATCGAGCGCATCCGCACCGCCGACGGCCAGATCCTCTACGAGCACCACGTGGACCAGCGCACCGCGGTGATCGCCAACCCGGCGCTCAGCTACATGAACCGCATGCTGCGCGGCGTGATGACCAGCCCCGGCACCGGCGCGCGCGCCGCCATCAAGGGCTACGACATCGCGGGCAAGACCGGCACCACATCCGATTATCGCGACGCCTGGTTCGTGGGCTACACGGGCGGCTTCGTCGCCGCCGTGTGGGTGGGCAAGGACGACAACTCCCCCATGAAGAAGGTCACCGGCGGCGGCGCCCCGGCCGAGATCTGGCGCGCCTTCATGTCGGCCGCCCTGCCGAGGCTGAAAGTGGCCGCAATCCCCGCCGGACCCGACGCCCCCCCGCAGGCCGCCGAGGCCGCGGGGAGCGAAGACCCGATCAACGACCTCCTCAAGAAGTCGGGCGAGAATGGCGAGGGCGGTGCCGTGGCCCTGCCCGCCTCTTCCGGAGACGAAACCCCTGCCGAGCGGCAGGATCGCCTCGACCGCGAACGCTTCGAGAAGGAGCGCGACGCCGCTATCGGCCCGGCCCCGAAACCCCCCGCCCCGGCCCGGGCGCCCGATGCCGGCTATGCCCCCCGCGACCGCGACGCCATCGACAAGCTGATGCGCGGTCCGAACTGACGCGGTTGCACAAACCGCCCGCCGCCCGCACATGAGCGCCGTGACCGTCACTCTCGACCTCAGCCCGCGCCCCGCCGCCACCTCTGCGCCGAAGGCGGACCTGCGCCCCAACCTCTCCGGCATGACCCGGGCGCAGCTGCAGGCGACGCTGGTCGAAGCGGGCGTGGTCGAGCCGAAGCAGGCCCGCATGCGCGCCGTGCAAATCTGGCGCTGGACGCACCACCACGGCCTGACCGACTTCGCGGGCATGACCGACATCGCCAAGGAGCTGAAGGCGACCCTCGCCGACCGCTTCACCCTGCATCGCCCCGAAGTGGTGGAGCGCCAGGTCTCCACCGACGGCACGCGCAAGTGGCTCATCCGCACAGCGCCGGGCGTGGAGATCGAGACCGTCTACATCCCCGATGTGGGCCGGGCGGGTGCCCTGTGCGTGTCGAGCCAGGTGGGCTGCACCCTGAACTGCACCTTCTGCCACACCGGCACCCAGGCCCTGGTGCGCAACCTCACCGCCGCCGAGATCGTCGCGCAGGTGCAGGTGGCCAAGGACGACCTGGGCGAATGGCCCTCGGACACCGAGGACCGGCGCCTGTCGAACATCGTCTTCATGGGCATGGGTGAACCGCTCTACAATCTCGACCACGTGGCCGACGCCATCGACATGATCTCCGACGGCGAGGGCATCGGCATCTCGCGGCGGCGCATCACGGTCTCCACCTCTGGCGTCGTTCCTGAGCTGCAGAAGCTGGGCGAGCGCACCCAGGCCATGCTGGCCATCAGCCTGCACGCCACCAACGACCCCCTCCGCGACGTGCTGGTGCCGTTGAACAAACGCTACGACCTGGCCGAGCTCATGGCCGGGGTGCGCGCCTATCCCGGCCTGTCCAACGCCCGGCGGGTGACCTTCGAATACGTCATGCTCAAGGACGTCAACGACAGCATTCCCGAGGCGCAGGCGCTGGTGAAGCTGCTCGCCGGCATCCCCGCCAAGATCAACCTGATCCCCTTCAACCCGTGGCCGGGCTCGACCTACGAGTGCTCCAGCTGGTCGACGATCGAGCGCTTCGCCGCGGTGCTGAACCGCGCGGGCTATGCTTCCCCCATCCGCACCCCCCGAGGCCGCGACATCCTCGCCGCCTGCGGCCAGCTCAAATCGGAGAGCGAGAAAGTGCGCGCCAGCACCCGCCGCGCCGCGGAGCGGGCGCTCTAGGCACCCCCCCGCTGCGCAGGGGAGACTTGGCAGCTACAGCCGCTCCAGCGGCAGGGCCTGCACCAGTGCGCCAGCCTCCATCGCGGGAGCGCCAGCGGGGCGGCGGATGAGCGCCGAGGCTTCCGCCAGCACGCGCACCAGCGACGAATCCTGATCCGGAAACGTCTGCGCCGTCAGCACGCCGTCGTCGGACACGCTCAGCCGCGCCCGCATCCAGTGCTCCCGGGGACCGGTGGCGGGGAGCGGATGCGCCAGACGGACAGGGCGCAACGGGAAAGCAGGGTCGGCCCCCTGCCAGATGAGCAGCAACGGCCGCAGGAACAGCTCCGCGCACACCAGCGCCGAGGCCGGGTTGCCCGGCAGGCCCAGCACGCGCCGCCCGTCGGCCAGCCGCCCGAACCAAGTGGGCTTGCCCGGCCGCAGGGCAACGCTCGCGACGGTCATCTCCAGGCCAAGGCGAGCCAGGGCGGGCTTCACTAGGTCGTGGTCGCCCACCGACGCACCCCCCACGGTGACGATGAGATCGCAGTCGACGCCCAGCACGGCCGCGGCGATCGCCGCTTCGTCGTCTCCGGCGAGGGCGAGGGGGATCACCTCGGCGCCCCACGCCTGCGCCCGGGCGGAGAGCGCCACGCGGTTGGATTCGTAGATCTGGTGCGGACCGGCGACGCCGCCCGGCTCCACCAGCTCCTCGCCTGTAGACAGGAACGCCACGCGGGGCCGGGGCGCGACCCGCACCTCCCCCGCCCCGGCCGAGGCCGCCAGCGACATCCGCCAGGCATCGAGCCGCGAACCCTTTTCCAGCAGCACGGTGCCGGCCGCGAAATCTCCCCCGCGGGGGCGCACATGGCGGTTTGAGCCGGGGTCGGGCGACAGGCGCACGTGGTCGCCGATCCGCTCCGCCTCTTCCTGAATCACCACCTGATCGGCACCGGCAGGCACCTGAGCACCGGTGAAGATGCGCACCGCGGCCCCCGGGGGCAGGTCACCCGCGAAGGGTGCCCCCGCCGCGCTCTCGCCGGCGATGGGCAAGGGCTCGCCGGGGGCTAGGTCGGCCGAGCGCACCGCCCACCCGTCCATCGCCGAGGCGTCGTAGGGGGGCTGGTCGCGCACCGCGGTCACGGGCGCCGCCAGGGTGCGGCCGAGGGCGGCCTGCAGGCGCAGGGTCTCCGCCCCGCCCGGCGCGATCCCCGCCAGCATCCGGGCGCGGGCATCCTCGACGGTGAGGAGCTTCACGCCTGCAGCGTCCACTCGCCAGAGGCGCCGCCGCGCTTCTCCAGCACCCGTAAGCCTTCGATCACCATGCCCCGGTCGGCGGCCTTCAGCATGTCGTAGAGGGTGAGGAGCGCCACCGATGCCGCGGTCAGCGCCTCCATCTCGACCCCGGTGGGGCCCGTGGTCTTCACCCGCGCGGTGACGCGCAGGCCGGTTTCGCCCTCCAGCTCCGACACCTCCACCTTCACGCCGGAGAGGGCGAGGGGGTGGCACAGGGGGATGAGGTCGGCACACCGCTTGGCGGCCATCACGCCCGCGATCTCGGCCACGGCCCGCACATCGCCTTTCTTCGCCCGGCCTTCGACCACCAGAGCCAGCGTCGCCGCGGCCATGAGGATGCGGCCCTCGGCCACGGCTTCGCGCACGGTCGAGGGCTTGTCGGACACGTCCACCATGCGGGCGCGGCCCTCCGCGTCGAGGTGGGTGAGGCCGCTCACGAGGCGGGGCTCAGGCGGCGCCGGGCACGAGGCCGTGCTCTTCGGGCTTGGGCTGCCACAGTTCGATCTTCACGCCTGCGGGGTCCATGATCCAGGCGAAGCGGCCCTGGCTGGGCTCGTCCTCCTCCTTCAGCACCTCCACGCCCTCGGCACGGATGCGGGCGAGGATCCCCGGCATGTCGTCCACCACGAGGTTGATCGAGAAGGCTGCGTGCGACGGCTCGAAGTGGGTCGTCTTCTCCGGGAAGGGGCTCCACACCGTAACGCCGTAGGGCAGCGGCTTGAAGATCACCCCGCCCCAGGGGGTCACGTCGAACCCCAGCACGCGGGCATACCAGGCGGTCAGCGCCTTGGGGTCGGGCGCCTTAAAGAACACCCCGCCCACTCCGAGAACCTTGGCCATGCGGATCAGCGCTCCTTAAGGCGCGGCAGTATCTCGACCATGTTGCAGGGCATGTGGCGGGAGTCGAGTTGCGGGCCGATCACGCTCCACCCGTCCTTCACCGCCCCGTTCGAGCCGGGAAGGCAGAACACGAACACCCCGTCGATGATCCCGGCCGTGGCGCGGCTCTGCAGCGTCGACAGGCCGATCTTGCCGTAGCTGACCATGTGGAACACCACCGAGAAGCCCTCGATGCGCTTCTCGAACAGGGGCTCCAACGCTTCGGGGGTGACGTCGCGCCCCGTCAGGCCGGTGCCGCCGGTGGAGATCACCACGTCGGCCGCGCCCGCCTCGATCCAGCCCAGCACCGTCTCGCGGATGGCATCCACGTCGTCGCGGCAGAGCACCTTGGCCGCCAGGGTGTGGCCCGCGTCGGTGATCTTGCCCGCGAGGATTCGACCGGAGGTGTCGCTCTCCTCATCGCGGGTGTCGCTGACGCTGAGCACGGCGATGCGCAGAGGGGTGAAGGCCAGCGTCTCGTCGATGCGCGAGCCCGGCCCGGAGGCGGTGGGGAGCGAGGGGGCGTCGGTCATCGGGTTTCGCTTTCGGCAGGTGCAGCGGCCCAGCGGGCGAGGTCCGCATGGTCCTGGGCGGTGGGTTCGATCCAGCGGGCATCGCCGCCGGTCAGGTGTTCGCGCTTCCAGAAGGGGGCGCGGCTTTTGAGGAAGTCCATCATCCGGTCGCAGCCCTCGAAGGCGGCGCGGCGGTGGGCGGCGGCGGCGGCCACCCACACGATGGGTTCGCCGGGGGCGATGCGGCCGATGCGGTGGATGATCTCGAGGTCGAGCAGTCCGTGCTCGCTCACGGTGGTTTCGGCGACGCCCCGGATGATTGTCTCCGTGAAGCCGGGGTAGGCCTCCAGCTCCAGAGCGGTCAGGCCGGGAGCGGAGCGGCACAGGCCGGTGAAACTGACCACGGCACCCACCTCGCTGCGCCCGGCGCTGAAGGCGGAGAGGCGGGCGCCGGCGTCGAACGCCGCCTGGGTGAGCTCGACTCTCACCCGCCGCTCATGGGCGGGAGGAAGGCGACTTCGGACGCGGCGGTCAGGGCGATGTCGCCCCGCACGAGGGTTTGATCCACCGCCGCCTGCACGCCCCGCCCGGCCAGCGCTTCCCCGAGCGCCGGGTCGCTCAGCAGCAGTTCGGAGCGCAGGGATGCCAGCGTCGCGGCGTCGAACGCGCGCTCGCGCCAGCCGGCCACGTCGGCGAGGCGGCCGAAGAGGAGCACCCGGGCCACGCCGGTCAGCCCCCGGTGGTGGACATGTGACGCGCCACCGCCGGCGCCCCGCCCCGGTCGAGGGTGAAGTCGTGGCCGCGGGGCTTGCTGGCGAGACCGCTGCGGATGGCGGCGATCACCGCCGCGTCGTCGCCCGGGTGGTCGCGCAGGGGCGCCCGCAGGTCGGTGGCATCGTCCTGGCCGAGGCAGGTGTGCAGGGTGCCCGTGCAGGTGACGCGCACCCGATTGCAGTCGTCGCAGAAGTGGTCGCTGAGGGGAGTGATGAGGCCAAGGCGACCGCCCGTCTCCTCCACACGCAGCCAGCGGGCGGGGCCACCGGTAGCGTTCAGGATCGGCGTGAGCGTCCACACCGCGGAGAGGTCGCGCTTCACGTCGGCGAGGCTGACGTATTGCGACGCGCGGTCCGCATCGATCTCGCCCATCGGCATGGCCTCGATCAGCGTCAGGTCGCAGCCGAGATCGTGGGCGAAGCGCACCAGCGAGGGCAGTTCGGCCCGGTTGTCCCGCGCCAGGGCCACGGCGTTCAGCTTCACCGCGATCCCGCAGGCCTGCGCCGCACGCACGCCTTGGAGCACGCCCGCGAGATCGCCGCCCCGGGTCAGGCGCCGATAGGTTTCAAGGTCAGCGCTGTCGAGGCTGACGTTCACGCGCCGCACGCCCGCGTCGAAGAGGGCGGATGCGGCGGCTTCGAGGTGGGTGCCGTTAGTGGTCAGGGTCAGCTCGTCCAGCGCGCCGGAGCGCAGGTGGCGGCCGAGGCCTGCGATCAGGTCGAGCACGCCCTTGCGCACCAGGGGCTCGCCACCGGTGAGCCGCAGCTTCCTCACGCCGAGGCCGATGAAGGCGGTGGCGACCCGGTCCAGCTCCTCCAGCGTCAGCACTTCGGCCCGGGGCAGGAACACCATCCGTTCGGGCATGCAGTAGAGGCAGCGCAGGTCGCACCGGTCGGTCACCGACAGGCGCAGGTAGCGCACGGCGCGGCCCAGGCCGTCGGCGAGGCCCTCGCTCAGGACGCGCGCCGACGCTTCCGCCGGGAAGGCGGCCGGTCTGGCGAGCGGGGCGGGGGCGTCGTAAGGGCTCATGGGGCTGAGCCGAACATAGGAGCGTAGAGCCCGGTGGTCACCCGCCAACCCGCAACCCCATCGAAGATCGTAGCCCTGGTGCTGGCCGGGGGTGCCGGAACGCGGATGGGCGGCGGCAAGCTGCGGCGGCTGTGGCGGGGTCGCCCTCTGGTCACCTGGGCGCTGGAAGCGGCGTTGGAAGCGCCCACAGACGGGGTGTGGCTCGTCACAGGGGCCGATGCGGCGTTGCCCGAGCTCGCCCCGGCGGGCGCGGGCGAGCGGCTGCACACCGTTTACGCCAGGGACTGGGCGGACGGCCTCTCCGCCACCCTGCGCGCAGGCCTCGAGGCTCTGCCGGAGGACTTAGGCGCGGCGCTGATCTTCCTGGCGGACATGCCGCGCATTCCGGAAGGCGTGGCCGCCGCGCTGGTGGGGGCATGGCGGGCGGGGGCGGTCGCCGCCGCGCCCGCGTGCGGCGGCGTGCGCGGCCATCCCGCGCTGCTCGACCGCAGCCTGTTCGGGGAGGCGATGCTGGCCACGGGAGATCGCGGCGCGGGGACGCTGCTGGCAGGGCTGGGCGAGCGCCTGGTGCTCGTGCCCACCCTCGACGACGGGGTGCTGTTCGACGTGGACACCCCCGACCGGCTGGAAGCCTGATCGTGGACGCCTTCCCCGCCTTCATTCCGCTTTCCGGCAAGACCGTGATCGTCGTCGGTGAGGGCGAGGCCGCCGACAACAAGGCGCGGCTGTTCGACGGCTCGCCCGCGACGGTGGTGCGCCTGTCCATGCCGCAGGGGCTGGCGCCCGGGGCGCTGGCGGGGGCGGTGATCGTGTTCGTGACGGGAGCGGAGGGCGACTGTGCCGCCGTGGCCGCGTCGGCACGGGCGGCCGGCGCGCTGGTGAACGTGGTCGACATCCCGGCGCTGGGTGACTTCACCACTCCCTCCATCGTGGATCGCGGCCGGGTGGTGGGGGCGGTGGGCACCGATGGCTCGGCACCCGTGCTGGCGGTGCGCCTGCGCCAGCAGCTGGAGGCCCTGTGGCCGCAGGGGCTGGGCGACCTTGCAAAGCTGATGGGCGAGATGCGACCCCTGGCCAAGGCGCGCTTCCCCGACATGGGGCCCCGCCGCAACTGGCTGCGCAGCCTGATCGACGGCCCGGCGGGGGCGGCGGCCCTGGCCGGGCGGGGCGAGGAGGCTCGGCGTCTGGCCGGGGAGTCTCTGGCGGGAGCGGCAGGGGCGGCGGTGGAGGTGCTGAGCGTCACGGCCTCCAGCGCGGATGCCGTCAGCGCCGCCGACCGCCGCATTCTGGGAGACGCCGACGCCCTCGTGGTGGGCGCCGGTGTTCCCGCCCCCGTCCTGGCGCTGGCCCGGCGCGACGCCCCGCGCTTTTCCACGCTGGAGGCGGCGACGCTGAGCCTGGCGGAGTCGGGCGGGCGGATCGTGGTGCTGACCGCCGCGCCCTAGATCGTATCGAGGTCCGTGCCGCGGCGGTCGCGCCAGAACAGCAAGCTGGCGACGACGGAGATCGCGCCGCCGATCACCGGGTACCAGAGGCCGAAGTAGATATCGCCCGAAGCCACCACCATCGCGTAGGCGGTGGCGGGCAGGAAGCCGCCCACCCAGCCCGTGCCGATGTGATAGGGCAGGCTCAGCGCCGTGTATCGGATGCGCGTCGGGAACAGCTCCACCAGCGCCGCCGCCATCGGCCCGTAGAGCGCGGTGGCCCCAAGGGTGAACAGCACCAGCACGAGGAACACGCCCACCGCGTTCACCTGCTTGGGGTCGGCCACGGCCGGATAGCCCGCCGCCCGCAGCGCCGAGCCGATCTTGCCTGTGGCCGTCGTGCGCGTCGCCGTTGCGTCCGCAGGCGCGAGCCCGCGGGTGTCGGCCACGACCTGCTCGCCCTCGCCGATCTTCAGCACGGCGGGTGCTCCGGGTGAGGCCTTTAGTGTGCGGTAGGAGGCTCCGGCCGAGGCCAAGGCGCTCTTGGCGATATCGCAGGCGCTGGCCACCTTGGCCTTGCCCACGAGGTCGAACTGCAGGGAGCAGGTGGCAGGATCCGCGCTCAGCACCACCGGCGCGTTGCGCTGCGCCCGGTCCAGCGCCGGGTTGGCCGAGGCCACGATCCAGTGAAAGCCGGGGAACAGCAGCACCGTGGCGAACACCACCCCCGTGGTCATCACGAGCTTTCGGCCCACCTTGTCCGACAGCCACCCGAACAGGATGTAAAGCGGCGCCGAAACCACCACCACGGCGATCATGATCAGGTTCACGGTGGAGGGGGCGACCTTGACCACCCGCTCGATGAACGTCTGGGCGTAGAAGAAGGCGCAGTACCAGACGGCGCCTTGGGCAATCATCATTGCGGAGAGGGCGACCAACACCTTCTTCAGGTTGGCCCACTCGCCGAACGCTTCCTTGAACGGTGCCTTGGAGGCCCCGCCCGCCGCCTCCATCCGCTTGAAGGCAGGGCTCTCCGACAGCTTGAGGCGGATCCAGATCGAGATCGCCAACAGCCCCGCCGAACCTAGGAACGGAATCCGCCAGCCCCAGGCCGCGAAGGCGGTTTCGCCGAGGAGCGTGCGGGTCACCAGCGTGACGAGGAGCGCGGTGCACAGGCCGATGGCGGCCGAGGTCTGGATCCAGCTGGTGAAGAAGCCCCGCCGGTGCGCGGGGGCATGCTCGGCCACGTAGATCGCCGCGCCGCCGTATTCGCCTCCCAGGGCGATGCCCTGCAGGAGGCGCAGGCCGATGAAGATCACCGGCGCGATCACCCCGGCCTGCGCATAGGTGGGCAGGAGGCCGATGGCGAAGGTGGCCGCGCCCATCAGGCTGACGGTCACGAGGAAGGCGCCCTTGCGGCCCTTGCGATCGCCCACTCGCCCGAAGATCAGCGCTCCCAGCGGGCGGAAGGCGAAGCCCGCGGCGAACGAGCCCAATGCGAAGACGTAGCCGCCCGCGTCGCTCAGGCCGCCCGCGAAGTTCTTGGCGATGATCGATGCCAGGGGCACGAAGACGAAGAAGTCGTACCACTCGAAGGCCGTGCCCGCGGCAGAGGCCGCCACCACCAGCCGCATGTCCGACGCAGGCAGTGCGCCCGTTCCCCCGACCGCACCGTCGATCGCCGCACCGTTGCCCGCCGCCATTCCGTTTCCCGCATCGCCTTCTTGATTGGCGGGGAGGCTAGCACGGGGCGCGCAAAGCAACAGGGCGCGCCGTCGGTGTGACGGCGCGCCCTGTCTGGCTCGTATCCTGGCGGGCGAACCCGCCGGGGTGGAAGCTTAGTGCTTCGCGTCGTTGGCGGTGTCGGTCACGGCGTGGCCCGTGGCGCTCACGTCCTTGCCGGCACCGGCGATGGTGTTGCAGGCACCGACCGAGAGGGCGGCGACGGCGGCGGCGAGAATGATCAGCTTGTTCATGGAAAAGCTCCTTTGAAGGGGTTGGGTTGAATCGGGCCCTGCGGCCCGGAAGAGACGCTTAGTGCTTGGCGTCGTTCGCGGTGTCGGTCACGGCGTGGCCGGTGGCGCTCACGTCGCGGCCGGCGCCGGCGATGGTGTTGCAAGCCGAAGTCGCCAGGGCGGCGGCGGCGGCGGCGATGATCAGGAGAGTGCGCATGGGTTTGGTCTTTCCAGAATGGTGAAGCTGGAAACACTCAGGCCACGGCGTGGTTCCCACCTTTTGCAAAGGGTCGCGCGGAAATATCGGGAATGTGTTCCACTTCGGGGGTCGGGAAGCTCAGGCGGACGCAAAGGCCGGTGCCCTCGGCGCCGATGAACTCCACCCGGCCGCGCAGCTGGCGGGCGAAGGCGGTCATCAGCGTGCGGCCCACGCCCGCAGCGCCTCCGAGGGAGGAGTCGCCCTGACCGTCGTCGCTAATCTCCAGCATGGCCTCGTCGTCGGCCACCTTGAAGCGGATGCGCACCACGCCCTCCCCGTCCGGGTAGGCATGCTTGCGGGCGTTGGTCAGCGCCTCCACGGCGAAGAGCGCCAGGGGGGCCAGCTTGTCGGGGTCGATCTCCAGATCGTCGGCCTGGAACTCCGAGCGCACGCGGGAGCCGGCCACACCCTCGCCCGTGACCATCTGGGCGATCAGCTCCTCCAGGAACTGGCGCACGTCGACTCGGCGCAGGTCGGGGCTCTGGTAGAGGGCGCGGTAGATCAGGGCCAGGGCGTTGATGCGCTGGCGGGTGTCGTACATGGCCGCCCGCGCGGCGGGATCGGTGAGCGCGCGCTGCTGCATGTTGAGGAGGCTGGTGATGACCTGCAGGTTGTTCTTCACCCGGTGATGGATCTCGCGCATCAGCGCGTCCTTCTGGGCAAGGTTCTCGCGCAGGGTCTCGTCCCGGGCGACGAGGGCGGTGGCCATCAGGTCGAGGGTGTGGGCCAGGGCGCGAATCTCGGCGGGCGCCTTCTCGGCGGCGACGGGGCGCACCGAGAAGCGACCCCGGGCGTAGATCGAGGCGATGCGGTCCAGATAGAGCAGCCAGCGGATCACCTGCCCATCCACCGCGAACCAGATCGCCCCCCAGGCCACCAGCCACGCCAGGAGCGGCAGGAGGATCGACACCACAGGGTTGAGCCCCGCCCAAGACCGGAAGTTCGACGCCGGCGCCGACAGCACCACGAACACGCTGCGATCCATCAGGGGGGCGGCGGCGAAGTCGCGCTCCACCCCGGCCGAGTCCTGGCCGGAATAGAGGCCGCCGCGACCCTTGACCCGATCCGTCCAGTGCGGCGGCGGCGTGCCGAAGGCCTTCGGATCGGTGCTGATCACTAGATGGCCCTGCGCATCGGCGATGCTGACCTGGGTGCCGGCACCCAGGGTAGGGTCGTCGAGGTCGGGCTTGAGCGTCTCGAGCGGCATGGCCGCCAGGATCGCCCCGTCGAACTTCCCCGCCGCATCGTTCACCCGCACGACGGAGAGCACGACCGGGCCGCGACCCGGCACGGTCTGGCCTTGGGCGATGACCATGGTCTCGCCCGCCTGCACGCGCTTGAACCAGTCGGTGTCGTGGCGATCGGGATAGACGACGGAGGCGGCCGAGCAGGTCACCCTGCCGAGACTGTTGAGCCTTACGAGGTTGAGATAGCCCGGCAGGCGGCTCTTGGCCTCGGCCAGCCTTGCGGAACACTCGAAGCCGGTGGTCTCGGGCGTCAGCGTCTCCATCAAGGTGACGGCGGCCTGGATGCGCCCCCTGACCCCGACCGCGCTGCGCTGGGCCGACTGCAACAGGGTGCGCTGGTGCACCTCGGCGTCGTGGCGGAATCCCGCAAAGGCCTGGGTGAGGCCCAGGAGTAGGATGGGGCTGAGCCCGATCGCCAACGCCACGCCCAGCCGCGCACGGATCGTGGTGCGGCCCTTCTCCCTCGGCGGGGAGGCAGGTGCGGTCGGCGATGGGGCCGGGGCGGCGGGGGACGTCACCGGGGCACCCCGCTCAGCCGCGCGACCACCTCAGCGGGGGCCGGAGAGGCGGTCGGCGTGGGCCAGGATGCTGCCCATCGCCTCGCCCGCGGGGGCTCCGTCGCGGTCATAGGCCCCCTGCGCCAGGATGCCGTGCAGGGCCCGGCGGGCCCGGGACACCCGGCTCTTCACCGTACCAACGGCGCAGCCGCAGATGTCGGCGGCCTCTTCGTAGGCGAAGCCGCCCGCGCCCACGAGGATCAGGGCCTCGCGCTGCTCTTCTGGGAGCATCTTCATGGCCAGCCGCATCTCATCGAGCGCGACGGGAGACTCAGGGTCGTCCACCGCCACGAGCGTGCGCTCGGCGGCCTCCTGGTCCAGCTGGGTCGAGCGCCAGCTGCGGCGCTTGTCCGAGTAGAACTGGTTGCGAAGGATCATGAAGGTCCAGGCCTTCATGTTGGTGCCCATCTGGAACGAGGACCGGGCATCCCACGCCTTCATCACCGCGTCCTGCGCCAGGTCGTCGGCGGCGGCCGCTTCGCCGCAGAGCGTGCGGGCGAAGGCGCGCAGGTGCGGGATCAGCACGACGAGGTCGTGCTTGAAGGTCTTCTCTTCGGCGGGCTCGAGGGGGACGTTACGCGGCATCAGGCGCCTTGATCTCCGGGCGAGGCCTTGTCGTCGGCGCGACGCAGGATGTCGAGGAAGTCATCCGGCACCGGTTCCTGCACGATTTCGTCGAACATCTGTCGAAGCTTCACGCCGATGGCCTGCTGTCGAAGCCGCGCCTCGTCCAGACCGGTGTCGGTCGGCTTGGCGGCGGGACGGGGGGTGGATTCGGTCATCGTGCTGGCTGATCGCGCCGAAGCGCGTACCCGTCTGGGGTTGAAGCTGGTGTGTCCCAACGCGACAGCGTCAAATGATGTTCCAAGCCCGCCCCACAATTTATGAACAGCCATTCACCCGCAGGGCGGGCTATCGACAGACCACCCCGGGCGCCATAATGCCGCACCGCGCCTCAGTTCCGTGTTGCAACGGAGCGGCGGCGCGATCAAGTCATGCGAGGTGCCAACACGGCACCGTGTTACGCCCTTTGGAGTGACGATGGGCCTTCTCGAACGTCTGGCGCCGCACCTTCCCTACGTGCGCCGCTATGCCCGTGCCCTCACCGGTGAACAGCTGGCAGGTGACAGATACGTCCGCGCGTCCCTCGAAGCCCTGGCGGCAGGCGAGACGCAGCTGCCGCCCAACCTCACGCCGCGGGTGGCGCTGTATCACGTGTTCCATACCATCTGGTCGGGCACGGGGGCCGTGCTTGCCCCCGCCGAGGCGGATGCCATGCACGACGGCGACGCCTCCAGCCGGCTGATGCGGATCACGCCGCGCTCGCGCCAGGCGTTCCTGCTTACGTCACTGGAAGGGTTCAGCCCGGCGGAAGCCGCGCAGATCCTCGGCTGCAACAACCACGAGGTCGAGCAGCTGATCTCCACCGCCCAGGCCGAGCTCGACGCCGAACTCGCCACCCAGGTGCTGATCATCGAGGACGAGCCGGTGATCGCCACAGACATCGAGGCGCTGGTGCGCGAACTGGGTCACGAGGTGCTCGACGTGGCGGCCACCCGCACCGAAGCGGTGGCGGCGGTGGCCCGCAGGAAGCCCGGCCTCGTGCTGGCCGACATCCAGCTGGCCGACGGCTCTTCAGGCATCGACGCCGTGAAGGACATCCTGGGCCAGTACGACGTGCCGGTGATCTTCATCACCGCCTTCCCCGAGCGCCTCCTCACGGGGGAGCGGCCGGAGCCCACCTTCCTGATCACCAAGCCTTTCCAGCCGGAAACGGTGAAGGCGGCGATCGGCCAGGCCCTGTTCTTCCACCCAGGCCGAAAGACCGTGGCGGCGGACTGACCTCCAGACCCTCCCCCGTTCGCGGGGGAGGCGGAAGGGAGTCGTTGCGGACGACGGGCCGGAGACCTACCTTGGTCTCCGGCGGGTCTTGCTGTGGCTCTCGTCGGAGGCTTCTTATCCCGGGGACCTTAATCACCTCAATCGGGGGCTGTCCCTGTGCTTGCCCAGAAGTTCGGCTTTGGGGCTCGTGCATATGGCTCCCACCTGGTTCGCCAGGTCCGAGGGGATTTGAACATGCCTCCACGGTTCTTCGCGGCGCCGCCACCCTTTCCCCATGACCAAGGCTGACCTGCGCCTCGCCGCCGCCGAGCGGCGCGCCGTGGCCCACGCGGCCACCCCCGATGCGGGCGAACGGCTGGCGCGGACGGTGCTGGACGCGGTGAGCCTGCCGCCCGGCGCCGTGGTCTCGGCCTACTGGCCCATCCGCAGCGAGATCGATCCCCGCCCGCTGCTCCACGCCCTGATCACCGCGGGCCACCGCATCGCCCTGCCCTGCACGCCGCCCGCCAGCGCGGACGCGCCGCTGACCTTCCGCCTGTGGACGCCCGCGGACCCCTTGAGCCCCGCCGCCTTCGCCCTGCATGAGCCGCCCCAGGGGGCCGAGCGGGTGGAGCCGGACGTGGTGCTCGCCCCCCTCCTGGCTTTCGACCGCACGGGCGCACGCCTCGGCTACGGCAAGGGGCACTACGACCGGACGCTCGCCGCCCTGCGAAGCCGCCGCCCAACCGTCGCCATCGGGCTCGCCTTCGCGGCTCAGGAGGTCGCGCGCGTGCCAACCGACGCCCACGACGTCGCGCTGGATGGGATCGCCACCGAGATCGGCTATATCCCCGTCATGGATACACAAGCGTGAGGATCGCCTTCTTCGGCGACGTGGTGGGATCGGCGGGGCGCGAGGCCCTGGCCCTGCACCTTCCGGCACTGCGCCGCCGCCTCGCGCTGGAGTTCATCGTCGTCAACGCCGAGAACGCCGCCCACGGCTTCGGCATCACCGAGAAGATCGCCGACCAGATCCTCGACATGGGCGTGGACTGCCTGACGCTGGGCAACCACTCCTGGGACCAGCGCGAGGCCCTGAGCTTCATCGGCCGGGAAGACCGGCTGCTGCGCCCCTGCAACTACCCCCGCCTGAGCCAGGCCCCGGGGCGGGGCGCCTTCCTCTATCCCGCGCCTGGAGGCCGCACAGTTCTGGTGATCAGCGCCCTGGGCCGGGTGCACATGGACTCGCTGGACGACCCATTCTCCGCCGTGGACCGGGAGCTTGAGCTCGCCCCCCTGGGCGACGTGGCCGACGCGGTGATCGTGGACATCCACGCCGAGGTCACCTCCGAGAAGATGGCGATGGGCCACTTCTGCGACGGGCGGGCGTCGCTCGTGATCGGCACCCACACCCATGTGCCCACCGCCGATGCGCAGGTGCTGCCCGGCGGCACCGCCTACCAGACCGACGCGGGCGCCTGCGCCGACTTCGACAGCGTGATCGGCATGGGCAAGGAGGAGAGCGTGCGCCGCTTCGCCACCCGCATGCCGGGCGCGAAGTTCACCCCTGCGGGTGGACCGGGCACCGCCTGCGGCGTGTTCGTGGAGACCGACGACCGCACGGGCCTCGCCAAGCGCATCGAGCCCATCCGCATCGGCGGACGACTTAAGCCTTCCGTGCCCGAGCTTCTGGTGGCGGCCGAAGCCTCCTAGCGGCGGAAGGCGGGCAGGCGCAGGGGCGGGGCCGTCAGCGAGCCGACGATCAGCTCGTCGATCTGAAGTCGGCCGAAGCGGGCGCGGCCAACGGCCATGCGCCCGACCGTCAGCACGCCGATCGCCAGGGCCCCGACGGCCACAGCCGCGAAGGCGGAGGCTCCGACGGCCGCCAGCAGGATCGCCTCGGCACTGACAGGCTGGCGGCCGGTCATCCCGCGCCAGCCCCCCGCACGCACGATGGGCCGGCGTCCGCCAATCGCCTGCGGCTCGCCTTTGGCAATGAGGTCGGGGGCAATGAGGTCGGGGCTGTAGGTCGTCACGGCAGGTCTCCAGCGTTCGGGCGGCCAAGCTTGCCAATGAACCCCGCAGCCCCGCGCCGGTTCCACCACACCCCTTGACGAATAAGATTACAGATGTGACTTGTTCTGACTACATCCGTGGCAAGGAAATCCCATCATGGCGCGACGTCCCCACCTGATCGTTCTGGCTGCAGGCCTGGCGGCGCCCGCGACGGCTCTGGCCGGGCCGATGACCGTGGCCAACGTTTTCCAGAACGCCACCCCCTTCGTGCAGATGATCATGCTGGCGCTGGTGCTGGCGACACTCGCCGCCCTCGTGGTGTGCGGAATGAAGCTGATGTCCGGGCCGAGCCTCTCGGGCGGGTCGGCGTTCCTGTCGGGCCTGAGGCTGGGCGGCCCGATCGCGGGGGGGCTGGGCGCCGCCTACAGCATCCTGAACATGTGCATCGGCCTCGCCAACGTGGCGGTGACTCCCACGCTCAAGGTGCTGGCCCCCGGGTTCGCCGAGGCGGTGCTGATGATCGGCCTCGGCATGTTCACCGGCGTCGTCGCCGTCATCGCCAACTGGGCGGTGGAGGCGCGGGTCGACCGGGCGGTGCTGCGCACCCGATGAGCGGATCGCCTCCCCCCGCCGACGCCCCACACGTCACCGTGGCCGAGAGCGAGGTGCTGGTCGCCCTGTGGAACGCGGGGCCCCTCTCCGCCACCGCCTTGGTCGAGGCGGTGCGCGCCCGCCAGCCCTGGGGCGAGGCGACCATCAAGACCCTGCTCAACCGCCTGATGCGCAAGGGCCTCGTGCGCTCGCAGAAGGACGACGGCCGCCAGCGCTACCACCCGCTTCTCGACCGCGAGGCTTATGTGCGGGCTGAGGGGCAGGCCCTGGCCGACCGCCTGTTCGGGGCAGACCTGTCGGCGGTGGCGGCGATCCTGTCGAAAGGCTAGAACGCCCGTCCCAACGACACAGTCTGCGCGATCCCATGGCCGGCCACTCAAAGTTCAAGAACATCCAGTTCCGCAAGGGCGCGCAGGACAAGAAGCGCTCCAAGCTGTTCTCCAAGCTGTCTCGCGACATCACCCTCGCCGCCAAGGGGCCCGCGGGGCTCGACCCCAACTCCAACGCGCGCCTGCGTCTGGCGATGGCCAACGCCCGCGCCGAGTCCATGCCCCGCGACAATATCGAGCGCGCCATCAAGAAGGCTCAAGGGGGCGAGACCGACACCTATGAGGAGATCCGCTACGAGGGCTTCGGCCCCGGCGGCGTGGGCCTCATCGTCGAGGTGCTCACCGACAACCGCAACCGCGCCGCCGCCAACGTGCGCTCCACCTTCTCCAAGAACGGCGGGGCGCTGGGGGAGTCGAACTCGGTGGCCTTCATGTTCGACCGCATGGGCCAGATCATCTACCCGGCCGCCGCGGCTTCCGAAGACGACATGATGGAGGCCGGCATCGAGTCCGGTGCCGACGACGTGGAGACCGATCCGGGCGACCCGGACGACGACATCGCCGCTACCCACGTGATCTACACCGCCTTCGAAGACCTGAACGCCGTGGCCGAGGCGCTGGAGGCGAAGTTCGGCCCCGCCAAGTCTACCGCCATCGTCTGGCGCCCCAAGACGTTGACGCCGGTGACGGGCGACCCCGTCGCCACCCTCTTCAAGCTGATCGACGCCCTGGACGAGGACGACGACGTGCAGACCGTCTTCGGCAACTACGAGGTCTCCGACGAGGACATGGCCAAGCTCGCCTGACGCCTCGCCGGAGCGCCTACTTCGGCGCGTAGGCCTTTACGAGGTCGTAGAGGAAGTCGCGGCTCTCGTAGAGCGAGCGCACCGGCACATGCTCGTTCAGGCCGTGGATGCCGGAGTTCTCGTCGGTCATGAACAGGCCCGACAGGCCGTAGGTCGGGATTCCGGCATTGCCCAGGAACTGCCCGTCCGTCGCTCCCGCCGCCATCGAGGGCACCACCGGCACGCCGGGGAAGTGCTTTTCCGACACCGCCTTGAACGGCCCCATCACCTCGGGCGACAGGGGCGAGGCCTTGGCGGGCGGGCCGCGCACCTCGGGCACGGTGATGATCACCGTGGGGTCGGCGATCAGCCGGTCCAGCACGGCCTTGGTCTCTTCCTTCGTCACCCCCGGCCACATCCGGCAGTTCACGTTCGCGGTGGCGCGCTGCGGCAGGGCGTTGGTGGCATGGCCGGCGTTGAGCAGGGTGGCCACGCAGGTGGTGTAGAGCATGTTGTTGGTGGAGGGGTCGCGCTTCAGCCTGGCGATGGCCTCCGCATCGGCGGGGTTGTTGGCGAAGGCGATCAGGGCCGCGCCCTTCTCGCCACCGATCAGCCGGCCCTGGGCCAGGGCCGTGCCCTTGGTGATCTCGCTCTGCTGCACGGGGAAGCTGAACGCTGAGATCTTCAGGAGGGCCGCCGAGAGGCTATAGATCGTATTGTCCGGCGTGGGGCGGGAGGAGTGGCCGCCCGGGTTGGTGACCGTGAGCGTGAAGTTCTGGCTGGTCTTCTCGGCGGCCATCACGCTGTTGATCAGCCGCTTGCCCTCGCGGGTCATCAGGCCGCCGCCGCCCTCGTTGAGGGCGAAGGCCGCGTCGATCAGGTCGCGGTGGTGCAGGGACAGGTCTTCGGCGCCGTTGAACGAGCCGTTGGTCTCCTCGCCGCAGGTCAGCGCCATCTTGATGCTGCGCCTGGGCCGATAGCCCTCGGCCTTGAGGCGGATCATCGTGTCGACCCAGATGGAGGCCTCGGCCTTGTCGTCGCCGGCGCCCCGGGCCCAGAAGTAGCCGTTCTCCTCCACGAGCACGAAGGGGTCGCGCGTCCAGTCCTCGCGCCTGGCCTCCACCACGTCCACGTGCGCCAGGAGCAGGATCGCCTTGGCGGCGGGATCCGATCCCGCCAGACGCACGACCATGGAGCCTTCCTTCGGCTTGCCCGGCGCCGGGGCGAACACGATGTCGCGGTCGGTGTAGCCCACGGCTTTCAGGCGCGCGGCCATGCGCTCTTGCGCCAGGGTGCAGGAGCCCACCGACAGGGAAGTGTTGGTCTCCACCAGCTCCTTGTAGAGCCCCCGGAAAGCCACCTGATCGGGCCGAAGGGTGGCGGGTGGCGGCGGGGCGGGGCTCTGGGCGGAGGCCGCCCCTCCGAACGCGCCCGCGAGTGGCAGGGCCAGGGCAAGGCAGGCAGCGGCAGTGCGGCGCATGGAAGGCTCCCCGTGCGGTGTGCGAGACGACACCGCGAAGCGTGACGTTAACCCATGTTCCCGCCCAGCCGCTACTTTCCCTGCGATGCGAATGCGGGCATGAGAATGTGGAACACATGACGAACGTCGCCCCCCAGCCCGTCCGCATCATCGGCCTCGACCCCGGCCTTCGCCGCACCGGCTGGGGCGTGATCGCCTGCGAGGGTTCGCGCCTGTCGCTCATCGCCCACGGGGTGGTCGCCGTGCCCGACACCCTCAGCCTCGCCGAACGCCTGCATCGCCTGCTCGAGGCCCTCTGCGCCGTGGTCGACGCCCACGCCCCGGATGAGGCGGCGGTGGAGGAGGTGTTCGTCAACGCCAACGGCCAATCGACGCTCAAGCTCGGCCAGGCCCGCGCCTGCGCCCTCCTCGCCCCCGCCCGGGCAGGCCTGCCGGTGGCCGAGTACAACACCCGGCATGTGAAGAAAGCAGTGGTCGGCACCGGCGCGGCGGACAAGGCGCAGGTGGGCTTCATGGTCCGCCGCCTGCTCCCCGGCGTGGGCGAGGCGGGCGAGGACGCCTGCGACGCCCTGGCCGTCGCCATCGCCCACGCCGCCCTGCGCAACGCCCGCGCCCGGGGGATCGCCGCATGATCGGCCGCCCCTCATGATCGGACGGCTGGCCGGGGAAGTGGTGGATGTCGAGGCCGCCCACGCCCTGATCGATGTGGGCGGCGTGGGCTATGTGGTGCGCATGGGTGCCCGCACGCTGGACCGGCTCAGCCCCGGTCACTCCGCGGTGGTGCAGGTCGAAAGCCGGTGGAGCGAGGCGGAGGGCCCCAGCCTTTACGGCTTCCTCACACGGGAGGAGCGGTCGGCCTTCGTCACCCTCACCGCGGTGCAGGGCGTCGGCCCGAAGGCGGCCCTGTCCGTGCTCGACATCCTGCCCCCCGCCGACCTCGCCGCCGCCGTGGCGCGGGAGGACAAGGCGGCCGTGGGTCGCGCCAACGGGGTCGGGCCGAAACTCGCGCTCCGCATCGTGGTGGAGCTGAAGGGCAAGCCGCTCGGCGCAGGCCTCCTCGCCACCGCACCTTCGCCGGGAGTGCCCGCTACCGTGCCGCCGCCCTCCTCCAGCGGAGAAGCCACCGCCGCCCTGATGCAGCTCGGCCTCGCCGAACCCCTCGCTCGCCGCGCCGTCGAAGCCGCCGCCGCACGGCTGGGCGCCGACCCCGAGCTGGGCGCCCTCATCAAGGCCGCCCTGCAGGAGAGCGGCCGATGACCCCCGGTCAGGTCTCCCCTGCAAAGCGGGGGAGGTGGCGCGAGCCGCAGGCTCGTGACGGAGGGGGCGAACCTCAAACTCGACGTCGTGCGGCGGTTCGCCACCTCCGACCGCTGCGCGGCCACCTCCCCCGCCTTGCGGGGGAGACCTTCAAGCGATGACCCGCCTCGTCTCCCCCGACGCGGCCGAGCCGTCCGACCGGGCGCTGCGGCCGCAGACGCTGGCCGAGTTCTTCGGGCAGGCACCGGTGAAGGCGAACCTGCGGGTGTTCATCGACGCCGCGAAGGATCGCGCCGAGGCGATGGACCATGTGCTGCTGTTCGGCCCCCCCGGCCTAGGCAAGACCACCCTGGCGCAGATCGTGGCGCGGGAGCTGGGCGTGAACTTCCGCGCCACCTCCGGGCCGATCCTGTCGAAGGCGGGCGATCTGGCGGCCATCCTGACCAACCTCGAACCCCGCGACGTGCTCTTCATCGACGAGGTTCACCGCCTGCCCGCCGCCGTGGAGGAGATCCTCTATCCGGCGATGGAGGACCACGTTCTGGACCTGATCATCGGCGAGGGGCCGAGCGCCCGGTCGGTGCGCATCGACCTCAGCCCCTTCACCCTGGTGGCCGCCACCACCCGCGCGGGCCTTCTCGCCACGCCCCTGCGCGACCGGTTCGGCATCCCCCTGCGGCTGGAGTTCTACTCCGCCGACGAGCTCAAGGCCGTGGTGCAGCACGCGGCGCGACGCCTCAACCTGCCCATCACCGACGACGGCGCCGCCGAGATCGCCCGCCGGGGGCGAGGCACGCCGCGAGTGGCTGGCAGGCTCCTGCGCCGGGTCGCCGACTTCGCCCACGCCGACGGGGCCGACACGGTGGACCGCGCGGTCGCATCCCGCGGTCTCGCCCGGCTGGAGGTGGACGAGCAGGGGCTGGACGGGCTCGACCGTCGCTACCTGCGCGCCCTGTGCGAGATGTACGGTGGCGGCCCGGTGGGTGCCGACACCCTCGCCGCCGCCATGGCCGAAAGCCGCGACGCGGTGGAGGACGTGGTGGAGCCCTACCTCCTGCAGCAGGGCTTCGTGCTGCGCACGCCAAGGGGCCGGGTGGCCGCGCCTCGCGCCTACGAGCATCTGGGCCTCACCGCCCCCGCGGCGCCGAAGCCGCCGCCCCCCGCGGGGCTGTTCGAGGCGTGACCGGCGTGGGCCTCCTGCCGCACCTCGCGCCCGTCGTTACCCGCAAGGGGCGAGCGGCCTTGCGCGGCGTGTGTCTTGCATGGGCTAAGGCCCACGACCTTCACCCTCCCGCGCGGGCCACATGACCCCCGAAGTGCAAGCCTTCGCGTCCGGTTTCCTGATCACCCTCGTGCATGCGGTGGTGAGCCTGGCGATCCTGTTCGCCGCCGTGGCGATCTATGCGGTGCTGTCTCCCCACAAGGAGGTGCAGCAGGTGCGCGACGGCAACGGCGCGGCGTCGATCGCACTCGGCGGCGTGATCCTGTCTCTGGCGGCGCCGCTGGCCGTGTCGCTGTCGGCCTCCCCGTCGCTGATGGAGATCGGGCTGTGGGGGCTGGCGACGAGCGCCGTGCAGCTTCTGGTGTTCCGCATCATCGACCTCCTCCTCAAGGGCCTGCCCGAGCGGGTGGATGAGGGCGATCTCACCGCCGCCGGCCTGCTCTCCGCCGCCAAGCTCGCCTCGGCGCTGGTGCTCGCCGCCGCCGTCGCGGGCTGAGCGGGGCCTGCGCGGTGCAGACGCCGCGCCTGCCCGACTGGGCCATCTACGCCACCGTCGTCGCTGCCCTCGTGATCGCCGCCGTCTCCCGCCGGGAGACCTCAGACGCGCCCGAGGCCCCGCCGCCCATCCCCGGGCAGGAGGGGGGCGTGATCGGCGCCGCCTCGGTGTTCGACCCCGCCATCGTCATCCGCACCCCCGTTTCGGGCGCGGTGGGCGGCACGGCGTTCTCGGTCTCGAAATCGGGCGTCTGGCTCACCGCCCGCCACGCGGTGGACGGCTGCAAGAAGGTCGCCCTCATGGTGAAGGCCGATCACGGGGTGGTGGCCGACGTGCACAACGGCCCCGGCGACGTGGCGGTGCTGACCACGCTGGGCGGCGCGCCCGGAATCCCCCTGGCGCTCAGCGGCCCCCTGCACGTGGGCGAGCGCGGCTTTCACCCCGGCTATCCGCAGGGGCAGGCGGGGGAGGTCAGCTCACGGCTGATCGGGCGCCAGACCCTGGTGCTGCGCTGGCAGAAGCGCCTGCGGGGGGCCCACGCCGAACAGGTGGTCGCCTGGGCCGAGACCGGCCGCACCGACAAGCTGGCGGGCGACCTCGCCGGGCTCTCCGGTGCCCCGGTGCTGGACGGCAACGGCTATGTGGTGGGCATGACCCTGGCCGAGGCCCCCCGCCGCGCCCGCCTCTACACCGCCACGCCCGAGACGCTGGCCAAGGCCCTGCGCCGTCTGCATCTCGAGCCGCGGGCGGGAGACGCGGCCGCCCCCGTGCCGTTCACCACCGACAACTACGGCCGCATGTCCGACGGCCTGCGCCGCGACCTCCAGATCGCCCCGGTGCGCTGCGTCGGCTGAGGCTGACGGTCAGAGCCCCGGTGCGAGAGACTTGGCCTGCACCACCTCCACCTGCGGATATTTCGCCTTCAGGGCGGGCAGGAAGGTCTTGGCGTCTCCCACCACGATGAGGGTGGCGTTGGCGGGATCGACGGCGGCTTTGGCGGCGGCGCGGGCGGCGGTGGCGTCCACGGCCGTCACGTCCCGGGTGTAGCGGCCCACTTCGGCCAGATCGATGCCATAGACCGCGGCCTCGGTCAGCACCCCGGCCATGCCGAGGCTTTCCTGCACTTCCAGCCCGCGCTGGCCGATGAGCGAGGCCTTGCGCGCCTCGAACTCGGTCGGAGCGATGGGGTCGGTGCCCAGACCCGACACAAGGCCGTCCATGATCGTCGCGACTTCGGCGGCCGACACGTTCTTGGTCTGGGCGGCGGCGTAGAACAGGCCCGTGCCGCGCCGCTCGTCGATGCCCGACGAGGCCCCGTAGCTGAGGCCGCGCTTCACCCGCACCTCTTCGTTCAGGCGCGCAGAATAGCCGCCTCCGAGCACGGCGTTAATGACTTCCACCGGCTGGAAGCCCGCATCCGTGCGGCCGATGGAAGGCGCGGCGACCGCCACGGCGGCCTGGCCCGCGTCCGGAATGTCCACCGCGATCACCCGTCGCCCGCGCTGGGGCTGCGACAGGGGCGATGCCGTCAACGGCGCCGAGGGGTTCGACCAGCCGCCGAAGCTGGCCTGCGCCAGGGCGAACGCCGCCTCAGGGTCGAGCCCGCCGGTCATCACCAGCACCGCGTCGTCGGGCCGGAAGGTGCGGGCATACTGCGCCGCCACAGCCTCAGGCGTGATGGCGGTGAGCGACGCGGGGCTGGCGGTCTGACCATAGGCGCTGTCGCCGAACACGGCCTTGGCGGCCATCAGCCGGGCGACGTAGCCGGGCTGGGTCATGGACACCCGCAGGGCGTCGAGCCTTTGGGTGCGCAGGCGATCCACCTCGGCGGGGGCGAACACGGGGTGCAGCGCCACGTCGGCCAGGAGCGGCAGGGCGGCGCTTAGCTTGTCGACCGGCACGGTGAGGGCGAGGCTGGAGCGGTCGATCCCCGGCTGCGGGGCGAGGCGCCCACCCAGATCTTCCACGGCGGCGGCGAGCTGCGGGGCGGTGAGCGTGGTGGTGCCCTGCGCGAGAAGCTGGGTGGTGAACCCCTGCAACCCGCTGACGCCCTTAGGATCGGCGGCCGAGCCGCTCTTCACCGTCAAGACCGCCGAAACCAGCGGCACGTCGGACGTGCGGGCCACGATCACCCGCAGGCCGTTGGCGAGGGTGCGCTCAGCGATGCGGGGCGGCACGGCCTCGCGCGCCGGGCCCGGGGTGGGCAGGGTGCGGGGGAGCGTCTTCGGCGCAGGCGGGGCGACGATGCCGGTGGGCACCGCATCCGCGCTGACCTTGGGGGAGAACTGGGCCAGGTCCGGGCCGGCGGCCTCACCCTTGGGGCGGGAGCTGTCGGCCTGATAGCGCACCACGATCCGCGCCTCGTCGCGCAGGTACTTCTGCGCCACGCGCTGAACATCGGCGGCGGTGACGGCCTGCAGGGCGGCTGGGCGGCTGTTGGCGCGGGCGGCGTCGCCCTCCAGCTCGATGGCGAAGCCGATCTCGTTGCCGCGGCCGAGCACCGTCTCGCGCTGGTGCAGGAGGTTGGCGATGAGCTGGGTCTTGGCGCGGGCCAGCTCGATGTCGGAGACGGGCGCATCGCGCACGGCCTTCGCCTCGGCCATCAGGGCGGCCTCGCCCTGGGCGACTGTCTTGCCACCGGCCAGCACCGCCTCGAACTGGAACAGGCCGGGCTGGGCGTTGCGTCCGGCATCGCTGTTCACCCGCTGGGCCAGCTGGTCGCGATAGACGAGGTGGTCGTAGAGGCGGCTGGACTTGCCCGCGCTGAGCACCGCGTCGAGCACCGCCAGGGCAGGATAGTCGGGATCGGCGGCGGCGGGGATGTGCCACAGGATGCGCACCGCGGGCAGGGGCACGATGGGGCCGTAGGCGTTCACGAGCTTGGGTGCCGTGCGCGGGGGCTCCTTCACCGTCACCCGCGGCAGGGGGGCGGCGGGGTTTCTGATGGCACCGAAGTCGCGGTCGATCAGGGCGTCCAGGGTCTTCTGGTCGAAGTCGCCGATCACGATGAGCGAGGCGTTCTGCGGCCGGTAGTAGGTGTCGTGGAAGGCCTTCACGTCCGGCAGGGTGGCCGCTTCCAGATCGCCGAGCGAGCCGATGCCGGAGCGCTTGTAGGGGTGCACCTCGTAGGCGGCGTTGGCCGTGGCGAGCTCCAGCCGGCCGTAGGGGTTGGCGAGGTAGCTCTGGCGCAGCTCCTCCTCCACCACCGCGCGCTCGGAGGTGAAGTTCGGCTGGTCGACCTTGAGCGAGCTCATCCGCTGGGCCTCGGCCCACAGGAGGCGCTCCAGGTGGTTCGAGGGGATCACCTCGTAATAGTTGGTGAAGTCGTCCCAGGTGGAGGCGTTGTTGGCCCCGCCCACGTCCTCGGTCAGGCGGTCCATGAATTCGGCCGGCATGTCGCGCGTGGCCTTGAACATCATGTGCTCGAACAGGTGCGCGAAGCCCGAGCGCCCCTGCGGATCGTCCTTCGAGCCGACGCCGTACCAGACCTGCACCGTCACCGTCGGCGTGGAGCGGTCGAGGGCGGTGTAGACCTTCAGCCCGTTCTTCAGCGTGCGCGTCTTGAAGGGGATCGGCGGCACGGCGACCTTCGGCTGCGTCGGCATGGGGCGGGGCGCGGGCGCCTGGGCCAGCGCATGCGGCGCGACGCCCGCCATGAGCGTCAGAACGAGGGCTGCGGCGGCGTGGCGGATCATGGGCGCTTTCCGTGAGGGGGCGTGCTCCCCTAGCATGGCGCATCGGCGAGGCTGGATGAACTCCTCGTCAGGATCGAAGGGCGCTTATTCTTGCCGCTGAACCTGCGCACCCGGCTGATCGCCGCCGCCGCCCTGCCGCTGTGCCTCGTGGCCGCGTGCGGACCTCCCAAGCCGAAGCCCGCCGAGACGCAGGCTGTGGAGCCCACCCTGCCCGCGAACCGCCGCCCGGTGGCCCCGCAGACCGAGCGTTCGGGCGGGATCATGCCGCCCGAGCAGGCCGCCCTCGATTTCCGCCACGCCGACCTGTCCTTCCGGGTGGACCCCGCGGGCGAGCGCCTCGACGGCACCGCCATCCTCACCTTCGGGATCAAGGCGCCCACGCCGATCCTGCTGCTGGACCTCGACCCCGAGCTGCCGATCAAGTCGGTGAAGGTGGATGGGGCGGCCGCCCCCTTCGCCAACCCAGACGGTCGCCTGCGCATCACCCCCGCCGCCCCCTTCAGCGTCGGCCAGGAGGTGAAGGTCGAGATCGTCTATGGCGGCCAGCCCCACGTGGCCCGGCGCGCCCCGTGGGACGACGGCTTCGTGTGGGCCAAGACCGACAAGGGCGCGCCCTGGGTCGCCTCTGCGGTGGAGGGCATGGGCTGCGACCTGTTCTGGCCCTGCATCGACCACCCCCTCGCCAAGCCGGGGGTGGTGGACCAGCACGTGACGGTCGGGCCGGGGCTGTCGGCGGCGTCCAACGGGGTGCTCCTGGGTATCCGCGATGCCGGCAACGGCTGGCGCACCTTCGACTGGCGCGCCAAGCGGCCCGACACCTACGCCGTGGCCATCAACGTGGCCCCCTACGAGGTGCTCAAGTCGTCGTTCAAGTCGCGCTTCGGGAACACCATCCCGATGGAGTTCTGGTACGTCGCCGGTCACAAGGCCCAGGCCGAGGCCCTGTTCCGGACGGTGCCGGACATGATCGCCTTCAACGAGGCGAAGATCGGCCCCTACCCCTTCGGCGACGAGAAGGTCGGGATGGTGGAGACGCCCCACAAGGGCATGGAGCACCAGACCATCAACGCCTACGGCAACGCCTATGCGCAGGACCCGTGGGGCTTCGACACGCTCCTGCAGCACGAGTTCGGCCACGAGTGGTTCGGCAACCAGATCTCCAACAAGGACTGGAACGACATGTGGCTGCACGAGGGGTTCACCTCGTACCTGCAGCCGCTCTACCTGCAGTACCGGGAGGGCGACCGGGGCTATCAGGCCTTCCTGCGCTACAACCGGCTGCGCATCGTCAACAAGGCCCCCACGGCCCCCCGGGCGATCATGACCGGCGAGCAAGTCTACAACACCGACAAGGGCGGGCCGGGGCCGGACATCTACGACAAGGGCGCCCTGACGCTGGCGACCCTGCGAGGGCTGATCGGCGACAAGGCGTTCTTCCGCACCCTCACAGAGCTGGTCTACGGCCGGCCCGATCCGAAGCCCGGGAACTTCCAGCCGCACTGGGCGACCACCGACGACTATGTGGCGATCGTGAACCGGGTGAGCGGCCGCGACCTCACGTGGTTCTTCAACGCCTACCTGCGCACCGCCGCCCTGCCCGACCTGATCCAGACCCGCGAAAGCGGCAAGCTGAGGCTGAACTGGAAGACCGGCGACGGCGGCCCCTTCCCCATGCCCATCGACGTCTCGGTGGACGGCAAGGTCACCACCCTGCCCATGAAGGACGGCTCAGGCGTGGTGTCGGCGCCCGAGGGCGCGCTCGTCACCATCGACCCGCAGTCGAAGGTGCTGCGCCGCGACCCGGCGATCGAGGCCTATCAGGCCTATCGCAAGGCCAACCCCAAGGGCCCGCCCCAGCCCCCCGCGCAGGACTTCAAGGTCACCGGCTACCCCGAGGAGAAGAAGCCGGGCGGCTGACGCGGTCTCCCCCGTGAAAGGGGGAGGCCTTGAGGCGATTGCCCCCGCCGCGTGGCCTGTGTAAGGCGCCGCACACCGGCCGACCCCGCATGCGAGGAGGAGCGACATGGCGAACCGCTCCGCCCCGGCGCTCTCCCTGCGCCTGTTCTGGAAGCCCCTGGCGCGGGGGCCGCAGCTCACCGTGCGCGATGCGGTGGTGTTCGCCCTCGTCATCGGCGGCCTCGCCCTGATCGCGGTGGGCGGGCGCCAGACGCTGAAGCCCCTGTCGGTCGTGGGCGCGATCTCCCTCGATCCCATCAACCTGCCCGCCTACGCCCTGCGCACAACCCTACGGATGCTGGCGGCGATGGCCGTGAGCCTCGTCTTCGCCTTCGCCTTCGGGGTCATGGCTGCCAAGAGCCGGCGGCTGGAGCGGCTCCTGATCCCCCTCATCGACATCCTGCAGTCGGTGCCGGTGCTGGGCTTCCTCACCTTCACGGTGACCTTCTTCCTGGCGTTGTTTCCGGGGCAGGTGCTGGGGGCCGAGTTCGCGGCCATCTTCGCCGTGTTCACCTCGCAGGCGTGGAACATGGCGCTGGCGTTCTACCAGTCGCTGAAGACCGTGCCCCGCGACCTGCAGGACGTGTCGGACTCCCTCCGGCTGGGCGCCTGGCGCCGGTTCTGGACGCTGGAGGCGCCCTTCGGAGCACCGGCGCTCGTCTGGAACATGATGATCTCCATGTCCGGCGGATGGTTCTTCGTGGTGCAGGCCGAAGCGATCACCGTGGGGGCCACCACCGTGCGTCTGCCGGG
Source organism: Caulobacterales bacterium (assembly GCA_038226305.1). Taxonomy (GTDB): domain Bacteria; phylum Pseudomonadota; class Alphaproteobacteria; order Caulobacterales; family Caulobacteraceae; genus JASLDZ01. Next base: position 85,033 of record JBBRQN010000003.1, read on the forward strand.
CGTCGGTTCCTACGTGGCCCTGGCGATCGAGCGGCGCGACCTGCACGCCATCGGCTGGGCGGTGCTGACCATGCTCGTGGTGATCCTGATCTACGACCAGCTGATGTTCCGCCCTCTGGTGGCCTGGGCGGAGCGCTTCCGGCTGGATGCCACCCTGCGTGACGACGCCCCGCGGTCGTGGCTCCTGAACTTCATCGAGCGGGCCGATCTGGCGCGGCGGGTGCTGCGGCCCGCGGGCTCCGTGCTGCGCTCGGTGGCCAGCCTGCGTCTCGGGGCGCCGACCGGCCCCGCCGCCCCGGTCTCGCGCTTCTGGTCAGGGCGCTGGGTGGATGTGGCGTGGTGGGCTGCCCTTGGGGGCGTGGCGATTCTGGCCGCCCTGAAGGGGATCAGCGTCGTCGGCCACGAGGTGGGACTGGCCGAGGTGGGGCATGTGTTCGCCCTGGGCTTCTACACCCTGATCCGGGTGGTGGTGCTGACGGTGGTCGCCAGCCTGATCTGGACGCCCATCGGGGTTATGATCGGCCTGCGCCCGCGCCTCGCCGCCTTCGTGCAGCCGGTGGCGCAGTTCCTGGCGGCCTTCCCGGCCAACCTCCTGTTCCCCCTGTTCGTGCTGGCCATCGTGCGCTTCCACGGGGCGCCGGACGTGTGGCTGTCGCCGCTGATGATCCTGGGCGCCCAGTGGTACATCCTGTTCAACGTCATCGGCGGCGCCGGCGCGCTCAGCTGGGATCTGCGGGAGGCGGCCTCCTCGTTCCGGGTAACGGGCTGGACGTGGTGGAAGCGCGTGGCCCTGCCCTTCGTGATGCCCGCCTACCTCGTGGGGGCCAACACCGCCGCGGGCGCCGCCTGGAACGCCGCCATCGTGGCCGAGGTCGCCAGCTGGGGCTCGACCACCCTGCGCGCCCACGGCCTCGGCGCCTACATCCTCGATGGGTCGGTCACCGGCGACCTGCCGCGGGTGGTGCTGGGGGTGGCGGTGATGTGCCTGTATGTGGTGGTGTTCAACAGCCTGATGTGGCGCCCCCTGTTCGCGCTCGCCGAGCGCCGCCTGCACGCCGCCTGACCGGGAAAAGAGCGCAAGTCATGCCCGCCGCCCTCAAGCCTCCCGCCCCCGCCCCCCGCACGCCCTCGCGCCGCAACCACGAGCCGATGCTCGACATCTCAGGGGTGCGCCAGGCGTTCCGCGGCGGCGGCGCCTCAGACCTTCTGGTGCTCGACGGCGTGGACATGAAGGTGGACGCCGACGAGATCGTCGGGCTCCTCGGCCGCTCGGGCTCCGGCAAGTCGACCCTCCTGCGCATTATCTCCGGCCTCGTGCGGCCCACGGGCGGCGAGGTGAAGTGGCGGGGGCGCCCGATCACCGGCCCATCAGGCTCGGTGTCGATGGTGTTCCAGAGCTTCGCCCTCTTCCCCTGGCTGACGGTGCAGGGGAACGTGGAGCTGGGGCTGGAGGCGCTTGGCCTATCGGCCGCCGAGCGCCGCTCCCGCGCGCTCTCCGCCATCGACCTCATCGGCCTGGACGGGTTCGAGAACGCCTATCCGAAGGAGCTGTCCGGCGGCATGCGCCAGCGGGTGGGCTTCGCCCGGGCGCTGGTGGTGCACCCCGAGCTCCTCCTCATGGACGAGCCGTTCTCGGCGCTGGATGTGCTGACCGCCGAGACCCTGCGCACCGACCTCGTGGAGCTGTGGAGCGAGGGCAAGCTGCCGATCCGCTCGATCCTCCTCGTCACCCACTCCATCGAGGAGGCGGTGCTCATGTGCGACCGGGTGGTGCTGTTCGCCTCCAACCCCGCGCGGGTGGAGGCCGAGATCGCCATCGACCTGCCGCACCCGCGCTCGCGCACCGACAAGACCTTCATGGCCCTGGTGGACGACATCTACGGCCGCATGACCAATCAGGCGCTGGCCGCCCGGCACGCCGCGCGCACCGCCGAACCCGCTGCGGGCGGCGGCGTGGGCATGAAGCTGCCCGCCGTCTCGCCCAACGAGCTGGCCGGCCTGCTCGAAGCCATCACCGCCGAGCCCTTCAAGGGGCGCGCCGACTTGCCCGAACTGGCCGACGAGCTGACGCTGGAGGTGGACGAACTGTTCCCCCTCGCCGAGACCCTGCAGCTCCTGCGCTTCGCCGAGGTGGCCCACGGCGACATCCGCATCACCGAACCCGGCCGCCGCTTCGTCGAAGGCGACGTGGACCAGCGCAAGCGCCTCTTCGCCGAGCAGCTGCGCGGCCACGTGCCCCTCATCGCCCAGATCCTGCGGGTTCTGGACGAGCGCACCAGCCGCCGCGCCGGCTACACCCGGTTCTCCGAGGAGCTGGAGGACTACATGAGCGAGGACTTCGCCGAGGAGACCATGCGCGCCGCCATCCAGTGGGGCCGCTACGCCGAACTCTTCGCCTACGACGAGCAGAGCCAGGCCTTCTCTCTGGAAGACCCCGTCTGAGGGCTATGCCAGCGCGTGTTCCCGGGCCGGGACCATGCCGAGGTCGGCCATCATCGCCACGTCGCTCACCTCGCCCGGCAGGGGCGTGGTGAGGAGCTTGCCGCCCACGAAGAACGAGTTGGCGCCCGCCAGGAAGCAAAGGGCCTGCGTCTCGCGGCTCATGGCCTCGCGACCGGCGGCGATCCGCACGCGGGAGCGGGGCATCAGGATACGCGCCACGGCGATCGTGCGCACGAACTCCAGGGCGTCCAGCGGCGGGCTGTCACCCAGGGGTGTGCCGGGGATGGGCACGAGGGCATTGATCGGCACGGACTCAGGGTGCTCGGGCAGGGTGGCGAGCGCGTGCAGCAGACCCGCCCGGGCCTCCCGCGTCTCCCCCATGCCGACGATGCCGCCGCAGCAGGTGCTGATGCCCGCCGCCCGCACGCTGGCGAGCGTGTCGAGCCGGTCGTCATAGGTGCGGGTGGTGATCACCCGGGCGTAGTCCTCAGGGCTGGTGTCGAGGTTGTGGTTGTAGAAGTCGAGCCCGGCCGCCTTCAGCCCGTGCGCCTGGTCAGGGGTGAGCATCCCCAGCGTCACGCACGTCTCCATGCCCATAGCCTTCACGCCGGAGATCATGGCGGTGAGGGCGGGCATGTCGCGATCCTTCAGCTCCCGCCAGGCGGCGCCCATGCAGAAGCGTTGGGCGCCCCCGTCCTTCGCGGCGCGCGCCTCGGCCAGGACCGCATCCACGGGCATGAGCCGGGTGGCCTTGAGCCCCGTATCGAACTTCGCCGACTGGCTGCAGTAGCCGCAGTCCTCCGCGCAGCCGCCGGTCTTGATGGACAGGAGGCGCGACAGCTGCACCTCCGTGGGCTCGAACGCCTCGCGGTGCACGCTCGCCGCCCGGAACACCAACTCCACGAACGGAAGGGCGTAGAGCGCCTCCACCTCGGCCCGGCTCCAGTCGGTGCGGGTGCGGGGAAGGTCGGCGGCGGCGAGTGCGGTCACGGGGGCGGGCCTCATCCTTCGGAATGGCTGGGACTTATGCCGAAGCGCTTAGCGGTTCGGCAAGCAATCCCGGCGCAGGGTCGCCATCCTTAACGCGAGTGCCCGCAACCTTAACCATGCGGGGCCGGTCGCGGGTCCGATCAGGAAGCGCCCAGGAACACCGCATGCCGGCTGCAGCCCTCCGCCGACCGTCCGACGACACCTCCCGCGTGACCCCTTTCGCGCGGGCGGGTGTCCACGCCGACGCCTGCGGGGCGCTGCTGTTCGAGCCCTCGGGCCGGGCGTTGATCGACTTTCACAACGCGGCGGGCGCGGTCCTCGTCGGCCACGGGCACCCCTACGTGGAGCGGGCCGCCAGCGACCACAGCGACCCGGTGACCGATCGCGCCGCCATCGCCGAGCGCCTGAACCACGCCGGAGCCCGGGCGGATTCCGTGCGCTTCGAGCGCGACCCCCTGTCGGCCTACGCCTTCGCCGTGGAGCGGGCCGAGCGGGCCACCCGCAAGACCGGCGTGGCGCTCACCGCCGACGTTCTCGCCGACCCCGGTGCCACGCCGGACGTGGCCGCCGTGGTGCTCGATCCCCTCGCCGACGGAGTGACCCCGGCCCTGGCCCGGGCCGCCCGCATGATGGCCGACCGGGCCGATGCCGTGCTGATCCTCGACGAGCGCCGCTCGGCCTTCCGCTGCGCCCGCGGCGGCGGCGAGGCACTCCTGGGCGTTCCGGCCGACATGATCGTCTACGGCCGGGCGCTGGCCAACGGGCGGCCCCTGTCGGCGGTGTGCGGCCCCCGCGCCCTGCTCGACCCGGCGCATGCCGCGCCCGAACTCGTTTCCGACGCCGCCCTCGCCGCCGCCGCCGCCACCCTGCGGCTGATGGAGCGCGAGCCGGTGACCACCGCCCTGCGGGTCCGCGGTGCAGAGGTGGCGGCCGAGCTTGAAGCCATGATCGCCGCCTGCGGCCTGGCCCCCGACGTGAGCGTGGCGGGAGACCCCGCCTGGAGCCGCCTGGTCTTCGCCAACGATGCCGAAGGCGCCCGCCAGCGCGCCTGGCGCCGGGCGCTCTACGCGCAGGGCGTCTACAGCCAGGGCGAGCAGGTGATGAGCTATGCCCACGGCGACCGGGAGATCGCCGCCTTCCTCGACGCCGCCGCCCAGGCCCTGACCGCGATGGCCGACGCCGCCTGAGGCCCGCGTCCCGACCCGTACGCTTGCGAACCGCTCGCGATTTTACCCGCCGCCTTGCGGGCCAAGGGATCGCGGACGTAAGAGACACCCGTTCGGCGGCGCAGCATGGCCGCCTCTTCTGCAGGCTCCGGGCACCCATGACGCAGGCTAGGACCGATGCGGGCGCGCCGAAGGCTCCCGGTGCCGCCCGGGCCCGCCCCCTGTCGCCGCATCTGATGCAGTGGCGCTGGCACGTGACCATGGCCGCCTCCATCGCCACCCGCGCTACGGGTGTGGCGCTCTACGTGGGTGCCGCCCTGGTGGCGATCTGGGCCCTTTGCCTCGCGGGGGGCGAGGCCTCCTACGCCGGGTTCCTGGTCGTCATGGGGTCGTTCCTGGGCAAGCTCGTGCTGTTCGGGATCACCGTCAGCCTATTCTACCATCTGGCCGCGGGCGTTCGGCACCTCGTGTGGGACGCCGGCCACGGCTTCCAGCCGCAGACCGCCAACATGACCGCCGTGGCCGCCTTCGCCTTCGGAATCGCCGCCGCCGTGGGCGTGTGGGCCGTCGCCTTCGCCACCGGAGCCGCGTGATGGCCGGCCACATCCCCTCCTATCGCACGCCGCTGGGCCGCGCCCGGGGCCTGGGCGCCGCGCACCACGGCGTGTCGGGCTTCATCACCGAGCGCGCCACCTCGGTCGCCCTCGTGCCCCTGTGCCTGTGGGCCGTGTGGGCGGTGATCGCCGTGGCCCCCGGCGGCTACGAGAGCGCCTTCGTGTTCCTGCACAACCCGGTGCAGGCCACCCTGGCGGTGCTGCTGCTGATCGTCTCCGTGGTGCACATGCACGCCGGGATGCGGGTGATCCTGGAGGACTACATCCAGAACCCCCTGGCCCGCACAGGGGCCCTGCTCGCCAGTGCGGGGCTATGCCTTTTCATCGCGACCGCAGGGGCCATATCCATCCTGAAGGTGGCCTTCGCGGTCATCGCGCCGTCGGTCGGCGTCTAGACCTTCGCAAGAGAGACACGAGCCCCATGCCGCCTGCCTATAAGTTCGTCGATCACGAGTTCGACGTGGTGGTGGTCGGCGCGGGCGGGTCGGGCCTGCGCGCCGCCCTCGGCTGCGCCCAGGCGGGCCTGCGCACCGCCTGCATCTCCAAGGTGTTCCCCACGCGCAGCCACACGGTCGCAGCGCAGGGCGGCATCTCCGCCTCCCTCGGCAACATGGGCGAGGATGACTGGCGCTGGCACATGTACGACACCGTCAAGGGCTCCGACTGGCTCGGTGACCAGGACGCGATCGAGTACCTCGTGCGCAACGCCCCGGCCGCCGTCTATGAGCTGGAGCACTGGGGTGTGCCGTTCTCGCGCACCGACGAGGGCAAGATCTATCAGCGCGCCTTCGGGGGCATGACCAAGAACTTCGGCGAGGCACCCCAGCAGCGCACCTGCGCCGCCGCCGACCGCACCGGCCACGCCATCCTGCACACGCTGTACGGCCAGAGCGTGCGCCGGCAGGTGGAGTTCTTCATCGAGTATTTCGCCCTCGACCTCCTGATGGACGAAGGCGTGTGCCGGGGCGTCACCGCCTGGAAGCTCGACGACGGCACCATGCACCGCTTCACCGCCTCGCAGGTGATCCTGGCGACGGGCGGCTACGGCCGGGCCTACTTCAGTTGCACCAGTGCCCACACCTGCACAGGCGACGGCAACGCCATGGTGCTGCGCGCCGGGCTTCCCCTGCAGGACATGGAGTTCGTGCAGTTCCACCCCACCGGCGTCTACGGCGCGGGCTGCCTGATCACCGAGGGCGTGCGGGGCGAGGGCGGCTACCTCACCAACTCCGAAGGGGAGCGCTTCATGGAGCGTTACGCCCCGAGCGCGAAAGACCTCGCCAGCCGTGACGTGGTGAGCCGCGCCATGACCATCGAGATCAGGGAAGGCCGGGGCGTGGGCCCGAAGAAGGACCACATCTTCCTGCACCTGGACCATCTCGACCCGAAGATCATCCACGAGCGCCTGCCCGGCATCGCCGAGACCGCCCGCATCTTCTCCGGCGTGGACGTGACCAAGGCGCCGATCCCGGTCCTGCCCACCGTGCACTACAACATGGGCGGCATCCCCACGAACTATCACGGGGAGGTCTTGACCAAGGTCGGCGGCGACCCCGATGCCATCGTGCCTGGCCTCATGGCTGTGGGCGAGGCGGCCTGCGTCTCGGTGCACGGCGCCAACCGCCTGGGCTCCAACTCCCTCACCGATCTCGTGGTGTTCGGCCGCGCGGCTGGCCTGCGCGCCGCCCAGACGGTGACCCCCGGCGAGAAGCGCCCCGAGGTGAAGGACGCCTGGTCGGACAAGGGCCTCGCCCGCTTCGACCGGATGCGCAACGCCAACGGCTCGACCACCACCGCCGTGCTGCGCGATCAGATGCAGCAGGCCATGCAGGAGGACGTGGCCGTCTTCCGCACCGCCGAGACGCTGGATTCGGGCGTCGAGCGCGTGGCCGACGTCTACCGCCGCTCGTCCGACATCAAGGTCTCGGACCGCGGCATGATCTGGAACACCGACCTGATGGAGACCCTGGAGTACGACAACCTGATCGCCCAGGCCGTCGTCACCGTGAACTCGGCCGCCAACCGCCAGGAAAGCCGCGGCGCCCACGCCCGGGAGGACTTCCCGGACCGCAACGACGAGACCTGGATGAAGCACACCCTGGCCTGGTTCGACCCGGCCACGGGCAAGACCAACATCGATTACCGCCCCGTCCACACCTACACGATGAGCAACGACGTGGCCTACATCCAGCCCAAGGCGCGGGTGTACTGACCCCCGCCCGATGCTGATCGCACAGCGCGATACCGACGCGGACTGGCGCGAGCTCGGCGCCACCCGGCCGTGGTTCGGCGTCGTCAGCCTGCCTCAGTTCGAAGGGGCCGCCCTGGCCGAGGCCGACCTGCAGGCCTTCTACGCCGCGGGGGAGGCGGACGTCGGCCACCTCGCCGGACTGATCGCCCAGCACACGGGCGAACCCCTGCACGCCGCCCGGGCGCTGGACTTCGGCTGCGGCGTGGGCCGCATGACGGGCGCCATGACCGCCTTCGCCGATCAGGTCACCGGCGTCGACGTGTCCCCCGCCATGCTCGACGCCGCCCGCCAGCAGGTGGGCGGCCGAGCCACCTTCACCGATGCCCTGCCGCCGGGGCCGTTCGACTGGATCAACGCCTTCATGGTGTTCCAGCACATTCCGTCCGGCCGTGGCCTCTCCCTCCTCGACCAGCTGCTGGATCGGCTGGCGCCCGGCGGCGTCACCAGCCTGCAGTTCACCGTGGGCCGGGCCGATGCCCTGAAGGCGAGGAGCCGGTTCGGCCTGACGCCCGCCCGCTATGACGGTGGCTGGCGGCATCGCCTGCAGTTTCGCCGGGCGCCCCGAGGCTCGGTCTTGATGTTCGACTACGACCTGACCGAGCTCTACGAGCGCTTCCGGGCGCATGACGTGGCGCTGGCGACGCTGGTGCCCACCGACCACGGCGGCCACTACGGCGTGCACCTGATCGGCCGCCGCGGGGCCAAGGCAGGCTTGCGACACATGCCGCAAACCGCCTAGGCCTAAGGGGCTCTTGAAGGGGGCCGCCTGTCGTCGCAGCATCGCGCCGCGGCGAACCGGGCGCCGACGCAGGGGGAAAACATGACCATCAGGACCACTCTGCTCGCGGGCGCGATGCTGCTCGCCGGTGTCACCGCCGCCCACGCCCAGGCACCCGCCCCCTACGCCGAGACCCCGGCCACCTTCACCCGGTCGGTCGCGAGCTTCGACTATGTGAAGCGCGACGTGATGATCCCAATGCGCGACGGGGTGAAGCTGCACACCGTGATCCTGGTGCCCAAGGCGGCGAGGCACGAGGGGATCCTGCTCACCCGCACGCCCTACAGCGCCGACGTACTGAGCGGCTACGCCCAGTCGCCCCACCTGGGCCCGATCCTCAACGGCTACGACAACGCGGTCGAGACCATCGTGGAGGGCGGCTACATCCGCGTCTTGCAGGACGTCCGGGGCAAGTACGGCTCCGAAGGCGAGTACGTGATGAACCGGCCGCTCGCGGGCACGGCGCTGAACCCCACCAAGGTGGATCACGCCACCGACACCTACGACACCATCGACTGGCTGGTGAAGAACATCCCGGAGTCGAACGGCAAGGTGGCGATCCTGGGCATCAGCTACGACGGCTTCCTGCCGCTCATGGCGCTGATCAACCCGCACCCGGCACTGAAGGCCTCCATCCCCATGAACCCCATGGTGGACGGCTGGATGGGCGACGACTGGTTCCACAACGGCGCCTTCCGCCAGCAGAACATGCCGTACATCTACGAGCAGGACGGCACGGCGAAGAACGACGAGAAGTGGTGGTCGGGCGCCAAGGACGACTACGACCTCTACATGCAGGCCGGTTCGGCCGGAGAGCTCGGCCGCACCCACGGGCTGGAGCAGGTGGGTTTCTGGCGCAAGATCATCGCCCACCCGGCCTACGACGCCTTCTGGCAGGCGCAGGCGATGGACAAGATCCTCAGCGCCCAGCCCCTGAAAGTGCCGGTGATGCTGGTGCATTCCCTGTGGGATCAGGAGGACATCTACGGCGCACCCGCCGTCTACAAGGCGATCAAGCCCAAGGACGTGGGCGGCGGCATGGTCAAGCTCGTGCTCGGCCCCTGGCACCACGGGCAGGAGATCGAGGAGGCGTCGTCGCTGGGCGCCATCAAGTTCGACGCCGACACCGCCCTGTGGTTCCGCCGCAAGGTGCTCAGCCCCTACCTCGCCCACTACCTGAAGGACGAGGCGCCGCCGCTCGACGTCGCTCCCGTCACCGCCTTCGAGACCGGCGTGAACGAGTGGCGCCGCCTGCCCGCCTGGCCCGCAGGCGTCGACGGCGCGGCGCCCAGGCCGACGCCGCTCTACCTGCAGCCGAACGATCGCGCGGGCTTCACCGCCGTGACCGGCCCGGCGCGCACCGCCGACTACGTGTCCGACCCCAAGAAGCCCGTGCCGTTCCGCGCCCGGCCGAGCCAGCCCACGGGCTACACCGCCGACCTCTCCTGGGTGCGCTGGCTGGTGGACGACCAGCGCGAAGCCAGCGGCCGCACCGACGTCTTGAGCTTCACCACAGACGTGCTCACCGCCCCGATCAAGATCGCCGGCGAGGCGGTGGTCCACCTCACCGCCTCCACCTCGGGCACTGACAGCGACTGGGTGGTGAAGCTGATCGACGTCTATCCGCCGGAGACTGCGCCCGACGCCAAGATGGGCGGCTATCAGCTTCCAATCGCCATGGACATCTTCCGCGGCCGCTATCGCGAGAGCTTCGAGACGCCCAAGCCCGTGGCCGCCAATACGCCCCTGCCCTACCGCTTCGCCCTGCCCAACGCCGACCACGTGTTCCTGCCCGGGCACCGGATCATGGTGCAGGTGCAGTCGGCGTGGTTCCCGCTCTACGACCGCAACCCGCAGACCTTCGTGCCCAACATCTTCTTCGCCAATCCCGCAGACTATGTGGCCGCGACCCAGAAGATCACCGTGGCCGGCCCGGCAGAGAGCTTCGTGGACCTGCCCGTGGTCGCAGCCCCCGCGGAGGCTTACGCACGGCGCTAAGGCCCCGCTTTGCAGCGCAGGCCTTCAGCCCCGTTCCCAAGCGCACAAGGGATCGCTAGATAAGCCGCATGGTCGAATTCGCCCTCCCCCGGAACTCCAAGGTCACCCCCGGCCGGCACCATCCGTCGCCCACGTCGGGCGGCACGATCAAGACCTTCAAGATCTACCGCTACGACCCCGAGGTGGACGCCAACCCCCGCTGGGACACCTACGACGTGGACGTGGACCACTGCGGCCCGATGGTTCTGGACGCCATCATCCACATCAAGAACACGATGGACCCGACGCTGGCGTTCCGCCGCTCCTGCCGCGAGGGGGTGTGCGGGTCGTGCGCCATGAACATCGGCGGCCGCAACACCCTGGCCTGCACCCACGCCTGGGCCGACGTGCCGGGCAAGACGCTGAACATCAGCCCCCTGCCGCACCAGCCGGTGATCAAGGATCTGATCCCCGACCTCACGCTGTTCTTCGCGCAATACTCGTCCATCGAGCCCTGGCTCCACACCGAGACGCCGGAGCCGCAGAGCGAGTGGGTGCAGTCCCCCAAGGAACGCGAGAAGATCGACGGTCTCTACGAGTGCATCCTCTGCGCCTGCTGCACCACGAGCTGCCCCAGCTACTGGTGGAACGGCGAGAAGTACCTCGGCCCCGCAGCCCTCCTGCAAGCCTACCGCTGGCTGGCCGACTCCAGAGACGAAGCCACCGGCCACCGCCTCGACGACCTGGAAGACCCCTTCAAGCTCTACCGCTGCCACACCATCATGAACTGCGCCCAGGTCTGCCCCAAGGGCCTCAACCCGGCCAAAGCGATCGCCGAGATCAAGCGGATGATGGTTGAGCGGGTGGTTTAAGGGCTACCCGCAATGGCTATGCAGGTGCAGTCGCCTTGCGCTTGCTTGACTAAGTCCCGGAGATCTCTCGGAAGATCATGATGGGGGTGACCGCGTATGCCGTGTTCGGCCTCCCTAAAAGGTTACGGGCAATCGGGGCAAGAGTCGCGATCATCTGTCCAAACGGTGATCCACCCGTCGCGGCCATCACTGTGAAGATCGAATTCAAAGATGTATCATTCGCGGCATCATCAGGGTGAGCATCGAGTATACCAAATATTGTCCAGTCTCCCTCTAGGGAAAATCCATGCTTGAGCATGATATCGGAAGCTGATCCGACCATGGCCTCATCTCGAAGCGTGCACCATACATATTGGCCAGCCGAATGGATCGTGGCCTGCACCGTATGGGGTAGTGCCTTGACTATATCGACGGAGAATTGAAAGGTCTTTTCCGCCTCTTCTTCTTGCAACTTATGCGCACGGCGCTCGGCCCCTGTGGAATTGGGCGGAAGCACCGTTGGCTTTGTCATCGCCATGTCTTTTAATACGCCAGACTGCCAAGCGTGTCTTAGAATGCTGTAGTCAAGAACGGTAACCCCACCCCGCACAACCACAAGCTGTCCCACGCGGGCCTGCGTTATGTCGAGCTTTAATAGGCCATTTTGCTCTGCCTTTTCGTATAGGCTCAGGCCATTTATCCAGTACGGATCAAAGTTTCGCTCCACATCTTCACTCCAGCTGAGCTTGTGTGCGTCGTTTACTCCCGTCTCACCTCCACCGAGGCCATTGATCCCAACGGTAGCCTTCTTTAAACTGCCAGATAAGTCTTCTTCTCCAGTTCCCGTCCGACTCTTCAGTGCCGTTAGTGACCCGTGAGGATTTAATTGTGCCTGAAAAGAGCCAATTCGGCGAGAGTCGTAGTAGAGAAAATCATAGACGTAGCTTTCGTCCGGGAGGTCTGAGGCCTGATTCATTGGTTCGTCGGATTTCTTCAGCACGCTTTCGAGTCTCCGCTCGCATTTCATGAATGCGCTCCTGCGCACAGGCAATTTCGTCTAAGTGCTTGTCGCCAGGACGCCCCGCCGGCCAATCTCCTAATGGCGGCTCCTCCTGGGGTGGGCCAGCGCGCTTAGCCACCGGTCGGCCCTTCGTCGGATTTATATCGCGCCGTCAATTTGGTGTTCATCGGACGCCCCTGTCCCAAAGCGGATGGTCCCATGACGCCATGCTTCCTGCCGACACCCGAAGTTGTCGACTTCACTGGCCGCCTTTTTATTTCATCCTACTAGCACGGGTCAGCGCGTGCGAGCATGCGGATCATCAGCAACTAGCCCCCCGTTGTCGCGCAACCGACACCCGCGTTAGATATCATCCGAAGGCGGCGCGTCCGCCGCTACGCACGAGCAGGCCCGCGTGTCCAAGTCCGAGAAGGCTCCCAAGGCCGGCAAGAAGGCCAAGGACAAGCTGAAGGGGGCCGCCAAGGGCGCTCCCGGCAAGCCCGGCAAGGCGCGTGTGGAAGCGAAAGCGCTGGCGCGGTCGCCGTCGCACCTCCTGCACCGGGCGCTGCAGCTGGCGCTGGACGTCTATGCCGCCGAGACCGGGGCGGGCGCCGTCACCCAGCGTCAGTACGCTGTGCTGGCCGCCGTCTCCGCCAGCGAGACCCCCAGCCAGACCGACCTCGTGCGCATGACCGGGATCGACCGCTCGACCCTGGCCGAGCTGATCTCGCGCATGATCGCCAAGGGTCTTCTGGGCCGCGAACGCTCCGCCACCGACGGCCGCGCCAACAACGTGCGCCTGACCGATGCGGGCCGCGCCGCCATGTCGTCCGCCGCGCCGAAGGTGGAGGCCGCCGACGCGCGCATCCTGTCGGTGCTGGGCGGCGGCAAGCGCGAGGCCTTGCTCGACGCCCTCGCCAAGCTCGCCCGCGCCGGCGAGACGGCGCTGGTGGCGGTGGAGCCGGAACCGGTGCTGAGCGAGGGCCCCACGCCGGAGGCTCCCAGTCCGCGCGCTGCGAAAGCGCCCGCGAAACCACCCTCGAAGCCCAAGGCCGCTCCGAAGGCTCCGAAGGCCAAAGCGCCAACCACCCTCAAGCTCGTCGTGCCGGAGTAGGCCCGCGACTCCGCCCCTTAAAATCCGCTCATCCCCGCGGAAGCGGGGACCCAGGTTTGAACTTCAGTCTCGACCTCCGGCCGACATGGGCCGAACGCGCGTGCGCGGCCAAAAGCCTGGGTCCCCGCTTCCGCGGGGATGAGCGGGAGGGTTGGGAGCGCCGCCGGAGCCCGGTCACCGCACGAGCGGCGTCGCCAGATCGTCCTCGAAGGGGTCGTCGTGGTCTTCGCTGAGGCCGGCGGGGTCGGCGTGGATCAGCACTTCCATGCCGGGGAAGGCCTTCCTGATGCGCGTCTCGGCGGCGTGGACCACCACATGGGCGGCCTCCAGCGTCTGATAGGGGTCGAGCTCCATGTGCATCTGCGCGTGCAGGAAGGGGCCTGAGGCGCGGGTCTTCAGCTGGTGCACGCCGATCACCTGCGGATCGTCCAGAGCCACGGCGCGGATGGCCTCGCGGGTGGGCTCGTCGATCTCCTTGTCCATGAGGTGGCGGGAGGATTCGCGCACCAGCCCCACCGCGCCCCACGCCAGCCACACGGCCACGAGGAGGCCGCCTGCCGCGTCCCACCGGGCGTCGCCCGTCAGCCGGGCCAGGCCGATGCCGATGACGGCGGCGACGTTGGAGGCGAAGTCGGCCACGTAGTGCGCGCGGTCGCCCTTCACCGCCAGCGACCCGGTGGCCGCGATCACCCGCGCCTGCACGGCCAGGAGCCCCAGGGTGGCCACGACCGAAACCGCCATGATCGCGATCGCCACGCCCTCGGAGCGAACGGGCAAGGGATGCAGCAGCCGCTCGAACGACTCCCGGCCCACGAGCGCGGCCGAGACGAGCATCAGCCCCGCCTGCCATTGGCTGGCGAAGGCCTCGGCCTTGCCGTGCCCGAACCTATGGTCGTCGTCGGCCGGGATCACCGCATAGCGCACCGCCCAGAACGTCAGCGCCGCTGCCACCAGATCGAGGGAGGAGTCCGCGAAGGACGCCAGCAGCGCCGTCGATCCCGTGAGGCTCCAGCCCACCAGCTTGATGGCCGCCAGCGTCAGGGCGACGGCCACCGAAAGGGTCGTCGCCCGCGCGGTCAGGCGCGCCGAGGCTGCAGGGTCGAGGGACGGGGTCACCCGACGCTTATAACCCGAAGGCTTGCGGAGATCGCAAACTCCCTGCGTCCGCTGCGACACATTCGGCGCCGCCCGCCACAACGCCGCGCCAGCCCTTGAACGGCCTTATCCGTGCAGCGAGTTGAGCCTTGTTCCGGGCGCGCTCCATCCCGGCACGCTTAACTGTCGGGGAAGTGGCCCATGTCCGCCGTGAATTCAGTGTCCGACGACGGCGCCGGCGCCTGGTTGGCGGCCGACGAAGCCGCAGCCCGTCTGGGCGTGAAGGTCGAGGCCCTGAAGGCCTACGCCGCCCGGGGCCTCCTCACCCTGCGCGACACTGACGGCGCGGTGCTGGCCGCGAGCCTCCTGCGTTTCGCCCGCCGCCGCCCCGCCTCGCCCGCAGCCGCAGCAGAGGCCGCCGAAGCCGCGGCCCCGCCCTCGGCCCTCCTGTTCGACACCGCCCTGACCGAGATCACCAACGCGGCCGTGCGCCACCGGGGCCGCGACGCGGTGCGGTTGGCCGACTCCGCGACTTTGGAAGGCGTTGCCCGCCTCCTTTGGAGCGAAGGAGCGGAGGACGATCCCTTCGCGAGGCTCCCGCCGCACCCCGTCACCATGGTGGGGGCAGACCCCCGCGCCCGGGCCATGGCCCTCCTGGCCGGCCGCGCCGCCCTTGACCCGCCGAGCTCTGGCCGGGCCGACGCGATCCTGCGCCGGGAAGCCGCCGCCCTCCTCACCGACCTTGTGGACGCCCTGTGCGGCGCCGCCCGCTCCGGCCCCCTGCACGACCGGCTGGCCCGCGCCTGGCGGCTGGAGAACGGCCGGGCCGACTCCATCCGCCGCGCGCTTGTGCTCTGCGCCGACGACGCGGTGGATGCCTCCACCGTGGCCGTACGCGCGGTGGCCGCCTCGGGCGGATCGCTGGCGGCCTGCCTGTTGGCCGGAGTGGCGGCGCTGAGCGGCCCGGCAGACACCGGCGGCGCCTTGCAGGCCGGGTTGTTCATCCAGGAGATGCGGCGCAGCGGGGGCGACCCCCGCACGGTGATCACCCAGCGCCTGTCGCTGGGGCTGCCCCTGCCCGGCTTCGGCCACCCCTCGCACCCCTATGGCGACCCCCGTGCCCGCAGCCTGATGCAGGCCGCCCCGATGAGCGACGACGTGCGCGAGATCGCCCGCGCCGGATCGCAGATCACCGGCTCGGCCCCGAACATGGACTTCGCCCTGGCCGCCCTCGGTCGCAGCCTCGGCCTGCCGGGGGATGCCCCCCTCGCCATGAAGCTCCTCGGCCGCTGCACCGGCTGGCTGGGCCATGCCCTGGAGCAGAGGCGCGCTGAAGCGCCAATGCGCTTCACCGCCCGCTATGTGGGCCTGCCCGCAGAGGCCGCCCCGGTGCCGGTCGCCGCCGAGCCCGAGCCCACCGAGCAGGACACCGCCGACGCGGCCTGAGCCGGGCTCGCGACGACCCGGCGGCTTGCGTCCGCCGCGGCGCCGCGCCATCTGCAAGCGTCAGGCGTACAGATTTGACGCACAGAGGACCGCGGACCCGTGTTCATCCAGACCGAGCCGACCCCCAACCCGCTCACCCTCAAGTTCACCCCCGGGCAGGACGTGCTGGGGCCTGACGGCGGCGCCCGCGAGTTCCGCTCCGTGGAGGAGGCCAAGGCATCGGCCCTGGCCAGCTCGATCTTCGAGGTCGAGGGCGTGGCGCGGGTGTTCCTGGGCTCAGACTTCCTGACGGTGACCAAGCACGCGGGCGATCTCGATTGGCGCCACCTGAAGGCGCCCGTGCTGGCCCAGATCATGGACCACTACACCTCCGGCCGCCCGGCGATCAGCTCGGGCTCGACCGCTTCGGCCTCCGACGGCCACTCCGACACCGTCTACGAGGGCGAGACCGCCCAGGTGGTGGCCGAGATCAAGGACCTGCTCGACACCCGCATCCGCCCCGCCGTGGCGCAGGACGGGGGCGACATCGTCTTCGACCGCTTCGATGCGGAGGAAGGGGTGGTGTTCCTGCACATGCGCGGCGCCTGCTCGGGCTGCCCCTCGTCGGCGGCGACGCTGAAGGCGGGCGTCGAGACCATGCTCAAGCACTACGTGCCGGAAGTGAACCGCGTGGAGCAGACCCTGTGACGGGTACGCTCGACGACGCCGCGCTCGACACCCTGTTCCGCACCGCCCGCAGCCGCAACGGCTGGGTGGAGGAGACGCTGCCGGACTCCACCTGGCACGCGCTCTACGACCTCCTGAAGTTTGGCCCGACCTCGGCCAACTGCTGCCCGGCGCGGTTCGTGTTCGTGAACACCCCTGAGGGCAAGGCGCGGCTCGGCCCGCTGCTGTCGGAGGGCAACCAGAAGGCGATGGCGGCCCCCTGCATCGTCATCATCGGCCACGACCTCGAGTTCACCGAGAAGATGGCCGAGCTGTTCCCGCACAACCCCGGCGCCCAGCACTGGTTCGGGCCCTCGGGCAGCGAGAAGCGCATCGAGACCGCATTCCGCAACGGCACCCTGCAGGGTGCCTACCTGATGCTGGCCGCCCGCGCCCTGGGCCTCGACTGCGGCCCCATGTCGGGCTTCGACAATGCCGGGGTGGACGCGGAGTTCTTCGCGGGCACGCCCATCAAGTCCAACTGGCTGTGCGCCCTGGGCCACGGGGCCGACACGCCCATGCCGCGCTCGCCGCGCCTGAGCTTCGACGAAGCCTGCAGCTTCGCCTGACCCGACGGGCCGCGAAGCCGTGATCGTTTTGGCCGTCGATACCGCCCTCGGCGCCTGCCAGGCCGCCGTGTCCGGCACCGGCGTGGAGTCCGTCGCGGCCTCCGCGGTCATGGACCGTGGGCATCAGGAACGGCTCGGCCCACTGGTGGCGGGGCTGTTCGAGCAAGCCGGGATCTCGCCCGGGCAGGTCGACCGAGTGGGCGTGACGGTGGGGCCGGGCTCGTTCACCGGCCTGCGGGTGGGCCTGGCCTTCGCCAAGGGCTTCGGCCTCGGGATCGGGAGCGCCCCCGTGGGCATCGGCACTCTGGAGGCCCTGGCGCTGGGCGCCGTCGGCCGGGTGGCCGCCGTGATCGCCGCCCCCCATGAGCGCGCCTACCTGCAGGCCTTCGATCATGGCCAGCCCCTGTCGCCCCCGGACCTGATGTCGTGGGAGGAGGCCGTCGCACTGTGCGAGCGGCTGACCGTGACCCGCGCCATCGGCCCCGGCGCCGGGCTTCTGGCCGAGCGCCTTCCCGGTCTGGACGTCGACGCCCGCATAGCGCCCGACCCTTGCGACCTCGCCACCCACGTGGCCGCCCTGACGGCCCCCTTCGCCCCCGCCGTGCCCCTCTACCTGCGCGAGCCCGACGCCCGCACGATCGTCGAGCGGGCGGCACTCAAGGCCCTAGCGGCGACTGCAGCGGCATGATCCTGCGCGCGGCCTATCCCTCGGAATGGCGGCTCCTGCGCTCCATCCACGCCGCATCGTTTGATCGGCCCTGGTCGGAGGAGGCGTTTCAGAGCGCGCTCGCCACCCCGGGCACGGAAGCCTTCGTGGGGCAGACCCAGCCCGGCCGCCACAGCGGCTTCGTGCTCGCTCGCACCGCCGCGGACGAGGCGGAAATCCTGACCATCGGCGTCCTGGAGGAGGCCCGCGGACAGGGGCTCGGGCGCGCCCTCATGGCGACCAGCGCCGACGCCTGCTTCGCCCTTGGCGCCCGCAACCTGTTCCTTGAAGTCGCCGCCGACAACGCCCCGGCCCTGGCGCTCTACGCCGCCTGCGGCTTCGCGGTGGCGGGCCGGCGCCCCCGCTACTACGACCGCGGACCGGACGCCCAGGCCCAGGATGCGCTGCTGATGCGCCGCGCCCTTCCAACCCCGGCCGCAAATCCGTATCCTAGGGGCCGATGACGCACATCCCCCGCCCTGACCGCATCGAGACCCTTTGCGTCGAGAAGGGAATGCGCATGACCGACCAGCGTCGCGTCATCGCCCGCACGCTCTCGGCCGCCACCGATCACCCGGATGTGGAGGAGCTCTATCGCCGGGCCTCGGCCATCGATCCGCACATCTCCATCGCCACCGTCTACCGCACCGTGCGCCTGTTCGAGGAGGCGGGGGTCATCACCCGTCACGAGTTCGGCGAGGGCCGCTCGCGCTACGAAGAAGCCACCGAGGAACATCACGACCACCTGATCGACATGAACTCAGGCGAGGTGATCGAATTCATGGACGACGAGATCGAGCGCCTGCAGGAGATCATCGCCCGGCGCCTCGGCTACAAGCTCGTGGCCCACCGGCTGGAGCTCTACGGCATTCGCGAAGGCGGTGCCGCCGGGACGCCCGTGAACACGCCGCCGTCGCCCGCGGCCTACGGCGGGGGCTGATCCCGTCTCCCGCACACTGATCGACATCGCCGAGCGCCTCCCGTCGGAGGTGACCCGGGCGGTCGCACCGCGTTCCCCCGCGCCGGTCGGCACCGCCAAGCGAGTGCACATCAAGACCTACGGCTGTCAGATGAACGTCTACGACAGCGAGCGCATGGCCGAAGCCCTGCGCCCGCTGGGCTATGAGACCACCGACACCCCCGACGGCGCCGACCTCGTGGTGCTCAACACCTGCCACATCCGCGAGAAGGCTTCCGAGAAGGTCTACTCCGAGCTCGGCCGCCTGAAGGTCGCGCGGGACGAGGTGCGGGCCGCGGGCGGGGCGGGCGCGACGCTGGTGGTCGCGGGCTGCGTGGCGCAGGCCGAGGGGGCGGAGATCATCCACCGCCAGCCCGCCGTCGACCTCGTGATCGGCCCGCAATCCATCGCCGACCTGCCCGCCATGCTGGCAAACGCCGGGAGGTCGAAGGGCGAGCGCATCGCCGCCGAGTTCTCCCCCGCCGCCAAGTTCGACAAGCTGAAAGGGGTGCGCACCGCGAGCGGCCCCACCGCCTTCCTCACCGTGCAGGAGGGCTGCGACAAGTTCTGCGCCTTCTGCGTCGTGCCCTACACCCGGGGCGCCGAGTGGAGCCGCCCCGCCGCCGACGTGCTGGCCGAAGCCCGCCAGTTGGCCGAACGCGGCGTGCGCGAGGTCACGCTGCTCGGCCAAAACGTCAACGCCTATGCCGAGAGCGGCTGGACGCTGGCGACGCTGGTGCGGGCGCTGGCCGACATCCCGGGCCTGGAGCGCATCCGCTATACGACGAGCCATCCCAACGACATGGCCGACGACCTGATCATGGCCCATGCCGAGGTTCCGGCGCTGATGCCCTACCTGCACTTGCCCGTGCAGTCCGGCTCCGACCGCATCCTCAAGGCCATGAACCGGCGCCACACCGCGGCCGGCTACCTGCGCCTCGTGGAGCGGCTGCGCGCGGCGCGGCCCGATCTGGCGCTGAGCTGCGACTTCATCGTCGGCTTCCCCGGCGAGACCGAGGCCGACTTCCAGGACACCCTGCGGCTGATCGAGGCGGTGAACTACGCCTCGGCTTTCTCGTTCAAGTACTCCCCCCGTCCCGGCACGCCTGCGTCCACCTCGGCCGTGCAAGTGTCCGAAGCTGAGAAGTCCGACCGTCTGGCCCGCCTGAACGCCCTCCTCGACGCCCAGCGCCACGCCTTCGACCGGGCGCAGGTGGGCAAGACCCTGCCGGTGCTGTGGGAGAAGCCCGGCCGTCGCGAAGGCCAGCTGATCGGCAAGAGTCCCTACCTGCAGGCCGTCTGGGCCGACGCCCCCGCCCACCTGATCGGTAAGATCACCCCCGTTCGCATCGAAGGGGCCGCCCCCAACAGCCTGATCGGTGCTCTGGTCGACAGCTCGGAGGCGGTCGGTTGAGCCGCGGCGTGTCGGAGATCCTGCCGTTCGGCGATGAAGTGGTGAGGGCCGTGGCCGGGCCGTCGAGCCGCCATGCCGCCCTGATAGAGGGCGCGTTCGACGTTCTGGTGGAAACGCCCGGCGGGCAGGTGCGCGTCACCGGCGACGCCCGCGCCCGCGGTGCCGCCCGCCGCGCCATCGACCGCATCGCCGCCCGCGTCGAAACCGGGGCCGAGGTGGGCGAGAGCGACGTGCGCGCCGCCATCGCCGCCGCCC
The DNA here is from genome assembly GCA_038226305.1 of Caulobacterales bacterium. GTDB lineage: Bacteria > Pseudomonadota > Alphaproteobacteria > Caulobacterales > Caulobacteraceae > JASLDZ01. The sequence goes on from JBBRQN010000003.1 coordinate 105,364, forward strand.
GCTCCGGCGATGGCGCTCCCCCCGGCGTGGGCGGCCCCGCCCTGCCGCTCGGTCGGCGTGGCGTCGTCGCGCCCAAGACCGATGCGCAGGCCCGCTACCTCGCCATGCTGGCGGCCGAGCCCCTGACCTTCGGGGTCGGACCGGCGGGCACGGGCAAGACCTTCCTGGCGGTGGCCTACGGGGCCTCGCTCCTGATGTCGCGGCAGGTGTCGCGGCTGATCATCACCCGCCCGGCGGTGGAGGCCGGGGAGCGGCTCGGCTTCCTCCCCGGCGACCTGACCGAGAAGGTCGACCCCTACATGGCCCCCATCTGGGACGCCCTGCGCGACCTGATGGGCGAGGACGAGGTGTCCAAGCTGCGCGAGGCCCCCAAGGAGGGCGCCAAGCGCGAACGGCGCAGCGTGGAGGTGGCACCCATCGCCTTCATGCGCGGCCGCACCCTTAACCACGCCTACGTCATCGTGGACGAGGCGCAGAACTGCACCCGCGCGCAGATGAAGATGGTGCTGACCCGCCTCGGCGAAGGCGCGCGCATGGCCGTGACCGGCGACCCCAGCCAGGTGGACCTGCCCAACGGGGCGGACTCCGGACTCAGCCACGCGGTGGCCCTGCTCTCGGGCGTGGAGGGCGTGGGTGTGTGCCGGTTCGAGGCTTCGGACGTGGTGCGCCACCCCCTCGTGGAGCGGATCGTGAAGGCCTACGACGCCGACGCCGCGGCCAACCCTGCCCCGCCTCAGGGCGCCTGGCGGCGATGACGCTCCCCGGCATCTGGGTGGACGTCGAGGTCGAGGCCCTTGGCTGGACGCAGGCCCTGCCCTACGCCGGGGCCCTCGCCGAAACCGCCGCCAAGGCCGCCGCCGCCTCCCTCGGGGCTGCGGGGGACGGTGCCTACATGGTGCTGTTGGCCGACGATGCGGTGGTGCGCGACCTGAACGGGCGCTTCCGGGGCAAGGACCAGCCCACCAACGTGCTGAGCTTCCCCGCAGCCGCAGGCGTCGGCGAACCGGGCGGGGCGACTGCTCGAGGCGACCTCGTGCTCGCCTACGAGACCTGTGCGGCCGAGGCGCAGGCGCAGGGCAAGCCCTTGGCGCACCACCTGCAGCATCTGGTCGCGCACGGCGTGCTGCATCTGCTAGGCTTCGACCACATGGACGACGCCGACGCCGAGACGATGGAAACGCGGGAGCGCGACGTGCTCGCCTCCCTCGGCGTTCCCGATCCCTACGCCGCCACCGCAGGCTGACGCAGCGCCATGTCCGATCCCGAGGGTCGAAGTCAGACCACCCAGATGCCCCCCGACGCCGCTGCCCGGCGGCGGCGGCGGCGGCTGCGCAGCTGGCGGCGCTGGCTGATCACCTGGCTGGAGGGGGCTCACGACGCCCCCGCCTCGGCCCCCCCCGCGCCCGCAGCCGAAGGGGCGGAGCCGGTGCCTGCAGGCGGTCGACACCTCGACCTCGTGGACCAGGCCGAGGCCTTCGCCACCCTGCGCGTCTCAGACGTGATGACGCCCCGGGCCGACGTGGTGGCCCTCGACATCTCCACCCCCCTCTCGGAAGTGGTGGCGCGGTTCGTCGAGGTGGAGTTGACCCGCCTGCCGGTGTTCCGAGACACGCTGGATGACCCTGTCGGCGTCGTCCACATCAAGGACGTGGTGAAGCTGATCGCGCCTGCGGCCACCGGCGGCTCGCCCCCGTGGAGCGAGGCGGTGCTGCATCGCCTGCGTCGCGAGGCGCTCTACGTGCCCGCATCCATGCGCACCGCCGACCTCCTCGTGCGGATGCGGGCGCGGCGCATCCACATGGCGCTGGTGATCGACGAGTTCGGCGGCACGGACGGCCTCGTCACCCTGGAAGACCTCATCGAGGAGGTGGTGGGCGAGATCGACGACGAACACGACGAGGCCTACACCCCCGACCTCGTGGAGCGCCCGGGTGGCCTGATCGAGGCCGCCGCTCGCACCCCCCTGGAAGACCTGGAGGCGCGGCTGGGCATGTCGCTGCACCTCGAAGGCGAGGAGGCGGACGACGCTGCCGACACCGTCGCCGGTCTGGTCGTGGAGCTCGCCGGGCGCCTGCCGCAGCGGGGCGAGGTGATCGTCCATCCCAAGGGCGTGGAGTTCGAGGTGATCGAGGCCGATCCCCGGCGCATCCGCCGCCTGCGCATCCGCCCCGTGCAGGTCGCGCCGCAGGACGGCGCCGACGCCCTGCGCAACGACGAGGCGGCCGCGTTCCTGCCCGATCCGGCCGACGGCGCCGCCCCGCAGTGACCCTAACGCAGCGGGACGCCTTCGCAGGCGCCGTCACCTGGCGGCGACGCCTGGTCCCGGCCGCCATCGCGGCGGTGGGCGGGCTTCTGGCGGCGTCGGCGCACCCGCCCTACGGGTTCCTGCCCGGGGTGTTCGGGTATGGCTTGATCCTGGCGGCGCTGGACGGGTTCCGCTCCGCGCGGCCCCGGCGGACGGCCTTCCTCACCGGCTGGGCGGCGGGCACGGGCTACATGCTCCTGTCGACGATCTGGATCGTGGAGCCGTTCCTGATCGACGTGGCCGAGCACGGCTGGCAGGCCCCCTTCGCCGTGGTGCTGATGGCGGGCGGGCTGGGCCTGTTCTGGGGAGCGGCGGCCCTCCTCTACCGCTGGATCGTGCCCGACCCGGCGGCCTCCGGAGCGTGGCGGGTGATCGCCTTCGTGGCGTGCCTTGGGCTGTCCGAGTGGCTGCGCGGCCATGCCCTCACCGGGTTCCCGTGGGATCTGCCGGGCGAGACCTTCCGCGCCGGGTCGCCGCTCAGCCAGGTGGCCGCCCTCAGCGGGGCCTATGGCTCGACCCTCCTCGTGCTGGGCATCGGCGCGGCGCCGGCTGTGCTGGCGGGTCGCGAGGGGGAGCGCGCCCGGCTGTGGGCGCTGGGGCTGGCGGTGGCGGCCATCGCCATCTTCGGAACGTGGGGCGACCTGCGCCTGCGCGCCGCGCCACCCACTGCACCCGACGCACCCCTCGTCCGCGCCGTGCAGACCGACCTGCCGGAGCCGCCCGCGTGGTCTGAAGCCGTGCTGCGCGAGGCCCTGGCCCGCCACACCGCCCTCACCGCCGCCCCGCCAACACCCCCCGGCCAGCGCCTGCCAGACCTCGTCGTGTGGCCCGAGGGGGCGATACCGGACAGCTTCAACAGCTACCTCGCCCCCGGCGCGCCCGCCCGGGCGCAGGTGGTGCGCTCTCTCGCGCCCGGCCAGACGCTCCTCGCAGGGGGGTTGCGAGTGAGCCCCGGGCCGTCGGGCGGGTTCGGTGATGGCCGCTACTACAACACGCTCCTGGCGCTGCAGCGCACGCCGGCCGACGTGATCAACCTCGGCCTCTACGACAAGCATCACCTCGTGCCGTTCGGCGAGTACATGCCCTTCGCCAGCCTCCTCGGGCCGCTGGGCCTGCGCAAGCTCGTCAGCGTGTCGGCCGACTTCACCCCCGGCCCGCCGCCCCGGCCTCTGACGCTGGCGGGCGGTATGATCGTGCAGCCGCTGATCTGCTACGAAGCCCTGTTCCCCGGCCTCGCGGCGGGGGACGGGCGCACGCGGTCGCGCGTGCTGGTCAATGTGAGCGACGATGCCTGGTTCGGGCGCCGGGCCGGGCCGTGGCAGCACCTGAACATCGCCAGCTATCGCGCCATCGAGGAGGGCCTGCCGATGGTGCGCGCCACGCCCACGGGCGTCACCGCCATGATCGACGCCTTCGGCCGATCGCAGGGGCGACAACTGGCCCCCGGGGTGAGAGGCGTGCTCGACGCGCGTCTGCCGCCGGCCCTGCCGCGCACGCCTTACGGTCGCCTTCGTGACGGGCCTTTCTGGCTGCTCGTGCTAGCCGGGCTGTCGTTCATTCCCATGCGGAAGGTTCGTCGCTAAACTTGCTTTTTGAGGGAGACGCTGTCTTCCGAACCACGCGCGCCGCCGGGTCTGGCGACGCCCCGCCGGACGAGGGAATGGACGACAAGACTCCCAACCCCATCGACGTTCACGTGGGCGAACGCATTCGTCAGCGTCGGCGCATGCTCGGCCTCAGTCAGGACAGGCTGGCGCAGTCGCTCGGCCTCACGTTCCAGCAGGTGCAGAAATACGAACGCGGGGCCAACCGCGTCTCGGCTTCCAAGCTGTTCGAGATCGCCCGAACGCTGGGCGTGCGCATCGGCGACCTGTTCGAAGGCCTCACCACCGAGGCGCAGCCCGGCGTGGCGGAAGACGGCCCCTCGCCCTTCGTCCACGACATGGCGCTGACGCCCGAGGGTGCGGAGATCGCCGCCCTGTTCCCGCGCATCCCCCGAAAGCAGCGCCGCCTGCTGGTGGACCTCGCCAAGGCCCTGGCCGCCGGGGCCGAGCCTGCGTCCGAAGCCGAGCCTGACTGAGGCTCGCCTCGCCTAGAGGGCGTCGAGCCGCGCGGTGAGCGCCGCGGCCTCCCGGCCGATGCGGTGCAGGCGCTCCCAGGTGTAGAGGCCGGAGGCGTGGCCGTCGTCGAAGCGCAGGCGCACGGCGTAGCGACCGACGGCGCTGGCCTCGATCAGCCCCACCTCGTCACGCACCTTCACCGGCGCGAAATCCGGCCCGCCGTGGCCGTGCGCCTCGGCGCTGGGGGTCATGGCGCGGAGCAGGCGGGCGGGCAGGGCGAATGTGGTGCCGTCGTCGAACTTCACCACCAGCTCCCGCGCGGTGCGGCGAACGGTGAGGCTGATCGGCCAGGGGGCGACCGCCGTGCCGCCGGACTCGATCACGAGGCGGGCTGGTCCAGAGCGCGAGCCTCGCCCGCCAGCATCACGGGCACGCCGTCGCGGATGGGGAAGGCCAGCCCGGCCTCCCGGCTGATCAGCTCCCCCGCCCCGCGGTCATACTCAAGGGGGCCGCGGGTGACGGGGCACACGAGGAGCGACAGGAGCCTGGGGTCGAGGTCGGAGGTCAGGGCGGTCATGGTGCGGGCTCTACTGCATGGAGGGAGGCTCGTCGTCCTCCGATCCGGCGGCATCGATGGCGAGGAGGGCCGCCAGGGTGTCGAGCCGCTCCTCCAGCGTCGGGGCTTCCAGCAGCACCTGCTTCTCGATGGGCTCGAACGGCAGGGCCATCGCCAGGCTGTTGGTGAGCGCCTCCACCGGGGCCTGTTCGGCGGCGTCCCAGTCCACGGCCATGCTCTTGCGGTCGAGATAGGCCTTCAGCGCCTGCATCAGGGGCGCGCGGTCGAGGGCATCCTCGTCGTCCGGCGGGTCGAGGTCGCGCTCATACGGGGCGAAACGGGCGCGCACCTGCCGGTAGGGCGTCGGCGCCGACAGCTCGTCCCCCACCGCGAACCGGCACAGGCCGCTTAGGGTGATGAGGTAGCGCCCGTCCGACGTCTCGGTGAAGCTGGTCACCCGCCCGACGCAGCCCACGCCCTGCAGCGACGGCCGCTCGCCCGACATGCCGGTCTTGGTCTGCACCATGCCGATCAGCCGGTCGCCCGCCATCGCGTCGTCGATCATGTTGAGATAGCGCGGCTCGAACACGTTCAGCGGAATCTGCCCGCGCGGCAGGAGGATCGCTCCGTCGAGCGGGAACACCGGCACCACGGCTGGCAGGTCGGAAGCGCGGACGAAACCGGCGGGCATGACGGGCGATCCCTCGCTTACGAGAACAACAAGGACGACATCCGTCGCCGACCCGAGCGCGCCAGCTCGGAGGTGGGGCCTGCGGCCTCGAACACGGTGAGGAGCTCCTTGCGGGCCCCGTCGTCGGCGAAGGCGCGATCCTTGGCCATGATCGTGAACAGCTCCTCGGCCGCGCCCTCCAGGTCGCCCCGGGCGGACAGGGCCTTGGCGAGGTCGAAGCGGGCCTGATGATCGTCAGGATCGGCGGCGAGGCGGTCGCGCAGGGCGGCGTCCTCGGCGCTGTCGCCGGCGGCGGCGGCGGTCATCAGCTTCAGCTGCGCGCGCACGCTGGCGAGGTCGGGATCGTTGGCCGTGGCGGGGGCGAGGGCCACGACCTCCTGCGCCCGCTCGGTATCGCCCAGGGCGAGGTAGCACCGGGCGAGGCCGGTGATCGCTTGCACGTTGGCGGGCTCCAGCTGCAGAGCCTGCGCATAGGCCTGGGCGGCGTTGGGCATGTCGCCTGCGGTCAGGGCCTCGGCGGCGAAGGCGAGGATCTCGTCCAGCCCGCCGTCGTCCGGCTCGCCGCCGGGGATGCCCGCGGCCAGCTCGTCGATGAAGGCCTTCACCTGGCTGTCGGGCAGCGCGCCCATGAAGCCCTGGAAAGCCTTGCCCTGGTCCACCACGAACACCGCGGGGATCGACTGCACCCGGAATTGCTGAGCGATCTGCGGGTTCTCGTCGATGTTGATCTTGGCCAGCCGCACCTTGCCGCCCTGCGCGCCCACGTGCTTCTCGAGGCTGGGGCCGAGCTGGCGGCAGGGGCCGCACCACGGCGCCCAGAAGTCGATGACCACAGGGCGGGTCTTCGAAGCCTCGATCACGTCGGCCATGAACGAGGCGTCGGTGGCATCGACGATGTCGCCAGCGGGCGCCGCTCCGCCCCCCGTCTTGGGGGGTGCAGGTTTCGAGCCGAACAGATCCAGCGCCATCGTATCACTCCTAGTCCCGCCTCAGATGGAGCCGGGCCGGCCCGGCTTCAATCGGTGCCGAAGTCGATCACGAGCGGTTCGACTTCGAGCGCCCTCAGGAAGCCCCGGCACCCTTCGCGGCTCAAGGCCGTCGTGGCGTCGTTGCGGAGGGGATGAAAGTTCACGGGGTCGCTGTCCCACAGCGCCTTGTCGATCACGAAGCGCACGCTGTGCTGCGGGTCGTTGATCAGTGCCAGCGCCGTCACCGACCCCGGCCGCACGCCGAGGGCCTCGACCAGCCGCTCCTCCGACCCGAACGACAGCTTCGCCGAGCCGATGCGGGCTGGCAGGGCTTTCAGGTCGATCTTCGTGTGGCCGAGCGCCGAGACCAGCCAGAGTTGGCCCCTGGCGTCCTTTAGGAACAGGTTCTTGGAGTGGCCGCCCGGCAGGGCCGCCTTGATCTCGGCCCCCTCCTCCACCCGGAACACCGGCGGGTGCTCCAGGGTGGAGTGGGCGATCCCGTGCCGATCGAGGAAGGCGAAGAGTTTGGCCGGGGACGCCGTCAAAGCTCAGTTCTTATGGAAGTGATGGTGCGCGTCGTAGTAGCCGCGGCCGCTGGCGACCATGCGGTCGCGCTTCTTCACTACGGCCATGTGGTGGCCCACGACGCAGCCGCCGATGGCGCCCAGGGTGGCATGACGACCGGCCACGTGCCCGGCGACGCCGCCGACCACCGCTCCGCCCAGACATCCGGCCTGCGCCGCGCCTGCGCCCAGAACGGACAGGGCCACGGCCGAGGCTATGATCGCAACACGCATGGAACGCTCCTTGAAGCGGTGGGGGGAAACGAGAAGAGGCGACGCAGGCTAACCCGCGCCGCCCCGTAATATAAGCGCTTAAGGCTCAGCTTTTAGTGGGCCATTTCCTTCTTGGCCTTGGTCTTGGCCATGTGGTGGCCCACCGCGCAGCCGCCGATGACGCCCGCGGTGGTGTGCTTGCCCGCCATGTGCCCGGCGATGCCGCCGACCACGGCGCCCTTGAGGCAGCCCTTGGCTTCCGCAGCCCCGGCGCCCGCAGCGGCGAGGGCGAGACCGGCGGCGATGATGGTGACGAGGCGCATGATCTTTGTCTCCGGCCGAAAATGGCTGACGGGCTAACGCGCAGGCTCGGCAAAGGTGTCCGCGGTCGGGTTCATATAAAGACATCCTTATGTCCTTATTGCCGGGCCGCCCCGCCTCGGCTATAGGCCGGGCTCACCCGCATTCCCGCCACGCAAGGACCGAGCGCCCCATGGCCGCCGATTACATCGTTCGCGACATCTCCCTCGCCGCTTTCGGCCGCAAGGAAATCGCCATCGCCGAGACCGAAATGCCCGGCCTGATGGCCGTGCGCGAAGAGTTCGGCAAGGATCAGCCGCTGAAGGGCGCCAAGATCGCCGGCAGCCTGCACATGACCATCCAGACCGCCGTGCTGATCGAGACCCTGCAGGCCCTGGGCGCCGACGTGCGCTGGGCCTCCTGCAACATCTTCTCGACGCAGGACCACGCCGCCGCCGCCATCGCCGCCACCGGCACCCCCGTCTTCGCCGCCAAGGGCGAGACGCTGGAAGAATACTGGGACTACGCCCACAAGATCTTCGAATGGTCGGACGGCGGCTACCCGAACATGATCCTGGACGACGGCGGCGACGCCACGCTCCTCTGCGTCCTCGGCCCCAAGGCGGAGAAGGACATCTCGGTCCTCGCCAACCCGCAGAACGAAGAAGAGGAAGCCCTCTTCGCCGTCATGAAGAAGTACATCGCCGAAAAGCCCGGCTTCTATTCGGCCATCCGCGACGCCATCAAGGGCGTGTCTGAAGAGACCACCACGGGTGTTCACCGCCTGTACGAGATGTCGAAGAAGGGCGAGCTGCCGTTCCCCGCCATCAACGTCAACGACAGCGTCACCAAGTCGAAGTTCGACAATCTCTACGGCTGCCGCGAGTCGCTGGTGGACGCGATCCGTCGCGGCACCGACGTGATGCTCTCCGGCAAGGTGGCCGTGGTCTGCGGCTACGGCGACGTGGGCAAGGGCTCGGCCGCTTCGCTGCGCCAGGGCGGCGCGCGGGTGATCGTGACGGAAGTCGATCCAATCTGCGCCCTGCAGGCGGCGATGGAAGGCTACGAAGTCCGCACCCTGGAGGACTCCACCAAGGACGCGGACATCTACGTCACCGCCACCGGCAACAAGGACGTGATCACCGTCGACCACATGCGGGCGATGAAGAACAACGCCATCGTCTGCAACATCGGCCACTTCGACAGCGAGATCCAAGTCGCCGGCCTGAAGAACTTCAAGTGGGACGAGATCAAGCCGCAGGTGCACCACATCGAGTTCCCCAACGGGAACAAGATCATCCTGCTCTCGGAAGGTCGCCTCGTGAACCTGGGCAACGCCACCGGCCACCCCAGCTTCGTGATGAGCGCCTCGTTCACCAACCAGACCCTGGCGCAGATCGAGCTGTGGGCCGACCACCTGGCCACGAACAAGAAGTACGAGACCAAGGTCTACACCCTGCCCAAGCACCTCGACGAGAAGGTGGCCATGCTCCATCTCGGCAAGCTGGGCGCCAAGCTCACCCAGCTGCGCCCCGACCAGGCCGACTACATCGGCGTGGCCCCCGCCGGCCCGTTCAAGCCGGAACACTACCGCTACTAAGGCTGAGGCGAACGTTCAGGCTTGCCGCCGCGGCCGGGTCCGGTCGCGGCGGCAGTGCCCTCGCAAAAAATCTGCTGCGGGTGCGGCAGGCCGCCGCATCCGGGCGGCGAGTGCCTCCGTAAGTCCGGTCAGCGCAACCGATGCGCTCGCACAGGACCAACCTCCCATGACCACCCTTCGCACGCTGGCCACCGCCGGCGCCTTCGCCCTCGTCGCCGTTGTCGGCGTCACGGGCACCGCCTCCGCCCAAGCCGCCATGGACCATTCCAAGATGGCCATGAGCTCCAAGACCAAGATGGTCGGCGGCGCCGCCATGTACCCCACGAAGAACATCGTCGAGAACGCCGTTAACTCGAAGGACCACACCACCCTGGTCGCCGCCGTGAAGGCCGCCGGCCTTGTGGACACCCTGGCCAGCGCCGGCCCGTTCACGGTCTTCGCCCCCACCAACGAAGCCTTCGCCAAGCTCCCCGCGGGCACGGTCGACACGCTGGTGAAGCCGGAGAGCCATGACACCCTGGTCAAGATCCTGACCTACCACGTGGTGCCGGGCACGATGACCGCCGCCATGCTCACCGACGGTAAGACGCTCACCACCGTTCAGGGCGAGACGCTGACCGTGAAGAAGAAGATGGGTGCCACCTACATCGTCGATTCCAAGGGCGGCTCGTCCAAGGTGACCATCGCCGACGTGATGCAGTCCAATGGCGTGATCCACGTGGTCGACACCGTGCTCATGCCCTAACCCTTTCCGCGCGAGCGGAAAGCGCAGACGGACGCTTAGCTTATCGAACGCCTGCGTGGGCCGGTCCGAGTATGGACCGGCCCTTTCCATTTCTGGCGCCGGCCGCCCCGCGCTGCTATCAGCTCCCCGTCCGCGTGACTGGCGCAATCGGGGGTCACCCCAGGGGAGCGTGGACCCTCTCGTAAGAGCGAATGCCGCGCGCCTGGGCGACCCCGATCCTCCCTGATCCGCGAGTCGCCCCATGCCCGCCGCCCCCGACTTTCCCCCCGCCCCCGACCGGGTGACGCCGAAGCGCGCCCTGATCTCGCTCTCCGACAAGACCGGGCTGGAGGCCTTCGCCCACGCCCTGCACGATCTGGGGGTCGAGCTCGTGTCCACCGGCGGCACCCGCGCCGCGATCGCTGGCTTCGGCATCCCGGTGAAGGACGTGGCCGACCTGACCGGCGTTCCCGAGATGATGGACGGGCGAGTGAAGACCCTGCACCCCACCGTCCACGGCGGGCTCCTCGGGGTGCGGGACGCCCCCGACCACGCCGCGGCCATGACCGAGCACGGCATCGGCGGCATCGATATCCTCTACGTCTCGCTCTACCCGTTCGAGGCGACGGTGGCGGGGGGCGGATCGTTCGAGACGGCCATCGAGAACATCGACATCGGCGGCCCGGCCATGATCCGCTCCGCCTCCAAGAACCACGGCTATGTGGCCGTCGCCACCGGCCCCGAAGCGGCTGCAGAGATCGTCGCCGCCCTCCAGGCCGACGGCGCAACCACCCTGGCCCAGCGCAAGCTGTGGGCCGCCCGCGCCTTCGCCCGCACCGCCGCCTACGACGCCGCCATCGCCGGCTGGTTCTCGGCTGAGCTTCAGGACTGGTTCCCGCCCATCCTGTCGGTCGCGGGCGGCCGCATCCAGCGGATGCGCTACGGCGAGAACCCCCACCAGCACGCCGCCTTCTATCGCGGCGGGAGCGACGCCCGGCCCGGCGTCGCCACCGCCCGTCAGCTTCAGGGCAAAGAGCTCAGCTACAACAACGTGGCCGACACCGACGCTGCCTTCGAGCTCGTGGCCGAGTTCGACGCCCCCGCCGTGGCCGTGATCAAACACGCCAACCCCTGCGGCGTGGCCACGGGCGCCGACACGCTGGGGGCCTATCGCCGGGCGCTGGCCTGCGATCCGGTCTCGGCCTTCGGGGGCGTGATCGCCCTGAACCGCAGGCTCGACGCCGCCACAGCGCGGGTGATCGCCGAGACCTTCACCGAGGTGGTCATCGCCCCCGAAGCCGACGAAGAGGCGGCGGCCGTCTTCGCCTCCAAGAAGAACCTGCGTCTTCTGGTCACCGGCGCCCTGCCCGACCCCGGGCACCGGGGGGGGTGTTCCGCAGCGTGGCGGGGGGCTTCCTCATGCAGACGCGCGACACCGCCCGGATCACCGCCGCCGACCTGAAGATCGTCACCCGGCGCCAGCCCACCGAGGTGGAGATCGCCGACATGCTGTTCGCCTTCCAGGTGGCCAAGCACGTCAAGTCCAACGCCATCGTTTACGCCCGGGCAGGCCAGACGCTGGGGATCGGAGCGGGGCAGATGAACAGGAAGGACTCCGCCCGCATCGCCGCCCTGCGCGCCGCCGACTTCGGACTGGACCTGCAGGGCTGCGCCTGCGCCTCCGAGGCCTTCTTCCCCTTCGCAGACGGGCTGATCGAGGCCACCCAGGCGGGCGCCACCGCGGTGATCCAGCCGGGCGGCTCGATCCGCGACGCCGAGGTGATCGCGGCGGCCGACGAGCGCGGCGTGGCGATGGCCTTCACCGGGGTGCGCGTCTTCCGCCACTGAAACCCGGCAAAGACTTTCTCGATGCCGAACAGAAATAATTGTGATTGGACCGATGGGCCCTCCGCACGGCAGGAAGGCCCCACACCCATGATTGCGCACCCCGCCCCCCGCTGGCGCGCGCCCACAGGAGAGATCGTATGAACGCGCACACCAAGGGCGATCCCTCCGGCTGCCCCGTGCATGCCCCCTCGGGCACCCGCACCCTCCTGGGCCGCACCAACCGCGACTGGTGGCCGAACCAGCTTTCGGTGGACATCCTTCACCAGAAGGGCGTCTCCGGCGACCCCCACGGCAAGGCGTTCAGCTATGCCGAAGCCTTCAAGTCCCTCGACCTCGCGGCGGTGAAGGCCGACCTCACCGCCCTGATGACCGACAGCCAGCCCTGGTGGCCGGCCGACTACGGACATTACGGCCCGTTCTTCATCCGCATGGCCTGGCACTCGGCCGGCAGCTACCGCACCGGTGACGGCCGCGGCGGCGCCTCCTCCGGCGCCCAGCGCTTCGCCCCCCTGAACAGCTGGCCGGACAACGGCAACCTCGACAAGGCGCGTCGCCTGCTCTGGCCGGTGAAGCAGAAGTACGGCGCCAAGCTGTCCTGGGCCGACCTGATGATCCTGGCGGGCAACGTCGCCATCGAGAGCATGGGCGGCCCGGTGTTCGGCTTCGGCGGCGGCCGCGAGGACGTCTACGAGCCGCAGAAGGAGATCTACTGGGGCACCGAGGAGGAGTGGCTCGGCCAGACCCGCATCGACGACAAGGCCGGCCTGGCGCTCGAGAACCCCCTCGCGGCGATCCAGCACGGCCTGATCTACGTGAACCCCCAGGGGCCGGGCGGCGTGCCCGACACCAAGGGCAGCGCCCGCGACATCCGCGAGACCTTCGCCCGCATGGGCATGGACGACGTGGAGACCGCGGCCCTCACCGCCGGCGGCCACACCTTCGGCAAGGCGCACGGCGCGGGCGACGCATCGCTGGTGGGCGTGGAGCCCGAGGGTGCCGACATCGCCACCCAGGGCTTCGGCTGGCTGTCGACGCACGAGAGCGGCATGGGCGACCACACGATCACCTCAGGCCTCGAAGGTGCCTGGACCCCCACGCCCGTGACCTGGGACATGAGCTACTTCGACATGCTGCTCGACCATGAGTACGAGCTGGTCACGAGCCCCGCCGGTGCCAAGCAGTGGCAGCCCGTGGGCTCGCCCCCAGAGACGCTGGCCCCCGCCGCGCACACCCCGGGCAAGCGCGTGCCCACCATGATGTCCACCGCCGACATGGCGATGAAGACCGACCCCGCCTACAACGCGATCTGCCAGCAGTTCCGCTCCGACCCGGCCTACTTCGCCGACGCCTTCGCCCGCGCCTGGTTCAAGCTGTGCCACCGCGACATGGGCCCCAAGGTCCGTTACCTCGGCCCGGACGTGCCGGCCGAAGACCTGATCTGGCAGGACCCGATCCCCAAGGCCGACTACGCCCCCATCGACGCGGCCGACGTGGCCTCGCTGAAGGCGAAGATCCTGGGCTCCGGCCTGTCCACCGCTGAACTGGTGGCCACGGCCTGGGCGTCGGCGGCGACTTACCGCAGCTCCGACCACCGGGGCGGCGCCAATGGCGCGCGCATCCGCTTCAGCCCGCAGAAGGATTGGGAGGTCAACGAGCCCACCCAGCTCGCCCGGGTCCTGGGTGTTCTGGAAGGCATCAAGGCCGACTTCGACGCCTCCGCCACCGGCGGCAAGAAGGTCTCCCTCGCCGACCTGATCGTGCTGGCTGGCACCGCCGCGGTGGAGAAGGCCGCTCACGACGGCGGCGTCTCGATCGAGGCGCCCTTCACCCCGGGCCGCACCGACGCCCTGGAAGAGCACACCGAGGCCGCGGGCTTCGACGTGCTGGAGCCCAAGGCCGACGGCTTCCGCAACTACCTGCAGGTGCGCTTCAACGTGCCCACCGAGGAACTCCTGGTGGACCGCTCGCAGCTCCTGGGCCTTTCCGCCCCTGAGATGACCGTGCTGGTAGGCGGCCTGCGGGTTCTGGGCGCCAACCAGGGGGGCAGCGCCCACGGCGTCTTCACCGACCGGGTGGGAACGCTGACCAACGACTTCTTCGTCAACCTTCTCGACATGAAGACGGCCTGGAAGGAAGTGGATGACCGGGGCGACGAGGTCTACGTGGGCACCGACCGCGCCACCCACGAGGAGCGCTGGACCGCCACCCGCACCGACCTCGCCTTCGGCTCCAACTCGCAGCTGCGGGCCCTGTGCGAAGTCTACGCCTCGGCCGACGCGGGCGAGAAGTTCGTCAAGGACTTCGTGTCCGCCTGGACCAAGGTGATGAACGCCGACCGCTACGACCTGGCGGCCTGACCTGATCGAGGCCTCCCCCGTTCGCGGGGGAGGCCTTCTTCAATCGGATTGGCGGTTTGCATAGAGTGCGCCTAGGTATGGCCCGTGCAGCAGCCGACCCTTCGCCAACTCCACTATCTCAAGCTCCTGAGCGAGCATGGGTCGTTCAGCCGGGCGGCTGAAGCCGCTCACGTCACCCAGCCCACCCTCTCTGCCGGGATTCAGGAGCTGGAGCGCGCGCTCGGCTCCTCCGTCGTGGATCGGGGCACGGCCCGCACCGGCGTGATCCTCACGCCCGCGGGTGAGGCGGCGGCCGTCGGGGCGCGGGACGTCCTGGCCCGGGTGGAAGACCTGACGCAGGCGGCCCGCTTTGCCGCCCAGCCCCTGACCGGCCGGTTCCGGCTGGGGGTGATCCCCACCATCGCCCCGTTCCTCCTGCCCCGGGCCCTACCCGTGCTGCGCGATCGGTTCCCGGCCCTGCGCCTCTACCTGCGGGAGGACCAGACCCCGCGCCTGATCGAGGCCCTGAAGGCCGGGGCCCTCGATGCCGCCCTGATCGCGCTGCCCTATGACACAGCCGGGCTAGAGACCGCCCCGGTGGCCGTGGACGAGCTCCTGGCGGCCGCCCCCGCCGACCACCCCATCGCCCGGGGCGAAACGGTGGATGCTCATGACCTGCAGGGCGACGATCTGATCCTTCTTGAGGGCGGCCACTGCCTGCGCGACCATGCCCTGGCGGCCTGCCGGCTGGATGGCCCGCGCAGGCTGGCGCCCGACGCCGGGTTCGCCGCCACCTCCCTGCATACGCTGGTGCAGATGGTGGGGTCAGGCCTCGGCGTCTCCCTCGTGCCCGCCATGGCGGTGGAGGCCGGGCTGGCGCGGGAAGCGGGTGTGGCCGTGCGCCCGCTGGTGGAATACGCGGCGCGTGAGATCGTCGTCGCCTGGCGGGCCGGGTCGGCTCGCGGAGCAGAGGCGGGCATGTTGGCCGGCGCCATGCGGCAGGTGTAAAGCCAAGCTGGGCTTCTCCTGCGAAGTGCAACCGGTTCCGTAACAATTGATCGCCGCCTACCCTGCGTTTCGGGGGATTGAGTTCATGGTTGCGTTGACGGTCATTCGGAATGTGCTGGCGGCCTTGGCGGCGACAGCTTTGATGCTGCTCGTCGGGCATGCCCTGGCCCCCGTGCTTCGCGGCCAGCTGCCGGGAGCGGATGCCGTGGCGGCCGTTCTGGCGCTGGGCACCATGCTCCTGCCGGTGGTCTACAAGCTCATCGACGGGGCGCTGGGTGCGATCGGCTTCGGCCGCCGCTCGATGCCCGCCTATGCCCGGGGAGCAAGCATCGTCAGCGGCGCATCGGTCCTGGCGCTGGTTTGGGGCGGCTTCGCCTTCGTGATGGCGCTGTTCCTCGCCCAGGCCGGGCCTGCCGTGAAAGATGCGGCGGCCGCTGAAAAGCTCCTGCATCAGATCTCCGGCCACCTGCCGTGGATCAAGGCGGGTGTGCTCATGGTCACAGCCCTGTTCATCGGGTCCTGGGTCGGTCGACGTCACGGCCGCCCGAGCCTCTTCGTGCTGGCGGGTGTGGCCCTGTTCGGCTGCGCGGCGATGATGGCAGTGGACGTGCTGGCGGGCATCCGCAGCACTGCGACCTTTCACGAGGCGTTCAAGGCGATCCCCTCGGTGGCGAAGGAAAACCCCAAGCATCTCGTGGCCGTGTTCCGGGTGCTCGAGCTGCACGTGGTGCTGGCAGTGTTCTTCGCGGCCCTCGTCGGCAGCCTCCTGAGCGGCGGCGGTGGCGGGCGTCGTCCGGCAGGCTCCGAGCGCCTGGTGCGCCCGCTGCATCTGGGCGCCGACTGACGCTCCTTCAGCCCGGGCGGGCGGCGAGCCTGACCTCGATCGCGTCCCACATCAGGGCGCAGGCGTCGACGCCGGTGAAGCGCTTCAGCTGCTGCGCGCCGGTGGGCGAGGTGACGTTGATCTCGGTCATGTAGTCACCGATCACGTCGATCCCGACGAAGACGAGGCCCTGCCGCTTCAGCTCAGACCCGATGATGGCGCACAGCTCCCGATCCCGGGGCGTGAGCTCCACCGCCTCCGCCCGGCCGCCCACATGCAGGTTGGAGCGCACCGCCCCCGCGGCCGGGATGCGGTTGATCGCCCCCACCGGCTCGCCCTCGATCAGGAGGATGCGCTTGTCGCCCTTCGACACCGCCGGGACGAAGGCCTGGGCGATCACCGGCTCGCGGTTGGTGGAGAAGAACAGCTCGAGCAAGGAGTCGAGGTTGCCGTCGCCGGGCTTGAGCCGGAACACGCCGGCGCCGCCGTTGCCGTAGAGGGGCTTCACGATCAGGTCGGGGTGGCGATCCCGGAAGGCGGCGATCTCGGCGGCGTCGCGGGTGATCAGCGTCGGGGGCTGGACGCCGGGAAACTCGGTGACGAAGAGCTTCTCCGGCGCGTTGCGCACCGCCACGGCGTCGTTGACCACCAGCGTGCGGGCGCCCAGGCGCTGCAGCATGTGGGTGGCGGTGATGTAGGCCATGTCGAACGGCGGATCCTGCCGCAGCAGCACCACGTCCATCTCCGAGAGGTCCAGCCGCTCCGCTTCGCCCTGCGTGGCGTGGCTGCCCTGCACGTTGGTCAGCCGGGTCAGGGGGCGGGCCACGGCGGTCACCCGCCCCCCCTCCATCGCCAGGCGGTCGGGGTGGTAGGTCCACACCCGGAACCCCCGCTCCAGGGCGTTGACCGCCATGAGCACGGTGGTGTCGGCCGACACGTCGACAGCGTCGATCGGGTCCATCTGGATGGCGACGTTCAGGGTCATGGGGAGGGGGTTTAGCCTCGGAAGGCCGCCCCCGCAAAGCGGGGGGGAGGTGCGCTCCTCAGTTCAGCGCCATCCGCATGCGCTCCCGGGCCGCGCGGGCCGCGAAGGCGGCCCCGCCGTCGAGCCTGCGGGCGCGGGCCAGGGCGTCGAGGGCGCCGGCGAGCTTGCCCTGGCCCTCCCGCGCGGCGGCCACGTCGATCCAGGCGCGGTGATCGGCGGGGTCGATCAGCGCCCGCCGGTGGGCCGCCCGCTCGGCGCGCTCCCAGTCGCCGGCCCGCTCGGCCCAGGCGAAGAGGTTGTCCTGCAGGCGCAGGGCCACCCGGCGGCTGGAGACGGTGATCATCAGGTGCTCGAGGTCGGAGGCGGCGGTGGGTGGCAGACCCGCCTGCAGGGCGCGGGTCACGAGATCCGAAGGCATCACCACCCGCCCCCCCTCGAACGGATCGAGCGCCATCGGCCCGTCGTCGGTCTCGAGCCGCAGCAGGAACCGGCCGGGAAAGTCCACGCCGCGCATCTCCAGCCGACAGCGCCGGGCCGCCTCGAGGAACACTACCGCCAGCGTCACGGCCAGGCCGCGCCGGCGGTCGCACACCGCGATCAGGTCGGCGTTGCGCAGGTCGTGGCGGGTGAGGATGTCGCCGGCGAAGCCGCAGTCGCCGCCCAGGGCTTCGCACACCGCCTCGTCGGGAGTGTGGGTCTTCAGCCGCGCCTTCAGGCGGGCGCAGGCCTCGTCGAGCACCAGCCGGGCCGCATCGGCGTCGCGCTCGGGGTCTTCATGCACGGCGCAGGCGAGGGCGACGTCGAACAGAGGGAAGTCAGCCTCCGGCGCAGTGCCGGCGGTCGTCAGAACCTCCTCCGCCTCCTGCCGCGTCATCGCTCCCGCCCCCGGTCAGCGCTCCATCACAGATTGCAGATATGACGGGGAAGCCTCCCGGGCGCGAGCGCCACCATATCCAGACGCACGGCCAAGGATGAAAGGTCGCGCCTGCGGGCAGCGAAATCAGCGCCTGCACGCCGCAGGCGCTCGGCCTGATGCGGCGAAACGGCTGCCAGCGCGCTCTCCATCGTGGGGCGCGACTTGACCTCGACCACGGCCAGCACGGCCCCCCTGCGCGCCAGGATGTCGATCTCGGCGGCGGGCGTCTTCAGCCGGAAGCCCAAAATGCGCCAGCCGTGCAGCATCAGCCACAGGGCTGCCAGAACCTCGGCGGTGCGGCCTGCATCGCGGGCGGCGCCGCCGCGTGCCCGGCGGTGCTCGGGCGCCGGACGCCTCACACCGCCCCCTTCAGCTCCAGAGCCCGGCGGTAAAGCGCCTTGCGGGGCTGGTCGAGGAGGCGCGACACCTCCGAGGCCGCCTCGGCTGGGCCCATGTTCAGGAGAGCATCGGTCAGAGCCGCATCCACCGCCTCGGGCGTCGCGGCTGCGGCCTCCAGCGGGGGCGCGATCACCACCACGATCTCACCCCTGGGGCCGTCGAGGCGGGGATCTGCCGCCAGCGTCTCCAGCGTGCCGCGATAGGTGGTCTCGTGCAGCTTGGTGAGCTCGCGGCACACCGCCGCCTCTCGCGGGCCGAGCACGCTGGCCATGTCGGCGAGGGAAGCGGCCAGCCGAGGGCCGCTCTCGTAGAGCACCAGCGTCGCCTGCACGGCCTTGAGGCTTTCCAGAAACGTGCGACGGGGCCCGGACTTGTTGGGGGCGAACCCGGCGAACAGGAACCGGTCGGTCGGCAGCCCCGCCGCCGTCAGCGCTGCAAGCGCCGCCGAGGCCCCAGGAACCGGGAACACCGGCAGGCCCGCCCGGGCGGCCTCCTGCACCAGGCGGAAGCCGGGATCGGACACCAAGGGGGTGCCGGCGTCAGTGGTCAGGGCGATCCTCTGGCCCAGCGCCAGGCGCTCCAGCAGGCCCGGCCGCGCCCGCTCCCCGGTGTGGTCGTCGTAGCGCTCGATCCGGTTCTTGACGCCGTGGGCGGATAGGAGCTTGCCGCACACCCGCGTATCCTCGGCCAGAACAACGTCTGCGCGCGCCAAGACGTCGAGTGCCCGCAGGGTGATGTCCCGCAGGTTCCCGATGGGCGTCGAGACCACGTAGAGCCCGGCCTCCAGCGGCTTTTGCGGCGCGGGCTCGGCCAAGGGCGTCAGGCGCCCCAGAAGCCGACGATGCGCTTCACCTCGGCCAGGGTCGGGGCGGCGACGTCGCGGGCGTGCTCCGCGCCTGCGGCCAGCACCCGGTCGATCTCGCCCTTGTCAGCCATCAGGCGGCGCATCTCGGCGGTAACGGGAGCGAGGGCGGCAACGGCGGCGTCGGCTAGCGCAGGCTTGAACTGTCCGAAGCCCTGGCCGGCGAACCGGGCGAGGGCGGCCTCCTTCGTCTCGTCCGCCAGGGCGGCATAGATGGCGACGAGGTTTGCGGCTTCGGGCCGGGCGTTCAGGGCCTCCATCGTATCCGGCAGGGGCTCGGGGTCGGTTCGGGCGCGCTTGATCTTGTTGGCGATGGTGTCGGCGTCGTCGGTCAGGTTGATGCGCGACTGGTCCGAGGGATCGGACTTGGACATCTTGGCCGAACCGTCGCGCAGGCTCATCACCCGGGTGGCCGGGCCCTGGATCAGGGGTTCGGGCAGCGGAAAGAAGCCGGGGCGCTCATAGTCGGCGTTGAATTTCTGGGCGATGTCGCGGGTCAGCTCCAGGTGCTGCTTCTGGTCCTCGCCCACGGGCACGCGGGTGGCCTTGTAGAGCAGGATGTCGGCCGCCTGCAGCACCGGGTAGGTGTAGAGCCCGACGGACGAGCGCTCCTTGTGCTTGCCGGACTTCTCCTTGAACTGGGTCATTCGGTCGAGCCAGCCGAGGCGGGCGGTGCAGTTGAAGATCCACGCCAGCTCCGCATGCTGGGGCACGGCCGACTGCGGGAAGATGGTGGAGCGCTTGGGGTCCAGCCCCGAGGCGAGGTAGGCGGCGGCGATCTCCCGCGTCTGGTCGGCCAGGAGCGCCGGATCCTGCCACACGGTGATCGCGTGCAGGTCGGCGACGAACAGGAAGCAGGGGGCGGTCTCCTGCAGGGCCGTGAACCGCTTCAGGGCCCCGAGGTAGTTGCCCAAGTGCAGGGCCCCCGACGCCTGGATGCCGGAGAGCACCCGGTCTGGACCGGTGTAGGGGTTGGGGCTTGCAGCGTCTGACATCGGGTGGGTGTCTAGCCCCTCCCCCCACTGTTCGTCACCCTCAGGGTTCGGGGATGCGATCAGTCCATCGCCGGGGTGGCCGGGAGGCCGGGCGTGCGGGGCTGGCGCTTCACGAGGCCGCGCAGCTCCGCCGGGGTCACGCCGCCGAAGGCGAACAGGAGCACCGGATAGACCAGAACCGCCAGCCCCGTGACGGCCAGGACGGTGATCTCCTTGGCGTGCAGACCCAGCATGTGGAACGCACCCAGCGGGCGTTCGAGGAACGGGCGGAAGTGGTCGGCGGCCCATAGCATGGCCCCCAGCACCACCACGGCGGCGAGGATGCGCGCCAGTCTCGCCAGCGCCTTGGGGGTCGGCCGATAGATTTCCTTGCGCCACAGGGCGTTGACCATCTGCGCCACGTTCACCCAGGCGGCCACTGCGGTGGCAGCGGCGATGCCGGGCACGCCGATGAAGAAGAACAGCACCACGCCCAGGGCGAGGTTCACCCCCACCGAAACCAGGGAGAACCGCATGGGGCTCTTCGTGTCCTGCCGGGCGAAGAAGGCGGGTTGCAGCACCTGCCGGAGCACGAAGGCAGGCACGGCCCAGCCGTAGTGAAACAGCACCGCCGCGGTGGCGCGGGAGTCCACGAGGGTGAACGCGCCCCGCCGCCACAGGCCGTCGATCAGGTAGAACGGCATGGCCATGAGCGCGGCGGCGGCGGGCAGGCTGAGCGCCAACGACAGCACCACCGCCTGATCCATCGCCCCTTGCGCCTCGTCCTCCCGGCCCGAGTGAACCGCGCGTGAGAGTTGCGGCAGGAGGGCCACGCCGATGGCCACCCCCACCAGCGACAGGGGCAACCAGTAGAGGCGGTCGGCGTAGGCCAGCCACGTGCGGGCGCCCTGCACCTGGCTCGCCAGGATGCCGGAGACGAAGAGGTTGATCTGGGTGGCGCTGGCCGCGATCGTGCCCGGCACCGCCAGCTTCAGCAGCGCCTTGATCTGCGGCGTCAGCCTCGGAAGCCGGAAGCGGATATGCACGCCCGAGCGGCGCAGTCCCCACCAGACCAGCCCGGACTGCGCCACACCCGCCAGCACCACGCCCACGCTTCCGGCGTAGGAGGCGGCCACCGCCCCGTGCGTCGGGAGCACGGTCACGAGCGTGCAGAGGTTGAGGAGCGAGAACGCCGCCGCCGTGGCGATGAACTTGCCCCGCGCCTGCAGCACCCCCGAGAGGTGCGCGAAGATCGCCATCAGCGGCAGGTACGGCATCATGATCTGCGTCAGGGCCACCGCCAGCTTGAACTTCTGGGGGTTCGACGCGAAGCCCGGCGCGATCAGGTACATCAGCCACGGCATGATGAGCTCGCACACGAAGGTCAGCACCAGCGCCCCGAAGAGGAGCGTGGCCATCGCGTCAGTGGCGAGTTCGTCGGCTGACTCCTCGCCGTCGCGCTCCAGGGCCTTGGCGTAGGCGGGCACGAAGGCCGTGGCGAAGGCGCCCTCCGCGAAGATGCGGCGGAACAGGTTCGGGAAGGCGAAGGCGGTGTTGTAGGCGTCGGCCGCGATGGTGGCGCTGGCCCCCATCACGTTGGACAGCACGAGGTCGCGCGCCAGGCCCAGCACCCGGCTGATCATCGTCAGCCCAGAGTAGACCGCCGATGAGCGCAGCACACTCGCCTGCCGGGGCGCCGGCGCCACCGCAGCTGCGGACGCCGGGCCGAGGCCGTCGGCGGCGACGGTCGCTTCGGCGCTCAGCGTGGCGGGGGCGACCGCGTCTTCAGGCCGGGCCACCGTTCAGCCCTCAGCCGAAGCGGTCGCCGAGGTACACGCGGCGCACCTCAGCGTTGTTCAGGATCTCGTCCGGGCTGCCTTCGAACAAGACTTCGCCCGCATGGATGATCGAGGCGCGGTGGATGATGTCCAGCGTCTCGCGCACGTTGTGGTCGGTGATCAGCACGCCGATGCCCCGGCTGGCGAGGAAGGTGATCACCTCGCGGATGTCGGTGATGGCCAGGGGGTCGATGCCCGCGAAAGGCTCGTCCAGCAGCATGAAGGCAGGCTCGGAGGCCAGGGCGCGGGCGATCTCGCAGCGGCGACGCTCCCCGCCGGAGAGCGACATGGCGGGGGAGTCCTTCAGGTGCGAGATGCGCAGCTCGTCGAGGAGCTCCTCCACCTTCAGCCTGGCCTTCGCGGGGTCGGGCTCGCGCAGTTCGACCACGGCCATGACGTTCTGCGCCACGCTCATGCCCCGGAAGATCGACGTCTCCTGCGGCAGGTAACCGACCCCGAGGCGGGCGCGCTGATACATGGGAAGGGGGGTGATGTCCTCCCCGTCGAGCTTGATGCGGCCGTAGTCGGCAGCGATCAGGCCGGTGACCATGTAGAAGCAAGTGGTCTTGCCGGCGCCGTTGGGGCCGAGCAGCCCGGCCACCTCGCCCCGGCGCAGCTTGAGGCTGACGCTCTTGACCACGGCGCGGCCGTTGAACGACTTGCCGATGTTCTCGACCACGAGGCCCTCGGCCCCGGCGCCGGCGTGCATCGGCTCGTGCGCACGGGATCGCGGCGCGGTGGAGGCCGCACGGGCAGCGTCGGGGGAGGAGCGGGCGACCTCGGCGGGGGGAGCTTCGTCGAGCTTCACGGGATCAGCCCTGCGGCCGGATCAGCGCGCGGGCGCGGGCGCGCCTGCGGCCGGCTCGGAGGGATAGAACACGCCCCGCACCCGGGTGCGAGCGCCGGAGGTGATCGTGGCGTGACCGGTCTTCTGGTCGATCACGAGGCGGTCGCCGCGCACCACGTTCTTGTCCTGCAGGAGCACCACGTTGCCGGTCAGGACCATCGTGTCGGACACGGCCTCGTAGGTGCCGTGGTCGCCCTTGGCGCTCTGCGTCGGGGTGACGAGGTAGACGGGGCCGGTGGCCTCCATCCGCGAGATCGAGCCGAAGCCGGAGCCCAGCCCGCCCGCCGTCGCCGCCTTGGGCGCACCCTCGCGGGGGGTGAAGTAGAGGGTGAGTTCAGGGGTGCGCAGGCGCTGCACGCCCTGCAGGGCCTCCACTTGGCCGCGATAGACGACCCGGTGCTCGTTCTGGAACACCTCGTTGGTCTCGGCCGAGATGTCGACCGGCTCCTTGGAGGAGCCGATCCCGCCGGTCTTGCCCGAAGGCGCTGCGGCCTGCCCCGACGCCGAGCCGGCAAGGGCGAGGGCCGCGACGCAGGTGCCGATCAGAAGGAGGGGGGTCGAGGATTTCATCGTTTACGGGTGCTCGCACCGCTGGAGGCGGCCTCGGTGTGCATGATCAGATGCGACCTCACGCCGCCCACGAAGACGATGCGCTGGCCATTCTCGGAGATGGCATAGGACGAAGCGGTGATGCGGCCAATAGGGCCCTCCCCCACCACGGAGGAATCCCCGCGAACGGCGCCGGATTCGGTGTCGATCACGGCCCGGTCGCTGCGGAAGCGACTGCCCGCCCCGTTGTCGGCGTCGACGCCGCCCGCCAGGTGAAGGGTGTGCCGGGTCTGGTCCAGGTCGCCGCTCTTGGCCACCACCGTCATGGGGTTCGGCCCCTCGCCCTGCAGGTGGATGACCACGCTGTTGAGCCGCACCCGGTCGGGGTGGCGCGGGTCGCGCACGGCGTCCGACGCGGTGACGTTGTAGGCCTGGCCCTTGGTGTCGCGGCCCATGAACTTGGGATTGGTCATGTGCACTTCGCCGGTCTGGAAGTCGGCGGCGACCAGAAGGGCGACCAGCGCCCGCACCACCATCCACAGGAGGGTGAACACCCCCAGCCCGATCATGGCCCGGGGCAGCCAGCGGCGCATCAGCGCCACGCGACGCGAACTGCGACGCCAGGCGGCCAAGGGGTCCGGCCGCTCCCCGGTCGCCATCGCCCGGTCCGCGAGGGGGGCGTGCAGGGTGGCCTGGGAGGTGCGGGTGGCGGCCACGGGCGTCACGAATGGGCGAAGATGTCGACGTCTTCCCAGCCCGCCACATCCAGGCGGGCGCGGGCGGGCAGGAAGGCGAAGGCGGCCCGGGCGAACTCGGCACGGCCCTCGCGCTCCAGCATGGCATCCAGCCGGGTGCGGAGCGCATGCAGGTGCAGCACGTCGGAGGCTGCGTAGGTCTGCTGCTCGGGGGTGAGCACCGCCTGTCCCCAGTCGCTGGACTGCTGCGCCTTGGAAAGGTCCACCGCCAGAAGCTCTTTCACCAGATCTTTCAGCCCGTGCCGGTCGGTGTAGGTGCGGGCCAGCTTGGAGGCGATCTTGGTGCAGTAGACGGGGCCGGTGGTGACGCCCAGGTGAAGAGCGAACATGGCAATGTCGAACCGGCCGAAGTGGAACAGCTTGGTCACCGCCGGATCGACCAGGAGGGCCTTCAGGTTCGGCGCATCGTAGGTCGAGCGATCCAGCTGCACGAGGTGCGCATCGCCGTCGCCGGCCGAGAGCTGCACCACGCAGAGGGGGTCGCGGCCGATGGCCAGGCCCATGGTCTCGGAATCCACCGCCACGGCCGAGCCGAAGTCGATGCCGGGGGCGAGGTCGCCCTTGTGCAGGTGGATGGTCATGCGGCCAGAGGGCTTGGGTTTCGACGCAGCCGGGACTGTGGGGGAGACGCCGTGTTCATAGTGCGGCGCTCCGCTTCACCCCGTCGTCGCGACGGCTCTTGGAGAGCCTCATCGCGATCTTCGCGTGGTGCCCAGGAAAGGACTCGAACCTTCACGGCCGTTAAGCCACTGGCACCTGAAGCCAGCGCGTCTACCAATTCCGCCACCTGGGCCCGACCCCGGAGGTAAGCCCGGGAACGCGCGAGCGGCGACCTCTAGAGACCTCGCGCCGTGCGGTCAACGCTCCCCGAAAGGCCCGATGCTGCGGCGCACGCTTTGCTGGGCTCCTGCGAAATCGGGAGCGGGCGGGTCATGCCGAGACGGCGCAGGGTGGACGAAGCGGTGATGGGCGCCCGGGGCGTGGCCCTGCGCGTGGCGCGGGGCACCATGAAGCGTGAGACCCTGGCGGGGGAACTCGGCATCTCGCACCAGCAGCTCAGCAAGCACGAGCGCGGCGAAAACCTCGTGAGCGCCGCCCTGGCCGACCGTGCCGCCGCCATCCTCGACTGCCGGATCTCCGACATCTACGTCACCGCGGTGACGGGCGCGGCCGATGGCGTGTCTGAAACTCCGGCGGCTTTCGACCGGGAAGACGATCCCCTGGAGGGGGTTCTGGAGCTGGCGCAGGCCAACCTGACGGGCGCCCCCCGCCACGCCCTGCGCCGCTTCATCGTCGAGCTTCTGGACGAGCCGGACGTGCATCCCCGCGTTGCGGAGGCGACCCCCATCCTCTAAGCCCGCCTCGGCCTCCTTGGGGCCTTGGCGCGAGGCGGCGGGCGAAGGATGCAGGGTCTGATCACGGTTTTCGGCGGGACGGGGTTCGTCGGCCGCTATGTGGTGCGCTCCCTCGCCCGGCATGGCTGGCGCGTGCGCGTCGCCGCCCGCAAGATCCACACCGCGCCCGAGCTCAAGGTCATGGGCGACGTGGGCCAGATCGAGCTCGTGCTGTGCAACGTGCGCGACAGGGCCTCGGTGGAGCGGGCGCTGGAGGATGCCACGGGCGTGGTGAACCTCGTCGGCGTCCTGTTCGAAAGCGGGAAGCAGGGCTTCCAGACCCTGCACACCCAGGCCGCCGCGGAGATCGCCGAGCTGGCGGCCGAGCGCGGCATCACCCGCTTCGTGCAGATGTCCGCCCTGGGCGCCAGCCCGGACTCCCCCGCCCTGTACGCCCGCACCAAGGCGGCGGGCGAGCAGGCGGTGACGATGGCGATCCCCTCGGCCACCATCCTCCGCCCCTCCATCGTGTTCGGACCGGAGGACGATTTCTTCAACCGCTTCGCCCAGCTGGCGGGAATCTCGCCCGTGCTGCCGCTGATCGGGGGGGGCCACACGCGCTTCCAGCCCGTCTATGCGGGCGACCTGGGCGAGGCTGTCGCCTGCCTCTTCGACAACCCGGCGCTGCAAGGGCGCACCTACGAGATCGGCGGGCCGGGGATCTACAGCTTCAAGGCGCTCCTGGAGATGATGCTGAAGGAGACGCACAAGTCGCGCCTCCTCCTGCCGCTGCCGTTCCCTATCGCGGGGCTGGTGGCCAAGGCGGGGGACATCCAGGTGGGCCTCGTGCCCCTGGCCCCGATGCTGACCTCCGACCAGCTGGCTATGCTGAAGACCGACACCATTGTGGCCGCAGGCGCGCCTGGGCTGGCGGAGATCGGCGTCGAGCCCACGGCGCTCGAGGCGATCCTGCCCACCTACCTCTGGCGCTACCGCAAGGGCGGCCAGTTCGCTCAACCCTGAGCGTGAGACTGGTAGTCTGCTTCGCTTACGATTAAGCAGCGAGCGGTGCTCTCGGGTTGGGCGCCAAGGCTCTGAGCCCATCGTCCGGGTCAGCTTTGCTGACTGACGGCTTTGCGCGGGCATGATCTTGCGCCAAGGCGGTCAGGCGGCGCGCTCGCCCGCACGACCCTGCCCCGCCCCCTCCCATGACCTCGCCCCTCCTGCAGTTCGCCGTGACGCCCCACGCGGGGCCGCCCAAGCGTGCGGCGGAGGATCGGCGCGACGACTTTCGGGAGATCTACACCGACTTCGCCACCCCGTCGGCCGAGGCGCAGTCCGGCCGGTGCAGCCAGTGCGGCGTGCCGTTCTGCCAGAACAAGTGCCCCCTCCATAACGACATCCCCGACTGGCTGAAGCTGGCCGCCGAGGGCCGCACGCGCGAGGCCTACGAGCTCTCCGCCGCTACCTCGACCATGCCGGAGATCTGCGGCCGCATCTGCCCGCAGGACCGCCTGTGCGAAGGCGCCTGCGTGGTCGAACAGGCGGGCTTCGAGACCGTCACCATCGGCGCGGTGGAGCGGTTCCTCACCGAAACCGCGTGGAAGGAGGGCTGGGTCACCCCCCTCGCCCCCTCGCGGGAGCGCGCCCAGTCGGTGGGCATCGTCGGCGCGGGGCCAGCGGGCCTTTCCGCGGCGGAGCGGCTACGCGAACAGGGCTACCTCGTGACCGTATACGACCGCCACGACCGGGCCGGGGGCCTCCTGATCTACGGCATACCCGGCTTCAAGCTGGAGAAGTCGGTGGTGGAGCGGCGCACCGCCCGCCTGGCCGAGGGCGGGGTGAACTTCCGCCTGGGCGTCGAGATCGGTCGCGACGTGACGCTGGAGAGCCTGCGCTCGCGCCATGACGCGGTGCTGATCGCCACCGGCGTCTACGAGGCCCGCGACCTCGGCGTCGCGACGGACGGGCCGAGCACGCCCGCGCTCGACTTCCTGATCGCCTCCAACCGCGCCGACCTCGGCGAGAGCCCGAAGGATGCGGCCCCCGGCGAGCGGCTGCATGCCCACGGCAAGCGCGTGGCGGTGATCGGCGGCGGCGATACCGCGATGGACTGCGTGCGCACCGCCGTGCGCCAGGGGGCCACCGAGGTGGTCTGCCTCTACCGTCGCGACCGGGAGAACATGCCGGGCTCTGCCCGCGAGGTCGGCCACGCCGAGGAGGAGGGCGTGCGCTTCGCCTGGCTCACCGCGCCCGAAGCCCTCACCAAGACCGGCGTTCGCGTGAAGACCATGCGGCTGGGCGCCCCCGACGCCGGCGGGCGCCGCGCCCCTGAACCCTCGGACGACCCGGCGTTCGACCAGCCTGCCGACCTCGTGATCCAGGCCCTGGGCTTCGACGCCGAAGACCTGCCGAAGCTCATGGACGCGGGCGGCCTCAACGTCACCCGCCACGGCTCGGTGAAGATCGACGGCCGTTCCTTCGAGACGAGCCTGCCCGGCGTGTTCGCCGCGGGCGACATCGTGCGCGGCGCCTCGCTGGTGGTCTGGGCTATCCGCGACGGACAGGACGCCGCCGCAGCCATCCACAAGCGCCTTTCGGCCGCCGCCACCGCGGCCCGGTTCGCAGCGGAGTGACCCCCATGACCCCGCCCACCTATGAAGCCATGCGCGCCCGGCTGATCGCCGGCCACGCCTACGACCCCGAGAGCGAGCGGGACGCCTGCGGCGTGGGCCTGGTCTGCGCGCTCGACGGCAAGCCCCGGCGCGAGGTTGTCGAACTCGCCCTGCGCTCCCTCAAAGCCGTCTGGCACCGGGGCGCCGTGGACGCCGACGGCAAGACCGGCGACGGCGCGGGCATCATGGTGGGCACGCCCCAGGGCTTCTTCGCCGAGCAGGTGACCCGGGCGGGCCACAGGGTTCGCCCCGGCCCCATCGTCGTGGGCCAGATCTTCCTGCCCCGCACCGACCTCGGAGCGCAGGAGGCCTGCCGCACCATCGTCGAGGGCGAGGTGCTTCGCGCGGGCTTCTACATCTACGGCTGGCGCCAGACCCCGGTGGACACCCGCGTCATCGGCGACAAGGCCAACGCCACCCGCCCCGAGATCGAGCAGATCATGCTCTCCCCCCCCGCCGGGCTGGATGGCGAGCCCCTGGAACGCGCCCTGTTCCTGGCCCGAAAGCGCATGGAGCAGCGGTTCGCGGAAGGCGGCCTGGGACAGGTCTATATCTGCAGCCTGTCGGCCAAGTCTCTGATCTACAAGGGGATGTTCCTCGCCGAGTCCATCGACGCCTTCTACCCTGATTTGAACGACCCCCGGTTCACCTCGGCGGTGGCGATCTTCCACCAGCGCTATTCCACCAACACCTTCCCCGAATGGCGGCTGGCCCAGCCGTTCCGCATGCTGGCGCACAACGGGGAGATCAACACCCTGCGCGGCA
This sequence comes from Caulobacterales bacterium, assembly GCA_038226305.1. Taxonomy (GTDB): domain Bacteria; phylum Pseudomonadota; class Alphaproteobacteria; order Caulobacterales; family Caulobacteraceae; genus JASLDZ01. The sequence goes on from JBBRQN010000003.1 coordinate 134,258, forward strand.
ACAAGAACTGGATGAAGAGCCACGAGATCCGCATGGCCGCCTCGGCCTTCGGAGAGGCGGGCGAGGTCGTGAAGCCGGTGATCCAGCCGGGTGCCTCCGACTCCTCCGCGCTGGACAACACGTTCGAGATCCTGGTGCGCGCGGGCCGCTCGGCGCCCATGGCCAAGACGCTGCTCATGCCCGAGGCCGCCAGCCCGCACATGAAGCGAAGCCACGCCGCCCTCTTCGCCTACGCCAACGCGGTGATGGAGCCGTGGGACGGCCCCGCCGCCGTCTGCGCCACCGACGGTCGCTGGGTGATCGCAGGCAAGGACCGCAACGGACTGCGGCCGCTCCGGGTGGCCCGCACCTCCGACGGCCTCCTCATCGTGGGCTCCGAAGCGGGCATGAGCGGCGTGGCCGACAGCCGCATCGTGGAGAAGACCCACATCGCCGCCGGGCGGATGATCGCCGTCGATCTGGAGGCGGGGAAGCTCTACGGCGAGGATGCCGTGCTCGACGACCTGGCGGCCGCTCACCCCTACGGGGCGTGGCTGGAGAACATCGTGGCGCTGGAAGACCGCATCGGCCCCGGCCCGGAGGAGCGCCGCTATGGCGCGGAGGAACTCCTGCGCCGGCAGGCGGCCGCCAACTGGTCGATGGAGGACGTGGAACTGATCCTCTCCCCAATGGCCGAGGCGGGCAAGGAGGCCATCGGCAGCATGGGCGACGACACCCCGCTGGTGGTTCTGTCGGAACGGCCGCGGCCCCTCAGCCACTACTTCCGCCAGAACTTCAGCCAGGTGACCAACCCGCCGATCGACCCCCTGCGCGAAGCCGGGGTGATGAGCCTGAAGACCCGCTTCAAGAACCTCGGCAACATCCTGGCCGAGGATGCGACCCAGACCGACGTCTACGTGCTGGAGAGCCCCGTGCTCACCAACGGCATGTTCGAGCGCATCCTGGGCGTCATCGGCGCGGGCCAGATCGCCCGTCTGGACGCGGTGATGACTCCCCCCGCCGAAGGGGCCGTTCCCGGCGTGGCGCTGCGCGCGGCGCTGGACCGCCTGCGGGCCGAGGCGGAGGAGGCGGCGCTCTCCGGCCGCAGCCAGATCGTGGTGTCGGACGAGGCTTCGGGCGAGGGCGCGGTGGCCATCCCGATGATCCTGGCGGTGGGGGCGATCCACAGCCACCTCGTGGCCAAGGGGCTGCGCTCCTACGTGTCGCTGATCGTGCGCTCCGCCGAAGCGATGGACACCCATGCCTTCGCGGTGCTCGTCGGCGTCGGCGCCACGGCGGTGAACGCCTATCTGGCTCAGGAGACCTTCCAGGACCGGCTGGACCGGGGCCTCTGCGGGGGTCTGACCCTTCGCGACGTGTGCCTGAACTACAAGGCGGCGGTGGAGGCGGGGCTCCTCAAGATCCTGTCCAAGATGGGCATCAGCGTCGTCTCGGCCTATCGCGGCGGCTACAACTTCGAGGCGGTGGGGCTCTCCCGGGCGCTGGTGGCCGAGACGTTCCCGGGCATGACCTCGCGCATCTCGGGGGTGGGCCTGGCGGGGCTTGAGACCAAGGCGCTCGAGCTGCACGCTTTGGCTTGGGGGGGGCGGGCGACGCCGCTGCCGGTGGGCGGCCTCTACCGCCAGCGCGCAAGGGGCGAGGCGCACGCCTTCGAGGCCGACCTGATCCACCGCCTGCAGTCGGCCTGCAACAACGGCGACTACACCGCCTTCAAGACCTACTCGGACGCCCTGCGCGACCAGCCGCCCATAGCCCTCCGCGACCTTCTGGACTTCGCTCCCGGCCGAAAGGCGATCCCGCTGGAGGAGGTGGAGAGCGTCAACGCCATCCGGCAGCGCTTCCTCACCCCCGGCATGAGCCTGGGCGCCCTCTCGCCTGAAGCGCACGGCACCATGAACGTCGCCATGAACCGCATCGGTGCCCGCTCCGTCTCCGGCGAGGGGGGCGAGGTGACGGAACGGTACGAGCCGCTCCCCAACGGGGACAACGCCAACTCCGCCGTGAAGCAGATCGCCTCAGGCCGCTTCGGCGTGACGGCGCAGTACCTGAACCAGTGCCGCGAGATCGAGATCAAGGTCGCGCAAGGTGCCAAGCCCGGCGAGGGCGGCCAGCTGCCCGGCTTCAAAGTCACGGGCCTGATCGCGCGCCTGCGCCACGCCACCCCCGGCGTGACGCTGATCTCGCCCCCGCCGCACCACGACATCTACTCGATCGAAGACCTGGCGCAGCTGATCTACGACCTGAAGCAGATCAACCCCGAGGCCAAGGTCACCGTGAAGCTGGTCGCCGCCTCCGGCATCGGGGCGATCGCGGCCGGCGTCGCCAAGGCCAAGGCCGACACCATCCTGATCTCCGGCCACGTGGGCGGCACCGGCGCCTCGCCGCAGACGTCGATCAAGCACGCGGGCGGCCCGTGGGAGATGGGGCTCTCCGAAGCCCACCAGGTGCTCAGCCTCAACAACCTGCGCTCGGCGGTGACCCTGCGGGCCGACGGCGGGATGCGCACGGGCCGCGACATCGTGATCGCCGCCCTCCTCGGCGCGGAGGAGTTCGGCATCGGCACCGCCAGCCTGATCGCCGTGGGCTGCCTGATGGTGCGCCAGTGCCATTCCAACACCTGCCCCGTGGGCATCTGCACGCAGGACGAGGCCCTGCGCGCCAAGTTCTCCGGCAGTCCTGAGAAGGTGATCCACCTCTTCACCTTCATCGCGGAGGAGGTGCGGGAGATCCTCAGCCTCCTGGGCGCCCGGACCCTGCAGGAGATCGTGGGCCGAACAGAACTCCTCACCCAGGTGAGCCGGGGCGCCGAGCATCTGGACGACCTCGACCTGAACCCCCTCCTCGTGCAGGCCGATCCCACGGCTCCGGCACCCGTCTACCCCCGCGCCCGCACGCCGGTGCCCGCGCCCTTGGACGAGGACATCCTGAAGGACGCCGCCCCCCTGTTCGAGCGGGGCGAGGCGCGCCAGCTCACCTACGCGGTGCGCAACACCCAGCGGGCCATCGGCGCCCGCACCTCGTCGGCCATCGTGCGCCGCTTCGGGCCGGACGGGCTGCAGGAGGGCCGTCTCACCGTGCAGCTTTCGGGTTCGGCAGGGCAGAGCCTCGGGGCCTTCGGGGCCAAGGGACTGCGGATCGAGCTCGTGGGCGAGGCCAACGACTATGTGGGCAAGGGCCTTTCGGGGGCGACCATCGCCATCCGCCCCTCGACCCACCTGACCCATCCGGGCGCCCACGCCCTGATCGGCTCCACCTGCCTCTACGGCGCGACCTCCGGCCGGCTGTATGCGGCCGGGCGGGCTGGAGAGCGGTTCGCGGTGCGGAACTCGGGGGCCTCGGCCGTGATCGAGGGCTGCGGCACCAACGGCTGCGAATACATGACCGGCGGCGAGGTGGTGATCCTGGGCGCGGTGGGGGCCAACTTCGCCGCGGGCATGACCGGCGGCATGGTCTGGGTGTTCGACGAGGATGACCGCTTCCGCGACCGCCTCAACCCCGACAGCGTGGTACCCCTGGCGGTGGAGAGCCCGTTCTGGGAGGGGCGGCTGAAGGCGCTGGTAGAGGCCCACGCTGTGGAGACCGCATCGCCCCTGGCGCGCGACCTCCTCAGCGAGTGGCCGCGCGCCCTGCAGAAGTTCGTCCAGCTCTGCCCCAAGGAGATGCTGTCGCGCCTCGACCAGCCGCTGCGCGCGGTGGCCTGAGCGCGACCCGCAGGGGCCGTCTCAGAGGGCCCGGCGGCCCGCCACGAAGTGCCACACGATGGCGACGACGGCGACGATCAGGAGGATGTGGATCAGCCCGCCCGCGATGTGGAAGGCGAAGAAGCCGAGGAGCCACATGACGATGAGGATGCCGGCGATGGTGATGAACATGGGGCGTTTCCTGTAGCCGCGACGGGCAGCTTGCTGCTGAGGGAAGCGCTCACGCCCGCTTTCGTTCCGCCAGACGGCTCAGCTCAGGGCCGCCTTCAGCAGAGCGACCGCGGCTTCCCGCCCGGCCGGGTCGTACGGTTCGGCCATGCCCTGGCCCCAGACGGGGGCGGCCCCCGCAGGATCGCCCGCCCAGCGGCCGATGACGTGGACGTGCAGCTGGCGCACCACATTGCCCAGCGCCCCGACGTTGAGCTTCTCCACCGGCCTGCCCCGCGCCTCGCCCAGCCGCCGCACCGCGCGGCCCGCGCGCACGATCTCCTCCAAGAGGGCGGCGCGCTCGGAGGCATCCAGGTCCTCGAGCTCCACGAGGTCTGAACCCTTGGGGATCAGCACCAGCCAGGGATAGCGGGCGTCGTCCTGCAGGCGCACCTGGCACAGGGGCAGGTGCACCACGAACAGGCTGTCGGCCTCCAGCCTTGGATCGAGGCCGGGCGCGTCAACCATCGGTGCGGGCCGGGATGGCCACCCAGGTGTCGAGGTCGAGGCAGACCGGCGGCGGATAGCGGCCATCGGCGTCGGCGCTGGGAAAGTCCGCGCACGGCCGGTCCTTGGTGACGATGGTGCGCAGGCGCAGAGCCCCGATGCGGCCCGGGCCGGGCAGGCGGGCCGTCTCCAGCACCTCCGACCAGGCGAAGAGGGTGTGCCCGGCGAAGAACGGGTTCACATGCCGCCCGCCGTTCAGCGCCAGCATCAGGGCGGCATTCTCCAGCCCGTTGTAGGTCAGCGCCCGGGCGGTGGAGATCACCACGCCGCCATAGACCAGCCGACGCCCGCTGGGCTCCTGCGCGCGCTCATAGGCGTTGAAATGCACCTTGGCGGTGTTCTGGTAGAGCCGCGTGGCCATCTGCGCCTCGGCCTCTTCCACGGCCATGCCGTCCACGTGGTCGATGCGCTCGCCCACCGTGTAGTCCTCGAACGCATGGCCCGAGCCCCCCGCGGCGAGGTCGTAGCCTCGGAAATCCAGCCCCTGCGGGACCGTGAGGGCGGAGGCGGGCACCGCATCGGGCAGGGCGGGCACATGGGCGGGGGGCGCAGGAGCGGCGGCATCCCGCTTCTTCACCAGCACCCAGCGCGCATAGGTCAGCACCTCCGCCCCGGCCTGGTCGCGGCCGGTGGTGCGTACGTAGACCACCCCGGTCTTGCCGTTGGAGGTCTCCTTCAGCCCGATCACCTCGGACGTGGCGCTAAGGGTGTCACCCGCCCGCACGGGCTTCAGCCAGCGCCCGTCCGCATAGCCCAGGTTGGCCACGGCGTTGACGCTCACGTCGGGCACCGTCTTGCCGAACACCGTGTGGAACACGAGCCACGGATCGAGCGGGAACCCCTCCAGCCCGCAGGCGGCGGCGAAGGGTGCCGAACTCGTGAGGGCGTGGCGGGCGGCGTAGAGCGACAGGTAGGCGGCCCGGTCGCCATCGGTGAGCGTGCGCGGCGTGGCGTGAACCAGCGTCTCGCCCAGCCGGAAGTCCTCGAAGAAGCGGCCGTCTGACGTCTTGGAGTTCATGACGCTCCCATACGCATCCCTTCGCACCTGCGAAAGAGGCCGCCGCACTTGCGAAGGAGACCCCAGCCCTTGCGAAAGAGAGCGCGTTCTTGCCGCCCGACCGTGGCGGGTCTAGACGCTCGCCCACCCCAACGACCCTGACAGGACACGCAAAGCTCCATGGCTCGCGCGAAGATCGCCCTCATCGGCGCCGGCATGATCGGCGGCACCCTGGCCCACGTGGCGGCTCGCGAAGCCTTAGGGGACGTGATCCTGTTCGACATCGCGGAGGGCGTGCCCCAGGGCAAGGCGCTGGACATCGCCCAGTCCACCGCCGTCTACGGCGCCTCGGTGTCGCTGAAGGGCGCCAACGACTACGCCGACATCGCGGGCGCCGACGTGTGCATCGTCACCGCCGGCGTGGCCCGCAAGCCCGGCATGAGCCGCGACGACCTGATCGGCATCAACCTCAAGGTCATGAAGTCGGTGGGCGAGGGCATCAAGGCGCACGCCCCGAACGCCTTCGTGATCTGCATCACCAACCCTCTGGACGCCATGGTGTGGGCCCTGCAGTCGTTCTCGGGCCTGCCCAAGGAGAAGGTCGTGGGCATGGCCGGGGTGCTCGACTCCTCGCGCTTCGCCCTCTTCCTCTCGGAAGCCACGGGCGTTTCGGTGGCCGACATCCGCGCCTGGACGCTGGGCGGCCACGGCGACGACATGGTGCCCATGACGCGCCACTCCACCGTCGGCGGCCTGCCGCTGACCGAACTCGTTTCGCAGGGCTGGCTCAGCCAGGAGGCGCTGGACGCCATCGTGAAGCGCACCCGCGGCGGCGGCGGCGAGATCGTGGCCCTGCTGAAGACCGGCTCGGCCTTCTACGCCCCGGCCGAAAGCGCCATCGCCATGGCCAAGAGCTATCTCCACGACCAGAAGCGCGTGCTGCCCGTGGCCGCCTGGCTCAGCGGCGAATACGGCGTCAGCGGCATGTACGTGGGCGTTCCGGCGCTGATCGGCGCGGGCGGCGTCGAGAAGATCGTGCAGTTCACCCTGAACGACGACGAGAAGGCCATGTTCACCAAGTCGGTCGACTCGGTGAAGGGCCTCATCGAAGCCTGCAAGGGCATCGACGAAACGCTGAAGGCTTAAGGCGGATTGCGGTGAAAACGGCCTGCGGGCTGTAACCGCAGGCCCCTTCGCGGCGAAGAAGCAGGCGGCGCACCCTCGTCGCCGGTTTTGGGAGATACGCCCGTGCTGCGTCGCCTTCTCGTCCTGTCCGCCGTCAGCCTGATCGGCAGCGGCGCCGCCGCCTTCGCGCAGGCCCCCGCCGCCCCGGCCCCCGGCTCGCCCATCGACATCGGCCCGGCCGTGGGCGCCCACGCGCCGGCGGTGGCCGTGGTGGACAGCAAGGGCGTGGCCCGCGACCTGCCGAGCCTCACGGGCAAGAAGGGCGTGGTGCTGGTGTTCTTCCGCTCCGCCCGGTGGTGCCCCTATTGCCAGCATCAGCTGATCGACCTGCAGTCGGTCCAGGCGCCGCTCGCGAAGCGGGGCTACACGTTGGCGGCCCTCAGCTACGACAAGCCCGAGGCCCTGGCCGCCTTCGCCCAGAAGCAGGGGGTGGCCTACACCCTCGTGTCGGACGACGGGTCGAAGGTGATCGACGCCTTCAACCTGCGCGATCCGCAGTACGCCAAGGGCAGCTTCGCCGAGGGCGTGCCCCGGCCCGCCATCTTCGTCATCGACTCCAAGGGCATCGTGCGCAGCAAGCTGGCGCTCGAGGGCTACAAGGTGCGACCCGCCGACAACGACGTGCTGAAGGCGGTCGACGCGGTGAAATGAAGCCGACGCGGCGGCCGCCTCACCAGGCCTCGAGCTGCAGCTCCGGGGCGGCCGATCCGGCATAGGCGGTTTCGGGCAGGTGGCAGGTGAAGGTGGCCCCGGCCCCGGGCTCGCTCTCCAGCGCCACCCAGCCGCCGTGCAGCTCCACCAGCGCCTTGACCAGCGCCAGGGCCAACCCGGGGCCACCCCGGTCGCGGCCGACGAACCGATCGAAGATGTGCGCCTGCACATGGTAGGGGATGCCCCGCCCGGTGTCGGACACCCGAACCTGCACCTCGCCGAAGGTGCGCTTGGCGTCCAGCGTCACCACGCCCCCCGGCGGGGTGGAGCGCACGGCGTTGGCGATCAGGTGGTCAAGCACATGCGCCAGCCGGCGCACGTCGGCCCGGATCACGCCGGGGTCGGGCTCGGTGAGCACAGCGATGGTGACCTGTCCCTCTTCGGAGAGGCGGGTCGCCCGCTCGGCGGCATCGTGCAGCAGGCCGGCCACGTGCACATCGCCCAGCGACAGGGCCATTTCCCCGGCATCGATCTGCGCCATGTCCAGCACGTCGTCGATGGAGCGGGCCAGCTGGGCGGCCGCCTGGCGAACGGCGCCGATGTAGCCGCGGGAGCGCTCGGGCAGGGCGTCGCTCTGGTTATCCAGAAGCTCGGAGTAGCCGATAATGGTCGTGAGCGGCGTTCGCAGCTCGTAGGAGACGTTGCCCACGAAATCGCGCTTCAACCGCTCCGCCTCGGCCAGGGCGCCGGACCGGTCGGCCAGGGCCTGCTCCAGCTCTCGGGTGGCGGTCACGTCGTCGAAAGCCACCAGGGTCGCCCCGTCGGGCAGGGGGCGCGTCTGGAACACCACGATCCGGCGATCAGAGGTGCGGATCTCCCCCGCCACCGGGGCCCGCGCCTGCGGGTCGGGATCGGCGACGCGGGCCTTCAGCTCGCGCCAGAAGCTGCGGTCGTGCACCAGGGCCAGGCACAGCTCGGCCACCCCGTCGAAGTCGCCCGCGTCGGCGAGCTGGGTGGGGGTGATCGACCAGAACCGCTCGAACGCCTCGTTATGCAGGCGAAGACGCCCGTCGGAGCCGAACACCGCCACGGCATCGTTCAGCTTGTCGAGCGTGGCTTGCTGCACGAGCACCAAGGCGTTGTATTGGCTGCGCAACTTCAGCTCGCCGGTGATGTCGCTAAACAGCAGAAGCAGGCCCCCGAACGGGTGCGGCTGGCGCACCACGCGCAGGGTGCGGCCGTCGGGCAGCGACCACAGTTCGTCCGGCGGGGCGTCCAGCGTCTCGTAGAAGCCGAGCTCGCGGGCCTTGAACTGGGCGTAGTCCGAAGTCTCAGGCAGGCGGCGTCGCTGGCGCAGGCGGTCCAGGAGCTCCCCGTGGCTGGGGCTCTCGGCCAGCCAGGCAGGTTCGATGCCCCACAGCTCGGCGAAGGCGGTGTTGTGGAAGGCGAGGCGACGCTCCTGGGCGAAGATCGCCACGGCATCGGCCAGGCGGTTAAGCGTGTCGTCATGGCTGGCCACGTGGCGCTTGAGGGCCTCGCGGGTGTCCTCCGCCTCGGTGACGTCGAGCGCGAGGGCGCCTGCACCGCCGCCTTCAAGGGGCAGGGCGTCCACCTGGAAGGCGCGGCGGCGGCCGTCGACGGAGATCCAGCGCAGGGCCTCGCGGCGTTCCCCCGCGGCGGCGGCCTCTCCCGCGGCGGCTTCGGCGCCCCGGTCGAAGGCGAGGCGGCGGGTGCGGGCGTCCTGCAGGCTGTCGGCTCCCACGGCGGTCAGCCAGGCGCGGTTGGCCCAGGCGGGGCGGCCGTCGGCCTCGGCCAGCCAGGCGGGCGCCGGCAAGGCGTCGAGGAAGGCGGCCAGGCGGGTGGCGCTGGGCAGCCCCTCGCCCACCGCAGGGGTCAGTCTCAGCCACGCCAGGGCGCCCGAAGCCCGACCCTCCACCGATACGGAGGCGCTGCCGCCGCCCGCGGCGACGCCGGGTGCCGAAGCCTCGAAGTCGCAGGGCTCCCCTGAGTTGGCGAGCGCCTTCAGGCGGCGGGCGTGGTCGGGATCAGCCGAGAGGGCGGCGGCCACGGTCAGGGCATCGGCTTCCGGCGGCAGGCCGAGCGCCGGAGCGCAGCGGCGCAGGGCATCCGCCCCGGACACGAGCCGCACCTGCCCGTCGTCGAGCAGCAGCACGGCGGAATCGAACACGTCGGCGGCCGAGACACCCACCGCCGCCCGGCGCTCGGCATCGATCACACGCCCCTCGAGCCCGGCGACCCGCGCATCGGCGGCGCGCTTCTGGGCCAGGGCCAGGAGAGCGGCGGCGAGGGCCAGGCTCACCGCTCCGGCACTGGCGATCAGGGCGGGGTCGGGCGCCATCGGTTCGGCGCGCCTCCTTCGATGCGAATCATAAGGTTAGCAGCATTGGCGCGGCAGGGCGCGCCGTGGCGGCGAGCGCCTGCGGGAAAACCGCTCACACCCGGCGCTTGAGGGCCACATACAGGGCTCCGGCACCCCCGTGGCGACGATCGGCGGGAGAGACGCCCGCCACCAGCCCGCGCACGGCGGGGTCTGACAGCCACTCGGGGGTGCGATCCTTCAGGATGCCGCCGCCCCGGGAGCCCTTGCCCGTGATCACCAGCACGGCCCGCGCGCCGTTGGCATGGGCGGCTTTCAGGAAGGCGTGCAGCGCGCTTCTGGCCTGATCCTGATCGAAGCCGTGCAGGTCCAGCCGGGCCTCGATGGCGTCGGGCTGGCGCACGATGCGCCGTTTGCGGTTGGGCTCGATTGCATCGGGATCGACGGGCTTCGGCGCAGCGCGGGCGGGTCGCTTCAACTCCACCGGCTCGGGCGGGCGGGGCGAGCGGCGGGTAAACAGGGGCGGCTGCCCCCGCTTGGCGACGGGCTTGGTCGCAGGGGGAAGCGGCGGCGGCACCTCCTCGGGCGGAGGCTCAGGCGCGGTCATACCGGGGGCGAGCTCCACCGTCTCGGCCACCTTGGACCACAGCCTCGCCTCGTCGGGGCGGAGGCGACGGCGAGTCACGGCTCAGCGATCTCCGCCAGCGGAAGCCACGGGCACCAGCCGCACCATGTGCAGGGTGTGGCGCACCCGCCCCGCCTCCTCCCCTGCCGCGGTGCCGCGGCCGATGTAGAGGTCCGCGCGCACCTCGCCGCGAATGGCGGCGCCTGTATCGAGCGCCATGGCGAGGCGGCGATAGCGCCGGGTGGCTCCGGTCAGGATCGGGGCCGAGGCGTCGATCCAGTACAGCTCACCATAGCCGTGCCGCGCAGGGTCCACCGCGAGGGAGCGCCCGGGGGGCAGCGACACCCCCGCCGCCCCCGCCGGGTCGCGCCCGTCGTCGGGCAGGACGGCGAAGAAGACGTAGCGGGCGTTCTTGCGCATCACCGCATCCGCCTGCGGCCCCGCATGGCTGCTGAGCCACGCCCGGATGCCCTCGCCCGACGCCCTCGCCGTGGTGAGGAGCCCCTCAGCCACCATCGGCCGGGCGATGGCGGTGAAGGCGCGGCCGTTGTCGCCGGCGTAGATCACCTTGGCGCGGCCTCCATCCGGGTAGACGAGGGTGCCGGAGCCCTGGATCTGCAGGAAGAACAGCTCCTCCGGCCGCATCCACGCCAGGGCGTCCTGGGCGGGAGCGGTCTCGATAGTGGTGCGGTCGGCGGCGGCCAGGCTCATGCCGGTGCCGCTCGGAGCGGGCTCCGGCCTGTAGGGAGCGAGGTGGACGCTGGGGGCGCCCGGCTCGTCGAACCCGTCCACGTCCAGCCCCGACAGCACGCGTCCGATGACGTCGGTGGGCGGCACCGGCTGTGCGGGCGTCGAGGGGGGCGCGGCCTCAGGTTCGGCCGCATAGACAACGGCCCCCGGCGAGGGCTTCGGCCGGACCGGGGCGGAAAATGCCCCCTCGGGACTGCGGCGGGCCTGGTATTCCGGGGCGAAGTAGGCTGTCAGCACACCTTCCCCACCCAGCGGCTCGGCCCGGAACTCGCGCTCGAAGAAGCGGCGGGCGGTGTCTTCGCTGGTGGGCCCGAGGGCGCGGGCCCGCAGGCAGGCGGGCCGCAGGTTCGGGTCTCGCGCCACGCCGCAACCGGTGGCGAAGGCCCGGAGAGCGGCGGCGTGATCCTCGTCCGCCCAACCCGGCAGGTCGCCCAGGGCCGAGCCGCGGGAGGCGGCAGCCGGATAGTCGGACGGATCGCGCGGAGGGGCGGGCTGCGACGGGCGGGATCGCGGGGCGCCATGCGGTGGCGGCGCATGGATCGGGCCGGGCTTGGGCCCGCTGGCGCAGGCGCACGCCAGGGCAGACAGGCCGACGGTGAGCGTCAGCCGGAAGGCGGGCAGCAGGCGGGCGCGCGGGCGGCGGGTCGGCATGGCCTTTTCAAGCGCGCCCATCCTTAACGCCTGTAAAATTTAGCCTTCAGAAAACCGACGCGCAGACCTGCAAGCGCCGATCAGGCCTCGGCGGCGTCGACCCGGGCCAGGAGCCAGCTCGACTCCTTGGAGTCGAGCGCCCGCTCGAACGTCCAGATTTCGGCAGTGCGACGCTCATCCACGGTCTCGGCGCCGGCGTGGGTGACGCGCGAGCGCAGTTCGGCCAGGAACCGCACCTTGAGCTTGGCGAGGGTGCCGGTGACGTCAGCCTCCTCCAGGTCGGCGCGGGGGGGATGGACGAACTCTACCGAACCCGTGCGGCCATCGGCCTCGCTCGCGGCGATGGCGGGTTCCCAGGCGGTCATGACCTCGGGCGCGGTGAGGGCCGCCAGCTTGGCACGGTCGCCACCGGCGAAGGCGCGAACGATGTCCTGATAGGCCCCGCGGGCTCCGTCGAGGAACTTGGGGAGCTCGAAACCGGGATCGCGGGCCTTGATGGCGGCGAGGCCGGGGTGCTGCACCTCGATGGCGACCTCTTCCGGCGCGCGACCGGCGCGGGCCTCGGCCAGCTTGAGACGCACGGGGCGCGCGGCCTCCTGCGGCTGGCGACCCACCCGGCGACCGAGCACGCTGTAGAGCATGAACAGCACGACAGCAGCCAATCCGGCGAAGATCACGAGTTCGAGCACCTGGGACACCATCACACGTTCCGCATACCGTCCCCTGATCGCCGGGGACGCCGATTGAAGGACAATATAGGGAAGACTCCCCTAACGCCCAATGCGCTTATCGTCCCGACGTTGCTCTTCTTCCGCGCGACGTGGTAGCCACCCGCCGATGAGCGACACCCCTCCCGAGCCCGGCGCCCTCCAAACGGGCGCCGCCGACCCGCAAACGACCCCAGGCGGTCTGCAGATCCGCGTGCTGGCGCAGTTCGTCCGCGACCTGTCCTTCGAGAACCCGCATGCGCCGGAAAGCCTGCGTGGCGCAGCACAGCCCCAGATCGACCTCAACGTGGAGATGAACGCCCGCGGCCGCCCCGACGGGCTGTTCGAGGTGGACCTGAAGCTCGGCGCCACCGCCTCGCGCGATCCGGTGGAGGGGCAGCTGGTGCCGCAGGTGGCCTTCCAGGTGGAGCTGCTCTACGGCGGCCTGTTCGAGGTGACCGGCGTTCCGGAAGAGCAGCTGGAGCCGGTGCTGCTGGCCGAGTGCCCGCGCTTCCTGTTCCCCTTCGCCCGTCGCATCATCGCCGACTGCACCAGCGAGGGCGGTTTCGCCCCGTTCATGCTGGAGCCGATCGACTTCGCGCAGGTCTACGCCGCCCAGCGCGCCGCCCGCGAGGGCCCGATCGGTGCTCCGGCCGTGGGCAACGCCTGATCGCTCCCGGTCGCGCCCCCGGGGCGCTTTCGGAACCGCGAAGGTTGGCGGGTGTTGTTTCCAGTCTGAAAGATTGCGGCCGCATTCGACGGTCGCCTGTTCGGACAAGAGGGAACACCATGTCGATCAAAGGCATCATCTGCGTCGCCGCTCTCGGGCTGGCCCTCACCGCCTGCTCGGAAAAGTCACAGGGCCAGGCCGCCGCCGCCGGTGACCACGCCGCTGCCGCCGCCGTCGATGCGGGCGCCGCCACGGTCACCGCAGCCAAGGACGTGGGCCACGCCACCGCCGTCGCCGCCGACAAGACCGGTGCCGCTGTGGCGAACGCAGCCGACAAGACCGCCGAAGCCACCGCCGATGCCGCCGCCTCCACCAAGGCAGCGGCCGCCAAAGCCGGTCGCAAGGCCGACGCGGCTTCCGAAGCCGCCGCCAAGACCCAGTGATCTCTTCGCCGGGCTGGCCGCGCCCCGCGCGCAGCCAGCCTGGCGAGGTCCACCCCTCGACCGCGGCAGGCGCACTGGCGCGGCGGGCGAAACCTGCGAGGGTGAGGGCTCCCGCCGACCCCTTGCCTGCGCCTCGCATCCCATGACCGTCACCACGCTCGGGCTGATCCTGATCGTCGCCTGCCTCGTGGCGATCGCATCCAGCCGACTGAAGCTGCCCTACAGCGTAGGCCTCGTGGCCGCCGGCGTCGGCCTCTCGCTGGCGCACGTCACCTTCGACCTGCCGCTGACGCCCGAGCTGATCTTCACCGTCTTCCTGCCGCCGCTGGTGTTCGAGGCGGCTTTGCAACTGCATTGGCAGCCCTTCCGGCGCGACCTGCCCGTCACGCTCCTCCTCGCCTTCGTCGGCGTGCCCCTGGGGGGCGCGGTGGTGGCGCTGGGCATGCACCACTTCCTGCACTGGGGCTGGATGGGCTCAGGCCTGTTCGGCGTGCTGATCGCCGCCACTGACCCCGTCGCCGTGATCGCCGCCTTCAAGGAGGTGAAGGTCGCCCCGCGCCTCAGCCTCCTCGTGGAGTCGGAGAGCCTGCTGAACGACGGGGTGGCGGCGGTGGGTTTCGCCATCCTGGTGGGCCTGGCCGGGGGCGGCCACACCGCCAGCGTGCCCGGGATCGCCCTGTCGCTCCTGTGGACCGTGCTGGGCGGGGTGGCGACAGGAGCAGCCGTCTCCGGCGCAGCGCTGATCGTGGCCGGGCGCACCACCGACCATCTGGTGGAGATCACCCTGACCACCATCGCCGCCTACGGCTCGTTCCTCCTGGCGGAGCACTTCCACATGTCGGGGGTGTTGGCGTCGATGACCGCCGGGCTGATCGTGGGCAACATCGGTTTCGCCGGGCCGATCACCGACACCACCCACGCCCGCATGGTGGCGTTCTGGGACTATGCCGCGTTCCTCGCCAACTCGGTGATCTTCATCCTGATGGGCAGCCGGATCGCCGACGAATCCGCCGACCTGTTCAGCCGCGCCTCGCTGACCGCGCTGTGGCTGGTGCTGATGGGGCGGGCGGCGGCGGTCTACCTCCTCTCGTGGGCCTTCCGCCCGACCCGCCTGCGGGTAGACATCCGCCACCAGCACATCCTCGTCTGGGGCGGGCTTCGCGGAGCCCTGGCGCTCGCGCTGGCGCTGGCCGTACCGGCGAGCGTGCCTGAGCGTGGGGCCATTGTGGTGGCGGCCTTCGCGGTGGTGGCGTTCTCGATCTTCGTGCAGGGGCTGACCATGCAGCCCCTGATGCGCGCCCTGAAGCTGATCCTGCCTGGCGACGCCCAGCCCAAGCCCGAACTGCAGCCCTTCCCCGAGACCAACGGCCACTAGGGATGGGGCGGCAGCCCCGGCCGCATCAGGTGTTCATGGACTGGTAGAAGTCGTCGTTGGTCTTGGTCTGCTTCAGCTTGTCGATGAGGAACTCGATGGCGTCCTGCGGGCCCATGGGGTTCAGGATGCGGCGCAGCACGTAGGTCTTCTGCAGGTTGGCCTTGTCGGTGATCAGCTCTTCCTTGCGGGTGCCAGACTTCAGCACGTCGATGGCGGGGAAGATGCGCTTGTCGGCCACCTTGCGGTCGAGCACGAGCTCGCTGTTGCCGGTGCCCTTGAACTCTTCGAAGATCACCTCGTCCATCCGGCTGCCGGTGTCGGTCAAGGCGGTGGCGATGATGGTGAGCGATCCGCCCTCCTCCACGTTGCGCGCGGCGCCGAAGAAGCGCTTGGGGCGCTGCAGGGCGTTGGCGTCCACGCCACCGGTCAGCACCTTGCCGGAGCTGGGCACCGTCGTGTTGTAGGCGCGGCCGAGGCGGGTGACGGAGTCCAGGAGGATGATCACGTCGCGCTTGTGCTCGACCAGGCGCTTGGCCTTTTCGATTACCATTTCGGCCACGGCTACGTGGCGGGTGGCGGGCTCGTCGAAGGTGGAGGAGATCACCTCGCCCTTCACCGTGCGCTGCATGTCGGTGACTTCTTCCGGGCGCTCGTCGATGAGCAGCACCATGAGGTAGCACTCGGGGTGGTTGGTCTCGATCGACTTGGCGATGTTCTGCAGCATCACCGTCTTGCCCACGCGAGGCGGGGCGACGATCAGGCAGCGCTGGCCCTTGCCGATGGGCGCCACGATGTCGACGATGCGGCCCGTGCGGTCCTTCACCGTGGGGTCGGGCAGCTCCATCTTCAGCCGCTCGTCCGGATAGAGCGGCGTCAGGTTGTCGAAGGCGACCTTGGTCTTCACCGTCTCCGGGTTTTCGAAGTTGATCAGGTCGACCTTCACCAGGGCGAAGTAGCGCTCGCCCTCGCGCGGGGCGCGCACGCCCCCGTCGACGCTGTCGCCGGTGCGAAGGCCGTAGCGGCGGATCTGGGACGGGGACACGTAGATGTCGTCCGGGCCGGAGAGGTAGTTGGCTTCAGGGCTGCGCAGGAAGCCGAAGCCGTCCGACAGCACTTCCAGCGTGCCGGAGCCGGAGATCTCCACGCCCTCGTCGGCCAGGCCCTTCAGGATGGCGAACAGCAGGTCCTGCTTGCGCAGGGTCGAGGCGTTCTCGACTTCAATCTGTTCGGCGAAGGCCACGAGGTCGGTGGGCGACTTTTCCTTCAACTCCTGCAGCGACATCCGGGTGATGCCGAGGGTGGAGACACCGCTCGGCTCCTCGTCGCCGGAGGCCGTGGCGGTTGTGTCGGGAAGGGGGCTGTCGTCGGGGACGCCGGCGGTGGAGGGATCGTCGCCGCCATCCTCGTCGGGAAGGGCGGCGGCATCGGCCGCGAGGCCGGTGGGGGATTCGAGTTCGACGTCCAGCGAGCCCGTGTTCGGGTCGGCGGTGATGTCGAGAGGGGACTCGTCGGGCATGGGGATCGTGGGTCTCTTGAAGACGTCTGGGCCGATCGCGCCGCAGGAGTTTCAAGCCGCTCGATGCGGTCTTGGCGCGGCGGAGGCCGGGTGAGGCCTGGGGCTGTTCGGATTCGGCTTAACTGTGCGGACGGTGCGTCCGAAGTTGCCGGGAATGAGGAGGCGGGATCCTGGGGAGCGGGCCGCTGGTGGGCGGCAGGTCGCTTCAGGCAGATGCAGCGTCACCACAAGTCGCAGCCGTCGTCAAGCAGAACCCCTTGCGCCGCTTGAAAACCCTTGGAAAACGAGGCGCTTCGACGGGCTCAGCGCGAGCCGAACTCCGTCGTGACCGCCAGCACCATGATCACCGCCGCCAGGAACGGCAGCTCGTTCGTGGCCCGCCAGAAGGTGTTGGAGCGGGTGTTCGTCCCGTTGGCAAAGGTCTTGCGGGCGCTCGACAGGAAGCCGTGCCAGCCGAGCAGGAACACCACCCCCAGAAGCTTCACGCTCATCCACGGCTGGCCGAGGAACTTGGCGACGCCTGCGAAACGGTAGGTGGAGTCGTACCAGATCAGCGCGATGCCCAGCGCCAGGCTGACCAGCATCGCCGGGTTCATGATGATGCGCAGAAGCTTGCGCTCCATCTCCTGGAACGTGAGGTCCATCTCCGAGCCGGGGGTGGCGCGGGTGTGGTAGGCGTAGAGCCGCGGCAGGTAGAGCATCCCGGCCATCCACGCGATCACCGCCAGGATGTGCAGGCCCCGCAGCCAGTCGTACATCGAACCCATATCCGTCCCTTTGGGTCGCCCCGTTTGTCGCGTCGAGCTTTGGCGCCCGCTGCCCGCTAGCTCAAGACATCTCCCGACGCGAGCGGACTCAGGCCTGGGTCTCGCTGGTCGGGGCCGCGCAGGTGGAGGGGCACTTTCCGAAGGTCTTGGGGCAGACGCGGGTTCCGCACGCCGCCGCGACCCCTTGTCTGTCGAGGGCGGCGATCACGCTGTCGGCCAAGCCTTCGACGAAGCGTTCCGTGATGCCAACGGCCGGGGCGCGCAGGTAGTGTCGGCAGTTCATCTCCGCGGCCAGCTCGGCATAGTCCCGGTCGAGCTCGACCAGAGTCTCCACGTGTTCCGACACGAAGGCCACGGGCACCAGCAGCACGCCCTTGCCGTCGTCCACCGCGGTGGCGATGGCATCCGGGGTGGCGGGGCCGATCCACTTCAGGGGTCCGACCCGGCTCTGGTAGCAGACCGACCAGTCGAGGTCCGGCCAGTCCGCCTTCAGCCGTTCGGCAACGGCTTCGCAGGTGCGCTCCACCTGCCACTGGTAGGGGTCGCCGCGCTGGATCACCTGCTCGGGCAGGCCGTGGGCGCTGAACAGCACGCGGATGTCGGCCGGGCTGCCGGCCGCCTGCCACGCGCGCAGGATCAGCTCGGCGTGGGCGTCCACCAGCCCCGGCTCCTGCGGGAAGCAGCACACCACCCGCTCCACGCCCTTGCCGCGATAGCGTTGGCGCCATTCGCCCAGGGAGGAGCCGGTCGTGGTGGTAGAGAACTGCGGATACAGGGGCAGGATCACCACGTCGTCAGGCGCGAAGTCAGCCAGTTCCCTGGCGGCATCCACGGTGAACGGCCTCCAGTAGCGCATGGCGGTGACGATCTTGACCGGTCGCCCGGGCTGGCGGCGATCCAGCTCGGCGGCCAGGGCCTCGGCCTGTGCCAGGGTCTCTGGCAGGAGCGGCGACGAGCCCCCCATGAAGGCATAGTTGCCCTGCGCTTCGTGCTCGCGACGGGTGGAGAAGGCCCGGGCCAGAAGCCAGCGGAACGGTTGCGGCAGGCCGATGATGGCCTTGTCGTTGAACAGGTTGAACAGAAACGGCTTCACGGCCTCCAGGCTGTCCGGCCCGCCGAGGTTGAACAGCACCACGCCCAGCCGTCCTCCCGTGGAGACAGCGGGCGCCCCGGTGGTCTGCGTCACGTCTTGATTCCCGTCACCCGTTCCAGCACCCGCGCCACATGGGGAATGGGAACGTCCGGCAACACCCCGTGGCCGAGGTTGAAGACCCAAGGGCCGTCGATCCAGTTTTCCAGCAGTGCCTCCACCCGGGCATCGAGGGCGGCCCCGCCGGCACGGAGCAGGAGCGGATCGAGGCAGCCCTGGATGGTCTTGCCGCTCGCCTGCAGCCGCTTGCCCTGCGCGTAAGTGGCCTGGGTGTCGAGGCCGACCGCCTGCACGGGAACACCCGCGGCGTAGTCATCCACCAAGGCCCCAGCCCCCCGGGGAAAGCCGATCAGCGGCAGGCGGCAGCCCAGTTCGCGCACCCGGGCCACGAGCCTCGCATGCGGCCCGATGACGATCCGCTGGAACAAAGGCTCCGCGATGCCTTCCGCCCAGCTCTCGAATATCTGCAGCGCCTGGGCCCCCGCGTTCGCCTGCATGACGAGGTAGTGGGCGGTGGCCTCGATCAGAATGTCGATCAGGGCGTCAACCCGTTCGGGCTCGGCGTAGGCGATCGACAGGGCTTCCTCGCGCCCGCCACCCTTGCCCTGCAGCATGTAGGTCAGCACCGTCCACGGGGCGCCGGCAAAGCCGATGAGCGCGCGGGGCTCGGAGCGGCCCTCCGCCTCCAGTTCGGCGCGCACCAGCTTCAGCGTCTCGCCTACGGGGCTTAGCGCGGCGGCCACCCCGCCGATGCGGTCGCGCATGGACTCGACACTGGGCAGCGCGCCCAGCCGCGGGCCTTCTCCGGCCTCGAACCAGACTTCCTGGCCCAGGGCGCCGGGGATCAGGAGGATGTCGGCGAAGCAGATGGCGGCGTCGAAGGGCAGGCGGCGCAGCGGCTGCATGGTCGCGTCGGCGGCCTTCTGCGGGTTCAGGCAGAAGCTGATGAAGTCGGGGGTGGTGGCCCGCAGCGCCCGGTACTCCGGCAGGAAGCGGCCCGCCTGGCGCATGAACCACACGGGTGGCCGGTCCAGCACCTCGCCCTGCAGGGCCCGCAGGAGCCGGGGCGTCGAGGTGACCGAAGGGGTGAGGGTGTCCGGGGCGGTCCGGGCGTCGCTGGGCATGAACGTCGTTTGGCTCAACCCCGGCCTTCGCTCAAGCTCCCGATCACGCAAGTGCCTCTTCGCTTTTCCCCTCTTGAAGACTCTTCTTTCTGAGAAGGGAGAGGTTGGGCGGGGGATGAGGGGCGCCAAAGCCCTCTTTCAGCCCGCTCTCCCGAAAGGGTTAACAGATCCTTAAAGGCCGGTTCGCGACGGGAGGTCGCGTCTGTGAATATCGGGGAGCGATCGCCAACCCCCGACAGGTTAACGAATTCTTAAGGCGCATCACGGTTTGCGCCTGGGCGCCGAGGCTGGGTGGGAGATCGGCGCCCGCTGACCGCAGCGTTTAGGCGACCCCTGTTGATCCGGCAGGGCGCCGATCAAGGGCCGGCGCCCAACCTGTGCTTGGCAAGGCGGCGGGATGGGGATTTGTTCGGGGCACGTCCCCAGTCGGCCCTGCGCCGGCGCCGCCCCGTGGTCCGGTGTTGTCCCCCGTGTTTCTCCCCCCGACATCCTGTCGCACCCCCGGATCGGTAGAGTGCGCCCGATGAACAGCGCCCGGCTCGCCACCTATTTCCACGTGCACCTCGTGTCGGATTCCACGGGCGACACCCTCAACGCCATCTCCCGCGCCGTCTGCGCCCGCTTCGACGGGGTGCTGCCTCTGGAGCACGTCTACCCCCTCGTCCGCTCCCTCCGGCAGCTGGACCGGGTGCTGAAAGAGGTGGAGGACGCACCGGGCATGGTGGTTCACACCATCGTCGACCGGGAGCTGCGCACCACCCTCGAGGCTGCCTGCCGGGAACTGGAAGTGCCATGTGTGGCCGCGCTCGACCCGCTTACGGCCGCCATCGGCCGGCACCTCGGCGCCCAGCTCACCAGCCGCATCGGCGCCCAGCACTCCATGGACGCCGACTACTTCAATCGCATGGAGGCGCTGGACTACGCCATCGCCCACGACGACGGCCACGGAGCCAAGGATCTGGAGCGGGCCGACATCGTGCTCGTGGGGGTGAGCCGCACCTCGAAGACGCCCACCTGCATCTACCTGGCGCACCGGGGCTTCGCCTCCGCCAACATCCCCCTGGTGCCGGGGGCGGAGCTGCCGCCCCAGCTTCTCACCCTGAAGAAGCCCCTGATCGTCGGGCTGATCGTCTCCCCCGACCGGCTGGTGCAGATCCGCAAGAACCGCCTCCTCAGCCTGAAGGAGATCCGCGCTTCGACCTACGTGGACACCGATGCCGTGCGGGAGGAGACGGTGCGGGCGCGTCGCCTGTTCGAGCGGCAGGGCTGGCCCGTGATCGACGTCTCCCGCCGCTCGGTGGAGGAGACCGCGGCCGCCGTCATCGCCATGCTCGCCGCCCGGGGCACCGGGCCGGTGACCACCGCCACCTCGCCCGCGGCCCTGGCGTGACGCCGCCACCCCTGATCCTCGCCTCACTGAGCGAAGCCCGCGGGCGTCTGCTGCGGGCGGCGGGTGTGACGTTCGAGGCGGTGTCTCCCGGGGTCGACGAGGCTCCCCTCAAGGCCGGGCTCGTGGCGGAGGGGGCCCGGCCCCGCGACGTGGCCGATGCCCTGGCCGAGGCGAAGGCGGTGAAGGTCTCCGCCCGGCGGCCGGGCGCCTTCGTGCTCGGCTCCGACCAGACGCTCGACCTCGACGGCACCCACATGGACAAGGCGCAGACGCTGGCCGAGGCCCGCGCCCACCTCCTGGCCCTGCGCGGTCGCTCTCACCGCCTGCATACCGCCGCGGTGATCGCCCTGGACGGAATGCCCATCTGGCGGGTCGTGGAGAGTGCGCGCCTGCACGTGCGCCTCTTCTCCGACTCTTTCCTCGAGGGCTATCTGGAGCGCGAAGCCGATGCGGCCATGAGTTGCGCCGGGGGCTACAAGCTGGAGGGAGGGGGCGTGCAGCTGTTTGACTGGATCGAGGGCGACGCCTTCGTGATCCAGGGCCTGCCGCTGTTGCAGGTGCTGGCTTTCCTGCGCCTGCACGGGATCGTCACGGAATGAGCCCTCCCCGCGCCGCCGTGGTGGGCTTTCCGGTGAAGCACTCGCTCAGCCCGGTGATCCACGGCCTGTGGCTGCAGGCGGCTGGCATCGACGGCGACTACGTGACGGTCGAGACCCCGCCGGATCGCTTCGAGGCGGTGATCGCCGAACTGCGCAGCGCGGGGCTGCGAGGCGTCAACGTCACCGTGCCCCACAAGGAGGCCGCCCTGGCCCTGGCTGACCAGGCAGATGCCGCGGCCACGGCTGCGGGCGCCGCCAACCTCCTCCTGTTCACGCCGGACGGAATCGAGGCGCGCAACACCGACGGCTTCGGACTGATCCAGGCGCTGGCAGAGCAGGCCCCGGGGTGGCGACCGGCCGGGGCCACGGTGGTGATCCTGGGGGCCGGTGGTGCGGCGCGGGGGGCTGCCTCGGCCCTGCGGCAGGCGGGGGTCGGCACGATCCGCGCCGCCAACCGCTCGCTGGACCGGGCGCAGGAGCTGGCGGAGCGGGTGGGCGGCGAGGCCGTGCGCTGGCTGGAGATGGAGCGCGCTCTCGACGGGGCGACGCTCGTGGTCAACGCCACCACCCTCGGCCTTGAAGGGCTGGAGCCTCTCTACCCGCCGTGGCCAGCCCCGCCTGCCGGGGCGGCCGCGCTCGACATGGTCTACCGCCCCCTGCGTACCGCCTTTCTGGAAACGGCGGCCCGCGCCGGATGGGACACGGCCGACGGGCTCGCCATGCTGATCGGCCAGGCGAGGCCCAGCTTCCACGCACTGTTCGGAGCGCCCCCGCTCCCCGAAGCGGACGTGCGCGGGGCCTGCCTGCACGTCTTGGCAGGTGACGTATGATCAAGCTCGGGCTCACCGGGTCCATCGGCATGGGCAAGTCCACCACGGCGCGGCTGTTCGCCGAGGAGGGCGTGCCGGTCTACGACTCCGATGCGGCGGTTCATGCCCTCTATGCGGCGGGGGGAGGGGCGGTCGCGGCGGTGGAGGCGGCGTTTCCGGGGGTGACCGGGGCTAGCGGGGCGATCGACCGGGCGCTGCTGTCGGCGCGGGTCGTGGGTGATCCCCTGGCGTTGAAGCGGCTGGAACAGACGGTGCATCCCCTGATGGGCGCCCACCGCGCCGCCTTCTTCGAGGAGGTCGCTCGCGCTCCCGTCGTGGTGCTCGACGTGCCGCTCCTGTTCGAGACCGGCGGCGACGGGGCGATGGATGCGGTGGCCGTGGTCTCCGCCCCGGCTGACGAGCAGCGCCGCCGGGTGCTGGCCCGCACTGGCATGACGCCGCAGAAGATGGACGCGATCCTCGCCCGCCAAATGCCCGACGCCGGCAAGCGCGCCCTGGCCGATTTCGTGATCGAAACCGGCCACGGGATCGAGCCCGCCCGCCACAGGGTGCGAGCGATCCTCGCGATCCTCGCCGACCCGGCCTGGCGATCGGCGCGCACCCGCCCGCAGGCTTGAAGTCCGCCGCGAACGTCGCCACTCAGACGGGATGGCGCGCGAGATCGTCCTCGACACGGAGACCACGGGTCTCGATCCCCGGTCCGGCCACCGGATCATCGAGATCGCCTGCATCGAGGTGGAGGACCTGCTCCCCACGGGCGCGCACTTCCACTGCTTCATCGACCCCGACCGCGACATCGAGCCCGACGCCGAGCGGGTGCACGGCATCAGCCGCGCCTCCCTTCGCGGCAAGCCGCGGTTTCACGAGCCGGAGGTGGCCGACGCCTTCCTGAGCTTCATCGGCGCGGCGCAGCTCGTGGCGCACAACGCCGCCTTCGACCGGGGCTTCATCAACATGGAGCTCGACCGGGCGGGCAAAGAACCGCTGCCGGAGAGCCGCTGGGTGTGCAGCCTGAAGCTGGCGCAGAAGCGCTTTCCCAACATGCACAACAGCCTCGACGCCCTGTGCAGGCGCTACAAGATCAGCCTGGCGGAGCGCGAGAAGCACGGGGCGCTGATCGACACCCGCCTCCTGGCCCTGGTCTATCTGGAGCTGCAGGGCGGCAAGGAACGGGCGCTCGAGTTCTCGACCCTGGCGGAGGACGCCGCCGCCGCCGCCCGCGGCCCTGCCCACTACGGCGCCCGCCCCCGACCGCTGGCCCCGCGCTCCACCGATGCGGAGCGGGAACGCCACGCCGCCTGGGTCGCCACCGCGCTGAAGGGTCAGCCCCTGTGGCTGCGCCTCCTGGCCTCGGAAGCCGCCTGAGCTAGAGCCCCACAGCCGTGCGCTGCATGGCGCACAGGTCGGCGATGCCGGCCTTGGCGAGGCTAAACAAGCCGTCGAACTCCTCGGTGGAGAAGCCGCGCTTTTCGCCGGTGGCCTGGATCTCCACGATCTTGCCGGTGCCGGTGAGCACGAAGTTGGCGTCGGCCTCGGCGGTGGAGTCCTCGTCGTAGTCGAGGTCGAGCACGGGTATGTCCTGGTGCACGCCGCAGCTGACGGCCGCCACTTGATCCAGAAGCGGGTCGGCCTTGAGCACCCCGTCGGCCCGCAGCTTGTCCACGCACAGCTTCAGCGCCACCCAGGCGCCGGTGATCGAGGCGGTGCGGGTGCCGCCGTCGGCCTGCAGCACGTCGCAGTCCACGGTGATCTGGCGCTCGCCCAGAACCTTGAGGTCGGTCACGGCGCGGAGCGAGCGGCCGATCAGGCGCTGGATCTCCTGCGTGCGGCCGCTCTGCTTGCCGGCGGCGGCCTCTCGGCGGCCTCGGGTGTGGGTGGCGCGGGGCAGCATGCCGTATTCGGCCGTCACCCAGCCCTGCCCCTTGCCGCGCAGGAAGCCTGGCACGCCCTCCTCCAGGCTGGCGGTGACGTGCACGATGGTGTGGCCGAAGGTGACCCGGCACGACCCCTCCGCATAGCGGGTGATCCCCGTCTCCAGCGACACCTCCCGCAGGGCGTCGACGGCGCGGCCGGAGGGGCGGCGGGGCGTGGCCTTGAAGCCGGCGAGATCGGTGAGGGGCATGGGAGCGTTCAGCTTGTGGCAAGCGCGCTTGCGCGGGGGTCGGGGGGGCTTATCGTCCACCGCACCCCCGCCGTCCACGGTCGCCCGCCCTCCCCATGCCGCTGCAGCCGCTCAACGCGCCCTTCGCCTTCGATCCGGCCCCCTCGCTGGGTTCGCTGGACGGGCGCGCGCGCGACATCTTTCGCCGCATCGTGGAGACCTATCTGGAGACGGGGGAGCCCGTGGGCTCGCGCACCATGTCGCGGGCCGGGGTGCAGCTCTCCCCCGCCTCGATCCGCAACACCATGCAGGACCTGGCGGCGCTGGGCCTTCTGGACGCGCCCCACGCCTCGGCCGGGCGCATGCCCACCCACGCGGGGCTGCGCCTGTTCGTGGACGGCCTCCTCGAAGTGGGCGACGTGTCGGACGACGAGCGCCGCGCCATCGAGGAGCGCCTCGGCAAGGGCCCCCGCAACGTGGAGGAAGCGCTGACCGCGGCCTCCGCCCTCCTCTCCGGCCTCGCAGGCGGGGCGGCGGTAGTCACCGCGCCCGTGCGCGACGCGGGTGTGAAGCACGTGGAGTTCGTGGCCCTTGGCGGCGGGCAGACCCTGGCCGTGATGGTGTTCGACGACGGCACCATCGAGAACCGGCTGATGGAGACGCCTATCGGGCTGCCGCCTTCGGCCCTGCAGGAAGCCTCGAACTTCATGAACGCCCGCCTGCGCGGCCGAACCCTGGCGGAGGCGCGGCGTGAGGTGGCGGGCGAGCTTTCCGCCGCCCGCCGCGATCTGGACGAGACCGCCGCCCGTCTCGTGGAAGGCGGCCTCGCGGCCTGGGGCGGGTCTGACCCCGCGGGAGAGCGGGCGCTGATCGTGCGCGGCCACGCCAACCTCCTCAACGACGCGGCCGCCTCGTCCGACCTCGCAAAGGTGCGGCTCCTGTTCGAGGATCTGGAGCAGAAGGAGCGGCTGATCGGCCTCTTCGACGACGTGCGCGAGGCCTCGGGCGTGCGCATCTTCATCGGCTCGGAGACGCAGCTGTTTTCGCTCTCGGGTTCCGCCGTGATCGCGGCCCCCTATATGAACGGCCGGCAGAAGGTGGTGGGGGCGATCGGCGTGATCGGTCCCGCCCGTCTGAACTATGCGCGCGTGATCCCGCTTGTGGACTACACGGCCCGGATGCTGGGCCGGATGTTCGAGGCGGGCTAACCCCTGCGATATCGCCGATGGCGACCAAAGAGTGAGTGAGACCGTGAGCGACGAAGACCATTTCAACTCCGAAGCCGACTTCGACGACGTGTCGGACCACGAGCCCGTCGAGGACGACGGCGACCTCATCAAGTCCCTGCGCGACGAGATCGTCTCCCTGAAGGACCAGGTGCTGCGCACCGCCGCCGCCGCCGAAAACACCAAGCGCAGGGCGGAGAAGGAGTCCAACGACGCCCGCGCCTTCGCCATCCAGCGCTTCGCCCGCGACATGCTGGACGCTGCCGACAACCTGTCGCGCGCCCTGCAGGCCGCTCCCAAGGGCTCGGAAGATCCGGCGGTGAAGAACCTCGTCACCGGAATCGACATGACCGAGAAGGCTCTGCAGACCGCTTTCGAGCGTAATGGCCTGAAGAAACTCAGCCCCGAGCGGGGTGCCCGCTTCGACCCCAACTACCACCAGGCCATGATGGAACAGCCCGCCGACGGTGTGGCCCCGGGCTCCGTCGTGATGGTGATGCAGGACGGCTACGAGCTCTTCGGCCGTGTGGTGCGCCCGGCCCTGGTGGCCGTGTCGCCCAAGGTCAGCGTGGCCGCCGCGCCGAGTACAAATGGATACGCGGGTGCTGATGATAGCGCAGGCGGTTCGGTGGACGCGAAGGCTTAAGCTCCCTCTACCCGTCAGGTGAGAGGGAAAGGGCCCGCAGGGTGAAACCTCGTGGGAGGGGTGAGGGCTCCACCGTCGAGATCACACGGCAAGCGTCCCTCACCCTCCCACCGCTGGTGCGGCGGGCCCCTCCCTCTCCCGCAGGCGGGAGAGGTGTAGAATCGCCCACTCCGCTGCATCTCTCACGACCGGGTCGGCGTCGCCCAGCAGCGCCTTCGCACTCTCGGCCAACCTTGGGTCGCCGGAATTTCCGATGGCGTACAGCACGTTGCGCACGAACCTCGCCCGGCCGATGCGCTTGATGGGGTTCTTGCGGAACAGGTCGCGGAAGGCGGCGTCGTCCAGGGCGGCCAGGGTCTCCAGCGGGGGTGAGCGCAGGGCGTCCCGCGCGTGGAAGGCCTGCTCCTGCGCCACGGCGGCGAACTTGTTCCACGGGCAGGCGGCCAGGCAGTCGTCGCAGCCGTAGATGCGGTTGCCCATCGCGGCCCGGAACTCGTCCGGCCACGGCCCGGCGTGCTCGATGGTGAGGTAGGAGAGGCAGCGGCGCGCATCCAGCCGATAGGGCGCGGGGAAAGCCGCCGTGGGGCAGGCGTCGAGGCAGGCCGTGCATGAGGCGCAACGGTCTTCGCCGGGCGAATCGGGCTCCAGATCGAGGGTGGTCAGCACCACGCCGAGGAACAGCCAATTCCCCCATTCCCGGCTGAGGAGGTTGGTATGCTTGCCCTGCCAGCCCAGCCCGGCCCGCATCGCCAGGGGCTTCTCCATGAGGGGGGCGGTATCCACGAACACCTTGACCTCGCAGCCGTGTTCCGCGGCGATGGACCGGGCCAGGGCCTTAAGGCGCGTCTTGATCACCTCGTGATAGTCGTCGCCTTGGGCATAGACGCTGATCGCCCCGTGCGACGGTTCGGCCTGCGCCTCACGGGGATCGCGGTCGGGGCCATAGTTCACCGCCAGCACCACGGCGGAGAGCGCGTCCGGCCACATGGCGGTGGGGTGGGCGCGGCGTTCGGCGGTCTCGGCCATCCAGCCCATGTCGCCGTGCAGACCTTCAGCCACGAAGGCCTTCAGCCGGTCGGAGGCAGGCCAGGCGTCGGTGGCGCTGGCAAATCCGCATGCATCGAAGCTCAGCGCGAGGGCCCGCTCACGGATGCGGGCTTTCAGGTCTGAAGCGTCGGGTTGCACGGGTCACCCAAGGCGCGAGCGTCGCCGCAAGTCCAGCCTCAGCCGGTGATGGACCTTCAGAAGTCGAGGTCGTCGTAGTGCGAGGCCGGGGGCAGGCCCGGCAGGCGATCCGCCAGAAGCGGCCTGAACCCAGGGCGCGACTTCAGGCGCACGTACCAGGTCTTGGTGAGGCGAAAATCCTTCCACGGAACCTCGCCCAGGTAGTCGATCACGCTGAGGTGCGCCGCCGCCGCGATGTCGCCCAAGGACAGGGCACCCCCCGCCAGCCAGTCGCGCTCGGCCAAGAGGCCCTCCAGCGTGGTCATGTGGGCGCGCAGGGCGTCGCGACCCGCGCGCAGGTTGGCGAGATCGGGCGCGCCCAGGCCGAACAGCCGCTTCTCCATCTTCTCGTGAAGAAGGAAGCTGTTGACCTCGTTATGGAATTTCCGATCGAACCATTCCAGAAGCCGCCTCACCTCCGCCCGCCCGGCCGCGTCGATGGGCAGAAGCGGAACTTCGGGCCGACGCTCCTCCAGGTGCTCCAGCACGCCCCGGATCTCGCAGACGACCAGCCGCTCCTCGCCCCGAAGGTCGATCAGCACGGGGGTCATGCCCGAGGGGTTGAGCGCCTGCAGCGTCTCCGGCCGTTCCCAGTAGCGTTCGACCCGCTCCACGAAGGGCAGTCGCTTCTCGCCCAGCGCCAGGCGGGCCTGGCGGGAAAACGGATCGAGCGGGAAGTGATGAAGGACGAGGTCGGTGGCCATTTGGGCTTGAGGCTGCGGAAGGCGACCGGCGACTTGTGCGCTTCGGGTCTTAACGCCCGGTTCACCACCCTTTGTCCTCCGAACAGCGGGGAGGCCGCTGGGAAACGAGGCGCCGCGGGCCACCACACTTCCTTGTGATCGGCATCGTCTGGCGTCCGCCGCAATCGGGGTCTTAGCTCAGGGGTCCGGGCAGGCGAGGATCGCTTCGCCCGGCACGAGGGAGGGCCGAACCATCAATTCGAGGGCGCGTTCCTCCACCCCAACCCGGCCATCCCTGCGCCCGCCAATCCGGTTGCAGAGGCCGATGCCACGGAGTTTGCCCATGTCTGCTGCCGCCAAGGCCGCCCCCGCCTTCGCCCCCTCGGGGCAGGGCTCGATGCACATCACGGTTTCCGGCAAGCACATGGACGTGGGCGACGCCCTCCGAAGCCGGATCACCGACGAGCTTCAGGCCGGGGTGGGCAAGTATTTCGACGAGGCCCGGGGCAATGCAGGCGGCGAGGCCGATGTGTTCATCGGCAAGGAAGGCCATTCGATCTGCGTCGATCTCGTGGTGCGCCTGCCGTCCGGCCAGCGGCTGGTGGCGCAGGGGATGGGCGGCGACGCCCACGCCGCCTTCGATGCGGCCCTGATCAAGGTCGAGACCCGCATCCGCCGCTACAAGCGTCGCCTGGTGAACCACCACGCCCACGGGGGTCCGGCTTCGAAACAGGAGAGCATGTCGCTGGTGGTGTTCTCAGCGCCCGACGATGCGGACGACCTGGGCGACGACGAATACGGCTACGACGGCTCGGCCGGTGCCGGAAAACCGGGCGCCGCCATCATCGCGGAGTCGCAATCCGAGCTTAAGACCATGACCGTGTCGATGGCGGTGATGGAACTCGACTTGACCGAGGCCCCTGTCGTCATGTTCAGGAACGCCGCTCACGGGGGACTGTCCGTGGTCTACCGCCGACCCGACCAGAACATCGGCTGGATCGATCCGCAGCGCACGGTCGTTACCGCCGCTGCGACGCCCCTGAAGCCCAATGCCGCGCGACCCGGAGCCTGACCCTCGTTGATGACCGACCTTAGTCAGTGGCTCGATCGGGACGGGGTGATCGATCACCCCGGTGCCGAAACCGAGCGTTCGGCACTCAGCGCGGTGGCCGAGGCGGCGGCGCGCCGCTTCGGCCTTCCCGCCGCTGACATCCTCGACAGGCTCGTGGCGCGTGAAGCGCAGGGCTCCACCGGCGTGGGCCGGGGCGTGGCCGTGCCCCACGCCGCCGTGCCGGGGCTGGACCGGATGCGCGCCGTGTTCGTGCGGCTGAAGACCCCCGTGGCCTTCGGGGCTGTGGACGACGAGCCGGTGGACCTGTTGTTCGCCCTGTTCGCCCCCACCGGCGGCGAGGATGCGGCCCCCGCAGCCGAGCACCTTCGGGCGTTGGCCAAGGTCTCTCGCCTGTTGCGGGGGAGCGAGACGCGCGAGCTGCTGCGGCAGGCCCGCTCCGCCGACGCCGTCTACGCCATCCTGACGCAGCCGGCGGCCGCCACCGCGGCCTGAGCCGCTCGCCCCGGGCGCGCTTCGGCTGGCCCCGACGGGCGGGCCGCGCTATGCACCGGCCCTCACGCTTCTGTGATGACGAGGACCGAATGAACCTGGCGGGCTTGAACGCGGTGGCCGAGAAACTGGTCGCCCCCGGTCGCGGCGTTCTGGCGGCGGACGAATCCTCCGGCACGATCAAGAAGCGGTTCGACGCCATCGGCGTCGAGTCCACCGAGGAGAACCGCCGCGACTATCGCGAGATGCTGTTCCGCTCGGCCGGCATGCAGTTCATCTCCGGCGTCATCCTCTACGACGAGACCATCTGGCAGGACGCCGCCGACGGCACGCCCCTGGTCGACCTGATCACCGCGGCGGGCGGCGTTCCCGGCATCAAGGTGGACGAGGGCGTGCAGGGCCTGCCGCACTTCCCCGGCGAGACCATCACCGTCGGCCTCGACCGCCTGGCCTCGCGCCTCGCCAAGTACCACGAGAAGGGCGCCCGCTTCGCCAAGTGGCGCGCCGTGATCGATATCGCTGACGGCGTTCCCACCCAGGGCGCGATCCTCGCCAACGCCCAGGCGCTGGCCCGCTACGCCGCCCTCTGCCAGGAGGCCGACATCGTGCCGATCGTCGAGCCCGAGGTCTTGATGGACGGTGCCCACTCCATCGACCGCTGCGACGAGGTCACCCGCGCGGTGCTGAAGGCCACCTTCGATGCCCTGCACGATGCTCGAGTGCCGCTGGAAGGCATCGTCCTGAAGCCCAACATGGTTATCTGCGGCAAGGGCTGCCCCAAGGGTTCCACCGTCGAGCAGGTGGCCACCCGCACCATCGCCTGCCTCAAGGCCACCGTGCCCAGCGCCGTGCCCGGCATCGCCTACCTCTCGGGCGGGCAGGCCGACGAGGAGGCCACCGCGCACCTCGATGCCATGAACCGCATCGGCGGCTTCCCCTGGAAGATGACCTTCTCCTACGGCCGCGCCCTGCAGGCGGCCCCGCAGAAGGCCTGGAGCGGCAAGGCGGAGAACGTGCCCGCCGGCCAGGCCGCCTTCACCCACCGCGCCCGCATGAACGCCCTCGCCTCGAAGGGCCAATGGGAAGCCTCGCTGGAAAAGGCGGGCTGAGCCTTGGGGAAGGCGCCCGCGACAGGCGTGGCGCGCTCCCTCTTCCACACCCTCGTCCACGAAGGGTCGCTGGCCGCGGAGCCTGACTTTGCAGGCTTCAACGCTGAGCTGGAGGCCGCGTGTCGGTCGCTGGCGGTGGAGGATCGGGGGGGGCGTGAGTGGTGCAAGGCCAACGGCTATGGCGGCTACACCTCCTACGCCTCGCTGGACGACCTGGCCCGGCGGATGAGCGTGTTCGACGATCTGCGGCGGCGCCTGGACAGGCGGGTGGCCGCGTTCGCCACCGAGCTCGCGTTCGACCTCAAGGGGCGGCGGCTGAAGCTGGATTCTCTGTGGGTGAACGTTCTCAAGCCGGGAGCGGCACACTCAGGCCACATCCACCCGCACAGCGCCATCTCTGGCACGGTCTATGTGGCCACCCCGCCGGGGGCCGGAGGGCTTCGGCTGGAAGACCCGCGCCTGTCGGCCATGATGGCGGCCCCCCGTCGCCGGGCGGATGCGCCGGAGCCGCTCAGGCCCTTCGTGACCCTCACCCCCGCGCCGGGTTCAGTGTTCCTGTGGGAGAGCTGGCTGCGTCACGAGGTGATCGCCTCCACCGGCCCGCGTTCCGCTGGCACCGAGCGCATCTCCATCAGCTTCAACTACGCCTGACCCTGCCGCGACTGGACCGGCGGGCCTGCCGGGGGCATGGAGGCGCGCATGGTGGATGAACCGGTGCAGGATGCAGTGATCGCGGGCGCGGGCGTGGTCGGCGCGACCCTCGCCCTGGCGCTAGCCCGCGGCGGCATGGCCGTCTGCGTAGTGGACGCCGCCCCCCTGCCGGATGCGCCCACCCCCTTCGACGGACGGACCACGGCAGTGGCGGCCGCTCCCTGGCGGATGCTGTCGGCGCTGGGGCTCGTCGCGGCTCTCGCGCCGCATGCGCAGCCGATCACCCGGATGGCCGTGACCGATGGCCCGGCCCCCGGTGCCAGCTCACGCCCTCACGACGCCGCCGCCCTGGTCTTCGACGCCGCCGATGCGGGCAGCGACGAGCCCCTCGGCTGGATGGTCGAGACCCGGCACCTGCGCCTGGCCCTCACCCGGGCCCTGCATGAGGCGGGCGTGACCGTTGCGGCGCCCGGCGCCGTGGCGGACGTCGAGGCGGATGGCCGGGTCGCGACGCTGGTTTTGGCGGACGGGCGGCGGCTCGCCGCGCCGCTCCTGGTGGGGGCCGAGGGCCGCCACTCGCCGGTGCGCAAGGCCGTGGGCGTCGGCGTCACCGGCTGGGACTATGGGCGCTCGGGGGTCGTTGCCACGGTTCGGCTGGAGCGGCCGCATCGGGGCGTCGCTTTCCAGCACTTCCTGCCGGGCGGGCCGCTGGCGGTTCTGCCCCTCACCGACGACGAGGACGGCCGCCCCCGCGCCAGCGTGGTGTGGACCGAGCGGCCCGCCGCCGCCGCCGACCTCGCCAGCGCCTCGGATGCCGCCTTCGCCTCTATCTTCCGCCGCCGGTTCGGCGACATCCTGGGCGCGGCCGAGCCCTTCGGCCCCCGCTTCGCGCACCCCCTGTCGCTGCAGCTGGCTGACCGGATGATCGCCCCGCGCACGGCGCTGGCGGGCGATGCGGCACAGGTGATCCACCCCCTCGCAGGGCAGGGCCTGAACCTCGGGCTGAAAGACGTGGCCGCCCTGGCCGAGGTGGTGATCGAGGCGCGGCGCCTGGGCGAGGACTGGGGCGCCCTGGCCGTGCTGGAGCGCTACGCCCGCTGGCGTCGGTTCGACCGCATGGGCGTGGCCGCCGCCACCGACGCCCTGCACCGCCTCTACGCGCTGGAGGGACCGGGCGCCCGGCTGCTGCGCGGCCTGGGCGTGGCCGCCGTGAGCGCCAGCGCCCCCGTGAAGCGCTGGCTGGCGCAGGAAGCCTCCGGTGCCTCCGGCGACCCGCCCCGGCTGCTGATGGGGCTGCCGGTCTAGGTCTGCTCCGCGAGCATGGCCGTGACGCGGTCGAGGAGAAGCCGCCCCTGGGGCGTGGCGCGCAGGCGGCCGCCGATCTGCGCGACCATGCCCTGTTCCACGAGCTCTGGCAGGCGCGACAGCGGCAGGGGGGCGAGGTCGGTGAGGGCCACGCCCTCGTCGATGCGCAGTCCCATCAGGAGGCGCTCCTCCGCCCGCTCGCGGGGCGTCAGGGTCTCGCGGTCGGCCCAGCCGATGCCGGTCTCGGCCACAGCGGCCACGTAGTCGGCGATGCGGCGGTGGGCGAGGGTGGCGGTTCGTGCCCCATCCTGCGTCAGCCGCCCGTGGGCGCCGGGGCCGGCCCCCACATAGTCCTCCCCCCGCCAGGCCACGAGGTTGTGGCCGGAGCGGGCGGCGTCCCCCCGGGCGTGGTTCGACACCTCGTAGGCCTCGAAGCCGAGGCGTTGCAGCGTGGCCTGGGTCTCGTCGTAGAGGTCGGCGGCGGGGTCTGGGCCGGGGGGAGCGAGCGTGCCCCGGCGCACGGCACGGTCGAAGGCCGTGCCCCGCTCGATGGTGAGCTGGTAGGGCGACAGGTGCTCAGCCCCGAAGCCCGCCGCCTCTTCCAGCGTGCGCCGCCAGGCCTGCGGCGTCTGGCCGGGAAGGGCGTAGATCAGGTCGAGCGACAGGCGCGGGAACAGTCGCCTCGCCACCGCCAGCGCCCGCTTCGCCTGCGCGGCGTCGTGGTTGCGGCCCAGGAGCGCGAGCGAGGTGTCGTCCAGCGCCTGAACACCCAGGGAGAGGCGGTTCACGCCGGCGTGGGCGAAGGCCGCGAACCGGTCGGCCTCGGCATCGGTCGGGTTGGCCTCCAGCGTCACCTCGAGGGGGCCGTCGCTGGCCCACAGGTGCCGGGCCTGGGCGACGATGTCGGCCGCGAAGGCGGGGTCCATGAGGGAGGGCGTGCCGCCCCCCAGGAAGATCGACACCAGCCGGTGATGCGGGGTCAGCGCTGCGTGGGCGGCCAGGTCGGCCACGATGGCGCTGGCGAGCGATGCGGCCTCATCTCCCCGCCCCCGGTCGCGCACCACGTTGAAGTCGCAGTAGGGGCAGATGCGGGCGCAATAGGGCCAGTGGACGTAGACGCCGAGGGCGGGGGCTGGGGCCGGGGGCCCGGCCTGGGGCTCGCCGCTCAGAACAGGGCCTCGCGCAGCTTGGCGAAGGCGGCGGTGCGGTGGCTGAGGCTGGCCTTCCGGTCGGGATCCATCTCGCCGAAGGTCTGGGTTTCGCCCAGCGGGGTGAACATGGGGTCGTAGCCGAAGCCCCTGCCGCCCCGGGGTGGGAGGGTGAGGAGGCCCTCCACCTCGCCCTGCACGACCACCGCCGGGCCCTTCGGCCAGGCCACGGCGAGGGCGCAGATGAAACAGGCCGACGGATCGTCGGAGCCCGAGGCGTCCACCTCGCGCGCCACCCGCGCCATCGCCATGCCGAAGTCGCGGGGCTCGCCTGCCCAGCGCGCCGACAGCACCCCCGGCGCCCCGCCCAGCGCCGCCACCGAGAAACCGGAGTCGTCAGCCAGAGCGATCAGCCCCGAGGCATCCGCCGCCTTGCGGGCCTTGAGGAGGGCGTTGCCCATGTAGGTGGTCTCGGGCTCC
This sequence comes from Caulobacterales bacterium, assembly GCA_038226305.1. Lineage (GTDB taxonomy): Bacteria > Pseudomonadota > Alphaproteobacteria > Caulobacterales > Caulobacteraceae > JASLDZ01. The sequence continues at coordinate 168,575 of JBBRQN010000003.1, forward strand.
TCCGGCTCGGGCAGGCCGAGCTCTGCGGCGGAGACCACCTCGAACCGGCCTTCCAACAGCGCCGCGATCTCCCGCGCCTTGCCCGGGTTGTGGGTGGCGGCGACGAGGCGGGTTCCGGCGGGTAGGCTGAGGGGCATGGCGGGGGTTTCGGGCACCCGCGACGCCTGCGCAAGACCCTCTGCCCAAGGTCGTGCCACCCACGTTACCGCGAGTTACGTTGACGCCCGCGCCCCCGTCCGCAGGATGGCGGCTTGATCGTCGGGGAGGACAGGCATCGTGGGCGTGCGCGCGTTGGGACCGGGCTCGGTGTCCAGCTTCCTCAAGGCGGTGCTGGATGTGGTGTATTACGCCCTCTATGCGGCCGGGGCGGTGACGGCGCTGTGCACCGTGGTGGCGCTTCTGGCGCAGCCGTTCATCCTGGCGCGGGCGGGGCGGGCCGACCAGCCGTTCGGACCGTTCACCGACCTTCTGCGCACCGGCCCGGCGCTGGCCGGGGTGCTGGCGCTGGGCTTCTTCTACATCGCGCTCCTGATCGTGGCCGTGGAGCGGACGCGGCGGGTGTTCTCCACCATGACGGCGGGCGACCCCTTCGATCCGCAGAACGTGAACCGCCTGCGGGTGATCGGAGCCGTCTTGGGGGCGATGGAGCTGCTCGGCTGGGCTGCGCGGGTCATCACTCACGCGGTCCTCCCGCAGGCGCAGAACCTGCGGACTTCGCTGAACGTCACGGCGTGGTTCTCGGTGCTGGTGGTGTTCGTGCTGGCCGAGGTGTTCCGCGAGGGCGCGCGCCTTCGGGCCGAAGCCGAGCTGACCGTCTGATGCCCGTGCGCGTGCGGCTGGACGAGGTGCTGATCGCCCGGCGCATGGCCCTGACCGAACTCGCCGACCGGGTGGGCCTGTCGGAGGAGGCTCTGCGCCTCCTGCGCGGCGGCGGGGCCCGGGCGGTGCGCCTCTCCACGCTGGACGCCCTGTGCCGGGAGCTGGACTGCCAGCCGGGCGACCTCCTCACCTGGACCCCGTTCGAAGATGTGGACCGCGACGACGGGGGAAGCTGATTCCAGCTTGGCCGGTCTTGTCATCGGCCGCCGCCCATCATTTGATCGCACCTGCGGATCGGGGAAGTCGGGGGGCTGCGATGAGGCGATTATGGGGAATCGAGGCGGCCGCGGTGTTGCTGCTTCTGGCCGCCGCGGCACCGGCGCAGGCCAGGGGGCGGGCGCGACCGAGCCTGGCGACCGCCGTGGCCGCCACCGATATCGAGGGGCTGTGGACCAACGCCTCCTACACCCGCCTGCAGCGGCCCAAGAAGCTGAAGTCACTGGTGCTGACGCCCAAGGAAGCCGCGGCCTACGAGGCGACCCTCTCCCGCTTTCACGGCGTGCCCAGCGATCCGATGGACGACCTCGGCCAGAACGAATCCGAGTTTCCAGACTCCGGCGAGGGCCTTGCGAAGATCCGCGGCCAGCTGCGCACCTCTTGGATCGTCAGCCCCGCAGACGGCCGCGTGCCCTATAGCCCTGAGGCCAAGGCCCGCCTGCACATCGGTGACCCCGACTGGGAGGAGGGCTACGACAATCCGGAGGACAGGCCCGACGGCGAACGCTGCATTTCCTCAAACGGCGACGCTCCGCCCCAGATGTCAGAGCAGGATGCCAACCTGATCCAGATCGTGCGCACGAAAGATCACGTGGCGATCTATTCGGAGAAGAACCACGAGTTCCGCATCGTGCCGATGACCACGGTGCGCGATCCCAACCAACCTCCGAGCTGGGCGGGCAACTCCATCGGCCACTGGGAGGGCGCGACCCTGGTCGTGGAGACCAGAGGCTTCCGCCGTGAGGTGATGGACCGGGACTTCTTCTTCCACTCCGGCGACGCGAGGGTGACCGAGCGGTTCACCCGCACCGGGCCGGGCGAGCTGCTCTATGAGTTCACCGTGGTGGATCCGAAGACCTTCACCCAGCCCCTCAAGGGGGAGGAACTGTTCCGCGCCACCAAGGGCCCAATCTATGAGTACACCTGCCACGAGGGAAACTACTCGCTGCCCAGCATCATGAAGGCCGCAAGGCTCGGGCGTCAGGTGAAGCCGCCGAAGAAGACGGTCGCGGCGGCGGCGCCGGCCAAGCCCACGCCCTAGGCGCGGGAGGCCCTTTCCTCCACGCCGGACCTGGCCTCGCGCCGCTCGAGCTCGGCGGCCACGGCATCGGGGGAGACACCAGCGGAGGCCATGAGCGCCAGGGCGTGGAAGAACACGTCGGCCATCTCGGCGGCGAGAGCCTCGCGGTCGCCCTGGGCTGCGGCGATGGCGGCCTCCACCGCCTCCTCCCCCAGCTTCTTGGCGGCCCGCGCGGGATCGGCGAGGAGCTGGGCGGTGTAGCTGGACTTGGGGTCGGCACCCTGGCGGGCGTCGATGGTGGCCTGCAGGCGGGCGAGGCGGTCGAACAGCGTCATGCGGCGCGCTCCCGAACGGGGGCGGGCTTGTGCACGGGCAGGCCCGCGTCAGCCAACGCCTGTCGCGCCTCGCCCACGGTGACTTCGCCGAAGTGGAAGATCGACGCGGCCAGCACCGCGTCCGCCCCCCCGTCACGCACCGCCTGCACGAGGTGGCGCACGTTTCCCGCGCCGCCCGAGGCGATCACGGGCACGGACACCGCGGCGGTGATCGCGCGCAGGAGGTCGATGTCGTAGCCGGTCTTGGCGCCGTCGCGGTCCATGGAGGTGAGGAGGATCTCGCCCGCACCCTTGGCCACGGCCAGACGGGCATAGTCCACGGCGTCCAGCCCCGTGTCGCGCCGCCCGCCGTAGGTGAAGACGCTCCAGCCGCAGCCGCCCTCGCGGGCCTTCACGTCCACGGCGGCGACCACCGCCTGGCTGCCGAAGGCGTCGGCGCATTCGCTCAGGAGGTCGGGGCGCTCCACCGCGGCGGTGTTGATCGAGACCTTGTCGGCCCCCGCCCGCAGGAGCCGGCGCGCGTCGTCCACCGCCCGCACGCCGCCGCCGACGCTGAGGGGCATGAAGCACACGTCGGCGGTGCGGGCGATCACGTCCAGGATCAGGCCGCGCCCTTCGGAGCTGGCGGTGATGTCGAGGAACATCAGCTCGTCTGCGCCCGCCGCGTCGTAGGCCTGCGCCTGCTCCACGGGGTCGCCCGCATCGCGCAGGGCCACGAAGTTCACGCCCTTCACCACGCGCCCGTCCTTCACGTCGAGGCAGGGGATGATGCGCGTCTTTACCATCTCTATTGCGCGTCCTCGCGCGAGCGCTCGGCGGCGGCGATCCGCAGGGCTTCAGCGGGCTGGATCGCGCCGACGTAGAGGCTTTTGCCCAGGATCGCGCCTTCGATGGCCCGGCCCGGCCAGGCCTTCAGCGCCGTAAGGTCGGCCACCGAGGCGATGCCGCCGGAAGCGATCACCGGTAGGTTCACAGCATCCGCCAGCTGCCCCGTGGCCTGCACGTTGACGCCTGTGAGCGCCCCGTCGCGGCCGATGTCGGTGATGATCAGGGCGGCGACGCCCGCGTCCTCGAACCGCCGCGACAGCTCCACAGCCGAAAGCGCCGAGGCCTCCACCCAGCCGGAAACCGCCACGAGGCCGTCCTTCACGTCCACCGCCACGGCGATGCGGCCGGGGTGCGCGGCGGCCAGATCGCGCACCAGCTGCGGGTCGCGCACCGCGGCCGTGCCCAGGATCACGCGGGAGACACCGGCCTCCAGCCATGCCTCCGCCCCAGCCCGGTCGCGGATCCCGCCGCCCAGCTGCACGGGCACTGATGTGGCGCGCAGGATGGCGGTGACGGCGTCGCGGTTCACCGCCTTGCCCTCGATGGCCCCGTCGAGATCGACCACGTGCAGGCGCTCGAAGCCCTGGGCTGCGAAGGCGGTGGCCTGATCGCCGGGGCTGTCGTTGTAGACGGTGGCGGCATCCATCTCGCCCTTGAACAGGCGCACGCACTGGCCGCCCTTGAGGTCGATCGCGGGGTAGAGGGTGAGCGCGGTCATGGCGGTTGTCAGGGCTTCCATTCCAGGAACCGACCGATCAGCGCCAGCCCCGCCTCCTGGCTCTTCTCAGGGTGGAACTGCACGCCCGCCACGTTGTCCCGCGCTACGGCGGCGGCGAACCGGCCGCCGTGCTCGACGCTGGCGGTGACGTCGGCGGCATCGTCGGGAAACAGGGCGAAGCTGTGGGTGAAGTAGAGGTCGGAGGCGTCTTCGATCAGGGGGTGGGCGGATTCCGAACGCAGGGTGTTCCAGCCCATGTGGGGCACCTTGGCGTGCGGATCGCCCGTTTCCAGCAGTCGCACCTCGCCGCCGATCCACCCCAGGCCGGGGGTCTCGCCAAACTCCTTGCCCCGGTCAGCGAGGAGCTGCATGCCGACGCAGATGCCGAGGAACGGGCGGCCGTCCGTCTTCACCGCCTGCGTCATCGCCTCGCGCACGCCGGGGCGGGAGTCGAACGCCTCCATGCAGGCGCGGAAGGCGCCCACGCCGGGCAGCACGATGCGATCGGCGCTCGCGATGGCTTCCGGCTCGCCGGTGGTGAGCACGCGCACGTCGTGGTGCGCCCGCCTCGCAGCCTCCTGCAACGCCTTCTCCGCCGAGCGCAGGTTGCCCGAGCCGTAGTCGATGAGGGCGACGGTCTCCACGAGCGCTAGAGCACGCCCTTGGTCGACACCGCGCGGCCGCCTGCCTTGGGGTCGATCTCCACCGCCACCCGCAGGGCGCGGGCCAGGGCCTTGAAGCCGCTTTCCGCGATGTGGTGGCTGTTGGCGCCATAGAGCGTCTCGATGTGCACACAGGCACCCGCGTTCATGGCGAAGGCCTGATGGAACTCACGGAACAGCTGGGTGTCGAAGGTCCCGATCTTCTCGGTGGGGAAGCTCACCTTCCAGATCAGGTAGGCGCGGTTGGAGAGGTCGATGGCGCAGCGCGTCAGCGTCTCGTCCATGGGCACATACGAATGCCCAAAGCGGCGCACGCCCTTGAATCCGTCGAGCGCCTTGGAGAACGCTTGGCCGATCACGATGCCCACGTCCTCCACAGTGTGGTGGTCGTCGATGTGCGTGTCGCCCGTGCAGGAGACCTCCAGGTCGAAGCCGCCGTGACGGGCGAAGCCCTCGAGCATGTGGTCGAAGAACCCCACGCCGGTGGCGATGGTCGACTCGCCCGTGCCGTCGAGGTTCACGGAGACGCGGATCTGCGTCTCCTTCGTGTCGCGGGAAACTTCGGCCGTGCGGGGCGCGGTGGGGAGTTGGGAGCCGTCCGCCATCAGATCATCCCCCGTTCGCGGGCCATCTCGCGCAGGCTCTGCTGCGGGCGGGGGCCGTAGTGGCCGATCACCTCGCAGGCTGCCAGGTGCCCCAGCCGCGCGCACTGCTCGTAGGCCAGGCCCCGCGCCAGGCCGAACATGAAGCCCGCGGCGTACTGATCGCCGGCGCCCGTGGTGTCGAGCACGTCGTCGGTGGAGAAGGCGTCCACCGTGGTGCGCTCCCGCCCGGCCAGCACCACCGAGCCCTCGGGCCCGCGGGTGACGGCGGCCAGCTTCACGAGACCGGACAGGCCGTCGGCGGCCGCGTCGAAATCCTGCGTCTGCATGAGGGACATGAGCTCGGTCTCGTTGGCGAAGACGAGGTCCACGTTGGGCAGGAAGGCGAGGAGGGCGTCGCGGTGCCGATCCACCACGAAGGCGTCGGACAGGGTGATGGCCGTGGTGCGCCCCGCTTCGCGCGCGGCCTTGGCGGCCTTCACGAAGGCGGCGCGGGCGGGCTCCGGGTCGAACAGGTAGCCCTCCAGGTAGACGATGCTGGCGGCCTTCACCACGTCCACGTCCACGTCGTCGGCGGTGAGCTGGTTGGAGGCGCCCAGGAAGGTGGACATGGTGCGCTGGCCGTCCGGCGTCACGGCGATCATGGAGCGCGCGGTGGCCGCGCCGCCCTTCAGCCGCGAGGTGGCGAAGTGGACGCCGCCGGAGGTCATGTCGTGGGCGAACACTTCGCCGAGCTGGTCGTCGGCCACCTTGCCGATGTAGGCGGCCGTGCCGCCGAACGACGCCACGCCCGCCACCGTGTTGCCCGCCGATCCGCCCGAGGCCTCGATGCCGGGGGGAAGTGCGGCGTAGAGCGAGGCGGCGCGCGCCTCGTCGATCAGCCCCATGGAGCCCTTGGCGAGGCCCTGGGCGTCGATGAAGGCGTCGTCCACCGGGGCGATCACGTCCACGATGGCGTTGCCGACGGCGCAGACGTCATAGGTCGCGGTGGTCATCGTCTGGGCGCTCTGGTCTGGGATCGGGGTGCGGGCGGTGCGGAAAGGCTGCGCCTTACACGAAGGCCGCCGGATGCGCGAGCGTTGGCACGCCCTTGCCTTGCGGCGGCGGGACAGGTTGATCGCGCTCTATGCCCTCGACCCCCGCCACAGTCCTGATCCTGACCCCCGCCCGGGAGGATGCCGTCTACGAATCCCGCTGGACCGAGGGGTTCGAGCGCTATCGCGCCCTGTTCGCCGAAGCGGGGGCGAAAGCCATCTCCACCCCGTGGCCGCAGGCGCTGGAGACGCAGGCCGACATCGCCCTGCCGCTCCTGGCGTGGGGCTATCACTTCGACACCCCTCGCTGGGACGCCATGCTGGCCGCTTGGCCGCAGGCCCGCTCGATGGCCAACCCCGCCCGCCTGCTGGCCTGGAACACCCGCAAGACCTATCTCGCGGCGCTGGCAGAGGCGGGGGTCTCCACCATCCCCACCCTCTTCACCGAAGACCCGGCGGCCGAGGCCCTGGCCGACCTGCGGCAGCGGTTCGGAACGCCGGATCTCGTGGTCAAGCCGCAGGTGTCGGCCGGGTCTCACAAGACGCTGCGGCTCACGGCAGGCGATGCGGCGCCCGAGGGCTTCGGATCGGCGATGATCCAGCCGTTCCTGCCGGAGGTGGCGCAGGAGGGAGAGCTGTCCCTGTTCATGATCGGCGGCCGCCTGGCCTATGCCGTGAGGAAGGTCGCTACGGGGGGAGACTTCCGGGTGCAGCCCCAGTTCGGCGGCCGCTTCGCCCTGTTCGAGCCGGAGGCCGAAGCGCTGGCGCTGGCGAACGCCGCGGTCGCCGCCTGCCCTGCCCCGCCCGTCTATGCGCGCGCCGACATGGTTCGGGGTCTGGATGGCCGCCTGCAGCTGATGGAACTCGAATGCATCGAGCCCGATCTCTACCTCCACCTGGCTCCCGACGGCGGCCGGGGGTTCGTGCGCGCGGTGCTGGCCTCGCTCACTCCCCGGTGAAGCTGGCCCGCGAGGGGCAGAGGTCGGCGATCAGGCAGGCTTCGCACTTGGGGCGGCGCGCGATGCAGACGTAGCGGCCGTGCAGGATCAGCCAGTGGTGGGCGCGGGTGAGGTAGGCCGGCGGCACCCGGGCGAGGAGATCCTGCTCCACCTTGTCGGGCGTCGACCCCCGGGACAGTTTCAGCCGGTGGCTCACCCGGAACACGTGCGTGTCCACCGCCACGGCCGCCTCGGCGCCCAGTTCGTTGAGCACCACGCTGGCGGTCTTGCGGCCCACGCCCGGGAGCGCCTGCAGCGCCTCGCGCTCCAGCGGCACCTCGCCCCCGTGCTGGTCGATGAGAATGCGGCACAGGGCGATGACGTTCTTCGCCTTCGACCGAAACAGGCCGATCCGTTTCACGTAGTCGATCAGCCCCTCCTCCCCCAGGGCCAGCATCGCCTGCGGGGTGGAGGCCACGAGGTAGAGCCGGTCGGTGGCGAGGTTCACCGACTTGTCCGTCGCCTGCGCCGAAAGCACCACGGCCACGAGAAGCTCGAAGGGCGTGGTGTGGTGCAATTCGCCCTTGGGCACGGGGGTGGCCGCCTCGAACCGGGCGAAGATTTCGGCGATGCGCACCCGGTCGGCCGCAGTGATCCGCGGCTTGCGCTTGGGCGGTGACCGCTTGCGGGCGGCGGCGGGGCTGGACGGGAGGGCCATCCCCCGCCATGTGCCGGGGCGAGGCCCGCGCCACAAGCGCCGGCGGGAGCGCGACCATGAACTTCAGTGACGAGGAGGTCGAACGCTACGCCCGCCACCTCGTCCTGCGCGAGGTGGGGGGTGCCGGCCAGCAGCGGCTGAAGGCGGCGCGGGTGCTGATCGTGGGCGCGGGCGGGCTCGGCAGTCCTGCGGCGCTGTATTTGGCGGCGGCGGGTGTTGGGGCCATCCGCCTGGCCGACCCGGACACGGTGAGCCTCTCCAACCTGCAGCGGCAGGTGCTCTACGCCACCGCCGACGTGGGGCGGCCGAAGGTGGACGTGGCCGCCGCCCGCCTGCACGCTCTGAACCCGCATGTGACGGTGGAGACGCACACGACGGCGTTCACGCCTGAGACCGCCCCCTCCCTCCTCGCGGGCTGCGACCTCGTTCTCGACGGGACGGACAGCTTCGATACGCGCTTCGCCGTGAACGCCGCCTGCGTCGAGCATGGCGTTCCGGTCGTGACCGGGGCGCTCGGGAGGTGGACCGGGCAGGTCGGCGTGTTCGAGGGTCGGCCCTGTTATCGCTGCCTCGTGCCGGAGGTGCCCCCCGAGGCCGAGACCTGCGCCGCCGTGGGCGTGGTGGGGGCGCTGGCCGGTGTGATCGGCTCCCTGATGGCGCTGGAGGCGGTGAAGCGCATCACGGGTGCCGGTCGCGACTTGACCGGGCGCCTGATGATCTACGACGGCCTCTCCGGCGAGAGCCGCACGGTGAAGGTGGGTGCCGACCCCACCTGCCCCGTCTGCGCGCGCTAAGCTCCCGGCGGGATCAGCACCGTGGAGCCCGTGGTGCGCCGCCCCTCCAGAGCTTCGTGCGCGGCCCGCACCTGATCCAGCGGGAAACGCTGGCCAATGGGCGCGGTCACCACCCCCCGGGAGATCACGTCGAACAGGGCGGCCGCGCTGTCGTCCAGGCTCTGGGTGTCGGCGATGTAGTCGAACAGGGTCGGGCGGGTGAGGAACGCCGATCCCGCCTGCTGCAGCTTCGACGGAGCCAACGGCCCGGCCGCGCCCGAGGCGTTGCCGTAGCTCACCACAAGCCCCCGCCGCGCCACGCAGGCGACGCTGTTTTCGAGCGTATCCTTGCCGACGGAATCGTAGACCACCCGGCATTTGACGCCGCCGGTGATCGCCTTCACCCGCTCTGGCAGATCGTCGGTGCCATAGACGAGGGCCTCCTCGGCCCCGTTGGCCTTGGCCGACTGCGCCTTTTCCGCCGTGCCCGCCACCGCGATCACCCGGATGCCCAGGTGGGCCAGCCACGGCACGAGGATCGAGCCCACGCCTCCCGCGGCCGCATGCACCAGCACCCAGTCGCCCGCGCTCACCGGCCAGATGCGCCGCACCAGGAACTCCGCCGTCATGCCCTTGAGGAGCGCCGCCGCCGCGGTGTCGAACGATACGGCTTCCGGCAGCCGCACGGCGCGGTCGGCCTTCACCACATTGGCCTCGGTATAGGCGCCCTGGGTGCCGTTGTAGGCGACGCGGTCACCCAGCTTCAGCCGCGTGACCCCCTCCCCCACCGCATCGACCACGCCTGCAGCCTCCAGCCCAAGCGTGGCGGGCAGCTTCATCGGATAGAGCCCGGTGCGCTGGTACACGTCGATGAAGTTCAGCCCGACGGCGTGGTGGCGCACCCGCACCTCCCCGGGGCCGGGCGCGGCCTCTGGTACGTCGGCGACGGTCAGAACCTCCGGTCCGCCGTGACGGTCGATGCGGATGGCCAGCATGGCTCAGGCGCCTAGGTGCTTGCGGAAGAAGGCCAGGGTCATGTCGTTGGCCCGGGCCGCATCCTCCTTGTGGAAGGCGTCGCCGCCGTCGCGGGCGAAGGCGTGGTCGCGGCCGGGATAGCGGGCTATCTCCACCTGCGGGAGGTTCTTGAGATCGGCGACGATCTTCTCCTGCGCCTCGTGCGGCACGAACTTGTCCTCTCCCGCGATGTGCAGGAGGAGCGGGTGGGCGAGCTTCGTCGCCTCGGGCGTGAACTTGTCGATGTTGACGCCGTAGTAGCTGACCACCGCATCCGCATCGGTGCGGGTGGCGGTCAGGAAGGCGATCAGCCCGCCGAGGCAGTAGCCCACCGCGCCGACCTTGCCATCGCAGCCGGGCATGGCGCGCACGGCCTTGAGGGTGGCCGCCACATCGTCCACCGCCTTGTCCACATCCACTTTGGGGAAGAGCTCGAACGCCTTGGCCAGTTCGTCGGGCTTGCGGTCGTCGAGTTCGATGCCGGGCTCGAAGCGCCAGAACAGGTCGGGCACGATGGCGAGGTAGCCGCAGGCCGCGAGCGCGTCCGCCACCTGCCGCATGGTGTGGTTCACGCCGAAGATCTCCTGGATCACCACGATGGCGGGCCGATCCCCGGCCTCCGCCGGGCGGCGCACCAGCGCCTCGAAGGAACCGTCGGGGGTGGTGATCGTCAGGGTCTCGCCGTGCATGGGGGTCTTTCTCGGGGGAGGGTGGACTGGAGCGAAGGGGTGGGGCCTGTTATCGCGTCGGCTCGCGACAGTGCGATAACAATGTCGTGGGCGTTGCGCTTCAGGGAGGGTTTCGGATGAAGGTCACCGTGGAGTGCGACTGCACCCCCGCCGAGGCGCGCGCCTTTTTGGGCCTGCCCGACGTGGCCCCCCTCAACGAACACCTCGTCGCCGAGATGCAGAAGCGGATGGACGCCAACGTCTCCCTGATGGAGCCGGAGGCGCTGATGCGGAACTGGATGACCCTGGGCGGTCAGGCGCAGGAGCATTTCCGCGCCCTGATGGCCGCTGCGACCTCGGGCGTGAAACCGCCGGGCTTTTCGGGATGACATCGACGATCTTCGCCCTCGCCACCGCTCCCGGGCGGGCGGCGGTGGCGGTGATGCGTCTGTCGGGGGCTTCGGTCGGGACTGTGGTGCAGGCGATCGCAGGCAAGCTGCCGCCGCCCCGCCAGGCCAGCCTGCGTCACCTGCGAGACGATGCGGGCGCAGAAATCGACCAGGCACTGGTACTGTGGATGCCGGCACCCGCGAGCTTCACAGGGGAGGACTGTGCCGAGCTGCACCTGCACGGTGGCACGGCGGTGGTCGAAGTTGTTTCAGCACGGCTGCGGGCGCTGGGGTGCTGCCCAGCAGAGCCCGGCGCCTTCACCCGTCGCGCCTTCGAACACGGCAAGCTCGACCTCCTGCAGGCCGAGGCGATCGCCGATCTCGTGGATGCGGAGACCGAGGCGCAGCGGCGCCAGGCGCTGGATCAGCTGTCAGGCTCGGTTTCAGGTGTTCAGGCCGCGTGGCGCGCCCGGCTGACGAGCGTCCTCGCCCGTCTTGAGGCGGCGGTGGATTTTCCGGATGAGGAGCTGCCGGAATCGCTCGCAGAACAGACGGCCGCCCCCATGTTGGCGCTGGCGGCAGAACTGCGTGCGGCCTCGGCCGACCGGCGTGGCGAGCAGGTGCGTGACGGCTTTCGCGTGGCGCTGGTGGGCGAGCCCAACGTAGGCAAGTCCAGCCTCTTCAACGCGCTCCTCGGGCGCGACGCCGCCATCGTCACCGCCACGCCCGGCACCACGCGCGACGTGATCGAGGCTTCGATGGTTCTGCAGGGCCGCAAGGTGATCCTCGCCGACCTCGCAGGCCTGCGCGAGACCGACGACCCCATCGAGGGCGAGGGCGTGCGTCGAGCCAGGGCGTGGGCGGAGACGGCCGACCTGCGGCTCAACCTGCGCACCGACCGCGACCCTGAGTGCCCGAAGGAAGGCCCATCGGACCTCACGGTCACCACCAAGTCCGATCTTGGCTCGCGCGAGCCAATCGGTATGCTCGTTTCCGCAGCGACCGGCGTCGGGCTCGAAGAGCTACGGCGCGCCATCGGGGAGCGCGCGGTGATCGCCACCACAGGCGCTTCGGCCCCAGCCGCCACCCGCGAACGCCACCGCCTTGCCCTTTCCGCTGCCGCGAGCGACCTCGAGGCCGCCGCCCTCGCCGCCTCTGCCCCGGAACTCGCCGCCGAGCACGCCCGCCTGGCCGCCCGCCAGCTGGCGCTCATCACCGGTGCGATCGGTGCCGAGGCCATACTCGCAGAAGTGTTCGCCACCTTCTGCATCGGCAAGTAATGTTTCACGTGAAACACCCGTCGCAACTTAAGCAGGCTTGACGGCCGCAAGACGTATCCCGGCGAGCCCTCGGCCGAACTTTCCCAGCCGCACGGCCCTTGGCAGGAGCTTCAGGGCTCTATCGAGCCACGGGCCGATGGCCGCGGGCACCCGCAGGCCATTTGAATTGCTGCCGATGAAAAGCTCCAAGCTTTTGAAGCCGACATCGGAAACGAGCGCGATCAGTCCCCCGCTGTCATACTCGATCAGGTGGAGTCCCGCCGCGACGGGGTACTCGGGGTAGTCGGTCACGTGGCGGGAAATGTCGTGTGGTCCGGTCAGGCTACTTGGAGTGAGGGCCAAGAGGCGCCCGCCGGGCTTCAGCACACGCAACGATTCCGTGAGCACGGCGCGGCAGTCCTCAGGATGAAGATGTTCCAAAACCTGGTTGGAATAGACCACGTCGACCGACGAATTCGGCAAATCCCAGGCACCTTCTGGTGCCACCACGATGCTCAGGTTGTTGGGCGCGCCGTCAACCGTGGTGGCTACGGCCGAGGCCTCGATGCCGATCACTTGCCGCACTCGCTTTGCCATTTCTAGTAACAGCCCGCAGCGGCCCGGGCCAAATTCCACAAACGTGAGGTTTGAGCCCTTCACGAAGTGCCCGATGAATGCGAGTTGCGCCCGCGTGCTGTCCGCCCCGGAGGCGTGAGGCACGTCGCCGAACTGGCTGTAGAAGCCGTCGTAGACCTTGGCGTAGACGGCTGGGCGGTCCCGGGCGGTCGCCGACAAAATGGCTTTTGCGCCAGCAACTTCATAGGCGAACTGGCGTCGGAGCGTGTCGTCGGTCATCCACAGTTCCCCATGCCCAGGCAGAGCGGGGCAATCGAGCTAAACCTGAGGGCTCCCGTCGGGCAAGGCTTGGTGAAGCATAACGCCAGATGTTTCACGTGAAACACGTCTCGTGCTCGACCGAGGGCCCGCGGTGCCGTAAAGCCGCCGCTCCATGACTTTTGACGTGATCATTGTCGGTGCCGGCCATGCCGGGTGCGAGGCGGCTGCGGCGTCTGCCCGCGCCGGAGCCTCGACGCTGCTGGTCACCCACCGGCTCGACACCGTGGGCGAGATGTCGTGCAACCCTGCCATTGGAGGGCTCGGCAAGGGCCACCTCGTGCGGGAGATCGACGCCCTCGACGGCCTGATGGGGCGCTGCGCCGACGAGGCGGGCATCCAGTTCCGCCTCCTCAATCGCTCCAAGGGAGCGGCGGTGCGCGGGCCGCGCGCGCAGATCGACCGGGCGCTCTACCGCACGGCCATGCAGCGCGCCCTCGCAGACGTCGTGGGCCTGAGAGTGGAAGCGGCTGCGGTCGAGGCGCTCCTGGTGGAAGATGGGGTCGTCACCGGGGTGCATCTGGCCGATGGGCGCGATCTGCGGGCCGGCGCAGTTGTCGTCACCACCGGCACCTTCCTGCGGGGCATGATCTTCCGGGGAGACGAACGCATACCGGCGGGCCGCCATGGCGAGGCTCCCGCGGTCGGCCTGGCTCGGCAGTTGTACGAGGGCGGGTTCCGCATGGGTCGGCTCAAGACCGGCACCCCCGCCCGGCTCGACGGCCGCACCATCGCCTGGGAGCGGGTGGGCCGTCAGGAGGGCGATGCCGATCCGCAGCCCTTCTCGTTCCTCACGGAGGCGCTGGAGCGCCCGCAGGTGGCCTGCGGCGTCACCTACACCAACGCCGACACGCACCGGGTCATCGCCGACAACCTCGGGGAGTCAGCCGTCTACGGCGGCAAGGCTACCGGCATCGGCCCGCGCTACTGCCCCTCGATAGAGGACAAGGTGGTCCGCTTCGGGGATCGCGATGCGCACCAGATCTTCCTCGAGCCGGAGGGGCTCGACGACCCCACCGTCTATCCCAACGGCATCTCCACCTCCGTAGGCGAGCGCACGCAAGATGCCTTCCTGCGCACCATCGTCGGCCTCGAGGCCGTGGAGGTGCTGCGCTACGGCTATGCCATCGAATACGACTACGTGGACCCTCGCGAACTCCTGCCCACCTATGAGACCAAGCGCCTGCCGGGCCTTTTCCTGGCGGGCCAGATCAACGGCACCACGGGCTATGAAGAGGCGGCGGCGCAGGGGCTGATGGCGGGACTGAACGCCGCGCGCCGCGCCGCAGGGGCCGAGGGCGTGAGCCTCGGCCGCAACGAGGCCTACATCGGCGTGCTCACCGACGACCTGGTCACACATGGGGTGACCGAGCCCTACCGCATGTTCACGAGCCGGGCGGAGTTTCGGCTCCTGCTGCGCGCGGACAACGCCGACCAGCGGCTGACGCCCCGGGGGATCGACCTCGGGATCGTCGGCGGCGAGCGTGCCGCGGCCTGGAAGCAGAGGGCGCAGGCCCTTGAAAACGCTCGTGCGGAGGCTGCCACCCTCACCCTTACGCCCGCCGAGGCGCAGCGTCATGGGCTGGCGGTGAAGGCAGACGGCAAGCGCCGTAACGTCAGCGAACTCCTCGCCTACGACGACATCGGCTTCGAGCGGCTGGCGGCGATCTGGCCGCAGCTGAACGCCTGGCCGGGCTTTGCGCGCGAGCAGGTGGAGATCGACGCGGGCTATGCGGGCTATCTCGACCGGCAGGCGGCCGACGTGGCGGCGTTCCGGCGCGACGAAGACCTGCGCCTGCCGGCCGACCTCGACTATGGCGGCATCGGCGGCCTCTCCAACGAGGCGCGCAGCAAGCTCGCGGCGGTGCGACCCCTCACCCTGGGGCAGGCCGGCCGGATCGAAGGAGTGACGCCCGGCGCGCTGACGGCGCTCCTCGCCTACGTGCGCCGCCCGGCTCCCACTGCTGCCCGCGAGAGCGCTGATGCCGCCTGAAGGGGCGCTCGCCCCGCAGGGCGCGGACGGTGACGAAGACGGGTTCGGCCCCGAGGCCGTTAAGGCCGCCGTGGGTGCCACCTCGGCGCAGCTGGCCGATCTGCAGCGGTTCCGCGCGGTTCTGGAAGCGGCCAACGCGAACATGAACCTCGTTGGCCCCTCGGCGATGGCGAGCTTCTGGCGACGGCATGTGCTGGACAGCGCCCAGCTTCTCGCCCTCGCCCCCCATGCCGTCACCTGGGCCGACCTCGGAGCAGGTGCCGGCTTTCCCGGCCTCGTCCTGGCGATCCTTCTAAAGGGGCAGCCCGGCGCGCAGGTCCACCTCGTGGAGAGCCAGGCCAAACGGTGCCGCTTCCTGCGGGGCGTGGTCGACGAGCTGGAGCTTCCGGCACAGGTTCATTGGGCGCGGGCGGAGGACATGGTGGCCCCGGCTGTGGACATCGTGACCGCCCGGGCCTGTGCGGCCTTGGCGCGGCTGTTTGCCTATGCTTTGCCCTTCACGTCCACAGGCGCGCGCGGGCTGTTCCTGAAGGGGCAGGCCGCGCCTTCCGAGATCGCCGAGGCGAAGGCGCAGGGCTGGCGGTTCACCGCCGGGCTTATCCCCAGCCTCAGCGATGAAACCGGGCGGATCGTGAGCGTGGAGGGTCTTCGTCGTGGCTGAATCGACTGCACCCGGCCCAACGAACGCGGCCCGGCCGACCCGCGTGCTGGCGGTCGCCAACCAGAAGGGCGGCGTGGGCAAGACCACCACCGCCATCAACCTCGGTACGGCGCTGGCGGCCGTGGGCCAGAAGGTGCTGCTCCTCGATATTGATCCGCAGGGCAACGCTTCCACCGGGCTGGGCGTGCCCCGGCAGGACCGCAAGCTGACCGTCTACGACGTGCTGGTGGGCGGTCGCCCCCTGGCGGAGTGCATCGTGCCCACCCGAGTGCCTGGGCTCGACCTCGCGCCGGGCGATGCGGACCTCTCCGGGGCCGAGCTGGAGATGGGGCAGATGCAGCGCCGCTCCTACCGCCTGCGCGACGCGCTCGCTGCCCTCGCCGCCGACGCGGGGGCCACGCCCTACGCCTATGTGCTGATCGACTGCCCGCCGTCGCTCAACGTGCTGACGGTGAACGCCATGACAGCGGCGGATGCCGTGCTCTGCCCCCTGCAGTGCGAGTTCTTCGCGCTGGAGGGCCTGTCGCAGCTGATGCGCACCATCGAGCTCGTTCGCGGCAGCCTGAACCCCCGGCTGGAGCTGCAGGGGCTGGTGCTGACCATGTACGACAAGCGCAACAGCCTGTCGGACCAGGTGGCGGCCGACGTGCGGGCGCACTTCGGCGACAAGGTCTACGACACGGTGATCCCGCGCAACGTGCGGGTGTCCGAGGCGCCCAGCTTCGGCAAGCCGGCCCTGATCTACGATCTCAAATGCGCGGGCAGCCAGGCCTATGTGAAGCTCGCTAGCGAGGTACTCGCCCGCGAGGGGGCTCTGCGCCGGGCAGCCGGTCGCGTTCCTGCCCCTGCCGCCTCAGCCGCCGCAACCCCTGTCGGAGCCCCGTGATGGCCGAAACTTCCCGCCGTGGCCTCGGGCGCGGCCTGTCGGCCCTGCTAGACGAGTCCGATCCGGCCCCCGTCCGCCTCGACGGCGTCGCCCCCGCCGATGGCGAGACGGCCGCAGCTCAGGGCGATCCGCGCGAGGCCCCCATCGAACTCCTGCGCCGCAACCCGGACCAGCCGCGCCGCACCTTCGACGAAGTGGAGCTGGAGGAGCTTGCGGCCTCGGTGCGCGAGAAGGGCGTGCTGCAACCGATCCTCGTGCGCCCCGCCCCCGGCGCTGAGGGCGAGTGGCAGATCGTGGCGGGGGAGCGCCGCTGGCGTGCCGCCCAACGCGCTGGCCTGCACATGGTGCCGATCGTCGTGCGCCGCGACTTCACCGACCTCGACGTGCTGGAAGTCGGCATCGTGGAGAACGTTCAGCGCGCCGACCTGGACCCTCTCGAGGAGGCGGCGGGCTACAAGGCGCTGATGGACCGTTTCGGTCGCACGCAGGATGCCGTGGCGCAGGTGGTGGGCAAGAGCCGCTCCTACGTGGCCAACGCCCTGCGGCTGATGACCCTGCCGGCCGCCGTGCAGGCGCATGTGACGGCGGGGCGGCTGACCGGTGGCCATGCCCGGGCGCTCGTGGGTGCCGCCGACGCCGAGCAGCTGGCGGGGCTGGCCATCGCGGGCAGCATGACCGTGCGCCAGACCGAAGACCTCGTGCGCCGCGCAGACGAGGGGAAATCGGCCCGCGCCCGCCCGCCCAAGCCAAGGCCCGGTCCTGCTGCACCGGCAAAGCCCGCGCCCGAGAAGGACTCCGACCTCAAGGCGCTGGAGACCGACCTTTCCGCGCATCTGGGCATGCAGGTGGTGATCGACGACCGCCTGGGCACGGGCGAGATCCGCATCCTCTACCGCAGCCTCGACCAGCTGGACGACCTTCTGGTGCGGCTCAGCGGCTAGAGTCCCAGGCGGCGAGCCTTGCCGGCGACGGTCAGGGCCAGGCGCTCGGCGATGAGGTGATCCGGGCTGCCGGTGGTCTTGCAGGCGCGGTCGGCCCCCATGAGTTCGCCTGCCAGCGTCTCAAGATCGGCCATGCGCCACACGCGGAGCTGGCGCAGGAACTCGCGCTCCTGCTTCCAGAAGACCCCGCACTGCTTGGCGGCGGAGGCGGGCTCGGCGCCCGCATCCACCAGGATCCGGGCCTTGCGCAGCTTGCCCGCGTGCAGGCTGAGGGCGCGCACGGCGGCCGGGCCGCCCTCCCCCTCCGCACGCGCCCTTCGCAGCGACGACTGGGCCTCCCGCAGGCGCCCCCCGAAGGCATCCGAAGCGGCATCGAACAGGCTGGCCTCTGGCTCCACCCCCAGGAAGTCGTCGAGGTCGGCAGGGGCGGCGGCAGGAGTGCGGCCGGGGCCGAGGAACAGGATCAGCCGCTCGATCTCCTGCCGGGCTACGCCACGCTCCCGCGGCAGGCGGGCCACGAACAGCGACAGGGCGTCGGGCGTCAGGCTCACCCGGTCGCGGGCCAGGGCCTCGCGCACCATCGCGGAAACGTCGCCGGTCTCGTCGTCGTACACCGTGATCGCGGCACAGGCCGCGTTGGCCGCCTCCGCCGCCTTGCGGACGGGAGAGCTCTTCTCCAGCGCCGAAGCCTCGATCAGGAAAAAAGCATCCGGGTTCAGCTCGCCGTCGGCGTGACGCTTGAGGGCTTCGGCCACCGCACGGGCGGCCCCCACCTTCTCGCCCAGCCGCAGGCGAACAAGGCGGCGGCCGCCGGTCATGGAAAGGGCGGTCAGCTCGTCTTCCAGGCGGGCGGGATCGGACTCCACGTCCGCCTCGGTGAGGATCGCCACGTTGAACGGGTCGTCCACCCGCGCGGTGACCTTGGAGGCGAGGAGGTCGGCGCGCTCGTGCACGCCCCCCCTGTCCTTGCCGTGGATCAGCGCCGCGCGAACGCCGGGGGGCGGCCGCTGCAGGAAGCGGTCGATCTCGGCCTTCTTGGAGAGGATCACCGGGTCGGCGAGGCGACCACCGGCGCGGGTGGCGCGTCCGCGGGCGGGCGGCCCGTGTCGACGGGCCCGGCCTCGACGCCTCCGGCACTGGTGGGCGGAGCATCGTCGGTCACGTCGCCGGACAGGGTGGGGGCCCCCGCGACGGACTGATAGCGGGCGGCGGCCCCGGCCGCGGTGGCGGCACCGTGGTACGGGTGGCCGTTGAGGTAGCGCGACAGTTCCAGCCGCAGGCGCTGGGCGGCTTCGCCGGCGGCGCGGGTGTCTCCGTCCTGCGAGGCGACGAGGCCGCCGTAGGGGGCGTCGGCCGAGTCGTAGCTGACCTCGGTCACGAAAGAGCCGCTGGTCAGCAGGGTGCCGTCAGCCGCGTCTTCCAGAAGGTATTTGGTGCTGAGGTTGATCTCGTAGCGGCCAGCCACGTTGTTCACCCGCACGCCCCGCGGGCCGCGCGACTCCCGCACGTCCAGCCGCACCCGATAGCGCGGGGCCTGGTCGCGGGCGCGGCCGAGCTCGTCGTCGATCGCCTGGCGGATCAGGTAGCCGGTGCGCGAATGCGGCGGAACCACCACGTCGATCTGGGCGAGGCTGCTGGTCAGCGAGGTATCGCCATACAGCGGCGTGAACCCGCAGGCCGACAGGCCGGGCAGGGCGATGAGGGCGACAAGCGCCACGAAGGGGAGGGCTCTGCGGGTCATGCGGCGACGATGTTCACGATGCGGTTGGGCACGACGATGATCTTCCGCTCGACGAGGTTGTTGGACGACAGATAGGCCTGAACGACGGCGTTGGCGCGCGCAGCCTCGCGCACGACCTCTTCCGAGGCCCCGAAGGCGACGCGAATCTCGTCCCGCCGCTTGCCGTTCACCTGCACGGGCAGGATGGCCTCCTCGTCGATGGTCAGGGCGGGATCGTAGTCCGGCCAGGGCGCGTCCACCACCATGCCCGCATTTCCCAGCCGTGCCCACGCCTCTTCCGCCAGGTGCGGCGTATAGGGGGCGATCAGCGGGATCAGCTTCTGCAGGGCGGCGGCCCGGGCGCCCACGGCCTCAGGCTTGTCCTCGCGCTGGCGGCGCAGAATGTTGAGGAACGCGTAGTAGAGCGCGATCACCGCGTTGAACTTCAGCCCGTCCAGCCCCTCGCCCGCGGCCTTCACGAGCTTGTGGACGGCGCGTTCCAGCTCAGGATCGGGCGGGCCGCCGGTGAGCCCGGCCTCGGCCACGGCGTCCACTTCGGTCCATACGCGCTGCACGAATCGGCCGGAGCCTTCGACGCCGGACTCGGTCCACTGCACATCACGTTCGGGCGGGCTGTCGGAGAGTACAAACAGCCGCGCGGCATCCACCCCGTGGCGGGCGATGATGTCCTCCGGCGCGACCACGTTGGCCTTGGACTTGGACATCTTCTCCACGCCGCCCACGCGCACGTGCATCCCCGTGCCACGCTCGGCCCAGCCGTTGCCGGAAGGTTCGATCTCCGCCGGGGAAAGCCAGCGGTCGCCGCCGTTGGCCAGGCGCTCCTGCGCTGCATAGGTCTCGTGGGTCACCATGCCCTGGGTGAACAGGCCCGCGAACGGCTCCTGCACGTCGACCATCCCCATGTCGTGCATCGCCCGGGTGACGAAGCGGGCATAGAGGAGGTGCAGCACCGCGTGCTCCACCCCGCCGATGTACTGATCCACCGCCATCCAGCGGTTGGCGGCCTCGCGGTTCACAGGCGGAATGGCGTCTGGGTCGGTGAAGCGCAGGAAATACCAGCTCGAGTCCATGAAGGTATCGAGGGTGTCGGTCTCGCGCTCGGCGGCGGCCCCGCAGGTCGGGCAGGTCGTGTGCCGCCATGTGGGATGGCGCAGAAGCGGGTTGCCCGGCCGGTCAAACGTCACGTCGTCGGGCAGCAGCACGGGCAGCTGGTCGTCCGGCACCGGCACGGGGCCGCAGGTGGCGCAGTGCACGATGGGGATGGGGCAGCCCCAGTAGCGCTGTCGCGACACTCCCCAGTCGCGCAGGCGATAGACGGTGGCCCCCTCGCCCTGGCCCATCGCCTCGATGCGGCTCACGGCCTCGGCCTTGGCGGCCTCGATCTCCATGCCGTCGAGGAACTGCGAGCGGAAGATGCGGCCGGGTCCGGTGTAGGCTTCCTGTTCCACGTGAAACACTGCGGGGTCGGCGCTGGGGGGCAGCACCACCTCGCGTACGGGCAGGTCGTATTTGCGGGCGAAGTCGAGGTCGCGCTGGTCGTGCGCCGGGCAGCCGAAGATCGCCCCGGTGCCGTAGTCCATCAGGACAAAGTTCGCGACCCACACGGGCAGGCGGATGGCCGGGTCGAAGGGGTGCGCCACAGTCAGGCCCGTGTCGCGGCCCAGCTTCTCGCCGCTCTCGATGTCGGCCTCCGACGTGCCCCCCGCGCGGGCGGCGACGAGGAAGGCGGAGAGGTCGGCGTCCTTCGCGGCCAGCGCGAGCGCCAGCGGATGATCGGCGGCGACGGCGAGGAAGCTGGCGCCGAACAGAGTGTCCGGCCGGGTGGTGTAGACCTCCACGCCTTCCGGGAAGCCCTTAGGCCAGGCACCCTGCGCGGGCCGGAAGGTCATCTTCAGACCCTTGGAGCGGCCGATCCAGTTCTCCTGCATCAGGCGGACCTTGTCCGGCCAGCGGTCGAGCGTGCTCAGCCCGTCGATCAGGGCGTCGGCATAGTCGGTGATCTTGAGGAACCACTGGGTGAGCTTCTTCTTCTCGACCACTGCGCCCGATCGCCAGCCCTTGCCGTCGATCACCTGCTCGTTGGCGAGCACGGTCATGTCCACCGGGTCCCAGTTCACCGAGGCTTCCCGGCGCACCACGAGGCCCTTGCGGAACGCCTGCGCAAACCACGCCTGCTGGCGGCCGTAGTATTCGGGGTCGCAGGTGGCGAACTCCCTCGACCAGTCGATGCTGAGGCCGAGGAGCTTCAGCTGCGTGCGCATGGAGTCGATGTTGGCGTAGGTCCAGGCCTTGGGGTGCACGCCCCGGGCCATTGCGGCGTTCTCCGCGGGCATGCCGAACGCGTCCCACCCCATCGGGTGCAGAACGTCGAAGCCCCGGGCGCGCTTGTAGCGGGCCACCACGTCGCCCATCGCATAGTTGCGGACGTGGCCCATGTGGATGCGCCCCGACGGATAGGGGAACATCTCCAGCACGTAGTATTTCGGACGATCGGACGCGGTTTCAGCCGTGCGGAAGCTGTCCGCCGCCGTCCAGGCGTCGCGCCAGCGCGGCTCGGCCGCCTTGGGATCGTAGCGCGCCATGCCCGCCTGCCTTGACCTTAAGGGAGGAGGATCAGCCGCGATCGTTCAGGTTCGACAGGCGAAGCTGCCGGGCGCGGGTGAGGATGGCGTTCTCGATGTCGGTGTCAGTCTGGGCGTTGGTGGTGGCGTCGATCCAGCCGCCGGCCGCGTCCTTGGTCTGGCGGTGAACGGTCACGTTCAGGCCGTCGGCGCGCAGGCGCGTGTCGAGGATGTAGACGGTGGCCTGGAACCGCTCGTCGCCCTTTTCGGGGTTGATGTACCAGTCGGTGATGATCACGCCGCCGTAGGGATCGGCCGAGCGCAGGGGCATGAACGCCAGAGTGTCGAGCGTGGCGCGCCACAGGTAGCTGTTCACGCCGAGACCGGCCGGGGCCGTAGCCGCCGTGCGATTTCCGCCGCCGAAACCGGGCAGGCGCAGGCCGCCGCTCGGCGCAGCGGCCGGGAAGGTGCCGGCGCCGGACGACGTCACGATGGGCCCGGCCGCAGGGCGGCGGCTGGCGCAACCGGCGGTGGTGGCAGCGATCGCAGCCGTCAGGAGTACGGCCGCGGCAATCGTCTTCATGTGTCGTCTCGCTCCACGCGCGGGGGCGCGCCCAAGGTAAGTCGCCGTCAAAAACAGAGGGCGGTCTATAACATGACGCCGACGCCGCCCAACAGGATTCGTGGCGGCGCGGCCACAGCCGAGCTCTCGCGTGTCGGCGTGGCGAACTCAAGGCGGTCCACTGCGTTGACCCCATGATCGCGGCCGCATTAATCGGGTCGTCATAACGTAGCCGTAGTGTCCCCAAAGGATAGTTGCGGTTTCCCGATCGGCGGCCATCGCTGGCGGGGGCAGGGGTTGAGGGCGAGATGAAGCGGGTTGCGCTGGCAGCGTTGGGGATCATGGGGGCGCTCAGCGTCTCCGCGACGGCCCACGCGCAGAGCGCCGCCGGCTCGCCCAAGCTCACCGACGGCAGCTTGACTCCGGTCGCCCTGCAGAGCCTGGACCAGCCGACGCTGGGCCAGCCGTTCTCGGTGCCGACCCCGAAGAAGACCCTGCAGCTCGACAGCAACGGCCGCTGGGGCCTGCGCCTCGACCTCGAAAAACCGGCCGGCCGCAACCTCGACTGGAAAGACGTCGAGGCGGGCGCCTACTACCGCATCACACCGCGCCTGCGCGTCGGCGGAGCCATCGGCCTCGGCGACAAGTTCTCCGACGCCACGCGCATCACGCCCGCCCAGGCCGCCGCTCCCCGCGTGCATCTGGAAACGGCGTTCAAGTTCTAGCTTTCAGCGGTCTGACGACTGTCCGGCTTCTTCCGGCGAAGCGAACCCAACCCCCGCCACACCCGAGACGCCGGTTCCGCGCAGCCGTGTGATCGTGCGGGCGTCGACTCCACCCAAGGCATAGACCGGCAGCCGTGCGCTCCGCACCAGCGCGCTCGCCCTCGTCGGGCCGAGCGGCTGGCCGGCGCTGGGGCTGCTGCTCGGAAACACCGGCGACAGGAAGGCGGCATCGGCCCCCAGCTTCTCCGCCCGTCGCAGGGCGGCGGCATCATGGGCGGCGACCGTCAGTGTCCACTGGGGGAAGCGCGCCCGCAGACCCGGGAGCGTGTGCGCCAGGCGTTGAGGCAGATGCACGCCCTGCGCCCCGGCACCCTGCGCAAGATCCGCATCTGCGCCTACGAGGACCACCAGCCCCCGGCTGCGGGCGAGGGTGGCGAGGGCTGGGGCCTGCGCCTCCAGCTCAGCCCGTCCGAAGGTGCGCAGAACGACGCCGCAGCCGGGCGGCAGGGCCGTGATCGCCGCCGCCGGATCGGAGGTGCGGTCCGGGTCAGTGAACAGCCACAGGTGGGGAAGCGCGGCAACCGCCTTTGGAAATTGCGCGCGGCGGCCTAGAGCCTTCGCCTCCCGTTCCAGAGCGTGAAGCGACGGCGTTCCAGACCCCATGACCCTGCTGCTCGAATCCGTCCGTGCCCGCATAGGTGCCGCCGCCCGCGAGGCGGGGCGCGAGCCCTCCGATGTGACACTCGTCGCCGTCTCCAAGCAACAGCCGTGGGGTGCGATCTCGCCGGTGCTCGCCGCCGGCCAACGGGTGTTCGGCGAGAACCGGGTGCAGGAGGCGCAAGGCCGCTGGCTTGCCGAGGGTGTGGACCGCACGGCCCTGGAACTGCGCCTCATCGGCCCCCTGCAGAGCAACAAGGCCGCCGACGCCGCCTCATTGTTCGACGTGATCGAGACGGTGGACCGGGAGAAGCTCGTTCACGCCCTGGCCGACGCCGCGCAAAACACGGGTCGCAGTCCGCGTCTGCTGGTGCAGGTGAACACGGGCGAGGAGGCGCAGAAGGCGGGCGTCTCGCCTGGCGAGGCTGACGCGCTCGTCGCCGCTGTGCGGGCGCAGGGCCTGCCGCTGGAGGGCCTGATGTGCATTCCGCCCGAGGCCGAGCCCGCGGGCCTGCACTTCGCGCTCCTGCGCAAGATCGCCGCCCGCAACGGCCTGCCGGTGCTGTCCATGGGCATGTCGGGCGACTTCGAGACCGCCATCCGCTTCGGCGCGACGCATGTGCGAGTGGGAAGCGCCCTGTTCGGGAAGCAAGCTTCCTAGCCCTCCCCCGCAAAGCGGGGGAGACCTTAGACGCGCAGGCTCTCGACCAGCCGGGCCATGAACGCGGCGCCGCGCTGGAGCTGGGCGACCTCCAGAAACTCGTCGGCCTGGTGTGCCTGGTCGATGGAGCCGGGGCCGCAGACCACCGTGGAGAACCCCGCCTCCTGGAACTGGCCCGCTTCCGTGGCGAAGGGCACGGCGCGTTCGGGGCCGTTGTCTCCGGCCAGATGGCGGGCGAAGCGCTCGGCTTCGCCGCCGGGTTCGGGCGCCAGCGCGGGCGTCTGCGAGCGACGCTCCACCGTCACACCGGCCTGCGGATATCGCGCCTTCAGGGCGGCCCCTGCGGCCTCGCAGCTGCGCAGGAACGGGGCCAGGACGGCCTTCGGGTCGATCCCGGGCGCGGTGCGCAGGTCGAACAGGAAGCTGCACTCCCGCGCCAGGATGTTCCCCGCCGTCCCCCCGTGGATCAGCCCCACCGTCAGGGTGGAGTGCGCGGGCACGAAGAGCGACGCGCCTCCGCCCTCGTCCTTCTCCATCCGCGCCGCCAAGGCGTGAAGCTCGGACAGGAGCGGGATCGCCGCCATGATCGCGGAGGCTCCGAGGTGCGTCTGCGAGGAGTGCGCCTCCTTGCCTGTCACCACCACACGGTAGGTGGTGATGCCCTTGTGCGCCGAGGCGGCCTGCATGTTCGTGGGCTCGCCCACCACCACCAGCGCCGGGCGAGGCAGCTCCTTTACGATCTGCGCGATCATGGCGGGCGCGCCGATGCAGCCCACCTCCTCGTCGTAGGAGAACGCCAGATGCACGGGCCGCTGCAGGGGAGCGTTCAGGAGATCGGGCCCGGCGGCGAGCGCCAGCGCCAGGAACCCCTTCATGTCGCAGGTGCCGCGCCCGTAGAGCTTCCCCTCCCGCTCGGTGAGGGTGAAGGCGGGGGACGACCACGCCTGCCCGTCCACCGGCACCACGTCTGTGTGGCCTGAGAGCACGACGCCGCCCTCCACCATCGGCCCCAGCGTGGCGTAGAGGTTGGACTTCGACCGGTCCGCATTCTCCACCCGCCGGGAGGCCACGCCCAGGCGCGCCAGCTCGCCCTCCACGAAGGCGATCAGCTCCAGGTTGGAGTTGCGGGAGGTGGTGTCGAACGCGATCAGCCTGTCCAGCAGCGGGAGCGCGCGGGCGGAGAGGGCTTCGGCGTCGACCATCGCGCTCACCCTTGCGGGCCCTGCGCCTTCATGGCGTCGCGCATGGCCTTGGCCTGTTCGGGGTCGATGCCGAGGGCCGACAGGAACGGCGAGGGCGAGGCCTCGTCCCAGGCATGGCGGGAGCCGATGGTCAGGCCGCCGTCCACCACGAGGTGCGTGCCGGTGATGAAGGCCGCCGCGTCCGACGCGAGGAACAGCGCCGCCTCGGCGATGTGCTTGGGCATCCCCGCGATCTTCATGGGCTGGAAGCTGGGGGCGATCTCCTCGATCCGCGCGGCCAGCTGGTCAGCCACAATGCGCGGCATGCCGAGGCCCGCGCCGAAGATCGATGTGGCGATCAGGCCGGGGCAGATGGCGTTGATGCGCACGTTGTCCTTCGAAAGGTCGGCCGCTGCACCCTTGGTGTACTGGATCACGGCCGCCTTGGCGGTGGTGTAGGCGATCGGCCCCCAGCCTGCCTGCAGCCCTGCGATGGAGGCGGTGTTGACCACCGCCCCCCCGCCGCGCTTTCGCATCAGCGGCAGGGCGTGCTTCACGCCCAGCGCAGGCGCCCGCACCAGCAGCGCGAACACATGGTCCCAAGCGGCTGCGTCGATCTCGCCCGAGGTGGCCATCGTGCCTCCCGCACCGGCGTTGCTGAACAGGATGTCGAGCCCGCCGAAGGCCTCCTCGGCGGTGTGCATGGCCCGGGCGATCTGCGCCTCGTCGGTCACGTCGCAGTGGATGTATCGCACCCGGTCGGGGAAGCGCTGCTCGAGGATCGCGCCCTTCTCGTCCTGCACATCGGCGGCGACCACGCACGCCCCCTCCGCCACGAACAGCTCTACGGCCCCGAGGCCGATGCCGGAGGCGGCCCCGGTGATGACGGCGATCTTGTTTTCGAGTCTTCCGGGCATCCGCCTCACCTCATCCGCTCATCCCCGCGGAAGCGGGGACCCAGGTTTTTGGCCGCCAGACGCGCGGTCAGGGAGTCCAGCCGGTGGGGAGCCGCTCAAGCCTGGGTCCCCGCTTCCGCGGGGATGAGCGGGAGATAAAGGGTTCCTCAGTCCATCGTCACCACCACCTTGCCCTGCGCCTTGCGCATTGCGAGGTGGGTGATCGCTTCGCCAGCCTTCTCCAGGGGGAAGCGCTCCGAGACGTAGGGTTTGATCTTGCCCGCCGCGTACATCTCCAGGAGCTCGGCGGTGTTCTTGGCGTGCTCCAGCGGTTCGCGGGCGGCGAAGCTGCCCCAGAACACGCCGACGATCTGGCAGCCTTTCAGGAGCGTCAGGTTCAGGGGGATCGAGGGGATGCCCGCCGGGAAGCCCACCACCAGGAAGCGCCCCTCCCACGCCGTGGCGCGCAGAGCCGCCTCGGCGTAGTCGCCGCCCACCGCGTCGTAGACCACGTCGAAGCCGCCCTTGCCGCCGGCGCCCTTGAAGAGGTCGGCCAGGGCCTTCTTGCCCGCCTTGTCGAACCCGCCCTCGCCCGTGGGATAGACCACGCCCGACGAAGCTCCGTGCTTCAGGCACAGGTCGACCTTCTCCTGCGTCGAACAGGCGGCCACCACCTTGGCGCCCATGGCGTGCCCGAGTTCGCAGGCCGCGAGGCCCACGCCGCCCGCGGCGCCCAGCACCAGCATGGTGTCGCCAGGCTTGATGTGCGCTCGCTGCTTGAGGGCGTGATAGCTCGTGCCGTAGGTGAGGATGAAGGCCGACGCCTCGTCGAAGGGCATGGCGTCGGGCATGGGGATGCAACGGTTCGCCTCCACCACGATTTTCTGCGCCATGCCGCCCCAGCCTGAGGAGCCGATCACCCGGTCGCCCACCTTCACGGCGGTGACGCCGCCTTCAATCAAGGGGGGGCCCACGCTCTCGACCACGCCCGCGACCTCGCCGCCGGGGGCGAAGGGGCGCTCGGGCTTGAACTGGTACTTGTCCTGGATGATCAGGAAATCCGGGTAGTTCACACCGCAGGCCTTCACCGCCAAGACCGCCTGGCCGGGGCCGGCGACCGGGTCGGGCAGGTCTTCGAGCACGAGGGTCTCGGGGCCGCCGACGGCTTTGGAGAGCAGGGCTTTCAAGGGGGCAGTCCTCGCGGTTGCGTCTTCTGATCGTTGGCGCGAGACGCTATTGCACCGGCTCCCGGGCTCCAACCCCCCACGCGCAAGGTCACCCCCATGTCGGACGGGCGCTACGCCATCGCACTCCACGGCGGAGCGGGCGCCAGGCCGGGCCGCGACTACTCGGCTGAGATCGCCCACATGCTGGGTCTGGCCGAGGCTGGGCGGGACCGGCTGCGGGGTGGGGCCAGCGCGCTGGACGTATGCGTGGAGACGACGGCGGCACTGGAAGCCAGCGGCCTCTACGTGGCTGGCCGGGGCTCCTCGCCCAACGCCGGCGGGCTGTATGAGCTCGACGCTTCGCTGATGGACGGGGCGCGCAGGATGATCGGCGCAGTGGCCGCCCTGCAGGGTTACGAGAGCCCGATCCTCGCCGCCCTCGAAGTGATGGAACGCACCCCGCATGTGATGCTGGCGGGGGAGGGCGCGGCTCAGTTCGCCGCCGAGCGCGGGCTGGCGAGGATCGCCGATCCCGATGGCTGGTTCACCCGCGCCGGACAGGGCGAGGCGAACCATCCGCCCTCCATGCTGGCCCACGGCACGGTTGGCTGCGTGGTGCGGGATGGGGAGGGGCGGCTCTGCGCGGCCACCTCCACCGGCGGGGTGTTCGGCAAGATGTCCGGCCGCGTGGGCGATACGCCGATCCCCGGCGCCGGCGTGTGGGCCGATGAGCGCGTGGCCGTCTCCTGCACGGGTCAGGGAGAGTATTTCCTGAAGGTCGCGGCAGCTGCGCAGGTGGCGTTCCGCATGGGGCTGGCCGGTCAGTCGCTGGGCGAGGCCGCGGACGCGGTGCTGGCCGAGATCGCGAGCCTGGGCGGCGACGGCGGCCTGATCGCCGTGGACGCCGAGGGCCGCATAAGCACCCCCTTCGTCTCCGCCGGCATGAAACGCGCCTGGGCCACGGCGGACAGCGACGTAGGAAGCGCGGCGTTCTGAGGGGTGCCACCCCCTTTTTACCCGCTCATCCCCGCGCACGCGGGGAACCAGTCGTGTCAGGGATGCTGGCCGCGGTTCAGCTGACGCGGTGTTCTACACCTACATCCTGGCGAGCCGCCGCAACGGGACGCTGTACATCGGCTCCACCGACAACCTGGCGGATCGTGTCCGACAGCATCGCGAAGCCACGTTCGGCGGCTTCACCGCGCTTCACGGCGTGCACACGCTGGTCTGGTACGAGCTCCATCACAGCCGAGACGAAGCATTCGTACGCGAGCGACAGCTCAAGAAGTGGAAGCGCGCGTGGAAGGTCGGGCTAATTGAGGAGCGCAACTGTCAATGGGATGATCTGGTGGGCGAAGTGACATGAAATGACGAATTGAGCCCGCCTGGATCCCCGCGTGCGCGGGGATGAGCGGTAGCAAAGGTGGGAGGCTTGCCGGTGGTGGACGCTAGCCATCCGGCGCAGGCTTCCTAAATCTGCGGCCATGACCCCGCCTTTCGCCCCCCACGCCG
This sequence comes from Caulobacterales bacterium, assembly GCA_038226305.1. Taxonomy (GTDB): domain Bacteria; phylum Pseudomonadota; class Alphaproteobacteria; order Caulobacterales; family Caulobacteraceae; genus JASLDZ01. The sequence continues at coordinate 197,666 of JBBRQN010000003.1, forward strand.
CCTCGGACGATCTCGTCGCCGCCTTCCAAATCGAGGACCGCCCCGCACGCGGTCGCATCGTGCGCCTGGGAGCCGCGGTGAACGAGGTGCTGACCCGGCACGACTACCCGGAGTCCGTCGCCAACCTCCTCGGAGAAGCCTGCGCCCTGGCGGCGCTCGTGGGCGCGAGCCTGAAGTTCGAGGGGCGGCTGATCGTGCAGGCGCAGGGCAAGGGCCCGGTGTCCTACGTGGTGGCCGACTACGACACCACCGGGGCGCTGCGCGGCTACTGCCGGTTCGACGCCGGGCGGGTGGCGGAAGTCTCGGGCGGGCTGATGTCGCCCGGTGCGAAGACGCTCCTGGGCGACGGCGTGTTCACCATGACCATCGACCCGGTGGACACCGCCAACCGCTACCAGGGCATCACCCCCATCGAGGGCGAGACGCTGGCCCTGTGCGCCGAGCAGTACTTCGCCCAGTCCGAACAGACCCCCACCCGCATCCGCCTCGCCGTGGCGCGCGCGGGCGAGGGCCGCACGTGGCGGGCGGGCGGCGCCATGGTGCAGATCATCGCCGGCGACGAGGCTCGGGGCGACACCGCTGATGCCTGGGACCACGTGCAGGCCCTGTTCGAGACCCTGGGTGAAGACGAACTCGTCGACCCGAACCTGCCGCCGGAGACCCTGCTCTACCGCCTGTTCCACGAGGACGGCGTGCGCCTGTTCCCCTCGACCCCGCTGCGCGCCTTCTGCCGCTGCACGCAAAGCCGGGTCGAAGGCATGCTCGCCGCCTTCCCGGAGGAAGACCGGGCGGACATGGTGGAGCCCGACGGCACCATCCACGTCACCTGCGAATACTGCTCCCGCGACTACCGGATCGAGCCGGACGCGGTGGCGCAGGTGGCGGCCTCGGCGGGGTGAGCGTTGGCGGCTGCGGTGAGTGCCGCCGTGCTCGCGGTTTACGCCACCACAATGCTGGAGGCGGCACCCCGATGTCATAACAAACCGCCACCAACGAGGTGTTACTGCAGCTCCAAATTAGGGGGAAAGACTGCATTCGGCGCCCCTCTCTCACCTGTGGCTCCACACTGTCTCCAGCAAACGGAGACTGTGGAATGGGCGATTGGGACCGATTGGGAATCGAACGTCGGCGTAACGCCAGTCAACTCGCGGCGGTGAACGTGTTGCTCGCGTTGCGGCGGCTTGAGCGGAAGTATCGCGAGAGCCAAACGCGCTGGCCCAAGGGCACGACACCGAGTGGCAAGGTCGCAGGTGGGCGATTTGCAGACGAGGGCCGTGCCGCCACCAGTCGAGCAGGGGCGGCCGTCGCCCGTCAGGCGATGATCGCTGCGGTCGCCAATCCGGAGGTTGCCGCTGCAGCGGGCGCTGCAACTCTGGCGGGGGGCGCAGCGGCGGGGATCGGAGCGATCGGTGTAAGCCGCGCGGCAGGTTGGGAAAGTCGGTTGGGCGGACATGGCGTGACGTCCTTCTTCGGCCTGCCGCTACACCTCGAGTTGCGGACGACGGGCTTCCTGGGGGAAGGGTTTCAGCCGCTTCCGCCGCCCACGCCGAGAGACGATGAATGCGAAAGGCTCGCTGAATTCGATTACGCGGTATGCCGAAAACTCGAACCCGAGAACGTCCGAAGGGTTTGCTGGACCTCCGCAGCGGCTCGCCTTGGACAATGCCGAGCCGACGGACCAGACGGCGTGACTGCGCGGCTGTTTACCCCGCTTCAAAAGCGAAAATCCCGGAAGAAGAAGTGGAAATTCCGATGACTGAGGCACCCCGGGAGCTCGAAGAGAAGCGGTTGGTCGTGCGATCGACTGACGGATCGACACATTCCCTCAAACTGCTGTTTGTCATCGACAAGGGCGAGACGTTGCAAAACGACGATGGGACGACGAGTTATAATCGCTACGCCAGCGTCCAGATCATCAGTGATCCCATCACGGCCCGCATCCGCGTGACCGGCGAAGACTATTTTACCCTGCTATACCGGGCGCTATTCTACACCGACCAACACATCCGCCTTGAGGCACAGAAGTTGGGGCTGGACGTCTATCATTTCGAGCCCGGTGATGCGGACGGTCCGATGGGCATTTTCGCGCTCTAGAAAGTCTCCCCTCAAACGTGCTGCGCAAGAGACAGCACGTTTCCCGCGGGGTCATTGAACCACGCGACCTGCTCGCCGCCCGGGGCGGTCCAGATCCCGGTGGCCTGGTCCTGCGACGGGCCGAAGAAGGGGTAGCGTTTGAAGGCCACGCCCTTGGCGGCGAGTGCGGCCACGTCGCGGGCGATGTTGGGCGTTTCCCAGCCCATCACGGTGTAGTCGGCGACCACCGCACCCTGGGGTGGCTTGACGATGCGAAGGTTCACCGGCCCGGCGCGGAAGCGGTGGGCGAAGCCGTCGAAGCCCTGGTCTTCCAGACCCAGCACGTCGCCGTAGAAGGCGACGGCCCTGTCCATGTCGTCGACAGCGATGAAGGCGCCGGGGATGTGGTCGGCGAGCATGGAACCTCCGGGTGCGGTTTAGGCCGCCACGTCTCCGAAGGCGGCGGTCAGGCGGTCGTACTGGGAGAGCACCGGGTGGGGGGCGTCGTCATCCTCGCCCTGGCCGTAGAGGCGGCTGTCCAAGTGGGCGATGCGCTCGAACAGGCGGTCGGCGCGCTCCTGGAGTTCGATCAGGCCCTCGGGCAGGGGCTCGTAGACGGGGTTGAAGGTAGCGGGGGCGCAGGGGGCCGGGGTGCCGATGCGATAGCGCGGGTCTGCGGCTTCGGTGCGGCTCATGTCGCCCTCGCGCACGGCCCGCTGCACCAGGAGCCACGAGGCCACCTGCATCAGCCGGGTGGTGAGGGTCATGCTGTCGCCCGCGTAGAGCAGGGCCGCGTCCCGCCCGAGGCGCTTGGAGGCCTGGCGGCCCGCGCCGTCGAGATAGGCGGCCGCGTCGTCCACCAGGGTCATGCCCTCGCGGAAGGTGCGGTCGAAGAGTTCCGAGGCGGCGAAGCCTACGCCGGGCGCATTCGGGCCGGGGCCGATATCCAGATCACCCATCGCTTCGATCATGGAGGCCCCCCGGCGCTCGCCCCGTCACCGGTTGAGGAGAGCGCTATCGTGCGGGGACTTGCAAGACGCGGGCCATGCGGCCCAAGGCCCCACGGGCAGCCTGTGAGCGGGCTCAGCTCAGGCCGGAGAACAGGGCGTCCGCCGCGGCGCGGCCGCTGGATTTCTTCGCCAGGGCGGCCTTCACCCGGTCGATCTCGGCCTGGAGAAGGTCGATGCGTTCGTTGAGGTCGGCCACGGCGTAGTCGTCCAGGGGTTCGGTGAGGGCGGCGGCCAGTTCGGCGCCGCGGGCCCGACGCACGGGGGCGGGTTCCTCCATCGGGGACTCCCTTTGCAGTTTGGCGGCGCGGGCATTCCCCGGCCGGGGCGAGCAGCGTATCACGCCGTCATGAGCACAGAAGTCCCCCCGATGATGACCGCCATCGCCGTCGAGGGCGGCAAGGGCGCGGCCTCGGCCCTGCATCCGGTGCAGATCGCCACGCCGCAGCCCGGTCCGGGCGAGGTCTTGATCCGCGTGCGGGCCGCGGGCGTGAACCGGCCTGACCTTCTGCAGCGCCTCGGCTTCTACCCGCCGCCCCCCGGCGCACCCGTGACGCTGGGGCTTGAGGTGGCGGGCGAGATCGCGGCGGTCGGCGAAGGCGCGGCCCGCTGGAACGTGGGCGACCGCGTGTGCGCGCTGCTCGGCGGCGGCGGCTATGCGGAGTTCGCCACGGTGGATGCCCGGCAGGTTCTGCCGATCCCCGAAGGCTTGAGCTGGGAACAGGCGGCCTGCCTGCCGGAGACCGTCTTCACCGTCTTCGCCAACGTGTGGGAGGACGGGCGGCTGCAGCCCGGCGAGACGCTGATGGTGCACGGCGCCACCTCGGGCATCGGGGTCACCGCCATCCTCATGGCCAAGGCCTACGGCGCCAAGATCATCGCCACCGGCCGCGGCGCGGACAAGGCGGCCGCGGCCCGGCAGCTCGGCGCAGACATCGCGATCGACACCAAGACGCAGGACTTCGCCGAGGTCGCCAAGGCCAACGGCGGCGCCGACGTGGTGCTCGACATGGTGGGCGGCGACTACACGGCCAAGAACCTCGACGCGCTGAACGTGGGCGGCCGCAGCGTGCAGATCGCAACCCTCGGCGGCATGACCGCCTCGGTGGACCTGCTCCTCATCATGAGGAAGCGGCTCGTCCTTACCGGCTCCACCCTGCGTGCTCGGCCGGCGGAGGAGAAGGGGCGGCTGGCGGCGGAGATAGAGCGGCTGGTGTGGCCGTGGGTGGTGTCCGGTGCCGTACGCCCGCCCATCGACAAGACCTTCCCTCTGGAGCGCGCCGCCGACGCCCACGCCCACCTCGAAGCGGGAGAGCACATCGGCAAGGTGGTGCTCGTGACCGGTCAAGCGGCCTGACGTGATCGGCGTCTTCGACTCCGGTGTCGGCGGGCTCACGGTGCATCGGGCGCTGGTGAAGCGCTTTCCGACGGCCGACTTCACCTATCTCGCCGATCAGGCGCACGCCCCCTATGGCGGGCGGCCGGGCGAGGAGATCGTGGCGCTGACGCGGGGCGCCTGCACGCAGCTGTTCAACCGGGGCGCCTCGGTGGTCGTGCTGGCCTGCAACACCGCCAGCGCCGTGGCCCTGCGCCGCCTGCAGCAGACTTGGCTGCCGGGGCTTCGCCGGGAGCTGGGCCGGCCCGTGAACATCCTCGGCATCATCGTGCCCACCATCGAGGCAGCGACCGGCCTGCCCTGGGCCGACCACTACTTCGCGCCCGAGCCCGAGCGGATGGGCGAGAAGGCCGAGGGGCTGGAGGTGGTTGGCGTGTTCTCCACCCGCGCCACGGCCGCGAGCCGCGTCTACGAGATCGAGATCGCCAAGCGCCGCGACGACGTGGCCGCCTTCTCCGAAGCCTGCCCAGACCTCGTGCCCATGATCGAGGCGGGCGCCCCCCGCGACGACCTGGCCGCGCTGATCGCCGGCCACGTGAAAGCGCTGACCCTGCGCATCGGCCGCGCGCCGGACCGGGCGGTGCTGGGCTGCACGCACTACGAGATCACGGCCGACCTCTTCGCAGCCGCCCTGCCCCCCGGCACCCCCCTGATCCACCAGCCGAGCGCGGTCGCCGACAGCCTGGAGCGCTACTTCGCCGCCCACCCGGAATACGACATGGGCACAGGCGGCGCCCGCCGGTTCCTGACGACAGGCGCGCCCGCCGACGCGACGCCGCTGGTCTCCACCTTTTGGGGCGCGCCCCTGCGGTTCGAGGCGGCCTGAGCCATGCGGCATGCCGGGGCCGTGGCGCTCGCGGGGTTGCTGCTGCTCTGCGCGTGGGGTGCGGCGGCTCCCGCCTTCGCGCAAGGTCTCACGGCTCCAGCCGCCGCCGAAAGCGCTGCCTGCCACGCCACGTCCGGCCCCCTGCCCGATCCGGCTCTGGCGCAGCAGTTCGCCGACCCGTTCGTCTACTGTGCCGACGGCCGGTTCTATGTGGTGGCCAGCAACTGGGCGGGGATCCACATCCCCATTGCCTCGTCCGAGAGGCTGGATCGCTGGTCGGTGCTCCGCGACGAAGCGGGGACGGTGATCGACGCCATGCCCGAGCTTCCCGCCTGGGTCGTGCGCGGCCGGGGCGTGCGGCCCGACATCTGGGCCCCCACGGTGGCGCGGTTGAACGGCCGCTATGTCCTCTACTTCAGCGCCCGTCACGGCTCGGCGAAGACACCTCGCGGGGCGCCCCGCGACTGCATCGGCGCGGCGGTGAGCGACTTTCCCGACCACGGCTTTCGGCCTGCGCCCCTCCCCCTCGTCTGCGGCGGGTTCGCAGAGGGCGTGATCGACGCCGACGTGCTGCCGGACGGCGGGCGGGCGCTCCTCTACTTCAAGTCGGACGGCAACTGCTGCGGCCTGTCCACCAACCTCTACGTGGTGCCCCTGTCGGCGGACGGGTTGAGTCTGACGGGGCTGATCAGCCCCGTCGGCGTGTCCAACGACCGGGAGTGGGAAGGCGAGATCGTCGAGGCACCCAGCATGATCCGTCACGAGGGTCGCTACGTCTTGTTCTACTCCGGAGGCAGGTTCGACTCCGCGGGCTATGGCGTGGCCTACGCCACCTGCGAGGGGCCGGTGGGGCCGTGCCAGAAGCCTCTCGACAACCGCGTGCTGCAGAGCGGGCACGGCCGCGACGGGCCGGGCCACCAGTCGGTGTTCGAGGTGGACGGCCGCAGCTTCATGGCCTTCCACGGCCTGATCCCCTCGGCGAAGCACGGTGCCGACGACGCCCGCCTGCTGCATGTGGAGCCCCTCGACTGGAGCGATGGCACCCCCCGCATCGGCGGCGAGGATGCAGCGTCCCCAGTACCCCCAGCGCCAAGTACCGACCCGGCGCTGCAGCGCTGAAGGGCCGCTTGCGCCGCCCACCGTCACGCAGGCGTAATGGGGGCGGACTAGGTCTCGGCCTGCACGCCTCGGAGCCCGCCTCATGCCGATCGACCTTCAGCCTCATCGTCGCGCCATGATCGGCGGAGCCCTGGCGGCAGGCGTCGCCGCCCCGGCCATCGTGCGCGCCCAGGCGCTGTTTCAGGAAACGCCGTTCCAGCTCGGCGTGGCTTCGGGCGACCCCTCGCCCGACGGCTTCGTGATCTGGACCCGCCTGGCGCCGCGCCCGCTGGAGCTGCACTCCGGCATGCCGATGACCAAGGTGCCCGTGACCTGGGAGGTCGCCGACGACGAGGGCTTCAAGACGGTGGTGGCAAAGGGCGAGGCGATCGCCCGGCCCGAACTCGGCCACTCGGTCCACGTGGAGGTGGAGGGACTGAAGCCCAACCGCCCGTACTGGTATCGCTTCATCGCCGGCCGCGACCGCAGCTACGCCGGCCGGGCCCGCACCCTGCCGCTCCCCGGCGACAAGCTCGAGCGCCTGCGCTTCGTGGCGGCGGGCTGCCAGAACTGGGAAGACGGCCTCTTCACCGCCTACCGCAGAATCGCCGCCGAGCCCGACGTCGACTTCCTGTGGCACTACGGCGACTACATCTACGAGGGCCGGAGCACCGGTGCCCCCCGGATCGAGCACGGCCTGCCCGTGCCGCAGATCCGCCGCCACCACGCCGACGAACCCTACAGCCTGGACGACTACCGGGCGCGCTACGCCCAGTACAAATCCGACCTCGACCTGCAGGCCGCCCACGCCGCCCACACATGGTGGGTCACGTGGGACGACCACGAGACCGACAACAACTGGGCCGGAGACAAGGATCAGGACGGCACGCCGCCCGAGATTTTTAACCTGCGCCGACAGGCCGCCGCCCAGGCCTATTACGAGAACATGCCCCTGCGACGTTCCAGCTTCCCGCACGGCACGGCCATCCAGATCTTCCGCCGCGCCTCTTACGGGGACTTGCTGGACTGCCACTTCCTGGACACCCGCCAGTTCCGCGACGACCAGCCCTGCGACGACAACATCAAGCCGACCTGCTCCGAGGCCCTGGCCGCCAACCGCACGATCATGGGCAAGGAGGAGGAGAAATGGCTGTTCGACGGCCTCGCCAGGGGCACCCGCCGCTGGAACCTCATCGCCAACCAGGTGATGATGATGCCCCTCGACCGCCGCGAGCACGGTGAGCCCACCGAGATCTGGAACATGGACTCCTGGGCCGGCTACCCCGCCGCCCGCCAGCGGCTGATGGACCACGTGCAGGCGCGCGGCGTGAAGAACATCGTCGTGACCACGGGCGACGAGCACCAGCACTACGCGGGCGAGCTGCGCACCAAGGGCAAGGAAGGCCCGGCGCTGATGACCGAATTCGTCGGCACCTCGATCAGCTCAGGGGGCGACGGGCTCGACGTGTCGCCCGGCTACGCCATCATCCGCGACAAGAACCCCCAGTGCCCCTTCATCTCCAGCCAGCGCGGGTATGTCGTCCACGAGGTCGGCCGCGACCATTGGCGCGCGGATATGAAGGTGCTCGACAAGGTGCGTGAACCGGGCGGGACGCTGACCGTCCGCAAGAGCTTCGCCGTGGAGCGCGGGGAGCCAGGGTTGAAGCCGGTTTAGGGCCGCCGAGCCTCGCCCCCTTTATTCCGCTCATCCCCGCGCACGCGGGGACCCAGGCAAGGCCTTCACTCGCCCACCCGATTGCCAGCTTCGGCTGGATCCCCGCGTGCGCGGGGATGAGCGGAGGGGTTCATGCTAGCCCAAGAACCCCTTCACCTCGTCGATCGCCTCCACCAGCCCCATGCGTTGCAGGGTGATCCCCTCGGGCAGGGCTGAGAACAGGCGCGTCGGGGCGGCCGGGTCGAGGAGGACGAAGACGCCCTTGTCGTCGGCGCGGCGGATCAGGCGGCCGAAGGCCTGGCTGAGGCGGGCGCGGGCGATGGCGTCGTCGTAGAGGCGGCCGCCGAAGCGCTCCTTGCGCGCCTTATGCAGGATGTCCGGGCGCGGCCAGGGCAGGCGGTCGAACACCAGCAGCCGGAGCGAGCGGCCGGGAACGTCCACCCCGTCTCTGATCGCATCCGTGCCGAGGAGGCAGGCGTTCTCCTCGGCGCGGAAGATGTCCACGAGGGCGCCCACCTCCAGCGGGTCCACGTGCTGGGCATAGAGGGGCAGGCCCGCCTCGGCCAGCGGCCCGGCGATCCGCTCGTAGACGGCGCGCAGGCGCCGGATGGCCGTGAAGAGGCCGAGAGCCCCGCCGCCCGAGGCCAGGAACAGCTCGCGCATGGCGGCGGCGATCTGGCGCGGGTCGTCCTTGCCCACGTCGGTGACCACGATGGCGCGGGCGTTCTGCGCGTAGTCGAAGGGCGAGGTGAGCTTCAGGAGCTTCGGCGAAGCGGACAGCCGCGCGGCGCCCGTGCGCAGTTCGGCCAGGGCGAAGGGGCTGTCGTGGCCGGAGTCGCTGAGCGTGGCGCTGGTCACCAGAACCCCGTGAGCCGGACGGAACACCGCGGCGTGCAGGGGCTCGGTGGGGTCCACGCAGTGGCGCCGGAAGGCGGCGTCGGCCAGCCGCCCGCCCTGATTGGCGGCGTGGACGCTCTCGAACCAGTCCACGAAGCCCGCCGCGTCATCGGCGTTGGCCACGAGGTCGTGCAGCATGGCGCGCCACGCCGGAAGCTGCACGCGTGCCCGCCGGTCGAGCCCCCGCAGCGCCCCTTCGATGCGGGCACGGGAGGAGGTCTCCAACTCGTCCGCTTCGGAATCCAGCAGGTCTTCCAGCGCCTTGGCGAGCTGCACGAGGGGGCGCTCCACGGCCAGAAGGGCGTCCGCAGCAAGGGGGGCTGCCTCGCGCACGGCGTCGATCGTGGGGCGGGCGGAGCACTCGGCGCTCGTCTCTCCGCCACTGAACCCCGTGGCGCGGGCGCGGATCTGGTCGAGCACCGCGGCCAGGAACGCCTCCACCGGCCCGTTCGGGCGCGGCCCCGGCATGTCGGCGAACGCCCCGGCGTCTGGAACGGGCGCGATGCGGCCGCTCCAGCCCTCGCCGGGCAGCACGGCGGCGGCGCGAACCGCCTCCGTCAGGGCGGCGCGGGCGGTCTCGTCGTCGGCAACGAGTTCAGCGAGGCGCTGCTCCAGCCCCCGGCCGCGCTTGCGACCCTCCGGTCCCCGCACCCATCGGCGCAGTTCGGCGGCCTCCTGCCCTGAGAGGCAGGCGGAAAACGCGCTGTCGGCGGCCTCGAACAGGTGGTGGCCCTCGTCGAAGACGATGCGCTTGAGCACCGCCGTCTCCGCATCGGGCCGTCCGCCGGGCTTGGCGGCGCGGCGGGCGGCGTGGCCCCCGTCGTAGGCGGCCTGGGTCATCACCAGCGCATGGTTTGCGATCACGAGGTCGGCCCGGCGGGAGGCGCGGATCGCCTTCTCCACGAAGCAGGCGCGGTAGTGGTTGCAGCCCGCGTGCAGGCACTCGCCCCGCCGGTCCACCAGCGCCGCCGGCCCCGCCTGCGCTCCCGCGGACCCTGAGAACAGCGTCGGCAGCCAGGCCGGGAAGTCGCCGCCGGTCATGTCGCCGTCGCGGGTGGCCCTCGCCCAGCGCACCACCAGCGCCGCGCCGATCAGGTCGCCCGCGCCCATCTGGGCCGAGGTCACCGTCTCCTGCAGGTTGAGGAGGCAGGCGTAGTTCTCGCGCCCCTTGCGCACCACGGCCTTGCGCGCCCGCACGTCCGGGTCGGGGAAGATCGCGGCACTCTCTCGCTCGATCTGGCGCTGCAGGGCGCGGGTGTAGGTGGAGACCCACACGGCGCCCTTGTTCTCCTCCGCCCACAGGGAGGCGGGGGCGAGGTAGCCCAGCGTCTTGCCCACGCCCGTGCCCGCTTCCGCGATCATGAAGCGCGGCTCGTCCTCCACGTCGCGGGGCTGGAAGGCGTAGGCGGTCTCGGCGGCGTATTCCGCTTGGGATGGGCGGGCTTCGGTCAGGCCTTGGCGTACCAGCAGCATCGCCAGCCGGTCTCGGGCGCCGCGTTCGGTGAGGGGGGCGGAGCCCGGCTCGCCCGTGGGGGCCTCGTCCTCCCACTGGGGGAGCCTCGCCCAGACGTCGAGCCCCGCGCCGCGGAAGGGCCGGGTGCCCTCCGGCAGGCGGGAGCGCAGAGCGTGGACGGCGTATGCGCCCCAGCTCCATCCGGCGCGCAGCAGCGTTTCGGCCAGCGCCAGCGCTTCCTCTCGCGAGGGCGTGGGGGCGGCGGCCAGTTCGTCGAGGAGAGCGGCTGCGCAGCTGCGAAGCGCGCTCGCCTGCTGGGTCGGGTCTCGCGGTTCCGGCAGGGACAGGGCGCGGGCGAGGCCCACGGCGGAAGGCGCGCAGGGCTTGGCGGGCCGCACGAAGGCGAACAGCTCCAGCACGTCGAGAATATCGGCCGAGCGGCCGGGGGCCCCGAGGTTCAACCGCTTGGCGGTGAGCGAGGCGTGGGCCACCAGCACCCGCTCGCGCTGCGCCATCGCCCGGGCGGCGGATGGCGACAGCTCGACCGCGCCCCCCTCGTCCGCCCGGGCGGCGCGGGGGCCGGGGGTGACGGCCAGGGCGGGGGCCAGCGGGGGCCGCGTGGAGGTATCGGCGGCAAGGGTCGGGGCGGGAGCGTCCACGGTTCGGATGTAGGACGCTTCGGCCCGAAACGGAACGCGAACGTGAGCGCCACCGTGCCGGGGACGAAGCTTGGCCGGAGGAACCAGAATCCGCGTCGCCGCCTTTGTCAGGCTCGGATTTCAGACCTGGAGACCCTTATGGCCGACCACGACCAAGACCCCGCCGAACTCGCCCATCGTCTGTGGAAGGAGCTCGGCCACGAGCGCATCGCCATGCTCGGCCTCGTGGGCGGGAGCGAGATGCACCACTTCCAGCCCATGGCCGCCTTCGGCGAGGAAGACGAGGGGGCGGTGTATTTCTACACCAACAAGTCGAGCGACCTGGCCCGTGACACGGGCGCGAGCCACGACGTGATGCTGGTGCTGCAGGCCAAGGACCAGGAGTTTCAGGCGTGCATCCACGGCGTGCTGACGCCGGAGCACGACCGCGCCCGGATCGAGAAGTACTGGTCGCCCTTCGTCGCGGCGTGGTTCCCGCAAGGCAAGGACGACCCCGACCTCACCATGCTGAAGATGAACGCCAAGGACGCGCGGATCTGGGCCACCAAGGGCGGCGGCGTGAACTACCTGTTCCAGGTCGCCAAGGCCAACGTGACGCACACCACCCCCGACGTGGGCGGCGTGGCGGATGTGAAGCTGTAGGATCGACCAGAGCCTCCCCCGTAAAAGGGGGAGGTCTTTAGAGGTCTAGTTGCCGCCCAGCCCGCCGCCGAAGGCGCTGGCGACGCGCTGACCGGCGTCGGCGGCGGCGTGGTAGACGAAGCCGAAGGTCGGGTAGACGGTGCGGCCCAGGTCGCCCTGTGGGCCGTACCAAACCTTCACCGCGCTCCAGTCGCCGGCCTTGGAGACGTCCACCACGGTGACGTCCTTCTCCACCTGGCCGCGGGCACCGTTGATCAGGCTCCAGTTGGCGTGGGTCACCTGGATGATGCGGTCGGTGAGCACCTGGCTGACCACGGCGACATGGCCGCGGGTCATTGGGCCGTAGGGCCGGAACACCAGCACGCTGCCGGCCTCAGGCGTGAAGCCGCGAGCGTATTTGCCCAGCGCCTTGTCCCACCACGTCCCGGCGTCGCCGAAGATCTGGATACCCGAGAACAGGCGGGCGAACTGCGCGCATTGCCAGCCGACAAGCTTGGCCGAGGACTGGGCGAAGGTATCCGGGGTTGCGGGCGCGTCCGCTGTGACGGGCGCGCCCGTGCGGGTTAGAAGTTGGCTGATCGGGTCCGCCGCGTGGGCGAACGACGGCAGCGCCATGAACGTCAGGGCGGCGGCGAGGAGAGTGGCCGTCGGGCGGAGGCGCATGTCCGGGGGGACTCGTGCTGTTGCAGACGTGTGAACCCTAGAGTGCGGCGCACATCGTAAACATCCGGTAATGACGCACTGCAGCGCGACGGGTCGCCGCACCCTGCGGGCGAAAACGGCCCTGCGCAGCCATCCCCACGCGGGAATCATGCGGTGCGGGGCTCTTCCCGCGGCCGCGTCGGCCGCAGTTCGGCGATCTTGCGCAGGAGGATGCGGGCCGGGCGCTCCACCCCGTTGTGCGCCAGTATGGCGATGGGCACCGCCCCCGCCACGAGCACGAGCCACACCGGCAGGGGCCAGTGCACCCCGTCGGGCAGGTGCATGAGTTTGCCCACCAGCCCGCCGAACGCCAGCCGCCAGGGCACGGCGATCATGTAGAGCGCAAAGCTCGCCTCCCCGAGATAGACGCCGATGGGATTCGTCAGCCAGGTCGAGCCGGTGGACGATAGGCCCGCAAGGCTCAGGATCAGGATGCCGAACGCCGCCACCACCAGCGCATCCGGCACCGCCAGCATGGCCAGCCCGGCGATCAGCGCCGCTCCCACGCCCACGCCCAGCTTGGCGACACGCGCGCTTTTGACGACGCCCGAGCGCCACAGGAGGTGCAGGGCGCAGCCGTAGGCGAAGGGCGGCACGATCCGCAGCCAGCCGAACTCCGTCGTGGCGCTGGTCAGGGGGAAGCCCGCCGCGCGCTGGAACAGGGGGTAGGCGGCGGCGATCAGCGCCAGTGCGCCCGCCATCGCCAGCCGGGGCCGCCGGGCGAGGGCCGCGCTCACGGTCGCGAAGGCCGGAAACGCGAGGTAGGCGAACCACTCGGCCGAGATCGACCACGAGGCGTGGTTCCACCCCACCTGCGGCGCCAGGTTCCAGGCGTGGACGAGGAGGAGGTTGGCCGGAAGCGCATTCCAGGCCAGCACGGAATGGGTCATCTCCACCCCCATCACCGCCGCCGCGAAGCCGAGGAGGCCGATGCCCACGATGGTCGCCACATGCAGCGGCCAGATGCGGGCGATGCGCGCCCACAGGAACGCCCCGTAGCCGAACCGCCTGCCCTCGACCGTGCGCAGGTAGACGTGGCTGAGGATGAAGCCCGAGAGCACGAAGAACAGCTCCACCCCCAGATAGCCCTTGGCGAGACCGATGGGCCGCCCGCCCGTCAGGTCGGGCCAATAGTCGTAGAGCACCACCCAGGCGGCCGCCCAGAAGCGCACGGTGGTCAGCGGCTTGAGGTTCGCGGGCATGGCGAGAGCGGACATGGCTGGGGCGTTCACGGGCAGCGTCCGGGCGCAGGCCGGAACCGCGTCTATGCACCCGCAAGTGCAAAGGAGGGGCTAAGACGCCCCGTCAGAGGAGGCTCAGCTCTTCAGGCGCCAGCCGCTCCGGAACAGCATGTAGCACCCTGCGGCCAGCGCCAGGGTGAGGGTGCCGGTGTAGAGGGCGCCGATCAGGAGGTTGCCGTCGGCGTGGCCGATGAAGCCGTAGCGGAAGCCGTCGATCAGGTAGAACACCGGGTTGAACTTGGTGATCATCAGGAACGGCTCGGGCAGGCGCGTAACGCTGTAGAAGGTGCCCGAGATGAAGGTGAGCGGCATGATCACGAAGTTGGTCACGGCCGCCAGGTGGTCGAACTTCTCGCTCCACAGGCCGGTGAACACGCCCACCAGCCCCATCATCAGCGAGGCCATGAGGCCGAAGTAGAGCACGGCGAAGATGTTCGAGAGGCCGAAGCGGGCGAACGGCCACGAGGCCACCAGCGTCACGAGCCCGACCACGATGCCTCGCGTCGCGGCGCCTGCGGCGAAGCCCACCGTCAACTCGAAGGGCGACAGGGGCGGGGTGAGGAAGTCGGGCGCGGTGCCCATGATCTTGGCCTGGATCAGGCTCGACGAGGCGTTGGCGAAGGCGTTGTTCAGAATGCTCATCATGATGAGCCCCGGCGCCACGAACTGCGGGAAGCTCACCGCATGGGCGTCGCTGGGGCGGGCGCCCTTCATGGCGACCACGAACACCAGCATGTAGAGCAGCACCGTCACGACGGGCGACGCCACCGTCTGCATGCCCACCTTCCAGAAGCGGCGGACCTCCTTGAAGTAGAGGGTCTTCAGCCCGACCCAGTTCACCCCGTTGTAGGTGCGCGGCGTGAAGCGCGGGGCGAAAGCGGCGCCCAGGGCCGGGCCTGCGGGAGAAGGGGCGGGGGCGGCGGGGGCCAGCCCCGCGCCGCGGTCGGCGGTCATCGTCATGCCTGCGCATGTGCTCCCGAGAGCGGCGAACCGCAACCGCGCCTGCGACGCTTGGCGCCGAGTCTATATGTAGATGAGTGTGGACAAGCCAATGGCGCCTATTGTGGCGTCGCGCCTTTGAGATACCGTATCTCGTGGTGAGAGAGCCCGAGCGGCGGGCTCCGGCGCCAGATGTAGCGCTTCGGTCGTTTCCGCAAGGCGCACATTCAGTACGGAGCGGCCATCATGGGTTGGACCGAAGATCGGGTCGGCGTCCTCAAGAAGCTCTGGCTGGACGGGCTGTCCGCCAGTCAGATCGCCAAGCAGCTCGGCGGCGGCGTCACCCGCAATGCGGTGATCGGCAAGGTTCACCGCCTGGGCCTGTCGGGTCGCGCGGCCCCCTCGCAGCCGCAGCGCCCGGTCACGTTCAAGCCTGCCCGCCCGGCCCGCCCGGCCGTGCCCGCCGCCGCAGCGGCGCCCCAGCCGGGTGCCATCGTCCGCCGCCCCACAGAGCCGCAGCCGCCGCAGATCGTGCGTTTCCGCGACGAGGCCCCGGGTTCGGCCACGGTGCTCACCCTCGGGGCCAAGATGTGCAAGTGGCCGATCGGCGATCCCGCCACCTCGGGCTTCACCTTCTGCGGCAGGGACTGCAACGGCGAGGGCCCCTACTGCTTCGACCACGCGGAAGTGGCCTACCAGCCCTCCCAGACGCGCACCGGCGGCGGCAGCCAGGTCGCCGACCTCGCAAGGTCGCTACGCCGCTACATGTGATCCGAAGGGGGCGGCGGTGGGTGACCTCCGCCGCCTGACGCTTCGCTAGAGCATGGAAGGCAGGACGCGGTCGGGCGGACGGTGGCCGTCCATGAAGGTCTTGATGTTGATGATCACCTTCTCGCCCATGTCGATCCGGGCCTCCACCGTAGCCGAGCCCATGTGCGGCAGCAGCACCACGTTGGGGAGCTTCAGGAGCTTCGGGTTGATGGCGGGCTCGTTCTCGTAGACGTCGAGCCCGGCGCCCGCGATCTCGCCCCGGTGGAGCATGTTGGCGAGTGCAGCCTCGTCGATCACCTCGCCCCGGGCGGTGTTCACGACGATGGCGTGGCTCTGCAGGAGCTTGAGCCGGCGCGCCGAGAGCAGGTGGAACGTGGCGGGCGTGTGCGGGCAGTTGACGCTGACGATGTCCATCCGGGCGAGCATCTGGTCGAGGCTCTCCCAGTAGGTCGCGCCCAGAGCTTCGCCCACCGCGTGGGGAACTGGCTTGCGGTTGTGGTAGTGGATCGACAGGCCGAACGCCTGCGCCCGGCGCGCCACCGCCTGGCCGATGCGGCCCATGCCGACGATGCCGAGGCGCTTGCCCCAGATGCGACGACCCATCATCCAGGTGGGGCTCCACCCGTGAAAGCCCCCGGCCTGCACCACCTCAGCACCCTCCACGAGGCGGCGGGCGGAGGCGAGGATCAAGGCCATCGTCATGTCGGCCGTGTCTTCGGTGAGGACGCCGGGCGTGTTGGTGACGGTGATGCCGCGCTGAGTGGCGGTGGAGACGTCGATGTTGTCCACGCCCGCGCCGAAGTTGGCGATGAGCTTGAGGTTCGGGCCGGCGCGGCTGAGCAGGCGGCCGTCTATTCTATCGGTGACGGTGGGCACCAGCACATCGGCGGTGGCCAGGGCGCGGGCGAGGCCTTCGGCACCAAGGGGATTGTCCTCCGCGTTCAGCTCCACGTCGAACAGTTCGCGCATCCGCGCCTCGACCGCATCGGGCAGCTTGCGCGTGACGACGACTTTGGGCTTGCTGGAAGGCATGCGTGAGCGTTCGAAATCCTGGCGGCCCGGCGGCGAAAGCGCAGCCGGACGCCCGACCTTTAGCAGCGGCTTTGGAACCGGCCAATGGCGCGGCGCCCCAGCTTTGTTCGGCGTGCTGCTGGTTCTTCTGACGGTCGGGGGCGGGAAGGCCCATGGCGCCCCCCGCGATCCGGCTCCCCACGCGGCGCCCGCCCATGCTCCGCCTCCGAGGGAGACCCCCTCCGGCCAGCCGGTGCCGCGCTATGGGGCGACGCGCTTCGCCACGGTGAACGCCCGGGGCGGGCCGGGCGACGACTACAAGCTCCTGTGGACCTACCGCGCCCGGGGCGTGCCCCTGCAGATCGTGGCCGAGACCTTCGACTGGAGGCGGGTGTGCGATCCGGACGGGGGGCTCGCCTGGGTGCATCGCCGCACCGTCGAGGGCGAACGTCGGGTGATGAACACCACGGCCGAACCCCTGCCCGTTCGTCGCGGCCCGAAGGCCGACGCCGCGGTCGCCGCCGAGCTCAGCTCCCGCGCCACCGCAAGCCTTGTGGGCTGCAGGGATGGCTGGTGCCGCATCAAGGCCGCCAAGCTCACGGGGTTCGTGGAAGCTCGCGCCGTGTGGGGTACCGACGAGGCGCGCCAGTGCGTGCGGCTCTCGGCCACGCGCCCCCACCCTTCGTGATCCGCAGGCGCTGCATCCGCAGACCCCCGGATCGCGTTGAGAGAATGGTCCCGGTCGTGTAACCGGGCTGCAACGCCGCCGGTCCCGACCACTACCGGGGCCGTAAGAGCCACGATCCAGGAAGGACCGCCCGCCTCCATGTCCGTACCCCTCGCCACCGCCGTCATGCCCGAGGGCTGGCTGCACACGCCGCAGAACAGCTACAGCCGCGAGGACCTGCTGGCCTGCGCCCGGGGCGAGATGTTCGGCCCCGGCAACGCGCAGCTGCCCACCCCGCCCATGCTGATGATGGACCGCATCGTCGAGATCAGCACCGAGGGCGGCAAGCACGGCAAGGGCTGGATCCGCGCCGAGATGGATATCGATCCCTCTCTCTGGTTCTTCCAGTGCCACTTTCTCAACGACCCGGTGATGCCCGGATCGCTGGGCGTGGATGCCCTGTGGCAGCTCGTCGGCTTCTTCATGGGCTGGTCGGGCAAGCCCGGCCGTGGTCGCGCATTGGGCGCAGGCTCGGTGCGCTTCTCGGGCCAGGTGACGCCCAAGGTGAAGAAGATCACCTATGAGGTGGACATGCGCCGGGTGATCGGCCGCAAGCTGGTGCTCGGCACCGGCGACGGGGTGATGTTCGCCGATGGCAAGCAGATCTACCAGACCGAAGACCTGCGGGTCGGCCTGTACGACCCTGCAGAACTGAGCTGATCGGGGAGGCCTGACCGTCATGCGCCGCGTCGTCGTCACTGGCCTCGGGATCGTGTCGTCCATCGGGGACGATGCGGCCGCCGTCACAGAATCCCTCCGCACCGCCCGCTCGGGCGTGGTGTTCGCGCCTGAATACGCCGAGCTCGGCTTCCGTTGCCGGGTGCACGCCCCGCCGACCGTGGACTGGCAGGCGCTGGTGGACCGTCGGGCCGCGCGCTTCCTCTCCCCCGGCCTCGCCTACGCCCACGTGGCGATGGAGCAGGCCATCAAGGACGCAGGGCTTGAGCCGACCGACGTTTCCAACACCCGCACCGGGCTGATCGTGGGCGCAGGCGGACCCTCCACCTCCACCATCGTCAGCGCGGCGGCCACCACCCGGGAGAAGGGGCCCAAGCGCATCGGGCCGTTCGCCGTGCCCAAGGCCATGTGTTCGGGTGCCTCGGCGGTGCTCTCCACCTGGTTCGAGATCAAGGGCGTGAACTATTCCATCAGCTCGGCCTGCACGACCGGGCTGCACTGCATGGGCGCCGCCACCGAGCAGATCCAGTTCGGCAAGCAGGACATCGTCTTCGCCGGCGGCTGCGAGGAGCTGGACTGGAGCCTGTCGAACATGTTCGACGCCATGGGCGCCATGAGCAGCAGCTACAACGAGACGCCCGCCAAGGCCTCCCGCGCCTATGACAAGGACCGCGACGGCTTCGTCATCGCCGGCGGAGCCGGGATCGTGGTGCTGGAGGAATATGAGCACGCCAAGGCCCGCGGCGCGAAGATCTACGCCGAGGTGGTCGGCTACGGCGCCAACTCCGACGGCTACGACATGGTGGCCCCCTCGGGCGAGGGCGCGGCGCGCTGCATGGGCATCGCCATGGAGCAGGCGGGTGGCCGGAAGATCGACTACCTGAACCCCCACGGCACCTCGACGCCGGTGGGCGACGCCAAGGAGATGCAGGCGGTGAAGGACGTGTTCGGCGACACCCAGCCGCTGATCTCGTCCACAAAGTCCCTCACCGGGCATAGCCTCGGCGCTGCGGGAGCACAGGAGGCGATCTACTGCCTCCTGATGATGCAGTCGGGCTTCGCCTGCGAGAGCGCCAACATCGAGACGCTCGATCCGGCGTTCGAGGGCATGAACATTCTTCGCGCCCGCAAGGACGTGCAGCTGGAAACCTGCATGTCCAACAGCTTCGGCTTCGGCGGCACCAACGGCTGCCTGATCGTCAGCCGCGTCTAGGCGGCTGCGCGCACGCCGCCCTGGGCGGCGGTGAAGGCCTGCATCGTCAGTTCGAAGCTCCGCACCCGGGCTGCCGGGTCGTGGATGCCAGCGGTGACCATCAGCTCGTCGGCGCCGTGCTTCTGCGCGAAGGCGGCCATTCCTGCGCCCACTTCGTCCGGCGTGCCCACGAAGCTGGCGCTGAGGGCGCCGCGGAGCATGGCTCGCGCTTCCGGCGGCAGGCTTTCCATGTAGCCCTCGACGGGGGCGGGGAGCTTGCCCGGGCGGCCCATGCGCAGGTTCACGAAAGCCTGCGCCATCGAGGAGGCCAGAAGCTCGGCCTCGGCCTGGGTGTCGGCGGCGTAGGCGCTGCAGCCGAGCATCACGTAAGGCTTGGCCAGATGTTCCGAGGGCCTGAACTCCCGCCGGTAAATCGCCAGAGCCTGTTCCAGGTCACCCGGCGCGAAGTGGCTGGCGAAGGCGTAGGGCAGGCCGAGCATGGCCGCGAGCTGCGCGCCGTAGAGGCTTGAGCCGAGGATCCACACCGGCACGTGCGTGCCCACGCCGGGGGTGGCGACCACCCGCTGGCCGGGTTGGGAGTCGGCGAAATAGGCCATCAGCTCCACCACGTCCCTCGGGAAGCCGTCGATGTCGCCGCTCAGCGTGCGGCGCAGCGCCTGGGCGGTGAGCTGGTCGGTTCCGGGCGCACGGCCGACGCCGAGGTCGATCCGGCCGGGGAACAGGGTCGCCAGCGTGCCGAACTGCTCGGCGATCACGTAGGGGGCGTGGTTCGGCAGCATGACCCCGCCCGCACCCACGCGGATGGTGGACGTGGCGGCCGCCACATGACCGATCACCACCGCCGTCGCGGCCGAGGCGATCCCGGCCATGTTGTGATGCTCGGCCAGCCAGTAGCGGCGATACCCCGCACGCTCCGCCGCCTGGGCGAGGGACGCGGCCTCCGCCAGCGCGGAAGCGGTGTCTGACCCGGCTTTCACCGGCGCGAGATCGAGGACGGAGAGCGTGGTCATCCCCTCCATATAGGTCGCCCGTCAGCCCGGCGCAGATGGCTCACGGGTCGGGGCGAACTGCGGCAGCCGCCAGTCGAACAGGAGCGCGCCTCCCCGAAGCACCAGCCCGGCCAGCACCGCCATCAGCGTCGCGGCCCAGTCGGGGGTGCCGAGGCCTCGCAAGGATACATGCACAGCGGCGGCACCGATCGCGGCCGTGACGTAAATCTCGCGCCGCAGGAGCACGGAGGGCTGCTCGGCCACGATGTCGCGCAAGACGCCCCCGAAGGCAGCGGTCAGCACGCCCATGACCACGCACACGGGGGCTCCCAGCCCCGCTGCCTCGGCCTTGGAGGCGCCCACCACGGCGTAGGCGGCCAGCCCCACCGCATCGAGCCAGAGCAGGGCGCGAGGATCGAGGCCCCGCCCCCGCAGGCTCCAGATCGTCACCGCCGCCGCCCCGCAGACGAGGAGGTAGGCAGGCTCGCGCACCCAGAACACCGGCGCCCCGATCAGGAGGTCGCGCAGGGTGCCGCCTCCGATGCCGGTCAGAGCGGCGAAGAACAGGAAGCCCACGATGTCCTGCCGCCGCTCGCCCGCCGCGATGGCCCCCGTGGCGGCGAAGAACCCCACGCCCGCATAGTCCAGCGCCGTCCGCATGGTGGCGCCCACGTTGGAGACGAGGCCGGAAGCGAGCACAGGGCCCAGGGCCGCATGGAGGGGTGCGGAGTTCATGCGTCGATCTACGGCACGTTGGGCGCCCGCCACAAACCGGCTAGAGGTGCGCTCCCCCAAAGACGCCCGGAGAGCGATCATGGCCGACGACGACTACGCGCTGCCCACAGGCACGCTCATGCACGGCAAGCGCGGCGTGGTCATGGGCGTCGCCAACAAGAACTCCATCGCCTACGCCATCGCCGCCCAGCTCGCCGCGCAAGGGGCGGAGATGGCCTGGACCTACGTCGAGGCGATGGAACGCCGGGTGAAGCCGCTGGGGGAAGGCCTCGGCGTGAAGGCCTTCATCCTGGCAGACGTGTCGTCTGACGAGAGCATGGACGGCGCCTTCGAGGCGGTGAAGGCCACGTTCCCCGAGGGGATCGACTTCGTGGTCCACGCCATCGCCCACGCCGACCGGGACCACATCCAAGGCTCCTTCGTGGAGAACACCACCCGCGCCGGGTTCGCCCACGCGCTGGACATCTCGGCCTTCTCCTTCGTGGACGTGGCGCGCCGGGCGGCGCCGATGATGAAGGCGGGAGGGTCGCTGATTACCCTCACCTATCTCGGCAGCGAGCGGGTGATCCCGAACTACAACGTGATGGGCGTGGCCAAGGCGGCGCTGGAGGCTTCCACCCGCTACATCGCGCGAGACCTCGGGCCGCGCGGCATTCGCTGCAACGCCATCTCGGCCGGCGCCATCCGCACCCTCAGCCTGGCGGGCATCTCGGGCGGGCGCTCGATGATCTCGCAGGGTCGCGCCTGGTCGGCCCTGAAGGAAGACACCGCGCCCGAGGGCGTGGCGGGCTGCGCCCTGTGGCTTTTGTCCGACCTCGGCCGCTCGACCACGGGCGAAGTGATCCACGTGGACGCCGGCTTCCACATGATCGGCCTGCCGGAGGAGGCGGGGGAGGCCTGAGGGCCTCCCCGCTCCCCGCTCCCCGGTCAGGCGGCGGCGATCGCCTTTTCGACCTCGGCGGCGGATTGTCCGGTGAGATCCTTGGAGAGTTCGCCCACCAGAACGTCGCTCAGCTTGGCGTGATAGTGCTTGCGGAGTTCACCGAGCGTCTTGGGGGCGGCGATCACCACGAGGTGGCTGATCTTTCCCGCCAGCACCTGCTTGTTGAGCATGTCGGCGACGTTGCCCGCGAAGCCGTCTTCGGTGGTCTGCTGGTCGTCGGGGTTGGCGCTGCTGCTCGGGTGGCGGGCACCCGCACCGCTGTGCTCGCTCGAAACGGCACCGTGCTCGACGGCGGTCAGCTTGGGGGAAACCTCGTCGCCCGTGTTGTGGAAGAGGTTGAGCTTGGCACCGTCGGCGACGGCCACGGTGGCACCCTTGGGGAGCTTCATGAGTATCTCTCGCGATGAAACCGCTCGGCGCGGTCAGGCGGGTCCAACGCGCGAGCCGGCGTTTGGGTCATCGGCCGTCCACTGGAGGTGCCGTTCGTGACCGTCGCCGAAGTGCGCAGGCCCACCCCGGCAGTGGGCGTGGTTTGTCTTCGCGGGGACGAGGTGCTGCTGATCCGGCGCGGGAAGCCGCCGCTGGCGGGAAGCTGGAGCCTGCCCGGGGGCCGCATCGAGTGGGGCGAGCGCGCCGCCGATGCCGCCCTTCGCGAGCTCCATGAGGAAACCGGCGTCACCGCCGGGCTTCTGGGGCTGATCGACGTGGTGGACGGGGTGTTCCCCGCAACGCACGCTGCCGACGAGGACCGTCACTACCTCCTCGTGGACTATGCCGCGCGCTGGGTCTCGGGCGAGCCCACGGCGGGAGACGATGCGGCCGACGCGCGCTTCGTGCCCCTCGCTGACATCGCCGCCCTGGGCCTGTGGAGCGAGACGGTGCGTATTATTCGCATGGCGCATGATCGCTTCGGCGGCCGCTTCGGTGCTTGACGCACCCCGTCCCCGGAAGGCCTCTGCCTGAAAACCAAGGGAGCACGCTCATGGCCTACGCGCCGTTCGATCTGACGGGAAAGGTGGCGCTGGTCACCGGCGGCAACCGGGGCATCGGGCTGGGCATGGCCGAGGCCCTGGCAGAGGCCGGGGCGCACGTGGCGATCTGGGGTCGAGATGCGGCCAAGAACGCCGAGGCCGAAATCCGCCTGAACACCCACGGCCGCCGGGTGCTGGCCCTGGCCGTCGACGTTTCGGACGAGGCTCAGGTGGTCGCCGCCATGCAGGAAACCGCATCGACCCTCGGCCGCATCGACACGGTGATCGCCAACGCGGGCATCGGCTACGGTCAGGCCCCCTTCGTGGACATGACCACCGAGGCCTATCGCAAGACCCTGTCTGTCAACCTCGACGGCGTGTTCTGGACCCTGCGGGAAGCCTGCCGCCACATGAAGGCGCGGGCCGA
The DNA here is from genome assembly GCA_038226305.1 of Caulobacterales bacterium. Classification (GTDB taxonomy): domain Bacteria; phylum Pseudomonadota; class Alphaproteobacteria; order Caulobacterales; family Caulobacteraceae; genus JASLDZ01. The sequence continues at coordinate 220,739 of JBBRQN010000003.1, forward strand.
GGCGGGGGATCCAGGCGGCTCGCTGGTGGGCATCGCCTCCCTCGCCGCCATCGAGGGCGCGGCCCGCAATGAGGCCTATGCGGCCACCAAGGGGGCGGTGATCTCCATGATCCGCGCCATCGCGGTGGAGCACGCGCGCTACGGCGTGCGCGCCAACGCCATCCTGCCCGGCTGGATCGCCACCGATATGACCCAGCACGCGCAGGCCAACACCGCCTTCGCCGACAAGGTCATCCCCCGGGTGCCGGCTCGCCGCTGGGGTCAGGCGGCCGACTTCGGCGGCATGGCGGTCTACCTCGCGTCCAACGCCTCCAGCTATCACTCGGGCGACACCCTGGTGATCGACGGCGGCTACTCGATCTTCTGATGGGCGGGCTGCTGATGGGCGGGCCACTCCTCGCGGTCCTGCTTCTGGCGGGGCCTCAGCCCGCGACCGCGCCGCCGCGCTCGATGGCGGAGCAGACGCAGCTGACGGCGCTGGCGGAGGGGCTCGGTCGGGCCCATGCCCTCAACCGGCTCTGCGCCGGCCCCGCTGACGATTTGTGGCGCAGCCGCATGGCCAGGCTGCTCACGGCCGAGCGTCCTGAAGCCGCCCTGCGCCAGAAGCTGACGGATGGTTTCAATGCGGGATTCGCAGGGGGCTCCAAAGCCTTCCCGCAGTGCTCCATCCAGAGCCGCGGTGCCCTGCACGACGCCGAGCGCCAGGCCGCCCGGCAGGCGCGCGCCTTGGCCGCAAATGGCGCTCCCCCTCTACCTTAGCCGTAAATGTGAAAGAACGTGAGACGCGACGCATCGCCACAATCGCGCCTCAAGCGTGGCGGCGCCGGGATTGCTGGGGTTAAGGTATTCCTAACCAAGCGTATCGGTATCCGCATGCCCAGCGTTCTCGATCTTTATCAGCAGAATCCCTACGCCCTTTGGCTTGGCGTTGGCGTGCTGTTGGTGCTCGTCAATCTCATCACCGGCATGGGTCGCCTCGTGTGGCCGACCATCGCTGCGGGTGCCGTGGCCAGCGTGAGCCTCGTCGGCGCCCATGTGGAACTGCCGTTCGAGATCGTGATCTTCGCCGTCCTGACGATCTTCTTCCTGCTCCTGCCCCGCAAGCTCAACGCGCCCCGCACCGCCTACATCGCGGACGACGATGCGCATGAAGTGCTGGAAGCCAAGAAGCCCCGCCGCGGCAAGGCCCGCGACGAGCGCCCGGTCGGCGCCATGGATCGCACCGGCCGCCTCGTCGGCCGCATCGGCAAGACCACCGGCGAGTTCGCCAACGGCGTCGGCCGCGTGTGGATCGAGGGTGCCGAGTGGGGAGCCGACCTCGAAAGCGGCGACTATCTGCACGCCGACACCCCGGTGCGCGTCACCCGCGTCAGCGGCGGCGTCCGCCTGCAGGTCCGCGCCCTCAACGCCTGATCGTCCAGGGGGGTGTGAGGGCCTCGCCCGCACCCCCATATCGCCCTCGTGGTGAAGCCCGAGCAGCTCCTGTATCCGCGACCCGAGGGGCTCTACTGCGCCCCGGGCGACTTCTACATTGACCCGGTGCGGCCGGTGGACAGGGCGGTGATCACCCACGGCCACGCCGACCACGCCCGGTCGGGCCACGGGGCCGTCGCCGCCACCCCGCAGACCCTCGACATCATGGCCACCCGCTACGGCGAGGACTTCACCGCCTCCCGCGAGCCGGTGGAATACGGCGGCGGCTTCACCCGCGACGGGGTGGACGTGACGCTGGTGCCGGCGGGCCACGTCCTGGGCTCGGCGCAGGTGGTGGTGCGCTGGAAGGGCCTGACGATGGTGGTCTCCGGCGACTACAAGCGCAGGCGAGACCCGACCTGCGCCCGCTTCGAGCCCGTGCCCTGCGACGTGTTCATCACCGAGGCCACCTTTGGGTTGCCCGTGTTCCGCCACCCGCCCGACCGCGACGAGATCGCCAAGCTGATCCACTCGGTGGAGCAGTTCCCCGAGCGCACCCACCTCGTGGGGGCCTATGCGCTGGGCAAGGCGCAGCGGGTGATCCGCCTCCTGCGGGAGGGGGGCTATGAGAAGACCATCTACGTGCACGGCGCACTGCTCCGCCTGAATGCGCTTTACGAGCGGTGGGGTGTCGACCTCGGCCCCATCGCCCCCGCTGCCGACCCGGAGGAGAAGGGCCGCCGCAACGCGGACCGCCTGCCGGGCGAGATCGTCATCGCCCCGCCCTCGGCCATCCAGGACCGCTGGGCGCGCCGCTTCGCCGACCCGGTGCCCGCCTTCGCTTCCGGCTGGATGCGGGTGCGCGCCCGCGCCCGCCAGAAAGGGGTCGAGCTGCCGCTGATCCTGTCGGACCATGCCGACTGGGACGAACTCGTCGCCACCATCGAGGAGCTGAAGCCCGGCCAGGTGTGGGTCACGCACGGTCGCGAAGAAGCGCTGATGCGTTGGTGCGAGCTGAAGGGCACCCCGTCCCGCGCCCTGCGCCTCGTCGGCTACGAGGACGACGAGACCGACTGACGGCTCAGGAAACCTGCGTGCGCGGGGACGTCTGCGAGCGCCGGGATGGCGAGACCGCCGCCGCGCAGGCTTGGTCGAGGGGCGAGGGGGCTCCAACGATCAGCGCCGCCACATGCTCGGCCAGCAGGGGGGCCAGGCAGAAGCCCCGCCCGCCGAGGCCCCCCAGCACGAACAGCCCCGGTGCCTCCCCCGCCCCCGCCCCCGGGCCCGCCAGGGGCAGATGGTCCGGGGTGGTGGCGCGCACGGCGGCGCGGTCGGTGAAGGCGCCCGGCGGCAGAGCTGCGAGGCGCGCCGCAAGGGCCGGGCGGGCCTGCGCCAGCCTGTGCAGGTTGTCGGCGCGCTCCCCCTCTCGAACCTCCCCCCCGGCGTCCCCCGGAACGTGGGAGGCGCCGAACAGCACGCCGTCGCGGGTAGGGATCACATAGGCCCCCCAAGCGGCGGGGGAGCCGTCGAACGCGGCGGCGGCCACGGTGGCCTGCCCTCGCACGGGGCGCAGGGCGAGGATCGGGGCCAGCGCGGCGGCGCCCCAGCCCGCCGCCAGCACCACGACATCGGCGCAGGCGAGCGTCACGCCCCCGGCATCCAGCGCGCGCCAGCCGCCAGCACCATCCTGTTCCAGCCGGGCGACTTCGCCGCGCAGGTGGGTGGCGGGGGCGAGCCAGCGATCCAGGATGGCACCCGGCTCAACGACCCGCGCATCTGCCAGGTCCAGGCCAGGGGCGGTGGCGGTTTCCCCCAGGCGGTCGGCCACCTCGCCCGGCGTCATGAGCGTCACGGCGTCGGGATCGAACCCTTCCCACGCGGCGAGGGTGGCGAAGCGGCCGGGGTCGCGGTCTGTGCGGGCGAGCTGCAGGGCGCCCCTCGCCAATACCGCCCCGGGCTCGGCATCGTAGAGCGTCACGGCCCGGGCGAAGGCCTGCGCGTGGAGGCGGGCGACCACGCCGCCCCCGGCATCCAGCCTCGGCGTCACCAACGCGGCGGCGTTGCGGGAGGCGCCGGCATCCTCGCCCGCGAGCACGGTCACAGACGCCGCCCCTGCCCGCGTCAGCGCCTGCACGAGGGCGGCGGCGGCGATCCCCGCCCCGATCACCAGCACCGATGGCGGCGCCGTCTCGGTTGGGCGCTCACCCGGCGCCCGCGCCTCCAGCCGCTCGCGCTTGCGGCCGAAACCGGGGCGCTTTTCGAGGGCGAAGCCGCAGCCCTCCAGCCCCCGCCGCACGGCGCCGGCCACGGTGAAGGTCGCGGCGCGGGCACCGGGAGCCGAGCGGGCGACGACGGCGGCCAGCACCGTCTCGCTCCACATCTGCGGGTTCTTCGAAGGTGCGAAGCCGTCGAGGAACCAGGCATCCGCCGCACCGGTCCAACCTATGAGGGCAGGCTCCACGTCACCGATGTGCAGGTCGAGGGTGGCGCCGAGATCTGGCCAGTCGATCAGGTGCGCCCCCCGCCGCCCCTTGGGCCAGGCGTTCAGGAGGGGGGCTGCGAGGGTGGCGAGTTCCGGCCAGGCCCCAAGCGCGCGGGCCGCTTCGCCGCGTGGCAGGGGGAATCCCTCGATCGAAAAGATGGACAGCCGGGCATTGGGGCCGGGGCGATGTTCGGCCCACGCCTGCAGCAGAGCCAGGATGTTCAGCCCCGTGCCGAACCCGAGCTCGCCCACGGTGAAGCGGCGGCGGCCCGCCCAGGCGGCGGGCAGGTCGCAGCCGGTGAGGAACACGAGGCGGCTCTCCTCCAGCCCGTCGGTGGTGGAGAAGTAGACGTCGTCGAACCGGGGGGAGCGGGGCCCATCCGGCGTCCACTCGACAAGTTCGCCAAGGACGAGGGGCTCGCCGGAAAGTGGGGAGGGAGGGTCGCTCACGCCGCGGTCTTACCCGCCGCTGGCGAGCGCGCAAACGAAAGGGGCCGCCCCTTTCGGAGCGGCCCCTCGAGACTAGCCTAGACGACTTCGGTTGAAGTCTTAGGAAGCCATCGTGTTGGTCGTGGTGGTCGTGGTGGTCATGTTGCCCGCGGTGCCGGTGTCGGTCATGTTGCCGGTCGACATTTCGGTGGTGTTGGTCGTGGTCGTGGTCGTGTCGGTCGTGGTGTTGTTGGCGGCGGGCTTGGAGCAGGCGGCGGCCGACAGAGCGGCGACGGCGGCGGCGGCGATCATGATCTTACGCATGGGATAGTCCCCTTAAAGAGTTTCGGGTGGAGGTCGATTTAGAGCGCGGATCGCGCAGCCGCGTCGTCTCATGTGAGACTCCGCGCCCTTGCAGCGCAGCGCCCAATATGCCGCGATGAGCGATGCTGGCAAGACCGCAGTTCAAGTTCCCGTGATTTTGACGGTCATCTTGACGCCAGCGCTCGAACCTTGATCGCCGCTTTACGCCTCGGCGGGCACGGCCGAGAGCGCTTCTTCCACCTGCGCGAAGCTGGGCTGCGAGGCCGACGGGATGTTGGTGCGGCCGATCTCAACCGAGATCTGGGCGGCGTTGCCGTGCAGGTGGGCCACCAGCACCGAGCGGATGATGCGGTGGAACGCAGCCTCCTCCTCAACCACGTCCTTCAGGCGCGACGCCATCGGGGCCACGAGTCCGTAGGCAAGGAACACGCCGAGGAAGGTGCCCACGAGCGCGCCGCCGATCATGGAGCCCAGAACGGCGGGCGGCTCGGTGATGGCGCCCATGGTCTTGATGATGCCGAGCACGGCCGCGACGATGCCCAGCGCCGGGAGGGCGTCGGCCAGGGTCTGCAGGGCGCCGGCGGGTGCCAGGCTCTCGTGGTGGTGCTTTTCGAGCTGCGCCTCCATGGCGTCCTCGATCTGGTGCGGATCCTCCAGGTTCATGGTCATCATGCGAAGGGTGTCGCAGATGAAGTCGACCGCGAAGTGGTCCTTCATGAGCTTAGGGTAGCGCGAGAAGATCGTGGACTCGGCCGGCTTCTCGATGTGGCTCTCCAGCGCGATGACGCCCTTGGTCTTCATGGTCTTGGTGAGGAGGAAAAGCAGCGCCAGAAGGTCGTTGTAGTCGCTGGCCTTCCACTTGGGCCCGCCGAAGATCTTGCCGAAGCCCGCCCCCGTGGCCTTGATCGTGGTCATGGAGTTGGAGATCAGGAAGCTCGCGATCCCGGCGCCCAGGATGCACATGAGCTCGTGCGGGGCGGCCTCGATGATCACCTCGAGGTTGCCGCCCGACATCAGGAACGACCCGAAGACGAGGCCGAACAGAAGGACGACGCCGATGATCTGGAACATGAGGGGCGCTCGGCTTTCGGCTTCTGTCGATCGGGAAGAAGCCGTCATGGTGAGCGTTAATGCTTAAAGGGCCGTGAGCGCCGCCTAGACCCACCCCTCCATCAGCGCGCGCAGGGCGGAGACCAGCGCCAGGGGCTGGTCCAGCAGCAGGTGATGCTCGGCATTGGGGATGGCAAAGATCGGCGTGCCGGGCGGGGCATGCTCGTGGGTGTAGGCGGCCGTGACCGCGGTCATCACCATCGACCGCTCGCCATAGATGAAGGCGATGGGGCATTTGGCGGCGGCGAGCTCGGCCTCCTGATCCCGCTGCCGGGCGTTCCAGGTCATCTTCGACCAGATGAAGGGGTCGAACCGCCAGGTCCAGCCCTGCTCTCCGTCCGGGACGGCGGCGTCCATCGGGGCCGAGCGCAGGCTCTCGCGGGCGATGAAGTCGAGGAGATACAGGTTCTCGCACCGCTGCGAGGGGGCCAGGCGGAAGCGCCCAAGCGCCGTTTCCAGGGTCGGATAGACCCGGTTGGGCACAGCCCCCCGGGGCGGACCCTTCCAGCGCATGCCGGGGGGCCGCACGCCTGCGTCGAGCACGATGACGCCTGAAAACCGCTCGCCCACCTTGGAGGCCATGAAGGCCGCGACGCCCCCGCCGAACGAATGCGCCACCACGATCGGCTTGGTCGGCGCGTCGAACAGCCCGGTCGCCTGCGCGGCGGCAAGGGCCTCCTCCTGAAAGGTCGCGAAGTCGTAGGCAGGGCGCCAGTCCGACCGGCCCATGCCGCTCCAGCTCATGGCGGTGCAGCGGTGCGTTTCGGCGAAGAAGGGGGCGATGAAGCTCCACCAGTCGGCGTGGGCGCCGTTGCCGTGGAGGAACAGGATGCCGGGCGCACCCCGGTCGCCCCAGCTCAGCGTTTCGATCTGCGCGCCGGCGGCCTCCACGAAGCCGCGCTCGGGCACGCTGGCGATGGCGTCCTTGAACCACTGCGGCGAGGGCGGGCGCTCCCCGTGCAGGTGGGCGATGGGCGCCCGGATGTTGGGATCGACGGGCTCGGGCGAGGTGTCGGCGGAGCCGTCGGGCGTCGCCACGGGCATCACGGGGGCTTCGCTCATGCGGAGACGGCTTCCTTGGACTCGCTGGATGTGGATTCTGCAAAGGCGCGCTCGCCCGGGCGGGGCTCGCGGCCGGCGATGGCCTTGAAGAGGCCGGTGCCCGTCAGCAGCGTCCGCTCGCCCGACCATACCCGACCGCGCACGCTGTAGAGATCGCCGTCGACGCCCAGGATCTCGCTCCCCGCCTCGACCCAGTCGCCCAGCTTGGCGGAGGAGAGGAAGTCGCAGGTCAGCCGCACCGTCACCCAGTAGGACGAGCGCTCCACCGAGATGACGTTGCCCCAGGCCACGTCGGCCAGGGTCATCAGCATGCCGCCGTGGGCGTTCTTCAGCCCGTTGGTGTGCTGCTCGCCGACGCGGAACCCGAGCGTGCGTTGGCCGGTCTCCCACGTCTTGTAGAACACCGGCCCGACCTGGCGCCCGAACCCGCGCCGCCACGGCAGGATCTGGTACCCCTCTGGCGCATCGACGCTCAAAGCCTCTGGAACATCGACGTCGTCTGACAAGGCGGGCGATCTCCTTCGCTGGCAGGGTAGGGACTTTCGCACGCCGTGCGAAGCCGGGTGCGCCCTCTTCGGTCTCCCCCGCTGCGCGGGGGAGGCCTCAGAGCCCTGCCGCCTTTAGCGCCCCCGCCTGCCGCGTCGCGACGCCCTCTTCCGAGAAGCCTTCGAGTGATTGCTCGAACAGGGTGCGCCAGTTCAGTTCGGCGCCCAGATGCAGGAAGGCGGCGCCGAGGCCGATGGCGGCCCGGTCCATGAACACGAACTCGCGGGGAATGGTCACCGGCCCCTGTTCCTTCAGGGCGCGGCGCACGGCGAAGGCTTCCTTGCGGCCGTAATCGCCCGGGGCCACCCCGTCGCCCACGGTGCGCACCCTGTCGTCGAGGATCGGGCCGTAGATGAAGCGGGCCCACATGTTCAGGGCCTCCATCAACCCGTCGGTCAGCCCCTCGAAGCCCCAGGCCGCATAGGCGGCGCGCTGGCCCTCCACGTCGCCCTCGGACAGGGCGCGATAGAGCCGCACCACCCCGGCCACGAACCGCGGCGGAAAGATGCGCACGCAGCCGAAGTCCAAGAGGTTCAGCCGCTCGGCGCCGGGGGTCAGGGAGTAGTTGCCGAGGTGCGGGTCGCCGTGGATCACCCCGAGCGTCGTCATCGGCCGCCACCAGGCGTCGAACAGCAGGCGCGCGATGCGGTTGCGAACCTCCAGCGACTCCTCCTTAAACGACAAGAGCCCCGACCCCTCCAGCCACGTCATGGTGAGGAGGCGCTTGGTGCAGAGGTCGTCTAGCGTCGACGGCACGCAGATGTCGTCGCGGCCCTCGAAGAACTGGCGGTACAGGCGCATGGCGGCGGCCTCGCGCTCATAGTCCAGCTCCTCCCGCAGGCGATCGCCGATCTCCTCGAGGGCTTCGGAGGGATCGATGGAGCTTTCCACCCGGCGCAGCAGCGAAAGGGCGGTGCGCAGCTGGCCAAGGTCGCTTTCGACCGCGCTCTGCATCTCCGGGTACTGCAGCTTCACCGCTAGCGCCTGGCTATCCAGTGAAACGGCCTTGTGGACCTGACCGAGAGAGGCGGCGGCCGAAGCCTCCGGCTCGAACGTCGCAAACCGGCCCTCCCAGCTCGGCCCCAGCTCGGCGGCCATGCGGCGGCGCACGAAGCCCCGGCCCATCGACGGGGCGTTGGACTGCAGCTCGCCCAGCTCCTTGGCGAGTTCGGGTGGCAGGAGGTCGGGCACGGTGGCGAACATCTGTGCCGCCTTCATGAGCGGGCCCTTCAGTCCGCCCAGGGCGTTCTTGATCAGCTTGGCGTTACGCGCGTCCGCATCGTCGCCGCCCTGCAGGCGGCTCGCGCCATAGGCCACGCCCGCGCGCCCGATCCCCGCTCCCACCTGCGCGAAGCGTCGCACCCGGCCGGAGAGGCGGTCACGTTCGGGGTCGAGCGGGGGGCGATCGGTCATGGCTTGGCAGATAGTGCGCTGGCATCCCGGGCGCTAAGCTCATCCGCAAAAGAACGCCTCGCGCGCCCGATGGAAACGCCCATGTCCGACTCCGACGCTCCCAAAGCCGTCTACCTCGCCGCTCCCGACGGCTGGACCCGGCGGGACGGCCTGACGGCGGAGCTCTATTCCGGGATGCGGGAGCGGGCGGCGGCAGACCCGCAGGCCTTCTTTGGCGAGGCGGCTCAGCGGCTGGACTGGATCACCCCCTTCACCACGGTGAAGGACACGAGCTTTGCCGCGGACGACCTGCACGTGCGCTGGTTCGGCGACGGGGTGCTGAACGTCAGCGCCAACTGCATCGACCGCCATCTCGCCACCCGCGCCGACGAGACCGCCATCCTGTTCGAGGGCGACGACCCGACGGTCTCCGAAGCGATCACCTTCCGCCAGCTTCACGAGAGGGTCTGCCGCCTCGCCAACGTGCTGAAGGACCAGGGCGTCAAGAAGGGCGACCGGGTCACGATCTACCTGCCGATGATCCCCGAGGCCGCCTACGCCATGCTGGCCTGCGCCCGCATAGGCGCGGTGCATTCGGTGGTGTTCGGCGGCTTCTCCCCCGACAGCCTCTCCGGCCGCATCCAGGACTGCGACTCCCGCCTGGTCATCACCGCCGACGAGGGGATGCGGGGCGGCAAGCCGATCCCCCTCAAGGCCAACGTGGACAAGGCGCTGGAGACCTGCCCCGGCGTGCAGACGGTGATCGTGGTGGCCCGCACGGGCACCGGGGTGTCGAGCTTCCACGGCCGCGACGTGGACTATGCCGAGCTCATGGCTGCCGCCTCGCCCGACTGCGCGCCTGAGCCCATGGGGGCGGAAGACCCCCTGTTCATCCTCTACACCTCGGGCTCGACGGGCAAACCCAAGGGCGTGCTGCACACCACGGGCGGCTACCTGTTCTGGGCGGCGTGGACGCATGAGCTGGTCTTCGACCACCGCCCCAGCGACGTGTTCTGGTGCACCGCCGACGTGGGCTGGGTGACCGGCCACAGCTACGTGGTCTACGGCCCCCTGGCCAACGGCGGCGCGACGCTGATGTTCGAGGGCGTGCCCACCTGGCCCGACGCTTCTCGGTGTTGGAGGGTGGTGGACAAGCACAGGGTGACAACCTTCTACACCGCCCCCACCGCCATCCGCGCCCTGATGAAGGAGGGCGACGCCCCGGTGGAGGCGACGTCGCGTGAGTCTCTGCGGCTCCTCGGCACCGTGGGGGAGCCGATCAATCCCGAGGCGTGGCGCTGGTATCACGAGGTGGTGGGGAACGGGCGCCTGCCCATCGTCGACACCTGGTGGCAGACGGAGACCGGCGGCGTGCTGATCTCCCCCATCGCCGGCGTCACCGCACTGAAGCCCGGCTCGGCCACTATGCCTCTCCCGGGCCTGCACATGCGGCTGGTGGATGCCGAGGGTGCTGAACTCGAAGGCGCGGCCTCCGGCAACCTTCTGATCACCGACAGCTGGCCCGGCCAGATGCGCGGCGTGTTCGGCGACCCGGATCGCTTCCGCGACACCTACTTCAAGGCCTATCCGAACACCTACTTCACGGGCGACGGCTGCCGCCGGGACGAGGACGGCTACTACTGGATCACCGGCCGGGTGGACGACGTGATCAACGTCTCCGGCCACCGCATCGGCACCGCGGAGGTGGAGTCGGCGCTGGTGAACCACCGGTCGGTCGCCGAGGCGGCGGTGGTGGGCTTCCCCCACGACCTGAAAGGCCAGGGCATCTACGCCTTCGTGACATTGAAGGCCGGCCACGAGCCGCATGACGACCTGAAGACCGAGCTCCTCAATCAGGTCCGCGCCGACATCGGCCGCTTTGCCGCCCCGGATGCGATCCAGTGGGCACCGGGCCTGCCCAAGACCCGATCGGGGAAGATCATGCGCCGTATCCTGCGCAAGATCGCCGAGAACGAGACCGACTCTCTGGGTGACACCTCGACCCTGGCCGACCCCGGCGTGGTGGCCGACCTCGTGAAGGGCCGCGTGGGCGCCTAGGCCTCCCCCGCAAAGCGGGGGAGACCGTGAGACCTCAGGCCTTCCGGCATTCCACCGAGTAGACGATCCAGCCCGACTCTGGCTTGCCGTTCTTGTCCTTCTTGGCCTTGCCGAGGCCGTCGTACTTGGCCTTCTGGGCGGCGTTCATGCCGCGCCACTTGGAGCCGCAGTCTTTCATCTTCTGGTCGTTGGCGAGCTGGGCGGCAGAGCGTGTCTTCTCGCCCTTGGCCGCGGGGGCGGGCGCACCGGCGGCGGCGGCCGGCTCCTTCTTCTTGGCGGCGAGGGCGGGCGAGGCGCCGAGGGCGACGATGGCCGAGACGGCGGCGAGGCTCAGAACGATGCGGCTGCGCATGACGCGTTTCCTGTTTCAGAACGGCCGGTGGCCCCGGCTCGCGAGTGTCAGCTTACGCCCACGGCCGCGCTTGGGAAGCCGGGCCTTTGCAACATTCGGTGACGCGATATGGTGCGGTTTCATGCGCCTCATCGCCCTCCTCTCCACCGCCGCGACCCTGGCGCTGACGCTGGGCGCCACCGCCTCGTCTCCCACGCAGACGCCCCCTGGCAAGGGCGAGGGCTGCCACGGGGGCGCCGCCGTCCCCGCCGCCGCTTCCGCCAAGGCCGAAGAGACTCCCGGCCTCCTCGCCCACCTCGGCTCCAGCGGCTATGCGGCGGAGGGTGTGTCGGATGCCGCGCGCCCTTATTTCGAGCAGGGGGTGCGCCTGTTCCACACCTTCGACGCTCCCGATGCCATCCGCAGCTTCAAGGCGGCGCAGGCGCTGCAGCCCGCCTGCGCGATGTGCTTCTGGGGCGAGGCCTGGGCGCGCGGCCCGACCATCAACTACCCCATAGACGCCAAGGGCGAGGGCCAGGCCCGCACCGCGGCCTTGAAGGCGCAGTCGCTGCAGGCAGGCCTCTCCGACAAAGCCCGGCGGTTGATCGCCGCGCAGGTCGCCCGCTATCCCGCCACCCCGCGAAAGGGCGAGGCCGCCAGCGACGACCAGACCTACGCTGACGTCATGGAGATGATGTCGCGCCGCTTTCCGGACGACGACGCGGTGGTGGTCGAGACCGCTTCGGCCCTTCTGATCGCTTCGGGCAAGGCGTGGGGCGAGGGTGCCTACACCGCCGAAAGCCCGTCCGGCCGGGCGCGGGCCAATCTGGAACGCGTGCTGGCGAGGTCGCCCGACTTCACCCCGGCAATCCACTACTACATCCACCTGATGGAGTGGTCGCACGCGCCCGACAAGGCGGCGCCCTACGCCGAGCGGATGGCGAAGCTGGCGCCAGACGCCGGGCATCTGATCCACATGCCCAGCCACCTGTGGTTCCGCCTCGGCCGCTACGACGACGGGGCCCGCGCCAACATCGCCGCCGCCCGCGCCGACGACGTGACCGCACGGGTGTTGAAGGTCGACGGCGGGGCCGCCAAGGTCTCCCTGCACGGCCACAACCTCAGCTTCGGCCTGGCGTCTGCCATGATGAGCGGCGACGGGGCGCAGGCGAGGCTCTTGGCTCGGCGCGTGCTGAGCGAATATCCGGACGACGTTCGCGGGGTATTGGTGAAGGGCTATCAGGCCTTCGCCCGCGAGGCTCCGCTCGCCGACACCCTGGCTCTACCGGAGCCGAAGGGCGTGATGAACAGGGCGGCGTGGCGCTACGCCCGCGGCATCGCACAGGCCTGGGCCGGCAACGCCGCCGCTGCGCAAGCGGAGTCGGAAGCGCTCGAGGCCCTCAAGCTCGACGCAAAGGCGGAGAAGGAGGAGCGTGAGGGCAAGGCGCTGATGCAGGCCGAACTCGACGGCCGCATCGCGCTTATGCAGGGCCGGGTGAAGGCGGCGATCCCGCTCCTCCGCCGCGCCGCCGACCTGCGCGACCGGGTGGACACCTCCCTCGACCCGCCGTTCTGGGCCTGGTCGCCCCGGCGCGGGCTGGGAGTGGCGCTACTGCAATCGGGCGACGCCAGGGGCTCGGTGCGGGAGCTGGAAGCCGTGGTCAAACGCTATCCCGGCGACCCCCTGACCCTCTTCGCCCTCGCCGAAGCCCGCCGCAAAGCGGGCGACGCCGCTGGGGCCGACAAGGCGCTGGCCGAAGCGAAATCGGGCTGGAAGGGCAGTGCCGACGGGCTGAACCTCGGGCGAGCCTAAGGTCTTCCCGGCGCAGCGTGGGAAGCCTTCCTGTCAGAACCCCATCAGCGTGGCGTAGCGGTCGCGGTGATAGCTCGCCGAGCCGTAGGCCGCCTCGGCCACACGGGCGCGCTTCATGTAGAGGCCCATGTCGGCCTGGTCGGTCATGCCGATGCCGCCGTGCATCTGCACCATCTCGTTGGACACCTTGTGCAGGGTCTCCCCCGCCATCGCCTTGGCGAGCGAGCAGGCGGCGCGCACGTCGTTGGCGCCCCGGTCGAGATCGCTCAGCGCCGCCTCCACCACCGAGCGGGTGAGCTCCAGGTCGGTGAACATCTTGGCGGCCCGGTGCTGCAGGGACTGGAAGCCGCCGATCAGCTGGCCGAACTGGTTGCGCGTCTTCAGATACTCCAGCGTGGTTTCGAAGGCGGCGAGCGCGGTGCCCAGCATCTCCGCCGCCAGCCCCGCCCGCGCTCGGTCGAGCACGCCTTCCAGAACGGCGAACCCACCGTCCACCAGGCCGAGCACCGCTGAGGCGGGCAGGGTCACGCCGTCGAAGGTCAGCGACGCGGCGCCCCGGCTGTCGATCAGGTGCAGCTGGGTGCGCTTCAGGCCCGAGGCGTCGGTGCGCACGAGGAACAGGGTGATCCCGGCCGCCTCACCCGCCGCGCCGCTGGTGCGAGCGGCGACGATCAGGACGTCGGCCTCCATCCCGTCGAGCACGAACGTCTTCTTGCCGGTGAGCGTGTAGCCGTCGCCCGTCTTCTCAGCTTTCAGCGCCGTCTTCAGCGGGTCGTGGTGGGCGCTTTCATCCACCGCCAGGGCGAACAGCGCTTCGCCCGCCGCGATCTTCGGCAGCCATTCCGCCTGCTGGGCCGACGATCCGCCGAGCTCCAGCGCGCTGGCGCCGATCAGGGCGGTGGAGAGGAGCGGCGATGCGGCGAGCGTGCGGCCCGTCTCCTCCAGCACCAGCCCCATGCCCAGGTAGCCGAAGCCGGAGCCGCCGTGGGCCTCGGGCGCGATCACTCCGGCCCAGCCCATTTCGCCCATCTGACGCCAGGCCGCGGGGTCGAAGCCGAGCTCGCCCGCATCGCGGCGCTTGCGCAGGGCCGACACCGGGGCCTGCGTCTGAACCCAGTCCTTCGCCGCATCGCGCAGCATCGTCTGCTCTTCGGTGAGCACGGCCATCAGAGCGTTCCTGTGGATTGGAGGGGTTGGGGCGAGACCGCCCAGTCCAGCGCTTCGTCGAGGCGGTCCTGGCCCCAGAAGAGTTCGCCGTCGATCGTGGTGATGGTGGGGGCGCCGAACACGCCCTTGGCGGCGGCCGTATCGGTCTGGGCCTTCAGCGCGGCCTTGATCTCAGGTGAGGCGGCGCGGGCCAGGACACCGGAGCCGGAGTAGTCGATCTCCGCAATGATCTCGCCCAGAACGGTGGGGTCTGAGATGTCGAGGTCGCGGGCGAAGCTGGCGTCATAGACGGCGCGGGAGAAGACGCCCACGTCCAGCCCTTCGGCCTCGCAGGCCAGCGCCATGCGCGCGGCGGGGAGCGAGTTGCGCGGGAACACCGTGGGGCGAACCAGCGGCAGGTTCAGGCGCGCACAGAGGCGCTCCATGTCCCTCCACATCCAGACGCCTTTCTCCTTGTGCAGGTTGAAGGGGCTGTCGGCGATGCCTTGCTGGGCGTGGAACAGGGCGCCCACGAACATGGGACGCCACACCACCGCGACGCCCTTGTTCGCCGCCCGCCGCGCCACCGTCATGGCCGCCGGATAGCTGTAGGTGGAGGCGAAGTCGTACCAGAACTCGATGGTCGGCGAGGCGGTCACTGGTGGTCCAGGAGCCCGAGCACCCGCTTGGACACCACGTTCAGATTGATCTCAGAGGTGCCGCCCTCGATGGAGTTGCCCTTGGAGCGGAGCCACATGCGGGTCTCGCGCACCTCATCGTCGCTGTAGCCCTCGCCCTCCCAGCCGAGGCCTTGGGTGCCCATCGCCTCGACCATGAGCTCGTGCTTCTCCTGGTTCAGGGTGGCGGCGGCGTATTTGATGATCGAGGCGGCGGGCCCGATGCCGTGGCCCGCCTTCGCCTCGGCCTCGACCCGTCGCACGGTGAGCGAGAAGGCCTTGGCGGTCATCTTGTGGGCGGCGATGCGCGAGCGCAGGTCGCCGTCAGCCAGCTTCCCGGCCTCGGTGACCTCCCCGTAGGTCTTGGCGGTCTCCTCCACCTCCATCCCCATGCCCCCGCCGAAGCCCGAGGCCGAGATGTTCTGACGCTCGTGCTGGAGGAGCTTCTTGGCGATCTCCCACCCGTGGTTCAGCTTCCCCACGAGCTGGCCCTTGGGCACCTTTACGTCGGTGAAGAAGGTCTCGCAGAAGGGGCTCTCGCCCGAGATCAGCTGGATCGGCCGCGCCTCCACGCCGGGCGTCGTCATGTCGAAGAGGAGGAAGCTGATGCCTTCATGCTTCTTGGTGGCGTCGGTGCGCACGAGGCAGAAGATCCAGTCCGCCTTGTCGGCGTAGCTGGTCCACACCTTCTGGCCGTTGATCAGGAAGTGGTCGCCCTTGTCCTCCGCCTTGGTCTGCAGGCTGGCGAGGTCGGAGCCCGCGCCCGGTTCGGAATAGCCCTGGCACCAGCGGGTCTCGCCCGAGGCTATCTTGGGCAGGTATTCGCGCTTCTGCTCCTCGCTGGCCATCTCGATCAGCACGGGGCCGAGCATCCACAGGCCGAAGCTGAACAGGGGCTGGCGACAGCCCAGCTTGGCCATCTCCTGCGCCAGCACCTTGGCCTCCTCGCGGGAGAGGCCGCCGCCGCCGTATTCGCGGGCCCAGGTCGGCGCGGTCCAGCCCTTGGCGGCCATGCGGTCGAGCCAGACCTTGGCGTCAGGGTTCTTCCACACGAACTTCCGGCCCGCCCATGGCGTCTCGTCCGCCGGCATCGGCGTGCGCATCGAGGCGGGGCAGTTGGCCTCCAGCCAGGCGCGGGTCTCGGCGCGGAAGGATTCGGTTTCGGCGGCTTCGGACATGCGGCGCTCCCTGCCCGCGTCTCGGAAGCGCGGATCGATACGCCGTCTTAAACCCCAAGCCGCCGGTTGCGCTACTGGCGCCCCGTCTTCATGCCGAGGAGGTTGGCGAGGTGGACCAGGAGCACCAGCGCCACCATCGCCGCCGTGACCATGATCAGCCGCCACGGCACCATCCGCGGCCCGCGCCGGGGATCGAACGGATGCGCCCCCCGCCAGCCCGCGAACGCGACCACGGCTGCGGCGAGCAGGAACAGGATGAGCGTCGGCAGAAGGTCCACCGGCGCCTTCTAGCGCGCCACCCTGCGGTTGACGCCCCCCGCCTGCGACGCGCAACGAAGCCCCCGATGACCCCGCCCTCCCCCGCCCACCGCCACAACTCCACCGCAACCGCACCGGCAACCGGCCGGGCCGCAGCCGTGGCGGGCGCGCTGGAAGCGGCCATGATCGAGGCCCTGGCGCAGGAGCGCCCGGAGGCCCGCCCCACCCTCGCCTCCCTGCAGCTCGACCTCTCCGGCGATGCGACCACGGGCGAGGCGCTGGCACTCACCGTCTGGATCGAGCGCGCCACCCGCACCCTCGCCTTCGTGGCCGCCGACGCGCACGCCAACGGCACCCGCATCGCCTCAGCCGCCGCCATCTTCGACCTTGGGGCCTAGACTTACCGGTGATGGGGAGGCCTGAGACGGGTGGAAGGCTGACGCCGAAAGTCGCCCTGTCTTCAGCGGGTCAGGTTCTTGTCGCGGGCGTATCGCGCCACTGTTTCCTCGACCGTCGGGACCTCGCCGAACAGCGCCATCTGCTGCTGCGGTTCGCGGTTGACGTAGCCGCCCTTGCGAAGCCACCGCATCACGACGAGCTGGTCACGCAGGCGGGGCGCGAACAGGGTGACCAGCGGCAGCAACGGCGTGAGCCAGGTGGGAAACACCGGCTTGGCCCGGATCGGCCGGCCCAAGACCTTCGTGAAGGCGGCAGCCACGTTTTCGCCTGTCCCAGGAATCTCCGAGCCGACGTCCACGCTGGCATTCATCGCGGATGCCGGCAGGTCGAGCGCAGCGATGGCCGCATAGCGGGCCAGGTCTCGCGAATACAGCAGCGCCATGGGCACGCCCGGCAGGATGTCGGGAAACACACCCTTGGCGATGTTCTCCGGCACGATGTCGCGCGATCGATCGATGAACGCGCCCGCGCGCAGGGAAAGGAAGGGTTGGCCGGTCGACCTCAGGTGGCTCTCGGCCACAAACTTCTGGCTGAAGTGCGGAATGTTCGGCGCGAGATCGCAGCCCAGGATGGAGATGAGGATGAAGCACGGCACGCCTGCCGCTTTCGTGGCGTCGATCAGGTTCCTGTAGCCCTCGGTGTCCGCCCTGGAGTTGTCGGTCTTGGTCTTGGCGGAGTGGGCGGAAAAGCCCGCCGCGCTGGCGATCACCGCCGCAGCGCGCGGCTCGGCGCTCATCGCCGACTGCAGCGATGCCGCATCGTTCAGGTCGCCCGTCACGAAATCGGTGACGCCGAGCGCCTCGAACGACGTTCGGTTGCTGGTCTGACGGACCATGGCGCGCACGTGAACGCCGCGCTTGATCAAGGCCTCCACGATGTAGCCGCCCAGGTGTCCCGTCGCGCCGACGACGGTCACGATCCTCGGATCGGTCTGAGTCTGGCCAGAACCTCCGGCGATTGGCGGCGGAGTGGTCATGGGATAAGCCCTCATCGATGGAACGCGATCGTATCGACGGGATAGTCGCCGAGGAAGCGGAACGCGACCGTTCCGTTTCGACGCCAACGCCGAGCGGGGCTGCGGTCAAGCGCCCGCAGGTCACCGACGCCCTGACGCGCACCTTCTTCGAGGAGTGGGCGCGGGTCGGATACAGCGCGCTGAGCCTGGAAACGGTGGCGCGCAAGGCCGGGGTTGGAAAAGCCGCCCTGTATCGCCGGTGGCGGTCCAAGGCCGATATGGCGAGCGACCTCGTCAAGCAGATCGCCGCCGTCGCGCCAGCCCAACTTGCAGGAGACGATCGCGGATCGTTGGAGGCGGACCTCCACGCCATGTTGTTGGTGGGCGCACGAATGATGCGCGATCCACTGGTGCGGCGCATCATGCCGGACCTCTACGCGGCCCTCGACCGCGAGCCGGCGCTGGCGGCGGCATTACGCCCCGGCGAGGCGGTGCGCGGAGCCAAGGTCAGGATGGTGATCGATCGGGCCATAGCCCGCGGCGAACTCTCCGCCGACATCGATCCACGCCTGGCGGCCAATCTTCTGATCGGGCCTCTCTATTGGCAGCTCGTCGTCCTGGGACACCGCACCGATCGCGCCCAGATCCGCGCGCTCGCTCGCGCGACAGCGGCGGCGCTTAAGTCGGGGTGAGCGCCGATCAAGAGTGAGCCAAGGGTCGGAAGCGGAGGCTGGCTTGTCGTTGGATCTTACGAACAGCACTGTGTTCGACGCGCCCCAGGCTCGTCGCACTTAAGTACGAGGGACACCCCGCTCGCCAGCGACCCGCCCTCTTCCTTGACAGGAACGGGCGGCGGTCTCAAAGCAAACGCTTGGAATCCCCGGCCGCTCGCCGGGGATGTTCTGTTTTCAGGGGGTCCCATGACGGACGCTCCGCATACGGCGAAACTCTCGCCGTCCGTTCCCTCCGACCACCTGATGGGCGTCTACAACCGCGCGCCCTTGGCCTTCGAGCGAGGCCGAGGCGTGCGCCTGACCGCCACCGACGGCGTGGAGTATCTGGACTGCCTGGCGGGCATCGCCGTGAACGCGCTGGGCCACGCGCACCCGAAGCTCGTGAAGGCGGTTCAGGATCAGGCCGAGGCCCTTTGGCACGTCTCCAACATCTTCACGATCCCCGAGCAGACCGCGCTCGCCACCCGCCTGTGCGAGGTGAGCTTCGCCGACGTGTGCTTCATGACCAACTCGGGCGCCGAAGCCATCGAGTGCGCCATCAAGACCGCGCGTCGCCACCACTTCGCCAACGGTGCCCCTGAGCGGATCGACATCATCGGCTTCGACGGCAGCTTCCACGGCCGCACCTATGCGACGATCTTCGCCGCCGGAAATCCCAGCTACGTCGAGGGCTTCGGGCCGGACCTGCCGGGCTACGTCCACTGCAAGTGGGGCGACCACGAGGGGATCAAGGCCGCCATCGCCAGCCCCACCGCCTGCGCCGTGCTCATCGAGCCGGTTCAGGGCGAGGGCGGCGCCCGCGCCCTTCCCGTCGAGTGCCTGCGGGGCCTGCGGGAGATGTGCGACGAACACGGGGTGCTCCTCATCTACGACGAGGTTCAGTGTGGCCTGGGGCGCACCGGCAAGCTGTTCGCCTATGAGTGGGCGGGAGAAGATCAGACGTTCGCGCCCGACATCATGGCCCTGGCCAAGGCGCTGGGCGGCGGCTTCCCCGTGGGCGCGTGCCTCGCCACGGCCAATGCGGCCAAGGGCATGACCGTGGGCGCCCACGGCTCCACCTACGGCGGGAACCCCCTCGCGATGACCGTGGCCCTGGCGGCGATGGAGGAGCTCACCTCCGAGACGCTGCTCCAGCACGTGCGCGACGTGTCGGGCTACTTCACCCAGCAGCTGGAGGGGCTGAAGAGCCGCTATCCGGACGTGATCGTGGACATCCGCGGCAAGGGCCTCCTGATCGGCGTGAAGCTGCACACCAACAACCGCGCCTTCATGCAGCTGGCTCGCGACCAGCACCTCCTGATCGCCGGCGGCGGCGACAACTGCGTGCGCCTCCTGCCCCCGCTGATCATCACACAGGAAGAGGCGCGCGAGGCCATCGGCAAGCTGGAGGCTGCCTGCGAGGCCGCCCGGGCGTCGCTGAAATCCGAAGCCGCCGCATGAGCGCGCCAATTCGGCACTTCCTCGACCTCTACAAGCTCAGCGGGGGCGAACTCCGCGCCATCCTGGACGAGGCGCATCGCCGCAAGGCCGCCCGCGCCGGCTGGACTCGCGGTCGCGTGGACGCCGATGCGCCTGCGGCCGGTCGCACGCTGGCGATGATCTTCGAGAAGCACTCCACCCGCACCCGCTTCTCGTTCGATGCGGCCATGCGCCAGCTGGGCGGATCGGTGATCATCTCCAACGCTTCCGAGATGCAGCTTGGCCGGGGCGAGCCGGTGGAGGACACGGCGCGCGTGCTCTCCCGAATGGTGGACGCGGTGATGATCCGCGCCCGCAGCCACGACGACGTGGAGCGCTTCAGCCAGGTGTCGCAGGTGCCGATCATCAACGGCCTGACCGACCGTAGCCACCCCTGCCAGATCCTCGCCGATCTTCAGACCGTCGAGGAGCGCAAAGGGCCGGTGGAGGGGCGCACGATCGCCTGGATCGGCGACGGCAACAACGTCTGCAACTCCCTGATCCACGCGGCGGGGCGGCTGAACTTCAAGCTCAACATCGCCTGCCCGGCCGACTACCACCCCGACCTGATGGAGCTGGCCCGGGGCGGAGTGAGCGGTCAGGTCCACATCGGCCACGACGCCAAGGCCGCCGTGCTGGGTGCCGACGCGGTGATCACCGACACTTGGGTTTCGATGGGCGACACCGACCACGACGAGCGCCTGCAGGCGTTCGAGGCCTTTCAGGTGGACGAGGCGTTGATGGAGCGCGCCGCCCCCGACGCGATCTTCATGCACTGCCTCCCCGCCCATCGCGGCGAGGAGGTCACGGATGCAGTGATCGACGGCCCCTCAAGCGTGATCTTCGACGAAGCCGAAAACCGCATCCACGCCCAGAAAGCCGTCCTCGCCTGGGTCTTCGGCGCGATCTAGCGGCAAGTCAGGCGGGCGGCTCTGTGCCGCCCGCCTGACTTGCACGTCAGATCGGCATGGGCATGGCGGGGCCGATGTGTTGCTGGACGGCGCGGGCGTCGAAGGCGCGGGGGTCGCCTTCAGGCTTCGGGCCCTTGCCCATCACGATCTCGGCGTTGGCGTCGTACTGGGTGATTTCGTGATAGTCGAAGCTCGACCCGAAGAAGGGGTCGCCGTAGCCGTAGCGCCAGCCGCCGCGACGGCCGTAGAGCCCCCACGACGGGCCCCAGTACCCGCCCCAGCCGCCATAACGGCCATAGCCGGGACCGTAGCCGAGGCCCGGGGAAGCGTAGACGCTGGTGTCGCGGTCGGTGTGGCGCTCGACGGTGGTGAACCAGTCGTAGCCGTTCTGCAGGGTCAGCTGGGCTGAGCGGTAGAGCAGGAACCGCTCCACCGTGTCGCGTGAGGTGAGCGAGTTGCCGGCGAAGCGCACCATGAAGCGGTTGGCCTCGATCTGGCGCTCGCTGTAGCCGCCCGAGGCCTGCGAGCCGCGCGCATTCAGGGGCTGGTAGGGCGTGGCCGTCTCGCAGGCGGCGAGCGACAGGGCGCCTGCGGCCACGGCTGCGATGAGGATGAGGCGCTTCATGGCCGACTCCGGTGCGGATGACATCTGGATACTGCCTCCAGAAGGGCGGTTGCCCGCCTATTGTTCCGCCCAATGTCCGACGGACTCAAGGCGACCGTGAGGCATAGCCGTTGCAGCGCCGACGAAGGTCAGCGCCGCAGAAGGGCGAGGGCCGCGGCGCACAGGAGGAGCAGACCGGTGAAGGCGGCGAACCCCCGGGCGAAGCGGGGCTCGTTCATACGCCTGGCCAGCACCACGCCGCCGAGGCCGTAGGCGCTCATGGTCAGGGTATCGAGGCCGATGGTCACCGCCGCCAGCACCGCCAGCTGCGGGGGCAGGGGGCGATGCAGGTCGAGGAACGGCGGCAGGACGGCCCCGAAGAACAGGAGGATCTTGGGGTTGGCGATCTGCACCACAAAGCCTTGCACGATCGCGGGCGTGGTGCGGGCGGGAGCGGCATCCGCGTGGGCCGCGACAGGCTCCTCCGCCCGGAAGGCCACCGCCAGGGCCTTGGCGGCCAGACCCACGAGGTAGGCGACGCCGATCAGCGTGAGGATCGGAAAGATCGCCGGAAACTTCTGCGCCAGTACGCCCAGCCCCAACCCAGCCGCTCCGTACCAGACCAGCGTCGCGAGGTTCATGCCCACAGCCGAGGCGAGCGCCGCCCTCGGTCCCCGCTGCGCGCCCAGGGCGATCTGGAACACGTTGGCCGGGCCGGGGGTCAGCGCCAGCACCGTCATCACGCCGAGGTAGGCGGCGAAGCGGGAGGGATCGACGGGAAAGCTCATGGTGCAGGCGGCCTAACGCGCCCGCACCATGAGGGAAAGCCTAGCGCACCGGGCCGGAGCGAAGCTGTTCCTTGAGGGCGCGAACCTCGTCGCGCAGGGCGTGGACTTCATCACGCAGCGCCCGAAGGTCGCCGCCGTCGGCACCCTCGAAGCGGCGCACGAAGACGTGTGGGCCGCCCGGTCCGTCTAGCTCGTGCGGACCGAAGTCCATGCCGGCGCCTTCCTTCCAGTGCCCGTCTTTGTCCTTCATCTGCTTGATGATGACCTGGGCGTATTCTCGGGCCTTCTCGCCTTCCTTGCGGGCCATGTCGCCGTCGCGGCGGGCGTCGGCTGCATAGCGCAGTGCGTCGCGGCGATAGACTTCGGCGTCGGTGCGGGCGGTCTTGGCGTGGTCGAGCGCGTCCTTGCGGATCTGCGGGATGCGGGCGCTTGCGTCATGCGCCATCTTCTCGGCCTCGGCCTGGGTCAGCGCGTGGTCGGCGATGACGGTGACGTCGCGGCCGTCAGTGTCCTTGAAGCGCAGCACGTGCTCGTCCTTAGCGGGGGACATTGGGCCGGGGGACATCGAGCCGGGCGACATCATCATGTGCCCGCCGGGGCCGTGACCCTCGCCCGGGCCGCGATGCTTGATGATGGTGATGTGCTGCCCGTTCTCGTTGAAGCGCATCACTTCCATGCCGTCGCCCGGCAGGGGCGGAAGCGGAGGCAGGGGAGCCGCGGCCACGGGCGGGGGAGCCAGCGGCGCCAAGGGCGGCAGAGGCGGCGGCGGGACGGCGGCCTGGAGCGCGGCCCCGGTCAGAAGTGCGGCGACGAACATCGGCGGTGTCTCCAAAGAACAGGCCCCAGGAGACCGACGCTACGCGCCCACGCCCAGGCTGGCACGTTAAGCCTTGGTCATGCTCAGCCGAGGGGGATGAGCCGCATCACGGTGTGCGTCAGGGCACCCAACATCAGGAGCACGCAGGCCAGGGCCTGGATCAGGAAACCCAGGCCGCGCTTTGCGGGGTCGGCCATGTACAGGAGGGCGTAGATCACCCGACCGACGATCCACACGAGGCCGAGCCCCGCGGCCACGAGGTCGGCCAGCTGCGAGCCGGGGCTTTCCAGGGTGAACAGCCACAGGCAGGGAAGGAAGATCGGCATCCACTCCAGCGTGTTGGCCTGCACCCGCACGGCGCGCTCCAGGATCGGATCGCCGACCATGGCAGGGGCCTTGATGCCGGAGGTGCCCCGCGCCCGGCCCACGCCGAACCCGGTCCAGAAGTAGGTCAGCACGGCGAGAAGGGTGACGAGGGCGACGAGGGGATGCATGGCGCGGCGTTCCGAAAGGCTCGGCGCAAGCCGCCGCGAAGCTCCAGCCTAGGGCGAACCGCCAAGCTTGGCGAGGCTGGCTCGTCCCGCGGCGCGCGTGCCTACTTCCCCGCCGCCGCCGTCCGCGCGTCTCGCTTGGCCAGCACCCGCAGGCGCAGGGCGTTGAGCTTGATGAAGCCGGCGGCGTCGCGATGGTCGTAGGCGACCTTGCCCTCCTCGAAGGTGACGAGATCCTGGTCGTAGAGGCTGTAGGGCGAGGTGCGGCCCGTGATGCTGACGTTGCCCTTGTAGAGCTTCACCCGCACCTGACCCGTGACCATCGCCTGACTGTAGTCGATGGCGGCCTGCAGCATCTCGCGCTCGGGCGCGAACCAGAAGCCGTTGTAGATGAGCTGCGCATATTTCGGCATCAGCTCGTCCTTCAGGTGCATGGCCCCGCGGTCCAGGGTGATCGACTCCATGCCCCGGTGCGCCGCCAGAAGGATCGTGCCGCCGGGCGTCTCGTAGACCCCGCGCGACTTCATGCCGACGAAGCGGTTCTCCACGAGGTCCAGCCGCCCCACGCCATTGTCGTGGCCGAGCTGGTTCAGCTTGGTCAGGAGCTTGGCGGGCGACAGCGCCTCACCGTCGATGGCGACGGGATCGCCGTGCTCGAAATCCATCGTGAAAACGGTGGCCGTATCGGGAGCATCCTCAGGGGCGATGGTGCGCTGGTGCACGAACTCAGGCGCCTCCACCGCGGGATCTTCCAGCACCTTGCCCTCGCTGGAGCTGTGCAGGAGGTTGGCGTCCACGCTGAACGGGGCGTCGCCGCGCTTGTCCTTGGCGATCTGGATCTGGTGCTTCTCGGCGAAGTCCAGGAGGGCCTCGCGGCTCTTGAAGTCCCACTCCCGCCAGGGGGCGATCACGTGGATGTCCGGCTCAAGCGCGTAGTAACCGAGCTCGAAGCGCACCTGGTCGTTGCCCTTGCCGGTGGCCCCGTGGCTGACGGCGTCGGCGCCCACCTTCCGGGCGATCTCGATCTGCTTTTTGGCGATCAGGGGGCGGGCGATCGATGTGCCCAGGAGGTACTGCCCCTCGTAAACCGTGTTGGCCCGGAACATGGGGAACACGTAGTCGCGGACGAACTCCTCCTGCACGTCCTCGATGAACACGTTCTCCGGCTTCACCCCTGCGGCCAGGGCCTTGGCGCGGGCGGGCTCGATCTCGCCGCCCTGGCCGAGGTCGGCGGTGAAGGTGACGACCTCCGCCCCGTATTCGGTCTGCAGCCACTTCAGGATGATCGAGGTGTCGAGTCCGCCCGAATAGGCGAGCACGACCTTCTTCACGGGGGGCCGGTCGGCCATGGGCGGAGTCTCCTGAAGTCAGCCTGTGGAGGGCCGGGCCGTGTAGGGGGCCAAGCCCTTGAGCGTCAACCACAACCCCCCTGTGGACCCCCTGTAGGCGAATCGTCATGCGCGCCGGATAGGCTCGGGCGTCAATGAAGCGGCGATAAAAAATTCCTTATTCGTCGCAGG
Source organism: Caulobacterales bacterium (assembly GCA_038226305.1). GTDB lineage: Bacteria > Pseudomonadota > Alphaproteobacteria > Caulobacterales > Caulobacteraceae > JASLDZ01. Next base: position 245,695 of record JBBRQN010000003.1, read on the forward strand.
TTGGCGGCGCACGTTAAGGCTTGATCAACCCCACATATGCGGTCTTGATGGTCGACGGACTACAAGATGTGGGGCTTATGGCGATGTCGGGTACAAGCGAAGCTCTCAAGGTCGAAGCGCCCCAGCACGGCGCTCGCGGTGCCCGGCCGATGGCCTGGCCGTCGAAGTCCAAGCCCAAGCTCACCCTCGTGAAGTCGGTGGAGGTGGATCGAACCCGCGACGCCCTCCTGACCGAGTTCGGCAAGACCACCCTGCAGGACCGCTACCTCGTGGCGGGCGAGAGCTATCAGGACATGTTCGCCCGGGTAGCCACCGCTTACGCAGACGACGGCGAGCACGCCCAGCGCGTCTACGACTACATGTCCAAGCTATGGTTCATGCCGGCCACCCCCGTGCTGTCCAACGGCGGTGCCGACCGCGGCCTGCCGATCAGTTGCTTCCTCAACGCGGTGGACGACAGCCTGGAGGCCATCGTCGGCGCCTGGAACGAGAACGTGTGGCTGGCGGCCAACGGCGGCGGCATCGGCACCTACTGGGGCGGCGTGCGCTCCATCGGCGAGACGGTGAAGGGCGCGGGCCAAACCTCGGGCATCATCCCTTTCATCCGGGTGATGGACTCGCTCACGCTGGCGATCAGCCAGGGCTCGCTGCGCCGCGGCTCGGCGGCCGTCTACCTCGACGTGCACCACCCGGAGATCGAGGAGTTCCTCGAGATCCGGAAGCCCTCGGGCGACTTCAACCGCAAGTCCCTGAACCTGCACCACGGCATCTCGATCACCGACGAGTTCATGGAGGCCGTGCGCGACGGCGAGAAGTTCGCGCTCCGCTCCCCCAAGACCGGCGAGCCGGTGAAGATGGTCTCCGCCCGGGAGCTTTGGCAGAAGATCCTCGAGATCAGGCTGCAGACCGGCGAGCCCTACCTGATCTTCTCCGACACTGTGAACCGGGCCATGCCCCAGCACCAGAAGGACCTCGGCCTCAGCGTCAAGCAGTCGAACCTGTGCAGCGAGATCATGCTGCACACCGGCAAGGACCACCTGGGCGTCGACCGCACGGCCGTGTGCTGCCTCTCCAGCGTCAACGCCGAGACCTTCCTGGAGTGGCGCGACGAGCCCCGCTTCATCGAGGACGTGATGCGCTTCCTCGACAACGTGCTGCAGGACTTCATCGACCGCGCCCCCACCGCGATGGACGCGGCGATCTACGCCGCCCAGCGCGAGCGGTCGGTGGGCCTGGGCCTCATGGGCTTCCACAGCTTCCTGCAGGCGCAGAACGTGCCGTTCGAGAGTGCGCTCGCCAAGAGCTGGAACATGCGCATCTTCAAGAGCCTGCGCCGCGCCGCCGATGCGGCCTCGGTCAAGCTCGCGCACGAGAAGGGGCCCTGCCCGGACGCCGCCGACCGGGGCGTGATGGAGCGCTTCTCACACAAGCTGGCCATCGCCCCCACCGCCAGCATCAGCATCATCTGCGGCGGCACGAGCGCGGGGATCGAGCCGATCCCGGCCAACATCTACACCCACAAGACCCTCTCGGGCTCTTTCGCGGTGAAGAACCCCTACCTGGAGAAGCTCCTCGATACGAAGGGGCTGAACACCGACGCCACCTGGAGCTCGATCCTGGAGAACCAGGGCTCGGTCATGCACCTCGACACCCTGAGCGCGGACGAGAAGGACGTCTTCAAGACCGCCTTCGAACTCGACCAGCGCTGGGTGATCGAACTCGCCGCCGACCGCACCCCCGACATCTGCCAGAGCCAGTCGGTGAACCTCTTCATCCCCGGCGACGTGGACAAGTGGGACCTGCACATGCTGCACTTCACGGCGTGGGAGCGCGGCTGCAAGTCGTTGTATTACCTGCGGTCGAAGAGCGTGCAGCGGGCGGCGTTCGCAGGGTCGGACGCGTTGGAGAAGAGCGTCTCCGCCGCCGCAAGAACCGACTACGAGGAATGCCTCGCCTGCCAGTGAGGACGTAGGTCGACACTGGGTGGGGCCGCCCACCAACCTTCCATCCGTGCTGATCTGCCCTGATGCGCATCCTCGCCCTCGTCCTCCTCGTGTCGCTGACATCCACTGTCGCGCGGGCGCAGAACTGGGCGGATGAGAAGAGCCTTGCTCAGTTCGAGCGCGAATATGCGCCCTCGAAGGCGCTTTGCCGCAAGCTCGGCGACCGCGAACCGCCCGCAGCCGATCGGCCGACGCCCTCCCAGTCGAAGGCGTTGCGAGGCTGCTCGTCAGAGGCGCTCTACTATGGGCAGGGGATGAAGCCGGACTACGCCCGCGCCCGGCTGTGCGCGTTCACCGAAGCCGACGCCGGCAAGGGCGACAGCCGGGTGAACGACGTGTTCTCCGGCCCGACGATTCTGATGCAGCTCTACGCCAACGGCCTCGGCGTGAAGCGCGATCTGGACGTGGCGACGGCCTACGCCTGCTCCATCGACGGCGCTCCGGCCGAGCGCGCCGGGCGGGTGGACCACCTCGCCGCCCTGAAGGCCAACCGGTCCGCCAAGCGGTTCGACTACTGCGACGACATCACCTCGGGCCTCGCCGGAGGCTTCTGCGCGGCGAGGGACGCCGAAAAGGCCAAGGACGGACGCGCCGCCCGCACCGCCGCCTTGGTCGCCCGCGTCCCGCCCGCGGCGCGCCCGAGCTTCGCGGCTCTGCAAGTCGCGTCAGCGCGCTTCGTCTCCGCCCACGGCGGCGGTGAGGTCGATCTCAGCGGCACCGCCCGCGCGCAGATGGAGATCGACGAGGAGGAGGCCACCCGCGACCGCTTCCTCATGCATGTCGCGGCGCTGCTGAACGGCAAGTGGCCGCCCGCTTCGCCCGCTCAGGCTAAGGCCGCCGACGACGCCCTGAACGCCGCCTACCGCAAGGCGCAGGCGTTCCTGCCGACCAAGAAGAACTACACCACCGTCAAGGCCGACGAGGTGAAGACGGCCCAGCGCGGCTGGCTGAGCTACCGCGACGCCTTCGTGAGGTTCGCTGCGCTGGCCGCGCCGGGGCTGGGGGCCGATGCGGTGACGACCCTGCTGACGACGGAGCGCACCACTCAGCTCAGCGAACTGGCGCAGTAGCGACCGCCGCCGTCTCAGATCACCTCCCGTACCAGCCCCTCGTAATCGGCGCGGGTGGGGCGTTTGGCGGCGGTGAAGTGGGCGAGATCGGTCTCGGCGTATTCTGCGATGCCGGGGATCTGCTCTTCCGTCAGGCCCATCGGGCCGAGACGGGTGGGCACCCCTAGGCGCACCGTCAGCTCCACAACGGCGTCGGCGAGGTCGGCGCCCGGCTTCAGGCCCATCGCCTCGCGCATCCGCACGTATTTTTCCGGGGCGGAGTCTTCCGAAAAGCGCAGCACGCCGGGCAGGTAGATGGCGTTCAGGGTGCCGTGGTGCAGCTTCAGGTCGTGGATGCGGCCCGTGGCGTGGCTGAGCGAGTGCACCGCCCCCAGCCCCTTGCCGAAGGCCAGAGCCCCTTCCAGCGAGGCCATCATCATCTCCCAGCGCGCCTGACGGTCCGAGCCGTCCTCCGAGGCGCGGATCAGCCAGCCCTCGCCCACGGCGCGGCGCAGGCCGTCATAGCCGATGGCCTCCAGAGGCGGGTTCACCACCGGCGTGAGGATGGCTTCGATGCAGTGGGCCACGGCGTCCATCCCCGTGGCGGCGGTGATGGACTTGGGCAGGCCCAGCGTCAGCTCGGGGTCGCACAGGGCGACGGGCGGCAGGAGGTGCTTGGAGATGAAGGTCTCCTTGCGCCCGCTCGACAGGATCACGATGGCGCCGGTGGAGACCTCAGAGCCGGTGCCGGCGGTGGTGGGGATGGCGATCAGCGGGCACACCGGGCCGATGTGCCGCGAGCCGCGCAGGGTCACGCCGTAGCGTTCCAGCGGCCCCTCGTGGGTGGCGAGAAGGGCCGCGCCCTTGGCGAGGTCCATCGGGGAGCCGCCGCCCAGCGCCACGATGCCGTCGCAGCCCGCCGCCTTGTAGGCCTCGACCGCCGCGATCACCGCAGCCTCCGTGGGGTTGGCGGGGGTGTCGTCGAAAACCGCGGCGAAGGGGCGGGCACCCGCCGCCTCCACCGCCCGGGCGGTGAGCCCCACCGCCGTCAGCCCCTTGTCGGCCACGAGCATGGGCCGGGAGACGCCGATCTCCCCCAGGGTCTTCTCCAGCCGGCTCAGGGCTCCGAAGTCGAAGTGGGCGGTGTTGTTGATGACGATGGTCGGCAAGGTGAACGGCTCCGAAAGGACTCTTCAACCGGACCGTAACCGGCTGCGGCCTAGGGTGCATCCCATGAACATCGACATCGTGCATCCCCTCGACCTGTCGGACGGCGAAGTGGCCGCCTGGAGCCGGCTGCAGGCCGCTCGCCCCGAGTGGTCGAGCCCCTTCCTGTCGCCCTACTGGCCGCTGGCCCTGTCGAACGCGGGCTGGCCGGAGTCGGAGCTGGGGCGGGTGGCGGTGATCCGCGGGGCCAGGCGCGAGGCCAAGGGCTTCTTCGCCGCCCGCGTGCAGCGCTACACCGCCGTGCCCGCGGGCTCGCCCCTGTGCGACTATCAGGCGATGGTGGCTGCGCCGGATGCGATCCCGGATCCGCGGGAACTGGTGCGGGCCCTGGGCGTCGGCCGCATCGACCTGCACAACTGCATGATCGACGACGCCGCCTTCGCGCCGTTCCTGAAAGCCCGGCAGGAGTCGCTGATCATCGACATCGCCGGCGGCTTCGACGCCTACGCCGCCGACCGGGCGGCCGCTGGGACCGACATCCTGAAGGACTGCGCCAAGAAGCGTCGCAAGCTGGAGCGCGAGCACGGGGCGGTTCGCTACACCCCCAACAGCCGCTCCGACGAAGATTTCGACCAGCTGATCGCGTGGAAGCGCGCCCAGTACAAGACCACCGACCAGACCGACCTGTTCGCCGCCGGCTGGCCGCTGCTGCTCCTCAAGAACCTGTGGCGGGAGGCGCATGACCGCTTCGGCGCCCGTCTCCACACCCTTCACGCGGGCGACAAGCTGGTGGCCGCGCATCTGGCGCTGACGGCGCCCGGCGTGCTGCACGCCTGGTTCATCGCCCACGACGACGCCTTCGCGAAATATTCTCCGGGCGTGGTGCTGATCGCCGACATCCTGCGCTGGGCGCCCGGCCAGGGCGTGCGCGAGATGGACCTCGGCCCCGGCGACTACCGCTTCAAGTGCAGCCTCGCCAACGCCCGCCGGCCCGTGGGCTCGGGGTTCGTGGGCCGCCTGTCGCCCGCCGCCCTGGTGCGCGGTGCCGAGTATCGCGTGCGCGGCATGGTGGAGCGCCTGCCGCTGGGCTCCGCCTGCGAACTCCCCGGCAAGGCCATGCGCCGCCTGGACATCATCCGCGGGCTTCGGGGCGGCTGACGCTTCCCGGCATCGCCCGGCAGGGCGGGGGAGGCCTTAACGCCTTGAGGCCGCCCGCTTCTCCCCTATAAGCGCGGCGTCATGACCGCCGCCAACCACCTCACCGTCGACCACATCCGCGAGGCCGCCGAGCGCATTCGCGGGCAGGTGGAGCGCACGCCCTGCCGCCGGTCGCGCACCCTCAGCCAGATCACCGGCGCCGAGGTGTGGGTGAAGTTCGAGAACCTGCAGTTCACCGCTTCGTTCAAGGAGCGCGGCGCCCTGAACAAGCTTCTGCAGCTGACCGCCGACGAGAAGACGCGCGGCGTCATCGCCGCTTCCGCCGGCAACCATGCGCAGGGCCTGAGCTACCACGCCTCGCGGCTGGGCATTCCGTCCACCATCGTCATGCCCCGCGCCACCCCCACCACCAAGGTGGAGCACACCCGCAACTTCGGCGCGGAGGTGATCCTGGAGGGCGAAACCTACGACGACGCCGACGCCACCGCCCGGCGCATCTGCGAGGAGCGGGGGCTCGTGTTCTGCCACCCGTTCAACGACTTCGCGGTGATGGCGGGCCAGGGCACCGCCGCCCTGGAAATGCTGGAGGATGCGCCCGACCTCGAGATCCTGCCCATCCCCATCGGCGGCGGCGGCCTGATCTCCGGCATGGGGACGGCGGCCAAGGCGGTGAATCCCGACATCTCCATCGTGGGCGTCGAGGCGGCCATGTACCCCTCGTTCACGGCCCGGATGCGCGGCTTCGGCGGCAAGATCGGCGGGCAGACCATCGCCGAGGGCATCGCCGTGAAGGCCGTGGGCGAGCTGAACTACGCCACCGCCCGCCCCCTGCTGGACGACGTGGTGCTGATCGAGGAGCGCTATTTCGAGGAGGCCGTCGCCCTCTACGCCAACGTGGAAAAGACCGTGGCCGAGGGGGCGGGCGCCGCCTCCCTCGCGGCCCTTCTGGCCTACCCGGAACGCTTCAAGGGCAAGAAGTGCGGGCTGATCCTCTGCGGCGGCAACATCGACACCCGCCTTCTTGCCAGCGTGCTGACGCGAGAGCTGGTGCGCGAGCGCCGGATCGTGTCGTTCCGCATCGTCGGCGACGACCGCCCGGGCCTCCTCGCCACCGTGTCGGCCCTGATCGGCGAAGCGGGAGGCAACATCATCGAGGTGACGCACAACCGCCTCGCGCTCGACGTGCCCGCCAAGGGCGCGGAGTTCGACCTGATGGTCGAGACCCGAGACGGCACCCACACCGACCAGATCGCCGCCGCCCTTCGCGCCCACGGCTACCCGCCCCGCGGCGAAGGCCACTGACCGCCCCATTTCCCATGTTAGGAGTCGCCATGCGCGCCCCCCTGATCCTCGCCCTCTCCCTCTTCGCCGCGGTGGCGGCCCCCGCCGTCTCGGCCTGCAAGGCCAAGGGGCCGGACGTGGCGCAGATGAATGCGGCGTCCGACCCGTCGCAGACGCGGTTTTTGGCCAACAACGCCAAGGCTCCCGGCGTGATCACCCTGCCGAGCGGCCTGCAGTACAAGATCGTCACCTCCGGCCCAGCCACCGGCCCGCACCCCAAGTCGGGCGACGAGGTGAAGGTGCACTACGAGGGCACGCTGATCGACGGCACGGTGTTCGACTCCACCTTCAAGTCGGGCAACCCGTCGGTGCTGGAACTCGACGGCCTCGTGCAGGGCTGGCAGGAGGCGCTGCCCCTGATGCGGCCGGGCGACGAGTGGTTCCTCTACATCCCCGCCAAGCTCGGCTACGGCGACCGGGGCGCCGGCGGCGTCATCCCGCCGGGCGCCACGCTGATCTTCCGCATGCAGCTCCTGGGCGTACTCAGCCACGGAGAGCAGGCGGCGGGCTGACGCCTCAAGACCTCCCCCGCATGCGGGGGAGGGGGACCGTCGCGTAAGCGATGGTGGTGGGGGTTACGCGACGCTGGCGGTCGGAGCCCTCGGCGTAACCCCCTCCGGCACAGCTTGCCGACGGCAAGCCGTGCCACCTCCCCCGCTCACGGGGGAGGCCTTGGATACTTCTACCGCGGGGCCATGCGGATCGCGCCGTCCAGCCGCACGTCTTCGCCGTTGAAGTAGCCATTGCGGATCATCTCCAGCGCCAGACCGGCGTACTCCTCCGGGTTTCCGAGGCGCTTGGGGAAGGGGACGCTGGCGGCCAAGGCGTCCTTCACCTGATCGGGAGCGGCGTTCATCAGGGGCGTTGAGAAGATGCCGGGCAGGATCGTGTTCACACGGATGCCCTCGCCCGACAGGTCGCGCGCGATCGGCAGGGTCATGCCCACGACGCCGCCCTTGGAGGCGGAATAGGCCGCCTGGCCCATCTGCCCGTCTTCGGCCGCGACGGAGGCGGTGTTGACGATGGCACCGCGTTCGCCGTCCACCATGTCCAGCGTCAGCATTCCGGCGGCCGACTTGGCGATGCAGCGGAAGGTGCCGATCAGGTTGATCTGGATCACCATGGTGAACGCCTCCAGCGGGAAGTGCTTGATCTCGCCGGTCTTCCTGTCGCGACCCGCGGTCTTGGCGGCGTTGCCGACGCCCGCGCAGTTCACCAGCACCCGCTCCTGACCATGGGCGGCGCGGGCCTTGGCGAAGCCCGCCTCGACGCTCTCGTCGCTCGTCACGTCCACCTGGCAGAACAGGCCGCCGAAGGAGGCCGCGACGGAATCCCCGATGTCGGCGTTGCGGTCGAAGATCGCCACCTTCACGCCCTGCGCCGCCAGGGCCTTGGCGGTCGCGAGCCCCAGACCGGAGGCTCCGCCGGTGACCACGGCCGCAACGCTTGAGTCGAGTTTCATCTGAGGCGTCTCCCATTCCCTAGGTTTCGGGCCATAATGGCCTGTGGCGCGTTGACCTGTCTTCGCGCCCTCATTGTCGAAAGCCGGATGTAGCCGTGGCCGCCGATCAAGCCAAACCGAACGATCCGGGCTTCGACCCCAAGGGGCCCATCTCGCCGTCGCGGGCGCTGGCGCCTCACGCCGTGCGGCTCAACACGATCGTGGTGAAGGCGGGGTTCTGGCCAAAGATCAGGAAGCTCGCCCTGCACATCCCCTTCGCGGAGGATGCCCTGGCCATGTTCTTCTGCGCCATCGATCCCAAGACGCCCGCCGCCACCAAAGCGATCCTTCTCGCCGCACTGGCCTATTTCGTGTTGCCGACCGATTTCATCCCCGACTTCATCCCCGGCCTCGGCTTCACCGACGACGCGGCGGTGATCGCGGCGGCGCTGGCGGCGACCAACCGGTCCATCCAGCCGCGCCACCGCGAGCAGGCCACCCGCCAGCTGGCCCGGATTGCGGGTGAGCCCGAAGCTTTGGACATCCCGGCTTGAGACCCAGGCCTTGAGCCCGTTGACTCAGGGTTTCCTCGGAGTCGGCGCGATCTGCGCCCTCGTCTACGGAATCGCCTTCCTGCAGGCGGCCCCGTCGCTCCTGCGAACGGTGTCGAAGGCGGGGCTGGGGGCGAGCCTGGCGCTGGCGGCGCGGTTCGCGGACGCGCCCAACCTCCTCGCCCTGGGTTTCGCCCTATGCGCCGTGGGCGACGCCTGCCTGGCGCGGGACCCGAAGCGATGGCTGCAACCGGGCATCGTGGTGTTTCTCATCGCCCACCTCGTGCTCACGGCCCTGTTCTTCGAGATCGGTGACGCCCACCGCCTCTTCACCGACCCGTTGCGCACGGCAGGCGTGGCGGTGGCTGTGCTGTGGATGGGCGCGCTCCTCGCGTGGCTGTGGCCGCGCATGGGATCGATGCGACCCGCAGGCGTCGCCTACGCCGCGACGCTGCTGGCCACGGTGGTCGCCGGCCTGACGCTTGCGCCCAACTATGCCTGGGTGACGGGGGGCACCGTGCTGTTCCTCAGCTCGGACTCGATCCTGGCGGTGCGGCTGTTCCGCCATGAGGGCACGCCGCATCGGCTTTGGGATTCCCTCCTGTGGTGGCTCTATGCCGGAGCCCTCGGGCTCATCGGCTGGGGCTTCCTGCACGGCTGAGGCCGCGTCTCAGGCCTGACCCAGGGCGTGGAGCGAGGCGCCGTTCAGCTTCAGCCAGGCGCGAGCCGGGTCCATGCCGGCGTCGAGCTTGCGGTTCAGGGCCCAGAACCCGGCCCCGTGGTTCGGATGCACGAGGTGGGCGCACTCATGCGCCGCCACATAGCGCTGCACGGCGTGCGGCGCGCACACCAGCCGCCACGAATAGCGGATCACCCCCGTGTCGCCCCGCACAGGCGAGCGGCACGAGCCCCACCGCCCCTTCGCATCCCCCAGCGCCAGGGCGGGGAGCGGCAGCTCCAGCGCCTCGCACATCTCCTGCGTGAGGGCGGTGAGGCGGGTCAGCGCCTCGCGTTTGAGCACCCGCTCCACCGCCCGGGCGAAGGCGGGGCCGTCTCCCGAGGCTACGAGGCGCTGCGGCTCATCGGGGGTGGCGGGGATCAGCTTGCCCGCGGTGCGCATGGCCGCGCTCTCCAGCCGGCAGGGGGCGCCGTTCACGGGGATGGTCGCCCCCGGAGCGAGGGTGACGCCTTGTGGCAGGGCGGTGAGGCGGCTGGCGATCCAGGCGTGGCGGGCGTGGGCGAAGGCCAGCGCCTCGGGTAGCCGTCGCAGGCTGGGGGCGATGGCGACGACCTCCCGGGCGGGGGCGTCGAGCCGCAGGCTCACCCGCTTGGCCCGCCCGTCCACCTTCAGGCGCACCGCGTGCCCGCCCACCAGGATTCGCTCGCCCGAGACGAGCTTGGCCGCGGCAGGCGCGCGGGTGCGAAGGGGAAGGCCGAACACCCCTCCAGACTAGCGGGCGTCAGGCCCCGTGCGAAGCGATGAACGCCCTGACGCGGGGGTAGATCTCTTCCTCGAACCGGCGGCCGTTGAACACGCCGTAGTGGCCGACCTTGGGCTGGACGTAGAGTTCCTTCATGGCCTCCGGCAGGTTGGCGCAGAGGCCGTGGGCCGCCTGAGTCTGGCCGACGCCCGAGATGTCGTCGTTCTCGCCCTCGACGGTCATCAGCGCCACGTCGGTGATCTTGCCGGGATCGACGAGGCGGCCCTCATGCTCCAGCTCGCCCTTCGCCAGGGAGTGGCGCTGGAACACGATGTCGATGGTCTGGAGGAAGAACTCCTCCGTCAGATCGAGCACGCTCAGGTATTCGTCGTAGAATTCGAGGTGCTTGGCCGCGTGGTCGCCATCGCCCTTCACGAGGTCGTCGAAGTAGCCCCGGTGGGCGTCCTTGTGGCGTTGGGCGTTCATCGACATGAAGCTGAACAGCTGCACGAACCCCGGATAGACGCGCCGCATCGCGCCAGCATAGGGCGGCGGCACGGTGTGGATCATGTTGGACTCGAACCAGGCGAAGGGCTTGGCCTCGGCCAGTTCGGTGGGGGCGGTCGGGGCCAGGCGCGCGTCGATGGGGCTGCCCATGAAGGTCATGGAGGCCGGGCGGCTCTCGTCTCCCGCCTCGGCCATCAGCGCCACGGCGGCCAGCACAGCCGGGCCGGGCTGGCACACGCCCACCACATGCGGGCGGGGGCCGAGCGCGCGAAGCATGTCGCCCACCGTGTCCATGTAGTCGTGGAAGTCGAAGCGGCCCTCCGACAGCGGCACCTCGCGGGCGTTCACCCAGTCGGTGACGTAGACCTCGTGGTCCTTCAGGAAGGTCTCGACCGTGCCGCGCAGGAGCGTGGCGTAATGGCCCGACAGGGGGGCCACGATCAGAACCGTGGGCTCCACGCCCGTGCGACCGGCGCGGCGCATATCCGCGTCATCGCGGGAGAAGTGCAGCATGCGGCACCAGGGAGAAGACCACTCCACCTCTTCGCGCACCCGCACGGCCGTGCCGTCGATGTCGACGGTGTCGATCCGCCAGTCGGGCTTGCCGTAGCGGCGGGTGACGTTCGAAAACAGGTCGGCGGCGGCGTATAGATTGCGCCCCATCGCCGTATTCGCGGCCGGGTTGAGCGGCGAACTCCAGAAGTCGCGCGTGGCCCGCGCCCAGGCGCGCATGGGCGTCGTGGCGGAATAACCCAGTTCATTCAAGGCGTAGAGCATGGGCTTCAACGGGCGACTCCGGTATCCTGCAGCCTTATCATGCTGCACTTGCGAAAGACGTAACACGGCTTTGCGGTTGCGGGGGCTGGCATGATGCCGCTCATACCTTCGCGGCCAGCGTCTTTCTGACCTGGTCGGCCATCGCCTCGGGCCCCATCGCTTCGAACAGCAGGCCGTCCGCCTTGCCCTTGGGCCCCGCCAGGTAGATCGCCGACGAGTGGCTCACGTCGTAGCCGCCCCCCTGCGCCGCCGTTCGCGGGCTGTAGGCGTAGTAGGCGTGATAAGCCTTGGTGATCGCATCCACCTGCGCCCGGCTGCCGGTGAGGGCCACGGCGTGGGCGGGAAAGCCCTCCTGGCCGAGGTAACCCTTCAGCACGGGGGGCGTGTCGCGCTCCGGGTCCACCGAGACGAACACCACCTGGAACCGCTCGCGCTCGGCCGGGGTCAGCCGCGCCTGCACGACCCCCAGGGCCTGGAGCGTGGCCGGGCACACGTCGGGGCAGCTCACATAGCCGAAGAAGATGGCGCTGACCTTGCCGCGCAGGATGCGCTGGTCCACCGCCCGCCCGTCCTGATCCACCATGCGGAAGCGTTCGCCGCCGCCTTGCCCGCCGACCAGACTGACCACGACGCCGGCCGCGACCACGAGGCCGGCGAGCACCAGCGCGATCCTGGCCCACCCGCTGCGGCCCGCTTCCCCTCGGACGCCTGCTCCGCCACTCTGCGCCATATGCCGATGGTCTCCCCGCGCCCTGTTGCCACTGCCGCCGTACCGGCCGCCCGGCCACCCGAGCCGCCGCCGCGGGATAGGCTGCCGGGGGGCACCCTTCAAGGCGACCCCCGCCACGGAGGCATTTCGGCGGCCCCGGGGCAGCTGTGGGACTGGTCGCAGGCGAGGCGGGGCCTGCGTCTGCGCACGCTCATCCTCCTGCGCTGGGTGTCCATCGGCGGGCAGCTGGCGGCGCTCCTGTTCGTGACGGTGGCGCTGGGGTTCCGACCGCCGCTCTGGCCCTGTTTCGCGGTGATCGCCCTGGCGGCGGCGGTGAACATGTCGTTGCAGGTGATCTGGCCCGGCGCACGGGTGGCCGGGCGGCGCGAGGCCCTGGCCCAGCTCGGCTTCGACGTGGCGGAGCTGACGGCGATCCTGGCGCTGACGGGGGGCCTGCAGAATCCGTTCTCGCTCCTGCTGCTGGCGCCTGTGACGGTGGCGGCGGCCACCCTGCCCGCCCGCGGCGCTGCGGCGGTGGGCGTTCTGGCGCTGGTGGCGACGGTGCTGCTGGCCGTGTTCGCCGGGCCTGTGCCCTGGCGAGACGGCACGACGCTGATCCTGCCGCGGCTGTACCAGCTGGGCATCTGGGCGGCGACCGGGGCGGGCATCATCTTCACCGGGGTCTACGCCTGGCAGGCGCAGGTCGAGGCGCAGCGGATGGAGCTGGCGCTGGCGACGACCCAGGCCGTGCTGGCGCGGGAGCAGCGGCTATCGGCGCTGGGCGGGCTGGCGGCGGCGGCGGCGCATGAGCTCGGCACGCCCCTGGCCACCATCCAGCTCGTGTCCAAGGAGATGCTCCTGGGGTTCGAGGCGGGAACCCCCTCGCACGAGGACGCCACGCTCCTCGTCAGCCAGGCCGAGCGCTGTCGCGACATCCTGCGCAGCCTGTCCCGCGCCCCTGACGCGCAGGACGCCCGCCACGCCCGCATGAGCCTCAGCCAGCTCATGAGCGAGATCGCCGACCCCTACCGCACCTCCGCCATCGCCATCGAGACCGATGTGAGCTGTGCGGTAGGCTCCTCCATCATGGAGGTGAAGCGCATGCCCGAGGTGCTGCACGGCCTCGCGGCCTTCGTGGAGAACGCCACCGACTTCGCCGAGAGCCTCGTGGAGGTCAGCGCCTATTATGACGCCGAGCGGCTGGTGATGGAGGTGCGCGACGACGGGGCCGGCTTTCCTGCCGAGGTTCTGGCCCGCCTGGGCGAGCCCTACGTCACCACCCGGGCCCACGGTGAGGGATCGCGGTCCGGCCACATGGGCATGGGCCTCGGTTTCTTCATCGCCAAGACGTTGCTGGAGCGAACGGGGGCGCACGTGGAGTTCAGGAACGCCCGAAAGGGGGGGGCCGTGATCTCGGCCCGCTGGGCGCGCCGGCGCATTGAGGCGGAGCCGGACGAGGGGTTCTGAAAGGCGGGCCGTGTCACGTCGGCGTGACCGGGGAAGTGAACCGGCCTCGAATTTGCACATTGTGGCTAAGACAGATCAGGTTCGCGCGGCGCCCTTCATCATGGGGGTGGCCGCGCGGCGCCTCCTTCGATGAGGATATGACGTTGACCGACATCCCCACTTCCATCGCCGCCTTGGCCGAAAAGACGCTCCTCGTGCTGGACGACGATGCGCCCCTGCGCACGCGGCTGGGCCGGGCGCTCGAACAGCGGGGCTTCGAAGTGATCCTGTGCGGCTCGGTGGCCGAAGCCATCCAGGCCGTGCGCGCCAAGCCCCCCGCCTTCGCCGTGTGCGACCTGCGGCTGGAAGATGGCAACGGCCTGCAGGTGGTCGAGGTGATCCAGGAGGTGCGGCCCGACTGCCGTGTGGTCATGCTCACCGGCTACGGCAACATCGCCACAGCCGTGGCCGCCGTTAAAGCCGGTGCCGTCGACTACCTGCCCAAGCCCGCCGACGCCGACGACGTGGCCCGGGCGCTCCTCGCCGCCCGCGAGGGCGTCGCCACGCCGCCGCCCGAGAACCCGATGAGCGCGGATCGCGTGCGCTGGGAGCATATCCAGCGCGTCTACGAACTCTGCGGCCACAACATCTCGGAGACCGCACGGCGCCTCAACATGCACCGCCGCACCCTGCAGCGCATCCTCGCCAAGCGCGCCCCGCGCTAGGTCATGCTCGCCGGGTTACTTGTCGCAGCGTCTCTGCAGGTTGGCCCACCCCCGCCGCCTGCCCCTCCGCCTAGCGGGGGCTCGCCGCCGCCGCCCGCCCAGCACAGCCGCACGGAGCGCATCTTCGACTGCCCACAGGTTCGCGTCACCGTCTTGGAAGAGGTCTGGGCCGAACCCGTCTATCGCGACCTTGCAGACCGACCGGCAGACAGAGGCCGAAATGTAGTTCGCTTCGACCAACGGCACACATTCGGCGTACTGGTCGACGGCAACGCATTGTCTCACGAAGATGCCAATCGCGTGCAGCTGGCGGCGGATGCGCTCGTTCCGCTGCAGGGTGTGTCCGTGTACTGCAAGCCCGACCGCGGGTTTCAGGCGGTCGTCACAAGCTATGTCCCCGTTAGCAGATCGAGTGTTCTGACTTTTGACGGACGCATCCTGACCGGCGTCCTGCCTCCCAACTAGTCAGCGGAGCGCCCGCCATGCGGCCAGGCGGGCGATGTGGAGGGTCAGCGCCTTTCGGCGGGCAGGGGCCAAGGGCGTCTCGACCGCCGGGATCATCACCTCGCCGCCGAAGCCGTCGCAGATGATCAGGCCGCAGCCTGTCGGCAAGACGCTCCTGGGGAAGTCGCAGTTCACGGCGAAGAAAAACCGGTCGCAGAACGGGGCGTACTCCGGCCACTTGGCGTCGGCGCGGTAGTCCTCCAGCGAGGACTTAACCTCCACGATGGCGATGCGGCCCTTCTGGTCCAGCGCCATCAGGTCTGCCCGCCGCCCGTTCGGCAACGGCACTTCGGCCAGGGGCGCATAGCCCAGCCCGATCAGGAGCTTGGCCGCCCCCCGGGTGCACGCATCGGTGACCGCCGGTCGCCCCACCGCATCGAAAGCGAGCCCCGGCGGCGCCTCGACCCCCTCGGGGGTGAAGTTTTCCGGCGGCAGGGCGAAGGCGATGTCGTCCACACCCGCACTTTGTTCCGGCTGTGTTCTCAGCGCAAGCGGGAGCTAGAGGCGCAGTCCGAGCTTCGGGCCGATCCACAGCATCGCCAGATAAAGGCTCAGGGTCAGCCCGCACCCCGCCCCGAGGGCGGGCCAGAACCCGACGCCGCGCTTCAGCAGGGCCGGCATCAGCATGAACATCGGCAGAGACGGGAGCACGAACCAGAACGTCCCGGTGGCATGGGCGGCCATCCGATCCCTGTCCGGCGCATCCCGCCACAGCCAGATCATGCCGAGGACCGAGACAAGGGGCAGCGATGCCACGAGGCCGCCCAGGCCGGGATAGCGCTTCGCCACCGCCGAAACGGCTGCGACCACGATCCCGGACAGGGCGGCCTTGAGGATGAAATACAGCACCTCGCCGGGCTTCGGATCAGCCGAACAGGCCCCGCTTGGCGCCCGGCTGCGCGTGGTGCGCGGTGAAGAAGGCCTGCGTCTTCATCCAGGCGTCGGAGGCGGCGGCGGGATCGTAGCTCGAGCGGTAGTCGGCCATGAAGCCGTGCTGGCTGGTGGGGTAGAAGTTCAACGACGAGACTTGCGCATTCTTGTTCGACGACGCGGCGAGCCTCGCGTTCATGGCGTCCACGTCGGCCTTGGGGATGCCCGCGTCCTTGCCGCCGTAGAAGCCCATCACCGGCGCCTTCAGGCTGTCGGCCAGATCCAGGGGCCACTGGCGCACGTCGTCACCCATGAACTGGCCCGGCTTCGGCGCGGAGAGGCGGCCGTAGTAGGCGGCGCCCGCCTTCAGCTCGGAGAACTGCGCGCAGGCCATCCACACGACGGCCCCGCCCCAGCAGAAGCCGGTGATCGCCATGCGCTTGTTGTCCACGAAGGTCTGGCCCTGCAGCCAGGCGATGGTGGAGCCCACGTCGGCCATCACCTGATCGTTGTGCGCGGCGCCCACGATCTTCTGGATCAGGCCGAAGTCCGTCGTCTTGGCGAGGGTGTTCTCCGGGTCGTTGCGGTGGAAGAACGCCGGGGCGATGGCGACGTAGCCGAGCTTGGCGTAGCGGCGCGCCATGTCCTTCACCCACTCGTGCACGCCGAACACCTCGGAGACCACGATCACCACGGGGAAGCGGCCGCGGCCTTCGGGGCGGGCCACGTAGGCGGGGAGGGCGCTGTTGGGGTTGGGCACCGTCACGTCCTCGATGACGAGGCCATTGGTGTCGGTGGTGATCGGATCGGCCTGGGCGGAGGCGGCGAAGGCCGCGTAGCCCGCTGTGATCAGGGCGGCGAGGCCCCGGCGCGACATGTGGAAATCCTGCGGCTCGGAGCCTTCGGGACGGGTCAACAGGGACATGGCGGAAATCCTATGGTCTGCGCAGCTCTTCGGGCGCTGGGGCGGCTTTTAGCACTCCGCGGGCGGGCCGCCACGCCTGTTCGCTGCCGGGTCAGGCCGCCGCCCGGCGCAGGGTCAGGTTGATGCGGCCGCCGCCGGGCACGAGGCGCGACGATCCGGCGATCACCCGGTCGATCCCGTGGAAGGCCATGCGAGCCTCCCCCGCCAGCATGCACACGTCGCCCGAGGTCAGGCGCACGGAGGTGGTGGCCCCGCGTCGCTGAGGCCCACCGATGCGGAAGATCGCCGTGTCGCCCAGGCTGACGCTGATCACAGGGGCGCGGATGTCGGCCTCGTCGCGGTCCTGGTGCAGGCCCATCTTCGCCGCCCCGCGATAGAGGTTCACGAGGCAGGAGTCGGGCGGCGGCTCATCCGGCGCCAGTTCCGCCCACAAGGCCAGGAGGGTCTCCGGGATCGGCGGCCA
>JBBRQN010000004.1:0-191731 GCA_038226305.1 Caulobacterales bacterium
CGGCACGGGCTCCGTCCAGTTCGACAACGGCCCGGCGAGCCAGGTGGGCATCTTTGCCGCCAGCAACAATGGCGTCACCGTCTTGACGGGCGACAACACCTACACCGGAACGACAGCGGTCGCCGGAACGCTCCGGCTCGGGGACGGGGGCACGACGGGTTCCGTAGCAGGCCGGATAAACCTGAGCACCACCACCAGCGTCCTGAACATCAACCACTCCAATGCGGTGACGCTGTCGCAGCTGATCTCCGGCAGCGGTCGTTTCGTCCAGTCGGGAACGGGCACGACGACGCTCACTCAGGCCGAGACCTACACTGGGCTCACGCAGGTGCTCGGCGGTCGTCTGGCGCTGACCGGCGCGGGTTCGGTGGCGGCGGGTCTGGGCTTGAACAACAACGGGGTGTTCGACATCTCGGGTGTCACGGCCGCGACCTCAACGGTCAAGAATCTCTCAGGTTCGGCGGCCGGATCGGTGGTGCTCGGCTCCAAGACCCTGGTCTTGAACGGCACGGGTGGCTTCACCTTCGGCGGCGTGGTCTCCGGCACGGGCGGGCTGACCATCACGGGCTCCGGGGTGAACGGCCTCGCTGGGGCCAACACCTATTCGGGCGCGACGATCGTCAACGCGGGCGGGGGCCTCGCCCTGTCTGGCGCAGGCAGCATCGCGGCCAGCGCGGGCCTTCAGGCGAACGGCCTGTTCGACATCTCCGGCAAGAGCGGCGACGCCACCATCAAGGCGCTCACCGGCTCGGGCTCGATCCAGCTGGGCGCCAACCGCCTGGCGATCGTCTCGACCAACAGCAGCTTCAGCGGCGTGATCGCAGGCTCCGGTGGGCTGGACGTGGGCGTCGGCCTGACGCTCTCGGGTGCAAACACCTACTCCGGTACGACCAACATCTTCCAGGAGCGCGTTCTGAGCCTCACCGGCTCCGGCTCGATCGCCAACTCGACCGTGATCGCGGGCGGCATTTTCGACATCTCGGGCCACAGCGGAGACGCCACCATCGCGGGCCTCTCCGGTCCCGGTTTCGTGAGCCTGGGCGCCAACACCCTGGTGCTGGCGGGGGGCACCAACACCTTCGGCGGCGTGATCAGTGGATCCGGTGGTCTGACGCTTCTCGGCGGCACGGAGACCCTCACGGGGGCGAGCACCTATACGGGGGCCACCAACATCGTGGGCGGCACGCTCGTGCTGGGGTCGGGCGGATCGGTGGGCACCTCGCCCATCAGCCTGACGGCCGCAGGGGCGACGCTGGACGTCACGGCCCAGCCCGGCTTCAACCTCGGGGCCATCTCCGGCGTTTCGGGGTCGTTCGTGAATGCCTCGGGTCTCGTGGTTCTGGGTTCGGACGCCTCCACCGTCTTCGCCAGCAACCTGACCACCACGGGTGGGCTGACCAAGGTCGGGTCGGGCACTCTGGTGCTGTCGGGGTCCAACACCTTTGCCGGGCCCACGACGGTGTCGGCGGGGGTGCTGGGCGTGTCGGGAGGCTCGGCCATCTCGGACAACAGCGTCGTGACCGTGGCCTCCGGCGCGGGCTTCTCGGTCCTCGGGTCCGAGACGGTGGCCAACATCGGCGGCGCGGGCGGCATCGGCCTCGCCTCCGGCGCGGCTCTGACCTTCGGTGGCGATAACCAGGCTTCGACTTTCGGAGCGTTCTCGGGAGCGGGCGATCTCGTCAAGACGGGCTCGGGTCTCTTCACCCTGGCGGGTGTGAACGCCTCCACGGGCCGCACCACCATCTCGGGCGGGCAGATTCTGATGCAGGCGGGCGGCGGCTTCGCGGGCTCGGTGACGGTGGCCTCGGGCGGCTCGCTCATCGGCACGGGCGCCGTGAACGGCAACCTCACCGTCGCGGCGGGCGGAACGCTCTCCCCCGGTGTGAACCCGGGCGACTTCGGGACCGTCAGCGCCGGCTCGCTCAGCACGGCGGGCACGATCCGCATCGACTTCGGCGGCAACTCCACGGGCTCGAAGAGCGACAAGATCATCGTTGCGGGCGCGATCAACGTCACCGGCGGCGTGATCGACGCGCACCCGACCTCGGCCACTAACGACTACACCTTCAACCAGTACTTCGCCCTGACGGCGGGAACGACCTTCACGGGCCAGTTCACCAACCCCACAGACTTCACGGCCAATGCCTATGACCCGCGCCTGAAGCAGCGCATCCGCTACGACCTCGGCCCGGCCGCGGTTCTGGAGGTGCGCTTCCTGCAGGATCTGACAGCGGGCGTGCCGGCAGACGGATCGAGCGGTAACGCCGGTGGCGTGGCTCTCGCCCTGAACGGCACCGAATCCGGCGCCAACGACAGCTTCTCGGTGTTGATCAACGCCCTGGCTGACCTGTCTCCCGCGGCCCGCACCAAGGCCCTGCAGCTTCTGTCGGGCGAAGGGGCCGTGGACGGGCAGGAGATGAGCCTCTCCGGGCTGAGCGGCTTCATGGGCGTGCTCGGATCGCACCTCGCGGGCGGCGACGACGCGGCCGGCTCGTCGGCTTCGGCCTTCGGCCTGTTCGATGCCAAGGGAGGCGCTTCCTCGCGCTTCAACAGCCTTCGGGCCCTCGGCGCCGGCCAGATGGTCGGCCTCGGCGCGGGCGCCGGCCTGGGCGACGGCGGGCGCGACCGGGCGATCCGCACCTGGGCGCAGGGCTTCCGGGTCGAGCGCACGCTCGACGCGAACGGCGGCCTCGCCAAGACCGTCACCGATGGCGATGGCTTCGCTGCCGGGGTGGACGCCGCGTTCGGCCACGGGATCACCGCCGGCGTCGCGATCGGCTACGCCAACCCGCGCTCCAAGACCAACGACCGGCTCGCCAAGTCCGATGGCGACACCACCTTCGGCGGTGGCTACGCCAAGTGGGTGCAGGGACCGTGGTTCGGAGGGGTCACGGCGGCCTACGGCTCGACCGACCTGTCGCTGCAGCGGGCCGTGCAGGTGGGGGCGCTCAGCTTCGCTCCGCATGGTCAGACACAGGCCAAGACCTACGGCCTCGGCTTCGTGGGCGGCTATCGCCTGATCCTGGCCGATGGCTCGCGGATCGAGCCGATGGTCACGGTGGACTATGCCCACGATCACCAGCGGGGCTATGCCGAGACCAACGGCGGCGTCGCCGGCCTGCGCTTTGACTCCGTGAACCTCGATCGTGTCGTGGCGACGGCGGGTGCCCGCTGGTCGAAGGACTACAGCTACAGTGGCTGGCGGATCACGCCGGACGCGCGTCTGGCCGGGGCTCTGTCCGGCGGCGATCTCGGGCTGAACACCGGGGCCGGCTTCCTCGCGGCGCCCACGGGCACCGGCGCGTTCCGGGTGACGGGTGCCAAGAGCCCGCCCAACTACGCCATCGTCGGCGCAGGCGTCGGCTTCGCCCCACGGGGATCGAAGATCGACTTCAAGGTGGCCTACGAGGGCGACTACGGGTCCCGCCTGACCGAGCACCACATCGCTGGCACCATCAGCTATCACTGGTGACCCACGCGAGCGTCGAGCCGGGGCAGCCGCCCTGGCTCGGCGCTCGTGAGGCCACCGGAGCCTCGCATCGCGCGGATCGCCGGGGTAGGGTGATGCATCTTCCGCGTGTGTCTGGAACCGCAAGCCATCGTCGCCCTCGCCAGCCCCCTCGCAGGTCATCGAGAGTTCGTGGGATGCCCCGACTGTGGTGCCCTCCAGGCCCTGCCTCGGCCCCGCGCCGGCTCCGTGACCACCTGCGGCACCTGCAAGACCGAGCTGGAACGCAACACGGGCCGCAGCCTCGTCGCCGCGCTGGCGCTCTCGGCCGCCACTTTCACCCTGCTTATCCCGGCAAATCTGCAGCCGTTCCTGACCACCAGCGTGCTGGGGGTTTCGCGCCATAGCCGCCTGAGTTCGAGCGCCGTCGCCATGTGGCAGGACGGCTGGCCGCTCCTCGGCATCCTCATCGGACTGATGGTCGTGGTGCTGCCGCTGGTGCGCTTCGGCCTTCTGACGGTGGTGCTCGGCGTTCTTCGGACGAAGGCGCGACCCGCCTGGCTCGGGCCGGCGTTCCGGGCCTCCAACGAGCTGCAGCCGTGGGCCATGCAGGATGTCTTCCTGCTGGGCCTCTGGGTGGCCTACGCGCGCCTGTCCTCCACCATCAGCGTCACCCTGGGCGCAGGCGCGCTGTGCCTCATCGGGGCCGGCCTCTGCTCCCTTTTCGTCCGCGCCACCCTGGACAAGCGGGCTGTGTGGCAGGCGATCGGAGACGACAGCCCCCCACCTGACGGCGAAGCCGCCAGCGCCTGCCTCGGCTGCGATCTGCTGGTCCCCGCAACGCTGGAGGGTGCAAAGTGCCCGCGCTGCTCGGATCGCATTTCGTCGCGAGAGCCTGAGGGCGTGGGCAGGGCGATCGCGCTGACCGTGGCGGGCGTGCTGTTCTACATCCCAGCCAACCTGTTCCCCATCGCCACCCTGCCGATCGGCCTGACGCCGACCCGCTACACGGTGCTGGAGGGGGTGATCGACCTGGCCAAGGCAGGCCTCCTCGGGCTGGCGGTGCTCGTGTTCACGGCCAGCTTCGCCATCCCCTTCCTGAAGCTGATCGGGCTGAGCTACTGCGTCAGCTCGGTGATCAGGCGTTCGCCGCATCGATTGGTGTTCAAGACCCGTATCTACCGCCTGGTCGAGGAGATCGGGCGCTGGTCGATGGTCGATCCGTTCGTGATCGCCTGTTTCGTGCCGGTCATGCGTTACAACAATCTGATCTACGGGCGAGCCGAAGCGGCCGCTCCCGCGTTTGCCACCGTGGTCGTGCTGACGATGGTGGCGGCGCGGATGTTCGACCCCAGAACCATGTGGGATGCAGCGGCGACCGGCCGCGGAAGGAAGCTGGCTTGAGCGACGTCTTCCCGAACGCCGAGGCCACTCCCGCGCGCACCGATGCGCGGGAGCACCGCGGCCGTTGGCCGGGCCTGGTATGGGCCGTGCCCGTGGCGGCGCTCCTGATCATCGCCTACCTGGGTCTGCAGGCGCTGGCCCACGCCGGTGTGGACGTGGTCGTCACCTTTTCGTCTGCGGCGGATGCGAAGCCCGGCGATACGCAGGTGAACTACAAGGGCCTGTCGGTCGGCCGTGTCACCAAGGTGGCCCTGTCGCAGGACCGCAAGCACGTGGACATGACTCTGCGGCTCGATCCGGCGCTCAAGCCGATCCTTCGCAGTGGCACGAAGTTCTGGCTGGTGGGCGCGAAGCCGAGCCTGACGGACATCAGCTCGCTGAAGGCGGCGCTGGCCGGAGTCAGCATCGGCCTGGCTCCCGGAGACGGCACCCCCGCCCGCCACTTCGACGGGCTGGACGAGGCCCCCGTGGTGCTGCCCGGCACCGCGGGAACCGAGTTTCAGCTGCTGTCGGCCACGGTGGGCTCGGCTCACCCCGGTGTCAGCGTGTTCTACCACGGGCAGGAGGTGGGCAAGGTGGTCGCGCAGACCTTGCGTGCGCACGACGACTTCAGCACGCGCGTCTTCATCACCGCGCCCTACGATCGCTTCGTGAAGCGCGGCACCCTGTTCTACAACACGAGTGCCGTGCAGGTGTCGTTCTCCGGCTCAGGCCTCAGCACACAGCTGGCCCCCGGCAATGCGGCCATCGGCGGCGGTGTGGAGTTCGACACCCTGCCCGAGTTCTTCGGCGAACCCCGCAGTGCTGCAGGATCGGTGTTCCCGCTGCATCCTGACAGGGGGCATGCCGTCGTGGCCCCTCGAGGGCCGCAGGTGTTCTACACCATCGCCTTCACCGATCCCGTGGGCGAGCTGGACGTGGGCTCGGCGGTGAAGCTGCGGGGCTTCCAGATCGGCACCGTCACTGCGCGCTCGATCCGCTTCGACCAGGCGTCCGGCACCCTCACCACGCCAGTGACGATCGCGATCGAGCCGGACCGGCTGGATGCCTCCGGCAGCATAGCCGACATCTCGGCAGACCTGTCGGGCACGACGGACACCACGATCTCGCGGCTGATCGGCCAGGGCTATCGCGCCCGCCTCGCACAGACACCGCCCATCGTCGGCGGGCGTGTGGTGGACCTCGTGCGCGTGAGCGGGGCCCGCCGGGCCAGCCTGATCGGGCAACGCGGCATCGGAGCGGCCTATCCGCTCATCCCCGCCACGTCTTCGGGCGACGTCACCGCGCTCATGGCCAAGGCGGACGACATCCTAGGCAAGGTGCAGCAGATCCCGATCGTGGAGATCGGTGCGGACATCCGCAGCATCACCGGCAACCTCAACCGGCTCGTCTCGTCGCCCAAGGTCACCGACAGCCTGACACATCTCGACAGCACGCTCGCCCAGATCGACCAGGCGGTGCGCGAGACCAAGCCAAAGATCGGGCCGCTGGTGGACAAACTGAACGTGGCCGCCGACCAGATTCAGTCCCTCGCCAGCTCAGCCAACGCGCTGGTGAGCACCGACGGCTCCACGCAGGACGCCAGCGTTCCGGCCGCCCTGCGCCAGCTGACGGATGCGGCGCGCAGCTTGCGCGCCCTGGCCGACTACCTCGGCCGTCATCCCGAGGCGATCCTGCGCGGCAAGGCGGCGGCAAAGCCATGATGAGGTTGAAGACAATGCGGCTGAGCCTCGGTCTCCTGGCGGCTCCGGTCCTCTTCGTGGCAGGATGCGCAGGGGCGCCCACGCGCATCCATACGCTGGACGCGATGTCGCCGATCGGCGGGTCGCCCGGCGGCGGACGTTCGCCCGCAGCCTTCCGAATCGACGCGGTGCACATCCCCCCCGCCTTCGACCGACCGGCGCTGATCCGGCGTACCGAGCCCTACACTCTGACTCTTAGCGACACCGACCGCTGGGCGGCTCCCCTCGGCGAACTGGTCAGGCGTACGCTCACCCAGGATCTGGCGGCTCGCATGGCACCCGGGGTCGTCATCTATCCCGATGCGCCCAAGCCGGCTGCAGCGCGGGGCCTTGTGGTGGACATCCTGTCGATCGCCCCGACCGATCGCGGAGTAGAGATGGATGTCAGCTGGACCTGGATAGCCTCTCGAACGACGGCAGCCTCGGAGACGTCCGCACGGGACGCGAACCCGGCGGCGACGATCGCGTCCCCCAATGTGGCGCATCTGTCCGCGCCCAGCGCGGGCAGCGGACCTTCGGCCATCGCGCCCGAGATCAGCGCGCTTCTCGGCCAGCTCGCAGACCGGATCGCGGCCACGCAGTAGCCGGCTGCCGCGCCTGAGGAGCCGGCCAGCGATTGTTTCTCCTGCCGAGCGCCGTTAGCTGCGCGTCTTGGTCCATCCCGCGGGAGGTGACGTGTTGAACGCGCAGACTCCTGATCGCCTGTCGAAGGAGAAGCACCCTTCCGCGACCGGCGCTTCCCCCCGGTTCGGCTGCGTTGAGGCGGGCGGCACCAAGTTCGCCGTGGCGGTGATCGACGCGTCCGGCGACATCGAGGAGCGGGTCACCCTCCCCACCCGAGCTCCCGCTGAAACGCTGGGAGCCGCGGTGAGCTGGCTGCGGGCTGGGGGCCCGTTGCAGGCGGTGGGTGTCGGAACCTTCGGGCCGATCGACGCCACGCCGGGCTCCAAGACCTTCGGACGCATCACGGCGACGCCCAAGCCCGGGTGGTCGGGCACGGATGTCCGCGGGGCCTTCGCCGAGCTGGGCGTGCCGGTGGGCTTTGACACCGATGTGAACGGTGCGGCGCTTGCGGAAAGCCTTTGGGGGGCGGCCAAGGGTGACCCGGTGTGCGTCTACATCACGGTCGGGACGGGGATCGGCGGCGGGCTCGTCGTCCATGGGCGCCCGGTGCATGGGTCAAGGCATCCTGAGATGGGGCATATGCTCGTACGCCGGCTGGCGGACGACCTCGACTTCGCCGGCACCTGCCCCTTCCACGGCGACTGCCTGGAGGGCTTGGCGAGCGGGCCGGCGATCATGGCGCGTTGGGGCTGTCCGCTGTCGCAGTTGCCGACGGATCATCCGGGGCATGAGATCATCGCCGGCTATCTCGGCCAACTGGCTGTTACGGTGCAGGCGATGCTGTCGCCGCCTCGGATCCTGGTCGGCGGCGGGGTGATGGCCACGCCGGGCCTGCTGTCGCGCACGCAGGCGAAGGCGACCGAGCTTGCGGGCGGCTATTTCGATCCCGTCCTTCAATCGCCCGGTCTGGGCGACGATGCGGGTTTGCTGGGAGCCTTGGCCCTGGCGCAGGCCGCCCTGGCCGAAGGTGTCTCATGACCGAGTTCTCCGATGCGCTGGTGCTGTTCGGGGCCACGGGCGACCTGGCGCAGCGCATGCTGTTCCCGTCGGTCTTCAACCTGTTCTGCGAGGGCCGCCTGCCGAAGGGCTTCCGCGTCGTGGGCTCCGGGCGGTCCGACCTGTCGCGCGAGGCGTTCCAGGCCCTCGTCACCCAATCGATCGGCGAGCCAGCGGCCGGCTGCGAATCCAACCTGCAGGCCTTCCTGCAGCGCCTCCACTACTGCGCGGTGGCCACCGACCGGCCAGAGGATTTCGACCGGCTGGCGACGGTGATCCGCGATGCGGGCATCACCCGGCCCGGCTTCTACCTGTCCACCCCGCCCTCGCTGTTCGGCCCGGTGACCCAGGGTCTGGCGCGCGCCAGACTCGCCGGACCCTCCACGCGCATCGCCATGGAGAAGCCCATCGGCCACGACCTCGCCTCCAGCCGAGCGCTGAACCAGACCGTGGGGGCCGTATTCGACGAGCGGCGGGTGTTCCGGGTGGATCACTACCTCGGCAAGGAGACGGTGCAGAACCTCCTCGTCCTGCGGTTCGGCAACGTGCTGTTCGAGCCCCTGTGGAATGCCACCGCCATCGAGCACGTGCAGATCACCGTGGCGGAGGCGGTGGGGCTCGAGGGGCGGGTCTCCTACTACGACGGCGTCGGGGCCCTGCGCGACATGGTGCAGAACCACATGTTGCAGCTCCTGGCGCTCGTGGCGATGGAACCCCCGTCCAGCTACACCGCCCCGGCCGTTCGCGATGAGAAGGTCAAGGTGCTGCGGTCCCTGCGCCCGATGGATGCCGCGACCGTGGCCGCCCACAGCGTGCGGGGCCAGTACACGGCGGGGGCCATCGCCGGGCAGGCGGTGGACGGCTATGCGCAGGAGCTGGGAGCCGGCTCGCCCACCGAGACCTTCGTCGCCCTCAAGGCCCACGTGGACAACTGGCGCTGGAAGGGCGTGCCCTTCTACCTGCGCACGGGCAAGCGTCTGCCCGAGCGCAGGTCGGAGATCGTGATCCAGTTCCGCCCGGTGCCCCACTCGATCTTCGCGGGCACCTCCGGTGCGCTGGAGGCCAATCGGCTGGTCATCCGCCTGCAGCCGCAGGAGGGCGTGGGCCTCTCGCTCATGGCCCGACGGCCGGGGCTGGACCGGGGCGGCGTCG
Source organism: Caulobacterales bacterium (assembly GCA_038226305.1). Taxonomy (GTDB): domain Bacteria; phylum Pseudomonadota; class Alphaproteobacteria; order Caulobacterales; family Caulobacteraceae; genus JASLDZ01. Next base: position 9,367 of record JBBRQN010000004.1, read on the forward strand.
CCATGCGCGGAGTCGACCTCGATGTCAGCCTCGCGGGAGGCGAGACCCGGCGTCGCATCGCCTATGAGCGCCTGCTGCTGGACTTCATCGAGGACGACGCCACCCTGTTCGTCCGCGCCGACGAGGTGGAGGCGGCCTGGACGTGGGTCGACTCCATTCACGACGCCTGGTCGGCAGCGGGCACGCCTGCCAAGTCCTACACCGCCGGAAGCTGGGGCCCCGCCGCCGCCGCAGGCATGATCGCGAGAGACGAGGCCTCGTGGAATGACTAGCCAACGGCCCACCTTCGAAACCGCCCGGTTACCCGTGGCGCAGGATCTCTGAATGCACCTCGTCGCGGCAGATATCGGGGGCACGAACGCCCGGTTCGCGATCGCCGAGGTGGCTGCGGGGCGCGTGATTTCGCTCGGCCCGGTGACAAAGCTTCACACCGCCGACCATCCCAGCTTCGAAACGGCGTGGAAGGCCTTCGCTGCCCAGACCGGAGCGCCCCTGCCGCGGGCCGCCGCCATCGCCTTCGCGGGGCCAGTCGACGGCGAGACCCTGCAGCTAACCAACAGCCATTGGGTGTTGAAGCCGGGACTCATCAAGGAGCACCTGGGCGTCGACGCCTTCGTGGTGGTGAACGACTTTGCGGCCGTCGCCCACGCCGTGGCCCATTGCCCTCCCGGGGCGCTGGCGCACCTGTTCGGGCCGGCGCGAGAGCTCTCCGACACCGAGGCGGTCTGTGTGATGGGGCCGGGGACGGGGCTCGGCGTGGCCCAGCTTCTCGGCCGGGCACCGGGATATTCCGTTCGCGCCACCGAAGCGGGCCACATCGCTTTCGCCCCGCTGGATGCGTTCGAGGATGGGCTGCTCGACCAGCTGCGCGCGCAGCTCGGTCGCGTATCGGCCGAGCGTGTCGCCTCCGGACCGGGGTTGCGGGCCATCTACAACGCTTTGGCTCAGCGGGAGTCGCGACCCCCGACGCAGGACGACGATGCGGCGCTGTGGGGCCGGGCGCTCGCCAGGAGCGACAGCCTTGCCGCGGCCGCGCTCGACCGCTTCTGCATGATCTTGGGGGCCGTGGCGGGAGACCTCGCCCTGGCGCAGGGCGCGTCGGCCGTGGTGTTGGCTGGCGGCGTCGGCCACCGCATCGCCGACCGCCTTCCCGCTTCCGGATTCGCCGAACGCTTCATCGCCAAGGGCCGGTTCGAAGGGCTGATGGCGCGGATGCCGGTGAAGCTCATGACCCTGGACGAGCCCGGCCTCTACGGCGCCGCCGCCGCCTTCGCTGTCGAACACGCGCCAGGCGGACGCTGATGACCCTGCAGCTGTTCCTGGCTCTCAACGGACTAATCGCCGTGCCGCTTGCAGCCGCCCTGTCGCAGCGCGACAACCTGATCGCCCGAACCCGGCGCCGAGAGTCCGACCTGCAGCAGGCCGTCAAGGTGTCGGAGCTGGCCGACGAAGTCTCGCGGTCCGGGCACGGGTCGGTGACCATCTCCACCGGAGAGCGCACATGGTCGCCCCCCGGCCATCCACCTCAGCCGGGTGACGCTTCCTGCCTGTCCTCCTCGAGGGTGAGGGTCATTTGCAGGTGCCGTGGGCTGCCTGCGGCGACCTGGAAGACCCCCGGCTTGTCGCGCAGGTCGCCGTCGAAGCCTTCAGGATCGGCGAGGCCTGCCCAGGGCTCTATGCAGATGAAGCCCGCGCCGGGCTTGGTCCACACGCCCAGCAGCGACAGTTCGGGAAAGCTCACCTCAATCCGGGGCCCGGTATCGGCCCCATAGCTTACCGATCGGCTGGCGAACCGGTCGAAGATCAGGGCATCGTCCACGAAGAGCGCGTCGCGCAGTTTCAGCGTGCGGCCTTCCACCGGCGTGGGGTGGCGCACGGCCGTAACGAGGCCGTCGGCATCCAGCCTGCGAATGGGCGAAAGCTCAGGCTGTGCGAAGTCGATCCGATGCGCCTCTCTCGGCTGGCCGAACGGCAGCGGCCAACGCAGGGCCGGGTGGAAGCCGAAGCTGGCCGGCATCTCGCCTTCGCCAAGATTGGCGACGGTGATCGATATGGTCAGCGCGGCTTCTCTCAGGGCGAAGTGGACATCCAGCCGGAAGTCGAACGGATAGCTCGCGCGGGTGTGCGCATCCGCCTCCAGCCGGAAGAGCGCAGAGGCGTCGTCGGCCTCCACCACGGTGAAGATCGAGCGGCGCGCGAAGCCGTGTTTGGGCATGCGGTAGCGCTCAGCCCCCAGCCGGTATTCATCGCCGCGAAGGGCGCCGACGATGGGGAACAGCAGCGGCGCCCGCCCGGTCCAGAACGCGGGGTCGCCGTCCGACAGGAGCTCGTGACCGTCAGCCGTGGCCAGCCGCCTGAGCTCGGCGCCGAGGGGGGCGATCTCCGCCACCAGGCTGTCCGACCGCAGAACCACATTCGCCGCCGAAGCCATGCCCGAATCCATCCAACGTCTTTCCCTGCGCGGGCCTTCCGGGCGTGCCGGAGCCTTCATGGCGGAGAGGTTAGGGATGCTGGGCGTCTGTTACTATCCGGAGCAGTGGCCGAGCGTGCTCTGGCGGGAGGACGCCCGGCGTATGAAGGCCCTGGGGCTGAGCTACGTCCGCGTGGGCGAGTTCGCCTGGTCGCGGTTCGAGCCCGATCCGGGCCGCTACGACTTTGGCTGGTTCGACGAGGTGCTGGGCATTTTGCACGAGGCCGGCCTGCAGGTTGTGATCGGAACGCCCACCGCGACGCCGCCCAAATGGCTGATCGACGCCCATCCCGAAATCCTGCCGGTCAGTCCCATCACTGGCCAGGTGCGGCGGTTCGGCTCGCGCCGCCACTACGACTTCTCGAGCGACGTCTACCTGGAGCACTGCCGCCGCGTCGTGGAAGCGCTTGCCGCCCGATACGGCACGCACCCGGCGGTTTGCGGCTGGCAGACCGACAACGAGCTCTGCTGCCACGACACCACGCTTAGCGCCTCGCCTGCCGCCCGCGACCGGTTCCGCCTGTGGTGTCGCGACCGGTACGGAACGGTCGAAACCCTGAACGCGGCCTGGGGGAACGCCTTCTGGTCGATGGACTATCGCGGTTTCGACGAGATCGAACTGCCTGTCCTGGCCGTCACCGAAACCAACCCTGCGCATCGCCTGGCGTGGCGACGCTTCGCCTCGGACGAGGTGGTGCGCTTCCATGATGCCCAGGTGGCGATCATCCGGCGAGCATCTCCCGGCCGCTTCGTGACGCACAACTTCATCCCGATGGACGAGACCGGGATCGACAACCGTGCGCTGGCCCGGGGCCTGGATTTCGCCAGCTACGACAACTACCCCTTGGGCCGAACCGACCTTCTGATGGCGCAGGAGACGCCTGAGACCTTCCGGCCGTTCATGCGGACCGGCCACCCGGACTTCAACGGCCTGTTCCTGGACTGGACGCGGGGGCTGGCCCCGGTAAGCGGGTTCTGGGTGATGGAGCAGCAGCCCGGCCCTGTGAACTGGGCGACCCACAACCCGCGTCCCGCGCCCGGCATGGTGCGGCTCTGGACGCTGGAAGCCTTCGCCCACGGGGCCGCGGTGGTGAGCTATTTCCGCTGGCGCCAGGCGCGGTTCGCCCAGGAGCAGATGCATGCCGGCCTGCGCCGGCCCGACGACTCCCCCGCCGAAGCCTGGCCCGAGATCGAGGCCGTCGCGGCCGAGCTTGCCCGACTCGAGCCTTCCGCGTCGCCTTCCGCTCAGGCCCGAGTGGCGCTGCTGGCAGACGTTGAGGGGCAATGGGTGGGCGAGATCGAGCGGCAGGGTTCGAGCTATCGCTACCCAACGATCCTCATGGACCACTACCGTGCCCTGCGGGCGCTGGGCCTCGACGTGGACATCGTCGGGCCTGCCAGCGATTTCGCGGGCTACGCCCTGATCGTGATCCCCAGCCTGCCCAACCCGTCGGCCGCCACCGTGGAACGGCTGGGCGCGAGCGGCGCGACAGTGGTGTTCGGCCCCCGCAGCGGCTCGAAATCGGCCGAGTTCTCCGTGGCAGAAGGCCTGCCGCCAAGCGAGGCGATACGGTCGCTTCTGCCCCTGCGGGTGCTGTGCACCGAGACCCTGCGGCCCGACTGCCCGGAGCCGCTGCACTGGAACAGCTCCTCCTATCCTAGCCTGACCTGGCGCGAGACGCTGGAGCCGGGCATCGGCGTCGAGGTCACGGCCACCTACGGCGACGGAGCGCCCGCGATGGTCCGGCGCGGCAGGGTGATCTACCTCGCGACTCTGTCGGATCGCGCGTTCCTCGCCGACCTGTTCGAGAGCCTTTGCGCCGAGGCGGGCGTGGCGACCGTGCGCCTGCCCGAGACCCTGCGCCTGCGCCGCCGCGGCGCCCTGACCTTCGCGATGAACTATGCGGATCGAGCCGTGGCCGCCCCCGCCCCGGCAGGCGCGATTTTTATCCTCGGTGGAGCGACGATCGGCCCTCGCGACGCCGCCGTCTGGATGCAGCACTGACGAGGTCACAACGCGACGCCCGGCCAACGGGTGCGCCCGAGGGAACGCCGCATGCAGCTTCAGACGACGCAGGCCCTCATCGCGCTCCTGCTCACCGCCGCGATCGGCGTGGCCACATGGCTGAAGTGCCGGGGTCAGGCCCGAGGCAGCGACGCCGGGAACAAGGAGATCTTCCTCGCCGGCGGGGGGCTGTCGTGGTTCTACGTCGCCGGTTCGATCACCATCACCAACCTCTCGACCGAGCAGCTTCTGGGCATGAACGGCAACCAGATGGCGTTGCTGGCCTGGTGGGAGCTGTCTGCCGTGGTCGGCCTGAGCATCCTCGCGTGGGTGTTCCTGCCGATCTACTACCGCAACAACTGCACGACGGTGACCGAACTTCTGGAGCGCAAGTATAAAGACATCAATATCCGCGCAACGATCGCCACGATCTTCCTCGTAGGCAACATCCTGATCTACCAGCCGATCATGCTCTACACCGGCGCCCTCATGATGAAGTCGATGTTTGGGCTGACGATCCCGACCATCGCCCTGGCGGCCCTGTTCGGCGTTGCAGGCTCGCTCTACGCCATCTTCGGCGGCCTGCGTGCCGCAGCGGTGGTGGATACCTACAGCGGCATCCTCCTGCTGGGCATGGCGATGCTGGTGGTGTTCCTGTCTTTGGCCGCGATCCACTTCGACTTCAGCGGCATCCCGCCCGAGCGGCTGAGCCTGATCGGCGGGCCGAGCTCGCCCATCCCGTGGCCGGTGCTGTTCACCGGAATGATCTTCATCCAGATGTTCTACTGGTCCACCAACCAGACGATCACGCAGAAGGCGATGGCCGCCCCCAGCCTGCGCGAGGCCCGCAAGGGCGTGATCGCCGCCACGGTGGTTCGCCTGCTGGTGATCCCCGCCTGCGTCGTCATCCCGGGGATTGCCGCCTACAAGCTGTTCGGAAAGCTGGGCGACGCGACCTACGGCAAGATCGTGTGGACGGTGCTGCCGCACTGGCTTTCAGGGGTGTTCGCCGCGGCCATCGCCTCGGCAGTGCTGGCCCACTTCGCCAGTTCGCTGAACGCGTCGTCGGCGTTGTACGTGGTGGACCTCCACGAGAAATACGTGAACCCCAAGCCGAACGTCGCCCGGCTGAGCCTGATCTCCAGCGTGATCTTCGTCATCGCCGCCATTGCGCTGGTGCCGATCTACGACGGCTCCGACAGCATCATAAACCTCGTGCAGAAGCTGAACGGCCTGACCAGCATGCCCGTGCTGGCGGTGTTCATCGTGGGGCTCCTGTTCTCGGGCGTCGATCCCCGGGCGGCGATCGCCGGGCTGGTGTTCGGCGTCCTGCTCTATGGGTTCTTCAGCTTCGTCTGGGCGCCCCTGCACTACATCCACATGATGGTGGTGACGCTGTTCTCGCAGGTGCTGGTGTCGCTGGCGCTGAACCGTTGGGTGTTCAAAGGCCAGGCCCGCTGGGTGGCCGGGCGAGCTCCCGAGGCCACGGTCGCAGAAGCCTAGATCACAGCCACGCCGTCTGACGGCACGGCGGTGAGCATCATGGGTGGCTCTCCGCCCGGGGTGCGATAGCCGGTCGCCACCGCCTGGCGTGCCCGTTCCGCCCCTGCCGCGTCGCTCACGGCCACCACCGCGCCGCCGAAGCCGCCCCCGGTCATCCGGGCACCGCCACGCGCGCCTATCGCTGAGGCGATGAGGGCCACCAGCCGGTCGACGGGTTCGACGGTGATCTCGAAATCGTCGCGCATGGAGGCGTGAGACTTGGCCATGAGCTCACCCATCCTCGCGAGGTCGCCGCTGCGAAGAGCATCGGCCGCCGCGAGCGTGCGGGCGTTTTCGGTGATCACATGCCGGGCGCGCCGCAAGGTCACCGCGTCCATCCGCGCTGCGCCGGCAGTCAGGATCGCCTCGTCGGCGTCCCGCAGGGCGGCCACGCCGAGGATGCGCGCGGCCGCCTCGCACTGCAGGCGCCGGGCGTTGTAGGCCCCCTCGACCAGCCCCCGCGCCACCCCGGAGTGAACGATGGTCACCACCGTTTGGGGCGGCATGGGAATCGGCTCCACGCCGAGAGACCGGCAGTCGATCAGGAGTGCGGCACCCGCCTGACCCCTGGCCGACGCGAGCTGATCCATGATCCCGCAGCGCATGCCCACGTAGGTGTTCTCCGCCGCCTGGGCGAGGCGTGCCAGCGCCTCCGGAGCCACATCGAGACCGGCCAGGGTCGCCATGACCCGCCCCACGGCCACCTCCAGCGAGGCGGATGACGACAGGCCGGCCCCCTGCGGCAAGTCTCCGGTGATCGCGAGATCGCCGCCCTGCAGAGCATAGCCGGCATCCAGCATCACGCGGACCATCGCTCGCACGTAGTCCGACCAGGGCGCTGCGAGCGACCTTTCGAAAGGCGCATCCAGCGCGAAGGTCACCGGCTCACCAGGGAAGTGCGACGCGGACAGGCTTACCCGGCCGTCGGTGCGCGGGCGGGCGGCGATGACGGTTCCGCGATCGATCGCGCATGGCAGCACGAAACCGTCGTTGTAGTCGGTGTGCTCGCCGATCAGGTTTACCCGGCCGGGGGCCAGCACGAACAGCTCCGGCACAGCCCCGAAGCTTTGCACGAAGAGTGCGGCCGCCCGGTCGCGCAGGGGGCTCACAGGGCGTAGCGGGTGTCGGAAAGGGCGGCGAGGCGCTCGGCCGCCGCTTCGGGCGTCAGGTCCCGCTGCGCTTCGGCGAGCATCTCGTAACCCACCATGAACTTGCGCACCGCGGCCGAGCGCAGCAGGGGCGGATAGAAGTGGGCGTGCAACTGCCAGGGGTCGGTTGGCTCGTCGCCATAGGGCACCCCATGCCAGCCCATCGAATAGGGGAACGAGGTCTCGAACAGGTTGTCGTAGCGGGTCGTGAGCCGTTTCAGCAGCGAGGCGAGGTCGGCCCGCTGGCCTGGCGTCGTGTCCTCCAGCCGCGCGACGCGAAAGCGGGGGAGCACCAGAACTTCGTACGGCCAGCTCGCCCAGAACGGCACGATGGCCAGCCACGCCGGCGTCTGGATCACCACCCGCTCGCCTAGGGCCGCCTCCCGCTCCGCGAGGTCGAGCAGCATCGGGCGGCCGTGCTCGGCCAGCCAGGCGGCCTGAGTTCGATCTTCCGCTTCGATCAGGCTCGGCAGGGTGTCCGTGGCCCAGACCTGCCCGTGCGGGTGCGGGTTGGAGCAGCCCATCGCAGCCCCCTTGTTCTCGAACACCTGCACCCAGCGATGGGTCGCGCCCAGATCGGCGCACTGATCCGCCCAGCAGTCGATCACCGCGCAGATTTCCGCTTCCGCGAGCTGCGGCAGGGTCTTTGCGTGGTTGGGCGAGAAGCAGATCACCCGGCTCTGGCCGCGCACGCCGGTGGTCACGAACAGAGGGGCGGAGGGCGGCGGTGGAGCGGGCGTGTCGGCGGCGAGGGCGGCGAAGTCGTTGTCGAACACGAATACCCCCGCATAGTCGGGGTTCACCTCCCCGTTGGCGCGGCGGTTGCCGGGGCAGAGGTAGCATGCGGGATCATGGTCCGGTCCGGTGGAGCGATCCGGCGGCTCCTGCTGGCCCAGCCACGGTCGCAGCGACCGCTGGGGCGAGACCAGAACGTGCTCGCCCGTGAGGATGTTCAGCCGCCTGTGCGGATGGGCCGCCGCGTCGAAGGGGATCACAGGGCTGTCACCGAGAAGACCGCGGAGGTTTCGGCCTGCATCGGGGGGATGGGCAGCCCCACCTCGGCCAGCCACGCGCCGTGAACCTCGAGGCCGTCCGCCCTCATGGCGTCGAGGGCCGGGGCGCTGAGCATCGGGTGCCCATGAGGATCGGGGGGATCGACCCGCAGGACGCGATAGACGCGGCCTCGGTCGAGCATCGGCAGCCGCAAGGTCGGCGGGCGTCGCAGGGTGGAGGGTTCGATCCGGTACAGGAACAGGAGGAGCGCATCGGCCTCTCCGTGGGCCTGCCACGGCAGGCTGTCGCCTGCGTCTCCCAGCCACACGCGGCCCGAGTGCAGGCGGCCACGCCAGGCTTTGTGGAGGGCGATCCACTGCGCCAGCTCCGCCTTCTCGGCAGGCGCGAGGATCTTGGCGTTCAGCTCCAGCCCGAAATGGCCGGGTGCCGCCACGCCCGCGCGGAAGGCGAGCGCCTGGCTTCGCCCTGTGCTGTGGGCGGTGAAGGCCCCCACGTGGGCGCCCATGATCTCCGGCGGCATGAACTGCAGGAACCCGCGCTGGATCGCCACGCGCGATCGGGCGTCGATGCAGTCGCTCGTCCACACCCGATGGGTGCGATTGAGGATGCCGGCGTCGATGCGGCCTCCGCCGCCGGCACAGGCCTCGATCTCTACCTGCGGGAACGCTTCGCGGATGCGATCCAGAAGGGCGTAGGTGCCCAGAACCTGGCTGCGATACCGGGCCACCCCGTCCGCTCCGCCCGCCGTGGTCAGGTCGCGGTTGTGGTCCCACTTCAGGTAGCCGATCGGCAGGGTGGAGAGCAGGCGCGACAGGGCGTCGAAGAGGTGATCGCCCACCTCGCGCCGCCCCATGTCGAGCACGAGCTGGTTGCGGCCGGTGAGGAGGGGGCGACCCGCGATCTGCAACGCCCAGTCGGGATGGGCGCGGAACAGGTCGCTGTCCTCGTTGATCATCTCCGGCTCGACCCACAGGCCGAACTCCATGCCGAGCGCCGTGACGTGGCTGGCCAGGGGGGCCAGGCCGTCGGGGTATTTGTCCGCATCCGGGTGCCAGTCGCCCAGCGCGCGGCAGTCGTCGGTGCGGCGGTGGAACCAGCCATCGTCGAGCACGAAGCGCTCCACGCCGAGCTCGGCAGCGGTGGTCGCCAGCGCCTGCATTTCCGCAAGGTCGTGATCGAAATACACGCCCTCCCAGGTGTTGAGATGCACCGGCCGGGGGGTCATGGAGCCGCCCGGCCATGACATCCGCCGCCGGATGGCCGCGTGGAAGTTCTGGGCCACGCCGTTCCAGCCCTCTTCGGAGACGGTGGCGAGGAGCTCTGGCGAAGACAGGCTCTCCCCCGTCGCCAGCCGCACCTCGCCTGGTGCCAGCCAGGCTCCGGCCATCCACTGGTATCCGGCATCGTCGAGCCACTGGATCGACTGCAGGTGGTTGCCCGACCACGCCAGCTGCGCGCCGTAGGCCACCCCGCCGTGTGCCGTGGCGCCGGGCAGGGTCGCGACGGCCCCCGGAAAGGCGTCGTGCGAGGTGAGGCCGCGCCGGTTCTCCCGTCGCCATCCGGCCCGCCCGAGCCCGGTTTCGCAGGCGATGAACTCGTTGGCGTGGCGGCCCGAGGGGAACATCACCCGCTCCGCCGATCCGGGCAGGGGCGTGACGCCGCTCGCCAGCCACTGCACGTCCAGAACGCCGGGGCCGTCGTTGGTCAACCGGCTGGAGAGGGTGAGTACATCGCTCATCGGGTCGAGGCTGAGCGAGATCTCCACCGTCAACTGTGCCACGGGGTCGGTGAGGGTGATCGCGACGGCCTGCTCCGGCTCGAGCCAGCGCACGCCTGTGTCGGTGAACGCCTGCGCAAAGTCGCGCCCGTCCCGATGGGCCAGAAGCGCGCTTTCGCCGAAGGTGCCGATGCCGAAGGTGGGGAAGAGGCTGAGGGGCTGGTCGAATTCCAGCGAGAACGGAGCCGCAGTCCGTCCGTCCCGCAGCGGGGCGGGGGGAAGCGCGCCCTCGGGCAGCTTCGGCCCCCAGTAGCGCCACAGGGGCGCCTCGCCAGGGACGATTTCCAGCACCACGGTCGTGCGCGTTCCGTGAAGAACGACGGTCTGCAGTTCCTGGGTCGTCACGTTCGGATCGGCGCGCGCGATGGTGCCTTCATGGCGGAGGCGGGAGTGGGAGCGAGCGCATCGCGAGATTCTCGCTTGATGGCGCGCGCCTTGTCCAGCGGTTCGGTCGCGGCTGCCGCAAGCGACTTGCCAACGGTCGCGGATGCAGGCCCAACTCCGACAAAAGGCGATCGGCCGAAGTCGACGCGAAGAGGAGGAGTTGCCCGTGTCTCGAACCGTTGGCCAGAACCCGGGGCTCGCCAGTCCGACCCGTCGCGCCATCCTGACCGGCGTGGCCGCGGCGGCCCTCTGCAGCGCCATGCCGGCCTTCGGTGACCCCCGGCGGCTCGCCGCGAGCGACCGGGTGAACGTGGCGGTGATCGGCGCCGGCGGCCAGGGCGCCGCCAACATGACCAAGCTCACAGGCCAGAACATCGTGGCCACTTGCGACGTGGACTACGACCACGTGCTGAAGGCACTCACCGACAAGCAGGGCGTGCTCCTGCCTTCCCGCGTGCCGCTGAAGGAGGCCTATGACAAGGCGGAGCGGTTCGGCGACTACCGCCGCCTGTTCGACACGCGCAAGGACATCGACGCCGTCGTCATCGCCACCCCCGACCACCACCACGCCGTCGCCGCCCGCTGGGCGATGGAGCGCGGCATCCACGTCTACGTGCAAAAGCCCCTGACCTACTCGCAGGAGGAGGGGCGCAAGCTCCTCAGTCTGGCGCGTGCCAATCCGAAGCTCGTGACGCAGATGGGCAACCAGGGTCACTCCGGCGACGACGGGCGGCGCGTGGTCGAGCTCGTGCGCTCGGGCATCCTCGGCCGTGTGCGCGAGGTGCATGTGTGGACCAACCGGCCGATCTGGCCGCAGGGCGTGCTCCGCCCTGTCGCCGTGCCCACGCCCGCCAGCCTCGACTGGGACACCTGGATCGGCCCGGCCGACGTGGACTGGGGCTATCACCCCGACTACGCGCACTTCAACTGGCGGGGCTGGCTGCCCTTCGGCGACGGGGCGCTGGGCGACATGGGTGCGCACCTGATCGACTTCCCGTTCTGGGCCCTGCAGCCGGGCCTGCCCACCAAGGTCGAGACCCGTCACACGCGCTGGGGGGCCGACATCAAGGTGCCGGGCGCCACGGGCCCCGCCGGGCGGGCCGGCTTTCCGCTGGCCTGCGTGACCCACTACGATTTCGGCCATGCCAAGGGCGGGCCGATCCGCCTGACCTGGTACGACGGCGGGCTGATGCCGGAAACGCCAGCCGGGCTGCCCGCAGGCGTGCGCATGAGCCCGGACGGCGGCGTGCTGTTCGTCGGCTCGCGGGGCATGCTGATGCACGAGACCTATGGCGAGAAGCCGGTGCTGATCGGGGAGGGGATGAACGAGGCGGCTGCCCGGGTGCCGCAGTCGCTGCCGCGGATCATCGGCGGAATCTCGGGCCATGAGATGAACTGGATTCGTGCCATCCGCGGCGAGGAAGGCATCTCCTGCCCGTTCGAATACGCCGTGCCGCTGAACGAGACGATGAACCTCGGCATCGTGGCGGCCCGGGCCGACCAGCCGATCGAATACGACGGCGTGGCGGGGCGCATCACCAATGGCGAAAACGCCAACCGCTTCCTGAAGCGCGAGGTCTATCGCAAGGGGTGGGAGCTTTGATCCGGCTGTCGCGGGCGGCGGGGATCGCAGGTGGGCTGGCGCTGCTGACGGGTGGCTGGGCCGCTCAGGCGCAGACGGCCAAGCTCGGAAACCCCAAGGACACGGAGCAGTGGGCGCCGGTGCCGCCGGTGGTCACGCCCGGCCTGACGGCAGACGCCCCGCCCTCCGATGCCATTGTTCTGCTCGACGGCAAGGCGCTCGATCAGTGGGTGCAGACCGCCGACAAGTCGCCGGCGAAGTGGACCGTCGGCGACGGCGTGCTGACGGTGGCCAAGACCGCGGGCAACATCGAGACTCGCCGCACTTTCCGAAACTACCAGCTTCACCTGGAATGGCGCGTACCTGAGGGGATCACCGGCTCGGGCCAGGGGCGCGGCAACAGCGGTGTGTTCCTCGCCTCCACCGGCCCGGGCGACGACGGCTATGAGCTGCAGATTCTCGATAGCTACAACAACGCCACCTACGTGAACGGCCAGGCGGGCAGCCTCTACAAGCAGTTCCCGCCCCTGGTGAACGCCATGCGCCCGCCGGGCCGGTGGCAGACCTACGACGTGATCTGGACGGCCCCGACCTTCAGCCCCGACGGCAAGCTCGCCGCCCCGGCGCGGGCGACAGTGCTGCACAACGGGGTGGTGATCCAGAACGACGCGAAGCTCCGGGGTGAAACCCTCTACATCGGAAAGCCGAGCTATCGCCCCTACACGCGGGCACCGATCAAGCTGCAGGCCCACGGCGATCTCAGTGCGCCCTTGAGCTTCCGCAATATCTGGGTGCGCGACCTGCCGGACGCGCCCTGACGCGCTAGGTCAGGGGGCGGATCTTGATGTCGCGGAAAGCCACCACCGCGTCGTGATCCTGCAGGGCGATGTGGCCCTTGGGCGAGGTGGCGAACAGCGGCCAAGCGGCGAACTTGGTGCCCGCCACATGCGCCTTGAAGTCGGGTGAGTTGAGTTCGTACTCGACGACTTTCACCCCGTTCATCCAGTGCTCCACATGGCCGTGGCGAACCACGATGCGGCTCTGGTTGAACTCGCCCACGGGCCGCGTCACGTCCTTCGACGGGGGGTAGAGGCCGAAGAGCGAGCCGGCCTGCTGGGGCGGCGCTTCCCCGTGGGCGTTGTCCAGAAGCTGATATTCCGGCCCGCTCTCATAGCCGTGCTCGCCCTGTTCGAGCACGTGATAGTAGACGCCGCTGTTGCCCTTGGGTGCGATCCGCCACTCGAAGCTGAGGTCGAAGTCGGAATATTCGCCGATGGTGATCAGGTCGCTGGTCGCCTTCGGGTCGTCGCAGACGAGGGCCCCGTCCTGCACTTTCCAGCCCGCGTCCACGCCCGGCTTCATGAAGTTGCGCCAGCCCCTGGTGGTGTGGCCGTCGAACAGGAGCTTCCACCCGCCGGCCTTCTCCGCGGGCGTGATTGTGTTGTGAGCGACGGGGGCCTGCGCCCTGGCTGCGGACGCCACGAGGGCAAGGCTGGCGCAGACCGCGGTAGCCGAAATACGCATGGCTAGAGCCCCAGCTTGGTGAGCGCCGCATCCAGCGCGGCCTTGACCTCGGGCGACGGGCCGGGATCGGAGGCCCGCGCCACGTTGCCGATGTATCCGATGTCCTTGAAGCCCGGCTGGGTCGTGTAATAGCCCCCGATGGTCAGGGAGCGGAAGCGCCGGAAGAACGCGTGCGGTGTCTGCATCGCCAGATCGGAAGGCTTGACCGTGAGCGTCTTCAGGAGCGCCGCGCGATCGGCGGGGGCGGCGTCGAACAGGCTCTTGCCGAAGCGCTTTTGGGCCTCGCCTTCGATCCAGCCCAGGCCGTCCAGGATGATCGGCCGGTCGGCCAGCTGCGCGGGGTAGGGGGCGCTGATCCACTCGTCGATGAAGTCCGGCACGCCGAGCGCATTGGCCGAAGGCGCCTTGCCTGAGGCGGGCAGGATGAAGTCGCAGATCAGGGCTGCTGTCTGCAGCTGCGCCTTGGTCATCAGCCGGGGCCAGGGTGCAGGCTTGGGCTTCACCATCTCCGGATCGGTGCCATAGCCCTGTGCCGACTTGCCTTCGACCACGGCCTTCTCCCGGTCGTTGGGAGACTGGGCGTGGGCCAGAGCCGGAACCGCGATCCCGGCCGCCCCCAGCCACGCCAGCGTCGTGCGCCGGTCGATCACGGAACGGTAGGGAGTGGCGGGGGCCGCCGCCTCCGGCTCCGGAGCGCCGGTGTCGACGCGGTGATGCTCGCTCACAGCTCGCCCCTCTTCGCCAGGGTCGCCAGATGGTCGCTCGAGCGCCAGCTCAGCGCCAGGATGCTCAGGGTCGGGTTCTTGTCGGGGCTGGAGGCCATCACCGCCCCGTCGGTGACGAAGAGGTTCTTGCAGGCCCAGGCCTGGCCGTACTGGTTGACCACCGAGTCCTTCGGCGACGAGCCCATGCGCACCGTGCCCACCTCGTGGATGATTTCACCGCCCTTGGAGATCGCCTTCTTCCCATCGGTGGAATAGTCGCGGCTGGGCTTGCCGCCGAGTTTGTCGATCACCTCCAGGAAGGTCTCGACCATGTGGCCGGCCTGGCGGGTCTCGTGCTCGCTCCACTTCCAGTGGAAGCGCAGGACCGGGATCCCCCACTTGTCTTTCACCACGGGATCAAGCTCGGTGTAGCAGTTCTCGTTCGGGATCATCTCGCCCCGCCCGTTGAAGCTCATGGTCGAGCCGTACATCCGCCGCGCCTGGTCGCGCAGGGCGTCGCCTGTCGTGAGCACGTCGCCGCCGAGCAGGCCGCCGAGCCCCATGGACGGCATCTGCCGGCCGCCGCCGATCTCGATGTGATAGCCTCGGGGGAAGCTCATCTCCTTGCGGAGCTGCTTCTCGTAGCCCCACCAGGGCACGTAGGTGTGCTCCACACTCATGCCGTCGTCGTTGGTGGGCGGCAGGCCCTCCATCGCCGGGATCTGGCCCGAGACGTTGGTGCCCACCGTGTCCATCAGGTAGCGGCCGACGATGCCGTGGTCGTTGGCGAGGCCGTTCGGGAAGTGCGAACTCTTGGAGTTCAGGAGGATGCGGGCCGACTCGCAGGCCCCCGCCGCCAGCACCACCACCTTGCCCG
Source organism: Caulobacterales bacterium (assembly GCA_038226305.1). Classification (GTDB taxonomy): domain Bacteria; phylum Pseudomonadota; class Alphaproteobacteria; order Caulobacterales; family Caulobacteraceae; genus JASLDZ01. The sequence goes on from JBBRQN010000004.1 coordinate 24,394, forward strand.
CCGCCGAGTGGTGCTCGCCGGTAACCCGATTGACGAAGCTCACGCCTTTGGCGTGGCCCGCCTTGTCCAGATCGACCTGATAGACCAGCGCGTTCGTCTCGATGTGCAGGTTGCCCGTGTCCATCGCGGGGGGCAGCAGCACGGTGGTCGACTGGAAGTTGGCCTTGATCGAACAGCCCCGCCCGCAGGGCGTCGAGTAGATGCAGGCCGAGCGCCCGTTGATGCCCTTGGTGAGCACGGCGGCGTGCATGGGCGTGACGGGGATGCCCATTTTGGCGAACGCCCGGGCGTAAGCCAGCTCGAACGCTCGCGGGGGCGGCGGCTCCTGCAGGCAGCCCTCGGGCGAGTCCGGCGTGTTGAAGAGGCCCTGCGCCCGGCCGGTGACGCCGATCAGCCGTTCCACCTTGTCGTACCAGGGGGCGAGGTCGACATAGGTGATCGGCCAGTCGTAGCCGAGGCCGTCGCGGCTCTTCGGCTTGAAGTCCAGAGGGCCGAAGCGAAGCGAGATGCGGCCCCAGTGGTTGGTGCGCCCCCCGAGCATGCGCGGCCGCCACCACAGGAACGGCTCCGAGCCCTCGGCGATGGTGTAGGGCTCGTTCGGCACCTGCCAGCCGCCATCGACGGTGGCGTCGTAGAAGCCGAAGGGCTTGTCCGGCGTGCCCACCCCGCGCAGGGGGGCGTCGGCCGGGATGTTGAACATGGGCGTCTCGGTCTTGGGCTCGTAGTCGCGGCCCGCCTCGAGCATCAGCACTTTCAGGCCCGCCTGCGTCAGGCTGTAGGCGGTCATCCCGCCCCCCGCGCCTGAGCCGACGATGATCACGTCGTAGGGTTCGGACTTGGCCATGCGCTATCGCTCCCTCACCGCGCCGGGACCGGAACGTAGGTCTCCAGCGCCTCGTCAGGGAAGCGGACCAGCTCCCCCGTCTCCGCCGATTTGTAGAGCGCCATGACCAGCTTCACGACCTCGACGCCGTCGTGGAAGGTCTCGATCGGCGTGCGGCCGTGGCGGAAGCATTCCACCATATGCCGGTTCTCGCCGACGTAGCCGTAGGTGGCCGCCTCGTCCTCGACGATCGGCATCAGCCCCTGCTCGGCGTTCTGCTTCTCCAGCATGTCCTCGCCCTCGGCGCCCTGCACCTTGCGCGACAGGAAGACCTTCAGAGCCGGGCTTAAGGAGCTGAACTCCATGGCGTACTCCGGTCCCAGCAGCGACAGGTCGATCCGCAGGCCCGCGCCGACGTAGGCCCAGGAGGTGGAGGCTTCGATGATGCACGGCTGGCCGGTCTCGTCCTCCAGAGCGATGGTGGCGCGGGCGAAGTCCTCCACCGGGCGAAGCTGAAGGTCGACCTGATCGCCATAGGCGCGCTTGAGGGCGGCGGCATGCTCGCCCCGGCTCCACTTCAGATGGCCCACGGAGCCCTGCACGGAGATCACCTTCAGGCTCTCGCGCCTCGCACCGGGTTCGGTCAGCATGAACCTCGCGACCTCCACCGAGTGGCACATCATGTCGCTCATCACGCCGCCGCCCTGGCGGTCGCCCCGCCAGAACCACGCCTCGTGCGGGCCGGAATGTTCCTCCGCGGCGCGGGCCAGGTAGGGGCGCCCGGACCCCGGCACGGCTCTGCGCCAGACGATCTCCTTGCCCCGCTCCACCGCGCTCGCGAACACCTGGTTCTCCAGGTAGCCGTGTGCCAGGCCTGCGTCCTCCGCCAGCCGCAGCACCTCGCGGGCCTCGGCAAGCGTGCGGCCGAGCGGCTTCTCGCAGGCCACGGCGCGCACCTTGGAGCGGCCCGAAGTCACTGCGGCGTTCAGCGCCCGCATCACCTCCAGCCGCACATCGTTGGGAGCCAGAACCCAGATGGCGTCGATGTCGGGCGCGCAGAGGAGGGCGTCGAGGGTTTCGTAGGCGGTGCAGGGGCCGATCTCAGCGGCGTTCACCGCGTCGGCGAACGCTTCGCGCTTGGCGGGGGTGGCCGAGAACACGCCGGTGATCTGCGCATTCCGCACGCTCTCGAAGCTCTTGAGGTGGAAGTGGGCGATGAAGCCCGATCCCACGAAGCCGATGCGCAATGGGGGAGGAACGGCGCTCATGCGCTCAAACTCGGGTTCAGCCGCGCCTTCTCCACCTGCGCCGCATAGCCCCCGGAGCGGCGATCCCAGACCACCACCGCCCCGAACAGCAGCGACACTAGGAAGGCGAACGGCACGAGATAGCGGAAGGAGAGGAGGCCGCTCCGGTTTTCGGCGGCGTTCAACACCGGCGTAGCGGCGGCGGCGGCGGTGGGCCCGGCTTCACCGGCGGCGGTGCGGCGCAGGAAGTCTCCCGTCACGGGGGGTGGCGAACTGGCGCTCGACACCGCACGCGCCAGCCCGCCGAGCGTGGGATCGGCTGAGGGAACGGCGAGCACGGATGCCGCCACCGCCTGCACCCGGCCCGCATCGGCGGCGGCGGCCAGGTGGTCGTCGGCGATCTGGCCCAGGAGGGGCGTGGTCACGACGCCGACTGCAAGCGATCCTGCGGCGGCCATCAGGCCCAGCCCGAGCGCTCCGGTAGCGGGCGCGCGCTCTGACACGAAGCCCATCATCGTGGGCCACACCACGGCGATCCCCACGGCGAAGACCAGCGCTGATCCGATGGAGGCGGCGAGGCCGGACGAGAAGCTCAGGGCCAGAAGGCCGATCCCTGCGATGCCGGTGCCCAGCATCAGCAGCACGGGCGGCGAGGCGCGGCTGAGGATCGCGTGGGCGTTGGCGCGCATCACGGCCATCACGCCATTGATGAGCACGAGCACGAGGATGCCAGGCAGGCCGCCGGACTCCAGCACCGAGGGAATCCAGCGGTTCGGCCCAAGCTCCAGGCTCATGGTCACCGCCATCAACAGCAGGAAACCCCACAGGAGCGGCGTCGTCAGCACCGCCCGAACGGTCGCCATCAGCGTCGCGCCACTGGCCGCCGCTTCGGACTTCGGGAAGGTCTCGCGCAGGAAAACGCCCGCATAGAGCAGCGCCGGAACCAGCCCCACCAGCATCTGCGCCCGCCAGTCGGCGTGGATCAGCCCAAGCCCCCACACGCACAACCCGCCGAGCGCCACGCCGCCCGGGAACCACAGGTGCAGGCGGTTCAGCATGCCCGCTTTGCGCTCAGGATAGAGCGTGGCGACCAGGGGATTGCACACCGCCTCGATCACGCCGTTGGCGACGGCGGTCACGAGGGCGGCGATGAACAGCGACGAGAACCCGGTCGCCGTCACGAACAGGGCGATGCCAACGACGTGCCCGATGAAGGCCAGCCGCAGGAGAAGCCGCATCCCGAACACGTCCACCAGCGACGAGAAGCCCACCTGCGAGATCGCCATGCCCCAAAGGCCCGCCCCGCCGATCAGGCCGATCTGGGCGTTGTCGAGCAGGAACACGGTCTTCAGCTGGAACATCACGCCGCTCAGCGTGGCGAAGCTGAAGGCCAGGGCGCAGACGGCGGCGCAACTGCCGAAGAACAGGCGGCCGCGATTGGCGGGAGCATCCAGCACGGTCACGCCGCCTTCGCGGTCTGGCGGGCGACGAGGCTCTGGATGGCCAGGAAATCGATGCTGGTCTTCAGAAGCTCCAGGCGGGGCACCTCGAACGGCGGCTCAAGCTCCACGAACCACTGGGTGGCGCCGACGCGGGTCGCGGTACCCAGTACTTTGCGCCAGTCGGTCGTGCCGCTGCCCACCGCAACTGTACGGTGGCCCAACACCGAACCTGGGGCGGTGGAGGCGATCATGTCCTTCACGTGCAACGCCTTGAAGCGGGTGGGATGCGCCTTGAGAAGGGCGATGGGGTCTGCCCCCGCGGCCACGGCCCAGCCCACGTCCAGCTCGAAGATCGTCTGCGCCGAGGTCTCACGGAGCAGGATCTCGATGCCGCGCTCTCCACCGCCCAGGTCGAAGAATTCGCCGAAGTGGTTGTGATATCCGACCGCCAGCCCCTCGCCCCTGAACCGCTCGGTCAGGGTGTTGAGGAGGCCAGCCCGCGCCTTCCAGTGATCCGCCGTCACCGCGCGCGAGGCTCGCACGTAGTAGTCGCCGAAGGCTTCGCCCGGGGCCTGCTTCAGGTTCAGGCCGGGGGGCGGGGGGAAGCTCGGAATGATCACGGATCGCACGCCCAGGGTGTGCATGTCGGCGGCCACGCGCCCGAGGTCACCGTCAAGCGCGGGCTCGTTCGCGTCGCCCTTCCTGATCCCGACGTGGGCGGAAGTGCAGCGCAGGCCGGCGGCGTCGTGCGCGGCGCGCAGGGCCGTGGCCGAATGGCCGAAGTAGCCCGCCAGCTCGGTCGTGGCATAGCCGATCGCCGCCACGCCGCCGAGTGCCGGACCGAGCTTGTCGCCCGACAGATCGCCCAGGGTGTAGAGCTGTACGCCGAGGGACCCGGCGGCAGCCGCGACCGCTGGCAGGGCCGCCACAAGCGCCCCGGCGAGGATGCCCTGGCCCAGCGCCCTTCGAGATGGCGAGGCCACGCACCGTTCGATGCGACAGCCGTTCGGAGTGTCTTCAGCCATGCCGTTCCGCATCCCTCGCCATCCGTCTTCTTTCCGCAATCGCTTGCGGCGGGCCGGTCGAGCGGCCCGTATCCACAGGCGTAGCAAAGGCCGGGGCCGACAGCCAGCGACCAGGGACGGTCTCAGCCGAGCAGACGCTCGATCGGCTTCTCCAGCTGCTGGGGCGTCACCTGCGGGCCGAACCGATCGACCACCTTGCCCGAACGGTCGATCAGGAATTTGGTGAAGTTCCACTTGATGCCTCCGGTGCCCAGAAGGCCCGGCTTCTCTTTCTTCAGCCAGGCATAGAGCGGGTCGGCCCCCGGGCCGTTCACCTCGATCTTGGCGAACATCGGAAAGTCGACCGCATAGGTGAGGCTGCAGAACGAGGCGATCTCCGCCGCGTCGCCCGGCTCCTGCGCGCCGAACTGGTTGCAGGGAAAGCCCAGCACCTCGAACCCCTTGGGCCCGAATCGGCGATGCAGGTCTTCCAGCCCGGCGTACTGCCCGGTGAAGCCGCATTGCGAGGCGGTGTTCACGATCAAAAGCACCTTGTCGCGAAACTGCGAAAGCGGCGTCGGACCCCCGTCGAGCGCAGTGGGCGCGAAGTCGTAGAGCGTGGTCAAACGGGAGCTCCTTGAGCGAAGGCGATGCGGCCCCGTCGCGCAGGGCGGCACATTTCATTGATTTAACTTACCTCGAACGCGCGCCCCGCCTAGCTTCACGGCTGCGCGCCGGTGCCCTTGGGCCGGGTGAGGGAGTCGCAAGCCAGCCCATGTTCGGAGCGTCGCTCCTCCTCGCCCTGCGCGCCATCCGTCGCCACATCCTGCGTTCGTTCCTGACGGTCCTGGGGATCGTCATCGGCGTGGCGGCTGTGATCACGATGGTGACCGTGGGCAACGGCGTCACCGCATCGGTGCAGAGCCAGATCAGCGCGCTCGGCGCCAACACCCTGATGATCGTGCCGGATACCCAAGGCCGTGCAGCTGGCAGCGCCGCCATCCGTCCCTTCACCGTCGCCGACGTGGACGCCATCAAGGAGCAGGTGGGGGGCGTTCGCGCCGTGGCAGGCCTGCGCCAGACCTCCGTCTCCGCCCAGTTCGAAGGGGTGAAATGGTCCACCAGCGGGCAGGGCACCAGCAACGTGGGCATCGACGTCCAGGGCCTGGTCGTCGCCTCCGGCCGCGGGTTCACAGACGCGGAGGAGTCGGCGGGCAAGGCCGTCTGCATCATCGGCGAGACGGTGAAGAAGAACCTGTTCCGCGGGCAGGACCCACTCGGCCGCCAGCTTCGGATCAACAAGATCTCCTGCCCGGTGATCGGCGTGCTCAAGTCGCGCGGCCAGGGCGGGGGCGGCAATGACCAGGACGACGTGGTGCAGATGCCCCTCCGGGCCCTGCAGCGTCAGATCATCGGCGATCCCAACATCACCTACATGGTGGTGGGCGCAGACCCCGCCTACGACAACTCCGCCATCTCGGCCGACATCCAGCGCCTGCTGCGCGAGCGCCGCCACATCGCCTCCGCCGCCGACAGCGACTTTCGGATCATCGACGTGAAGCAGATCGCCGACACCGTGTCCGGCACCCTGCGCGTCATGACGGGGCTGGTGGCGGCCATCGCATCCATCTCGCTGATCGTGGGCGGCATCGGCATCGTCAACATCATGCTGGTGTCGGTGACCGAGCGCACCCGCGAGATCGGCATCCGCCTGGCGATCGGCGCCCTCGCCAGCGAGGTGCGGCTGCAGTTCCTCACCGAGGCGGTGATGCTGTGCTCGCTGGGCGGGGCAATCGGCATCGTCCTGGCGGTGGGCCTGTCCTACCTCGTCACCAACCTGATCGGGGTGGAGCTGATGATCAGCCCCTACGTCGTCCTGGGCAGCCTGGCGTTCTCGTCGTTCCTCGGCGTGGTGTTCGGCTACGTCCCCGCCCAGCGCGCCGCCGCCCTGAACCCCATCGAGGCGCTGAGACATGAGTAGCCTCAAACGCCTTGGCTCGGGTGTGGCCTGCGCGGCGCTCCTGACCGGATGTGCCGTCGGCCCGAACTATCGCGCCCCCGCCTCATCCGCGCTGGGCGTTCCTGACGCCTACGCCACCGCGCCCGTCACCCCGCCGGTGGAGGACATCTCGCAGTGGTGGCGTAGGTTCGACGATCCGCTCCTCACCGACCTCGTGGCGCGCGCCACCGCCTCCAACCTCAGCATCGCCGAGTCCCTGGCCCGGCTGGTGCAGGCGCGGGAGGCGCGCATCCAGTCGACGGCCGCGCAGCTGCCCTCGGTCACGGGATCCGCCGGGGCGACACGCAACTTCTCACGGGGCTCCTCCAGCCTCGTGGTCGGGTCTGGTTCATCGGCCAGCGGCGGGACCGTGATCACCACCTCCGGCTCTAACTCCACCCAGCTGTCGCTGGGGCTCGACGCCTCCTGGCAGACCGACATCTTCGGCGGTCTGCGCCGCACGGTGGAGGCTTCACGCGCCGCGGAGGCGGCCTCCGGCTTCGACCTCGAGGATGTGCGCACCTCCGTCGCGGGCGAGGTGGCGACCAACTACCTGAACGCCCGCCTCGCGCAGGCCCGGCTCGGCATCGCCCGCGACACGCTGAGGACGCAGGACGACAACCTGCAGATCGCGGGCTGGCGCGTGCAGGCCGGGCTCGTCTCGTCGCTCGACGTGGAGCAGGCACGGGTGCAGCGGGCGCAGACCGCCGCCTCGATCCCGCTCCTGCAGACGAGCTTCGTCAACGCGGTGAACCGGCTGGGCATCCTCACCGGGCAGGCCCCCGGCGCCTTGCGGAGCGCGATGGCGACGACGGCGCCCATCCCCAAGGGGCCGGACACCATCGCCGTCGGCATCCCGGCCGACACCCTTCGCAACCGGCCCGACGTGCGAAGCGCCGAACGCCAGCTCGCCGCCGCCACCGCCCGCATCGGTATCGCCAAGGCCCAGCTCTACCCGGCGCTGGCGATCACCGGGAACATGAACACCGCCGCGGCCGCGGTGGGCGATCTGGGCAACCTCGTCACCGGTGCGCTCTTCGCAGGGATCACCCAGACGATCTTCGACGCCGGCCGCAACCGCTCCAACGTCCGCTCCGCGCGGGCCGGCGCCGACCTCGCCTTCGCCACCTACAAACGCACCGTGCTGAGCGGGCTGGAGGAGGTGGAGAACGCCATCCAGGCCATCGAGTCCGCCCGTGCCCGACAGGTCGAGCTCGCCGTGGCGCTTGACGCCGCCACCAACGCCGCCACCTACGCCCGCAGCCAGTATCAGGCCGGCCTGACCGACTTCCTCACCCTCCTGCAGAGCGAGCAGTCCCTCCTGTCGGCGCGTGACGCCCTGGCGTCGGCCTACGCCGATCAGTCCCTCGCCCTCGTGCGCCTTTACCTGGCGCTGGGCGGCGGCTGGACGCCTGAAGCGCTCCCCTCCACCGGGCCGAACCGATGACCGACACGACGCAGATGGACGCCTTCCTGGGCAAGAAGCCCGTTCCCGCCTGGCGTCGGTTCGCCAAGTGGATCGGCATCGGCGTCGGGGTGATCCTAGTGCTGTTTCTGCTGTCTCAATGCTTCAAGGGGCCGCCGCCTACGCAATATGCCACGGCGGCTGTGGAGAGGGGCGACCTCACCGTCACCATCACCGCCACCGGCAACCTCGCCCCCACCAAGCAGGTGAACGTGGGCTCCGAAGTGTCTGGGCTGGTGGAGAACGTCTACGTCACCAACAACGACCGGGTGACCAAGGGCCAGCCCCTGGCTCAGCTCGACCTGTCGCGCCTGCGCGACTCGCTGCTGCAGAGCCAGGCCTCGCTCCAGGCCGCTCAGGCCACCGTGCTTCAGGGCGAGGCGACCGTGGAGCAGACCCGCGCCAACCTCGCCCGGCAGGAGACGGTGTTCAAACTCTCCGGCGGCAAGGTGCCCTCGCAGACCGAACTTTCCACGGCCCGCGCCGATCTGGCCCGGGCCTTGGCCAACGTGGCGCAGACCAAGGCGCAGGTGGCGCAGGCGCGAGCGCAGGTTTCCACCAACCAGACCAACCTTTCCAAGGGCACGATCTACGCTCCCGTCACCGGCGTCGTGCTGTCGCGGCAGGTGGAGCCCGGGCAGACGGTGGCCGCCTCGTTCAACGTGGCGACCCTGTTCACCATCGCCGAAGACCTTTCCAACATGAAGCTGGAGGTGAAGGTGGACGAGGCCGACGTGGGCGAGCTGCACGCCGGCGCCCCGGCCAGCTTCACGGTCGACGCCTATCCGGGAAAGACCTTCCCCGCCGACGTCACGCGGGTGGATCTCGGGGCCAACGCCACGCCCTCGGTGAACAGCGCGGGCACCACGGCCACGTCCACGAGCTCGGTCGTCGCCTACACGGCGGTGCTGTCGGTGGCGAACCCGCAGCAGCTTCTGAAGCCGGGCATGACGGCCACCGCCTCGATCATCACCGCGCAGACCAAGGGCGAGCTTCTGGCCCCGAACGCCGCCCTGCGGTTCGAGCCGCCGGTCGCGCCGCTGAAGGGCCTGCGCATCGGCAACGGCCCCCCGGGTTCCGGGCCGACCAAGCCCAAGGTGGCGGGGGCGGGCAGGGGCGCGCACCGGCTGCTCTACGTCGTGGGCGCAGACAACAAGCCCAAGGCCATCGATGTGGTCATCGGCGACACCGACGGCAGCCGCACATCGGTGTCCGGCCCGGATGTGAAGCCGGGGATGAAAGTCATCACCGGCACCCTCGCCAAGGGCACCGGCAAGCCATGACCCCTGCGCCGCTGATCTCCCTGCGGGGCGTGACGAAGCGCTTTGGCGAGGGGCCTGCGGCGTTCCAGGCGCTGAAGGGCGTGGATCTCGACATCACCCGGGGCGACTTCGTGGCGGTGATGGGGCCTTCCGGGTCCGGCAAGTCCACCACCATGAACATCCTGGGCTGCCTGGATGTGCCGAGCTCCGGTGCATTCGTGTTCAAGGGTGTGCACGTGGAGAAGCTGGACCGCGACCAGCGCTCGCTGATCCGGCGGAAGTACCTTGGCTTCGTGTTCCAGGGCTTCAACCTTTTGGCCCGCACTACCGCGCTGGAAAACGTGGAGCTGCCGTTGCTCTACCGCGGTGAAGACCGCACGACGCGGCGCCGCATGGGCATGGCGGCGCTCGAGAAGGTGGGCCTGGCCGAGTGGGCCACCCACACGCCGGCCGAACTCTCCGGCGGCCAGCAGCAGCGCGTGGCCATCGCCCGCGCCATCGTCACCCAGCCCGACGTGCTCCTCGCCGACGAGCCCACCGGCAACCTCGACAGCGAGCGATCGGTGGAGATCATGCAGCTTCTCACCGAGCTCAATCAGGTGAGCGGGATCACCGTCCTGATGGTCACCCACGAGGCCGAGATGGCCGCGTTCGCCCGCACCGTCGTCCACTTCAAGGACGGGCTGGTTGCCAGCATCGAGACGAGCAACCGCCCATGACCCTCAAGACCGTGCTGATCGCTCTCGGCGCCCTGATCTGCGTCGCGCTCGGGGCGGCGTATGTGGTCGTGGCGGGGAACCTGAGGGCGGGCACGGCTGGGGTCGGAACGGCGCTCGGCGCGCAGATCGGCTGCGCCGACGTGTTCCTCATGCACCGCGACGTGAAGGATGCGGAGAAGAACGACCTGCACTCTCTGTCTCCCGCTGCCGGCATCATCAGCCTGAAGGCCGACATGCAGGCGCAGACGGTCACCGCCACCCTGCCGCTGGTGCTGTCTCGCACCGCCCAGTATCGCCCAGGCGCGGGCTGCACACTGCGCAACGACGGCGCGGCTCTCGCCCCGGTCGCCGCATCGACGCCGGTGGCGGCCGGGCCGGACTTCCCCGCAGCGCCCGATGCCACCGTGCAGGCCGCCGTCGACGGGGTGTTCGCCGCCACGAACGCCGGCGGCTATCCCGATACGCGCGCGATCCTGGTGGTGCAGGAGGGGCGCATCATCGCCGAGCGCTATGCGCCGGGCTTCACCGCCCAGACGCCCATGCTCGGCTGGTCCATGACCAAGAGCGTCACGAGCGCCCTGATCGGCGTCCTGGTGCGACAGGGAAAACTCAGCCTCGACGCGCCTGCGCCCGTGCCGGAGTGGAAGGCCCCCGGCGATCCCCGAGGTGCCATTACCCTGCGCCAGCTTCTCACCATGTCGAGCGGGCTGAAGTTCGTGGAGGACTATGTGGCGGGGTCGAACTCGTCGCAGATGCTGTTCCACGAGGCCGACATGGGGCGATACGCTGCCAGCCTCCCCTTGGCCCATCCGCCGGGAACGGTCTGGTCGTACTCCTCCGGCACCGCCAACATCGTGGCGCGGATCGTGCGCTCCACGGTGGGTGGCACCCATGCCGACTTCGCCCGCTTCGCCCGGGACGAGCTCGTCGGGCCTCTGGGCCTCTCTTCGATGACCATCGAGCCGGACGAGAGCGGCACGCCGGTCGGAAGCTCCTATGGCTACGCCACGGCGAGGGACTGGGCGCGGTTCGGCTCGCTGTATCTGAACGGCGGCATGGCGGGCGACCGCCGCGTGCTCGACCAGAGCTGGATCGACTTCACCCGCACCCCCACGCCCGCCGCGCGCGTGCCGCTCTACGGCGCCATGTTCTGGTTGAACGGCGGGGCGGAGACCGGCGCATTTGCGCGGGAGAACCCTCACCTGCCGAACGAGATGTATTGGGCCGATGGGCACAATGGGCAGTTCGTGGCCGTCCTGCCCTCACGCAAGCTCGTCATCGTCCGGCTCGGCTGGACGCCGGAGGGCAAGCACTTCGACCTCGACCGCCATTTCGCCGCCATCGTAAAGGCCCTTCCGGTGCCCGGCCGAGGCATTTGAGACGCTCATTTCGCAGGGATGGCCGACAGGACTTTACAAGTCGCCACGCTTCACGAAACAGAACAGCCAAGCTTGCTGGGATCCCTGCCGCGCGAGTGACACCGAAAACTCGACGCCTCGCACCCCTTGAGGGTCGCCCTTTTCCAGCGAGTGTGATCAGGCGCGATGCCAGGCCCGCTTCCGACCCGCCTGATCGTGAGGAGCCTCACGGGCCTCGCGCTGGGCGTCGCGCAGCTCCTGCTGCCGCAGCACGACGGCGACGTCACGGAGCTGTTCATCTTCATCGCCATCCGCAGCGCCAGCCGGGCGGCGGGCGATCCCGAGGCTTGGGCGCCGTCGGCACCCGCCCGCAGCGTCAGTGTCAGCGCCCTGGCTCACTCGCTTGGCGTCCCCGTTGAAACCACCCGGCGCCGCGTAGGCAAATTGATCGACAAGGGTTTCGCGATCCGCACCGGATCGGGGGTCTGCGTCTCACCAGCCTACGAGGCATCGGCTCAGGCCGAAGCGACGCTCAACGCGCTCGTCTCCGAGCTGGACGCGACGCTGCTGAGCCTGGCGCACGCCGGCCTCGACCTTGCCGCCCTGGCCGGAGTGAAGCCTGCAGACGAAGCCGTCGGCTACGGTGCGGAGCCCGCCCCGCCGCCTCCCGCCCTCACCGGAGGGATCGCGATGGCGTTCTGCCTGCGGGGCCTGGAACAGTGGGCGGGCGTGTTCGGCGACCTTACGCGGGGCCTGGTCTGGTGCGCGTTCGTGCATGAAAACACTAAGGCGCTGCATGCCTCCAACGAACTGTCGTGGGCGTACGGGCATCATGACACACCGCCGCCAGACTCCCTGCGCACCCCTGTGAGCATACGCGAGGTGGCCGCGCTCTATTTCGTGCCTTACGAAACCGCCCGGCGGCACGTTAACGCGCTCATGGAGGCCGATGCGATGGAGCGGGTGGATGGGCGTGGCCTGATCGTTCCCGCCCGGGCGCTCACCCCGGACCGCCTCGGTGCGGCGCACCCCGTCATCCTCAGCGCCTTCCTGCAGATGCTGGCGGCCCTGTCTCGCGCCGGGTTCGCGATTCCGAAGGTGCCGGCGTGAGGACCATCGCCGTCGTCAGCCGCAAGGGAGGATCTGGCAAGACCACCGTCGCGGTGCAGCTGGCCGTGGGCCTCTGGCTGCGGGGACATTCCACGCTCCTCACCGACACCGACCCGCAGCAGTCGTCGGTCGAGGTGCTCAAGAACCGGATGGGGCAGGGGCCCAGGATCGCCACCGGCTCCGCCTCCGATCTCGTCGCACTCCAGGCCGCCGCCGTGCGCGATGGGCTGGATGCGCTGATCATCGACACCCCCGCCGTCGTAGAGGAGGAGACAGCCCAGGCCATCGTGCTGGCCGACCTCGCCGTCATGGTGCTGCGGCCCACGTTCCTGGATCTGGCCGCTGCTGTGAACACCAGCCGGCTGATCCGGCAGCTGCGCAAGCCGGGGCTGCTGATCCTGAACCAGGCGCCCGTCGCCCGCGGATCCGTGGAGCCGCCCGCGGTGAAGCGTACGCTGGAGGCCCTGCAGCTTCTGCGCCTGCCCGTGGCTCCGGCCATCCTGCGGTCGCGTTCGATCTACCAGACGGCGATGGAGCACGGGCGCTCCGCCGAGGAACTGGATGCAGACGGCCCCGCCGGGCGCGAGACGGCGCAGATGTGCGACTTCCTGCAGCGCTTTACGTTCGGGGCCGCGCGGGCGCAAAGCGGTGCGGCGCAGGGCTGAGGTCCGCACCGGCGGCCTCCGCACCCTCTGGATTTGCTCGCCTGAAGGAGCCTTCGAATGCTGCCTGTCGTTCTCGCCGCCATGCTTGCGACGCTGCCCCTGCCCAAGGGCGTGAAGACGGTAGACGGCGCCCTGGTCACCGCCAGCGGCGCGCAGCTCTATGTCTTCAAGAACGACACGATGGTGGGCATGTCGCATTGCTCGGGCGACTGCGCCAAGGCCTGGCCGCCGCTCGTCGCCCCGGCCCACGCCAAGTCCGTGAAGGACTGGACCAAGGTTGATCGCGGCGATGGCGTGCAGCAGTGGGCCCTTCAGGATCACCCGCTCTATACCGCCAGCAAGACCGGTGAAGACCTGAAGCAGGCCCTCGAAGGCGGCCTGTGGCTGCCCGCCCGCGTGGGCTCCCGCTGACGCCTCGGCCGCCCTGCCACCGCCGCCCAACCTGACCCGCGAAGAGGACTCGACAAGCCCCGGAACGTGAGGCTATTTCATAACACATTGCTTTGGGCGAGAGAGCGGGAACAGCTGTGATGAACTGGCGTGCGGTGGGGTTGGCTGCGGCCGGATCGATGGCCCTCTCAGGCGGGGCCGCCTTCGCCCAGACCCTCCCGCAAGCCGCGCCGCCATCGACACCCGCGGCAGCGTCGGCCCCCACCAGCGTCGCCGACATCGTGGTGACGGCGCGCAGGCTGGATGCGGCGCGACTGTCCATCCAATCAGCGCTGGGCGCGACCACCTACACGGTCAGCGACTCCACCATCCAGGCGCTTCCCGGCGGCGACAATCAGGCGTTGAACCAGGTCGTGCTGCAGCTGCCCGGCGCAGTGCAGGACGGGTTCGGACAGCTGCACATCCGCGGCGACCACAACAACCTGCAGTTCCGCCTGAACGGCGTGATCCTGCCCGAGGGGCTGTCGGTCTTCGGCCAGACCCTGTCACCGCGGCTGATCGAGCGGCTCGACCTGATCACGGGTGCGCTTCCGGCCCAGTACGGCCTGCGCACGGCGGGCATCATCGACCTCACCACCAAGAGCGGCGTGTTCAAGAACGGTGGCCAGGTGTCGGTCTACGGCGGCAGCCACGGCACCTACGAGCCCGCGTTCGAGTACGGTGGCTCGGCCGATGGCGGCAACTTCTTCGTCTCTGGCGACTTCCGCCGCACGCAGCTGGGAATCGAGAGCGTGGACGGCTCGTCCACCCCGAACCACGACCGCGCCGACCAGGCGACGTTCTTCACCTATCTGGACAAGATCCTTTCGGCGAACGACCGCATCGCCGTCACGGGCGGCTATTCCAACCAGCGCTTCCAGATTCCCAACCCACGCGGGCTGGACGCGGCGACCGACGGGGCGGGCTACACCCTGCGTGGCCAGACCGCCTTCCCCAGTGAGGCCCTGAACGAGACCCAGCGCGAAACCACCGGCTTCTTCCAGGCAAGCTTCCTGCACGACGACGGGCCGCTCACCGTGCAAGCCTCGGTCTTCGGGCGGTATTCCTCGCTGACCTACCGGCCGGACGTGACGGGCGAGCTTCTGTTCAACGGCCAGGCGCAGGCCGCCGCCAAGAAGGACACCTCCTTCGGCCTGCAGACCGAGGGGGCCTATCGGCTCAACGACTCCCACACCGTGCGCGGCGGGCTGATCATCCAGGCCGAGCGCGGCACGAGCCGCACGGCCACACAGGTCTTCCGGGTCGACGGTTCCGGGAGCCAGCTCAGCGACGCTCCCATCACCGTCGCCGACCGCAGCGCCAGCAACAACTACCTCTACAGCCTGTACCTGCAGGACGAGTGGCTGATCACCCCGGAGCTGACCCTGAACTACGGCCTGCGCGCCGACCAATCCGAGGGTTTCCGCAGCGAGGGGCAGATCAGCCCGCGCATCAACGTGGTGTGGCGCCCGCTCGAAGGCACGACGGTGCATGCCGGCTATGCCCGCTACTTCAGCCCGCCGCCTTTCGAGCTCGTGGGTGCCCCCACGGTCGCGCTGTTCCAGGGCACCAGCGCCGCCTCGCCCGGCACGCAGGACACGACCCCCTTCGCCGAGCGGTCGAACTACTATGATGTGGGCGCCCAGCAGCGCATCGCGGAACTGCCGGGCCTGACCCTCGGCGTGGACGCCTATTACCGCCAGACCCACAACCTGATCGACGAGGGCCAGTTCGGCGCGCCGATCATCCTCACGCCGTTCAACTATCGCGATGGTCGCATCTACGGCGTGGAGCTCAGCGCCAATTACAACCATGGCCCGTGGCTGGCCTACGCCAACTTCGCCTACTCAAAGGCCCAGGGGCGCAACATCGTCTCGAGCCAGTTCAGCTTCGATCCCGCCGATCTGGCCTACATCCAGAACCACTACATCTATCTGGATCACGACCAGACCTACACCGGCTCGGCCGGCGTTTCCTACAGCTTCAAGGAGGGCTTCCTCGCTGGCAGCCAGCTGGGGGCGGACCTCATCTACGGCTCCGGCCTGCGAACCAGTGGTGCCGTGCCCAACGGGAACAGCCTGCCCGACTATGCTCAGGTGAACCTCACTGCGGCCCACACCTTTGACCTGCCCTACGCCGGGCCGCTGAAGGTGCGCATCGACGTGGTGAACGTGGGCGACGCCCGGTACTTCATCCGCGACGGATCGGGCATCGGCGTCGGCGCTCCGCAATACGGCGCCCGCCGGGGCGTGTTCGCCGGGATCACCAAGACGTTCTAGGCCGCCGCGAGCCTCGCCTTCAGGTGATCGCCCACGCGCATGGCATTGGCCACGATGGTCAGCGTGGGGTTCACCGCCGAAGCCGAACAGAACACGCTGGAATCGACGACGTAGAGGTTGTCCACCTCGTGCGCCTTGCAGTTCGGATCGACCACCGAGCTTTTGGCATCGACGCCCATGCGCGTCGTGCCGTTCATATGTGCGGTGCCGTAGAGCGGCAGCAGCGAGTCCAGCTGGAAGTGGTGCTGGCTGAGGATGTGCTTGTGGTCGACGAAGCCCGTCAGCGCCTCGTCCGTCTTCTTCACCAGCCGGGTGTGCCCCTCGAGATTGTTGAACGTGTAGTCCAGGCAGATGCGGCCGTCGTTGGCCAGGCGCACGCGGTTGTCCGGCAGCGGCAGGTCTTCGGAGATGACGAGGAAGCTCAGCATCCGTGACGCCAGGGCGTTGCTGATGAAATCGGGCACCAGCGCCGGCGGCAGAATCTCGGAGATCTGCCCCTCCAGCGTCTGGCCGCTCATATATTCCAGCGTCTGGATGTGGCCCATCGGCAGGTCGTAACCGCCCTTGGGATCGCCCCAGTAGAAGTCGTTCACCGCCAGCGTCTTGGGAAAGGTGGTGTCCACCGGAGCCTCGGTGACCGAGACCACGGCGGTCAGCGTGTGGAACATGTAGTTGCGCCCCACCTGGTCCGAGCCGTTGGCCAGGCCGTTGGGGTGCGCCGCGTTGTGCGAGGCCAGAAGGATCAGGGGCGTGTTCACCGCGCCCGCGGCCAGCACCACCACGTCCCCCGTCCAGCGCTCCTCGCCGGCGGCGGTGTCGCAGACGACCTGCGTGACGGTGCGGCCGCTCGCGTCCGTCTCGAGCCTCAACGCCTTCCTGCCCGTCAGCAGGGTCACGTTCGCAAGGTCGAGCAGGGGGTCGACGGCCAGGGTGCGCGCGTCAGACTTGGCGAGCACGAGGCAGGGATAGCCGCCGCAGGTCTTGCAGCGGATGCAGGCGCTTTTCTGGGGATGGGCGTCGTCGCGGTTGATGCCGACGGGCAAGTGGAACGGCAACCAGCCCTGCCCCTCCAGATGCGTGCGCATGCGCGCGATGCCCGGGTCGTCGATCAAAGGCGGATAGGCGTAGGCGGGCTCGTCGCCGTGTTCGGTGGGGTCTGTGCCTCGGGCCCCGTGCACCTTCCACAGGGTTTCGGCCTCGTCGTAGTAGGGGGCGAGGTCGGCCAGGGTGATCGGCCAGGCGGGCGAGATGCCGCCGCCGTGGCGCACCTCCTGAAAGTCGCGCTCCCTCATGCGCATGAGCGCCGCGCCATAGAACGTGGTGTTGCCGCCCACCCAATAGTGGGTGTTGGGGGTGAAGGGTTTTCCCCGATGGTCGTACCACTTCTCCTTGGTGCGATAGCGCCGCTCCAGAAAGACCGCCTTGGAACTCCAGTTCTCCACCTCCCGCGGCAGGTGCTCGCCCCGCTCCAGGATCAGGATCGTCTTGCCCGTGGGGGCGAGCCGCTGGGCCAGCGTGCCGCCGCCCGCGCCCGAGCCGATGACGATCACGTCGAAATGAGTGGCATCGGTCACGACGGGGACTCCGGGGCAGGGGACTGCGGCTCGGGCGGCAGGCGAAATTTCTGCGAGCCGCGCATCAGGAGGGGTCGGCTGATCGCCTCCGGCAGCAGGCGCAGCAGCAAGACGGAAAGCTGATTGTGCCAGCCGGGGATCACCACGACGCGCCCGGCCGTGTTGCCCTCGATCCCGGCCTCGACCACGGCCTCGGCGGTCTGCACCAGAAACTTCGGCGCGCCCTGCCCGGCTTGCGCCGTGCCGTTCGAGGCGGTGAACTCGCTCTGTGTGGAGCCAGGGCACAGCGCCGTGACGTTGATGCCGCAACCCCGAAGTTCCGCATCCAGCGACTGCGAGAACTTCACCGCAAAGCTCTTGAGCCCCGGATACAGGCTGTGCCCCGCCACGCCCGGGGCGAAGGCCGCCACCGAGGCCACGTTGACGATCGCGCCGGAGCCTCGCGCCACCATGCCGGGGATCACCCCGTGCGCGAGCCCGCAGGCCGAGACCAGCATGGTCATCAGGGCATCGCGCTGGCGCCCCCACGAAACGCCCGCGAAGTCCTGCGCGATGGAAAAGCCGGCGTTGTTGACGAGGATCTCGACGTGACGGCCGGCGGCCGCGATCCGCTCCAGCACCCTCGCCTCGGCCCCCACTTCTGAGAGGTCCTGCTCGATCACGAGCGCCTTCACCCCATGGCGCGCCTCGATGTCGGCGGCGATTTCTTCCAGCCGGTCGCGACGCCGGGCCACAAGCGCCACATCGCATCCCCGTCGCGCATAGGCGTGGGCGAAGGCCAGCCCGATCCCGGCCGAGGCTCCGGTGATGAGCGCGAGCCGCCCCGTCTGCGCCATCCGTTCCGTCCCGCCTGCCGCCACGATCACCACGCCCAACCATAGGCCGGCGCATGCGTCGGCGTGTTGCGAACTAGGGGCTCGCGACCCTGCGTGCAGATTTCTTTCGCACTGCGCGTAACCGGTGGCGAGCCAGCGACGGATAGGCCCCTGAAGCCGCGCAACTGGTCGCGGTCCGGAGCCAGCCATGACCCCCGCCGCCACCGCTTTTCGTCTGTTCGGCACCATCGGCCTCGCCGCGGCCTCGTCGGCCGTCATCGCGTTCGCCGCCGCCACCCCCGGCATGGCGATGGCGGCCGACCGGGCCCACCCTGTCGTGGTTGAGCTGTTCCAGAGCCAGGGCTGCTCGTCCTGCCCGCCCGCCAACGCCAACGTGCTGGCGCTGAGCAACCGCCCCGACGTTCTCGCCCTCAGCTTCCAGGTCACCTACTGGGACAACCTGGGCTGGAAGGACACTTTCGCCTCGCCCCAGTACACCGACCGCCAGTGGGAATACGCCCGCGGCTTCAAGCACACCCAGGTCTACACCCCGCAGGTGGTCATCAATGGCCGCACCGACGTGGTCGGCGCGCGGGCCGGTGAGATCGAGCAGGCCATCGGCCGCGCCGACCGCGGCGCCTCGGGCCCGGCGGTGGACATCGCAGGCGGCCGCGTGACCGTGCAGGGCGGCCGAACCGGCAGACCCGCGGACGTGTGGCTCGTGCGCTTCGATCCCAACGTGGTGCAGGTGCCGATCCGCGCCGGCGAGAACGGCGGCCGCACCCTTCCGCACAAGAACGTGGTTCGCGAACTCGTGCGCCTTGGCGACTGGGACGGCACGTCGCGCAGCTTCGCCCTGCCCGCGGGCCGCCCCGACCTTGCAGTCGCCGTCCTCGTTCAGGACGGCCGCGGCGGGCCGATCATCGCCGCCGCGCGATCCTGATCCGCCAATCATCCCCTCCCGCGGCCTCGCCGCAGGACCACCGGCCGGCCTCGCACCCGCGAAATGGGTGGGTCCGCCACATCAGAAGAGACCCGCCATGACCAAGACCTTCTCGACCCTCGCCCTCGCCCTCCTCGCGGGCGCCTGCCTCAGCGGTGCCGCGGTCGCTCAGACCTCCAACACCACGGCCATGTCTTCTGCCGATCACATGGCGGCCGATCACATGGCGAAGGACAAGATGGCCAAGGACGGCGCCATGTCGACCGGCTCCATGAGCTCGGGTTCCATGAGCACCGGCTCCATGAGCACCGACCACATGGCCAAGGACAAGATGGCCAAGGACGACAAGATGGCGTCCGACAAGCACTGATCCACCCCGACCGAAGGCGTGTGCCGGATGCGCGCGCGCCTTCCCCCTTCCTCCCTTGCGGCGCGGTTCCGATCCCCCTGGAGCCGCGCCGTCTTTTGACGCCTTGCGGCCCGCGACGACCGCGCGGGCGAATCCAGATTTTTTGTGATGTAACCTCCGGCGGTGGGCCGGCGAATGAACAGATGAACTCGGCGGATACCTCCGAGGCAGAGCTGCGGGCGCTGATGCTCGCCGGGCTGGACGGCGACCGCGCCGCCTACCGGGCTCTCCTCGGCGACGTGCGTCTGCGGCTGGGCGGCTATTTCAGCCGGCGACTCAGCCGGGGTTCGCCGGAAGCCGAGGACCTTGTGCAGGATACGCTTATGGCCATCCACACCCGCCGCGAGACCTATGACCGGGCGCAGCCCTTCCTGCCCTGGGCCTATGCCATCGCGCGCTACAAATTGATCGACCACTATCGCCGCTCGGGCCGGCGCATCTCCGTGCCGCTGGAGGATGCCGAGCACCAGCTCAGCGTGCCCGACGAGAGCGCCGCGGTGGATGCCCGGCGCGACATCGAGCGGGCGCTCGCGACCCTGCCGGAGCGCACGCGCATCCTGGTCCGCAGCCTCAAGATCGAAGAACTGTCCGTGGCCGAGACCGCCGAGCGGGTCGGCATGACGGACGGGGCCGTGAAGGTCGCCATGCACCGGGGGCTCAAGGCCCTGACGGCGCGCCTGCGAGGGAGCGATCCCGATGACCGATGACCTGATCGACCGCCTCTCCCACGATCTGGAGCCTGCGCGCGGGGGCGGCGTGGGCCGCAGGCTCGCCGTGGCGGCTGGCGTCGGTGGAGCGGCGGCCGGGCTCGGCATGGTGCTGCTTTTGGGACTGAGACCCGACATGCCCCAGGCCCTGGAAACCCGCATGTTCTGGGTGAAGCTCGGCTACACCGGGGCTCTGGGCGCGCTGGGGCTCTGGGCGGTGGAGCGGTTGTCGCGTCCGGCCGGCGATCCCGCGCGGCGCCTGCCCTGGTTGGTGCTGCCCCTGGCGGCGATGGCGGCGATGGCGGTCTTGCAGCTGGGCTTCGCTCCTTCCGAGATGCGTCGGTCGCTGCTCATGGGGGCCTCGGCTTCGGTGTGCTCGTGGAACATCGCCCTGACGGCCGTGCCGGTCTTCGTGGGTCTCATCTGGGCGATGCGCGGGCTGGCACCAACGCGGCTGCGCCTGGCGGGAGCCACGGCGGGGCTGGCGGCGGGCGGGTTCGGCGCGGCGATCTACGCCCTGCACTGCCCGGAGGTCGCGGCCCCGTTCGTGGCCGTCTGGTACACGCTGGGCGTGGTCACGCCGGCTGCCGTGGGGGCCTTGGTCGGACCGAGACTTCTGCGCTGGTGATTCTGCTGCATTGCAGCATAGCCCGGGCATTGGGCATGACGAAGTGAAGCACCCGGTGCCGATTTAGCTCCCCGCCCAAGTCATGTTACCGTCAGGCTAGAGATGGGGCTCGAACAACGAGGCTCCGCTCGGGAGACCAGGACCATGGCGGCAGCTGCGACACTCGCAGGCACGCTGCTGGGCATAATCGTTTGCTCGGCTGTAGCGGTGCACTGGGCGATGACGGGAGCGTTCACCCTCCTCGGCTACTAGCCGAACAGGGCGCTTTCCAACGTCGTCTTCAGCCTGCGCCGGACGTGATCGGCGCAGGAGAGAGCGTTTGCGCCAGCAAGGCGCGGATGCGCTGCTGCACGCCTTCCGGCAGGGCATCCCCCTCCATGAACGTCCGCACCTGCCAGCCGTCGATCAGGAGGCCGATCAACGACATGCGCGTGCCGATCTCCTCGGCATCCATCTGCGCCTGCTGCCCCCGGTCGATGCAGCCCTGCGAGATGGCCTGATGCAGCCGGTCGCGGATGCGGCGGTCGAAAGTGGTGATCAGGGCCGCGATCTTGGGATTGCGCGCTCCCTCTGCCAGCATCTCCAGCCACAGGGCCGTGCGGGAGCGGCAGCGGGAGCGCTCCATGTGGGCCAGAATGCGACCGGCCACCTCGTCCGGCGTGCCGACCAGGGTCTCGATGTCGGCGAACACCTCTTCAAGATCCTGCTCGACGATGGCGGCCACCACCGCCTCCTTGTTGGCGAAGTAGCGGTAGATGTGGCCCACGCTCATCCCGGCGGCGCCGGCGATCTGCGCCATGCTGGCGGCGTGGAAGCCGTACCGCTCGAAGCAGCACCGGGCCGCCTGAAGAATGCGCAGCACCTGCGGGCGCGGTGCCGATAGCGTGCAATCGGCCTGTTCCAATCCGGTCTCCGCCAAGGGCCTTGCCCCGGCCGTCTGTGGTGCGCCAACTTGACGCGGGCTTGCTGAGTCCATATCACTAAAGCGGTTGGGAGTGAACGTTCATTCCCAGCCCGCGTCGCGGCTCCCCCCGCAGCGCTTCGGGGATATGAGATGCCGTCGATCCGATTCGCCCCCCATGCGGGCGTCGCGCTCGCGTTCGCCGCGGCCGCCAGCCTCCTGGCCGGTTGCGGCAAGAAGGCGCCGCCGCCTGCGCCTCCGCCGCCGACGGTGGGCTATGTGGTGGTGAAGACCGAGCCTGTCGCCCTCACCACGGAGCTTCCGGGCCGCACCTCCGCCTACGTGACGGCGGACGTGCGCCCGCAGGTGAACGGCATCATCAAGGCGCGCCTGTTCACCGAGGGCACCGACGTGCGCGCCGGGCAGGTGCTCTACCAGATCGACTCAGCCCCCTATCGAGCCGCCTACGATCAGGCGAAGGCGACCCTCGCCAGCGCCCAGGCGAACCTGACCACCCAGAAGCTGCAGGCCGAGCGCTACGCCGACCTCGTGAAGATCAACGCGGTCAGCCGGCAGGACAACGATAACGCCCAGGCCACCTACAAGCAGGCCGCCGCCAACGTTCAGCAGTACGCCGCCGCGCTTGAAGCGGCGCGCATCAACCTCGGCTACACGCGCATCACCGCTCCGGTGTCGGGCCGGATCGGCCGCTCGCTGGTGACCATCGGATCGCTCGCCACCTCCGGCCAGGCGACGGCGCTGGCCACGATCCAGGTGCTGAACCCGATCTATGTGGACGTGAGCCAGTCGTCCGACGAGCTCCTCAAGCTGAAGCGCGACATGGCGGGGGGCGAGCTTTCGCGGGTGGGTCCGCAGAGCGTCACGGCCACCCTCGTGTTCTCCGACGGGTCGAAATATCCGCTTTCGGGCAAGGTGAAGTTCGCCGAGGCGCAGGTCGATCCGACGACCGGATCCGTCACGCTGCGGGCCGAATTCCCCAACTCAGGCGGCCAGCTCCTGCCCGGCATGTACGTTCGCGAGATCGTCACCCAGGCGGTGGATCAGTCCGGCATCCTGGCGCCGCAGCAGGCGGTGACGCGCGATCCGCAGGGCCAGGCCACTGCGATGGTGGTGGGCGCCGACGGCACGGCCCAGCCGCGCAAACTCGTGGCCGATCGGGCCATCGGCGACAAATGGCTGGTCACTGCGGGTCTCAGCCCTGGCGACAGGCTGATCACCGAAGGGCTGATCAACCTGCGCATGCCCGGCATGAAGGTGAAGGCCGTGCCCGCAGGCTCGATGCCCGCCAAGCCTCCGGCGGGTGCCGGTGGCCCTGCCGGTGCGCAGCACTAAGCCGCGGCAGGAAGCTCCCCCATGTCCCGCTTCTTCATCGACCGGCCGATCTTCGCCTGGGTGATCGCCATCGTCATCATGCTGGCGGGGGGGCTGGCGATCCTCAGCCTGCCCGTGTCGCAATACCCGGCGATCGCGCCTCCCTCGATCTCGGTCACGGCGATCTATCCGGGCGCCTCGGCGCAGACGCTCGAGAACACGGTCACCCAGATCATCGAGCAGCAGATGAAGGGGATCGATCACCTCGAATACCTGTCGTCCACCAGCGACAGCTCGGGGCAGGTGGTCGTCACCCTCACCTTCGAGCAGGGGGCCAACCCCGACATCGCCCAGGTGCAGGTGCAGAACAAACTGCAGCTGGCCACGCCGCTCCTGCCCACGCAGGTGCAGCAGCAGGGGCTGGTGGTGGCCAAGGCCACCCGCAACTTCCTCCTCGTGATCGCCCTCTACTCGCAGGACGCCTCTCACAACGGGGCCGATCTGGGCGACTACATCGTCTCGAACATGCAGGATCCGCTCAGCCGGGTTAGCGGCGTCGGCGATACCCAGGTGTTCGGCGGCCAGTACGCCATGCGCATCTGGCTCGACCCCTACAAGCTGAACGCGGTCTCGCTGACGACGACGGACGTGAAGACCGCCATCCAGGCGCAGAACGCCCAGGTCTCGGCCGGGCAGATCGGCGGCTCGCCGTCGGTGCCCGGCCAGCAGCTGAACGCGGTGATCACCGCCCAGTCGCGCCTGCAGAGCCCCGAGCAGTTCCGCAACATCGTGCTGCACACCAACACCGACGGCTCCACCGTGAAGCTGGGCGACGTGGCACGGGTCGAGCTCGGGCAGGATTCCTACAATCTCGTTGGCCGCTACAACGGCCACCCGGCCGCGGGCTTCGCCGTGAAGCTGGCCCCCGGTGCCAATGCCCTCTCCACGGCCAAGGCGGTCAAGGCCGAGGTCGCCCGGCTCTCGGCTGGCTTCCCCGGCGACATGAAGGTCGCCTACCCGGTCGACACCACGCCGTTCGTGAAGATCTCCATCGAGGAGGTGGTCAAGACGCTGTTCGAGGCCGTGGTCCTCGTCTTCGTGGTGATGTTCATCTTCCTGCAGAACTGGCGGGCGACGCTGATCCCCACCATCGCCGTGCCGGTGGTGCTGCTGGGCACCTTCGGCGTGCTGGCGGTCTTCGGCTTCACGATCAACACCCTGACCCTCTTCGCCATGGTGCTGGCCATCGGCCTCCTCGTCGATGACGCCATCGTTGTGGTCGAAAACGTCGAGCGGCTCATGACCGAGGAGAAGCTGTCTCCCGTGGAGGCGGCCCGAAGGTCGATGGACGAGATCACGGGTGCCCTCATCGGCATCGTGCTCGTGCTGTCGGCGGTGTTCCTGCCGATGGCGTTCTTCGGTGGCTCGACGGGGGTGATCTACCGCCAGTTCTCGATCACCATCGTCTCGGCGATGGTGCTGTCGGTGATCGTGGCGCTGACGCTCACGCCCGCCCTGTGCGCCACTCTGCTCAAGCCGACCAAGCCGCACAACGAGCGCAAGGGCTTCTTCGGCTGGTTCAACAAGACGTTCGACAAGGGCGTCCACTCCTACGAACACGGGCTCAAGCGCACGCTGACGGGCTGGATCCCGTCGGTGATCGTCTACGCCGTGATCGTGGGCGTGCTGGCTTTCGCTTTCATCCGCCTGCCCACGGGCTTCCTGCCTGCGGAGGACCAGGGGTCGGCCTACACACTGATCCAGCTTCCCCCCGGCGCCACCTTCGAGCGCACCGATGCGGTGGTGAAACAGGTGGAGCACCACTTCCTCGTCGACGAGAAGGACAACGTGGACGGGCTCTTCACCGTGCAGGGCTTCTCCTTCGCGGGCGCCGGCCAGAACGCCGCCATCGGCTTCCTGCACCTGAAAGACTGGAGCGAGCGCAAGGGGACCAAGAACCGGGCCCCCGCCGTCGTGGGCCGGGCGATGGGAGCGTGGCAGGGCATCCGTGATGCGATGGTGTTCACCGTGGTGCCGCCTGCCGTACAGGAGCTTGGCAACTCATCCGGCTTCGACTTTGAGCTGAAAGATGTCGGCGGCGTGGGCCACGCCAAGCTGGCGCAGGCCGAAGGCATGCTGCTGGGCCTCGCCTCGAAGGAGCCGACGCTGATGGCGGTCCGCCCCAACGGCCTGCCGGACGTGCCCCAGCT
The DNA here is from genome assembly GCA_038226305.1 of Caulobacterales bacterium. Lineage (GTDB taxonomy): Bacteria > Pseudomonadota > Alphaproteobacteria > Caulobacterales > Caulobacteraceae > JASLDZ01. The sequence continues at coordinate 49,715 of JBBRQN010000004.1, forward strand.
CAAACTCGACACCGATGTGCCCCGCGCGACGGCGCTTGGCCTGTCGGTCGCGTCGATCAACGACGTGCTGTCGACCGCCTGGGGCTCGTCCTATGTGGATCAGTTCATCGACCGGGGCCGGGTGAAGCGCATCTATGTGCAGGGCGACGCCCAGTTCCGCACCAAGCCCTCCGACCTCGACCGCTGGTATGTGCGGGGCGCCAGCGGCAACCTCGCGCCCTTCTCGGCCTTCTCCACCACGAGCTGGATTCAGGGCCCGGCCAAGCTCGAGCGCTATAACGGCCTGCCCTCGTTCGAGATCCTGGGTCAGCCGGCGCCCGGCCAGAGCTCGGGGGCCGCCATCGCCACGATGGAGCGTCTGGCCAAGCAGATGCCCCCCGGCGTCGGCTATGAGTGGACCGGCATCACCTTCGAGGAGCGCGCCTCGGGCGGCCAGGCCCCGATGCTCTATGGCCTGTCGATCCTCGTGGTCTTCCTGTGCCTCGCAGCGCTTTACGAGAGCTGGTCGGTGCCGCTGGCGGTGGTGCTGGTCATCCCGCTGGGCATCGTCGGCGCGATCCTGGCGGCGACGTTCCGGGGCTTGAGCAACGACGTCTACCTGCAGGTGGGCCTGCTCACCACGATGGGCCTGGCCGCCAAGAATGCCATCCTGATCGTGGAATTCGCCGAGGCCCGCTTCAAGGCGGGGGTGGACCTCTTCGATGCGGCCATCGAGGCGGCCAAGCTGCGCCTGCGGCCGATCCTGATGACCTCCATCGCCTTCGTGGCGGGGGTGCTGCCCCTGGCAATCTCCACCGGCGCGGGCTCGGGCAGCCAGAACGCCATCGGCACGAGCGTGATCGGCGGCATGATCTCGGCCACCGTGCTCGCGATCTTCTTCGTGCCGCTGTTCTTCGTGCTGGTGACCCGCCTGTTCAAGACCAAGCCCCACGAGGCCGAAGCCGAGGGCCAGGGCGGCGAGGTCGTTCCCATGGCGTCGGCGGAGCCAAAGCCGATGCCTTACGCCCCGCCCCCCGTGAGCGACGATGCCGCGGATGCACACAAATCGGCAGGGGCCTGAGCCATGCGCATCTTCCGCACCTCCGTAGCCCTGCTTTGCGCCACGGCTCTCTCAGGCTGTCTCACGCTGGAGCCTCGCTACGGGCGGCCCGTGCCACCGGTGGCACCCGCCTTCCCCAGCGGAGGCGATGCCTATCCGGCAGCCACTGGACCATCGGCCACAGGAGATGGCCTGGCGACCTCGAAGCTCGCGTGGAGCGACTTCTTCACAGACGCGAAGCTGAAGGCGGTGATCGCGCTTTCGCTGAAAGAGAACCGGGACCTGCGCACTGCCGCTTTGAACATCGTCAAGGCGCGCGCGCAGTATCGCGTGCAGCGTTCGGAGCTGCTGCCCACCGTGAACCTCGGTGCGAACGCCGTCACCGGACGCGCCTCCTCCTCCGGATTGACGAGCTCCGGGACGGCAGGGTCGGGATCGGGCACCAGCGGCGCAGCGGCGGGCACAACAGGGGCAGCCACACCGTCAGGCAGCGCGTCTGGCTATTCCTATCGCAGCTATTCGGTCGACGTGGGCTTCTCCAGCTACGAGCTCGACCTCTTCGGGCGCATCCGCAGTCTGTCGAAGGAAGCGCTTGAGCAGTATTTCGCGACGGAGGAGGCCCGGCGCGCCACCCGTGTGAGCCTCATCGCCGAGGTCGCCACGGACTACCTGACCCTGGCCGCCGACCTGCAGCGACTGTCCACCGAACGGGAGACGCTGAAGGCCGAGGAAGCCACCCTGAAGATCGCCAACGACCGCTTCACCTACGGCATCGTCTCGCTGCTCGATGTGCAGCAGGCGCAGACCGCGGTGGAGACGGCGCGCTCCAACGTGCAGACCTATCTCACCGCCGGGGCGCAGGATCTGAATGCCCTGACCCTTGTGGTGGGTGCGCCGGTGCCCGCCGATCTCCTGCCCGCCGGGCTGGGTTCGGCGCTGTCCACCCTGGCCGAAGCCCCGGCTGGCCTCGACTCGGGCGTGCTCCTGCAGCGCCCCGACGTGCTTGAGGCCGAGCACCAGCTGCGCGCCTACAACGCCGACATCGGGGCGGCCCGCGCCGCGTTCTTCCCGCGGATTTCCCTGACCGCATCGGGGGGCACCACGTCGAGTTCCCTGGCCGGGTTGTTCGGTGCCGGCACGGGCACCTACAGCTTCAGCCCCAACATCAGCCTGCCGATCTTCGATTACGGGCTCAACCGGGCGAACCTGAAGATCTCCAGGGCGCAGCGCGACATCGCCGTGGCCGCCTACGAGAAGTCCATTCAGACCGCCTTCCGCGATGTGGCCGACGCCCTGGCGCAACGGGGGACGGTGGACGCCCTGATCGCCTCGCAGGAGCGGCTGGTGCAGGCGACGCAGGGCACGCTGACCCTGTCGCAGGCGCGCTACCAGCGGGGGGCCGACACCTATCTGAATGTGCTGACGGCCCAGTTGAGCCTGGCGAACGCCCAGCAGACCCTGGTGACGGCGCGCCTGACGCGGGCGGCGAATCTGGTGGCGCTCTACCGGGCGCTGGGCGGCGGCGCGGGCGAGTAGGCTTCGCACGGCGGCAACGAAAAAGGGCGGGGCCTTTCGGCACCCGCCCCGATCTCGACCTTGGTCGAACCGTCTTCAGGTCGCGGGAGCGGCCTTCTTGCGGCCGGCGGCGGCGGGGGCGGCCGGGCGACCCCGACCGCGGGCGCCGAGGCCCAGGTTCTTCGCCATCGCCGAACGGGCGGCGCTGTAGTTCGGCGCGACCGACGGATAGTCGTTGGGCAGGCCATAGGCGGCCTTGTAGCTCTTCACGTCGTGGCCGTGACGGCCCAGGTGACGCTTCAGGGTCTTGTAGGACTTGCCGTCGATGAAGCTGATCAGGCCGTCGGGCGTGATCGACTTGTTGATCTGCGACTTGGTGGCCTTCTGCGTTTCCGGCTCTTCGGCGGCGGCGGGCGCGTCGGATTCGGTCAAGGCAGCGCGCACGGCGCGGATCAGGGCCGGGATCTCTTCCGCCTTCATGTGAGCTTGATTGCCCACGAAGGAAGCGACGATCTCGGTCGTCAGGGTCAGGATGTCGTTGGTGTCGGTGTCGGACATTATGTCTTCATCGGTTGTTGAGGGGAACTCGAAGTCTACGCGAGTGTGTCGCGCATGTGCGCCCGACATGGCTGCTCCGCAAGCCCTGTTCGTGTCACAGATGGAGAAAGTTGCTTAGAGTTGCGCCGATCTCTGCATTTGCCCTGCTGCTTCGACCGCTCGCGGAAGACAACCCAGGTCTCGGAACCGTCGAGGCTCGCGCTTTGCAGCACATCACGCGACTGATTCGCGAGCGAGCATTGCGGCCAAGTTCACAATGCCTTCTGTCGCGGCATCGCCCGTGCCAAAGTCGCGAGCCCATTGATGGCAGGGAGCCTTGGCGATGACGCTGACCTACGACCTCTACTGGTCGTTTCGATCTCCCTATTCCTACATGATCACGCCCCGGCTGGTCGCCCTGGAGCGAGACTACGACGTGGTCTGCAACGTCCGGCCCGTTTACCCGCTGGCCGTGCGGACGCCCGAGTTCTTCGAGACGCGCGATCCTCTTTGGTTCAGCTACTTCCGTACCGACATCCATCGCGAGGCGGAGTTTCTCGGTCTGCCGTTCCGATGGCCTTCGCCAGACCCGGTGCTGATGGACTTTCAAACCCGCACCTATCCGAAGGACCAGCCGCATATCCACCGCCTCACCCGCATGGGCGTCGCGGCGGCCGAACAGGGGCGGGGGCTCGCGTTCCTCGAAGCGGCGAGCCGGCTGATCTGGAGCGGCGCGGTGGATGACTGGCACCTTGGCGACCACCTCGCCCAGGCGGCCCGCGACGCCGGTCTCGACCCCGCCGCGCTCTCCCATGCGGTGGACGACGATGCGGATCGGCTTCACGGCGTGGTGGAGGCGAACCAGGTGGCCCAGCGCGATGCGGGGCACTACGGCGTGCCGATGCTGGCCTTTGGGGGCGAGGCTTTCTTCGGCCAGGATCGCTTCGATCAATTCAAGTGGCGACTCGAGCAGCAAGGGCTGTCCCGCCGCGGGCACTAGCGGCACAACGAATGCCAATATAAGCTTTCAGCGCAAGGCGACGCAGTTCGCCGGGAGGCAGGTGCGATGAAGTTCCTGGGTTGGCTGGTCGCCATCGTCGTCGTCGCCCTTGGCGTGGGCATCGTCCACCTGAACCGGGCGACGATCTTCGCCATGATCGCCCACGCTCGGCTGCCCCATGTGGAGCCGAACCACCCGGTCAGCTTCGCGCAGGGCCCCGCCGAGCCGGCGCCGGGCGACCGCCCGCCCAACGTGGTCTTCATCCTGGCCGACGACATGGGCTTCAACGACATCACCCTGCACGGGGGCGGGGTCGCAGGCGGGCTGGTCCCCACGCCGAACATCGACTCCATCGCGCACGACGGGGTGGACTTCCTGAACGGCTACGCCGGCAACGCCACCTGCGCCCCCTCCCGCGCCGCCATCATGACCGGGCGCTACTCCACGCGCTTCGGCTTCGAGTTCACCCCGGCCCCCGTCGCCTTCGAGAAGCTTGTCGGCACCGAGCGCGAACCGGACTCCATCGTCGGCCCCAGCTTCTTCGCCGATCGCCTGAAGGCCATGCCCGCCGGCAGCACTGCGCCGACGCCCGACGCCATGAATCTCCTCAGCATTCCGGCCACAGAGATCACCATCGCCAAGGTGCTGAAGGATCGCGGCTACCACACCCTGCATTTCGGCAAGTGGCACCTGGGCGGACGCCCCGACGCGCGCCCCGAGGCCAAGGGCTTCGACGAGAGCCTGGGCTTCATCGCCGGCGGCTCCATGTACCTGCCGGAGAACGATCCAGGCGTGGAGAACTCCAAGCAGCCGTGGGATCCGATCGACCGGTTCCTGTGGCCGAACCTGCCCTATCAGGTGCAGTTCAACGGCTCGCCCATGTTCGCTCCCAAGGGCTACATGACCGATTACCTCACCGACGAGGCGGTCAAGGCGGTGGCGGCCAACAAGAACCGCCCGTTCTTCATGTACTTCGCCCCCAACGCGATCCACACGCCGCTGCAGGCCACCAAGGCAGACTTTGACGCCCTGCCGCAGGTCAAGGACCATCGCCTGCGCGTCTACGGGGCCATGGTGCGCAACCTCGACCGCAACGTGGGGCGGCTCCTGCAGGCGCTGCGGGATCAGGGGTTGGACAAGAACACGCTCGTGATCTTCACCAGCGACAACGGCGGCGCGGGCTATATCGGTCTTCCCGACATCAACAAACCCTACCGTGGCTTCAAGTCGACGTTCTTCGAGGGCGGGGTGCATGCCCCCTTCTTCATGCGCTGGCCGGGCGTGATCGCGGCGGGTTCGCGCTTCACCAACCCCGTGGGCCATGTGGACGTCTTCGCCACGGCCGCCGCGGCGGCGGGCGCGCCCATCCCCACCGACCGCGTGATCGACGGGGTGAACCTTCTTCCCTACCTCTCCGGCAAGATCGCCACCCGCCCGCACCAGACGCTGTTCTGGCGCTCCGGCCAGTACAAGGTGGTGCGCGACGGCGACTGGAAGCTGCAAAGCAACGAGGCGCGAAACAAGGTCTGGCTCTACGATCTGGCCGCCGACCCCACCGAGCGGCACGAACTTTCCGCCTCCCAGCCCGAGCGCGTCCGCACCATGCTGGCGATGCTCAAGGCGCAGGATGCCCAGTCCGCGAAACCCCTGTGGCCCTCGCTCCTGCAGGGGCCTGTCTTCGTCGATCACCCATCGGGACAGCCTCAGAAGAAGGGCGAGGAATACATCCTCTGGGACAACTGACGTCGCCGCTTGGCGTTGGTTCTCAGGACTGCAGAGAGCGCTTCAGGGCGGCGGTCACTACGCCGCGCGCCTGATCCGGCTCCAGCCCCTGGTCCGTCCGCAGCCGGCGCCACACGTCGTAGGACATGAGCATGTCCAGCGTTTCGAGGAGCGTCGTATCGGCCCGCGCCTCGTCGGGCAGTTCGTTCAGCACTACGGCGCGCAGGAACCCGTTCATCCGGGCGTGGGTGTCCTGCAGGAAGGGCGAACGCAGCCGGTGCAGGTCGGCCGCCGCCCGGAAGGGGGCGATGGTCTCGAAGGCGTTCGAGCGCCGATCCACGAGGTCCACGAGCCGCTCGCGCCAGCCATCGCCCTGCAACGGCCGGGCGATGGCGACCATCAGCTGCTCTTCGATGGCCGAGGACATCTCGCGATAGAGGGTGTCCATGTCGTTGAAGTGCCGGAACACCGTGCGCAGCCCCACCTCCGCCCGTGCGGCCACAGCCTCGGCGCCGGGCGAGGGATCGCCCTCGCGCACGAGGGCTAGCATGGCCGCCACGATGCGGGCGCGGCTGTCTTCGGAGCGGCGCCTGCGACCGTCCAGGGTCACGGAGTCGGGGGCTGACGGGGTAAGCGGCGTCGTCACCCGCCTCTTCTAGTCGGACCCCGTCCCGTCCGATAGTCGCAGCCGTCCGTCGTCCCGTTGTCAGAAGATCGGATGCAAACGGTTTGAGACGCGGATTTCCGTCAAACCCGCAGGCAGGCTGACGAAGTCGCCGTCACGCCCGACCCGGATCGCGCCGTGGAAGATCTTGCGGGAATCCCCCAGGAACGGACCTTCGAGCGCCCGCATCGGCAGGGGCGGGATGATGTGGCTGAACAGGAGCATCCGCACCTGCGCCCGCTCCGCGATGGCGGCCGCCTGCTCCGGCGTCGTGTGATAGCTTAGGATGTCGTGGAAGATCGCCACGAGGTTGGCGCGCCCCGCCGCGATCGCCTGCCGGCGCTGGATGGCCACGAGGTTCGGCGCCAGCCCTTCATGCACCAGCAAGTCCGCATGCAGGGCTTCGGCTTCCAGGCGAGGGGAGGGCGCCGTGTCGCCGCTCAGCACCAACCGCCGGCCCTTGTAGACGAACAGATACCCCACCGCGGGCGCCACCGGGGCGTGCAGCACGGGGAAGGCCGTGACCTTCAGGTCGGGGGTGTCGATCAGGACGGTGTCGGCCCCAGTCGGGTCCAGGGCGAAGGGCCGGGCGACGCCGCCGAAGCCTGACGGCGGCACCACCGCCGGTCCGTGGTGGGCGATGCGATAGCCCCGGTCCAGGGTGTATTCCTGCGTCAGCCCGGCGACGATCTGGTCCACCCCCTGCGGCCCATAGACCGGCAGGGGCGCCGTTGCGGCGCCGCCCGCCCAGCGCTGCAGGAGAAGTTCGCCCAGGTCCGCGATGTGGTCGGAATGGAAGTGGGTGAGGAACACCGCCTCCACCCTCGCGGGCTGCAGGTTCATCAGGCTGAGGTTGCGAGTGCTGCCCTGGCCGGAGTCGACGATGAAAAGCCGCCGCCCCGCCAGAACGGCGGTGCAGGGGCCTGCCCGCGTCGGGTCGGGCATGGGCGAGCCCGTGCCGCACAGGCCGACGTGCAGGCCGTCGGGCAGGCCGGCCGTGATGTCCCCGCCGATCAGGCGCTGGGCCATGCGGCCAACAAGCCATTGGCTCATTGGTGCCCGCGCCAGCCACGCTCCGGCCAGCCCGACCACCAGAAATGCGGTGACGACAATTAGGGTTGTGCGCAATCTCGTCATAGGGCCGGCTATCCCGATCATTGACCCGGCGTGCACAAGTTGGCACATCAGATGCCATATTCATGGCGCGCGGTTCGCCGTGCTGTCAATCCGGAGAGTCCGAAGCGATGAAAGTGCTGAGAACGCCCGACTCCCGCTTCGACGCCCTGAGCGACTGGCCCTTCGCCCCGCGCTATTTCGACCTTTCGGCGGAGGACGGCGCCGCCCTCCGCCTGCACTATGTCGACGAAGGCCCGCGCGACGGAGCCCCGGTGCTGCTGATGCACGGCGAGCCGTCGTGGGCTTACCTCTACCGCAGCATCATCCCCGGGCTCGTCGCCAAGGGGTATCGGGTGATCGCCCCCGACCTGATCGGCTTCGGCCGGTCGGACAAGCCTGGCGCCCGCACCGACTATACCTATGAGCGTCACGTCGCCTGGATGAGCGCCTGGCTCACCGGCCTCGACCTGACCGGCCTGACCCTGTTCTGCCAGGACTGGGGCGGGCTGATCGGCCTGCGCCTCGTGGCCGCCTTCCCGGAGCGGTTCGCAGGCGTGATCGCTTCCAACACCGGCCTGCCGACGGGCTCGGGCATGTCGGACGGGTTCACCGCATGGCTCAACTTCAGCCAGAGCGTGCCGGAGCTGCCCATCGGATTCATCCTCAACGGGGGCTGCGTGCGCGACCTCACCGACGCCGAAAAGGCCGGCTACGAGGCGCCCTTCCCGGACGAGACCTACAAGGAAGGCGCCCGCCAGTTCCCCAAGCTCGTGCCGATCACGCCCGAGCACGCTTCGGTTGACGAGAACAAGGCGGCTTGGGCCGCTCTCGAGCAGTTCGACAAGCCGTTCCTCACCGCCTTCAGCGATGCCGACGCCGTGACGCGCGGGGGCGAGAAGCCCATGCAGGCGCGCATCCCCGGCGCTTCCGGCCAGCCCCACGTCACCCTGCACGGCGGCCACTTCGTGCAGGAGGATTCGCCCGCCGAGATCGTCGCGCTGATCGACGCGATGATCGCGCGGTCGGCTTGAGAGGCGCGCGCCATGATCGTCACCAACGCCGTCTATCCGCACCCTCAGCAGGCCATGGAATTCTTCGGCGCGCCGGAGGAGGGACCGTTCGTGATGGTGAACCTCCTCAAGTTCAAACCCCTGGCGCAATATGCCGACGGGTCGGATTCACACCTCACGGGTGCGCAGGCCTACGCCCGCTACGGGGCGGAGGTGTCGAAGCTGGTGGAGGGGTTGGGCGGCGCGATCACCTATTCGGGGCGCGTCACCGGCCTGATGATCGGAGAGGTTGAAGACCTGTGGGACATGGTGGCGCTCGCGAGATACCCGTCGCTGGAGGCCTTCAAGGCGATGGCCCTGTCGCCCGCCATGCAGGCCATCGAGCATCATCGCAGCGCGGGTCTGGCCGGCCAGCTCAACATCTGCACGCGCGCCTAGGCCTGCTCGCGGCGCTGGCCGCCGTTTCGCTCGCCGCCTGCGGACGGGGGCCGGAGATCGGCGCGGCGCCCGGATCGCACTGCCTGGCCGATCTCGCGACGCCGGAAGCCGCGCCCTCCACGGTGGGCATGGTGAGGGTGAAGGGAGGCCGCTTCCTGATGGGCACAGATCCCCTTCGCGGCGAGGAGGGCCCGCCGCGTCAGACGACGGTGGGCGACTTCCGGATCGACCGGACGGACGTCACCAACGCGCAGTTCGCCCGCTTCGTGAAGGCCACGGGCTACGTCACCCAGGCCGAACGGCGGCTCGATCCCAAGGCCTATCCGAGCCTCACGGGCGATCAGCTGAAGCCCTCGGCCATCGTCTTCGTCGGCTCCGACCGCAGCGCGGGTCCGGACCCTCGGCAGTGGTGGCGGGTGGTGCAGGGGGCGGACTGGCACCATCCGCAGGGGCCGAAGAGCTCCATCGTCGGCGGCGACGCCCTGCCCGTGGTGCAGGTCGGCTGGGCCGACGCCCTGGCCTACGCCCGCTGGCTCGGCCGCGATCTGCCGACGGAGGCGGAGTGGGAATACGCCGCCCGCGGGGGCGACGGGGCGCCCTCCACCCGCTTCACCTGGGGCGATCAGCCCTTCGATCCGAAACATCCGCAGGCCAACGTCTGGCAGGGCACGTTCCCGAGCCGGGATACGGCGGAGGACGGCTATCACGCCCGAACCTCGCCCGTGGGCTGCTTCCCGGCCAACCGCCTCGGCCTCTACGACATGGCCGGAAACGTCTGGCAGTGGGTGCGCGACCCGTTCCGCCCCGGCTTGCCACCGGGGGCGGGGGAGGGCGCGCAGGTCGGTCAGGGAGCGGACCCGGCCGATCCGGGCGTGCGCGCCCACATCATCAAGGGCGGTTCGTTCCTTTGCTCGCCGGACTTCTGTTTCCGCTACCGCCCCTCCGCCCGCCAGCCCGGGCCTACGGACACCGGCGAGAGCCACATCGGCTTCCGCACGGTCTTGCGCCTGAGCGGAGCCGCCGAGAGGTCTTAGTGGCCAGGCGTGGTGAGATAGGCGGCGACGGCCGCGATGTCGTCGTCCGACAGGCCTGAAGCCATCGGCTTCATGATGCCGGAGGTGAGGGCGGCCACCACTTCGGCGGGCTTGCGGGTGGCCAGTTCGGAACGCTCGGGCGCGCGTTCCACCGCAGGCTCGTGGCACACCTTGCAGCGGCTGCCGAACACCGCCTCGCCCTGGCTGAACTGCGCCGGCGCGGGGGCGGTCTGCGCGAACGCCGCGGGCGCGGCGAAGAGCAGGGTCGAGACGGCGCCGCCGAGGGCGAGGAAGCGAAGGGTCATGCCGCCGTCTTAGCGGCGATCCCCGCCCTTTGCGAGCGCACGCGACCTCAGCGCCCGTCGACGGAGAAGGCGAGGAGCACGTTCACCCCGTTGCCGCCCGTCTGCGAGGCCCCGTTGAAGCCCGACATGGCGTAGACCATGCCGTGGGCGATCACCGGGCCGCCCCCCATGCCGTCGATCCCGCCGCCCGGCTGGCCCTTCACCCCGTTCACGGTGTCATAGCCCGCCGCGGTGGTGGAATAGGCCCACACGATCCGGCCGGTGCGGGCATCGTAGGCGCGCATCCATCCGTCCAGCGTGCCGGAGAACACCAGGCCCGCCGCCACGCTCGCCGGCGCCGACTGCGATCGCACGCAGGCTCCGCCGGAATAGTCGGCCAGACGGGGCCCGGCGTATCTGCAGCCTGCTACGGGGGCGGGGGCGGTCCACAGCACCCGGCCCGTTGCCGCGTCCACGGCATTCAGGCCCGGCCGGCCGGTCACCTTCGCTGCGTCGTCGAGTGGCTTCATGCCCATGGCCTTGCGGGCGTCTTCGATCACCGGGATCGTGTCGGCGACGGGGGCGAAGACGGTGCGGTCGTCCGCCGTGATGCCCCATTCGATACCCCCGAGCTGCGAGCCCACCCCCAGCTTCTTCGTCCACAGGCGCTTGCCGGTCGCCGCGTCCAGCCCGTGCAGGTCGCCGGACTTCTGGCCCGCCACCACGACGCCCCTGCCGCCCTTGAGCGTCATCAGGATCGGCGAAGCCCCGAAGTCGTAGTCCGGCCCCCGGTTGTGGGGGCAGTTGGGGCCTTTGAACTGCGTCTCGCAGGCCATGACGTAGTTGTCGCCGATGGTGAGCTGGTTCGCCCAGCGGATCTTGCCGGTCGCCATCTCCAGCGCCACCACTGCATCGGCGCGCTTGGCGTCGAGGCTCGTGTAGCTGTCGCCGGTGACCACGTAGACGAGGCCGCGCCTGGGATCGGCGGTCGGGGCCCCCCAGATCGCGGCGCCTGCGGGGCCCTGCATGGGCGTGCCCGCCTCGTTCTTGCCTATGGGCCGCAGGGGCTCGTCCACCATCGTGGTCTGCCAGAGCTTGCGCCCGGTCTTCAGGTCGAGCGCGGCCAGCGAGCCTCGGAACAGGCAGCAGGAATAGGTCTCCTGGATCGCCGCCGCCTCCTCGCCCGAGGTCAGCGGCACGAACACGCGATCGCCCGACACGATGGGGCTGCCGGTGATGCCCGCGACGGCCAGGGCTTCGAGCGGCTCGCTCTTCCACACGTCGGCGCCCGTGCGGGCATCGAAAGCGCGCAGGGTCTTGGTGTTCGACACCCCGGCCAGCACCAGCCAGCCGCTCGGCGATACGGTGGCGCGAACCACGGCCGGCGTGGTGCGCGAGGCGATGCCGTCACGAACCCAGCGCACGCAGCCGGTCTTGGCATCCAGCGCATAGAACTTGCCGGAACGGTTGTTGATGTAGAGCCAGTCACCCACCACCGTCGGCGATCCGCCGCCCGGCATGGCAAAGCTCCACTTCACCGTGAGGCGCGGAACCTGGGCGGCCGTGAAGCCGGGGTCGGGCTGATGGCGGCTGCCGCGGGCGTCGAGGTTGACGCTGCCCCAGTCCCCCGGCCCGGCCACCAGCGCCGGGGCAGGGCCCTCGCACATCTTGTCCTGACCCACGACCGGAGGGGCGGGTCGGGCCGCGCGGACGGGCCCGGCAGCGACCTGAGCCGGGGCAGGGGCGGTGAGATAGGACGCCACGGCCTGCATGTCGGCGTCGGAAAGGCCCGAGGCCATCGGCTTCATCACGCCAGAGGTGAGCGCGGTGACGATGTCGGCCCGGCTGCGAAGCGCCAGCTCGGCGCGGCCGGGGGCTCGCTCGATGGCCGGCTCGTGGCAGGTCTTGCAGCGGGTGACGTAGACCTGCTCGCCGTGGACGAGGTCGGGAGCCCCGACCGGCGCCTGCGCCAAGGCGGCGCCGGCAAGCCCGAGCGCACCGATGAGGGCGGCACCTGCAACGAGGGGTCGAAGGGTCATGCGCTGCGTCTCTTTCCCTGCCCGTCCAGCCCTTGTGCGTCGGGGGATCGGTCGCCGAATGTGCAGGCTAGACCGGAAACCGGCCTCGTGGCGAGCAGGTGTTCAACCGCGCCGGAGCGGCTTCAGCCGACCATCCGAGCCACCGCGTCGGCGGCGGCGGCCAAGGCCGTGCTCGTGTCGCTCGCTACCGTGACTCGTCCGAGGGCGGGGCGGTCGTGGGCTGCGGCTGAGCGCTGGTAGGCCGGGTCGTAGTGGGCGATGAGCAGCGCAGCCGCGAGCCCGTCGGCATCGTCCGCCGCCACCATCGCCGCCCACTGCGTACGCTCCTCGCGACCGTGGTGACGGGGCAGGCGGGCGAGGAGGTCGAGCACGGCCTGCGGGTGGGCACGCATGTCGGCATAGTCGAGCGCGGTGCGGCGGGCGCGAACCGCCAGCGGCACCTCCAGCTCGATCACGGGGGCGGTCTGCATCGCCCGCCACAGCCGCGGCGGCAGGCGAAGCTCGCCGATGCGGCTGGACTCCGCCTCCACCACGACGGGTCGGGCGGGATCGAGGGCGGCGATGGCGCTGGCGAGGGCGGACTCGAAGGCCTTCTGCCCGGGCTGGGGCTCGCCCGCGACTTCGCCGAACAGGGAGCCCCGATGCGCGGCCAGGGCCTCCAGATCGAGGGTCTGCACGCCGCGCTGTGCCACGAGGCCCAGCATCTGCGTCTTCCCGGCGCCCGTGGGGCCACCAAGGATCATCACGTTCAAGGGCTCTGGAGAGTCGTAGAGGGCCGCCACCACCTCCCGGCGATAGGTGCGATAGCCTCCGCGCAGAAGGCCCGTGCGCCAGCCCACCTGCGACAGCACCGCCGCCATCGCCGCCGAGCGCTGCCCACCCCGCCAGCAATAAACCAGGGGCTGGAAGTCGCCGCCGCGCTCGGCCAGCGGCCCGGCCAGATGGTCGGCGATGTTGCGCGAGACGTAGGCGGCACCGACCCGCCGGGCGCGGAACTTGGAGTCCTGCACATAGATCGTGCCCACTTCGGCGCGCTCGGCGTCGGTCAGCACGGGCATGTTCACGGCGCCGGGCACATGGTCTTCGGCGAATTCCGCCGGGCTGCGCACGTCGATGATCTGGTCAAAACCCGACAGGCTGGTGGGTGAAGCGTCTGCGACCTCGCGGATCATCCGGGCCGCACGCTCACGCCGGGCTCTCCAGCGATCACGCCTCCGACCCTTGCGGCCCGGTGGAAGCCGCGGGCACGCAGTTGATCCAGCACGGCTTCGACCCCTTCAGGCGCGACCGACAGCAGCAAGCCGCCGCTTGTCTGCGGGTCGCACAGGAGGTCTCGCAGCGTCGCGTCCAGGCCCGGCGCATGCACCTCCGCGCCGTAGCTGGCCCAGTTGCGGCCGGATGCGCCCGAGACCACGCCGCTCCGCGCCAAACCCTCGGCCTCCGGCAGGAAGGGCAGGGCGGCCGGGTCGATCTCCACCCGCAAACAAGCGCCCTTCGCCATCTCCAGCGCGTGACCCAGGAGCCCGAAGCCGGTCACGTCCGTCATGGCGTGGACGGCGGGGTCGTAGGCCAGGTCCGCGCCGATGGCATTCAACTGCGTCGCCGAACTCACCAGCGCCGCATATCCCGCCGGCGACAGCACCCCCTGCTGGAAGGCCGCGCCGAGGATGCCGACCCCCAGCCCTTTCGTGAGGATCAGGGCATCCCCCGCTCGCGCCGTGCGGTTGGTCAGCACCCGGTCGGGATGCACGAGGCCGATGGCGACGAGGCCGTAGATCGGCTCCAAGCTGTCGATGGAGTGGCCCCCGGCGATGGGGATGTCCGCCGCGGCGCACACCGCCGCGCCGCCCTCCAGCACCCGGCCGATGGTCTCCACGCTCAGCGCCTTGATCGGCATGCCCACGATGGCGAGGGCGAAGATCGGCGAGCCGCCCATCGCATAGATGTCGCTGAGGGCGTTGGTTGCGGCGATGCGGCCGAAGTCGAACGGGTCGTCGATCATCGGCATGAAGAAGTCGGTGGTGGCCACCAGCGCCTGCGTGTCGTTCAGCCGCCACACGGCCGCATCGTCAGAGGTCTCGGTGCCGACCAGCAGGTTCTCGAACGGTCGCGCTGCGGGGGTTCGGGCCAGGATGCCGCGCAGCACGGCGGGCGCGATCTTGCATCCGCAGCCGCCCCCGTGGGCGAGGGAAGTAAGAGTGGGCTCGGGCGCGTTCACCTGTGTCTTTCACCACGCCCGTGAAGAGGCGTCGAGAGCGTGCAGTGCAACATGAAAACTGAATGTTCTCCGGCCCTTTCCGCCTGAGCTTTATTGGGCTTAGCTGGTGAAAACAGTCCTCATCGGAGGCGGCATGGGAGAGGCGACGTTGCAGGACTGGGTGGGTCGCACCCAAGTCCTCACCGATACGATCACGCCGGCGCCCGCCCGCGCGCTCGCGGCCACGCTGAACCGGCTGGACCTGTCGCAGCTTGGGGAGGGCGACGCGATCCAGCCCCTGTGGAGCTGGCTATACTTCCTACCGCTGGCTCCTTCGTCGCAGATCGGGCCGGACGGGCATCCGAAGCGCGGCGGGTTCCTGCCGCCGATCGAGCTGCCGCGGCGGATGTGGGCGGGCAGCCGCTGCCGCTTCCACGCTCCCTTGCGCATCGGCGACGCGGTGGAGCGCACCTCCACCATCGCCAAGGTTTCCGAGAAGGCGGGCAAGGCCGGAACGATGGTGTTCGTCACCGTCAGCCACGCCGTGGCCGGCCCTGCGGGCCTCGTGATGGAGGAGGAGCAGGACATCGTGTTCCTCGCCATCCCCGACCGGTTCGCGCCGCCCGAGCCGACACCCCTGCCGCCCTGCGACTGGCGGGAGGACGTTGCGGTCGACCCCGTGCTCCTGTTCCGGTTCTCGGCGCTGACGTTCAACGGCCACCGCATCCACTACGACCGCAACTATGCATCGGAGGTGGAGCGATATCCGGGCCTGGTGGTTCACGGCCCCCTGCAGGCGGTGCTGCTGTTCGATGCCGCCACCCGGCACTCGCCCGATCGAGCGCCCGCCAGCTTCGACTTCCGCGGCCTGCGCCCCCTGTTCGACTTCGACGCCGTGAGCCTCAACGGCAAGGGGGGAGAGACCGGCGGCCTGCAACTCTACACAGCCAACGCCGACGGGGCCGTCGGCATGTCGGCCAGCCTCGCGTGGGCCGCCTCGTGATTCCCGAGCGGCTGGAACGCTCGATCCTGATCGTGCCGGGCTCCAACCCGGCGATGATCGCCAAGGCCGCTACAGCGACCGCCGACGCGGTGTGCATCGACCTGGAAGACGCCGTCGCCCCCGACGCCAAGGCGCAGGCCCGCACCCACGCTGTCGAGGCGCTCAACGCCCTCGACTTTGGGGGCAAGGTGCGGCTGGTGCGGATCAACGGCCTCGACACGCCCTTCGCCTATCGCGACCTCGTCGAAGTGGGGGAGGGGGCGGGGGCCAACCTCGACCTGATCGTGGTGCCCAAGGTCAACGGGCGCGACGAGGTGCGTTTCGTCGACAGCTTCCTGACCCAGATCGAGGCCGCCTGCGGCTTCGCCCGACCCATCGGGATCGAGGCCTTGATCGAGACGGCGGCGGGGGTGCTGAACATCCGCGAGATCGTCACCGCATCCCCGAGGCTCGAGGCTTTGATCTACGGCTCGGGCGACTATGCGGCCTCGATGGGCATGCCGATGGAGACGATCGGCGGCTTTGACGCCAACGATGATCTCTACCCCGGCCACCGCTGGCATCACGTGATGCACACGCTGGTGGGCGCCGCCCGCGCCCACGGACTGCGCGCCATCGACGGGCCGTTCGCAGACTTCAGAAACGCCGAGGGGCTGGAGCGCGCCGCCCGCATCGGCCGGGCGATGGGCTTCGACGGCAAGTGGTGCATCCACCCCAGCCAGCCCGCGACGGTGGATGCGATCTACGCCCCCACGGCTGCAGACATCGCCCGAGCCAGCGAGGTCGTCGCCGCCTACGACGCGGCCACCGCCGCCGGTCGGGGCGCCATCAGCGTCGGCGGCAAGATGGTCGACGCGGCTAACCTTCGCATGTGTCGAGACACCCTGGCCCGGGCCCGCCGGGCCGGGCTCGTCGGCTGATCACGGAGCGGGAACAGGCATGGTCAAGATTCTGGAGGGCCTTCGCATCGTGGAGGGCTCGGCGTTCGTGGCGGCGCCGCTCGCGGGAATGACGCTGGCGCAGATGGGCGCCGACGTGATCCGCTTCGATCGTATCAAGGGTGGGCTCGACAATGCGAGGTGGCCGGTGACGCAAAGCGGCCGCAGCCTGTTCTGGGCCGGGCTGAACAAGGGGAAGCGCAGCCTCGCCGTCGACATGACCACCCCTAAGGGACAGGAGGTGGTCACCCGCCTGATCTGCGAGCCGGGGGAGGGGAAGGGCATCTTCCTCACCAACCTGCGGGTGCGCGGCTGGATGGACTACGACAGCCTGAAGAAACACCGGGAAGACCTGATCATGATGTCGGTCACCGGCGACCGGCGCGGCGGCCCGCAGGTGGACTACACGGTGAACCCCGCCGTCGGCTTCCCCGATGCGACGGGACCGGAGGGCTCGACAGAACCCGTAGGCCACGTGCTCCCGGCGTGGGACTGCATGACCGGCCAGCAGGCCGCGCTGGGCATCCTCGCGGCCGAGCGGCATCGGCGGCTCACGGGCCGGGGCCAGGTGGTGGAGCTGGCATTGAAAGACATGGCGCTGGCCATGCTGGGCAACCTCGGCATCATCGGCGAGCTGACCATCAACGGGGTGGAGCGCCCCAAGGTCGGCAACGCTCTCTACGGTGCCTATGCGCAGGATTTCGTCTGCGCAGGCGGCGAGCGGCTGATCGTGGTCGCCCTTACCCTTCGCCAATGGGACAACCTGCAGGCCGCCACCGGCACGAAAGACGCCTTCGCCGAACTCGCCGCCCAGCTCGGCGTGGACCTGCGCAAGGAGGGTGAACGCTACGTCCACCGCCACGCTATCACGGCCGTGCTGAAGCCGTGGTTCGACACGACGCCCTTCAACGAGGCCGCAAAGGCCCTGTCCGGCGCCAGCTGCACCTGGTCGCGCTATCGCAGCTTCCGCCAGACCCTGGAGGAAGACCCCGACTGCTCCACCGATAACCCGATGTTCTCCATGCTCGACCACCCGGGCATCGGCCCCTACCTCACGCCCGGCAACCCCATCGCCTTCTCCGATGTGGACCGCATCCCGCCGACGCGGGCGCCGAGCCTGGGCGAAAACACCGACGAGATCCTCAGCGACATCGGCTATTCCGACGGAGAAGTCGCAAAACTCCACGATGACGGCGTGGTCGCCGGTCCCCGGTGAGCGAGGCGCGAGGCGGGGTGGCCGGACACCTCGCCCACGCCGTCCGGATCGGCTAAGCGTGGACTCGTCGCGAAGACGCGCCCGGCCTCCTGAGAGCCGACCGTCGATGCAGGCAGGAAACGACAACGGATCGGTGCGCGCGCGATGGCCTATGTGATCAGGATCAACGGCAAAACCCGTTCGGTGGACGTGGAGCCGGACATGCCGCTCCTGTGGGTGCTGCGCGACGAGCTGGGCCTGAAAGGCTCCAAGTTCGGCTGCGGCGTCGGGCTTTGCGGAGCTTGCACCGTGCACATCGACGGCAAGGCTACCCGGTCTTGCATCACGCCCGTGTCGTCGGTGGGTGCGGCCTCGGTCACCACCATCGAGGCCATCGGCGCCACTGCGATCGGGGCGAAGGTGCAGGCTGCCTGGCTTGAGACCGACGTGGTGCAGTGCGGCTACTGCCAGGCGGGGCAGATCATGTCGGCCTGCGCGCTCCTCTCGAAGACGCCCAAGCCCACCGATTCGGACATCGACGCCGCCATGCAGGGCAATGCCTGCCGCTGCTGCACCTATGTGCGCATCCGGGCCGCCATCAAGCAGGCCGCCGGGATGTCTACGGCTGACACCCGGCCCGTCGGCATGGGAGTGGCGTGATGACGACGCTCACCCAACCGACCCGCGGCGGCGTTTCGCGGCGCCGCCTGTTCGTCACCGCCGGGGCCGCCACAGGCGGCGGGCTGATGCTGAGCTTCGGCGGCGCGGCCTTCGGCGACACGCCCGGCCAGCTGCCCGACAAGGGCGCCGCCCCGCAGATCGGTAACTACCTGCGCATCGCCCCGGATGGGGTGATCACCATCATGTCGAAGAACCCGGAGATCGGGCAGGGCATCAAGACCATGCTGCCCATGGTGATCGCCGAGGAGCTCGACTGCGACTGGAAGGACGTGCGCATCGAGAACGCGCCGCTCGATTCGTCGAAGTTCGGGGCACAGTTCGCGGGCGGCAGCTTTGCCACTCCGCAGAACTACGAGCCCATGCGCCGGGTGGGCGCTACGGGGCGGGCCATGCTGATCGCCGCCGCGGCTGCCACCTGGAACGTGCCCGTGGCCGAATGCACGACAGCTATGGGCGTGGTCCGCCACTCGGGCTCCGGCCGCAAGCTGAAGTATGGAGCGCTGGCGGCCAAGGCTGCCACCCTCACGCCTCCGAACCCGGCGACGCTCACGCTGAAAGACCCGGCCAGCTTCCGGATCATCGGCAAGTCCGTGCTTGGGATAGACAGCCCCAGGATCGTCAAGGGCGAGCCCATCTTCGGCATCGATACCGTAGTGCCCGGCATGGCCTACGCCGTGTTCGTGAAATGCCCCGTGTTCGGCGGCAAGGTGATCAGCGCCAACGTGGATGCGGTAAAGGCCCAGCGCGGCGTGACGCACTGCTTCGTTGTGGAAGGCGGCTCCGACCTCGCCGGGCTTGTCTCCGGCGTCGCCATCGTGGGCGACAGCTGGTGGCGCGTGAACAAGGCGCGCGATGCGCTCAAGGTGGACTGGAACGAGGGGGCCACGGCCCTGCAGAGCAGCCAGGGCTTCGAGGCCCGCGCCGCAAAGTTCCATCAGGAAGCGCAGTTCAAGAGCTTCAAGGCGCAGGGCGACGTGGACAAGGTTCTGGCCGATGCTCCGCACAAGGCCGAGGCGGGCTATTTCTACCCGTTCCTGTCGCACGCCACCCTGGAGCCGCAGAACTGCACGGCCCACGTGGTGGGCGATCAGGTGACCATCTGGGCGCCGACGCAGAACCCCGGCGCCGGCCGCAGCCTCGTCGCCAAGACGCTGGGCGTGCCGCCCGCCAACGTGGCGGTGAACATCACCCGCTGCGGCGGCGGCTTCGGGCGTCGCCTGTCCAACGACTACATGGTCGAGGCGGCGTGGATCTCGAAGGTGGCGGGCGTGCCCGTGAAGCTCCTGTGGAACCGTGCAGACGACATGCAGCACGACTTCTACCGCCCCGCAGGGTTCCACTCTTTCAAGGGCGGGGTGGATGCGGCGGGCAAGCTGATCGCCTTCCGCGACGACTTCGTCACCTTCGGCACGGGCGACACCGACGTTTCCAGCGCCACCCTTTCCGGCACGGAGTTCCCGGCGGGACTGGTGGACAACCTCGGCTACTCGCGCTCTGCCATCGAGCTTGGCGTGCCCACGGGGCCGCTGCGGGCACCGGGCAGCAATGCCCTGGCCTTCGTGTTTCAGAGCTTCATCGACGAACTCGCCCATTCGGCCAGCCGCGACCCCCTGCAGTTCCGCCTCGATCTCCTGGGCGCGCGCAAGGCCGTGAGCACCGGCCAGACGCCGACCGGCGCGATGAAGCCGCCCTTCGACACGGGGCGGATGCGCGACGTGCTCGAGCTCGTGGCGGCGAAGTCCGGCTGGGGCACGCGCAAGCTTCCCCCGCGTACCGGCATAGGCGTGGCGTTCTACTTCAGCCACCTGGGGTATTTCGCGGAGGTGGTGCAGGCCAGTGTGTCGACCAAGGGTGCGATCCGGGTCGAGAAGGTGTGGGTGGCGGGCGACGTGGGCAGCCAGATTATCAATCCCACCGGTGCCGAGGCGCAGGTTCAGGGTGCCGTGCTCGACGGTCTGGGCGAGGCGCTGGGCCAGGCGATCACCATCGACAAGGGCCGGGTCGTGCAGTCGAACTTCTACGACTTCCTGCTCTTGCGGATGCCCCAGGCCCCGCAGGTGGAGGTGCATTTCCTCAAGACCGCAAACCCGCCCACGGGCCTTGGCGAGCCCGCCCTGCCGCCGGTGATTCCGGCCCTGTGCAACGCCATCTTCGCCGCCACCGGAGTGCGGATTCGGCGGCTGCCCATCGACGTGAAGGCGCTGCGAACCGTTTGACCACAAGGGATCGTGCATCTGAGCAACATTGATATTAGGCAATAGAGGCGCTCTATTCCAAGCTCGCCCTTCACGCTGGCGGCGGGCTGTGAAAGGACGCCACGGTGAACCAGCCGATCGCCAAGCGAATGCAGGTGCTGCGGTCCGCCGAGGGCGTGTTCTTCCGCCTGGGCTATGGCCGCGCGGGCATGCGTGAGCTGGCCGAGGCGGCCGGTATGTCGCGGCCCGCGCTCTACAACCTCTACCCCCGCAAGCACCTGATCTTCGCCGCGGTGATCGCCTCCTCCTCCAGCGAGACGCGGGTGGAGGATCGCAGCGAGCGCTCCCTGCAGTCGCTCCGCTCATGGCTGTCGTGGGCGTGCGAGCTGTGGCTGGGCTGCGAGGCCTCCGGCCTGCCCGAGGATGGCGGGGCCAAGTACCCGCAGCGCCTGGAGCGGTTCTTCGAGGAGTCGGACATCTTCAACACCCTTTTGCGCGAAGCGCTTGCTCGGGTCGCTCCGTGGCTCGTCGAAGCGCCGAACGCGGGTGAGTTCTTCAGGCTGTTAACTTTCTGCCTGTGGGGGCTGGTCGTGACCGCCCCGCCCGAGTCTGACCGCAAGCGCCTCCTCGAACTGCAGATCGGCGCTCTCGTCGATTCTGCGGCGCTGGCCTCGGCCGCGGCCGCGGCGGCTGTGTCCGCAAAGCACTGATCGCGAACCGATTGCATTCGGAGGCCCGCTGCGGCGGCCTGCGCCGTTGACGATTACGGCGAATATGTCAGGCTGCGTTCAAATGATGCCCGTTTAGAGGCGCGTCTAGGGGAAGGAACATCGTGAACCGCAAGTCCTATCTGCTTGTCTCCACTGCCGTGGCGACCTGTTTCATGTCGAGCATCGCCTTCGCGCAGACGGCGAAGCCCGCACCGGCGGCCCCGGCCGCCAGCCAGCGGCCCGCCGCCGCCGCGGATCAGGAGAACCTGATCGGCGAAATCATCGTCACCGCCGAAAAGCGCGAGCAGAACCTGCAGCAGGTTCCCGTCGCCATCACGGCCTTCACGGCTGAGAAGCGCGACCTCCTCGGCATCAACTCGGTGATCGACCAGACCAACTACACCCCGGGCCTGACCTACACGGCCGGCAACGACCGTCTGTCGCTCCGCGGCGTGGGCCGTCTGACCAACGTTCACGCAGCCGACTCCGGCACGGCGATCTACATTGACGGCGTGTTCGTGACCTCCGCCACCCAGGCTGGCCGCTCGCCCCTGTTCATCGAGCGCACGGAAGTGCTGCGCGGCCCGCAGGGCACCCTGTACGGCCGCAACGCCATCGGCGGCGCCTACAACCTGATTTCCAAGCACCCCAGCCGGGAATTCTCCGGCGAGGCGCGCCTGGGCTTCGGCAACTATGACGTGGCGCGTTTCGACGGCACCCTGTCGATCCCCTTCACCGACTGGCTGCGCGCACGCTTCAACTTCACCGAGAACTATCAGGGCGAAGGCTTCACCAAGAACCTGAACAAGGCCGCCTACAGCACTGACTTCGGCAACCGCAACGAGGCCTACTACGAGGGCCAACTGGAAGGCGAAGTCGGCAAGTTTGACTTCTGGCTCCAGTACTTCAAGAACATCTGGCACAACAGCTCGACCCCGGGCGTGTCCGCCGGTGGTTCGTTCCTTCCGAACAACACCACGTTCGGCACGGGCGCGCTGATAAACCCGACTTATGGCTACGTCAGCGGCCAGAACCTCGTGAACGGCGGGCCGACCATCAACAACCCCGTTCTGCTCACCGGTGACCTGCGCGTCGAAGATCACGACACCAAGTACATCAACCACCTGCACGGTAACGACGGGGTGACGACGCACCTGTCCTACCACTTCCCGACGTTCGACCTGAAGTACGTCGGTGGCTTCAACAAGTACCACTACAACTACATCGCCGATAACGACGGCACGTCCATCCAGTCGTTCCAGGTGCCCCTGAACCCCACGGCCGCTCCCATCGCGGTGGTGCCCGGCCTCGGTGCCGTGAACTGCGCCCAGCTCGCACGCTTCGGTGCCTGCCAGCCGTTCACCGCCAACTTCGGCGGCGCCTACACGAACTACACCGAGAACGAGGAGCTCTACAGCCACGAGCTGACCATCGCCTCGACCTGGGACAGCCCGCTGCAGTACATCGGCGGCATCTACTTCTACCGCGAGAAGGGCTCGAACCCGGTCACCGCCGTGGCTCCGCTTCAGGCCCAGCTGGCGACGCCGCTCAACGTCACGGGCACGGCCGCAGCCGCCCCGAACCCGTCGCGCACCTTCGCCTACTCGAACAACTACTTCACGATCTACTCCAAGGCGGTGTTCGGCCAGGTCGACTACAAGCTGACCGACGCCTTCAAGGTCACCGCCGGCCTGCGTTACACGCAGGACGACAAGAAGGTCGTGGAAGACGAGCGCTTCGTCTACATCGGCTCCAGCGCCCTCGGCACGACGACACCCGACCGCTTCGGCTCCAACCTGCCCGCGATCGACGTGACGGCCCTGGCCATCGGCTCGCTGACCGCGGCGCAGATCGCCACGAACGGCTCGCAGCAGCAGGCGGTGGTCAGCGGCGTGACGTTCGATGCCAACGGGGTCGCCCATCGCAAGCTGCGTGACGGCTCCAACGCCATCACGGGTTCGCTGGGCCTCGAGTGGTCGCCGGATCGCCACACCCTGGCCTATGCGAAGTATTCGCGCGGCTACAAGGCGCTCGGCCTCTTCGCCGCCCAGCTGCCCAGTTCGTTCTCGCCGTTCCCCTACAGCAAGCCTGAAGGCATGGACAACCTCGAGGCCGGCCTGAAGAAGGACTGGACGCGTCGCTTCCAGACCAACATCGTTGGCTTCTACGAC
Organism: Caulobacterales bacterium; assembly: GCA_038226305.1. Lineage (GTDB taxonomy): Bacteria > Pseudomonadota > Alphaproteobacteria > Caulobacterales > Caulobacteraceae > JASLDZ01. The sequence goes on from JBBRQN010000004.1 coordinate 73,203, forward strand.
ATGTACTACGACGCGCAGGTTCCGCTGTCGGTGCAGCAGGGTAACAACCCCGCCTTCACCCTGTTCTACAACGTGCCGCGCTCGATCCTTCAGGGTGTGGAACTGGAATCGACCTGGGCCGCCACGAACCACCTGACGTTTCTGCTCACCTATTCCTACCTCGACGCCCATGTGACCAAGGGCTGCTGCGTCTCGGATCCGGTCGATCCCACGGCGACCCAGCCTGGTGCCCAGCCTGCCGGAACGTCCAGCCAGGGCGGTGTAGACTCCATCACCGGCCTGCCCACGCGCGGTCAGAGCCTTGTGGGTCAGCAACTTCCGCTGTCTCCCAAGAACAAGATCGCTCTGAACGGCACCTACACCTTCAACCTGGGCAAGTACGGCGACCTGATCGCTTCGGCCAGCTACCTGTGGCGCGACGAGCAGTACTCGTCGTTCTTCAACCGCAGCTACAACCTGATCCCCTCGCGGGACCAGGTCGACCTGCGGGTCACTTTCCGCGACGCCAAGAACCGCTTCGAACTGGTGGGCTACGCCCGCAACATCGGCGACAAGACGGACTTCGAAGGGCTGAGCGGATCGCGGTCGACCACCGGCCAGATCTACACCAGCTACACCCTGACCGAGCCGCGCACGTTCGGCGCGGAACTGCGCGCCCGCTTCTAAAGCGTAGCGCTCACGACGACAGGAAAGGGCGCGCCATCGGCGCGCCCTTTTTCCGTTTGGCTTCGCTTTCTAGCCTCTAAATCTGGGTTGAAACACCAAGACTGACGGATGCGTCAGAAATAGTCAGCCGCGGCAACGTAGCCGTGTTGACATATCGTCCGATGCGTCGAAATCTGCTGCGCATGGACGCTCACGCCGACATTGAAAAGCGTCGCAAGGTGCTCAGCTGCGCCGAGGCCGTGTTCTCGCACAGGGGCTATGCCAGCACCAAAATGGCAGACCTCGCGGGGTCGGCGGGCATGTCGCGCCCGGCGCTCTATCTGATGTTTCCCAAGAAGTACGTGCTGTTCTCCTCGATCGTTCGGGGAGAGGCGGCGCGCGCGCGACTGGTCGATCCCGTTCGCGGCACGCAGGAGATGCAGGCGTGGATCCTGCGGGTATGCGACCTGTGGCTGGGCCAGCAGGCGTGCGACTGCGAGGATCGCGAGCAGTGGCGGGCGGGCCGGGTCGATGCCCTACACCGCGACCTGCCGCTCCTCGAAAAACTGATCGCCGAGGAGATCGGGCTGATGCTCCCCTCCGTGGCCAACGCCGCCATCTGCGCCGACTGCGCCCGGCTGGTGACGTTCTGCATCTGGGGGCTCCTCGCGTCGCCCCTGGCGCTGGCCGAGCGGAGACAGCTGCTGTCGGTGCAGGTCTCGGCCCTGGCGGCGGCTCTCCTGGCCCGCTGACGCCCCCTCGCGCGGGGCTCGTGGCAGGCAGCCGAGGTCTGGCCTTGCTCCGCCCGGAGCGACTTGCGAAGGCTGATCTCTCCCAGCCTTCGGACCCGTGAATGACCCTGACGTTTGCGCGCCGCCTGCTCGCGCCTGCACTGGCCGCTTTGGCCTTGGCCGGGTGCGCCCTGACGCCGGGCCGGGCGACGCAGCTCATCGGTGCGCCCGGTGCGGTTCCCAAGACGGTCGAGACGCGCACGGGCCCCGTTCGCGGCGTGGTCGCGAGCGCCGGCCAGGTCTTTCTCGGCATCCCCTTCGCCGCGCCGCCGATAGGCACCCTGCGCTTTCAGCCGCCCCGGCCCGTGCAACCCTGGACGGCCGTGCGCGATGCGACGAGGGCGGGTGCCGAATGCGTGCAGGCGCCCCTTCCGGGCGGGCAGGCGGTCTCGGAAGATTGCCTGAACCTCAACGTCTACGCCCCGCACGATGCGGATGCGGCCCACCCGCGCCCGGTGATGGTGTGGCTCTACGGCGGTGGCTTCGTCATCGGCAACAACGTACAGAACGATCCCAGCGCGATGGCCGAGCGCCAGGGCGTGGTGATCGTCGCGCCAAACTACCGCCTCGGCGTTCTCGGCTTCCTCGCCCACCCGGCCCTTAAGGGAGAGGGGGAGGGGAGCTATGCCTTGCTCGATCAGCAGGCGGCCCTACGCTGGGTGCGAGACAACATCGCAGGGTTCGGCGGCGATCCCGGCAATGTGACGCTGTTCGGTGAGTCGGCCGGGGGCTGGAGCGTCTGCTACCAGCTGACCGCGCCCGGCGCGCGGGGCCTGTTCCACAAGGCGATCATCGAGAGCGGGGCCTGCACCTCGCCCGACTCGGCGATCTCGATGCAGGCCGCGGAAGCGGGCGGCGTGCGGATGGCCGGGGAGTTGGGCTGCACCGATCCGTCGACGGCTGCCGTCTGCCTGCGGGCGCTTCCCGTGTCTGTCCTGCGCAAGGCCAAGCCCCGGCGCAGGGGCCTTCTGGGGATCGAGTCGTGGAGCCCCGCCTACGGCGGCGACGTTCTGCCAGAAAGCCCGCTGGCAGCCCTGCGCGCCGGGCGCTTCGCCCGAGTGCCGGTGATCGACGGCACCAATCACGACGAGGGACGGCTGTTCCTCGGCGCCCTGCGGCTGCAGGGCAAGCTCTACTCCCAGGCCAGTTTCGAGAAGATCATCGGCGACTTCTTCGACGAGAAGACGCCGACGGTGCTGGCGGAATATGCTGCCGAGACGGCCCGCGACCGTCGCGTCGCCTATGCCAACATCGTCACCGACGCCACCTTCGCCTGTCCCGCATGGCAGCTGAACGCCCTGCTGCGGCCCAGCGTGCCGGTCTATGCCTATGAGTTCGACGATCCGCAGGCGCTGTTCGCCCTGCCGCGTACGCCCTTCGTGCCGCCGCTCGGGGCCTATCACTCCAGCGAGATCGCCTATGTCTTCGCAACGCGATGGTCGCTGGCCGATCCGGCGCGCTTCTCCCCGGCCCAGCGGGTGTTGTCGGATCGGATGCAGGCGGCGTGGGCTTCGCTCGCCCGTTCGGGCAGTCCGAGTTTAGCAGCGCGTGCTGACTGGCCCCGCGATACGGGGGCAGGGCCGGTGCGCCTCGCCCCTGACGGCCCCGCGACCGCAGGAGACTTTGCGGTTCGCCACCACTGCGCCTTCTGGGAGACCCTGCGCTGACCCCTTCCGCCCGCTGACGGTTCAGGCTTCACGAACTCCAGCGGTCGGCTATCGCTGCGTGCTTGGCCGCGGTAACCACGAGTCGGAGCGGGCAAGTCGGTCGGCTCGAGTGCAGGGGCTTCGGGCGTTCTGGCGTTGCATTTGGATAGTCGGGGCAACCCGGGTGCGAGCCGGGGTTCGGTTGGCCGGTTCGGCTCGGGAGCATGGCTCATCGGGCTGCTGGCGCTCACCCACGCCTCGGCCTTCATCGACCGCAGTCTTCCGTCGGTGCTCGCGCCGTCGCTCAAGAGCGCTTTCGTTCTGAGCGACGCCCAGCTCGGAGCCCTGCAGGGACCGTTCTTCATCGCCCTGTTCACCGCCGCCACCCTGTGCGCCGGCTTCGTGACCGACCATCCCTGGCGACTGCGGATCATGGCGGCCTGCGTCGCAGTATGGTCGGTAGGCATGGCGCTGTTCGCCTACGCGCAGGACTATGCCTGGCTGGCGACGGGCCGGATGGTGGTGGGGTTGGGCCAGGCGCTGTTCGCGCCCTGTGCTCTGGCGCTGATCGTCTCAGGATCGCGCGACGAGGTGCGAGCCCGGTCGATCTCCGTGTTCACCGCGGGCTCGTCGGTGGGGCGCAGCATCGCGTTCCTGCTGGGCGGGGCGGCGCTGGCGGGCGTCGCGGCCCTGGCCGTGGGCGCGCCTGCCGATCGGTGGCGCGTGGTCTGCATCCTGATGACGGCCCCCAACCTCCTCCTGATCGTCGGCCTGCTGTCGGTACGGGAGCCGGGCCAGCGGTCGGCGGAGTCGGCGGGCGGCTTGCGGCCGGCCGGGCTCTACCTCCTGAGCAAGCCCGCCGCTGCGGCCTCGGTATTCGCCGGGGCGTCGGCGGCGGTTCTGGCGATCCAGACGATCAGCGCCTGGGGGGCTTCCATCCTGAACAGGCAGTTTGGCGTGGCGCCGGCGCAGGCGGCCCTGGTTTTCGGGGCGGTGCTGGTTCCCGCCGCCCTAGCGGGCCACCTCGGCGGCGGCTGGCTGCTCGACCGCCTGACGCGCAACGGCTGGACGCCCGGCGGCCTTCTGGCGGCAGGGCTGGCCCTGGCGGCGGTGGGCACGGGGGCGGCGACGCAGGCTCCCGGTCCCTGGTGGGCGGGGGTGGCGCTCGGCGTCGGGGCGTTGGGGGCATCCACCGCGACGCTGGCCGGCCTGGTCGGCGTGCAGGCCCTGTCCCCGGCGAGATTGAGGGGGCCGATCGGAGCGATCTTCCTGGCGTTCACCGGGTTCGTCGGCTTGGGCATCGGACCGCTGGCCGTGGGGCTGGTGAGCGATCATGGGCGGGGCGGGGCATCCGGGCTGTCTGCCGCCCTGTGGCTGTGCGTGGCGACCGTCGCCCTCATCGGCGGCGGCGCGGCCCTGGCGGGGCGCGGGGCCTGGCGTCGCGCTGGCGCAGCTGCGACCGCGGGCGCGCAAAGGCCGGTTCCCCGTGGCTGAGGGCTTCGAATTCCACTCGCAGGACTATGCCTCCGAAGAGATCGCCTTCGCCGCCTACCGGGAGCTCTATGCACGGGGTGCCGACGTGGAGCGCGGGGCAGGGGCCTTCCACGCCACGGTCCAGGCGTGGCGGCTCGACAAAGTGCTGCTGTTCGAACGTCGGTTCGGCGGCGTGCGCCACGTGCGGGCCGATCGCGTCGCCGCCGATGCCTTCGACCACTTCACCCTGACCTACGTGGTGTCCGGCCACCTCAACATGCTGGCGGCGAGCCAGCCGCTGATGGTCCGGCCGGGCGAAGCCGTGCTGCTCGACATGCGGCGCGGCATGCAGTCCGAGCCGCACGAGGCGCACATCATCACCGCCTCGATCTCGCGCATGCTGGTGGAGGCGGCGGCGGGATCGGCCGCCCGGTTGCACGGCCGGCTGCTGGACGAGGGGCCGACCGGGCTGCTCGGCGACTATCTCCTGTCCCTCACCCGGCGATCCGCCGGTCTCGCGCCGGATGGCCTGCCCGCGGCTGGCAGGGCGCTGGTGGATCTGCTTTCGGTCGCCCTCGGCCCCGGGAGGGCGGTGAACGCACCCCGGCGCCAGGAACTCGTGCGGCGCGAGACCGCCCAGCACTTCATTGCGGCCGAGATCGCCCGGCCAGACCTGTCTGCCGAGCACGTGGCCGGTGCGCTCGGCATCTCCCGCGCGTCACTCTATCGGCTGTTCGGCACGCAGGGCGGGGTGGCCCGTGTGATCTCGGAACGGCGCGTCTCCCTCGTGCGGCTGATGCTGGAGTCCGGCGATCCCCGGCCTTTGGAGGTGATCGGCCGCAGCGTCGGGTTTACCAGCGCCGCCGCCGTGCAGCGCCAGTTTCAGTCCGTGCTCGGCGAAAACGCGGAGACCTTCCGTAAGCCCGAGGGCGAGACGGACGGTGACACCCTCGTCGGCAGCAAGCGGCGGTGGGGCGCCTGGCTCACCGAACTCTAAGCCCAGAGGCAGGCTTCGGCCCAGGGAAAGAAAATGCCCGATTGCGGGCTCAACGGGGCCTGAAGCGCAAGATTATTGCCGTCAGGCCTTTCGCAGGCGCAGCATCTGTGGTTTAAGGCTCCTGCGCCTCACCTTGGGGGCGCGGAGATTTGCCATGTCGCCTATCCAGAGCCCGACCGAAACGCCGCGGGATCATGAGATGCCCAGCACGGCTTACCCGTTCGGCGCCTTCGCCCTCAGCATGACGCTAGGCGTACGGCCGGTAGCGACGCCCCTAGGGGAGCGGAGCGGGCATATCGCGAGGTAACTCTCGCAGATTAGCCTGCAAGGTCTTTTCAGACCCCGCTCCACGCCGGAGCGGGGTTTTTTATTCCCTTCGCAACTGCCTTCAGCTCATCCCTTCTCCTGTCCGAGCTAAACCCAGTGCCTGACGACCAGCCCAATCCGACGTCGTCTCCCGTCGGACCCAAGCGCAGCGATGCCGTGACGGCGGGTCCGGCTCGCGCGGCTGCGCGCTCTTATCTGCGCGCTACCGGCATGAACGATGCGGACTTCCAGAAGCCGATGATCGCGGTGGTCAACTCGTGGTCGACGGTCACGCCCTGCAACATGCACCTCGACACGCTGGCCGGGCCGGTGCGCGACGGTATCCGCGCGGCGGGCGGCGTGCCGATCGACTTCAACACCATCGTGGTGAGCGACGGTGTCTCTATGGGCACCCCGGGGATGCGCGCCTCGCTCGTCTCCCGCGAGGTGATCGCCGACTCCATCGAGCTCGCCGTGCAGGGCCACACGCTGGACGGCGTGGTGGTGATCGTCGGCTGCGACAAGACCATCCCGGCCGCCGCCATGGCCCTGGCGCGCATGAACGTGCCCGGCCTCGTGTTCTACGGCGGCAGCATCATGCCCGGCCGGGTGGGCAACACCGACATCTCGATCCAGCAGGTGTTCGAAGCGATCGGTGCCCACGGCGCCGGCGAGATGACCGACGAGGAACTGACCACGGTCGAGAAGGCCGCCTGCCCGGGTGCCGGGGCCTGTGGCGGCCAGTTCACCGCCAACACCATGGCCCTGGCGCTCACTGTCATGGGCCTCTCGCCGATGGGTGCGAACGACGTGCCGGCCGTACATCCCAACAAGAAGGCCGAGGGCGAACGCTGTGGGCGGCTGGTCATGGATCTGGTCCGCCAGGGCCGCGGCCCGCGCGAGTTCATCACCTATGCCAGCATCAACAACGCCGCGGTCGCCGTGTCCGCCAGCGGCGGTTCCACCAACGCCGTGCTCCACCTGATGGCCATCGCGGCCGAGGCCGAGCTGACCTTCCCGCTGGACGCCTTCCACGAGGCCTGCCGCACCACGCCGGTGATCGCCGACCTGCAGCCCGGCGGCCGCTATCTGGCCCACGACATGTTCATGGCGGGTGGTGCTCGGCTGATGACGCAGCGCCTGATGCAGGCCGGTCGCATCCACGACGCCCCCACCGTCTCCGGCCGCAGCCTGTTCGAGGAGGCCGCCGAGGCCGTCGAGACCCCCGGCCAGCCGGTGATCCACGCGTTCGATGCCCCGGTCGTGTCGCGCGGCGGCTTCGGCATCCTTTACGGCACGCTGGCGCCCGAGGGCTGCGTGGTGAAGCTGTCAGGCCACGAGAAGACCCGCTTCGAGGGCCCGGCCTGTGTGTTCGACTCCGAGGAGGACTGCTTCCAGGCCGTCCAGTCGGGTGCGATCCGCAACGGCGACGTGGTCGTGATCCGTTACGAGGGCCCCAAGGGCGGTCCCGGCATGCGCGAGATGCTGGCCGTCACCGCCGCCCTGAAAGGCCGGGGCCTGAACGACGTGGCCCTGCTCACGGACGGTCGCTTCTCCGGCGCCAGCCACGGCTTCGTTATCGGCCATGTCGCGCCGGAAGCGGCGGTCGGCGGCCCCATCGCCCTCGTCCGCGACGGCGACATCGTCACCATCGACACCACCGAGCGCCGCATCGACGTGGCGATCGACTTTGACGCCCGCCGTCAGGGCTGGACCAGCCGCGCCAAGCCCGCCCCCCGCGGCGCGCTGGAAAAATACGCCCGCCTCGTCTCCTCCGCCTCCATCGGCGCGATCACCACCGGCGCGCCTGCCGCAACCGCCTCGGCGAGCGTCTCCGCCCGCCCGCACACCTCCGAGAAAGCCTGACCGTGCCCATTCGCATCTACACCAACGACGACGTGACCATCGACGGCTTGGCAGGCGAGCGCGTGGCCGTGATCGGCTACGGCAGCCAGGGCCGCGCCCATGCGCAGAACCTGAAGGACTCCGGCGTCGACGTGGTCGTGGGCGTTCGCGCCGGGGGCCGCGGCGCCCGCATGGCGGCGGAAGACGGCTTGCCCACCGCCGAGATCGCCGACGCGGTGAAGAGCGCGACCTTCATCGCGATCCTGACGCCCGACATGAGCCACCACGACATCTACAAGAACGAGATCGCGCCCAACGCCAAGCCGGGTGCGGCGCTGATGTTCGCCCACGGCTTCTCGATCCACTACGGCCGGGTGCAGCCCCGGGCGGACATGGATGTGATCCTGATCGCGCCCAAAGGCCCCGGTGACCTCGTGCGCCGCGAATACGCCCGTGGCCGCGGCGTGCCCTGCCTGTTCGCCACCTTCCAGGACAAGTCGGGCAAGGCCCGCGACCGGGCGCTGGCCTACGCCCGCGGCATCGGCGGCACCGTCGGCGGCGCCCTGGAGACCACCTTCCAGGAGGAGACCGAGACCGACCTCTTCGGTGAACAGGCCGTGCTGTGCGGCGGCGCCTCCGAACTGGTGAAGGCCGGCTTCGAGACCTTGGTGGAGGCCGGTTACCAGCCCGAGATCGCCTACTTCGAGTGCCTGCACGAGCTGAAGCTGATCGTGGACCTGATGTACGAGGGCGGCATCGCCAAGATGCGCCACTTCATCAGCGAGACCGCCAAATACGGCGACGTGGTTTCCGGCCCCCGCGTCATCAACGGCGAGACGCGCGCGCGGATGAAGGAGGTGCTGACCGACATCCAGTCGGGTGCCTTCGCCCGTGACTGGATCCTCGAGAACCAGGCCGGCCTGCCGCGCTACTCGGCGCTGCTGCGGCAGGGAGCCGAGCACCCGATCGAGCAGGTGGGTGCCACCCTGCGCGCCCGCATGAGCTGGCTCGACGCTCAGCCCCAAGCCAACACGACCCCTCAGTAGCCTCAAGAGACCTTCAGCAAACCGCCATGTCCGCCTCTGCCGCAGCCTTCGCCATCGAGCCCGCCGTCCGCACCACGGGCGCGCGGCTGCTCGTAGAGGCGCTGGAGCGTGCGGGGGCGACGACGATCTTCGGCTATCCCGGCGGCGCGATCATGCCGGTGTATGACGCCCTGGTCGGCGCCAAGCTGAAGCACATCCTGGTGCGTCACGAGCAGGCCGCCGCCTTCGCCGCCGATGCCTGGGGCCGCGCCACCGGCGAGCCCGGGGTGTGCCTGGCCACCAGCGGGCCGGGCGCCACCAACCTCGTGACCGGGCTGGCCAACGCGTTCCTTGACAGCGTGCCGGTGGTGGCGATCACCGGGCAGGTGGGCACCGCCGTCATGGGCACCGACGCCTTTCAGGAGGTGGACATCATCGGCATGACCCTGCCGATCGTGAAGCACAGCTGGCTGATCCGCGACGCCGCCGACATCCCCGCCGTGGTCGCCGAGGCCTTCCGCGTCGCCAAGGAAGGCCGCCCCGGCCCCGTCCTGATCGACCTGCCGAAGGACATCGCGGCAGGCTTCATCGACATGCCCGCCGAAGCGACCCGCGCTCCGGCCGACATCGTGCGCTTCGATCCGGCCGCCCTCTCCCCCGCCGAGCGCGCCATCCGGGCGGCGAAGAAACCCTTGCTTTACGTGGGCGGCGGCGTCGCCATCGCCGACGCGGTGGAGGCCCTGCGCGGCTTTGCGACCCGCACCGGCATTCCGGCTGTGGCCACGTTGAAGGGCCTCGGCGGCCTGCCGACAGACCATCCGCAGCACCTCGGCATGCTGGGGATGCACGGGTCGCAGGCGGCGAACGCGGCGGTGCAGGAGAGCGATCTCCTCATCGTCTGCGGTGCCCGCTTCGACGACCGGGCCACAGGCAAGCTTGCGTCGTTCGCCCCGCACGCCCGGGTGATCCACTTCGACGCCGACGTGGCCGAGATCGGCAAGCTGCGCACCGCCGACGTGGCGATCACCGGCGACTTGGCCCGCACGCTCTCCACCCTCGATCCCGGGCCCCTGGAGATCGGCGACTGGATCGCGAACACGCAGGCCTCCAAGGCCGATACGGCCTGGCGCTACGATGCGCCGGGGGAGGGGGTCTATGCCCCCGCCCTCCTCAAGGCTCTGAGCGAGCAGGCGGGCGACCGTTTCGTGGCGGCCTGCGACGTGGGCCAGCACCAGATGTGGGCGGCGCAGCACTGCCGCTTCTCCCGTCCGCAGGCCCATCTGACGTCCGCAGGGCTGGGCGCGATGGGCTACGGCCTGCCCGCCGGGATCGGCGCGAAGCTGGCCCGGCCCCAGGACACCGTCGTGGTGATCGCCGGCGACGGCGGGTTCATGATGAACATCCAGGAGCTGGCGACCATCCGCCGCTACAAGATCCCGGTGAAGATCGTGCTGATCGACAACAGTTCGCTCGGCCTCGTGCGTCAGTGGCAGGAGCTGTTCTACTCGGAGAACTATTCCGAGGTGGACCTCTCCGACAATCCGGACTTCGTGAAGGTGGCCGAGAGCTTCGGCGTCGATGCCTTCCGGGTCGATCATCGCGATCAGGTAGAGGCGGGCATCACCCGCCTGCTCGATGCGCCGGGGGCCATGCTCATGCATGTGGTCATCGACGCCAAGTCCAACGTCTGGCCGCTGGTCGCGCCGGGCAAATCCAATTCCGAGATGATGATGGAGGACGTGGGATGACCACGATCACCTGCGAGATCGACCGGGCCGAAGGCTCGCTTCCCCGCCTGATCGGCCTGATCGAGCGCCGGGGCTTCGCCATCGACGCCATGGAGCTTGGGGCCGAGGGCAACGGCTCGCGCCGGGTTTCCGTCGCGGTGCGGGGGTTGGGTGCGGAGCGTTGCACGGATGTGCTGGGTCGCCAGATCGACCGGTTGATCGGCGTGCGCCGCCTCAGCGCCGACGTGGTCGCCTATCGGGAGCCGGTGCCGTGCGCGTAGCCCCAGAACCGGCGGTAGGCGGCTCGGCCGACCCCGTCGCAGACCGCGTCGTCATCTTCGACACCACCCTGCGCGACGGCGAGCAGGCGCCCGGCTTCAGCATGGATGTCTCCGCCAAGCTCGAAGTGGCCCACGCCCTCGCCGCCCTGGGGGTGGACGTGATGGAGGCCGGGTTCGCCGCCGCCTCTCCGGGCGACGAAGCCTCGATCCGCCGCATCGCCTTCGAGGTCGAAGGGCCGGTGATCTGCAGCCTGTCGCGCGCCAACGACGCGGACGTCGCTGCCTCGGGCCGGGCTCTGGCCGGGGCGCCGCGCACCCGCATCCACACCTTCATCGCCACGAGCGCGATCCACCGCGAGCACAAGCTGAAGATGAGCCGGGAGGAGGTGAAGGACGCCGCCATCCGCGCCGTTCAGCACGCCCGCACCTTCACCGACGACGTGGAGTTCTCGTGCGAGGACGCCATCCGCACGGAGCCCGACTTTCTCGCCGAGGTGATGCAGGCGGCCTTCGACGCGGGTGCCACCACCCTGAATGCGCCTGACACCGTGGGCTACATCACGCCCTGGGAGATCCACCGCATCTTCACCGACCTGATCAAGGCGGTGGACCGGCCGGGGGCGATCTTCAGCACGCACTGCCACGACGACCTCGGCATGGCGGTCGCCAACTCCCTGGCCGCCGTCAGCGCCGGGGCCCGGCAGGTGGAGGGCGCCCTCAACGGCATCGGCGAGCGGGCGGGCAACTGCGCGATCGAGGAGGTGGTGATGGCCCTTCGCACTCGCGCCGACCTCTACGGCGTGACCACCGGCGTCAACGCGCAGCGCCTGCTCGAGGCCAGTCGCACCCTCTGCCGCGTCACCGGCGAGCCCATCGCCCGCAACAAGGCGATCGTCGGCCGCAATGCCTTCGCCCACGAGGCGGGCATCCACCAGCACGGCATGATGATGGACTCGCGCACCTACGAAATCATGCGCCCGCAGGACGTGGGCTTCGCCGGCCACGACATGGTTCTCGGCAAGCACTCCGGGAAACACGCCTTCGCCGAGCGGGCCGAGCGGTTGGGCTTTCCCCTGCGCGGCAATCAGCTCGCCATCGCCTTTGCCGCCTTCAAGGTGCGGGCCGACGAGATCGGCACGCTGGACGATGCGGCCATGATCGCCCTCCTCAGCCCGCTCTGCGCACCCGAAGCCGCCCCAGTGATGGAATGGGAGATCGCGTCGTGAAGCTGGCCGACCACATCTGGGTCAACGGCGAGATGACGCCGTGGGCCGATGCGCGCATCCACGTGATGAGCCACGCCCTGCACTACGGCACCTCCATGTTCGAGGGCGTGCGGGTCTACGAGACCCCGGACGGCCCGATGGGCTTTCGCCTGACGGACCACATCAACCGGCTGTTCGACTCCTGCCGCATGTACGGCTTCCAGCCGCCGTTCACGCCGGAGACCCTGGTCGAGGCTTGCAAGGCGGCGGTGCGGGTCAACGGCCTGACCAGCGCCTATATCCGCCCCATCGCCTTCCTGGGCGAGTGCGGCATGGGCGTGACGCCGGCGCCTGAGCGCACCAAGGTGGACGTGGCGATCTCCGCCTTCCCCTGGGGCGCCTATCTCGGCGAAGAGGGGCTGACCAAGGGCGTGGACGTGTGCATCTCGTCCTGGGCCCGCTATGCGCCGAACACCGTGCCGACGGGCGCCAAGGCGGGGGGCAACTACCTCTCCGGCTACCTCATCGGCCGCGAGGCCCAGCGCAACGGCTATGCCGAGGGCATCGCGCTCGGCGTGGACGGACGGCTCTCGGAAGGGGCGGGCGAGAACCTCTTCATCGTGAAGGACGGGCGGATCATCACCCCGCCCGCCGCCGCCTCGATCCTGGTGGGCATCACCCGCGACACCGTGTTCAAGCTCTGCGCCGACGCAGGCATCGCCATCGAGGAGCAGATCCTGCCCCGGGAGATGCTCTACGTGGCCGACGAGGTGTTCTTCTCCGGCACCGCGGCGGAGATCACCCCTGTGCGATCCATCGACGGCATCGCCACCCGCTGCAACGGCCCCGGTCCCGTCACCAAGCGGCTGCAGGCCATGTTCAATGGCCTGTTCTCGGGCCACACGACCGATACCCGGGGCTGGCTGGAACCCATCGCCGCCGCCACGCCCTCAACGCCCGGGAAGGAGCCCGCCCATGCGCGCGAACCGGCGCTCGCCGTATAGCCCGAAGACGGTCGGCTCGGCCGAGCCTGAGATCGCCCCGCGCTCCCTGTTCGACAAGGTGTGGGACGCCCACGTGGTCGAGCCCGAGACCGAGGATCGCCCGGCCCTGCTCTACATCGACCTGCACCTCGTGCACGAGGTGACGAGCCCGCAGGCGTTCAGCGAGCTCGATGCCCGGGGCATCAAGGTGCGTCGCCCGGACAAGACCTTCGCCACCCTGGATCACTCGACCCCCACCCTGCCGCCGGGCGCTGACGGGGAACGCCCCTATGTCACCGATCAGGCCAAGACCCAGGTCGACACGCTGCGGATCAACACCGCCGCCCACGGCATCGAACTGGCTGACTGGGGCAGCGAGGCCCGGGGTGTGGTGCATGTCACCGGGCCGGAGCAGGGCCTCACCCGCCCTGGCATGACCGTGGTCTGCGGCGACAGCCACACCTCCACCCACGGGGCCTTCGGGGCGCTGGCGTTCGGCATCGGCACCACCGAGGTCGGGCATGTGCTGGCCACCCAGTCGCTGTTGCAGCGCAAGCCCAAGTCGATGCGCGTGTGGATCGACGGCGGCCTCGCGCCCGGCGTCTTCGCCAAGGACCTGGCGCTCGCGGTGATCGCCCAGCTCGGCATCGGCGGCGCCACCGGCTACGTCATCGAATACGCCGGGCCTGCGGTGCGCTCCCTCTCGATGGAGGCGCGGATGACCCTCTGCAACATGAGCATCGAGTGCGGCGCCCGCGCCGGCATGATCGCGCCGGACGGGACCACCTTCGCTTGGCTGAAGGGCCGTCGCTTCATGCCGAAGGACGACGGCTTCAGAAACGCCTGCGAAGACTGGGCCGATCTCGCCACCGAAGAGGGGGCCGCGTTCGACCGTGAGGTGAAGCTCTACGCCACAGCCCTCACCCCCATGGCCACCTGGGGCACCACGCCCGACGCCGCCGCGCCCATCTGCGGCACGGCCCCCACGCCTGCGGATGAGAGCGAGGCCAAGGCGCAGCGCTACATGGGCATCGAGGCGGGACAGCCGATGATGGGCCAGCCTATCGACGTGGTCTTCGTCGGCTCCTGCACAAACGGGCGCCTGTCTGACCTGCGGGTCGCCGCGGCCGTGCTGCGCAATCGCAAGGTCGCTCCCGGCGTGCGCATGCTGGTGGTGCCGGGCTCCGAAGCCGTGCGGCGGCAGGCGGAGGAGGAGGGCTTGGACGAGATGTTCATCGCTGCCGGGGCCGAGTGGCGCCTGCCGGGGTGCAGCATGTGCATCGCCATGAACGGCGACATGGTGGGGCCGGGCCAGCGCGCGGTGTCCACCTCGAACCGCAACTTCGAGGGCCGACAGGGGCCGGGCGCGCGCACCATCCTCGCCAGCCCGGCCACGGCGGCGGCAGCGGCGGTGGCGGGGGTGCTCACCGATCCCCGCATCTATCTTGAGGCGGGCTATGTCGGCTGAGCCCTTCGTCACCCTCACGTCGCGCACCGTGGTGCTGCCGGACGCCAACATCGACACCGACCAGATCATCCCCGCCCGCTTCCTCACCACGACGACCCGGGAGGGGCTGGGCAAGGTGGCGTTCCACGACTGGCGCTACGACGCGACCGGCGCGCAGAAGCCGGACGGCATCCTGAACACCATCGACGCCGCCTCGCACCGGGTGCTGGTGGGCGGCGAGAACTTCGGCTGCGGCTCCTCCCGCGAGCACGCGCCCTGGGCGATCCACGACTTCGGCTTTCGGGTGGTGATCTCCAGCCGCATCGCCGACATCTTCCGCTCCAACGCCCTGAAGAACGGCGTTTTGCCGGTGGTGGTCGATGCCGAGACCCACGCGCAGCTGATGGAGCAGCCCGGCCGCGAGATCACCGTCGACCTCTCCACCTGCGAACTGCGCTTCGGCAACCACGTGACGAAGTTCGAGGTGGATCCCTTCGCCCGCGCCTGCCTGATCGAGGGAGTGGACAGCCTGGGCTACCTCCTCAACCGCACCGCCGCCGTGGAAGCTTTCGAAACGAGGACAGCCGCTTGACGATCAGGATCGTGCTCCTCCCCGGTGACGGGGTCGGGCCGGAAGTCACCGCCTCCGCCCGCGCAGCCCTGGAAGCTGTGGGCAGCCGTTTCGGGCTGGAGTTCGCTTTCGCCGAGCACGCCATCGGCGGTGCCGCCATCGACAGCCACGGCGAGCCCCTGCCAGCCAAGACGCAGGCGGCCTGCCTCGCCTCGCACGCCGTGTTCCTGGGTGCCGTGGGCGGTCCCAAGTGGGACGGTGGGCAGAAACGGCCTGAGCAGGGGCTCTTGGCGATCCGCAAGGCGATGGGGCTCTTCGCCAACCTTCGGCCCGTGAAGGTGGATGCCACCACGGCCGACCGCTCCCCCCTAAAGCGCGAGGCGGTGGAAGGGGTAGACCTTCTGATCGTGCGAGAGCTAACCGGCGGCCTCTACTTCGGCACGCGCACGCGCACGCCGGACCGGGCGACCGATGAGTGCGTCTACACAACGGCCGAGGTCGAGCGGGTGGCGCACGTGGCGTTCCAGGCAGCCCGCAAGCGCCGCAGCAAGGTGGCCTCCATCGACAAGGCCAACGTGATGGAGACGAGCCGCCTGTGGCGCGAGACCGTCACCCGCATCGCGAAGGACTATCCCGACGTAGCGCTCGAACACGGCCTGGTGGATTCGGCCGCCATGCTCCTGATCACGCAGCCCAAGCGCTACGACGTGATCCTGACGGAGAACATGTTCGGCGACATCCTCTCGGATGAAGCCAGCGTGCTGTGCGGCTCCATCGGCCTTTTGGGTTCGGCCTCTCTCGGCGCGCCGAGAGCCCCCGGCCTGTTCGAACCGATCCACGGCTCGGCCCCCGACATCGCAGGGCAGGACCGCGCCAACCCCGTGGGCGCCCTGCGTGCGACGGCGTCGCTGTTGCGCGACGGGCTGGGGCGGGGTGAGGCGGCCGATGCACTCGATGGCGCCATCGACGCCGCGCTGGCGGCTGGCGCCGCGACCGCAGACCTTGGCGGAACACTCGGAACCCGGGCGATGACGCAGGCGGTGGTGGCGGCACTCTAGGGCATTGCCCTCGCCGCGAGGTGCCGTAAGCTCCCGGCAAAACAACAAACCACCTCGGGGAAACGTCACATGATCGGTCGTCGGATGCTGGGCGCTGTCGCGCTCTCGGTGCTCATGCTCGCTTCGGCGCCCCTGGCGCAGGCGAAGGAGCCGGTCGGCGGGGGCCTCAGCGTCGCCACCACCCCAGAATCGGTAGGCTTCGACTCGAGCCGCCTGAAGACGCTGGACGCCTACATGGCCAAGGTGGTCGCCGACGGCCGGGTCGCAGGCATGACCACGCTCCTCGCCCGCCACGGCAAGATCGTGGAGTTCAACACCTACGGCAAGGCGAGCCTGGCCACTGGTGCCCCGATGGCCAAGGACTCCATCGTGCGCATCTACTCCATGACCAAGCCGATGACCGGCGTGGCCATGATGATCCTCTTCGAGCAGGGCAAGTGGCGCCTGGACGACCCGGTCACCCGGTTCGTGCCCGAATTCAAGAACCTGCGCGTCATGACCGGCCTCGGCCCGGACGGTAAGACCATCATGACCGAAGAGATGAAGCGCCCGCCCACAATGCGCGAGATTATGAGCCACACGGCCGGCTTCGGCTACGGCCTCGGCGATGTGCATCCGGTCGACAAGGAATACCGCGCCAAGCGCGTGCTGGCCGCCAACGGCCTGAAGGAGATGATCGACCGCACGGCGACCATCCCCCTGATGTTCCAGCCCGGCACGAACTGGAGCTATTCCAACGCGGTCGATATCCAGGGCTACATCGTCGAGAAACTCTCCGGCATGACGCTGGGGCAGTTCATGCAACAGAACATCTTCACGCCCCTGAAGATGAACGACACGGCGTTCGCGGTGAAGCCGGGCTCGGAGAAGCGTCTGGCGGCCGTCTATGTCGGCAAGAAGGGCGGCGGGATCGAGGAGCCGAAGGAGCTCTTCGGCGAGGCCATGCCCGACTACATCAAGGCTCCCAACATGGAGTCGGGCGGCGGCGGCCTCGTGTCCTCAACCATGGATTACGCGCGCTTCTCTCAGATGCTGGCCAACAAGGGCGAGCTCGACGGGGTGCGCATCCTGTCGCCCGCCTCGGTGGAGCTGATGGGCACCAACGTCATCCCTAAGAGCGTGCTGGTCTCGTCGAACGGCACGAGCGTGGCGCGCTTCAACGAGGCCGTGGGCTTCGGGCTCGACTTCATGGTCGTGAACGATCCCCGCGCCTCCGGCACGCTGGAGGGCAAGGGCTCCATGAGCTGGGGCGGGGCGGCCGGCACATGGTTCTGGGTCGACCCCACCAACGACGTGATCTTCGTGGGCATGATCCAGCGCCTTGGCGGATCCGGCGGTGACGACCTGGGCGCGGCCGCCCGCACCTTGACCTATCAGGCGCTGACCCATCCTGAGCGGTAGGAACCTTCGGCGGGGCGTCGGCTTCCGTTAGACGCCCCCTGAGCCGCCTGCAGGCGAGACTCGCTTCCTGTGGAGACCCGATGCGCCGCGACCTGCTTCTAGACGCCGTGGCGCGATGAGCGAGGAGTCACCCCGCCCCTTCAGCCTCGCGGGGCTGAGGGCCGCCATCGAGGGCCTTGGCCAGCTGCGCCACATGCGCACCGTGCCCGAGCGGATAGATAGGCTCGTCGATGAGCAGCGCGAGCTCAGCCAGCTCGTTGCGCGGGAGCTGCACGCCATCCGCTGGCAGGTCGGTGTTCTGCAACGCACCCACAACACCTTGGCTGCAGCCCGGGCCCTGCCGCCTGAGTCGAGTTGGTCAGGAGTGCTGCACGATCGCCCCGCGCCGGAGCCCACGGCACCGGGCGGGGCGCTGGTATTCCCCTCCTCCTGCCTGTGCCGGCAAGAGGACATGGATAACCCCGCCATCCTCTACTGGCTGCACAGGCTGGGGCAGCTTCCCGCCTACCATCGCAAGCAGTGGGAGTTCGGCTTCCTCTGCCAGGTGCTGCACGAGCGGGGGGCGCTGGCCCCGGGCGCGCGGGGCCTTGGCTTCGGCGTGGGGGAGGAGCCCCTGTCGGCGCTTTTCGCGAGCTATGGCTGCCGGATTCTGGGCACGGACCAGGCGATGGATCAGGCCGTAGCCTCCGGCTGGACGGCCACCCACGAGCACGCCGCGGGCAAGGCCGCCCTGGCCCGGCCGGACATCTGCGAGCCCTCCGTCTTCGAAGCCGCCGTGGAGTTCGAGGCGGCGGACATGAACGCGATCCCCGATCACCTGCGCGGGTTCGACTTCTGCTGGTCGGCTTGCGCGCTGGAGCACCTCGGCTCGCTGGAGCACGGGCTGACCTTCATCGAGCGCTCGCTCGACACCCTGAAGCCGGGGGGGCTGGCCGTTCACACCACCGAGTTCAATCTCAGCTCCAACGCCGACACCCTGGATCACAACCCGACCGTCATCTACCGCAGGCGCGACCTGGAGGCGCTGGCGGCGCGACTGACCGCGGCGGGGCACACGGTGGCTCCCTTCGACTGGCGGCAAGGCGAGCGCCCGCTGGACCGCTACATCGACGTGCCGCCCTTCACCCACGAGCCGCACCTGCGCCTCCTGCTCGACGGCTACGCCGCCACCTCGGTGGGGCTGATCATCCGCAAGGCGGTCTGACTCAAGCGAGCGGCGCCAGCCCCAGCTCGGCCACGACCTCGGCCGTGTGCTCGCCCAACAGCGGCGGGTGGCGGCGGATGTTGGTGGGCGTCGCGGAGAACCGCAGCGGCGAGCGCATGGCCACGTAGGCCCCGGCGGCGGGGTGCTCGTAGCGCTCGAACAGCCCCACCGCGTCGAGGTGCGGGTCGGCCATCAGGTCTTCCAGCCGGTTCATGGGAGCCACCGGAATGTGCAGCGGCTTCAGCGCTGCCAGCCACTCGGCGGTGGTGCGCAGGGGCGTGACCGTCTCCAGAAGGGTGTACAGCGCCTGGATGTTCCTGGCCCGCTGCACCGGCTCGGCGAACCGGGGGTCTTGCGCCACCGTATCGGCCCACCCCACGAGATCGAAGAAGCCGGACCACTGCTGCGGCGTGTAAGGCAGCAGGCCGATCCAGCCATCTTTGGTGGGATAGGGCTTGCGGGCGGTGGTGGCGATGCGGTGATAGCCGAACGGGCCGGTGGGCGGGTCATAGACGTGGCCGAACTGGTGCTCCGCCAGGTTGAAGCTGGTGACGCACTCCAGCATGGGCACCTCCACGAACTGGCCCTCGCCCGAGCGCTCCCGGTGGAACAGGGCCGCCAGCACGGCCTGCACCATGAACAGGCCAGACACCTTGTCGGCCAGAACCGTGGGCATGAACCGGGGCGTAGGGTCGCCGTCGGCGCGGGAGAGGAGATCGGCCGCCCCGGAAGCCGCCTGGATCAGATCGTCATAGGCAGGCTCGCCCGAACACGGCCCCCCCGCTCCGTAGCCAGAGCCGTGAACGTAGACCACGTCGGGCCGCAGCGCCTTCACCCCTGCGTAGTCGAGCCCCAGCCGGGCCAGTCCATCCAGCCGCACCGTGGCCACGAACACGTCGCAGCTGGGCACCAGCGCCCGCAGGGCCGCCCGGTCGCCCTCGCGCCGCAGGTCGAGCAGAACGGATCGTTTGTTGCGGTTGATGGTCATGAAGATCGGCCCCATCCCGGCAGGGGCGGCCCTGGGCGAGGGCCCCGCCCATCGCATCACGTCGCCATCGCGACCATCGGGGGAGGGGGCTTCGATCTTGATCACCTCGGCCCCCATGTCGCCCAGGATCTGCGTGGCGTAGGCGCCGAAGACCACGGCCGTCATGTCGATGATGCGTACGCCCTTGAGGGGGCCGGTGGCGTCAGGGCTGAGCGTGTGAGTTCGGGGGGTGCCGGGCTGCATCGCGCTTTTGTGGCACAGCTCGATCCGCTCGCGGTAGGCTCCCTTAAAACAAGGTGGGAGGCGGGCATGGCTGAGCGGGTGACCTCGGGATTCGGGCACGACACGCGGGCGCGCGAGGTGGTCGCGGGGGCCGACCTTTCGGGCAAGACGGTGGTGGTCACCGGGGCGGCCAGCGGCATCGGCGTCGAGACGGCCCGGGCCTTGGCAGAGGCGGGCGCGACGGTGGTGCTGGCGGTACGTGACCTCGCCGCGGGGGAGCGCACCGTGGCCGACATCAAGGCCGGCGCCCCTGCAGCCAAGGTCAGCGTGCAGCATCTCGACCTGGGTGACCTCGCCTCGGCGCGGGGCTTCGCGGCGGCCTTCGGCGACGGCCCCCTGCACATCCTGATCAACAACGCGGGCGTGATGGCCTGCCCCCTGGCCTACACAGCGGATGGCCTCGAGATGCAGGTGGGCACCTGCCACTTCGGACACTTCGCCCTGGCGCAGGGGCTGATCCCGGCCCTGCAGCGGGGGGCCGACGCCGCCGGGCGGCCCTCGCGGGTGGTGTCCCTGAGCTCCATCGGGCACCGCCGCGGCGGCATCCACTTCGACGACATCCACTACCGCGTGCGGCCCTACGACAAGTGGGAGAGCTACGGCCAGGCCAAGACCGCCAACAGCCTCTTCGCCCTGGCGCTCAACGCCCGCTTCGGCTCGGCCGGCATCAACGCCAACGCCGTCATGCCCGGCGGCATCCTCACGCCCCTGCAGCGCCACCTGCCGGTGGAGGAGATGCGCGCCTTCGGCTGGATCGACGAGAACGGGAAGCCTAACGCCCGCTTCAAGACCACCGAACAGGGTGCGGCCACATCGGTGTGGGCCGCGGTCGGGGCGGAGCTTGAGGGCATCGGCGGGCTGTATCTGGAGGATTGTGCGCAGGCCCTCCCCTTCGACACGGCGAGCCCCTTCACCGGCGTCATGCCCCACGCCCTGGACCCCGAAACGGCGGACCGCCTGTGGGGCGTGTCGGAGGAAACCATCGGGAAGATGTGAGTCCGGAGAGTCCGGTGCGAGGCCCCCCCCCGCAAAGCGGGGGAGGGGGACCACGCTCTTGCGTGGTGGTGGGGGCGAGCCCTGCACTCGACGTCGTGTGTGCGGCTCGCCCCCTCCGTCCGCTTCGCGGCCACCTCCCCCGCTTTGCGGGGGAGACCTGGAGTCCGGAGAGTCCGGCGAGTCCGGTCGGGTCGCGGGCGGGTGTCATCGGCGCAAGGTAGCCCCGGCGGCGAAGGGGGTGGATCGAATGTCGTGGGGCGCGTGCTAGCCTCGGCGCAACGACAAAAGAGGAAGCCGCCCCATGATCGCCTACGCCACCCTTGGCACCAACGACATGCCCCGCGCCCAGGCGTTCTATGCCGCGCTGATGGCCTCCATCGGCGGGCAGATGCTGTTCGAGCTGGCGCAGAATTCCAACGCGATCACCGCCTACGGCTTCAAGGGCAAGACCCGTTTCGGCCAGAACGACACCCCGGCGCTGGCGCTGGTGAAGCCGTATGACGGCGGCGTGGCGCACCCCGGAAACGGCACCATGCTGGCGATGGCCTTCGACACCCGGGCCGAAGTGGCCGCCTTCTACACCACAGCGATCAGCCTCGGCGCAGCCGACGAGGGCAAGCCCGGCGTGCGCGGCGAAGAAGGCCCGCGAGCCTTCTACGGCGCCTACTTCCGCGACCTCGACGGCAACAAGATCTGCGCCATGAAGCTCGGGCCCGCAGACTGAGGTGACTTAAGACCTCCCCCGACCGGGGGAGGTCTTAAGGCCTACGCCGCCTTCGCCGTGAAGCGCACCGGCAGCTTGCGGATCGCGTGGACGAAGTTGCCCGGGGCGATGTCGATGCCGCCGGAATACTCCATGTCGGGGAAGCGCTGCAGGATCTGGCGGTAGACCTCCTCCAGCTGCAGCTGCGCCACCCGCTTGCCCAGGCACACGTGCGGGCCGAGGCCGAAGGCGAGGTGCTTGGAGGCGTTGGCGCGGGTCACGTCCAGCCGGTCGGGGTCCTCGAACACCGCCGGGTCGCGGTTGGCGGCGCCGTAGAACATCACGACCTTCTCGCCCTCGCCGATTCTCTGGCCATTCAGATCCACGTCGGTGGAGGCGGTGCGGCGCATGTAGATCACCGGGCTCACCATGCGGATGAACTCGTCGGTGGCGTTGGGCAGGAGCGACGGGTCGGCGATCAGTTTGGCCTTCTGGTCGGGGTGCTCGGTGAGGAGCTTCATCGCGCCCGAGATGGTGTTGCGGGTGGTGTCGTTGCCGGCGAACACGATCAGGAGCCACGAGCCGTCGAGGTATTCGTCGGGCAGGTAACCGCCGTCGACCTTCGCCCGCGCGATAGCGGTCATCATGTCTTCCTGCGGGTCGTCGCGCCGCTTCTTCAGCATGTGCAGGCCGTATTCGAACATCTCCGAGACGTTTTCGTTGAACGCCTGAATGAACTGCATCAGCTCGATCGTCGGCTCGGCGATCTTGGAGCGATCGGCCGCCAGGCTCTGCGCCAGCTCCAGATAGTGCATCCAGTTCAGGAACTTGGGCCGGTCGGCCTCGGGCACGCCCAGGATCTCGCACAGGGTGAAAAGCGGCAGGCGGGAGGAGACGGTCTCCACCAGATCGCACTCGCCGCCATGCGCCTCGACCCCGTTCAGCAGGCGCGTGCTCTCCTGCGCCACCCGCTCCCGCAGCGTGTTCAGGTAGCGCGGGGTGAAGAACGGCATGTGCTCCTTGCGAAGCTGCAGGTGCCACGGCGCATCCATGTTGATCATGGTGTCCATCGAAGCGCGGAACAGGAGCGGATGGCGCGTCTCAGGCGGTCCGGCCGACAGCAGGATGCCGCCCTTCTGCGAGCTGAAGGTGACCGGATCAGAGTTCACCCGCGCCACGTCTTCATAGCGGGTGATGGCCCAGAAGCCGGGCTCGCGATCGTCGAGCTCGGTCTGCCAGGCGACGGGCGCCTGCTGGCGCAGGCGGGCATAGGTGGCGAAGGGGTGGCCGCCGGTGAAGCATCGCGGGTCGCCCAGCACCCTGGGATCGATCTCGGGATAGACCTTCCGGTGCGCGGGCGCCGGGCCGGTGGCGGCCACCATCGTCTCGCTCAAGAGCTGCACGGATCGTCTCCCTGGGTGACCTGGGCGTCGGCGTCTGGTGCGCCGTTCGCGTGGGGCCACTATGCGCAGCCCGCGGGGCCGAACAACGGCGCCGCGACGTAAAGCGGAAAGCTTGGCGCGCCCACATCCGGGGGACTAGCATCGCCCCCGAAGGGCTCGCGCGGAGACGGGCCGCGAGGAACCGCATGACCCGTTCGAGCCGCATGATCCTTAGGCTGGCCGCTCTCGCCGGAGCCGCCGTCGCGAGCCACGCCGCCCAGGCGAAGGACTTCGGCGGCGTCGCCTGCACGAGCCCGCCGCCCGACCACTGCGTGCTGGGCCAGGAATGCACCGGCGCCTTCCTCGCAAACCCCGGAAACGCCACCGACCCCAAGACCGGCCGCAAGTTCTTCCTCGACTATCCTTGCGACCTGAAGCCGAACGAGAAGGTGGTGTTCATCCTGAACATCCACGGCGCGGGCTCCATCGGCCAGTGGCAGCGGCACTACTTCCCGGCGATGGACTCCAAGGAGCGCTATCGGGTGGTGGTCGCCACGCCCACGGCCGCCACCTCGCCCACCTTCGGCCCCGGAGGCCCGGCCACGCGCGTGTGGGTCGCCGATGCCGACGACGCCCATCTGCAGAACATCGCCGACTTCGTGTTCGACAGTTTCGGGCGCGAGCACATCAAGGCCTTCTGGCTGGCCGGCCACAGCCAGGGTGGCGCCACCTCCGCCCGGATCGTCTGCAGCCCCTACTTCAAGGACAAGGTCGACGGGTTCCTGAGCCTGTCCGGCGGGCGCATCGGCGGCTCGAACATGAACCCGCGCTTCGGCCCGCCCAAGGCCGACGGCTCGCCTCCCGACGCCCGTCCGCCCCGCGCCACGCCGCCGCTGCCCGCTTGCGAGTTCTCCCACATCTACGAGACGGGCGAGCACGAGATCACCAGCCTGCAGGAGACCTCGCCCTGGGCCGAGAAATACGGCTGCGGCCCCCGCGTCACCCGCAAAGACATCGTCGATACGCAGCCGGGCTACGTCTACGACAACGCCCGGCAGGGCTATCCGGTGTGGGGCCTGAAGGCCCGGCCGGGAACGACGAAGGAATACGTCTACGAGAAGTGCAGGGGCGGGCGCGTGGTCGCCGACTTCGTGCGGCTGGACAAGGGCCATACCGAGGGGCTGGAGCCCAAGGTCACCCAGGAGATCGTGCGCCTGATGGTCTCGGCACCCGGCGGCAAGCTCAACGCGGTGGCGAACTAGCGGGCTCGAAACCGGCAGGCAGGGCCAGGGTCATGGTCGTGCCCTGACCCGGCTCGCTCTCGCAGGCGACGGAGCCGCCGTGGCGTTGCGCCACCGCAGCCACCATCGCCAGGCCGAGGCCCGACCCGGCGATGCGCGGATCCACAGCATCGGCCCGGAAGAACGGCTCGAACAGCCGCTCGACCTCGGCGGCGCTCATGCCCCGGCCCTTGTCGCTCACCCGGCAGATCACCCGGTGTGGCCCGTCGCCCGCGGTCACCGCCAGGACGGTCGCCCCGTCCGGACCGTATTTCACCGCGTTGTCGAGGAGATTGACGAGGGCGCGGGTGACCAGCGCCCGGTCGCCGGAAACCAACAATTCTTCTTCGCCGCCGAGCTCGGTTTCGATGAGGATGTTGCGGGCGGTGGCGCGCGGATGCAGCTCGTCGGCCGCGTCCAGGAGGGCCTCGTTGAGGTCGAAGGGTTCAGGCGCGAAGGCGAGGCCCTCCGCGCGTGCCAGCTGCACATAGCTGTCGGCCAGCGCCAGACCCCGGCGGGCGTGGCGCTCCACTGCGGGCGCGTCCGGCTGGCCCTGGATCACCGCCAGGATCGAGGCGAGGGGCGAGCGCAGGTCGTGGCTGAGATGCTGCATGATCTCCTCGCGCCGCCGCATCCCGGCCGACACGCCCTCGCGCGCCTGGCTCAGCCCGTCGAGCTGCAGGGAGACTACGTCGCCCGCCCGGCCGTCGCGCAGGCCGGGGGCACCGCCCAGGCGGGCGATCTCGACGTCGATATGGTCTGAAGCGGCCGACAGCCGTCGCCACGTCCACAGGGGCAGGGCCAGCGCGGTAGCAATCAACAGCGGCATTGGGGACAGCCACGTGCCCGACATGAGGAGGCCCACGCTCAAGCCCACCGCTGCGATCCCGAGCCCGGCACCCACCAGGGCGAGCCGTCGTGGACGCAGCCTCAGGAACGCGGCGAACAGCAGGGTGAGGGGCAAGACGGCGAAGGCGACGCGCCATCCCGCGCCCGGCTGCGCGATAGCCGCACCGCGCAGGCTCGCATCCAGGGCGTTGGCGAGGATCTCCACTCCGGGCATAGGCCCGCGCCCACCGGAGAGGGGGGTGGGATAGGCGTCTCCCAGCCCCGCCGCCGTGGCTCCGATCAGCACCAGTCGCCCGTCGAACAGGCCCACAGGCGCCGCGCCGGAGATGACGTCGGCCGCCGAAACCGTCTGGAAGCCTCCGGGGCGGGCGGCATAGGCGATGAGCCGAGGCGGGGTGGCCAGCAGGAGGGGCGTCGAGCGCGAAGCGGCCGCGAGACCGGCGCAGATCGAGGTGTGGCGCTTGATGCCAGCGACTTCGGCCGTCACGTCGGTCAGCCGCTGCAGGCAGTCTCCCCTCAGTGCCACCGCGTCGGAGAGGCGGCGCACGGTGCCGTCGGCATCGGGGGTGAGCACCACATGGCCCAGCGCGGCAGCCGCGGAAGCCAGTTGGGCCGTCGGCATCTGCACTTTCACCGGGGCACCGTCGTCACCGGGAGCGATATGCACGGCAGGCAGCACCACGCGGCCAGACCGGCGCAAAGCTTCGGCCAGGCGGGGGTCGTCGCCCCGGGGGTCAGGCTCGGGAAACAGCACGTCATAGGCGACGGAGGCGGCATGGCCCTGCGCCAGCCGGTCGATCAGGGCGGCGTGCAGCGAGCGCTTCCACGGCCAGGCCCCGAGCGCCTTGAGGCTCGCAGCATCGATGGCAACGACCAGTATCCGCTCGGAAGGGGTGCGCGTGCGCAGTTTGAGGAGGGAGTCATAGAGCAGCCTGTCGGGGGGCGAGCCCGCCTGCGGCAGAGCCAGCGCCAGGGCGACGAGGAGCGCGAGGGCGCACACGCCGACCCATTCCGCCATCGTCCGCCCAGCCCGTGTCAGGGAGCGATCCGCAGACGCACGGGGTCTGAGAACACCTGCAGCTTCGCCTCGCCCGCGCTCTTCGCGGCGAACACGCGCCAGCTGTAGTCGCCGGGGGGCAGGCCGGTGGCGAGGTAGTGGTTAGTCTTCAGATCGGACAGGTCGACGAGGGGCTTGGCTTCCCCGTCCCGGCTGAGGGTGAAGCGGAACACCGCCCCCGGCGGGGCATCCCACGAGAACGCGACCGTGCGGGCGGTTGCGGCTCCGCCTGTCTCCACGGTCGGGCGCAGGGCGAGGTTGAGGCGCAGGCGGGCGAAGGGGGCGTTCTGCGGCAGGCCTTCAAGCCCGTCCGGCGCCATGCCGGAGACGTGCGCGACGTAGGCGTCGTCCGGCAGCTCGGGCACGGTGAAGTCCACGCCCGATGCCGCCGCCTCGTAGAGCACGGCGGAAGGGTGGTCGGCCTGGGCGATGGTCAGACGATAGCCCACCGCGCCCGCCACCGGGGTCAGGCGCAGGTGGATCGCAGGCTCGCTCTGCAGGCTCGAGGCGGCTTCGAGGCCGGGGGCGGGCAGCAGCGTCTTGGGCTGGCTGACGCCGGCGGGCGTGGCCGTGACGCCCTGTCCGGCCGCGGGCAGCGACTCCGACTTGCCGCCTGCAACGGCGACCTTGCCCTTGAGCACCCCCGCCGTGCCGGTGCCCGCGGAGGGTTCATAGCTGGCACGGAACTCCGTGCCGCGCACGGACGACACCGCCAGGGGCGTGGTGATCACATAGCGGCTGTCGGGCCGGGTCATGGGCACGACGCTCGACTCGATGCGCCCGCGTCGGAGCGCGATCACCCGGTCCAGATCGCCCGTGAGAAGGACGCGGCTCAGCCGGTCGAAGCTGAGCTCTGTGTTGGACGGCACGGCGATGCGGCTGCCGTCGGGGAGCGAGAGCGCAGCATAGCCATCCGGGCCGGTGGTGATTGCGTCACCCTGCCCCACCGTGGCACCGATGCTGGCCGGGACACCTCGCCCGATGACGACGGCGCCGCGGAAAGCGTCGATCCGGGCGCGGATGGGGGCCGCGCGCAAGAGCCGCCTGGGAATCTGCAGGATCATCCCTTCGTGCAAGGGAAAGGCCTCGCTCAGCCGATTGATCTGCCGCAATTCGAGAAAGGCTGTCATCGGCCACAGCCCCCGAACCTGCAGGTCGGTGAGTGTCTCGCCGGGCTGCACCCGATAGGAAAGGAAGTCGGATACGGTAGCTGGCGCAGCCTGGGCGATTGCCATCAGTGCCATCGTCGGTGCCCCCTCAGGACGGCGCGACCTCTTCGAGGCGATAACCGTAGCCATAGACGGGGGCCAGACGGAACCCGTGCTGGGGTCGCAGGCCCAGTTTCGAGCGGATGCGCGAGATGTGCGTATCCAGGGTGCGACTGGAGAGCGACTCCTCCCAGCCCCAGATCGACTCCAGGATGTAGTTCCGCGACAGGGGCCTATCGAGGTTACGGAACAGCATGAGTGCCAGGTCGAATTCCTTGGCCGTCAGCACGATCTGCTCGCCGCCCCAGGTGACCTCCCGCAGGCGCGGATCGAAAGAGTAGGAGGCAAAATGCTCGAGCCCTGTGGGCTGGGCCGCCGGTTGTGAGCGCCGCATCAGGGCGGTGACGCGGGCGATCAGCA
The DNA here is from genome assembly GCA_038226305.1 of Caulobacterales bacterium. Lineage (GTDB taxonomy): Bacteria > Pseudomonadota > Alphaproteobacteria > Caulobacterales > Caulobacteraceae > JASLDZ01. The sequence goes on from JBBRQN010000004.1 coordinate 100,973, forward strand.
GCCGCTCCAGCACGGGCTTGACGACGTAGTCGTCGGCGCCGAGTTCCAGCGCGCGCGCCATGTCAGCCTCGTCGCTGCGGCCGGTGAGCATGAGGATCGGAGGCGTCGGCTTCAGGTTGGTTCTCGCCCACGCCACAAGATCGAGCCCCGTGCCCTGGGGCAGCATCCAATCGAAAATGATCATGTCGAATGTGGAACGCCGAAGCAGCAGCATGGCTGGCTTCACGCCCCCCGCGCAGAAGCAGGCATGGCCGTGAGAGCGCAGGATTCGGCATAGCGCCTCGCGCTGGGTCTCGTCGTCTTCGACGACGGCGATCCTCACCGCGGTTTCCTCGTGCCGAACGACCGGGCCGGGCGGACGCGATTGGAGGGGATGGCAGGGCGGGTCTTCACGCCGCATTGTCCCACCGTCGGCGGGCGGGTGCTGTTAAAGATTGTCAAATGGCGTGTTCAGACGGCCTCAAGGCCGATCTGAACCACATCGGTGCGAGCCGTACGGAACCCGGCTTCGCAGTAGGCGAGGTAATAGCGCCACATGCGATCGAAGGTGGCATCGAACCCCTGGGCCTGCGCCGCGGCCGCCTGGGCGCGATAGCGCTTGCCCCATTCGGCCAGGGTGCGGGCGTAATCCTGGCCGAAGCGGCGGATGTCGGTCTGCTTGAGGCCCGCGCGCGTCGTCTCGGCTTCGAGCCGCGTCTCGCTGGGCAGCATGCCGCCCGGAAACACCTGCAACTGGATGAAGTCGGGCCGCTTGCGATAGCCCTCGAACAGGTCGTCGCGGATAGTGATGATCTGCAGGCCCGCCCGCCCGCCGGGGGCAAGGAGCGAGCGCACCTTGTCGAAATAGGTCGGCCAGTAGGCCTCGCCCACCGCCTCGAACATCTCGATGGACGCGATGCGGTCGAAGCGGCCCTCGATGCTGCGATAGTCGCACAGCTCGACCGACACCTTGTCCGACAGGCCGGCGGCGGCGATGCGGCGCTGGGCATAGGCGTGCTGGGCGGGGGAGATGGTCACGGCGGTGACGCGGGCGTCGTATTCGCGGGCGGCGAACTCGGCGAACCCGCCCCAGCCGCAGCCGATCTCCAGCACGCTCATGCCGCGTTCGAGCCGCATGGCTTCCGCCAGCGCCCGGTGCTTGTGGGTCTGCGCCTCGGCCAGGTCTTCGTGGCCGGAGAGATAGAGGCCCGACGAGTAGTTCAGCCCCTCATCCAGCCACAGGCGGTAGAAGCTGTTGCCCAGGTCGTAGTGCGCCAGGATGTTCTTGCGCGAGCCCTTCTCGCTGTTCCGGTTCAGCGCGTGGGCGATGAAGTTGACGAAGCGGGCCAGGGGGTTCCCGCCGAGGATCGCGGCGATGCCGTCGAAGTTGGCGGAGAAGGCGCAGAGCAGTTCCGCAAGGTCGGGGCTCTCGCACTCGCCCGCGATGTAGGCGTCGGCGAAGCCCACGTCGCCGCTGGTGAGGATGCGGCGCACGAAGCGAGGGTCCTTCACGCGCAGGGAGGCTTCGGGGCCGGGCTCCTGCCCGTCGATGCGGAAGCTGGCCCCGTCCGGCCCGATCAGGGTGATCGAGCCGGTGCGCCAGCAGGGTCGCAGCGCCGCCACCAGCGCGCGGAAGCCCGCGTCGCGGCCGGGGTGGAACCCGCCCTCGGCGTCGGCGTGGTCAATCGAGATGGCGGCCATGCGACTCAGGCTCCCGTTCGGGCGGAGATCAGTTTGGTGATGACGACGCCCAGCGCGCAGGCGGTGGCGCTGGCGAAGGTGCCCCACAGCATGTCGATCACCGTCACCTTGGTGGTCCACACACGCATCACCGCGTGGCAGGTCAGGTCGTAGGTTCCGTAGGCCACGAGGCCGAGGATCGCCCCGGACACCGCCGCCTTGACCCAAGAGCCCGAAAGGTTCGGGGCCACGCAGAAGTAGATCATGCCCGCCACGTACAGGAAGTAGAACGCCGCCGCCGGGGGCAGGCGCACCTGATCCGAGATCAGCTCGCCGATCTCCGGCTTGTACAGCTTCATTCCGGCCAGCGTCAGGAATGCTCCGTCGAGCACCAGGAACACGAACCCAGTGGAGATGTAGGCGATGGCGAGCTTAAGCATGTCAGCCTCCGTTGCGGGTCCGCATCATGCGGAAACCGGTCGCAGGCGATAGTGGCTGACGGCCCATTCGGCTCCCCCGTCGTGACCGAAGAGGCCCGCGGTGGCGAGGAAGAACAGGCGCCAGCGGCGGTGCCACAGCTTGGCATCCGCCCCGTAGACGTCGCGCAGGGTGGCCATGATCTCGGTCGCATGCCGGTCGTAATTGGCCAGCCAGTCGTTGGCGGTCTTCTCGTAGTGCTCGCCCGACCAGCGCCAGTCGGCCTCGACCGCGAACAGGTCGCCGAACTGGCGGATCAGGTCGTGGCTGGGCATGACGCCGCCGGTGAAGAAGTGGTGCGCGATCCAGTCGGCCGGGTCGTTCTTGTCGAAGCGATAGGGCGTGGTCTTGTGGCTGAAGACGTGGAGGAACATCCGCCCGTCAGGCTTCAGCCAGCCCCGGGCACGGGTCAGAAGCTCGCGCCAGTTCGACATGTGCTCGAACATCTCCACCGAGACGATGCGGTCTACCGGTGCTGCGGGGCCTTCGAACACGTTCATGTCGCGAGTGACGATGGTCAGGTTGGTGAAGCCCCGCTCCTTCGCCTTCGTCTCGATGAAGGCCCGCTGCGAAGCGGAGTTGGAGACGCTGATGATCTTCGCCTTCGGATAGCGTTCGGCCATCCAGAGCGACAGGGAGCCCCAGCCGCAGCCGAGTTCGAGAATGCTCTGGCCGTCCTGCAGTTCGGCGTGGGCGCAGGTCTCGGAAAGGGCGGCCACCTCGGCGTCGGCCAGGCTCTCGCGGCCGGTGGGATAGAGGCACGACGAGTACTTTAGGCGCGGGCCCAGCACCCGCTCGAAGAAGGCCGCGGGCAGTTCGTAGTGCTGGTCGTTGGCGGCCTCCACGTCCTCGGCGACGGGGTGCTTGGCCATGTCCATCGCGAAGGCCTGGTCGGCCGCGCCGGTGACGTTGGTCAGGCCCTTCTTGGCGCCGGACACGAGGAAGTTCACGGCCGCGCGGCGCACCGGATCGGGCAGGGGCGCGCCCTCGAAGGCCTTGATGACGGTTGCGGTGGCGCTCATGCGGCTGCGTCCTTGGTGTCTCTAGGCGGTCTTGGCAGGAACGGGCTGACCCGGGCCTGGTAGCGGCGGTAGGCGTCGCCCTTCGACTTCACCATCGCAGCCTCGAGAGGAGGTACGCCGGTGCCGTAGCGAAGGATGCAGAACATCACCGCGGGCGCGATCAGGCTCAGCCAGGTGATCGGGCGGGCCAGGTCGAAGGCGATGGCCGGATAGGCCAGCCACAGGGTGAACTCGAAGAGGTAGTTCGGGTGGCGCGACCAGGCCCACAGCCCCTGGTCGCAGACCTTGCCCTTGTTGGACTTGTCGGCCTTGAAGGCGGCCATCTGCCGGTCGGCCAGGGTCTCGCCCAGGATCGAGCCGAACAGGATCAGAACGCCCACCGCGTCGACGATGCGCACGGCGGGGTCGGGCGTTCGGGCGGCCACGAGGATCGAGGCGGAGAGGAGGGCGGTGAACGGGGCCTGGATCAGCAGGAGGCCGAACATCCGCCCCTGGAAGCGCTCGCCCCACTCCGACTTCAGATCGACGTAGCGTGCATCCTGCGGACCCCTTCGGACGCGCAGCACGATGTAGGTACCCAGCCGCAGAGACCAGATGAGCACCAGTGCGGCGATCACGACCTGTCGCCATGTGGGATGGCTCATGCCGGCGAAGGGAACGAGGGCGGCGACGGCGCAGGTGACGCCCGTGCCATAGGTCCAGAACACGTCGGTCCAGCCGCCGTCGTTGGCTGCTCGCTGGGTGAACCAGCCGGCCAGCATCACCACAAGCATGGCCACCAGCACGCCGCCGATCACGGCGAGAAGGGGGAGCACGCTCACGCGCCTGCCCCTTGGGCGTTGCTCACCTGGGCGGTGCGGGGCTCTTCGGCGGTCTTGTCGATGAACGCCGAAAGATCGCGCAGCACGGGGGCCAGGAAGCGCAAGGGAGCCGCGATCACCCCCACCATCAGGGCGTGGTTCAGGTGCTTGTAGTAGCGCTCCTCCACCCGACCGCCGACGCTGCGGACCTTGACGGCCAGGCGGGTGGTGTTGCCGGGATCGACGACCTTATCGCCGAGGTCGGTGGCGATGTAGATCGGCGGTGCCCCTGCGGTGGCATAGGCGATCGGCTGGGTGGCCGGGCGGCCTTCGGGCGGGCCGAAGATGGTCTTCAGCTCATCCGACTTCAGGGGCAGAAAGTCGTAGGGGCCGGCGAGGCCCACCACGCCCCTCACGTCGCGCACCGGGTCCATGCCCACGGCGGCCAGCCAGCGCTTATCCAGGGTGAGCATCATGGCGTCGTAGGCGCCTGCCGAATGCCCGGCCAGGAACAGCTTCTGCGGGTCGGCCCCAAACTCGGCCGCATGCGCCTTCGCCCAAGCGACAGCCTTGGCGTTGTCTTCCAGGAACGCGGGCCAGCGCACCTGCGGATAGATGCGGTAGTCGGGCACCACCGTCACATAGCCGCGCGAGGCCAGGGCATTGCCCACGAAGCCGTAGTCGGCCTTGGCGCCCGTATCCCAGCCGCCGCCGTAGATGAACACGACGAGGGGAGCCGCGCCGGTGGCGCCCACAGGCCGATAGACATCCAGCTTGCCGCGCTCGCCGCCGGTGAACACCACGTCGTGGGTGACCGTGATGCCGCCCTTGGGCTCCAGCGTGTTAAGAACGCTGACCGCCGAACATCCCGAAAGGCCCGCGGCCGCGATCACGGCCGCGAGGCCCGCCCGCAGGCGCAGAGTGGCCTTTGCCCGTCGCGATGTCTGCTGCGCCGTCGACACGCCCGCCTGCCTCCGAGTTCCGGTTTCGAGCGTCATACGGTCAAGGTCTCCCAATGGATGCAGGCGCATCCGCCTCGGAACCCCTATCGTATGTCCGACACGATACAGGCGAGGGCGGAGTCGAGCGATGCAGGGTGATAAAGCCGCCAGTGCGCTGAAGGTAGCGGTCATCGGCTCGGGAATTTCCGGCCTGTCCTGCGCCTGGCTTCTCGACCCGGTGCACGAGGTGACGCTCTACGAAGCCGACACCCGCCTCGGCGGCCATTCGCACACCGTCGACGCCCCCACCGCCAACGGCCCGATCCCGGTGGACACGGGCTTCATCGTCTACAACGAAGACAACTATCCGAACCTGACCGCGCTCCTCGCCCACATCGGCGCGCCCACGAAGGCGGCGGCCATGTCGTTCGGCGTGTCGCTCGACGGGGGCGCGCTGGAGTATGGCAGCGCCACCCCGCTGTCGCTGTTCGCCCAGCCCTCGAACGTGGTGAAGCCGCGGTTCTGGTCGATGGTGAAGGATCTCGTGCGCTTCTATCGCGAGGCGCCAGAGGCCCTCGCCGCGCTGGAGCTTCAGCCCACCACGCTCGGCGAGCTTCTGGACAGGGGCGGTTACGGCAAGGCCTTCCAGGAGGATCACCTTCTGCCGCAGGTGGGCGCCATCTGGTCGACCTCGCCCGCTGGCGCCCGGGACTATCCGGCCGAGGCGCTGGTGAAGTTCTTCAAGAACCACGGCCTTCTCAATCTTGCCTCCCGTCCGCAGTGGAAGACGCTGGACGGGGGCTCGCGCACCTACGTGCAGAGGCTGAGTAAAGCCCTGCGGGGCCGGATCAAGCTGGGCGCGGGGGTCACCCGCATCGTGCGCGGTGAGGGGGGCGTGACCGTCCACGACGCGACCGGGGCCAGCGAGCGATACGACCGGGTGGTGATCGCCTCCCACGCCGATCAGGCACTGCGCATGCTCGACGCGCCGACCGCGGCTGAGCGGACGCTCCTGGGGGCGTTCCGCTACACGAAGAACACCACCGTCCTGCACACCGATGCCAGCCTGATGCCGCGCCGCCGGGCCGCCTGGTCGGCCTGGAACCACATCGGGGCGAGGGGCGATCCCGATGGCTTCTGCTGCACCTACTGGATGAACACCCTGCAGCAGCTTCCCAAAAAGCCCGACCTGTTCGTCACCCTGAACCCGAACCGCGCCATCGCCCCCGACGCCTTGATCGGCTCTTACGACTACGACCACCCCCTGTTCGACCGGGCGGCGCTGGATGCGCAGAAGCGGCTGTGGTCGCTGCAGGGCGAGGGTGGCGTGTGGTTCTGCGGAGCCCACTTCGGCGCAGGCTTCCACGAGGACGGGCTGCAGTCGGGGCTGGCAGTGGCCGAACAGCTGGGCGGCGTGCGGCGGCCGTGGTCCGTCGAGGGAGAGTCGGGGCGCATCCACTTGGCGACCCCGGCGGAGACGACCAAGCTGGCGGCGTGACTTCAACGCCGCCCCTCGCAAGCGCTCTCTACGACGGCCAGGTCGGGCATACGCGGCTGCGGCCCCGCGCCCATTCCCTGCGCTACAGCGTGTTCATGCTCCTGCTCGACCTCGATGAGGCCGAGGGGCTGGGCGCGCGGCTGCGCTGGTTCTCCTGGGAGCGGTTCAACCTCCTCAGCCTGCGCACGCGCGACTATGGCGACGGCTCGCAGACGCCTTTGAAGGCGCAGATGCGCGAGCGGCTGGCGGCGGCGGGCATCGAGGGAGAGCTGGGGGCCCTGCGCGTGCTCACCCTGCCGCGGGTGCTGGGCTACGCCTTCAATCCGATCAGCGTGTTCTATCAGCACGCGCGCGACGGCGCTCTTCTGGCGGTGCTCTATGAGGTGAACTCCACCTTCGGGGAGCGGCACAGCTACCTCATTCCCGCCCCGTCGCTGCCCGCGAGCGGGGGCTATGTGCGGCAGGCGGCCGACAAGCGCCTGCACGTCTCGCCGTTCCTCGACATGGACATGCGCTATCGCTTCAAGGTGGCCGCCCCTGCCGCCCGCGCCGATCTCTCCATCGACGTCGAGGACTCGGAGGGGCTGATCCTGAAGGCGAGCTTCGTTGGCAGGCGGCATGAACTCACCGACGCCGCGATCCTTTCCGCCTGCGTCTCGCACCCGCTGCTGACGCTGAAGGTGGTGGCCGCCATCCACTGGGAGGCGATCAAGCTGATCCTGAAGGGTCTGAAGCTCCGCGGCGGCCCGCCCGCCCCCGCCGATCCGGTCAGCGTGGGCGTGATCGAGCCAGCCCTCTAGCCCATCCGGCGATATTCGATCGTCGACTTGTCGGGCCCCAGGCCCCGCAGGCCGGCCCAGGCCCCGTCCTCGTCGTAGAAATCGGTGATGCCAGCGTCGCCGGTCAGGATGTAACGGGTCACCGGCGCGATGCGGCCGTCGTAGAGCTTCACGCTGGAGCGGTCCGGCCCGGTGACGGTGTCGCGCAAAAGGGCGCCAGTCTGGGGATTGAACAGGGTGCGGCGCAGGGCTGCGCTGTTCCAGTGGGTGAGGGGGGCCGCATCGCCCGCTACGATCCTGCCCTTGGTGCAGTCGATGGTGACGCCCGAGCCGGTGCGCATCGCCGAGACCTGCTCGCGCGCGCCGTTGCTGATGCTGGTGCTCTTCAGGCTGATGAAGCGGCCGTCGCGCCAGACCTCCACGGCCTCGTGATGGTAGCGGAAGACGGGAACGGGTCCGATCTTCACGGTGAAGGCCGCGTCTATCGTGGCGGTGGCATCGTCGCCCGAGCGCTGGATGGACACGCTGTGGCGGCCGATCTCCGACGCGTTGCGGAACACCGCGAACATCAGCCGTTGGCTGCCCGTCGCCTGCGCCCGCGCGGTCGATGCGGCCGCCAGTGCGGTGAGGCCCACCATCATCCCGCGCCGCGACACCCGTGGGTGCGCCTCGAATCCAGACATGAAACAGCCTCCCGCAGCGATGGGGAAAGCTACGCGCGATGGCTCGATTCGGATGCCTGCCTGGGGGGCAGCCCCCGCAGAAGCGCTTCCACGTGCCAGTCGATCAGGCGCTGGCGGTCCACCCACGGAAAGCCGCAGCGGGTGAGCAGCAGCGAGACGAGGCCGTGCATCCCCGCCCACAGGCTCTGGCTGCAGACCTCGATGTCGGGGTGCGAGGGGCCGAGGTGGCGTGCCACGGCGTCTCGCAGGTTCCCGAAGGCGGCGAGGCCGGGCTTCAGGTCGGCTTCGTCCAGCGGCAGGGGGTCGGCATCGGGGTGCTCGATCATGAAGGCGATCCGGTAGGGGTCCGGGTGCTCCAGTCCGAACTTCACATAGGCGTGGGCGATATCGCGCAGCGACAGGTCGGGGTGCTGATGGATGGTGGCCGACATGGCCTGCACCTGGGCGAAGGCCCGCACGCTCACCTCGTCCAGGAGGTCCGACTTGCGCGGGAAGTAGGCGTAGAGCGTCGGCTGAGACACGCCCACCGCATCGGCGATCTGCCGCGTGGAAACGCTCTGAACCCCGTGCTGGGCGAAGAGGCGCTCGGCATGAGCGAGGATCTCCTCCCGGCGCTCACCGCCCTGGCCCTTGGCCTTGCGCAGGGAGCGACCGGCGAGTTCGGCTGGGGGCAAAGGCGACTCCGGAACAGCTTGACAAGAAGAGTGATCTATCACTGATTACCTATCAGCGATAGGGAGACTCGTTCGTGATCGATCCGAGGCGTAGCATATCCGTCACCGGGATCGTTGCGGGCATCGCCCTGCTGTCGCTGGCGGCGTGCGGCGGAAAGCCGAAGGTGGCGGCCACGGCCAAGGCTCCCACGCCTGTGCAGGTGGCCTTCGTGTCGGCCCCCTCCGGCGAGTCGGTGGTTGAGGCGGCGGGGTCGCTGCGACGCCTGCGCGAAAGCGCCCTGTCGTTCCGCATCCCCGGCGTGATGACGCGCCTGATGGTGGACGAGGGCGACACGGTAAAGGCCGGTCAGGTGATCGCCACCCTGGATGCTGCCGGTGTGGACGCGCGCCTGCGGCAGGCCGCCGCCGACCTCGACCGCGCCAAGCGCGATGTGGATCGCTTCGCCCCGCTGGTGGAGAAGGGTGCCATCAGCCGCGAACAGCTCGACAACCAGAAGACCGCCCTCGCCAGCGCCCGCGCCGCCTACGACAGCGCCGCCTTCGACCGCCGCTGGGCCACCCTTCGCGCACCCAGCTCCGGCGTGGTGCTGAGCCGGGCCGCGCAGGCCGGTGAGGTGATGGGCGCCGGCCAGCCCATCGTGACCGTGGCCGATGCCTCGAGCCCCCTGGTTTTGCGCGCGCCGCTGACCGACCGCGACGTGGCCAAGGTGCGGCTCGGGCAGGCGGTGCAGGTGCGGCTCGACGCCCTGCCGGGGCAGATGCTCACCGCGCGCATAACCCGCATCGGCCAGCGCGCCCGCGCCGAGAGCGGTCAGGTGGAGGTTGAGGCGACCATTCCCGCCGCCGCCGGCCTGCGCAGCGGCATGCTCGGCACCCTGCGGATCGAGGGTGCCGCCCCTGCCAGCGCGGGTGGCTATCTGCGCATCCCGGCCGAGGCGGTTCTGGAGGCGACGGGCGCCCGCGCCTCGGTGCTGCGCCTCGACTCCAGCCTGCACGTGCGCCGAACCGCCGTCAGCTTCGGTGGCTTCGACGGCGACTCGGCCCTCGTTTCCGGCCTGTCGCCGGGCGATCGGGTGGTGACGGCCGGAGGCGGCTATGTGGCCGACGGCGAGAAGGTGAGCGTGGTCGATCCCGCCAGCTTCGCCATCTCCGCTCCCGCCGGAGCGGGCAAGTGAGCTTCAACCCGGCCGCATTCTTCGTCCGCCGCTGGCAGTTCACGCTCGTGGCATTCCTGCTTCTGGGACTTCTGGGCCTCAACGCCCTGAGCTCCATTCCCCGGGCAGAAGACCCGCACTTCCCCGTGCCGTTCATGGGCATCCGCGCGGTCCTGCCGGGCGCGTCTCCGGCAGAGATGGAGCAGCTTGTCGCCAAGCCCATCGAGGACGCGGTCAACGGATTGGACGAGGTGCGCAAAGTGCGCTCGGTCAGCACCGATGGCGTCAGCGTCATCACTGTCGAGTTCTCGTGGTCGGGCGATCTTGAGCGTCGGTACGAACAGACCGTGCGGGAGGTGAGTGGCCTGCGCGCCTCTCTTCCCTCAGGCGTGACACGACTGGACGTGCAGCGCGGCCGCACCACCGAAGTGGCGATCTTTCAGGTCGCGCTGACCTCGGACGTCCTGCCCGACCGGCGGCTGGAGAAGGTGGCACACCGCCTGCGAGACCGCCTGAACCGCATCGGCGGCATCCGTGAGGCCAAATACTGGGGTGCCCCGCAGACCGAGGCGCGGGTGTCGCTCGACCTCGCCCGGCTAGCGCAGCTGAAACTGCCCGCCAACGCCGCATCCGATGCGCTGCGCGCTGCCGGCGTCGAGGCCCCGGTGGGCACCGTGCATGCGGGCGACCGCCGCTTCAGCGTCAAGTCGGGCGGGGCGTTCCACGATCTGGAGCGCATCGGCGCGGTGGCCGTCGCCACCAACGGCGGCCAGGTAGTGCGCGTGCGCGACGTGGCGCAGGTGGCCTGGGCCAGCGACGAGCCGCAGCACCTCACCCGTTTCAACGGCAAGCGCGCCCTGTTCGTCACCGCCACCCAGAAGGACGACGCCGACGTCGCCAAAGTCACCGTCAACGTGAAGGCGGCCCTCGACGAGTTCGAGAAAACCCTGCCCGCAGGCGTGCATATGGAGCGCGGCTTCTTCCAGGCCGACAACGTGAAGCATCGGCTGGACCGGCTGTTCCGCGACTTCGGCCTGGCTCTGGCGCTGGTGCTGATCACCCTGCTGCCCCTGGGCCTGCGGGCCGGGGCGGTGGTGATGCTGTCCATCCCCCTTTCGCTGCTCATCGGCCTGTCGATGCTGCAGGCGTTCGGGTTCAGCCTGAACCAGCTTTCGATCTCGGGCTTCGTGCTGTCGCTCGGCCTCCTCGTCGACGACTCCATCGTGGTGGTGGAGAACATCGCGCGACGTCTGCGGGGCGGCGAGGACCGCACCACCGCCGCCATCAACGGGGCGGGGCAGATCACCCTCGCGGTGATGGGCTGCACCGGCTGCCTGATGCTGGCGTTCCTGCCGCTGATGGCCCTGCCGGAGGGCTCGGGCGCCTACATCCGCTCCCTGCCGGTGACGGTGCTGTGCACCATCGCCGCCTCCTTCGTGGTGTCGCTGACGATTATCCCGTTCCTCGCCAGCCGCATGCTGAACAAGAACGAGGGGCCAGAGGGCAATGCGCTGCTTCAGCGGGTGGATCGGCTGATCCACGGCGTCTACCGCCCGCTGCTGCACCGGGCGATGGCCGCGCCGTGGATCACGCTCGCGATCATGGGCGTGCTCGTGGTCACCACCGTGCCCATGGCCAAGGCCATCGGCTCGAGCCTGTTCCCCGCCGCCGAGACGCCGCAGTTCCTCGTGCGGGTCGAGAATGCCGATGGCACCGCCCTCGCCGAAACCGACCGCGCCCTGAAGTTCGCCGAGGCCCGGGTGCGCCGCCTGCCGCAGGTGAAGTGGGTGGCGAGCAACCTCGGCCGCGGCAACCCGCAGATCTTCTATAACCAGAACCAGCACGAGACCGACGCCACCTACGGCGAGCTCTACGTCTCCCTGAAGGAGTGGAACCCGGGGGAGAGCGACCGGCTGGTCGACAACCTGCGGGCCGACCTGCGTCGCTATCCCGGCCCCAAGATCAGTGTCGTGACCTTCGAGAACGGGCCGCCCCTGGAGGCTCCCATCGCCGTGCGCTTCACCGGCGAGAACCTCGAGGTGCTGAAAGGCCTGGCCGCCCGCGCCGACGCCATCCTGCGCGCCACGCCCGGCACGCGCGACGTGTCGAACCCCTTGCGGCTGGACCGCACCGACCTCGACCTCGGCCTCGACGAGGGCAAGGCCGCCGTGCTCGGCGTGCCCTCCGGCGCTGCCCGCCGGGTGGCCCGCCTGGCGCTCTCCGGCGACGATGCCGCCCGCTTCCGGGATGCCGACGGCGACGACTATCCCGTGCGTGTGCGCCTGCCGATGGATCGCCGCAACGACCTCTCCGCCCTGTCGCGGATCTACGTGCCCACCGCCAACGGCCAGTCGACCACGCTTTCCACCATCGCCACGCCCAGCCTGATCTCCAGCCCTGCCCGGGTGGAGCGCTATCAGCGCGAGCGGGCGGTGACCGTCACCGCCTATGTGGAGACGGGCCGCCTGACCTCCGCCGTCACCAAGGACGCAGTGGACCGGCTGAAGCGCGACCTGATCCTGCCCCCCGGATACAGCTCGTCCCTCGGCGGGCAGGCGGAGGCGCAGTCGGCCAGCTTTGCGGGCATGGGGGCCGCCGTGCTCACCGCGGTCCTCGGCATCATGGCGGTGCTGGTGCTGGAGTTCGGGCGCTTCAAGACCGCCCTCGTGGTGGCCGGGATCATCCCCCTCGGCGTGTTCGGGGCCATCGGCGCCCTGTGGGTGACGGGCAATTCCCTCTCGTTCACCGCGGTGATCGGGATCATCGCCCTGATCGGCATCGAGATCAAAAACTCGATCCTGCTGGTGGACTTCACCGAGCAGATGCGGCGCGAAGGGGCACCCCTGCGCGAGGCCATCGAACGGGCGGGGGAGGTGCGGTTCCTGCCGGTGCTCCTCACCTCGGTGACGGCCATCTTCGGGCTTCTGCCTTTGGCGTTCGAGCATTCGGGACTCTACTCGCCGCTCTCCATCGCCATCATCGGGGGACTGGTCTCGTCCACGCTCCTCTCGCGGATCGCGACGCCGGTGATGTACCTCCTGGTCTCCGGCCGGAAGGAGGCCGACCGTGAGGCCGCAGCCGCAGCGACCCTGCCGCAGGGGACACCGGCATGAGCCGGTCCCTCGTCCTCACAGGCGCGCTGAGCCTGCTCCTCGCCGGATGTGCCGCGGTGGGGCCCACCTATCGCGTGCCCGCGGCGCCGGTCGCGCCCGCGTTCCGAAACGCGCCGCCGCCGGGTGTCACCCGGTCCGTCGAGACGGCGTGGTGGACCGGGTTCAACGACCCGCTCCTGACCGCGACGGTAGAACAGGCGCTGGCCCAGAACCTCGACATCGCCGCTGCCGCCGCCCGGGTCACGCAGGCGCGAGCCGCGGCGCGGGCGGCTTCTGCCGCACTCCTCCCCGCGGGGCAGGTGCAGGCCGACTATCAGCACGCCCGCCAGTCGCTGGTGGGCTCCAACGCCCAGGCCGCCGTGTTCCAGCGCGACGTGGACCTGTTTGACGGCGGTGTGGGGGCGAGCTGGGAGATCGACCTCTTCGGCGGCCTGCGCCGGGGCCGGGAAGCCGCGCGCGCCACCGCCGAGGCGGCAGACGCTGGGCTGGCCGGGGCGCGTCTCCTGATCGCAGCCGAGACGGCCGATGCCTACCTGCAGCTGCGGGGCTTCCAGTCCCGCCTGTTGCTCGCCCAGCGCCGGGTGCGCGACGACGAGCGCGTGCTGGAGCTGACCTCGCTCCTGTTCGATGCTGGCAGCGCGCCGCGGCTGCAGCGCGATCAGGCCGAGTCCGTGCTGGCACAGGCGCAGGCCACAATCCCGCTCCTGCGGCTGGGTGTGGAGGCGCAGCTCAACCGCCTCGCCGTGCTCACCGGCCGACCGCCTGAGACAGAGCGCAGCGGGCTGGCGGCCGAAAGCTCCGTGCCGCTGCCGCCGCCGATCCCTCCGGGCATCACCCCCGGCGACCTGTTGCGCAATCGTCCGGACGTTGCGGCCGCAGAGCGTCGGCTGGCCGCCGCCAACGCCGGCATCGGCGTGGCCATCGCGGACTACTACCCCAAGGTCGATCTCTCCGGTCTGATTGGTTTCCAGTCGCTGAGCGCGGGCAAACTGTTCTCGTCCGATGCCAATGCGGCGTCGTTCGCCGGCGCCCTGCGCTGGCGGCTCTTCGACTTCGGCCGGGTGGACGCGGAGGTCGCCAACGCCCGCGGCGTATATGCCGAGGTCCTCGCCAACTGGCGGGGCGTGGTGCTCAGCGCCGCGGAGGATGTGGAGAACGCCCTGGCCCAGCAGGCGGAACGCGAGGCGCAGCTCTCCCGCCTGCAGGCCGCCTCGCTCTCGCTCGAGCACGCCCGCGACGCCTCGCAGGCGGGCTATGAGCGCGGGGCGGTGAGCCTTCTCAATGTGATCGACACCGAACGCCAACTTCTCCTCACGCAGGACGCGGCGGCCGACGTGAACACCCAGCGGTCTCGAGCAGCGGTCGCGCTGCACCGGGCCCTGGGCGGGTAGAGGGCCTTCCCCCGGCCAACGACGCCGCCCCTTACCCACCTTCGGGGCTCATGCCCCGCTCGCCCCGTCCTCGGACCCCGAGGATGGGGCGGACCTTCCTCTCAGTCCTTGGCGCGTTCCTGGTAGCTGCCGTCTTCGGTCAGCACCACGATGCGGGTGCCTGCGGCGATGTAGGGGGGCACCATGGTGCGCACGCCGTTGGAGAGCAGCGCCGGCTTGTAGCTGGACGAGGCGGTCTGGTTCTTCACCGCGGGCTCGGTCTCGACGATCTCGAGGGTGGCGTAGCGCGGCAGTTCGATGGCGATGGGGTTCTCGTCGTGGGTGGAGAGGTCCACCGTCATGCCGTCCTGCAGGTAGGGGGCGGCGTCGCCGATGATGGAGGCGGGGGCCGTCAGCTGGGCGAAGGTCTCGGGGTGCATGAAGTGATAGCCGTCCCCGTCCTGATACAGGAACGTGTAAGGGCGGTTGTCGACCTCGGCGCGCTCCACCGTCTCGGTGGTGCGGTAGCGTTCCGACACCTTCAGCCCGTCCGAGATGCGGCGCATGTTCAGCTGCGTCACGGGGGTGCCCTTGCCGGGGTGGATGTTCTCGGCGGTCAGGATCACATAGAGCTTGCCCTCGAGATCGAGGACGTTCCCCCTCCGAAGCGAGCTGGCGGAGACTTTCACGGGCGAACTTCCTTATGGCCGCGAAGGGCGCGGCGGTGCGTTTCAGTGGGCCGCTCTATAGCGCGCCGGGCGCATCCGCCAACCCTGCGCACCTTTTGGAGACCGTACAGCTTGCCAACCGTCGAGCCCGCCGCCTGGTGGCGCAATGATCGCCATGCCGACCGCCGGCCGTTCCTGCTCGGTCGTGCGAAGATCGTGCGGGCGGTGCGCGCCTGGTTCGAGGCGCAGGACTTTCTGGAGGTCGAGACCGCCACCCTGCAGGTCGCCCCCGGCGGCGAGGCGCACCTGCACGGCTTCGAGACGCAGCTTCTGGGGGCAGATGGCGAGGGGGCGACCGCCTACCTGCGCACTTCGCCGGAGTTCGCCTGCAAGAAGCTCCTGGCCGCGGGCGAGAGCCGGATTTTCGAGTTCGGCCGGGTGTGGCGCAACCGCGAGCGGGGGCCGCTGCACCATCCGGAATTCACCATGCTGGAATGGTATCGCGCCCATGCCCCCTACGACCAGCTGATGACCGACTGCGGCGAGCTCGTCGCGCTGGCTGCGGAGACGGCGGGCGCGCGCCGGTTCCTGCGCAAGGGCCTCGCCTGCGATCCGTTCAGCGCGCCAGAGCGGATCACGGTGCAGGAGGCCTTCCGGCAGTTCGCCGACATCGACGTTCTGGCCTCGCTCTCTCCGGGCGGCGAGGGCGACCGCGAAACTCTGGCATGGAGCGCGGCCAACGCCGGCGTGCGCGTGGCCGACGACGACCTCTGGGCCGACATCTTCTCCAAGATCCTGGTGGAGCGGGTGGAGCCGAACCTCGGGATCGACCGGCCCACGATTCTCTACGCCTACCCCGCGCCCGAGGCGGCGCTGGCGCGGCTTTCGCCCGGAGACCGGCGGGTGGCGGAGCGGTTCGAGCTCTATGCGTGCGGGGTGGAACTGGCCAACGCCTTCGGCGAGCTGACCGACCCCCGGGAGCAGCGCCGCCGCTTCGAGGCGGACCGGGCGCTCAAGCTCGCCCGCTATGGCTCGGCGCCCCCGGTGGACGAGGGACTGCTGGAGGCGCTGGCGGCCATGCCCCCGGCTTCTGGCTGCGCGCTCGGCTTCGACCGGCTGGTGATGCTGGCGACGGGGGCGGAGCGGATCGAGCAGGTGATCTGGTCTCCTGCGCCGGAAGTGGGCTAACGGGGCGGCGATGACCCTCCACGTGACCCTGCGTGCGCCGACGCTGAAGAGCGCTCAGGCACTGGCCGATGCCGGGCTGGTCGACCGCGCGCGTCTGCCCGAGCTTGAAGCCGTCGCCGCCCGATACGCCGTGGGGGTCACTCCAGCGATGGCCGATCTCATCGACCCCGCCGACCCCGCCGACCCCATTGGCCGCCAGTTCCTGCCCGACCTCGCCGAACTGCGGGCTTCTCCCGGCGAAAGCGCCGACCCCATCGGGGATGACGTGCACACGCCGGTGAAGGGCATCGTGCACCGCTATCCCGACCGGCTGCTGCTGAAGCCGACTCACGCCTGCGCTGTCTACTGCCGGTTCTGCTTCCGCCGGGAGGTGGTGGGGCCGGGCGGGGAGGGCACGCTGACCCCGCCCGAGCTCGACGCCGCCTTCGCCTACATCGCCGCGCATCCTGAAGTGTGGGAGGTGATTCTTACCGGCGGCGACCCCCTCACCTTGTCCGCCCGGCGCCTGCGCGACCTGTCGCGGCGGCTCGCGGCGATCCCGCATGTGAAGGTGCTGCGCGTGCACACCCGCGTGCCCGCCGTCGACCCTGACGCCATCACGCCCGAGCGGGTCGAGGCCCTGAAGGCCAGCAGCAAGGCGGTCTTCGTGGCCCTGCACGCCAACCACCCCCGCGAGCTGACGCCCGCCGCCCGTGCCGCCTGCGCCCGGCTGATCGATTCGGGCGTGGCGATGGTCAGCCAGAGCGTGCTGTTGAAAGGCGTCAACGACGACGCAGCCACCCTGACGGCCCTCATGCGGGCCTTCGTCGAGACGCGGATCAAGCCCTACTATCTGCACCACGGCGACTATGCCCCCGGCACGGGCCACCTGCGCACCACGGTGGAAGAGGGCCGCGCCCTTATGCGGAAGTTGCGGGGCGACCTCTCCGGCCTCGCGCAGCCGACCTATGTGCTCGACATCCCGGGGGGCCACGGCAAGGTGCCGGTGGGGCCGAACCACCTCGACGAGGGTGCGGTGAGAGACCCCTGGGGCGGCAGCCACGCCTATCCGCCGCCGGGCTAGGCGCGGCCGCGCGATGCGCTAAGGTCTCCCCAACAAAAAGAAGACCACCACGGGAGACGACGTTGAAGGGTTCCATGCCGGGCGGTCTCGCCCTGATGCTCAGCCTCGCCTGCGCTGCGCCCGTCTTCGCCCAGACGCCCCGGCCCGCGGCCCAGCAGGCGCCGCTCTACACGGCCAACGGCGCGGGCGGGCATCCGGGGGCTGCGATCTACGCCCAACAGTGTGCCGCCTGTCACGACAATCCGGAAGCCACCCGCGCCCCGTCGAAGGACACCCTGCGGGCGATGACCTTCCAGACGATCAACTACGCCCTGACCAGCGGCAAGATGCAGGTGCAGGGCTCCAAGCTCGACGCCGAGCTACGCGGGCAGCTGATCAACTACCTCACCGGCACCAGCACCGCCTCGCTGGACGACTGGTCGGGCAAGATGGCCTGCCCCGGCGGGCGCCACACCGCCAACCTCGCTGGCGCGGCCACGGTCTCGACCTACGGCTTCGATGCCGACAACTCCCGCAAGCTGACGGCGCGGCAGGCGAAGCTGACGAAGGCGTCGCTTTCGAAGCTCGATCTGGCGTGGGCCATGCCGTTCCCCGGCTCCACGATGCTGCGGTCGCAGGCGGCGGTGGTGGGCTCCACTCTGTTCCTGCCCGTGGCCGAAGCGGGCGCCGTCTACGCCATCGACGTGAAGGACGCGAAGAAGCCCTGCGTTGTGTGGAGCTACGTCTCGGCCACAGGCGCGCCTCTGCGCACCAGCGCCGCCTATGGCGTGATCGCCGACGGCCGAAAAGTGCTGGCGGTGGCGGGCCTCGACTCCACCGTCCACCTGATCGACGCGGTGACCGGCAAGGCGATCTGGACGAAGAACGTCGCCAGCTACAGCTACTCCATGACCACGGGCACGCCGCGCATCCTGAAGGGCCGGATCATCGTGCCGGTGAGCCAGTACGAGATCATGCAGGCGGCGGACAACCGGGTGCAGTGCTGCACCAACCACGGCTTCGTCCTGTCGCTCGACCCGAAGTCAGGCGCCCAGCAGTGGCGCTACGACACGATGGAGGATGCCAAGCCGATCCGCGACCGGGGCGACGGCAAGATGATCTACGGGCCCTCGGGCGCGCCGATCTGGAACTCTCCCGTCGTGGATGAGAAGCGGGGGCTGATCTACTTCGGCACCGGCGAGAGCAACTCCGAACCCGCCCACGAGAACACCGACGCCCTGATCGCCGTGCGCCTGAAGGACGGCACCGAGGCGTGGTCGATGCAGGCCACCGCCGACGACACCTACAACGCCGGCTGCGGCGCGGAGCCCAAGGCCGAGCTGCTGAACTGCACCAGGAAGACCGTCTATCGCGACGTGGACTTCGGGGCCTCGCTAATCCTGGCGCACCTCAAGAGCGGGCGTGACCTGCTGCTGGCCGGTCAGAAGTCGGGCACCGCCTGGGCGCTCGATCCGGCCACCGGCAAGGTCGTGTGGCGGCGCGACATCGGCAACGGCTCCGCCATGGGCGGCATCCACTGGGGCATCGCCTACGATCACGACACCCTGTTCGTTCCGATCTCGACGATCGGCAGCCGGCTGCCCGGCGGCAAGCCTATCGACCCCAAGCTCTCCGCCGGCCTCTACGCCCTCGATGCCAACACGGGCGAGACGCGCTGGACCTATACGCCCACGGCCGACTGCGAGAACGGCCGTAAGGCCCGCGCCCCCCGCTGCGCCTCGAGCTTCGGCTTCTCGGCCGCGCCCACGGTGATCGACGGGGCGGTGGTGCAGGGCTCCCTCGACGGCATGGTGTGGGTGGTGGACGAAAAGACCGGCGCGCTCCTCTCCCGCTACGACACTCTGCGCGACTATGCGGGCGTGAACGGCGTGAAGGGCCGCGGCGGTTCCATCGACGGGCCGGGCGTAACGGCGGCCAACGGGCTCCTGTTCGTCAATTCCGGCTACGGCATGTTCGGTCAGGTGGCGGGCAACACGCTGGTGGCCCTCAAGCCGGGCGGGTGATCTCGAAGGTCTCTCCCGCTCGCGGGGAGGTCTAGATCGCGCTGAAGTCGCCGCCTCGGCCGAGGCCGGAGGCGAAGCGGGCGGCTCCGCCTTGAGCTTCGGCGATGATCTCCCGGCTGCCGCCGTGCGCCTCGGCCGTCAGCGCCGCTGAGAGGTCCAGGCCCCACTGCTCGTGCGCCGATCTGCGGTCGGCCTTCATGCAGGCCTGCGGGAAGCGGGCGATCTCCGCTGCCAGGGCCTGCGCAGCCGCCAGAGCCTGACCTGCGGGAACGACGCGGTTGGCCAGACCGAAGCTCAGCGCCTCGTAGGCATCCACCGGGCGGCCGGTGAGGATCATGTCCATCGCGCGACTCTGGCCGATCAGCCGGGGCAGGCGCACCGTTCCCCCGTCGATCAAGGGCACACCCCAGCGACGGCAATAGACGCCGAACACCGCCGTCTCAGACGCCACCCGCAGGTCGCACCACAGAGCCAGCTCCAGCCCGCCCGCCACCGCCGGGCCCTCCACCGCGGCGATCACGGGCTTGGAGAGCGCCATCCGCGTCGGCCCCATCGGGCCCTCGCCGTCCGGGTCGTGCGACGAGCCCTGTTCGGCGAAGGCCTTCAGGTCGTAGCCCGCGCAGAAGGCCCCGCCCGCGCCTGTGAACACCGCCACCCTCAACGCGTCGTCCGCCTCGAAGCGGGCGAAGGCCTCGCGCAGAGCGACGGCCGTGGCGGGATCGACGGCGTTGCGCCGCTCGGGTCTGTCGATCACGACGGTGAACACCGCGCCCTGCGTCTCGACGAGAACCGTCATGCGTCGCGTTCCTTCGTCGCGGCCTGCCGGGAGCGGATGTCGCCACACGTCCTTGCCGCATCGCCGCCATCCAGTGCAGCTTGGCGATCAGGGAGACAACCTCATGACCGATACCCCCGCCCGGACCTCACCCGCGATGTTGTGGACTGGCAGCCTCTTCAGCGGCCTGTTCGGCCTGTTCATGGTGATGGACGTCGTGATGAAGCTGATCCGTGTGCCGCAGGTGGCGCAGACGCTGACGCAGATGGGCTGGCCGGGGGCCGACGGCTTCGGCATCGGCGTGATGGAGCTGGTGTTTGTGGTGCTCTACTTCGTGCCGCAGACCGCCGTGCTCGGCGCCTTGCTCATGACGGGCGTTCTGGGCGGGGCCGTGGCCAGCCATGTGCGCATCGGCGACCCCCTGTTCAGCCACATCCTGTTCGGCATCTACATCGGCCTGTTCATGCGGGGCGGCCTGTGGCTGCGCTCGCCCCGGCTTCGGGCGATCTTTCCCTACGCCCGCTGAGCGAACGCCTCCACGGCGCGGCGGCCGATGGCGGGGTCGTCGGTGAAGAAGCCGTCGATGCCGAGTTCCAGGAACCGCTTCATTTCGGCCAGCGATCCGGCTTCGTTGCGGGCGTTCGGGCCGGCGTCGCTGCGCAGATCCTTGGGCAGAAACTGGTTTTCCGGGCGGAAGGTCCAGACCACGACGCCGAGCCCCGCCGCATGGGCATTGGGCACGAGGCTGTTGGCCGCGCCGATGTTGCCAGCAGCGTCCAGCGGGATCACCCCGCGAAGCTGCGGGGCCACCACGTCGGCGTAGACCTTCATGGTGCGCAGGCCCTCGGGCGTCGTCATCGCACCGTAGGTGACGGTGGGCGCATCGAAGGGGTGTTCAGCTGCGCCGCCGACCAGCTGCACCAGCTTCACGTTGGCGGGGCGGCCCATCTTGGAGCGCAGGAACTTGAGGTTGTCGATCTCGAACGACTGGATGTGCAGGGGCGTGCGCCGCGTGAACTCGTGCCGGGCCGTGACCTCGAGGAAGCGTTCGTTGATCGCGTGGCCGTTGGCGGCGTGCCAGGTCGAGCTCTTCAGTTCGGGCACGAGGCCGATGAGGCGACCGCGGGCGGCGCTCTCGGCGGCGGCGAAGTCGATCATCTCCTCCCAGGTGACGATCTGGAACTGGCCGTCGTAGCTCGCACTTTCCGGCCGCAGTTTCGCGCCCAGCCGCTCCTTGCAGCGCAGGGTCTTCAGCTCATCCAGGGTGAAGTCGATGGTGAAGAAGCCGGTCACCGTGCGCCCTTCGTAGGCCAGGGTGCGGCGGCGGGGTGCGAACTCCGGCCGCGTCTCCACGTCGGTGGTCTCGGAGATGTCGGGCTCGTGGCGGGCGATCAGCACGCCGTCCTTCGTCGAAACGAGGTCGGGCTCGATGAAGTCGGCCCCGTCGGCGATGGCCTTGGCGTAGCTGCCGAGGGTGTGCTCGGGCCTCAGCGCGCTGGCGCCACGGTGGCCGTAGATCAGTGCACGTTTCTCTTGAGCCAGGGCGGTCCCCGCCGCGGCCGCCGCGGCCGCTCCTGCGATCAGGGCGGTGCGGCGGGTCACGCGGCGGGGGGTCGGCATCAGAAGCCGGCCTGCAGGGTGACGAACACCATGCGGGGCGGCAGCGGGAACGCCTGGTAGCCGCCCGAGGCACCCGTCACCACGGCGGTGGACACGCCCTTGATGTCGGTCAGGTTGGTGACGTTCATGCTGATCCGCGAGCTCTTCACATAGGGCACGGGCAGGGCGGCGAAGGTGTAGCTCGCCTCCAGCCCGAGCTGGAACGTGCTCTTCACCGACAGGTCGTTCAAGTAGGTGGCGAAGCGCGGGCCCACGTAGTCGGCGCTGACCTGCGCCTCGAACGGGCCGAAGTTAGTGGAGAGGATGGTCTTGTTCAGCCAGTTGGGCGTGAGCGGCACTTCCTTGCCGCCCGTGGGCACGACCGTTGCCGCAGCACCCGACTTGTAGTCGGCGTCGTACTTCGACTTGTTGTAGGAAACGCCGTCATACAGGTGGAAGTGCGGGCCGAAGTTCAGGGTCGCGGCCAGGTCCACGCCGTCGGTGGTCACCCCGCCTACGTTTACGAGGATCGAGGCACCGGGGTTGATGAAGTTGAAGGCCGCGATGTTGAACAGGCGGTTCGAGAAGTCGACGTGGTAATAGTTCAGCTGGCCCTGGATCGAGGTGATCGGGCCGAAGGACACCTGGCGGTTGGTGCGCACACCCACTTCGTAGGTCCAGCTATGCTCGGGCTGCACCGTCTGCTTGAAAAGGTTGAAGGCCGCCTGGCTGCCCAGGCTCCACGGCGACGAACCGTAGAAGTTGGACCCTGCGCCGTAGGGAATGAACTGGCGCAGGTTCTTCTGCACGTTGGCGAACACCTGCTCGGCGCCCGTCACGTCCCACAGGGCGCCGAACTGCGGCAGGAAGCCCTCGTTCGAGGTGATCGAACCTGACGGGTAGAGCGTGGGCGGGTTCGCCGTGGGCAGGTTCTTCTGCTGGATCAGAACGGTGCCCGTCGCGGTCTGCAGGCTCGACTTGAACCCCGCCTGCAGAAGCAGGTTGGGCAGCACGCGCCACTGGTCCTGCAGGTGGATCTGCACGTCGTCGGTGTTGAACTCGAAGGCGTACTGCTCGAACACGGCCGGGCCGCGGGGCACGTCGTACGGCGTCAGGTCGTTGTTGGTGGCGGTGAACGGGTACCACACGCGGTGCTGGGTGGAGCGGTTGTGCTCGTACCAGAGGCCAGCCTCGATCTGGTGGGCGCCCAGCGTCCAGTTCAGGGTGGAGATCAGGCCGCCGCGGTTGATGGAGTATTCGGTGGTGCGCACCTCATAGCCCGTGCCGCCGAACAGGTTGGTGATGTTCTGCAGCGTGGTCGCGCTGCCCGTGCCGCCCACGACCAGGTTCGGGAAATAGGTGCCGAACAGGCCCGGCAGGCCCGCCTGGTTGATCGGCCCGGCTACGATGCCCCGGCCGTAGTCGTGGTGGTAATAGCCCTGGTTCGACCACGTGAGGTTGCTGGCCAGGTTCCAGTCGTACTTGGCGTAGACGAGGTCGTCAGCGCGCTGGGCGGCGGAGAAGTAGTTGGTGAAGTTCGTGCCCGCCGACACGGGGGGTGAGCCGGGCAGGGCGCCCGTCTTCAGATAGGCCAGCCCCGCCGCCAGGTTCGGGAAGATGAACGGGCGGGTGTAGGGGGTGAAGCCAGCGCCCGCGGCGTTCTGCTGGTTGCCGAAACCCGTGGCGTCTTCGTTGGGCTCGATCTTCGACTGATAGTCGGCATAGAGCGTCAGCTTGCCGTGCGGGTCTTCGTGCACGAACTTGGCGTTGAACTGGTCGCCGCCCTGCTGGCCGTCGAAGTCCCACGCCCGGGCGTCCTGGCGCAGGTAGGAGGCGTAGAAGCTGTTGCCGCCGCCGATGTCGCCTGAGTCGAAGCGGGCGAAGGTGCGGTAGGCGTCATAGCTGCCGAAGGTCTGGCGGATGTCGATGCCGCGTTCCTTCGACGGATCGCGCGAGAAGGTCTCGATCGCCCCGCCCAGGTTGCTGGTGGACGCCACGCCGAGCGAGCCCGTGCCCGACGACAGCACCACCCGGCTGACGTTCTCGCTCGATACGGCGCGCGAAGGCGAGAGGCCGTTGTAGTTGCCGTACTGCTGGTCGCCCAGCGGCACGCCGTCCATCGTGAAGCCCAGCTGCTGGGTGGAGAAGCCGTGCACGAACAGGCTGATGTTCTGCTCGTTGTTGCCCCAGGGATCGGCGGTTTCGTAGAGCACGCCCGGCAGGCTCTGGATCGCCTTCAGGGGGCTGGCCCCCGGCAGGATCTTCTGGATTTCGGCCGCGCCCAGCGCCACCGCCGAGCGGGTGGTACGCTGCGTCACGATCACTTCGGCGACCGAGTTCACCGGCTCGGCGGCCGCTGTGGCGATCACCGTCTGGGCGGAGGCGGCACCGGCCAGCATCAGGCTGGCGGCGGCCCCGGCGAGCAGCCGGGTGCGAAGGCGGCGGGCGGTGGTGTCGGTCATCTCAAGAGTCCCCAGGCGGCCGTTCGGCGCGTCAGCGGGGCGATAGCGAGCGATTGAAACGGCCACGCTTCAATTCGGCGACCGTTCTGCGACACCTCTTCCGGCAAGCTCCACCGTTGACGTGCAGGCGTCGCGCTGCGCCGAATGCGCCACAAGCGGCGGGCTTCACGCCGCGGGGAGACACGCCGATGACCGCCATCACCCGCAGGGCCGCCCTGGCCGCCGCCGTCGCCGGATCGGCCGCCGCAGCTTCGGGTGCCGCACCCGCCGCGACGCCTACGGGCTTCACCGACGGCTATGTGCAGAACGGCGACGTGCGCATCCACTTCGCCTCGATCGGCAAGGGCCCCGCGGTGGTGTTCGTGCATGGCTTCCCCGACTTCTGGCTCACCTGGGAGAAGCAGATGAAGGCGGTCGCCGCCACGGGGCACCGCGCCATCGCCATCGACCAGCGCGGCTACAACCTGTCGGACAAGCCGAAGGGCGACGAGAACTACGTCATGGCCAAGATGGTCTCCGACGTGGCGGCGGTGATCCGGCAGGAGGGCGGCGGTCGCTGCGCGCTCGTGGGTCACGACTGGGGCGGGGTCGTCTCGTGGACGACGGCCTACACCCACCCCGAGATGATCGAGCGGCTGGCCATCTGCAACCTGCCGCATCCCAACGGCCTGAACCGCGAACTGGCCAACCCGGACGGCAAGCAGGCGCTGGCCTCGACCTACGCCCAGAACTTCAAGAAGCCGGGCGCCGCCAGCCAGCTGCCGGTGGAGGCCCTGGCCCACGCCGCCTCGACCCCGGAAAACTACAACGCCTATCTGGAGGCGTTCAAACGCTCCGACATGAACGCGGCGCTGGCCTATTACCGCATGAACTACCCCGTGGCCCCTTACGTGCGGGGGCCGGACCTGCCGCCCCTGAAGATGCGCACGCTTCTGGTTCACGGCCTGAAGGACACGGCGCTCCTCGCCCCCGCGATCGACGGCACGTGGCGCTGGATCGACGCGCCCTTCACGATGGTCACGATCCCCGGCGCGGGCCACTTCGTGCAGCGAGACGCCGCGGACGAGGTTTCGATGGCGATCACCAACTGGCTGGCCGCGCCACCGCTCAAGACCGCCTGAGCGGCGCTGCGTTAACGTCGGCCGCAACGTTGCGGAACGTCGCCGTCACCTGAGAAGACGTGACCCCGCCGCCGGGCGCCGTCACGGATGGCTCGTCGGGAACGGAGGGCCGGTTTTGCAACGATCCATCGCCATGCTGCTCGCCGCCGCCTGCGTCGCCGCAGGGTCCGGTGTCGCTGCGGCCCAGGGTCCGGCCCAGGCACCCTTGGTGTCCGATCCGGCGCTGAAGGCCTACATGAAGTCGGTGGTCGATCCGGCCGCCAACGCTTTCTTCGCCGGTGGCAACGACGCCCCTGCGGGTGAGACGCCCGCCCAGGCCGACGCCCGTTTCGCCAAGGCGGTGGAGGGAACCGTCGCCCTCAAGTCCGCCGCCATGCGCCTGCAGACGCCGGAGTTCCTGCCCAAGACCGCCGCCGCCGCCGCCGACTGGATCAAGTGGTCCAGACTCATGGCGGAGGCCGGTGCCGAGGGCGAGACGGCCGTGCGCGCCCGCAAGTCCGAGGTCGCCATGGATGTGGGCGGCAAGCTCTACGACAGCTGCAACGGCTGCCATCACCAGTTTCAGCCCGGCCACTGACAAGGCCGAGCGTACCCAGAACGCGCCGGACGCCCCACGCGGCCGTCGCGGCCGCCGCGGTCTCTATCCTTCCCCGGATGGCCGCGGCGGCGCCTTTCCCTGCCTTCACCTCGACGTCCATGCGCGCGTTGAGGGAAAGCGGGCTTTGCGTGTAAGCCCATCGCGTGGCCGACGGTGAAGCAGCGCTGAACGATCCCCCTGCCGGTGCCGCCGCCGTAGAGGCCGAGGCCCTGCGCCTGCGCGCGTCGGGTGCCCTCGGCCGGTCGCAGCGACTGCTCGACCTGTTCGACTACCTGGCGAGACGCACCGCGGTCAGCCGGCCTCCCAAGGAGGTCGAGATCGCCATGGACGTGTTCGGCCGCCCGGCCGACTTCGACGCCATGCAGGATGCGGTGGTGCGCGTCTACATCCACAAGCTGCGCCAGCGCCTGGCCCAGGCCTATGCCGAGCAGCCCGAACACACCGGCCTGCGGCTGGCGATCCCCCGGGGCGAATACCGCCTCGTGGCGCAGGCCGAGGTCGTGGAGGAGGAGGCGCTGCCCACCGGCATCGTGCTCACCCCCGCCCGCCAGCGCCGCTGGATCGCGGCGGCCGTCGCCGTGCTGGTTTTGGCGGTGGCGATCACCTGGCTGCTGGCCCGCCCGCAGCCCACCGTGGTGGAGCGGGAGCTGGTGGCGGTGCGCCAGTCGCCCGCCTGGTCGCCCCTGTTCAACAACCGCAAGGTCACCATCCTGGCGCTCGGCGACTACTACATCTTCGGGGAGAGCGACGACGGGATGAGCGTCGCGCGGCTGGTGCGGGAGTACAACGTCAACTCCCGTCCGGAGCTCGACGAATTCCTGATGCAGCACCCCGACAAGATGTCGAAATACCTCGACCTCGACCTGCGCTACCTGCCCATCGGCGCGGCCCAGGCCCTGCGCGACGTGGCCCCCATCCTCACCCCGGTGAAGAGCCCGGCGGACGTGCGGGTGATGATGGTTTCGGACCTGACGCCCGGTCTCCTGAAGTCGGCCAACATCGTCTACATCGGCTACCTGTCGGGCCTCGGCATCCTCAAGGACGTGGCCTTCTCGTCGTCGCGCTTCAAGATCGGCGAGACCTTCGACGATATCATCGACCAGCGCACCAAGCGCCGCTTCGCCAGCGAGGGCGGGGCCGCCGACCAGGCGGGCATCCTCTATCGCGACTATGGCTACGTCTCGAGCTTTCGGGGGCCGGAGGGCAACCGCATCGTGATCGTGGCGGGCACCCGCGACGTGGCCCTGATGCAGACCGCCGACATCGTCAGCCATGCCTCCACCCTGGCCGAAACCGTCAAGGCGGCGGGCAAGACAGAGGCGTTCGAGGCGCTTTACGAGGTGCACGGCATGAACCGTCAGAACGTCTCGGGCCAGCTCATCGCGGCCTCGCCCCTGAACAGCGCCCGCATGTGGCAGACGATGGTTCCCTAGCGGCGGGGAAAGCGATATAATATATCGGTGAACGGCCGGACTGCGGCCGCGGGGAGGACGACGGTGAGCGGGATCGCGGCGCACGAGCAGGAAGACGCCGCCGCGCCGTTCCGCCACGCGCACGACGTCTTGGGCCTCCACCACGACCGCAATGCGCGCAAGACCCGGGCTGTGCTGATGCTCACCACCGTCACGATGGGGGTCGAGATCGCGGGCGGGCTGCTGACGCATTCCCTGGCGGTGCTGGCCGATGGCCTGCACATGGCGACCCACGCGGGCGTGATGCTGATCGCGGTGGCGGCCTACGCCTTCGCCCGTCGCAGCCAGACCGACCGGCGCTTCAGCTTCGGCCCCGGCAAGTTCGGTGACCTGTCCGCGTTTTCCAGCACCGTGATCCTAGCGTTCACGGCACTGATCATCCTTTTGGAGAGCGTGCAGCGGCTGTGGGCGCCGCAGCCGGTCGCCTATGCCCCCGCCCTTGCGGTGGCCACGGCAGGCCTTGCGGTGAACCTCGTTTCAGCGTGGCTGCTGCGCGCCGAGCCGCACGCCCACGCGGGCCACGGGCACGACCATGACCACGCCCATCATCATGGCCCAGGCGATCTGAACCTTCGGGCCGCCTACCTGCATGTGGCCGCGGATGCGGCGGTTTCGGTGCTGGCCATCGTGGGCCTCGCCGCGGGCTGGAAGCTGGGCTGGACGTGGACCGACCCGGTGATCGGCATCATCGCCGCCATCGTCATCGGCCGCTGGGCGTTCGGCCTCATGAAGGCCGCCGGCGCCGTCCTGGTGGACATGAGCCCCTCCACCGCCCTGGAGGTGGCCGTCTCCGAGCGCCTGCGCTCTGGCGGGGAGACCCTGGCCGACCTGCACGTATGGCGCATCGGGCCGGATACGGTGGCCGTGATCGCCGCCGTGGTCACCCCCGACCCGCAGCCCGCCGCCACCTACCGCGCCCGGCTGGCCGAGCTGCCGCAGGTGAAGCACGTGACGATCGAGGTCATCGGCGAGGTCGTCACCGGCGGTGTCGCCCGCGATGCGCCCCGGCTTGTGGCCGCCCAGCGCAGCGCCTAGACCGCGACCGTGACGCGCCCCGCCGCCCGTTTCGTCTTCTCCCGCGCCGCAGCCTTCCTGGCCGTGGCGCTGCTGGCGTTCGCCGGTGTGAAGTCCACTGTCATGCAGGCGCAGATGGCGCAGGCGCAAGCGCAGGGTCTGTGCGGCCCGGGCTTTGGCCAGATGGCCGCGATGGACATGGGTGCCGCCCACCACGACCCCGTTCAGGCCGCGGCCCACCGCGCCTGCGCCTTCTGCTCCGCCGCCGCCCACGCCCCGCTTCTGAGCCTTGCCGCCACTTTCCGGGTGCCCGCCGCGGTGGCCTTCAGCCCGGCCGTGATCACCGCCTCGCTCGGCCCGCGCGGCCCTCCGAGCTTTCGCCCGACCGCCACCGGGCCACCGACCTTCCTGACGACCTGATCGCCCAGCGCCCGCTCGCCTGAGCGCGCGCCCGTCGTCATGCGCGGCCCGCCAGAGAGCGTGGCCGTATCGCCAGGAATCGCCTCCATGCCCCGTCTTCAAGCCACCGTCGGCGCGAGCCCGCTCGCGCTCGCCGCCGCCCTCACCCTCGCCTCGCCAGCCCTCGCGACGGAGGTGGCACCGCCCACCTCCCTCGCGCCTGTGACCGTCACCGCCAACCGCTCGGTGCCCGAACTCGACCACCTGCCGACCACCACCGAGAGCATCACCGCCGCGCAGGTGGCCGACACCATCAACAGCGTCACCATCGAGGACGCCCTGCGCTACCTACCCAACGTGCTGATCCGCCAGCGGCACATCGGCGACAATCAGGATCCGATCACCACCCGCACATCGGGCGTCGGGGCCTCGGCCCGCAGCCTGATCTATGCCGACGGGGTGCTGCTCTCCGCTCTGATCGGCAACAACAACGGCATCGCCTCGCCCAAGTGGGGCCTCGTGACGCCCGATGCGGTGTCGCGGATCGACGTGCTCTACGGCCCCTTCGCCGCGGCCTATCCCGGCAACTCCCTCGGCTCGGTGATCGAGATCACCACCAAGACGCCCACGGGCTTCGAAGCCTCGGCCGAAGTGCAGGGGGCCGGCCAGTTCTTTCGCAAATACGGCGACCACCAGACGCTGGGAACGTCGCGCGTCGCGGCCAGCGTGGGTGACCGGTTGGGGCGCTTCGCCTTCCGCGCCAGCTACAACCACCTCGAGTCGGACGCCCAGCCCCTGACCTACGCCACCGCTGTGATCCCCGCGGCGCGGAGTACGGCGGGAACGCCTGTGACGGGGGCCTATGTCGACGCCAACCGTTTGGGGGCGCCGATCCAGGTTATGGGCGGCACCGCCATCGCGAACCAGGTTCAGGACAGCGTGACCACGCGACTGACCTACGACCTCTCGCCCACATTGACGGCCGCCTACACCGCCGGGTTCTTCCGCAACGACGAGCACGATACGGTCAACAGCTACCTTCGCAACGCCGCGGGTGCGACCGTCTATGCGGGGGCGGTGAACATCGACGGGCGGGCCTACACCCTCTCCAGCGCGGTGTTCTCCAACAGCGTCTATGCGCTGGAGGAGGATCAGCTGGCGCAGGGCCTGTCGTTGGCCTCGCACACGGGTGGCCTGTTCGACTTCGAGGTGGTGGGCACCCGGTTCGACATCCTGAAGAGCCGCCAGCGCATCCCCTCCGGCGCCCTGCCGGGGGCCTTCACGAGCGGGCCGGGATCGGTGGTTTCGCTGGACGACACGGGCTGGATGACGCTGGACGCCAAGGGCACCTACCGCCCGTTCGGCGAAACGGGCGCGCATCTGGTGACCTTCGGGGCGCACGCCGATGCCTTCAAGCTCAACAACCCCCGCTACGCCCTAACAGACTGGATCGCAGGCTCACCGGGCGCGACCACCACCTACAGCCGGGGCCGCACCGAGCAGCAGGCCCTGTGGGCGCAGGACATCTGGCGGCTCTCGCCCACGCTTACCGCCACCGTGGGCGGCCGCTACGAGCACTGGGATGCCTATGACGGCCTGAACTTCTCAGCGTCTCCCGCCCTGAACACCCGCCAGCCCACGCAGGGCGCGTGGCGCTTTTCCCCCAAGGGCGTGCTCGCCTGGAAGCCGCTCGCGGGGTGGACGTTCAAGAGCTCCATCGGCGTCGCCTACCGCTTCCCGACAGTGCAGGAGCTCTACCAGTCGGTGACGGTGGGCAGCATCCTGGCGGTGCCGAACCCGAACCTGCGTCCAGAGCATGCCGTCTCAGGCGAGCTCTCGGCGGAACGCGCTTGGTCGAACGGTCGGGTGCGGCTGTCGCTGTTCGGAGAAAACATCGACGATGCGCTGATCTCGCAGACGGGGCAGGTCGCCACCGGGCCGGGCACCTTCGCCCCCGCCAGCTTCGTGCAGAACGTGGACCGGGTGCGCACCCGCGGCGTGGAACTGGTCGCCTCGCAGGACGACGTGCTGGTCAAGGGCCTCGAGCTCTCGGGCTGGATCACCTACGTGGATGCGCAGACGGTGCGGGACAGGGCGTTTCCGGCCGCGGTGGGCAAGGATCTGCCGCAACTGCCCAAGCTGCGAGCCTCCGCCTTGGCCACCTACCGCCCCACGCCCAGGCTGGCTCTCACGTTGGGCGCCCGCTACAGCGACCGCAGCTTTGCCACGATCGACAACACTGACACCTACGCCAATACCTACCAGGGCTTCGGCAGCTTCTTCGTGGCTGACGTTCACGCCCGCTATCAGTTCACCCCGCACATCTCAGGGGACCTCGGCATCGATAACTTGAACGATGCCCGATACTTCCTTTTCCATCCCTTTCCTGGCCGAACGGTGATCGGTAGCCTGAAGTACACCTATTGACCGTCGCGAAAAGGATGCCGGGAATGCTCTCATCACACCGCCGCAACGCGATCGCCGGTGCTTTGGGCGTGACGGTCCTGACCGCCGCCGCCGGGGCCCAGGCGCACGTCGTCCTCAACCCGCCCGAGGCCGCCGCGGGCACCTCCTACCTCGGCGCCTTCCGCATCGGACATGGCTGTGCAGGCGCAGCCACCACCGCCCTGCGGGTGGAGTTCCCAGCGGAGGTCACAGGCGTCAAGCCACAGGCCAAGGCGGGCTGGGCCATCGAGATCGAGCGAGAACCCCTGGCTGCACCCATCCCCGGGGAGGGCACCCGCCTCGTTTCGGATCGGGTCAAGGCGATCACCTGGCGCGGCAAGTTGCCAGACGATCAGTTCGACGAGTTCGGCGTCATGGCCCGGCTTCCGGCCACCGGTGGCCCGATCTACTTCACTGCGGTGCAGACCTGCGACGCCATCATCGAGCGCTGGGAGGAGCGGCCTGCGCCCGGCCAGACGTCACGGGACCTGCGCCACCCCGCGCCGATGCTGAAGCTCACAGGCGCAGCACCGGTGACGCCCGTCACGGCAACGGCTGCCGTGCCTGTGCCTCTGCCGCAGAACGTGAAGCTTGCGAACGGGGCCTTGGTCACGGCGACGGGAGCCCCCCTCTACCTCTTCAAGCACGACACCATGGTGGGCATGTCGCACTGCGAGGGCGAATGCTCAGCGGCCTGGCCGCCGCTGCGTGCGCTGGCATCGAAGCCACCCAAGGGCTGGAGCAAGGTCGAACGCGCCGATGGATCGCTGCAGTGGGCGTTCCAGGATCGGCCGCTCTACACAACGACGCTTACGGGTTCCCGGTTGGCGGAGGCTTTGGCCCCCGGCGGCGCCTGGGCACCTGCTCGCGTGTCAGCGGGTCGCTAGGCCCAACGACGACCGGCGGCGTCAGCCCCACTCTGCAAGCAGCGCTTCGGCGGTAAGCGTCGAGCCCGGCTGCACGGCTCCCGGCGTCTTCGAGAAGCGGGGGGCGGGGGCGGGCTGGTCGACGCCGCCGGGGGAGGTGAACGTGCCACGGGCCACGTTGTGCGGATGGTGCGGGGCCTCGGCCAGGGTCAGCACCGGCGCCACGCAGGCGTCTGTGCCGGCGAAGACCTCCATCCAGGCGTCGCGAGAGCGGGTGGCGACGGCCGCGCCGATGGCGGTGTGGATCTCGCCCCAGCGGTCGCGGTCCATCTGCGAGGGCAGGGTAGAGGCGTCGATCTCGAGCCCGGCCAGCAGGGCCGCGTAGAACTGCGGCTCAAGGGCCCCCACGGCGAGCCAGCCGCCGTCTGCACAGCGGTAGGTGTCGTAGAAGGGCGCACCCCCGTCGAGGAGGTTCGACCGGCGCTCGTCGCGCCACATGCCCATGGCCTTGAAGCCGTACATCATGGCCATGAGGGAGGCTGAGCCGTCGGTCATCGCCACGTCCACCACCTGCCCCTGGCCGGTGGCGCGGGCGTGGGTGAGGGCGGCCAGCACCCCGAAGGCGAGGTAGAGAGCGCCGCCGCCGAAGTCTCCCACGAGGTTCAGGGGCGGGATCGGCTTCTCCACCGTGCCCACCGCGTGCAGGGCGCCGGAGAGCGCGATGTAGTTCATGTCGTGGCCCGCGGCGTGCGCGAAGGGGCCGGTCTGGCCCCAGCCGGTCATGCGCCCGAACACGAGCTTGGGGTTGGCGGCCAAGGCCTCGTCCGGCCCCAGCCCCAGCCGCTCCATCACGCCCGGGCGGAAGCCCTCGATCAGGATGTCGGACCGGGCGATGATCGCGAGGCAGGTGGCCTTCGCGTCCGTTGCCTTGAGGTCGAGGTGCAGGGTGCGCCGCCCCCGGTGCGTCACGTCAAACGGCGCGACGTCGCGGGCGCCGGGCCGGTCGATCCGCACCACCTCGGCCCCGAGATCGCTGAGCAGCATGCCGCAGAACGGTGCCGGGCCGATGCCCGCGAACTCCACTACCCGCACGCCCGTGAGCGGCCCCGTCGTTTCCCGCGTTTCCATCGCCCGTTCCCTCTTTTGCCAGGAGGATCAGCACGCCCCGCCGCGTCCGGGCAAGACATACGCGACGTCAACCGGCATCCGGTGGAGCCAAGCGCCCGCAGCGGCGTTGGCTTGCCTCTCAGGGGGGGATGCATGACGCTGCAACAGGGACTGGCCTTCGCCGTGATCGGCGGCGCGGTGGCGATGTTCGCCTGGGGCCGGTTCCGCTACGACCTCGTGGCGCTGTCGGCGCTCCTGGTCGGGGTGCTGCTGGGGCTGGTGAAGCCGAACGAGGCGTTCACCGGCTTCACCTCCGACGTGGTGGTGATCATCGCCACCGCGCTCGTGGTGTCGGCGGCCGTGCAGCGCTCCGGCGTGATCGAGATCACCCTGCGCCCGATCATAAACCGGCTGAAGTCCGCGAACTCGCAGGTGCCTGTGATGGCGGGCATCACGGGCCTGCTCTCCATGCCGACGAAGAACGTGGGCGCCCTGGCGATCCTGATGCCTGTGGCCCTGCAGATGGCGAAGAAGACGGGCACGTCGCCGTCTTCGATCCTCATGCCCATGTCGTTCATGTCGCTCCTCGGTGGGCTGGTGACCCTCGTGGGCACGTCCACCAACATCATCGTCAGCCAGGTGCGGCAGGAGACGCTGGGCAAGCCGTTCCAGATGTTCGACTTCGCCCCCGTGGGGCTCGCGCTCGCAGCCGTGGGCCTCGTGTTCGTCAGCGTGGCTTGGCGGCTTCTGCCCAAGGACAGGCAGGGACAGGCGGGCATGGCCGATGCGGTCTCCGGCGCCGATTACGCGATGGAGGCCACAGTGCCGGCCGACTGGCCGGATGCCCTGGCCACCCTGGCCGACCTGAAGCTTGGCGACGACGGCGTGCGCCTCTCAGCCCTGATCTCCGGCACGGGGCGCAACGCCCGTCCGTTGCCCGATGCGCGACTGCAGCCTGGCGACATCCTGGTTCTGGAAGGCGAGCACGAGGCGCTCGACCGGGTGCTGGGCCGCACCCCCCTGGTGGCCGAGCGCCAGGGCTCCGAGGTCGCGAAGAGCGACGCCTCAGAGGAGATGCGCTCGGTGGAGGCGGTGGTGCAGGGCGGCTCTGTGCTGGTCGGCCGATCGGCGCAGCGGCTGCAGCTCAAGGTGCAGTACGGCGTCAACATCCTGGCCGTGGGCCGCGAGGGTGAGCGCATCACCCAGAGGCTGCGGGACGTCACCCTGAAGGAGGGTGACATCCTGGTGCTGCAGGCGGGTGAGAAAGCGTTGCCCGACGCCATGAAGACCCTGGGCGTGCTGCCGCTGGCCGAACGGGAGCTGCGACTGGGTGGAACCCGTCGCCGCTGGAGCCCGCTGATCATCCTGGCCCTCGCGATGGTGTTGGTGGCCTTCAAGGTGGTGCCCATCGCCATCGCCTTCTTCGGCGCCTCGGTGCTCATCGTGGCGACGGGCGGGCTCTCCATGCGGGCGGCCTATGACTCGTTCGAGGGGCAGGTGCTGGTGCTGATCGGGGCGCTGACGCCCTTGAGCGAAGCGGTGCGCCACACCGGCGGCACCGAGCTGATCGCAGGCAGCCTCGCCCACATGCTGAACGGGGCGCCGGGGCTGATCACCCTGGGCGCGCTGATGGTCACCGCCATGCTGTGCGCGCCGTTCCTGCACAACGCGCCGACGGTGCTGGTGCTGGGGCCGATCGGCGTGTCGCTGGCCAAGGCGCTGCACCTGAACCCGGACCCGTTCCTGATGGCCGTGGCCACCGGGGCCGGATGCGATTTCATCACGCCCATCGGCCACCAGTGCAACACGCTGGTGATGGGGCCGGGGGGCTACAAGTTCTCAGACTATGCGAGGCTGGGGGCGCCCCTTTCGGTGGCGGTGATCCTGATCGGAACCCCCCTGATCGCCTTCTTCTGGCCGCTCGCCCTTAAGGGGTGAGCGCCAGCCTCCCGCGTCAGCCCAAGGGCTGGGTGAGCGCCCACGATACGCCGAACGGGTCTTTCAGCATGGCATAGCGCGCACCCCAGAAGGCGTCGTGCGGGGCCATAATTGACGTGCCGCCGGCGTCGATCGCCCGGGCATAGGCGGCATCGGTATCGGCCACCGGCAGCATGATGTTGTAGCCGGCGGGCTGGACCAGCGGGTGGCCCTGCTCCGGCATCGGGTCGCTGAGCATCACCGACACGCCGTTGATGTAGACGTGCACATGCACGCTGTGGCCGTGCTCGTTCTTGGGCATCCGCGCCACGTCTACGGCCCCGAAAGCCTTCACGTAGAAATCGGAGGCGGCATAGGCGTCCGACACCATCAGGTAGGGGATCAGCTGGCCCTTCACCTCGGCCTGGGCGGGAGGAGTCTCACTCATGGGTGCGTCCCTTCATCCTTGCGGCAGGTCGTGGCCTGCCCGTGCGTGATCCTAGCGTGTTCGCACGGGGGTCGCCGCGCCAATGGTGCTAGAGGAGGCGCGGCTGCGACAACGCGGCTTTTGGCCGGAGGCGGGATGCGTCGACTGATCGGGGGGCTGCTCGCCCTCGTACTGGCTGGAGCCGCCGGATCCGCAGCGGCCGAGCCTGCCCTGTGGGCCGTGCACGGCAAGGCCTCGACCGTCTACCTGTTCGGCACGGTGCATGTGCTGCGCAAGGACACGGCGTGGCGCTCGCCCAAGATCGACGCCGCCCTGGCGCTCTCCCGTGACCTCTGGCTGGAGATCGCGGACGGGGGCGATGCCACCAACGCGCAGGACCTGATGGAGAGCCTGGGCATGGACCGGGCGCACCCGCTGTCTACCAAGGCCCCCCCTGCCGACATCGCCCGGCTGGCCGGTGTGGCCAAGGCGCTGGGCGCCGAGGGCGGCGAGGTGCTGTTCGAGCCGATGCAGCCGTGGTTCGCGGCCCTGACCATCAGCCTCGCCCCCATCGTCGCGGCCGGCTACGACCCGCAGAGCGGCGTGGACAAGGTGCTGCAGGCCGAGGCAACCGCCGCAGGCAAGCCCGTGCGCGGCTTCGAGACCGCCAGCGGCCAGCTGCATTACCTCGCGGACCTGCCCGCCCCCTTGCAGGTGCAGTTCCTGGAGAGCGCTCTGGACGATTTCGACAAGGGGCCGGGCAAGCTCGACACCCTGGTCGCTGACTGGACGCGGGGCGACGTGGACGCCATCGCAGGCTCGGAACTCACCGACATGAAGGCGAAGCAGCCGCAGATCTACCGCACCCTGCTATCGGACCGGAACGCGCGTTTCGCCAAGGCCATCGCCGAGCGGCTGAGGTCTCCCGGCGTCAGCTTCGTGGCCGTGGGCGCCGCCCACCTCGCCGGGCCGGACAGCGTTCAGGCGAGGCTCGCCGAGCTGGGGATCGTCGCCGAGCGGCAGTAGGCGGGGCTAGATCCCTGCGTACCACTCGTAGCCGCGGTCTTCCCAATAGCCGCCCTTGCCGCCGGCGATGCCCTTCAGCGAGTCGGTGACCTCGATGCGGGTGATGTACTTCGCCTGCTTGTAGCCGAGCTGCCGCTCCACCCGCAGGCGCAGGGGGGCGCCGTGGGGGATGCTCAGCGGCTGGCCGTTCATGCTGTGGGCGATGATCGTCTGCGGGTGGTTGGCGTCGCGCAGGTCGATGCTCTCGTAATACTGGCCGGGGGCCTGCTGGCCGCCCTTGGCGGGCTCGCCCTCCAGGTTGTCGGCACAGTGCAGCACCACGTATTTCGAGCCGGGCATCACGCCTGCGGTCTTGAGGAGGAGGCCCAGGGGCACCCCGGTCCACTGGCCGATGGCGCTCCAGCCCTCC
This sequence comes from Caulobacterales bacterium, assembly GCA_038226305.1. GTDB lineage: Bacteria > Pseudomonadota > Alphaproteobacteria > Caulobacterales > Caulobacteraceae > JASLDZ01. Next base: position 137,702 of record JBBRQN010000004.1, read on the forward strand.
ACGCAGTCGTGCCGGGTGATCTGGGTGCGCGAGGGCAGCCTGCGCACCTCGTCGATACTGAGCGAGAGGGGTCGCGCCACCCGCCCGTCGACCACAAGCTTCCAGGCGGAAAACTTCTCGTCCACGGCCCTGGCATAGTCGTCGCCGCCCGGATGCAGGGTGCCGTTGGCCTTGAAGTTGGCCGAGATCTGCGAGGGCTTGTACTCCTTGGCCATCTGCCCGCCGCCGAGCACGAAGCTCTGCGTGGCGTAGGTCCAGCCCTCGGCGGCGTGCAGCACGCGCAGGAAGCTGGCCGAGTGGGTCAGCTTGTCGGCCTGCAGGATCGGCGAGCAGGCCGAAAGCACGAGGCCTCCCCCGCCAAGGGCGCCGGTGATCAGGGCGGTGCGTCGGGTGATGAGCGACATGGTCAGTCGTGCTCCGGCGCCACGGCGTATTTGCCGGTGATCATGGAGCCGATCTCGTTGATCGGCCCGGCGATGAACACCTCGACCACGTGGACGAGGATGAAGAGGGTGATCAGGCTCATGCACACGAAGTGGATGGAGCGCGCCGACTGGCGACCGCCCACCAGATCCAGCATCCACGGAGCCAGACCGTTGAAGCCGGGCGACATGGCGAGCCCGGTGTAGACCACCAGCAGCACCATGAGGATCAGCCCCAGATAGGCCAGCCGCTGCAGCACGTTGTAACGCTTGGCCGCTTCACCGGTGGGGTGCTTGAGCCGCACATGGTCGGCGACGGACTTGGGGATCGACTTGAGGTCGGCCACCGTCGGCACGATGTCGCGCTGGATGTGGCGGATCGACAGGCTCCAGATCAGGTAGACGAGGCCGTTCGTCACGAGGAGCCAGGCGAAGAAGAAGTGCCAGTGGCGGGCGTCCGCCAGATCCTGGAAGCTCGGGATCGTCAGCCAGGCCGGAAAGCCCCGGGCGGCGAAGTGGTCGCCCACCTTGGACCAGCCGAACAGGCCCGTGGTGTTGAAGTGCAGGCCCAGGACCTCGGTCACGCCCCGCGGCCCCTGCGGCGTGTTGATCGCGTGCAGGGAGAGCCAGCGGCCCTTGGTATCGAACTCCGACCCGCCGCTGCCCCAGTAGAGCGAGGGGTGGGCGTTGAAGATGTTGAGGCCCGAGCCGATCATGAAGAAGATCGCCAGGGCGTTGATCCAGTGGGTGATCCGCACCAGCACGGTGTGCCGGTAGATGACCTCGCGCAGCCCCTTGCGGGCCGGTGCGGCCGCCGCGGGGGGCAGGGTATCGGGGTTGGCGACGGCGTCGCTCACGGCGTGATCTCCCGCTTCCACATGAAGCACAGGGCGTCATTCGCCCCGCCAGCCCAGCTTGTTACATGTCGCCGTGGCGAAACAGGAGAAAGATGCGATCCTGAGGGCCTGCGCATGTAACCGTAAGCGCAGGGCAAGCGAACGAAGGCCAACACCCCGGCAGGCGGGGAAATGAACCGACGAAATTCAGGAGGCCGCTTTGCCTTTCGCTGCGATCACGCAACCGCGCCCAGCCATCTCGCCCCAGGCGTGGGGACGGTCGCTGCCGATCCCTCCGGTGCTGGCCAGTGACGAGCACGGCTGGCGAACCTCGGTGCTGCGCCGTTGGCGCGGATCGGCGGCGGCGATGAGCCAGCCTCCTCTGGATCACCACTACGTCGTGCTGCACCTTGGCGGCCCCAAGTCTGTCGAGCGCCGGGGTTCCGACGGTGTGTCACGCTTCGCCGTGGCCGAGGGTTCGCTCACCGTGGTGCCCGCAGGCGTCGCGTTCGAGTGGAAGACCACCGGCCCCATCGACTTCGCCCACCTCTACATATCCCCCGCCCGGTTCGACCGAGCCGTGGCCACCGTGTTCGACCGCGAGCCCTCGGCCGTGAAGCTGGAGGCGGGGGTCGGCGTGGTCGATCCCCTCTTGGCCGCTCTGATCGAGGCGATGCTGGCCGAGGTGGAGCAGCACAGCCCGTGGCGCTCGCCCTATCTCGACGCCCTGTTCGATGCCGCCGTGGTTCACCTCGCGGGGCGCCACTCCACGATCCGGCAGGTCGACAAGCCGTCTCGCCACTCCCTCGCTCCCAGCCGGCTGAAGCGGGTGCTGGAGCATGTGGACGCGACCCTTGAGGCCCCGCTCACCCTGTCGGACCTCGCCGCCGTGGCAGGGCTCAGCCGCTTCCACTTCAGCCGGGCCTTCCGCAGCGCCGTGGGCGAAACGCCCCTGGCCTACGTTGCCAAAAAGCGGGTGGAGCGGGCCCGGGCGCTGCTGCGCTCAACCGAGCTGCCCCTGGCCGAGGTCGCCCGTCAGGCGGGGTTCACCTCGCCCGGCTATTTCTCCACCGCCTTCAAGCGCTCCACCGGGCTGAAGCCTTCGCTGTATCGCCAGCAGCTGTGAGCCTGGCCGCCGCTTCCCAGCGGGCGCGGCGGTGATACAGACGCGGTCGAGCAGCAGGGAGCAGCGCCAGATGAGCCTCAAGGGCCGAACCGCCGTCGTCACAGGATCCACCTCGGGCATCGGGCTCGCCACTGCCAGAGCCCTGGCGGGGGAGGGGGCTAATGTGGTCCTCAACGGCTTCGGCGACCCTGCGGCGATCGAGGCCGCCCGCGCGGGCATCGAGGCCGACTTCGGCGTGCGGGCGATCCACTCCCCGGCCGACATGACCAAGCCAGACGAGATCATCGGCATGATCGACCTGGCGGCGCAGACCTTCGGCTCGGTCGACATCCTGGTGAACAACGCGGGCGTTCAGTTCGTGTCGCCCGTGGCCGACTTCCCGCAGGACAAGTGGGACTGGATCTTGGCAATCAACCTCACCGCGCCCTTCGCGGCGATGAAGGCGGCGATCCCGCACATGAAGGCGAAGAGCTGGGGCCGGATCATCTCCACCGCCAGCGCCCACTCCATCGTCGCCTCGCCGTTCAAGAGCGCCTACGTGGCGGCCAAGCATGGCGTGGCAGGGCTGACCAAGGCCGCCGCGCTGGAACTGGCCACGAGCGGCATCACCGTGAACTGCGTATCGCCCGGCTATGTCTGGACCGAGCTCGTGCAGAACCAGATCCCCGACACCATGAAGGCCCGCGGCCTCACCCGGCAGCAGGTGATCGACGATGTGCTCCTGCAGGCGCAGCCCACCAAGCAGTTCGTGCAGCCCGATCAGGTGGCCGCCGTCGTGGTGTTCCTGTGCTCCGACGCGGCGGCCAACGTCACCGGTGCCAACCTCAGCATGGACGGCGGCTGGACCGCCGCCTGACGCAAAGCCCCTCGCTGGCCACCGACACGCGGCAGGCCGATCGGGAGTCGACTCTATGTAAAACTTAAATTAAACGTGCTTTTGCAGCGGATATGCGCCGCGAAAGCAGGAACAGCCATGCCAAAGCTCCCTCTGCCAAGCGCGGCGCTCGCCACCCGTGTCGCTGTGGTCGTCTTTGGCGTCGCCCTGTTGGTCGAGCAGGGGATCACCGACAACCTCCTGCAGCCGCGCCCTTCGCTCGCCGCGGCTCCTGGGTATGGAGTGAGCCTCCTCGCGCCGGCCTTCTTCGTCTGGGCGCTGTGGGAGAGCGCGACGGTGTTCGGCCGGCTCGACCGGGGAGAGGCCTTCGGACCGGCGATGGCCCGGGGGCTGAACCGGATCGGAGCCGGCCTGATGCTCGGCTCGTGGTGCGCCATCGTGCTGGAGCCCGGCGTCGCGCATCTGGTGGCCGACGGGTTTTCCGGAATGCGTGGCGTGAAGTTCGCCTTCACCGTCGAGAACCTGACGCTGGCGTTCACGGGGCTCGTGCTGATCCTGCTGGCGCGGCGCGGCCGGGCGCTTCAATCCACGCTCGACCAGTTCGTCTGATGCCCATCCGCCTGACGCTGGATGTGATGCTGGCGCGTCGCAAGCTGCGCGCCCGCGACGTGGCGGCCCGGATCGGCATCTCGGAGACGCAACTCAGCCTCCTGCGCACCGGCAAGGTGAAGGGCGTGCGCTTCGCCACCCTGTCGAAGTTGTGCCTCGTGCTGGACTGCGCCCCCGGCGAAATCCTCGACTACGACCGCGACGAGGGCGATCTGCACGCGTCGGAGGATTAGTCCGCGAACCCCACGAAGGTGGTCGCGTCGTCTACCGACTTGCGCTGCGAGACTACCGCGTTGGCGGGGAAGCTGTCGTCGGGCCAGCCCATCGCCACGCAGATCATGATCACCTGATCGTCGGGGATGCCCGCGTGCTCACGCACCACGGGCGACTGCATGATGCCCTGGCTGTTGATCACGCAGCCCAGCCCCCGCGACCAGGCGGCGTTGACGAGGGCGTTGGTGACCGCGCCGCAGTCGAACGGGCCGATGTCGCCCCCGTGGATCGAGCGGTCGTAGGTGACGACGATGGATACGGGAGCGTCGAACTGGCGGAACCCGCGCATCACCCAGTCTGTTCGGGCCTCCTTGTCGTGGCGGTCGATACCCATGGCGGCGAAGAGCTGCTTGGCGATGCCGATCTGCCGCTCCCGGTGCGGGCCCTCGTACTCGCCGTGCAGCCGGAACTCGCGGGAGTGCGGCACGCCCGCGACATTGCGCTCGGTGTTGCCGGCGCGGATGCGGTCCAGGGGCTCTCCCGCCACCACGATGAAGTTCCACGGCTGGGTGTTCAGCGAGGAGGGCGCCCGCATCGCCAGCTCGATCACCTCGCGCACCAGAGCCCTCGGCACGGGATCGCCCCGGAAGCCGCGGATGCTGCGCCGACCCAGCACCACCTCGTCGAACAGCGGGGCGGAGAGGGCGGGTGAGACTGAGGTCATGGTGCGCAGTCCTGTAGACGAGTCCGTCATCGCCTGCAGGAAAACGATTACACCCCCCGCCCCGTCAAGCTCCCGCCCAGCCGTATCGCGTTCGAGGACGAAACCCTCTAATCCCCCCGCGATGACTCCGCTTTCTCGAATTCGCAATTTCAGTGTCGTGGCGCATATCGATCATGGCAAGTCGACGCTGTCGGATCGGCTGATCCAGTCCACCGGCGGCCTCACCGCCCGGGAGATGACCGAGCAGGTGCTGGACTCGATGGACATCGAGCGCGAGCGCGGCATCACCATCAAGGCCCAGACCGTGCGCCTCAACTACCGCGCCAACGACGGCGAAGACTACGTCCTCAACCTGATCGACACCCCCGGCCACGTGGACTTCGCTTACGAGGTCTCCCGCTCCCTGGCCGCCTGCGAGGGCTCCATCCTGGTGGTCGACGCCTCCCAGGGCGTGGAGGCGCAGACCCTGGCCAACGTCTACCAGGCCATCGACGCCAACCACGAGATCGTGCCGGTCCTCAACAAGATCGACCTCCCCGCCGCCGACCCCGAGCGCGTCAAGGCCCAGATCGAGGACGTGATCGGCATCGACGCCTCGGAAGCCATCCTCTGCTCCGCCAAGTCCGGCCTCGGCATCCCCGACGTGCTGGAAGCCATCGTCACCCGCCTCCCCGCCCCCAAGGGCGACCCCGACGCCCCCCTCAAGGCCCTCCTCGTCGACGCCTGGTACGACGCCTACCTCGGCGTGGTCGTCCTCGTGCGCATCATCGACGGCTCCCTCAAGGTCGGCCAGCAGGTGCGCATGATGAACGCCGGCGCCACCCACCGGGTCGACCGCCTGGGCGTCTTCCTCCCCAAGGCCACCGAGGCCAAGGAACTCACCGCCGGCGAGATCGGCTTCTTCACAGGCTCCATCAAGGAGGTGGCCGACGCCGCCGTCGGCGACACCATCACAGACGAGAAGAAGCCCACCGCCCACGCCCTCACAGGCTTCAAGGAGGTGCAGCCCGTCGTCTTCTGCGGCCTCTTCCCGGTGGACGCGGCCGACTTCGAAGACCTGCGCGCCGCCATCTCCAAGCTGCGCCTCAACGACGCCAGCTTCAGCTACGAGATGGAGACCTCGGCGGCGCTGGGCTTCGGCTTCCGCTGCGGCTTCCTCGGCCTCCTCCACCTGGAGATCATCCAGGAGCGCCTGAGCCGCGAGTTCGACCTCGACCTGATCGCGACCGCCCCCAGCGTGGTCTACAAGCTGAGCCTCCTCGACGGCTCCCACATGGACCTGCACAACCCGGCCGACATGCCGGACCCGATGAAGATCACGGCCATCGCCGAGCCCTGGATCAAGGCCACCATCTTCACCCCGGATGAATACCTCGGCGGCGTCATCAAGCTCTGCCAGGACAGGCGCGGCGTGCAGAGAGAGCTCTCCTACGTGGGCTCCCGCGCCATGGTGATCTACGACCTGCCCCTCAACGAGGTGGTGTTCGACTTCTACGACCGGCTGAAATCCATCTCCAAGGGCTACGCCTCCTTCGACTACGCCATCGAAGACTATCGAGAGGGCGACCTCGTGAAGATGAACGTGCTGGTCAACGCAGAACCGGTCGACGCCCTCAGCATGCTCGTCCACCGCACCCGCGCAGACTCCCGCGGCCGCAACATGGTGGAGAAAATGAAGGAGCTGATCCCGCCCCACATGTTCCAGATCCCCATCCAGGCGGCCATCGGCGGCAAGATCATCGCCCGCGAGACCGTGAGGGCGTTGAGGAAGGACGTGACGGCCAAATGCTACGGAGGCGACGCGTCACGCAAACGCAAACTCCTCGACAAGCAGAAGGAGGGCAAGAAGCGCATGCGCCAGTTCGGCAAGGTGGAGATCCCGCAGGAGGCCTTCATCGCCGCGCTGAAGATGGACGAGGATTGAGAGAGCTGCCATCCTCCCTAAAGGAGAACCGATTTGCCAAGCTATCCATTTATCGAAGTCAAACAGAGCCGCGGTACCTTTTTGCTAAGCGCGATTCCCGCCAGCGCACTCAGCAAAGTCAGCTATGCCGCCATCCGACATCAAGACCAAGAAGAAGGCGCCGTCCAACGAGTCCTCAATCAGTCGCGCATTGCGGGCGTTAAAAGTTTCACACTATCCGGGGGTGATTTTCCCGCCAGTATCGTCCTCAATTGGATCGGTGATGGATTGCACCGAAACAATGGTCATGTCGAATTTGAATTAAAAGAACGGTCAGCTCAGATAATTGATGGTCAACATCGTGTTGCTGGCATAGGTGAGGCCATCGCAGAGCGACCTGAAATCGCTTCTACTCTAATTCCCGTTGCGATATATGAAAACTTAAACACCACTCAATGTGCAAATATTTTCCTATCAATAAATACCGAGCAGCGGCCAGTTCCCCGAAGTCTAGTATTCGACCTTTATGGAATCGCAAGCGAGGAGCTAACTGATCGGGCGGCGTCGCGCGCGCGTGACATTACGTTATCGCTAAATGAGCCCGACCAAGCCTATGCGGGGCTTATTAAGCTACCCAACGCGAGGCGTCAAAAGGGCGGGATCGCTCTATCAACGGCGGTTTCATCAATCAAGCCTCTTGTGGCAGAGAAGGGCGTGCTTGATCAAATCGGCGCAACCTCCCTAGAAATACAGACCCAGATATTTCAAAACCTATTCAACGCCATTGCCGACAAGTATGGTGACTATTGGGGGGAGCGCGATAACGCATTCTTATATGCAGCTGGCTTCATGGGAGCTGTTGAATTTCTCCATCTTAGACTGATACCTTACTGCGTCAGAAAGAAGTCTTTCAAGCAAGAGGTCATCGCGGCAGCGCTTCGGCTTGATAGAACAGACCTTATTAAGCAAGGAGAGGTGAAAGGTCTCGGTGGCCGCGATGCGCCTCGAAAAGTTTACGAAAGACTTGATGAGTTCTTTGTGCCGGCCGAGGAGGCCTCAGTCGCCTTTGAGGTGTAGAGCCTCGTGCCGCATAGGGCAAACACTGCGATTGGGGCTTGGCTGGCATCTCAGCCTATGCCTGTCGCCTTGAGCGTGGCGCAGGCACAGGCGATTGTTCCCCATCTGTTGCAAGACTCTGAAGATCTGCTTTACAGTGGAATGCTCTCTCTTCTTCAGGCGATCTCAGGAGCGAGTGAAGGCAATTTCAGCTGGTCGATTGTCAAGTTGTATTACGCCTCGTTCTATGCTGTGCGCTCTCTGTTAGGGAGCAACGGAGTTGCACTCTATTACCATAATAGAAAACCCAAAGCCCTGCGGATCGCTGCCGGCGAAATTCCAGTTAAGGCCGCCGGAAACAGTCATAAAGCCGTCTGGGGTCTCTTAGAGGCGCAATTTCCAAATTCACCGTTGCCTAATTTGATTGGTGGCGATAAGTCATACGACTGGATGACTATTTTACGCGAGGAGGCTAATTACACACGCCCGAAATTTGTCGAGCCCCTACTCCCTGCATGCTTCGGAAAACTTGATATGTTGGGAAGCGCATCTGCGCTGCAGCTGTATATAGATGACGTGTCCATGACATATGCCTTTGATCCGGATCATGCAGTTGTTTCGTTTCCTGTTGAGTGCTTGCGTAGAGCTAGTGACTCTTTGTTGTCCCAAGGCAGAACACCAAGTGAAGCTGACGAGTTACAAATGCAGTACTGCGCCGACAAATTTGGACTTATTCTTCGAAAGCCAATGTTTATCTGAGGTCGTTGCGGCCTACCTGCTGCCCCAAGACATGTTTTGGCCTTGACCTGGCCTGCTGGGAGCGGCGCGCTAACTAATGAAAACCTGATCTCGATGATAAGCCATGTAGGACCGTTGCTGCTCGGGCGACCGATCAGTGATCCAGGGCATTGGCGCTTCCGAGACGCCGAAACGATCAGCGGCAAGGTTGTGGAATCCAAGCCGATCTAGATCGTGGCGTTGTACGCGCGGGGAAACCATCACCTCGCCATCATCCCCAAAGCTGATGAAGCCGCGGTCGAACAGAAGGTCTGCGTCCGGAGTCAACATCAGTCCATTCATCGCGTCCAATCGCTCGTCGGCCGTGCTGCACAGCCGCCAGGGTTTGACATGGCTGGCGATCAACAGCGTTGGATTTGTCACACCCGTCAGGCGACAGGCCGGTTCTCGCGCCATCACGTTCTCGCGGAAACGACCCTGCCCTCGCCGCGCCTCGATCACGGCCGCCTTGACTGTCACGTCGAGGGTCATGTCCGATAAGACTGCGGTTTCAACGACGTCTTCGAGGAGATCGTTCACCATTGGATAGGTCATGCTGTTGGCGCCGCCCTGCCGGAGCGCCCATTGGCTAAACGAACTGCTCTCAACAATCAGGTCGAAGACGGGTTCGGAAATGGGCGCGAGGTAGGCTTTCTGATTTCCGTTGCCTGAAATGGGATGGATTGGAGAATAGCGGTCCGGAAGAAGTGGCCCTAGGCGGCCAATGATCGATCGCGGCTGCACCGATGGATCGAGTGGCACCCAGTAAACCGGCAAAAGCCAGCCTTCAGCGCTCCAGTTCAGCCCGATTTGGCCGAACTCTTCCGGCTTTGGAGCGGTGAACGCGAATTCGGTTACCCGGCCTACATAGCGAATGGCCTGCCTAGAGAACGAGAGAACGACGTCACCCGGCGAGGCGCGCCGCATATTTCTATAGAACTCGCTCCGGGCGCCGTTGCTCTCGGTTTTCGGCGACCACAGATATTGGCCCTCCACCTCTTGGCGGGCGGTCTGGTTATGATTCACCCACCAATACTGCGGCATCCGGTGGAGTTTAGCGCGCGACGCCATTGGCGCAACATGCCACCGGGCTCGGCCGCCTCAAGGCACGCCTTCGGCTCTTCGGCCTTGACCCGACCTCCGCGCGGCGGCTGACCGGAGGGGTCGGGACGCGGGGCGTCCCTCTGATGAAGTTCGATTGGGCCTGCGGCCCGCATCGAACACAGGGCTGTCTGGGAGGGGAGCGGCCTCTTCATTCCTCCCCTGCGCAGCGGGGGAGGGGGACCGCGCCTCTTGCGTGGTGGAGGGGGCGGGCTGGACTCGAGGTCTGAAGGCTGGGTCCGAAGGCTTGGGTGCGTAGATTTCGCCCCCTCCGTCACGTCGGCTTCGCCGCCGCGCCACCTCCCCCGCTTTGCTGCGCTGCGCAGGGGAGGAAGGAGGGATCGAGCGGTGGTGAGCGGGGCCGGCGCTCGTCCTGCACGTCGCGCCACCCCTCACCCTCCCAAGGCTTGCGCCTTGGGCCCCTGCCTCGCCCGTAAGGGGAGAGGTGGGTCGGTCGCGATCGTGAGGCGGGGAGGTGTTATCCTGCCTCCCATGTGCAACGCCTTTGGCTATCTCGCGCCCGTCAGCGTCGTCTCGGAAGCGTTTGCGGAGCTTCGCATTCCCCTGCGGTTCGAGGGGGCGGGGGGGATGCCGAACCTTGAGCCTCGCCAGATGATCCGTCCGACCGAGGGGGTGGCGGTGGTGCGCGCCTGCCGCGACGGGGGCTCCGGGCAGCCGCCCGGGGGCGGCGACGGGGGTGCCGATGGGGGCGAGAGCGACGGCGAGGCGGAGCTGTCTTTGATGCGGTGGGGGTTCGCACCGCCTGCGCCCAAGAGGCCGCCTGTGATCAACTTCCGCTCCGAGGGGCGCAGCTTCGGGAGGGAGGGGCGGGCGCTGATCCTGGCGTCGCACTTCTTCGAATACACCGGCGCGAAGTCTCCCAAGACCCGCTGGCGCTTCACCAGGGTCGATGGTGCGGGCGATGGGGCGCAAGACCCATTCGCCATCGCGGGCTGGGTGCGTGCGGCACCCTCTGGCCCGAACCCGCCCCTCACCTCCGCCGGCGAGCCCTGGCCGCAGAGCGTGACCATGCTCACCTGCCCCCCGGGGCCGGACGTCGCGCCCCTCCACGACCGGCAGATCGTCATCCTTGACCGCAGCGACTGGCGCACCTGGCTGTTCGGCGAGGCGGAGGCGGCGCGGAACCTCCTGCGCCCCTCCCCGCCGGGGAGCCTGCGGGTGGTGCAGGACAGCTGACACCGCCTCCGCCCGCTGCCCCCCCTGCGCCACCAGTGATCTCAGGGGGTTACGGGCCAATCGGCCCGGTGTTTCCCCCGCCTTTTCAGGGGGCCGTATCCTTGGCGCATGGATCAGACCGCCGCCGCCTCCGCCTCGACCTCAAAGCCAGATCCGGGCCCCAACCTGGGGCGCAGGGTCTACGTGCGGCATGGGCCGCAGGTGTGGGAGGCGGCGCGGCGGCTGTATGCCTCGGGGATGACGGCGGGGGATGTGGCCCGCACCCTGAACCTGTCGATCTCGGCCATCCGCGTGGCCGCCGCCCGCGGGGGGTGGACGCGGCGGCATCTGGCCGCCTCCGCCGAGGGGGCGGTGCCTGCCCCTGCGCCTGACGAGGGGACGCTGGCCGACGGCCCCACCTGGTTTCGCCTGTCTGCCGATGCCTGGCTGATGATCCGGGGGGAGTATCTGGGCGGGGCGACGGCCAAGGCGCTGGCCGAGAAGTGGGGCGTGTCGGCCACCAGCATCTATCGCCACGCCTGCCAGGAGGGGTGGACCAAGGCGGATCGGGGGGAGGCCGTGGGCGCGGTGCTGATCGCGCAGACGCTGGGCGAGCTGGAGGCGGCGTCGGGTGTCCCGGTGGCGGCGGCGGCCGATCCCCTCGCCACGGCCGAGGGGCTGTTGCGGCGGGGGGCCGGGGCGGCTGCGGAGGGGCTCGACGGGCCCGCTCGGCGCAGCGTGGGGATGGCGCAGGAGCTGGTGCGCTGCGCCCGTCAGCTCGAGGCCGCGCGTCGGCGGTCGGGCGCTGTGGCGGCGGCGGAAGACGAGGCCCGGGCGGCGGAGGCGCAGGCCCTGGCCGCCGAGCACCCCGATTCGCCGGAGCGGGTGGCGGCGCGGGCGATCATCCACCGGGGGATCGAGCGGCTGAATCTGGAGCGGGGGCGAACCCCGCCGCAGGCACTCTCCGGCTTCTTCTGGCTGGAGGACGAACCGGCCGCCCGGCCCCTGGCCGAGGCTCTGGAGCTGGTGGACGCGCGGGGGCGCGTGGACTGCCCGGACTTCGAGGCCGCCGTGGAGTCGGCACGGGCGCGGGGCCGGGGCGCCCTGATCGACCGGGCGCTGACCGAGCTCACCCCCTGGGAAGACTGCACCTGGCTCACCGACACGCAGAAGGCCCTGGTGGCCGCGCGGGAGGCGGCTCAGGCCGTTGCGGGGCCGGCGGAGCTGCCTGCCGTGATGACCGAGGACGACGTGGCCGACTGGGCGGCTCTGGACGATCCCTCCGAGGGGCATGTGGAGGCGCCTCTGCCGCCCTCGCCGCGCAGGCTCGACGATCCGGTGTGGGATGCCCTGCGTCGGGCCTCGCCCAATCTTTCGGGGCCGCTGGTCTCGATCGGCGTCTATGGGCGCTGGGTGGCGCCTCCCGGCTCGCCAAGCGGGGGCGGTTGGAGGTAGGTTGTCGCCATGCCCGGCTGGCTCTCCGCAACCCTGATCGTGATCGCCTCCGTCGCGGCGACGGAGCTGTTCGCCTGGGCGGCGCATCGCTTCGTGATGCACTCGCCCCTCGGCTGGGGCCTGCACTCCACCCACCACAGCGACAGCAACCGCATGGGCTTCGGCGGCGGGTGGGAGTGGAACGACCTCTACGCCGTGATCTTCGCCGCCCCCGCCATCCTCCTGTTCTGGATCGGGCGCGATCCGGGGCTGAAGTGGGCGTTCTGGGCGGGGCTGGGGGTGACGATCTACGGCGTGCTCTACGCTCTGGTGCACGACGGGCTGGTGCACGGCCGGGGGCCGTTCCGGTTCACGCCCAAGGGCGGCTATGCCAAACGCCTCGTGCAGGCCCACCGTCTGCACCACGCCACCCACGGCCGCACCGGCTCGGTGAGCTTCGGCTTCCTCTACGCCCCCGACGTGCGGCTTCTGAAGGCCCGGCTGAAGGCCAAGGCGGGAGCATGAGCGTCTCGCGCCAGACCGCCATCGGCCTCGGCCTCGCGGCGGCGATCTTTGCAGGCTGGCTGACGCTGCATGTGTGGGGGGTGTTCTTCTATCGCCCGACGCTGGGCAGCCTGTGGGTCGCCCCGCTCCTGATCGCGGCCGACACCTGGCTCGGCGCGGGCATGTTCATCGTGGCTCACGACTGCATGCACGGCAGCCTCGCCCCCGGCCGCCCCAGGCTGAACACCGCCATCGGCAGCCTGATGCTGGCGCTCTACGCCGGGTTCGACTTCCGCAAGCTGAACGTGAAGCACCACCTGCACCACCGCCACTCCGGCCATGAGGGCGACCCCGACTTCCATCCCGGCGCCCCCCGCAGCTACTGGAAGTGGTACGCCCGGTTCTTCTTCGAGTACTACGGCTGGAGGCAGCAGGCGGCGATCCTGGGCGTGCTCCTGATCTACGTCTTCGCCCTGCATGCGAGCCCTTTGAACGCGCTCCTGTTCTGGGGGCTGCCGGCGATCCTGTCGTCGTTCCAGCTGTTCACCTTCGGCACCTGGCTGCCGCACCGGCACGAGGACGCCGCCTTCGCCGACCGGCACAACGCCCGCACGCTGGACTACGGCTGGCTGGCCTCGCTCCTCACCTGCTTCCACTTCGGCTACCACCTGGAGCACCATCACTCGCCGAAGACGCCCTGGTGGGGCCTGCCGGGCGTGCGCCGAAACGGCGGGGCGGACGTGTCGAACGAGGCCGTCTTCATCCCCCGTTAACCCTGACGTCGCCAAGCCTTCGGTGGGGCGTCACAGGGAGCGGGATCGCCAAATGGACCGTCGTCATCTGATCACCGGGGCGATCGCGGCCTCGGCCGTGTCCGCCCCCCGGGCGCTGGCCCAGAACGCCCCGCAGGACGACGCCCGTCGCGGGCAGGTGCCGCGCTATCCCGCCCGCCCGGGCTACGACGCCAACAGCGAGCCCTACGCCCGCCGCGACCTGCAGACCCCTGACGCCGAGCCGCAGTACCCCGCCGACCGCCCGGCCGAGACCTTCTCCCGCGCCGAGATCGTGGACTCCGTCAGCGACTTCATGGGCGTGACCGCCGAGGCCGCAGGCGGCGCCATCGAGCGCATCTTCGCCGACCTCGGGCGTCCCACCGGCTACATCGCCGGCGAGGAGGTCTCAGCGGCCTTCGTTGGTGGCCTGCGCTATGGCAAGGGCCTGCTCTACATGAAGCGCCGGCCGAGCCAGAAGGTGTTCTGGCAGGGCCCGTCGGTGGGATGGGACTTCGGCGGCAACGGCAGCCGCGCCTTCACCCTCTGCTACAACCTCCAGTACGGCGATGCGATCTACCGGCGCTTTCCGGGGGTCGAGGGCACGGCCTATCTGATCGGCGGCCTCGGCGTGAACTATCAGCGGGCCGACGAGATCACCCTGGCCCCCATGCGCGCCGGGCTCGGCCTGCGGCTCGGCGCCAACGTGGGCTACCTGTCCTACAGCCGCACCCGCCACTGGATCCCGCTCTGAGGGAATAGGCCCGCCGCTCCGCGCGCGTCGTTCAGCGACCGGTGATCTGCGACCCGACGCTTGGGTTCAGCCGCCAGTAGACGGGGGCCGCCAGAAGCGTCACCGCCCCCACCGCCAGGAACGGGATAACGAAGCGGTCGGGCGTCAGCACGCCCGAGGCTCCCCGCGTGGTGCTGAGCAAGAGCGCCCCGAAGCTGACGCCGAGGCTCATGCCCACCTGCTGCGCCACCGTGGCCAGGGTCGAGGCCTGGCTCACCTGATTCTTCTCCACCTCCGCATAGGCAATGGTGTTGGCCGAGGTGAACTGCAGCGAACGCACGAACCCGCCCAGGAGAAGGCTCGCGATCATCAGCCAGACGGGCGTCGACGCCCGAAAGAACCCGGGGATCGCGGTCAGAATGGCGGCGCCCGCGATCGTCACCAGAAGGATCGTTCGAAACCCGAACCGGCGCAGCAGGAGCGGCGCCACAGGCTTCACGCTGAGCGCCCCCACCGCGGTGGAGATGGTGACCAGCCCCGCCCGCACCGGGCTCCACCCCAGCCCCACCTGCAAAAGCAGCGGCATGAGGAACGGCGTCGCCCCCAGCCCCAGCCGCACGAGCGTTCCCCCCAGAAGGCTGGCTCGGTAGCTCGCGAGCCTGAGCAACTTCAGGTTCAGGATGGGCTTCATCGTCCGCGCGGCGTGACGCAGGTACAGCCCGCCCCCTGCGATCACCGTGACGAGGAGCGTCACCTGCGCCCACAGGGGCGTCAGGCTCACCCCGAAGGTCTCCGCCAGCACCACCAGCGCCGTGATCGTCACCGCCGAGAGGGCGAACCCCTTCACGTCGAACGGGCCGGGATCGGCTGCTGCGAGCTTTGGCGCAAATCGCAGCACCGCCAGCATGCCGAGGATGCCCACGGGCATGTTGATGAGGAAGATCCAGCGCCAGTCGGCCACCGCCAGGATCAGCCCGGCGATGGGCGGGCCGACCAGAGGGCCGATCAGGGCGGGGGTGGTGAACCACGCCATCGCCGCCACCAGCCGCTCCCGCGGGGCCGATCCCACCACGATCAGCCGGCCCACGGGGGTCATCATCGCCCCGCCCGCCCCCTGCACGATCCGCGCAGCCACCAGTTGCGGCAGGGTGTTCGACAGTCCGCATAGGAGCGAGCCGAACAGGAACACCCCCATCGCGCACAGGAACACCCGGCGCGCCCCGCACCGGTCGGCCACCCAGCCCGAGGCGGGGGCGAACACCGCCAGCGCCAGGAGGTAGCTGGTCAGCGCCAGCTTCAGATGCACCGGATCGGAGTGGAACGCCCGCGCCAGCGTGGGCAGGGCGGTCGACAGCGCCGTGGAGTCCACGAACTCCATGAACAGAGCTGTCGCCACCGCCAGGGGCGCGAGGCGCGAGGCGAAGCGCCCGGTCGTGGGGGCCGGAATGTGCGCGCGGGGGCTCTCGACGGGCGGCGCCACATCGGTCGCTGTGGCCGAGGCGGACGCCACGCTGGCTATTCGTGGGTCGGCGGTCACGGGGCGACAACGATAAGGAGGGAAGACGGTTGCGAGCGATCATCCTTACACCGCTTGCATTTGCGCCACCTAAGCTTTGCCGCATGACCGCGAGTTAATCTCGTGCGGCTTTCCAGAGGCGGCGGGCCAGCGTATGCGCAGGCCATGCTTGCAGTGCAGCAACGACCCCGAGGCGATGGGAGGCTGCGCGGCACCCTGGCCTGCGTGCCGGTGCTGATCGGGCTGATCGGCCTTTCGGGCTGCTCGCACGCGATGCTTTCGACCCCGGCCCGCATCGTGCCCTCGGCCTTCGAGGGCGCGGCCGCCGCCAACCCCGCCCTGGCCCCGCAGACCCTGGATCGCTGGTGGGTGCTGTTCGACGATGCCCAGCTCTCCAGCCTCGTCGAAGGCGCGCTGGAGGCCAGCCCCTCCGCCCGTCAGGCGCGGGAGCGGATAGCCGAGGCCCGCGCCGTGCGCGCCCAGACCCTCTCCGGCTACGATCCGCAGGGCAACCTGACAGGCTCCGCCCAGCGCCAGACCACCGACCAGACCTTCGGAAGCACCGGTATCGCGGCCGCTGGAACGGGCGCGGTCGGTTCGGCCGGCACGGGCACCGGAACGAGCTTCCTCGTGCCTTCGGGCACGCTGAACACCTTCGCGGCGCAGTTCAACGTGTCCTACGAGATCGACCTGTTCGGCCGTCGCCGCGCCGCCACCCGCCCCGCCGATGCTGACGTGGCCGCCGCGCGGTTCGACTATGAGGGCGTGCGCGCCACCCTGGCGCGGGATGTGGCCATCGGCGTGTTCCAGGCGCGCGGCGCCGCCGTGCAGCTTGCCGACGCCCGGGAGACCCTGCGCATCGCCTCCGAACTGGAGAAGAGCCGCCGCACCTCCGCCGAGCGCGGGCTGACCTCCACGGGCGATCTCGCCCGGCTGGAGACCGACAGCGCCAACGCCCGCGCCGAGGCGGCCCGGCTGGAGGCCACATCCCGCACCACCCGCCGCTCGCTCCTGGCGCTGACGGGCAGGGGAGGGGCGCCGCTCGACACCCTGATCGTGCAGCCCACCGCCGCCGTCCCGCCTTCGCCTCCGGCCCTCACGCCCGCCGACCTCCTGCGCCGCCGCCCCGATGTGCGCCAGGCCGAGGCGCGCCTGCAGTCTGCCGCCGGCAACCTCGATCTGGACAAGCTCGGCCTGTTGCCGAAGTTCGCCTTCGCCCCCGGGGGCTCGGTGTCGCGCACCACGGGCACCTATGAGTCCACCACCAGCCTCTGGTCGCTGGCGCTGAACGCCACCCTGCCGGTGCTCGACCGCCCGCGGCTGCTGGCGGTCGTCCGCGCGCAGCGGGCGAGGGGCGAGCAGGCGGTCGCCGCCTATGAGGTCGCCGTGATGAACGGTTATCGCGACGCGGAGAACGGCTTTGCTGCGCTGGAGGCCGACCGCGCCCGGGTCGCGGCCCTGACGGTGGCGGTGAATCGCTCGCGCTTCGCCTTCGATGCGGCCCGCAAGGGCTTCGACCTCGGCCTGACCGACCTCACCACGCTTCTGGATGCGGAGCGGGCGTGGCGCACCGCCCGCGCCTCGCTCACCGCCGCGCAGACCACGGCGCTGGTGGATGCCGCCACGCTTTTCCAGGCGCTTGGGGGTGGCTGGAACGCCACGCCCGCCGGGGCCGCCCCAACCGTCGCCAGCCGATGAGCCCCTTCATGACCGCCCGCCGCCCCGCTCTCCTGGCCACCGTCGCCCTGGTGGGTCTCGCCGCCCTCGGGGCCTGTCACAAGGCCGATGCGCCCAAGAAGAAGACCGCCGACTCGCCGCTCACCGTCACGGTGGCGCCGGTGCAGATGCAGTCCCTCCGCGGCGGCCTGTCGGCCTCGGGCGTGCTCAGCCCCCGGGAGGAGGCCGCGGTCACCACCGAGCTGAACGGCTATCGCGTGGCGCAGGTGCTGGTGGATCAGGATGCCCTGGTGCGCAGCGGCCAGCCCCTCGCCCGGCTCGACGATACGCTGCTGCGCTCGCAGATGGCGCAGCAGAGCGCCGTGGTCGCCCAGCAGAAGGTCGCCGCCGAGCGGGCCGACCAGGAGGCCGAGCGCGTGAAGGGCCTCGATAACCAGGGTGTGCTGCCGCAGGAGCAGATCGTCGAGCGCCGCCTCGCCGCCCGCTCGGCCCACGCCGTGGTCGATGCCGCGCAGGCGCAGCTGAACGACCTGAAGCTGCGCCAGTCCATGATGATCGTGCGCGCCCCGGTTTCCGGCCGGGTGCTGGAGCGCACGGTGCGGCCCGGCGACGTGGCGACCCCCGCCACGGTGATGTTCCGCATCGCCCGCAACGGTCAGGTGGAGCTGAACGCCGAGGTGGCCGAAGGCGACCTTTCGCGCATTCATCCCGGCGATCAGGCCGAGGTTTCGCTGCCCGGCGGAGGCAAGGTGACCGGCGTCGTTCGCCTCGTCAGCCCGCAGGTGGATGCCCAGACCCGCCTCGGTCGCGCCCGCGTGACCCTGCCGCCCCGGGCCGACCTGCGTTCGGGCGGCTTTGCCCGGGCCGAGTTCACCCAGGCCTCGCGCCAGGCCTCCGTCGCGCCCGAGAGTGCGGTTCGCTTCGATGCCGATGGCGCCAGCGTATTGGTTTTGCAGCCCGACGACACCGTGAAGCGCGTCGCCGTGCGCACGGGCGGGCGCTCCGAAGGCCTGGTCGAACTGGTGCAGGGGCCGCCGGCAGGGGCGAAGGTGCTGCTCTCGGGCGGGGCTTTCGTGCTGGACGGTGATAAGGTGAAGCCGGTCGAGGAGCCTCGTTCCAGATGATCCGCATCTCCGCCTGGTCGATCCGCAACCCGATCCCGGTCGCGATCCTGTTCGTGGCGCTGACGCTGGCGGGGCTGATCGCCTACACCGGCCTGCCCATCAAGCACTTCCCCAACATCGCCTTCCCGGTGGTTTCGGTCAGCGTGGCGCAGAGCGGGGCCGCTCCGTCCGAGATGGAGAACCAGATCACGCGGCCCATCGAGGACGCGATCGCGGGCCTCACCAACGTCAAGCACATCGCCTCGAACGTTTCCCTCGGCGTCTCCTCGACCACCATCGAGTTCGAGCTGGGCAGCGACATGCAGAAGGCGACGGACGACGTGCGGAGCGCGGTGGAGCGCACCCGCGTGCTCCTGCCGCCCTCCATCGACCCGCCGACGGTGCAGCGCATCGACATCGACGGGGCGCCGATCCTCACTTACGCCATCTCGTCCGAACGCATGTCGCCCACAGAACTGTCGTGGTTCGTGGACAACACCATCGCCCGGGCGCTGCAGGCCGAGGGCGGCGTGGCGCAGGTGGGCCGCGTGGGCGGGGTGGATCGCGAGATCAACGTCACCCTCTCGCCCGACAAGATGCGCGCCTTCGGGGTCACGGCCCCGCAGGTCAACGCCGCGCTGGCGCAGTTCAACGCCGACCAAGCGGGCGGCCGCGCCAACATCGGCGGGCAGGAGCAGACCGTGCGCGTGCTGGGCCAGGCCCAGACGGTGGACCAGCTGCGCGAGATCACCATCCCCGCCGCCGGCCGCTATGTGCGCCTGACCGACGTGGCCGAGGTGGGCGACGGAGCCGGAGAGACGCGGGGCTTCGCCCGGCTGGACAACCGCCCGGCCGTGGCCTTCTCCGTCAACAAGACCCGCGACGCCTCTGACGTGACGGTCGAGAAGCATGTGCTGGCGGGCATCGACACCCTCGCCAAGGCCCACCCCGAAGTTCACTTCACCCCGGTGGTCTCCACCGTCGAGCAGACGCGGGAGACCTTCAACGCCACGGTGCACGTGCTGATCGAGGGCATGCTCCTGGCGGCGCTCGTGGTGTTCCTGTTCCTGCGCAACTGGCGCGCCACGCTGATCTCGGCGGCCGCCATGCCGCTGAGCCTGATCCCCACGTTCCTGGCGATCTCGCTGATGGGCTTCTCCCTGAACCTCATCACGCTGCTGTCGCTGACGCTGGTGATCGGCATCCTGGTCGACGACGCGATCGTCGAGGTGGAGAACATCGAGAAGCGCATCGAGCGGGGGGCCACGCCCTATCGCGCCGCGCTGATCGGGGCCGACTCCATCGGTCTGGCGGTGATCGCCACCACCGCCTCCATCGTCGTGGTGTTCACGCCGGTGAGCTTCATGCCGGGCATTCCGGGCCAGTTCTTCAAGGAGTTCGGCCTGACGGTGGCCGTGGCCGTGATCTTCTCCCTGATCGTGGCCCGCCTGCTCACCCCGGTGATGGCGGCCTATTTCCTCAAGGCGGGTGGCACGCCGAAGGAGCCCAAGCCCCTGGGCGGGGTCTATGGCAAGAGCCTGGACTGGGCGCTGAAGCACCCGTGGGTGGCCTCCACCTTCGGCGGGTTCCTGTTCTTCGCCACCATCGCCTTCGTGGTGGTGGGGGCTGCGATGGGCTTCGTGCCCGTCGGCTTCCAGCCGGTGGAGAACCCCGGCTACTTCTACCTCAACGTGGAGGGTCCGCCCGGGGCCGACCGCAACGACATGGAGCGGGTGGTCACCGACGCCACGCGCCTCCTCAAGGCCGAGCCGGACGTGGACCGGGTGTTCGCGCAGGTGGGCAGCAACGCCACCGGCGGCGGGGGCTTCGGCGAGGCGGCGGGGGCCGACCTGCGCTCCGGCACGATCACCGTCGTGCTCAAGGCCAAGCGGGCGCACACCACCGACCAGGTGAAGAACATCATCCGCCCCAAGCTGCGCAGCATCCGCGACGTGCGGGTCACCACGCTCTCGGGCTTCGGCCAGGCCGACGTGGAGATCGTGCTCTCCGGGGCCGACGGCGCGCTCCTCGCCAAAACGCAGACCGAACTCCAGCGGCAGATGCACGAGGTGAAGGCGGTCACCGACCCTCGACCCGCGCCGCCCCCCTCCGCCCCGGAGATCGTCATCCGGCCAAAGCCCGACGAGGCGGCCCGCCTCGGCGTTACCTCGCAGGCGCTGGCGGCGGTGCTGCGCGTGGCCACCATCGGCGACATCGACGCCAACATCGCCAAGTTCTCCGAAGGCGAGCGCCGCATCCCCATCCGCGTGCGCCTGCCGCAGAGCGCCCGCTCCGACCTCGACACGGTGAAGAACCTCGGCGTGCCTACGGCCTCGGGCGGGGTCACCACCCTGCAGTCGGTGGCCGACGTGTCGTTCCAGGCGGGCCCGGGGCGGATCGTGCGCTATCAGCGCGAGCGGCGCGCCTCGGTGCAGGCCGACCTTCGCAACGGGGCGAGCCTCGGCACCGCCTTGCAGGACATCCACCGCCTGCCGGTGATGAAGACCCTGCCCAAGGGCGTCAACGAGGCGCAGATCGGCAATGCCGAGGCCCTGCAGCAGGTGATCGGCGGCTTCATCTGGGCGATCTTCGCCGGGGTGGCGCTGATCTTCGGCGTGCTGGTGCTGTTGTTCCGCTCGTTCTTCAAGCCGGCGATCATCCTGGCCGCCCTGCCGCTGACACTCGTGGGAGCCGTCACCGCCATCACGGTGGCGAGGCTCGAGATCGACATGCCGGTGTTCATCGGCCTCCTCATGCTGATGGGCATCGCCGCCAAGAACTCGATCCTCCTCGTGGAGTTCGCCATCGAGGACGAGCGCGCCGGGCAGACCCAGTGGGAGGCGATCCACAACGCCTGCCGCGAGCGGGCGCGGCCCATCGTGATGACCACCGTGGCGATGATCGCGGGCATGCTGCCCACGGCCCTCGGCCTCGGCAGCGGGAGCGAGTTCCGCCAGCCGATGGCGGTGGCGGTGATCGGGGGGCTGATCAGCTCCACCGTGCTCAGCCTGGTGCTGGTGCCGGTGATCTACCTCATCGTTGATCGGTTCGAGCGGGCGGTGGTGCCGCGCCTCGGGCGGCTGATCACCCGCAAGTCGCCCGGCGACGACGCTCCGATCCGCGAGGGGGAGGAGACCCTGGTCACCGAAACCCCGCACGCTCCGGCCCCGGCCCCCGCCGTGCGCCGCCCCGTGATCGCGGCGGAGTAGCCCGCTGTCCGGGCGGGCCTAGGCGGTCACCAGCGCCCAGGCCGCCCGCAGGTCGCGGACGAAGAGGGCGTATTCCCGGGCCTTGGCCTCCTCGTCCTGCACGCGCAGGAGAAAGCTCGGGTGGACGGTGAGAAAGCCGGTCGCGCCGTCATCGAGGGCCCCGATCACCCCCCGATCCTTCATCACCGAATAGCTCCTGCCGCGGAACACGGCGCTGGAAGCGGTGGCGCCCAGGGCCACGATCACCTGCGGCTTCACCAGCCGCCGCTCGTTCATCAGCCAGCCGTTGCAGGCGGTCACCTCGCCCACGTTGGGCTTGGAGTGCAGACGGCGCTTGCCACGCAGCTCATGCTTGAAGTGCTTCACGCTGTTGGTGACGTATGTCTGCGCCCGGGGCACGCCGGCTTCGGCCAGGGCCCGGTCGAACAGCTGGCCTGCGGGACCTATGAAGGGGCGGCCCTTCAGGTCTTCCATGTCACCCGGCTGCTCGCCCACGAACATCAGCTTCGCCTGCCGCGGCCCTTCGCCCGGCACCCCCTGCGTGGCGTCGCGCCACAGGTCGCAGCGTCGGCACACCTGCACGCCCGCGGCCACGTCCTCCAGGGTGGAAACGCCGATCTGGGCATCGATCGGCCCGTCGCGCTGGGCGCGCATGGCCGCCTTCATGGCCCGCGGGGAGGGCTGCGACGGGGCGGCCCCGACCATCGCATCGGTGCGCCCCTGCGCCGCAGATATCAGGCCCGGAATGCTCTGCGCCTCGGGCAGGTTCTTCCAGTAGTGCCTGGCCATGTGCTGCGTCATCACCTTGGGGTTCAGTCGCGCGGGATTGAAGATGTTGCGGAAATAGTCGACCCACAGGTCTTCGGAGGCATCTTCCGACGGCGTATCGGCCTTCGAGCCGCCGGGGCCGTAGGCGACGCGAGCCCCGTCCCACAGCGCGGTGACGTAGGGGCTGACGATGGTGAACTTCACGTTCGCCAGGCGGCGCACGAAGAAGTCGATCCCGATCGCGATCACATAGTGCGGTGGCTCGTACCAGGCGGCGTATTCCTCGGGCGTGGCGGCATCCTCCGCGTCGTCCACCCGGCGGAAGCGCACGAAGGCGTGCATCTTGTGCTCGGCCTGTCGCACGTTGCGCTGCATCAGGAGGGCATCGGCCACCTCAGGGTCGGTGAGGATCTCCACCAGCCGGGGCTCCTCCCTCAGCCGCCACAGGAGGCGATACAGAAGGTCGAACCGCCCCTCGTCCGCGTGGCAGATCACCACCCTTGCGAGATCGACGAAGCCCCGAGACGCACTGAACGTGGCGCCGGGGCGGGTTTCAGGCGGCGGCTCGCCATCGAACAGCGCGCCTTCGCCGTCGCCGTGCCCCACCGTCCAGCGCACCTGCGATGGCGCGATGTCGGCCAGCCGCAAGGCGCGGGCCGCCGCGCGCCAGCCGTCGAAGTCGGTGGGGTGGGCGAGCCGCACCACGCGCATGGGTGCTAGAACAGGCTCAGTTGTTGCGACGGAGCACTGGGGCTGGCGGCGCGCATGCGGTCCTCCAGATCGGCGGAGTCCAGAAGGGTGGTGGGCCGCCAGTCGCTGCACACCACGAAAGCCTTGAGCCGCTTGATCGATCCCGCGATCCGCTCGAGATCGGCCAGGGTCACGCGCTTGAGGCCGCGCACGCGCAGGATCTTGTGGACCGACTTCACGCCCAGCCCCGGAATGCGCAGTAGCATCTCCCGCTCGGCGGTGTTCACATCCACCGGGAAGCGATCCCGGTTGCGCAGGGCCCAGGCGAGCTTGGGGTCGATCACCGGGTCGAGCATGCCGCCTTCGGTGCCCGCCACGATCTCCTCGCGCTCGAAGCCGTAGAACCGCATCAGCCAGTCGGCCTGATACAGGCGATGCTCGCGCATCAGATGCGGCCGCTCGCTGGGCAGGGCGGCCGATGAATCCGGGATGGGGCTGAACGCCGAGTAGTAGACGCGCTTGAGCCGATAGCCGCCGTAGAGTCCTTCGGACCGCTTCAGGATGTCGCCGTCGGTTGAGGAATCCGCGCCCACGATCATCTGGGTGGACTGGCCCGCCGGGGCGAAACGCGGGGCGGAGCGCTTGCGCCATGAGCGGCTCTCGCCCGCGGCATCGATGCCATAGCGCACGTGCCCCATGCTCTGGCGGATGTTCAGGGGCGTCTTTTCGGGTGCCAGCCGCAGCAAGCTCTCGTCCTGCGGCAGCTCGATGTTCACCGACAGGCGGTCGGCATAAAGCCCGGCCTGCGCTGCCAGTTCCGGCGCGGCCCCGGCGATGAGCTTGAGGTGGATATAGCCGCGGAAGTCGTGAACCTCCCGCAGGGTCTTCGCCACCAGGATCATCTGCTCCTGCGTGTAATCGGCGGAGCGGATCACGCCCGACGACAGAAACAGCCCCTCGATGTAGTTGCGTTTGTAGAAGTCTATGGTGAGGGCCACGATCTCCTCGACGCTGAAGCGCGCGCGCTCCACGTTCGAGCTCACCCTGTTGATGCAATACACACAGTCGAACACGCAGAAGTTCGTCATCAGGATCTTGAGCAGGCTGACGCAGCGCCCGTCGGGCGTGTAGGCATGGCAGACGCCGCTGCCGCCCGTGGTCGAGCCGACCCCCCGGCCGTTCAGCGAACTGCGTTTCGCCCCGCCCGATGAGGCGCAGGAGGCATCGTATTTCGCGGCGTCCGCGAGGATCGAGAGTTTCCGGCGAAGCGTCAGGGAGGGCACGAGCGGACTTTATCGTTCGTGCTTCGTTCCGTCCAGAGCGCCGTCGGGCAGGGTTGGCGCGCCTATCAAAAGAGGCATGCAGTGACCCAATCTTCACGACTCTGGCGCAGTGATCGCCTCGTGTACCGCTTGATGACCCGTTCCGCTTTCGCGCTGTCCGCCGTGATCGCGGCCCTGCCCGGCTGCGCGTTCGCAGGCGACCTCGTGGTGATCGCGCGCAGCGCCAAGGGCGCCCCGATCGCCGATGCCGTGGTGATGGTGCAGCCCTCGCAGAAGCGCGACATGCCCGACCGCTTCGCCCAGCCGCTGACCATGTCGCAGCATCACCTGAAGTTCGATCCGTTCATCCTGGCCGTGCCGGTGGGCGCGACGGTGGCGTTTCCGAACGAGGACACGGTGCGCCACCAGGTGTTCTCGTTCTCCGCCGTCAAACGGTTCGAGTTGCGCCTCTACGGCAAGGACCAGCCGCGGGTGGTCACCTTCGACAAATCGGGCGTGGTCTCGGTGGGCTGTAACATCCATGACTCCATGTCGGGCTTCATCAAGGTGGTCGACGCCCCGTATGCGGTGAAGACCGATGCGAACGGCCGCGCCGTGATCCGCGACCTGCCCGCCGGGGCGGCGGTGATCCGCCTGTGGCACCCCTATCTCAAGGCCCCGCAGGGCGAGATCCGCGACGGAGCGGTGATCCCGGCGACCGGTTCGGTGGAGCGGCAGCTTTCGGGCGACCTGCGACCGCCGCCGACGGCCGCCTCGGCCTACTGATGCGCCCGCTCTTCACCCGCCTGCAGACGCGGTTGACGGTGCTTTACGCGGCGATGTTCGGCGTCGTGCTCCTGGCCCTGTCCTGCGCCGTATATTTGGCCGCCACCCAGCAGGCGAAGTCGATCGCCTCCCAGGCCCTGTCCGCTTCCGGCGAGGTTTTCGACCGGGTGTGGGCGCTGCGGGCGGAGCGTCTGCAGAGCGGCGCGACGCTTTTGGCGCGCGACTTCGGCTTCCGCGAGGCCCTGGCTTCTCAGGATGCCCCCACGATCGCCTCGGCCGTCGACAATCTGCGGGCCCGGCTGGAGCTGGACAACGCGCTGGTGGTCGATCCCGACGGCCGCACGATCGCCGGCATCGGGCGCAACGCCGCCGCGCTCGCCCAGCAGCTGAAAGAGCCGCTGACACTCACAGGGTCGGCCCGCGGCGTGATCGTCGTGGACGGCGCCCCGGTCGAGGTCGTCGCGGTGCCCGTGCTTGCGCCAGAGTTGAAGGCCTTCATCGTCTTTGCCGTGCAGCTTGATGCGAAACAACTGCAGGCACTGACCCGGCTTTCGGCCGTGCCCCTCGTTCCCGCCGTGGTCTGGCACGAGGCGAACGGCTGGCAGGGAGCTATGTCCGCGTTCGCACCCGGCCGTCGGGCGTCGTTTGTGGATTCGGCTCTGGCCTATCCGGCGCGGGGGCCGGCGATCCTGAACGGCCGCGACGGGCCGGCGCTGGCCGTCGCCCGGCCGCTGGCGGTGCCGGAGAACGCGCCCGCCATCGCGCTCGTGCTCAGCTATTCCCTGGCGCAGGCGCTCGCACCCTATCGCGGACTGCTGTGGGTGATCGTCGGCGTGGGCTGCCTCGGCCTGGCGCTGGTGGTGGCCGGAAGCTGGGGCCTGGCCCGGGGCGTCACCCGCCCGCTTGCCCAGCTAGCCGACGCCACGCGTCGCCTGCGCGAGGGGGAGGCGGTGCACATCGAGGTCGTGGGCCGAGACGAAGTCGGTGCCCTAGCCGCAGACTTCAACGCCATGTCCGATGCCGTGGCCGAGCGCGAGCGTCGCATCTCCCGGGCGGCCCTGACCGACGACGAGACGGCCCTGCCCAACCGCCCCGCCCTGGAGCAGGCGGCGCGGGCCCTGTCGCAGGGTGGCGACCGCCGCCGGGTGTTCGTGGTGGCTTTCGGCGTGGATCGCTACTCCCGCCTGCGCGGCGTCGTGGGCTATGCCCCGGCCGCAGGCCTCCTGCGGACGCTGGGAGCGATCCTTTCCGAGCGCTATCCCGACTGGAAGCTGGCGCGCACCTCCACCGACGTCCTGGCTGCCACCTTCCTGGCCGGGAGCGATGCGGAGGCGACGCAGCTGGTGCTCGCGGCCAGCGAGCGGTTGCAGGGCGCGCATTCGGTGGGCGAGCACCTCATCGACGTGTGCATCGCGGCGGGCCTCTCCACCGGCGATGCCGACGAGACGGTGATCCGCCAGGCCGAGCTGGCCCTGGATGCTGCCCGCGCCGACGGCGTGGACTTCAAGCTCTACGATCCCGAAGCCAGCCGGCGGGCGGGGGAGAACCTGCGGCTGATGCCCGACCTGCGCCGAGCCCTGAAAGCCGATGCCCTCACCCTCGTGCACCAGCCGAAATACGACGTGCGCTTGCAGAGGATCACCGGCGTCGAGAGCCTGGTGCGCTGGACCCACCCCGAACTCGGCGTCATCCCTCCCGACCGCTTCGTGGCTATCGCGGAGCAGACCGGCGACATTCGCGCCCTAACCGAGTGGGTGCTGGACCGCGCCGTCGCCGATCAGGCCACCATGGCCGCGGCGGGGCACACGCTCGCGTTTTCAGTCAACCTCTCCGGGCGGCTGGTGAGCGACGACGGTTTCACCACCTGCGTGCTGGAACGTCTGAGGGACGCGCGCGGCCCCATGTGCCTCGAGATCACCGAGACCGCCATGATGGGCTCGCCCGAGGCCGCCGTGCGCGCCGTGGCCCGCTATGCCGAGGCGGGCGTGGACGTTTCCCTCGACGACTACGGCACGGGGCTGTGTGCCCTCGGCTATCTCAAGCGCCTGGCCGCGACCGAACTGAAGCTCGACCGGAGCCTCGTGAAGGATGTGCAGACCAGCGCCCGTGACGCGCTTCTGGTGCGCTCCACCGTCGATCTCGCCCACGGCCTCGGCATGAAGGTGGTGGCCGAAGGGGTGGAGGAGGAGTTGGGCATGACGCTCCTGGCCGCCATGGGCTGCGACATGATCCGGGGCTACCGGATCTCGCGCCCCCTGGCCCTGGAGGCCCTGAAGACCTTCCTCGCCCCGCCTGCGATCGCGGAACGCGCCCGCACGGCCTGAGGCCGAACGCAGAAAGTCTCTGCCCGCCGGCTCCGATTACGGGCATTGCGGAACCGCAAGCTTTGCGGAACGCTGTTCGCCAGGGTTGCGGGCAGTCTGTGTTCTTGGGGAGGATCATGCAGCCGGCGCAGTTCGAGCTCGGTCGGGACGGCGAGGAGCTCGCCGTCACCGGCGACTGGACGTCGGTCGGCATGGGCCGGGCGGCCGACAGGCTGGAGCGCGCCCTGCGTCGGCGCAGCGCCAAGCGCGTGAACGTGGCCGGGCTCGGCCGCATCGATACGGCCGGCGCCTACGCCATACTGCATGCTACGGGCCTGGACGCCTCGGCGCTGCGCGGCGAGCGCGGAGATGTGGCGCGGCTGATGCAGCTCGTGCAGGCCGCGGTGCCTAACCGCCCGCCGCCGATCCGCCGCCCGAACACACTCTACAGCCTGCTCGTGCGGACGGGGGAGGGGGTGGCGAAGGTCTTCCTCGACCTCTACCACACCGCCGCCTTCGTGGGCAGGCTCGCGATCTCCCTGGGGCACCTGTTCGTCAACCCGGGCCGTTTCCGCTGGGCGGCGGCGGTGGCGCAGATGGAGCGCGCCGGGCTGGACGCCCTGCCGATCGTGGCGGTGACCAACTTCTTCGTGGGCGCCACCATCGCGTTCCTGGGCGCGACCCTGCTCACGCAGTTCGGTGCCTCCGCCTTCTCGGTGGAGCTGGTGGGCATCGCGGTGCTGCGCGAGTTCGGTGTGCTCGTCACCGGCATCATCCTGGCGGGGCGCTCCGCCTCGTCGTTCGCGGCCGAACTCGGGGCCATGAAGATGAACCAGGAGGTGGACGCCATGGAGACCATGGGGGTCGATTCGTTCGACGCCCTCGTGCTCCCGCGGTTCACCGCCATGCTGACGATGATGCCGCTCCTGACGTTCATCGCCATGATCGCTGGCCTGGCGGGGGGCGTGGTCGTGGTGTGGGCGGTGCTGAACCTGTCGCCGGCGTTCTTCTTCCAGCGGCTTCTGGACAACGTGGGGCCGAAGCAGCTGTGGGTCGGCATCGTCAAGGCGCCGGTCATGGCCGTGGTGATCGCCGCCATCGGCTGCCGTCAGGGGCTTGAGGTGGGCGGAGACGTGGAGCAGCTCGGGCGCAGGGTCACGACCGCCGTGGTGCAGTCGCTGTTCGCGATCATCGTGCTGGATGCGATCTTCGCGCTCATCTTCATGCAGCTGAACGTATGAGCGAGCTTCCCATCCTGGCCCGCCGCGAGGCGCCCGGCCCCGACGCCGAGACGGTGATCGTGGTGAAGGGCCTCGTCTCGCGCTTCGAAGACAACGTGGTTCACGACGGCCTCGATCTGGAGGTGCGCAAGGGCGAGGTGATCGGCCTCGTCGGCGGCTCCGGCGCGGGCAAGTCGGTGCTGCTCAACACCCTGATCGGCCTGCGCGACCCCGACGGCGGCTCGGTGGAGGTGCTGGGCGTCGACGTCCACAAAGCCGACGATGCCGCCCGCGAGGGGCTGGAGCGTCGCTGGGGCATCCTGTTCCAGTCGGGCGCGCTGTTCTCCGCCCTGTCGGTGCGCGAGAACGTGGGGGCGCCCTTGCGGGAGCATGCCCGCCTGACCCCGCACATGGTGGATTCCCTGGCCGACCTGAAGATCGCCCTCTCCGGCCTTCCGGCCTCGGCGGGCGACCTGCGGCCGGCTGAGCTTTCGGGCGGCATGAAGAAGCGCGCCGGCCTCGCCCGCGCCATCGCCCTCGACCCCGAGCTTCTGTTCCTGGACGAGCCGACCGCGGGGCTGGACCCGATCTCGGCCGAGCAGTTCGACCAGCTGATCAACACTCTGTCGGCCAACCTCGGTTTGACGGTGTTCATGATCACCCACGACCTCGACAGCCTCTACGCCGTCTGCGACCGGGTGGCGGTGATCGCCGACAAGAAGGTCGTGGCCGTGGCCCCCATCGCCGAACTTGAGCGTTCCGACCATCCGTGGATCCGGGAGTACTTCCTCGGTCCGCGCGGGCGGGCAGCCGCCGGGGCGGACGGCAAGCGCTCCGAAACCTCCAAAGACTCTGACTGGGCCCTGCCGGCGACGCCGGATGGCGGAGAGACCGACTGATGGAACGCAACGCCAATTATGCCCTCGTGGGTCTGATCTCCATGCTCCTGTTCATGGGGTTGCTGGTCTTCGTGGTGTGGCTGGCCCGGCTGCAGTTCACCAAGGCCTACGACCTGTACGACGTGGACTTCAAAGGCCCCGTGCGCGGCCTCTCGTCCGGGGGCGAGGTCTATTTCAACGGCATCAAGGTGGGCGAGGTGACCAAGCTCAGCCTCGACAAGGCCAACCCCAACCGGGTGGTCGCCCGCATCCGCACCAGCTCCGACGCGCCCATTCGCGAAGACTCCACGGCCAGCCTGGAGCCGCAGGGCATCACGGGGGTGAACTACATGCAGATCACCGCCGGCACGCTCACCAAGCCGCTCCTCAAGGACGTGACGCCGCCAGGCCAGGTGCCGGTGATCAAGACGGCGCAGAGCCAGCTCGAAAGCCTGCTCGAAGGGGGCGGCACGGTGCTCGCCCGCACCGTCGATGCGCTCGACCGGGTGAACAGGCTCCTGTCCGACAAGAACATCGCCACCTTCGGCGCCACCCTCACAGACATCCAGGCGGTGACCGGAGAGGTGCGCAACCAGAAGCAGCTCCTGGGCGACCTCGACACCACGATCAAAGGCCTGGATGCCACGTCTAAGAAATTCGGCACCGTGGCCGACACCGCCAACAGCCTCCTGAACGGCGACGGCAAGAAGACTCTGGCCAACATCACCGACACGTCGGACCAGCTGCGCGCCACGGCCATCGACCTGCGCAACACGATCGCCAAGCTGGAGGGCCCCACCGCCAACTTCGCCAGCACGGGCCTGCCGCAGCTGACCCGCTCGGTCGTCAGCCTGCAGGAGGCCGCCGAAAGCCTCAATCGGCTGGTGGGCGAGGTGGAAGCCAATCCCCAGGCGCTGATCTCCAAGGCCCCCGCAAAGGAAGTGACGGTGAAGCCGTGAACAAGTCCCGCCTTCTCATCCTGACTGCGGTCGGTGCCCTGGGCGCAGGCGCGCTTTCCGGCTGCGTGTCGCTCCTGCCCAAGACCAAGCCCGCCCAGCTCTACCGCTTCGGCTACACCCCGGCGCAGGGCGAGGCGCCGGCCCTTTCAGAGGGGGATGCGGCCGCGCGGGTGGGGGTGATCTTCCTGCCCCCCAACCTGCCGAGGCCTGCGGGCAACGACCAGCTCCTCACCTACACCGGCGATCAGGCGGCCTATATCGGCGAAAGCCGCTGGGTGGCCCCCGCCTTCACCCTGTTCCAGGGCGCTGTGGAAGACGCTTTCACGACCTCGGCCCGGGTGCGCCTGGCCAAGCGCTCGGACGCTGGCTCTGCCGACGTCAGCCTGCGGGTGGACGTGAGCCGGTTCGAGACCGTCTATGCCACCCCCGGCGCCATTCCCCGGGTGCGGGTGACCTTCCGCGCCACGCTTCTCCTGCGTGACGGCAGCTTCGCCGGCGATCGTGTGTTCACCGATACCGAGGCGGCGACGGACAATCGCGTCGGGCCCATCGTCAACGCCTACGACGCCGCTGTGTCCAAGACGCTGGGCGAGCTCGTGGACTGGACCGAGCGCCAGGCTCCGGGAATGATGGCCCAGCAGCGCGGCCCGCGCCCGGCCCTGCCCAACCCCGCACCGCCCCTGTCGCGGGTGCGGGGGGCGTCCTCCACGAACACCACATCCACGTCCAGTACGACGGTTACCGTGCCGCGCTGAGCGCGGTTCGCGCCTTTCTGCTTTTCACCTGCGGCGCGGTTCGCTATAGCGCGCCACTCCCGACGTGCCGCCTTAGCTCAGTGGTAGAGCGCATCCTTGGTAAGGCTGAGGTCGACAGTTCAATCCTGTCAGGCGGCACCATCCTCCCCGGCTCCCTAAAGGGGCCGGGGAGGTTCAACTCCCAACCAGCGCCAGGCTATTTCGGGATCTGCAGCGGTGCGCGCGGACCCGCCGGGGCGTGGGCGGGCAGCACCTTCAGGTTGCCTATCATCCCGTCCGGCCGAGCCTTGGCCAGCATCCGCTTGTAGGCAGGGCGGGCTTCGATGCGGGTCTTCCACTCGGCCACCCTGGGAAACTGCGTCACGTCCACGAGGTTGAGGGTGGTCGCCACGTTCAGGGGGAACATCATCATGATGTCCGCGCCCGAGAACGCCGCCCCGCCGAACCACGGGTGCTGGCCCAGGAACGCCTCGGCGAACTGAACGGTGGCTTCGGAGTCCACCAGGGGCGAGCGGGCCTTGGGCGGGTTGGCCAGCCACGCCCGGTAGTCGGAGAACAGGCGCGAGGCGAGGGAGCCCTCGGCGTAGTGCATCCACATGAGATAGGCGGGATAGTCGGGGCTGTTCAGCGCCGGATGCAGCTTGTCGGGCGCGTGGCGGTTCAGGATCAGCTCGATGATGGCACCGGATTCCACCAGGATCGCGTCGCCATAGCGCACCGTCGGGGCCATCGGCACGATCGGGCTCAGGGCCCGGATCAGGGCCATCGAGCCCGCGAGGTCGCCGCGCTTGAACTCCAGCTTGTAGGGGAAGCCCAGCTCCTCCATCAGCCATACGATCCGTTCTGACCGCCGGCCTTCCAGGTGGTAGATGGTGATGTCGGGCAGGGGGGTCGCGGCGCGGGCCGATCCGGCCGCGACAGCGGCGGAGGCCAGGCCGAGGCCCGCTGCGACCTTGAGGGACGTTCGGCGATCGATGGGCGTTTGCATGGGGCTTCCTCGATTGTTCTTGTTCAAGCCCAGGCTCGTGTCTTTGGCCTGGCGCGCGAAGGCTAGGCTGCGGCAGCCGGTTGGCCAACGGTCGCGCTTGCATGCGATGGGCGTGCGGGGATGAACCACACCCCTTCAGACGCCCGGTCCCGGCGGCTGGCGCAGGCGCTGCGTGACAATCTGCGGCGGCGAAAGGCCCCGCCCGAAGGCGCGCAGAGCGACCCGGAACCGCCTCCCGCCGCTCCGCCCGAGGGCAATCCAGCCGAGGCGTGACGACGCGGCGGTTGGCCCTGCATCTGCGAAGGCCTATATTCGTATCAACTCAGTCCAGCCCGGGCCAATCCGGGCAGACGCGATTCTTCGGAGTATCCTTCCATGATGGGCAGCTTGAGCATCTGGCACTGGCTGATCCTGGCCGCCGTGGTCGCAGTGTTCTTCGGTGGGCGTGGCAAGCTGAGCTCGATCATGGGCGACGCCGCCAAGGGCATCCGCGCCTTCAAGGACGGGCTGAAGGACGAGGAGCTAGGCCACGAGAAGGCCCCCGCTCCCCCCGGCGCCATCGCCAACGAATCCACGCTCGAGCGTCAGGCCGGCGAAAAGCACTAGCCTTCGGCCAGCGCTGACCGGTTTTCCGGCCCGGCGCTGCACGTTCCCGTCCGCCCGTCGACCTCGTGAGCCATGCTGCCTGAGTTCAACCCGATCGAGCTGCTGTTCCTCGGGGCCTTCGCCCTTGTGGTGATCGGCCCCAAGGACCTGCCCATGGTGCTGCGCCGCATCGGCCAGTTCACGGCCCGGATGCGCGGGCTTGCGGCCGAGTTCCGCTCTTCCTTCGACGAGATGGCCCGCCAGTCCGAGCTCGACGAGCTTCGCAAGGAGGTCGACGCCCTGCGCTCCGGGTCGTTCATGTCCACTCACACGGCCGACCTGAAGACCCACGTGGACGAGATCAACCAGCACCTCTCGACCCCGTATTGGGAGCAGCCGTCGATCTACGGCTCCGAACCGGGGGTGCTGCCCGCATCGGATGCAAGCATCGCTTCGGAGGCCGACGAGGTTTCGGCCCTGCCGCCGCCCACGGCCGACGTGCAGCCCCGCGCGCCCCGCACCCCCTCCAAGGTGCGTGCCGCGCAGAAAGCCTTCGCCCCCGACTCGCCCTCCGACGTGGCGGCCTTCGCCCAGAGCCGTGCGGCCGCTGCCGCGGAGGCTCAGCCCGAAGCCGCTCCTGCGCCAAAGGCTGAGCCGGTGAAGGCCCCCCGCAAGCGCGTTTCCAAGTCTGCCGCCGCAGCCCCCGCCTCGCCCGAGGTTGCGTGAGCACGGTTCAGGACGACACCGAGATCGAGGGCTCGCGCGCGCCCCTTCTCACCCATCTGGTGGAGCTGCGGTCGCGGCTGATCGTGTGCGTGGCGTCGCTGGCGGTGGGCTTCGTGGTCTGCTTCATCTTCAGCCAGCAGATCTACATCCTGCTCCTGCGCCCGTTCCAGATGGCCGCGGCCCTCCTGGCGGCGCAGAAGATGGGCGGCAACCACGGGCCGTTCGACCTTTTGTTGGCCATCACCGGCTTCAAGGCCCTGCCGCCGAACGCCACCGCGGTGAAGCTCGTGTTCACGGCCCCGCTCGAGTTCTTCTTCACCAAGATGAAGCTGGCGGGCTTCGGCGCCGTGGTGATGTGCTTTCCGGTGCTGGCGTGGCAGCTCTACCGCTTCGTGGCACCCGGCCTCTACAAGCGGGAGCGCAAGGCGTTCTTCCCGTTCCTGATGGCGGCGCCCGTGCTGTTCACGATGGGGGCTGCGCTCGTCTACTACATCATGCTGCCGTTCGTGCTGTGGTTCTCGCTCAGCCAGCAGATCACCGGCGGCGACGTGCAGGTCGAGCTTCTGCCGAAGGTGAGCGACTATCTCGACCTCGTGACCAAGCTCCTGCTGGCGTTCGGCCTGTGCTTCCAGCTGCCGGTGGTGCTGTCTCTGGTGGGGCTGGCGGGGCTCGTCTCGTCCGAGCAGCTGGGCAAGTTCCGACGCTATGCGATCGTGGCGATCGTGTTCGTGGCCGCCCTGATCACCCCGCCCGACCCGGTGAGCCAGATGCTCCTCGCGATCCCGATCTACCTCCTCTACGAGGCCTCGATCCTGTGCGTGAAGCTGATCGAGCGCGGCCGCAAAGCCGACGAGAGCCGGGAACTGGTGGCCTAGTCCTCCCGCGTGAACGGGGGAGGCCTTCGATCAACGCGCTGTTGGCACCCCGCCCCCGGGCGCCTAGAACACCCCGTCTCCCCAACCGCCTCCCCTGAGTCTCGCCGCCGCCATGCATGACATCCGCGCCATCCGCGAGGATCGGCAGACCTACATCGACGGGTGGGCGCGCCGGGGCGTGGCTGACTCGCAGGTGCAGGTCGACCACCTCCTCACGCTCGATGCGGGCCTGCGTCAGGCGCAGACGGCGCTGCAGGGGGCGCAGAGCCGCCGCAACGAGCTTTCCAAGCTGATCGGCGCCGCCAAGGCCCAGCGCGACGAGGCCACCGCCGCCCTCCTCATGGAAGACGTGGAGACGCTGAAGGGCGACATCGAGACCGCCAACCGGCTGGAGGGCGACTATGGCCGCCAGCTGAAGGACCAGCTCGCCAAACTGCCCAACCTCGCCGCCGAGGGCGTGCCGCACGGGGCGGACGAAAACGCCAACGTCAAGGTTTCGGCCTGGGGCGACCCGGCCTCGATCCCCGCGTCTCGGCTGAACGCGCCCGTGGATCATGCGACGCTGGGCGAGCGCATGGGCCTGATGGACTTCGAACGCGCTGCCCGCATGTCGGGCTCGCGCTTCGTGGCGCTGAAGGGGGGGCTGGCGCGCATGGAGCGGGCGCTCGGCCAGTTCATGCTCGACCTGCAGACACGCGAGCACGGCTACACCGAGGTCAGCCCGCCGCTGCTGGTGCGCGATGAGGCAATGTTCGGGACGGGGCAGCTTCCGAAATTCGCTGATGACTTGTTCGGCACGGAGGCCAAACTTTTGGTTTCTCACGGGGATGAGGCCCCCGACGGTCCTTACCTAGCTGGCACATCGATGTGGGTGAACCGCGCATCGGACGCGGCGTTCGCGCTGACGACTGTAGACATCAAGCCGGAGCGTTGGCTCATCCCCACCGCTGAAGTCTCCCTCACCAACCTCGTCCGCGAGGAGATCACGCCCGCCGAGCAGCTGCCTCTTCGGATGACGGCGCTCACGCCCAGCTTCCGGTCCGAGGCCGGCGCCTCCGGCCGCGATACGCGCGGGATGATCCGGCAGCACCAGTTCTACAAGGTGGAGCTCGTCTCCATCACCGAGCCCGATGCCTCCAACGACGAGCACGAGCGCATGACCACCTGCGCGGAGGAGGTGCTGAAGCGCCTCGGCCTGCCGTTCCGGCGCATGCTGCTGTGCGACGGCGACATGGGATTCTCCGCCCGCCGCACCTACGATCTCGAGGTCTGGCTGGCGTCGGAGGGGCGGTATCGCGAGATCAGCTCCTGCTCCAACTGCGGCGACTTCCAGGCCCGCCGCATGGATGCGCGCACCAAGACCCTGGGCGAAAAGGGCTCGCGCTTCGTGCACACCCTCAACGGCTCCGGCCTGGCGGTCGGCCGCACCCTCGTGGCGGTGATGGAGGCCTATCAGGACGAAGGCGGGCGGGTGGCCGTGCCCGAGGCCCTGTTGCCCTACATGGGCGGCGTGACGCACGTGCCCGCCGCGTGAGAATCCTCCTCACCAACGACGATGGCTTTCACGCCGAGGGGCTGGCGTGCCTGCGGGCCATCGCGGCGCAGCTTTCCGACGACGTGTGGGTGGCGGCGCCCGAGGTCGAGCAGTCCGGCGCCTCCCGGGCGCTCACCCTCTCCCGGCCCATCGCCGTGCATAAGAAGGCCCCGCGGGAGTGGTCGGTCGCGGGCACGCCCACCGATTGCGTGCTCCTGGCCGTGCAGGACCTGATCGAGGGGCCAAAGCCCGACCTGATCCTCTCCGGCGTGAACCGCGGCCAGAACCTGGCGGAAGACGTGACGTTCTCGGGCACCGTCGCGGGTGCCCTGCAGGGCATGGCGATGGGGGTGCCGTCCATCGCGCTCAGCCAGGCGATGCTGGTCTATCACGACGACCTGCACGCCCTGTTCGAGACCGCCCTCGCCCATGCGCCGGGGCTGATCGCACGCCTGCTCGAGACGGGCTGGCCGCAAAACACGGTGCTCAACATCAACTTCCCCGACGCCCCGCCCGAGGCCGTGACCCAGGTTGAGGTGACCAAGCAGGGCTTCCGCGACCAGTTGCACATGCATGCCGAGAAGCGCAGCGACCTTCGGGGCCGCGACTACTACTGGATGGGCTTCAAGGGGCAGGCGGGTTCGCCCCCGCAGGGCACCGATCTCGCGGCGGTCTATGCCGGGCGCATCTCGGTCACGCCCCTGCACACCGATCTCTCGCACATGGAGACGGTGCACCGGCTGAAGGGCCTCGTGGGCGGGGTACCCCCCAAGCTCGATATGCCGCTCAGCAAGGCCGGCTGATGGCCGGGGAGCTGAAGGAAAGCCGCGAGTCGCCCCGCGCCCCCATCGCGGGCGCCGATCCGCGCATGGCCCCCCTGATCCTGTCGCTCCGCTCCGGCGGCGTCACCGATCCGGCGGTGCTGACGGCGCTGGAGAAGATCCCCCGCGACCTCTTCGTGCCGGAGCTGTTCAAAGCCCGGGCGCTGGAAGATTCGGCCCTGCCCATCGCCTGCGGCCAGACCATCAGCCAGCCCCTGATCGTGGGCCTGATGACCCAGGCCCTGAGCCTCGAAAGCCGCCACCGCGTGCTCGAGATCGGCACCGGCTCCGGCTACCAGACGTCCGTGCTCGCGAGGCTGGCGCGCTACGTCTACTCGGTGGAGCGCTATCGCACGCTCCTGGGCGAGGCGGAGACGCGGCTGAAGAGCCTCGGCTACCAGAACGTCATCACCCGCTTCGGCGACGGGGGCGACGGCTGGCCCGACCAGGCGCCTTTCGACCGCATCATCGTCACCGCCGCCGCTCCGGGCGAGCCGACGGCGCTTCTGGCGCAGCTCAAGCCCAAGGGCGTGCTTGTGGCGCCCATCGGCCGGGGGGCGGTGCAATCGCTGCAGCGCTATGTCGGCGACGGCAAGGGCGGCTTCAAGATCGAGGTGCTGCAGGACGTGCGCTTCGTGCCGCTGCTCCCCGGGGTGGCGAAAGAGGGCGACGCAAGCTAGCCATGCTCCCGGGGCGTGCTGCGGAAGGTCTAAGGACGGCGATGACGGCTTTGCAGGGATCGCGTCTCGCCGGGGTGGTGCTGGGCCTAACCGTGGCCGCCTTGAGCGCCTGCACGGCCTCGCCGCGCTATCCCATCGAACCGGGCCAGGCCGCGGGCGACGGCATCCAGCAGGTGCGCCCGCGCTATCCCACCGACAACGACGCCCACCGCACCCGTGGCGACGAGGACTCCGGCCAGGTCGCCGCTCCCTCCCGCCGCACGCCGCCGCTCTCGCGCTACGACTCGGAGGGCAATCCGCGCACCGCATCCGAAGGCGGCGTGTCGTCCCGCAGCCTGCCCCCCGCGCGCAGCGGCAACGGCACCAGCACGAACAGCGGTCGCAGCTCCTCGCCGGTCGCGGCCGGTCCGCCGCTGGCTTCGCCCTCGCCCTATGCCGGCGGTGCGGCCAGGCCGCCCGTGCTCACCTCGCCTTCGAAGGTCACGGTGCGCTCGGGCGAGACGGTGTTCGACATCGCCGAGCGTTTCCGCACCCCCGTGCGCGCCCTGATCGAGGCCAACGGCCTGCAGCCTCCCTATGCGCTGGAGCCTGGCGCTGTGCTGCAGATCCCGCCGCCGCTCGTCTACACCGTGCAGGATGGCGACACCCTTTTCGGCGTGGCCCGGCGTTTCAACATCGACCCGCGCTCGCTGGCAAACCTCAACGACATCTCGATGGAGACCTCGCTCTCCCGGGGCCGACCCGTCGCCCTGCCGTCGCTGGCGCGCGACCAGGGGGCCAACCCGCAGGCCAGCGGGCCGTCGCCCGTGGGGTCGTCGCTGGGGCGGGCAGGGGCCTCGGGCTCCGGCCTGCGGGGCGAAGTGGGGGGCGGGGTGGCGGCGGCGAGCCAGGCCCCGCGTATCAGCCGCCCGGCCTCCGGCCTTCCGGCCAAGACGACGGCCGACGCCCGGGCCGCGGTGGATGCCGCCTCCGCCCGCTCATCGAGCCTCGCCTCCGTCGCGCCGCTCGGCGATGCGCAGGTGGCCACGGCCGGCCGCGGGCGTTTCGTCGTGCCCCTGCGCGGCGAGCTGATCTCGGGTTTCGGCGCCAAGGGCCCGGGTCAGCGCAATGACGGGGTGAACATCGCCGCCGCCCAGGGCACCACGGTGAAGGCGGCGGCAGGGGGGGAGGTGGCCTATGCGGGCAGCGCCATCCCCGGCTTCGGCAACCTCGTGCTCATCAAACATGCGGGCGGCTGGGTGACCGCCTACGCCCACCTCGACACCATCGCCGTGAAGATGCGCAGCACCGTGGCGCAGGGTGAAGCGGTCGGCACTGTGGGCCAGAGCGGTGGGGTGGAACGCCCGCAACTGCACTTCGAGATCCGCTATCCCCCCGAACCCGAAGCCAGCGCCAAGCCCATCGACCCCGCCCTGCTTCTGCCGGGTCTGAGGTGACTCAAGCAGCCCGCATTGCCAAAGGGTGCGCCAAACCATAGTTTCCGCGGCCTTCGCGCCGGGCGCATCCGCACCCGCCGCGCCAGACCATCCCTGATGCGACCCACACCCCCGGAGTGGTCATGACCGCCGCCGCCGTTTCCACCCGCGCCCGTATCGCTCTCGCGAGCCTCCTGCTCGCCGCTCCTGCGCATGCCTTCGCCCAGACGCCGGCGGCCGCGCCCGGCGTGCCCGCGCCCGGCCCCCTGGACTTCATCACCGGCACGCCGCTGCCGCTGCTGGTGATCTTCATGGCGCTATTCTACTTCATGATCCTTCGCCCCCAGCAGCAGCGCGCCAAGGCGCAGCAGACGCTGATCGGCGCCATCCAGCGCGGCGATACGGTGGTGCTGTCCAACGGCGTCATCGGCAAGGTGACCAAGGTCGAGGACAAGGAACTGGGCGTGGAGATCGCCACGGGCGTTGTGGTCAAGGTGGTGCGCGCCATGGTCTCCGACGTGCGCAACAAGACGACGCCCGCCGCCGCCAACGACCCCGCGCCCAAGCCCGCGCTCAAGAAGGGCTGAGCGACCCACCGCCATGCTGCAGCTTCGTCCCTGGAAGATCGCCCTCGTCGTCATCGCGGCGATCATCGGCATCGTCTTCACGCTTCCGAACCTCGTGCCCGCCTCGGTCACGGCGGGCTGGCCCGGGCTGTTCAAGCAGCGCCTGAACCTCGGCCTCGACCTGCAGGGGGGCTCCTACCTCCTGCTCGAAGTCGACACCGTCGCCCTGCAGAACGAGAAGCTGAACAACATCACCGAAGACGTGCGGCGCGACCTGGCCGCCAAGGCGATCGACTTCTCAGGGCTGGGCGTCGTGAACGGCGCGGTGCGGGTGCGGGTGAACGATCCCGCCAAGCTCGACGCCGCGCAGACCGAGCTGCAGAAGCTCGCCCAGCCGCTCAGCGCCCAGAGTGCGCAGCGCAACCTCGCCGTCTCCAAAGGCCCCGACCAGACGCTGGTGCTGACCCCCGCCGCTGAAAGCGCCGGCACCGACGCCTCCAAGGCCGTGGACCAGACCATCGAGATCATCCGCCGCCGGATCGACTCGCTGGGCACCCGCGAGCCGACGATCATCAAGCAGGGCCTGAACCGCATCGTGGTCGAGGCCCCGGGCGAAAGCGACCCAGAGCGGCTGAAGGCCGTGATCGGCAAGACCGCCAAGCTCAGCTTCCAGATGGTGGACGAGACCGTCACCGCCGCCGAAGTGGCCGCCAGCCGTCCGCCGCCCGGATCGGAACTCGTGGCCTCCACCGAGCAGTACGACCCGCAAGGTGTGGTGGTGCGCAAGCGCGTGGTCGTCTCCGGCGAAGACCTCTTGGACGCCAGCCAGGGCTTCAAGCCCGACACCGGCGCGCCGATCATCAACTTCCGCTTCAACGGCCGGGGCGCGAAGGCCTTCGCCGAGGCCACCGGCAATAACATCGGTAAGCGCTTCGCCATCATCCTCGATGGCAAGTCGATCTCCGCCCCGCGCATCAACGGGGCGATCCCCGGCGGGCAGGGCTATATCGAGGGCAACTTCACGCAGGAATCCGCCTCCGACATGGCGCTGCTGCTGCGCTCGGGAGCGCTGCCGGCGCCGATCACCGTGCAGGAGCAGCGCTCGGTTTCTGCTGAGCTGGGCGCGGACGCCGTGAAGACCGGGGCCATCTCGCTCGGCATCGGGGCGGTGGCGATCATCGTCTTCATCGTCCTGGCCTACGGCCTCTTCGGCGTGTTCGCGGCCATCGCCCTGATCGTGAACGTGCTCTTGCTCATCGCGACCCTCAGCCTGACGCAGGCGACGCTGACCCTGCCGGGCGTGGCGGGCCTGATCCTCACTCTGGCCGTGGCGGTGGATGCCAACGTGCTCATCTATGAGCGCATGCGCGACGAGGAGCGATCGGGCCGCACGCCCCTGATCGCCGCCGACCACGGGTTCCGCCGGGCGCTGGTGTCGATCATCGATGCCAACGTCACCACGCTGATCTCCGCCGCGATCATGTTCCAGTTCGGCACCGGCCCCGTGCGCGGATTCGCCTGGACGCTGAGCGTGGGCGTGCTCACCTCGCTCTTCACGGCGATCTTCATCACTCAGGTGCTGATCGGCTGGTGGTTCCGCGCCGCCAAGCCGAAGAAGCTCCCGATCTAAGGCGCGCCGATCATGCTCTGGCCCCTGTCCCGCTACCTGCCGCACGACACGAAGTTCGACTTCGTGCGCCTGGCTCCGTTCGCCGCCATCCTCTCCGCGCTCCTCATCGCGGGCTCGGTGTTCAGCTTCGCCACGCAGGGGCTGAACCTCGGCATCGACTTCACCGGCGGCACGCAGATCGAAGTCTCGACCCCCGGAACGCTGCAACTCGGCGCCCTGCGCACCGAAGTGGCGCGCTCGGGCGTGGGCGATGCGCAGGTGCAGGGCATCGGCGGTGCGAACGCGGCCATGGTGCGCTTCCGCCCCAAGGCCGCCAACGCCGCGGTCGAGGTGCAGGCGCTCTCCGCCAAGCTGCAGGCGGCCTTCCCCGGGCTGCAGGTGAAGCCCGCGGCCACCGTTGGCGCCAAGGTTTCGGGTGAGCTGTTCCGCGCAGGCTTCCTGGCGCTCGGCGTCGCGATCGCCCTGATGCTCGTCTACATCTGGTTCCGCTTCGGCCTGCAGCAGGGCATGGGCGCGGTGGTGGGGGTGTTCCACGACGTCCTGCTCACCCTCGGCATCCTCTCGGTGCTGCGGATCGAGTTCTCAACGGAGAGCATCGTCGGCCTCCTCACCGTCATCGGCTATTCGATGAACGAGAAGGTGATCACCTTCGACCGACTGCGCGAGAACCTCGCCAAATACCGCCGCACGCCGCTGCGCGAGATCATCAACCTGTCGGAGAACGAGCGTCTGTCGCGCACGGTGATCACGGGCACGACCGCGCTCCTGGCGCTCTCCGGTGCGCTGTTCATGGGCGGGCATGCCCTGTTCCCCCTGGTGTTCACCATGGCCTTCGGGATCGTGGTGGGCACCTACTCCTCGATCTACATCGCCCTGCCTGTGGTGCTGCTCTGGGGCGTGAAGCGCGGCGAGGACGGGCCGGAGAAGCCTATCGACATGACGGCGGCAACCCGCAGCGGGCGAGCCGCCAAGCGGGCGTAAGCTGATGCGGGAGGCCCCCGCCATCGATCGGTTCGGCGCGGGCGGCTTCGTGGTCTCCGGCGAGCGGATCGAGGGCTCGCTCCTGATCCTGGACGACGCGGCCCGCCCATGGTCGCCCAGGAGCTTCGCCGCGCTCACGCCAGCCGACTTCGCCGCCGTGATCGCCCAGCCTGCGGCTGTGGAGTTCGTACTCCTGGGCTGCGGCCTGCGCATGCTGCCCCCGCCGAAAGTGCTGCGCGAGGCCTTCGCCGACCTTCGGCTCGGCCTGGAGGTGATGGACACCCCCGCCGCCTGCCGCCTCTACAACGTGCTCGCCTCGCAGGGCCGTCGCCTCGCCGCCGCCCTCCTGGCGGTCTGAGCCGTGGGTGAGGCGCCCGCCACCGCGGCGGAGATCGAGGCCCACCTGCGGACCCGCGACCCCGACCGCTGGCTCTCCGCCCGCCTGATCGCAGACCCTGTCGCCCGGGCCGAGGTACTGGCCCTCTACGCCTTCGACGATGCGGTGCGCGCCGTGGCCCCGGCCGTCACCCAGCCCATGCTGGGCGAGATGCGCTATGCCTGGTGGGCCGAGGCGGTCGACGATCTGGCCGCCGGTCGCCCCGCCCGGGGCCACCCCGTGCTGCAGGCCATCGCCGCGCCCCTCGCCGAGGGTCGGCTGAAGGCGGAGCTCCTGCATCGCCTGATCGAAGCCCGCCGCTCCGATCTCGACGAAGAGCCACCGCAGGGCGAGGCGCTCGACGCCTTCCTCGAAGGGGCCTTCGGCGCGCCGATGCAGGCGGCAGCACAGCTGCTCGACGCGGCGGCATCGGGCTGCGATTTGTCCGCCATCGGCCGCGCCTGGGGGCTGGTGAGCCTGGCGAGGGGAGAGGCCGGCCCGTCGGCACCCACCCGTCTGGCCGTCGAGCAGGCGCTGAGCCGAAGTCAGGCGGACGTGGCGGCGTTGTCGGTGGCGGCGTTCCCGGCCGTCGCCCACGTCACCTTGGCGCGCACCTACGCGGGCGGCCGAACTCCCGGCGAGCTCGAACGGCGCGCACGCATCCTCCTCGCCTCCCTGCGCGGGCGGCTCTGAAGGTTCAGCGGGCGGCGAACAGCTTCAGGTTCACCGCGTCGCCCATCACGCGATAGCCCGCGTCGTTGGGGTGCAGCCAGTCGCCGGACTGCAGCTCCGCCTTCATGCGCGCGGGCTTGGCGGGGTCGCGCATGGCGGCGTCGAAGTCGATCACCCCGTCGAACTCTCCGCCGGTCCGGATCCAGCGGTTCACCGCCTGCCGCACGACTTCGCCCTCGGACCTGAAGTAGTTGGCGCCCTCATAGGGCAGGATCGTGCCGCCGATCACCTTCAGGCCGCGGTCGTGGGCGCGGGCGATCATCTGGCGCAGGCCGGCGATCAGGGCTTCGGCCGTGGGCGGGCTCGCCGCGCCCATGCCGATGTCGTTCACCCCCTCCAGCACGATCAGGTGCGTGGCGCCGGGGATGGCCAGAACGTCGCGGTCGAACCGGGCGAGGGCGCTCACCCCGAAGATCGAGATCACCCCGTCGGATAGGATGCGGTTGCCGCCGATGCCCGCGTTCACCACAGCCGCCTGTCCGCGAGCCGCGAGGCGTTCCGCCAGCCGGTCCGGCCAGCGCCGGTCGGCGTCGTTGGTGGAGAGGTAGCCGTCGGTGATCGAGTCGCCGAACGCCACGATCACCGGCCCTCGCGCCGCGCCCTGCACCTCCACCCCGGTGAGGAAGGCGCGGTAGGTCAAAGGCGTCTTGCCGAGCGAGGGCGGGATCGGACGCTGTGTGTAGTCTCCAGGCGGCGACAGGAGCGCCGTCTCTCCGCCGCTCATGTGGCAGGTGCAGAGCGCCACCTTGCCCGGCAGGTAGATCGCCACCCGCAGCCTGGCCAAGGCCCGTGTGGAGATGTCCACGGGGTCGCTCACCATCGGGGCGCCCACGGGGATCAAGGCTGTCGCCGCGCCGGAGAACGTCACCGCCCTGTCGCCCGCGGCCTCGCCCTTGGCGTCGAGCACCGCCACCCGCACGGCCCCGATCTGCAAGGGCACCGACCCGTAGGCGTTGCTCAGCCGCAGCCGCAGCCTGCGCCCTCCGGTGCTCAGCCGCACCACCTGAACCAAGGTCTGGTCGTCGAACGCCGTCTTCGGCACGGCGAACCCGGTGGGCGCCGCGGTGGCCGCCAACGGCGGGGCGGGTGACGCACCCCACGTTCCCACCCACGGACCGGTCTGAGCGTGGGCCGCCGCGGGCGCGCAGGCGAGGAGGCCGATCAGGGCGAGGCGCTTGAACATGGCCGCGAGCCTAGCGCAGGCCCGCCGGACATCGCAAAGCCGATCCTCAGGCCGCCGCCTGCGCTGCGTGCGGCGCGGCCAGCCAGGCGTCCAGGTCAGCCAGCGCCCGCACGCTCATCTTGCGCTTCTTGGCCCGGCCGCGATCGACGCCCTTCAGTTTGCCGCCCGCGTGGTCGTGGGTTGGGGCGTCCATCGGGGGGAGGAGGCCATAGTTGATGTTCATGGGCTGGAAGCTCGCCTTGCCACCCTCGATGTGGCCCCCC
Source organism: Caulobacterales bacterium (assembly GCA_038226305.1). Lineage (GTDB taxonomy): Bacteria > Pseudomonadota > Alphaproteobacteria > Caulobacterales > Caulobacteraceae > JASLDZ01. Next base: position 182,402 of record JBBRQN010000004.1, read on the forward strand.
GTCACGTGGGCGATAAGCGCGCCGAGCGCGGTCGTGGCCGGGGGTGACGACGCCTCCTCGCCCCGAGCTTCCGCTGCGGCGAAGCGGCCGGCCAGCAGCCCCAACGCTGCGCTCTCCACATAGCCCTCCACCCCGGTGATCTGCCCGGCGAAGCGGAGCGAGGGGCGCGACTTCAGCCGCAGCCGCCCATCCAAGAGGCGCGGGCTGTCGATGAAGGTGTTGCGATGCACGCCGCCCAGCCGGGCGAACTGGGCGTTCTCCAGCCCCGGAATGGTGCGGAACACCTCCACCTGGGCGGCGTGCTTCATCTTGGTCTGGAAGCCCACCATGTTGAACAGAGTGCCCAGCGCATTGTCCTGACGCAGCTGCACGACGGCATAGGCGCCGCGCTCGCCCTCCGGCGTGCGGGGGTCGCGCAGGCCCACGGGCTTCATGGGTCCGAAGCGCAGGGTCTCCCGGCCACGTTCGGCCATCACTTCCACCGGCAGACAGCCGTCGAAGTAGGGGGTGTCCTTCTCCCATTCGCGGAACTCGGCCTTGGGGCCGTCGATCAGGGCCTGCACGAAGGCTTCGTATTGGGCCTTGTCCATCGGGCAGTTGATGTAGGCCGCCTTGTCGCCGCCGGGGCCTTCCTTGTCGTAGCGCGACTGGCGCCAGGCCACGTCCATGTCGATCGAGTCGGCGTGGACGATGGGGGCGATGGCGTCGAAGAAGGCCAGGGCGTCGGCGCCCGTCTCTTGGCGGATGGCCTCGGCCAGGGCGGCTGAGGTGAGCGGCCCCGTGGCGAGGATCGTCGAGCCCCACTCGGCGGGCGGCAGGCCGGTCACCTCGCCCGGCGCAAGGGTGATCAGGGGGTGCGCGCGCAGTCTCTCGCTCACGGCCTGCGAGAAGCCCTCGCGATCCACCGCCAGCGCGCCCCCGGCGGGCACCTGATGCTCATCGGCGCACTGAAGGATCAGCGAGCCCATGCGCCGCATCTCGGCGTGCAGCAGGCCCACGGCGTTGTACTCCCAGTCATCCGACCGGAAGGAGTTGGAACACACCAGTTCGGCGAAGCCCGCGCCCTGGTGAACCGGCGTCTGCACCGTCGGCCGCATCTCGTGCAGCACCACGGGCACGCCCGCCTGCGCCGCCTGCCAGGCGGCCTCCGACCCGGCGAGCCCGCCGCCGACGATATGAATGGGAGATGTCATGGCGGCGTCATAGCGGCGCAGGTCCGCGCCTGAAAGCGCCGTGCCGCCACCCGCAGGGCGCGAGCCTGCGTCGATGCTGTTCCCTGCGACGGTGCGGCCCGCTTCAATCGCGGGCGGGAAGCGCTAGACTGTGGGTTGGGGCGCGGCTCGAGGGGGCGGCGGAGCGTGGACGGCGCGAATGGACGGGGCGGGGGTGCGGATCGCGAGCGGCGTGCGGGCGGCGACGGCCTTCACCGTCGGCTGCTGGGCTGACGCGTTCGTCCCGCTGACAATTCTCGCCGCCGCACAGGCGGCACGGTTCGCCCTGCCGCATCTGGGGTTTGAAGCACCGCTGGCAGAAAAGCTGCAGCTGGGCACTTGGGCGGTCACCGCCTTGGTGCTCGTTCCGTCACTGGGGGCGCTGTATCGTTCCGCGGTGGGGGGGCGGCCAGCCGTCGGCATCGGCCCGGGCGGCGTGCAATGGGGCGCCGGCGAGACGCGGATCGCAACCCTGCTGGGCGTGATCGCCCTGGCGGTTCTGGCCCTGGCGGTGCCCGCCGCCGTCGTGGGCGGTGCCATCTTCTATCCGTTGCGCAGCGCGGGCGTGGTGCATGTGCCCCTGCTGGGGCAGTTCAGCCTGGGCGCCATCGCCGCAGCACCCGCCGTTCTGGCTTTCGCGGCCTTCGGCTATTTCCTGATCAGCCGCCTTTCCCTCGCCCTGCCCGCGGCGATGGCCGAGCGCAGCCTGGGCCTTCGCTCCGCCTGGAAGCTCTCGCGCCGATGGAGCGCCAGCCTGGCCATCACCCTGGCGCTGGTAGAGATCGTGCCGGCGGTGGGTATGTTTGCTCTCGCCCGGGTGATCGAGCAGCTCGAGTCCGGACAGGCCGCAGCCCTGGGCGGGCGCACCTGGCCCGCGGTGGACGCCTGGGTGGCCGCGAGCGTCATGGCCATTCTGTCGGCTTTCGTCTGCCTGCCCCTGGGGGTTGGCGCGCGCACCTGGTTCTACGGCCGGGGGCTGGCGGAGCGGCGGGCGCAGGAGCGGGCGGCTCGGCCGTCGATGCTGGCCCTGCCTGCCCCCAAGGCCAACTCGAAGGCGGAGGGCGCGGAAACTGACGACGACAATGTGGTCAAGCTCTTCCCTGACGCCGATGCTGGGGACGAAGGCGCGGAGGCGCCGGACGAAGCCGCCGTGGCCGAAGAGCCGGAGCCCGACGTGCCTGCCGGGCCGCATCGCCCGGTTCCGATCTGGACGCCGGACCTGGAGCGCCCCAAGCCCGAGTGGATCGCCCCGGTGGCCGCCCTGCGCGGGTCGGCCCTTGCGCAGGCGGTGACCGTACCCGTACTCCTCGCCCACGCGAACGACCGTGAGGCGCATCCCGCCTGGTTTTCGCCGCCAGAGCACCCCGAGGAGCCGCCCGTCGCATGATTCGCTTTCCACCGGTCGACGCGGCCATCGAGGGCTTCCGCGTCACCCGCGAACACCCCCTGCCGGTGCTGATGTGGGCGGCGCTGCTCATCGCCTTCAATGTGATCGGCCAGGTAATCATCATCACCTCCGGGCTGACGCCTGCGATGGAGGCGGTGCAACGGCTGGGCCCTGAGGCGGGCGCGTCGGCCGTGATGGCGGTGATGCAATCGAGCGGCGGCTGGTTCGCCCTGCTCTTTCTGATGAGCTTCGTGGTCTACGTGATGCTCTACACGGCCCTGCTGCGGGCTGTGCTGGAGCCCGCTCGCGAGCGGGCCGGATACCTGGCTTTGGGGCAGGACGAGGTGCGGCAGCTGGGCCTCGCGCTCCTGATCTTCGTCTGCGCCCTGGTCTACAGCTTCGTCTGCCAGCTGATCGTGGCCGGAACCTTCCTCGCCAGCGCCTCCCTTGCCGGGGCGGCGGGTGGCCTCCTGCGTGCCGCCGTGCTGGTGGCGATGGTGCTGGCATTTCTATACCCGGCCGTGCGCCTTTCGCTGGCCCCGGCCATGACTTTTGCGGACAAGCGGATCAGCCTGTTCCGGTCGTGGGCGATGACGGGCGGGCAGTTCTGGGGCCTGTTCGGCGCCTATGTGCTGGCGGTGGTGCTGGCTTTCCTCGTCCTGATGCTGGCCTTCGTGATCTTCGCCGCCCTGGCGCTCAGCCTCGGCATGGCGACGGGCGGACGGTTCGACATCATCGCCTCGATCTCCAAGGCCATGCCGGTCAGCCTGGAGACGCTGTTCGCCCCGCCGCGCGTGGTGTTCCTGGTCTTCAACGCGATCTGCACCACGCTGTTCTTCGTGCTCACGGGCTCGGTGGCTCCCGCGGCGTTCCGGCTCCTGTCCGGCCGGGTGGGCGAACCCGCGCGATAGAGCAGACTTCGCTCAGGCCGTGCGCTTCTTCTTTGCGGCGGGGGATTTGAGCGACGAGGCCCGAGGCAGCGCCATGACCCGGGCGCGGCGACGATCCTCGTGGCGCTGCAGGATGTCCTTCAGGTAGCGGCCGGTCCAGCTGTCCGGGTTGGCGGCCACCTGTTCGGGGGTGCCCACGGCCACGATCAGCCCGCCGCCGTCTCCGCCCTCCGGCCCGAAGTCGAGGAGCCAGTCGGCGGTCTTCACCACGTCCAGGTTGTGCTCGATCACGACGACGGTGTTCCCGCCGTCCACCAGTTCGTGCAGCACCTCCAGGAGCTTCTTGGTGTCCTCGAAGTGCAGGCCGGTGGTGGGCTCGTCCAGGATGTAGAGCGTGCGGCCGGTGGCGCGCTTGCTCAGCTCCTTCGACAGCTTCACCCGCTGCGCCTCGCCGCCGGAGAGGGTGGTGGCCGACTGGCCGACCTTCACGTAGCCGAGGCCGACCCGCTTCAGCGTCTCCATCTTGTCCCGGATGGGGGGCACGGCCTTGAAGAAGTCGGCCGCCTCCTCGACGTTCATGTCCAGCACATCGGCGATGGACTTGCCGCGGAACAGGATCTCCAGGGTCTCGCGGTTGTAGCGCTTGCCCTTGCAGACGTCGCAGGTGACGTAGACGTCTGGCAGGAAGTGCATCTCGATCTTGATCAGCCCGTCGCCCTGGCAAGCCTCGCAACGCCCGCCTTTGACGTTGAAGCTGAACCGGCCCGGCCCGTAGCCCCGCGACTTGGCTTCCGGCAGGCCTGAGAACCAGTCGCGGATCGGCCCGAAGGCGCCGGTGTAGGTGGCCGGATTCGAGCGCGGGGTGCGCCCGATGGCCGACTGGTTGATGTCGATCACCTTATCGAAGTGCTCCAGCCCCTCGATGGAATCATACGGGGCCGGTGCGTCGGAGGCGTTGTTCAGCCGCCGCGCGGCGGCCTTGTAGAGCGTCTCGATGGTGAAGGTGGACTTGCCCCCGCCCGACACGCCGGTGACGCAGGTGAACGTGCCCACCGGGATCGAGCCCGTGACGCCCTTTAGGTTGTTTCCGCGCGCGCCGACCACCTTCAGCTGCTTCTTGCCGGGCTTGCGACGGTCGTCCGGCACGGCGATCTCGCGCACGCCGGTGAGGTACTGGCCGGTGACGCTGGCCTCTGCCGCCATGATCTCCGCAGGCGTGCCCTGCGCGATGATCTCGCCCCCGTGGATGCCCGCCGCGGGGCCCATGTCGATCACGTAGTCGGCGGTAAGGATCGCCTCCTCGTCGTGCTCGACGACCAGCACCGAGTTGCCGAGGTCGCGCAGGCCCTGGAGGCTCTGTAGGAGCCGGGTGTTATCGCGCTGGTGCAGGCCGATGGAGGGTTCGTCCAGGACGTAGAGCACGCCCGTGAGGCCGCTACCGATCTGCGAGGCCAGGCGGATGCGCTGGCTCTCCCCGCCCGACAGCGTGCCCGAGGCGCGGGACAGGCTGAGGTAGTCGAGCCCCACGTCGTTCAGGAAGCGCAGGCGGTCGGTGATCTCCTTCAGGATGCGCCGGGCGATCTCCATCTGCTTGTCGCTGAGCTTGGCGCCCAGGGCCTCGAACCAGCCGCGTGCATCCTTGATCGACAGAAGGCCCACGTCGGCGATCGACGAGGCGTCGACCTTCACCGCCAGGGACTCCGGCCGCAGCCGCTTGCCGCCGCAGGCCTCGCAGGGGGTGTCGGACTGGTAGCGGCCGAGTTCCTCGCGCACCCAGGCGGAGTCAGTCTCCTTCCAGCGCCGTTCCAGGTTGGGCAGCACGCCCTCGAAGGGCTTGGAGACTTCGTATTTCCGCGCCTGGTCGTCGTAGACGAACTTGATCTTTTCACTGCCGGTGCCGTGCAGCACCACCCGATGCGCCTCGTCGGGCAGGGCGTGCCAGGGCTTGTCCATCGAGAAGCCGTAGTGTCGAGCCAGGGCCTGCAGGGTCTGGGTGTAGAGGGGCGAGGGCCCGCGCGCCCACGGGGCCACGGCGCCCTTGTGCAGCGTCTTGTCCTTGTCCGGCACCACGAGGTCGGCGGAGAACTTCAGTTTCTGTCCCAGCCCGTCGCACACGGGGCAGGCGCCGGCCGGGTTGTTGAACGAGAACAGCCGGGGCTCGATCTCGGTGATCGTGAAGCCCGAGACGGGGCAGGCGAACCGCTCGGAGAAGAGGAGGCGCTTCGGCTTGTCCTCCCCCTCGGCGAGGTCGGCGTATTCGGCCACCGCCACCCCATCGGCGAGGCGCAGGGCCTGTTCGAGGGAGTCGGAAAGGCGCTGGCCCAGATCGGCCTTCACCACCACGCGGTCCACCACCACGTCGATGTCGTGCTTGAACTTCTTGTCGAGGGCGGGGGCGTCCTCGATCAGCATCATCTCGCCGTCGATCTTCACGCGCTGGAAGCCCGCGCGCTGCCACTCCGACATCTCCTTCTTGAACTCGCCCTTGCGGTCGCGAACCACCGGCGCGAGCAGGTTCAGCCGGGTGCCCTCGGGCAGGGCGAGGGTGAGGTCCACCATCTGGCTGACCGTCTGGCTCTCGATGGGCAGGCCCGTGGCGGGGGAATAGGGCACCCCCACCCGCGCCCACAGGAGGCGCATGTAGTCGTGGATCTCGGTGACCGTGCCGACGGTGGAGCGCGGGTTCTTGGAGGTGGTCTTCTGCTCGATGGAGATGGCGGGGCTCAGACCCTCGATCAGGTCCACGTCCGGCTTGCTCATCAGCTCCAAGAACTGGCGGGCGTAGGCCGAAAGGCTCTCCACATAGCGGCGCTGGCCCTCGGCGTAGATCGTGTCGAACGCCAGCGAGCTCTTGCCCGACCCGGAGAGGCCCGTGAGGACCACGAGCTTGCCCCGAGGGATGTCGACATCGACCCCCTTCAGATTGTGCTCGCGGGCGCCGCGCACGCGGATGGAGGCGTTCGGATCGTACATGCAGCCTTCGAGCCGGGGAGGGACGACCTCTGAATGTAGGGCGCAGGGGTCAACTCGCGAGGTGAACGTATCAGGAACTCACCACCGGGTCACGGCCCGCGGCAGAACCCGCGTCGAAGCTCGCCCCTTTCGCGCCACCGGCGAGGCGCTAGGGTGCGCCAACCGTTCCGTAGAGGTCTTCGTCGTGCGCCTGTTTCTCAGCCTCATCGCCTTCACCCTGTTTGCGGGTGCCGCCTCGGCCCAGACGGCGGCGCCGCGCCAGTTCGACTTCGTCTGCACCGCCAAGGATGAGGCCGGGGCCACGGAGACGCCCCGCTTCAGCGTCGATCTCGACAAGAAGGCCTGGTGCACCCGCGATGGCGCGACTTGCACCGTGGCCACCTTGTTCGGCTCGGAAGGCGACGTGATCGTGTTCGAGCGCTCACAACTCGAGACCGGCGCCTACGACCACTGGGTCAACCGCAAGACCGGCGAATACCGCAGCACAACCTCCGGCAGCTTCAGCACCGACAGCCGCGGCAGCTGCAAGGAGGCGGCGTTCACCGCCTTCGGAGTCACCCTGAACGACGGCGCCAAGGCGGCGCACAACTAGGCCGCCTCCTCCTGCGAACGCGCGGCCGCCGCCGAGTGACGGGCCAGGGCCTCGCGCAGGCCCACCCGCAAGGCATCGAACACGTAGCGGTGTCGCGTGCTCCGGTTCAGATCGTCGTTGGCCACCAGCCACATGGGCATGCTGAACGGGGAGAAGGCGGGCAGCAGCCGCTCCAGCCCCTCTGACTGCTCGGCCAGGGCGACGCTGACGGCACCCGCGCCGAGCCCGGCCTCCACCGCCTGCATCCGCACCACGGTACTGTCTGAGCGCAGGCGCAGGTTGGCGGGGTCGATGCGCAGCTGATGCTCCTGCGCGACCTCGATCACCTCGCGGCCGTCCCGGCCGCTGACCCACGGCCAGCTGGCGAGATCGGCGAGCTGACGGGGCCGGCCGTACTTCTCCACCAGCCCGCTGGTGGCGTAGAGGCCGAAGGGCGTGTCGCCGATCTTCACGGCGATCAGCTCCGCCTGGACCGGGCGGGACATGCGGACGGCGATGTCGGCATCGCGCCGCACGAGATTGTCCATCCGGTCGCTGGAGAGAAGCTCGATCTCCAGGCCGGGATCGGCCGCCAGGATCGGGGCTAGCAGCGGCGGCAACAGCCGCACGGCCACGATCTCGCTGGCGGTGATGCGCACCACGCCCCGGCCACGGGCGCCGGCGGCGAAGGCGCGCGTGAGGGCGGTCACCTCCGTCTCGATGCCGACGGCCGCCTCGTACAGGGTCATGGCCCGGTCGGTGGGGGCGAGCTCGCGCCCGCGCCTGCGAAACAGCGGCTCGCCATAGAGGCTCTCCAGCCGCCGCATCTGACGCCCCAGTGTCGGCTGCGTGGCGCCGAGGTTTCGGGCCGCGGCCGAGAGGGTGCGCGCGCGCACCACCTCGATGAAGGCGCGGATCAGGGACCAGTCGGCCCCTTCTTCGAGGAGCTTTGCATCCATGCGTTCATGCATGACCGTCATGTGCAAATGGCCAATTCTGGCAGCCGGTAGAGGCGCGCATATGAACACCTATCAGTGATAGGAGACAACCGTGTTTATCAACATCATCCTCTCAGCCCTCGCCGCCGGCGCCCTGGCCACCTCGGCTCCGGCCCCTTCGCCACTCGCGCCGCAGCCTGCCGGGGTCTCTCTCGCCAGGCTCGTCACGCCCCTCGCCTCGGGTCTCGATCCCGTTCTGGATGGCCGCATCTGGCACTGCGATGGCGGGGAATGCCGGGCGTCAGCCTTCGCCACCGCCAGCGGGCGTTCGCTCGAGCGCCAGTGCGCCTCGGTGGCGCGCAAGGTGGGCCCGGTGGAAAGCTACCAGCTCGGATCGGAGAGCCTTGGCGACGACGCCCTGGCCCGCTGCAACGCGCAGGCGCGCGGGCGCTGAGGGTTCAAGCGAGCGGGCGCATCGGAGTCAGCTGCGGTGCGCCCGCGCGGTTTGCCCAGGTCAGCCCTGGGGGTCGAGCAGGCGGTGGGCGTGGACGATGAAGTAGCGCATCACCGCGTTGTCCACGGTCGACTGCGCCTTGCTTTTCCAGGCGGTCAGCGCCGAGGCGTAGTCGGGGTAGGCCCCGATGAACTCCATCTTCGACAGGTCCTTGAACTCCGGCGGGCCGCCGAGCCCGGTGAGTTCGCCTCCGAAGACGAGGTGCAGAAGCTGGCTGGGGGCGCGGGACTCGGTCATGGCAGGGGCACTCATCAGGCGCGGGCGGCAGGCGCGGCGATAGCGGCCGCACGCTCCAGGATCAACGGCAACAGCTTGGGGGCGCAGGCGATCAGGCCCGGCGTGCGTGCTTCCGGCGTGTTGAAGCGCAGGTCTGCCCCATACGGGTCGCAGGCCACCGCCCCAGCCTCGGTGCAGATCACCGCCCCTGCGGCCAGATCCCACTCGTTGTTGGGATAGAGCGAGACGGCCGCATCGCTCTGCCCGGCCGCAACCCTGGCCATGCGAAGGGCCAGGGCATTGCATTTCAGCACCCGGGACTCGCGCCAGACGGGGTGGTCGTCGTTGGCCGAACTCGCAAGGAACGCGGCGCCCTGCAGGGCATGGGTGTCCGCCGGCCGGATCGCCGCCCCGTTCAGGGTCGCGCCGCACCCGAGCGCGGCGGCGTAGAGCTCGCCGAGGTCTGGAGCGAACACCACCCCCGCCACCGGGCGCCCATCCTCGACCACGGCCAGCGACACGGCGAACCAGGGCAGCGCCTTGATGTAGGCGGTGGTGCCGTCGATCGGGTCCACCACGAAGGTGTGGCGGGTGCCCAGCCGGGCCGGGTCGTCGCCGCTCTCCTCCGAC
>JBBRQN010000005.1:0-179713 GCA_038226305.1 Caulobacterales bacterium
AGCAACAACGCGCCAATATCGCGCATGGCGTGTTCAAGCTGACGATCGATGGCTTGCTCGGCCGCGTCGGATTGGCCCAGCGCGAGTTCGGCATTGGCCAGCGCCACCCACAGCATCTGTGATGCCGGTACGGTGCGCGCCGCCGTTCGGAGCAAATCAGCCGCGCGCGGCATGTCGCGGGCCTGCAAGGCGGCCATTCCCGCGGCAAGCAGATCGCCATGCGTTTGCGTCAAGTGTCTGGATGCCCGTGCAATTGGTTCGATGGCTGTGGTTTGCGCCGTGTCGTGGCGTTGTGCAAGGTAGCACGCTGATATGCCGCGACTCGGACACGTGCGTTGCGAGCATCGATTGGCAAAAGGAGAGCGACATGAAGCTTGGTCTCGCCGCATGGCATCGCGCAATGGCCGCCGGTTCCCCTGATGAACTTCTGAGCGAGCTCATCGCGGAGGACGCGGTGTTTCACTCGCCAGTGGTTCATACTCCGCAGGAAGGTCGTGCCAAAGTGATGCTTTATCTCGGCGCGGCGGGTCAAGTGTTTGCCGATACTGGGTTTGTTTACGTCCGCGAACTGGTCGATGGCCCCGAGGCTTGCCTTGAATTCACCGCGACGATCGATGGCATCCAAGTGAACGGGATCGATCTCATCCGCTTCGACCTCGAGGGGCGGATCGTCGATTTCAAGGTCATGGTCCGTCCGCTCAAGGCCATCAACACCCTGCACCAGATGATGGGCGAACGGCTGTCGGGGTCGGGCGAGCCAGCACCTTAGGCGCACCGCCGTTGTCCTGCTCCCTTCCCCCTCGATGGGGGAAGGGTCGGGGATGGGGGTGAAATCTCCGAAAGCGCCGGTGAGGTCTCGGGAGCTGTCGCCAGCGATTCTGTGGCTGACGTCGCGTCGTCACCCCCATCCCCAGCCCTTCCCCCATCGAGGGGGAAGGGAGCGAGATTGATCGTCACCGCCGACGACTTCGGCGCGTCTTCCCAAGTCAACGAAGCCGTCGAGGCCGCGTTCACCCACGGCATCCTGCGCGCAGCCAGCCTGATGGTCGCCGCGCCCGGCTGCGACGATGCGGTGGAGCGCGCCCGGCGGCTGCCGTCCTTGCGCGTGGGCCTGCACCTCGTGCTCGTTGAGGGCCGCCCCGCGCTCCCCGCCGCCGAGCTCCCCGACCTCACCGGCCCGGACGGCTTCTTCCGGCGGGACATGGCCGCCTGCGCGGTGGACATCTTCTTCAAGCCTGCCGCCCGTCGCCAGCTGCTGGCGGAGGTGAGCGCCCAGTTCGAGCGGTTCGCGGCCACCGGCCTGCCGCTGGATCACGTGAACACCCACAAGCACTTCCACCTGCACCCTACCATCGCTGGAGCGATCCTGACGGTGGGCGCGCGCCACGGCCTGCGCGCCAGCCGCGCCCCGGTGGAGCCTCGCAAGGTGCTCGCCGCCGTGGACCCTGAGCACACCCCGCCTCCCGCCTACGTCACCGAACCCTGGGCGCGGCTGGTGCGGGCGCGGTTCCGATCCAACGGGGTGAAGGTGGCCGACAACGTCTTCGGCCTCGCCTGGTCGGGCCACATGACCCGCGACCGGGTGCTGGGGATCGTGCGCAACCTGCCCCCGGGGCTGACCGAGCTCTACACCCACCCCGGCACCTCCGGCGGCTGGGAGGGCGAGGCGCAGGGCTACGACTATGCCGGGGAACTGGCGGCGCTGACCGATCCCGCCGTGATCGACGCCGTGCGCGAGAGCGGCGCGACGCTAGGCGGATTCAGCGACTTCTGAGGATCGCGGGGGCTTGCGGCCGCCACTCCCCGCCGCTATTGCATTTGAGACTTACTCTCAAGGAACGTGATCTTGGCGCAGACGAAGACGGCGCGCGGCGGGGCCGCGGCGACCATGGCGCTGCTGCGCCGCTGGCACGTGTATGTGAGCGTGTTCGTGGGGCCGAGCCTCGTGTTCTTCGCCATCACCGGGGCCCTGCAGACCTTCCGCATCCCCGACCGGCCCGACGCGCCTGCCATCGTCCAGAAGCTGGCGCGGGTGCACAAGGACGACGTGTTCGCCCTCAAGCCGTCCCGCCCACCTCGGCCCGAGGCTAAGGGTGAACGTGCCGATGCCAAGACCTCTGCCCGGGCCGAAGTTCCTGCCGCTGGCAAGGGTGCCAAGCCCAAGCGGGCCTCCGAACTGGTGAAATGGGTGTTCGCGCTGATCTCCGTGGCGATCGCGGTCACCACCGGCATCGGCCTGTGGATGGCGCTGGTCTATCACCGCGAGCGGCGGCTGATCTGGGCGCTGTTCCTGGCTGGCGCGATCCTGCCTGCCCTCGTTCTGGCCTTCTGACACCGCTGAACGCGCGTAAGCGCGTCACCTGCGGCCAAGGGCGTCGCCGATCGAGCGTGCGCCTTCGCATGTGCGAGCAAATGGCTTAAAGTCGCGGCATGAACGCGATGAATGTCAGCCTCGACCGCACCGGGCTCATCCCTCCCGATCGCGATGCTTCGGCCTGGGCCTCGCCGCCCCCCGGCAAGGCCATCAAGTGGGGGTCTGACGATCACAAGGTGCTGTTCTCGCGCCTGCTGCTCGACACCTTCGATCCCTACCGCCCCGCCCTGATCGACTGGCCCAAGCTTGAGCCAGACGCCCAGAACCGGGTCACCTCCCTGCCCATCTGGGACATCGCTGTGCAGACCGAGGGCAAGGCCGGCACGCGGATGCAGAACTACGCCGACCTCCTCACTGACCCCCTCCTGAAGAAGGCGCTGGATCTCAACGCTTTCGAGGAGCGCCGGCACAAGCTCGTGCTCTCCGGCCTCGTGGGCGCCTACGGCATCCCGCTGGAGCCCGAGCCCGAGTACAAGGTGCCGAAGGACCGGGAGTGGGCCTACATGGTCACCGGCTTTTCGGAGTGCATCGACAGCTTCTTCGCCTTCGGCCTGTTCGAGACGGCGCGGCGCTCCGGCTTCTTCCCGGCCGAGCTGGTCGATACCTTCGAGCCCGTGGTCCACGAAGAGGGCCGCCACATCGTGTTCTTCGCCAACTGGGTGGAGTGGCGGCGCAGGCAGCTGAACCCCTTCCAGCGCATCGCCTTCGAGATGAAGGTCTGGGCCGTGTGGGTGTTCCTCGCCTGGGAACGCATGGGCATCGCCGGCAGCATCGACGAGAAGGGCGACGCACAGAAGGACAAGGTGGCTCAGAAAGCCGACGCCAACTTCACTGTCACCGGTGCCAGCCAGGTGGGCGAAGACCTCGACGTGGCCGAGCTGATGCAGCTCTGCCTGGAGGAGGACGCGCGCCGCCTCGGCCAGTACGACCCCCGCCTCAAGCGCCCGGTCTTTGTGCCAAACCTCGTCCGGATCGCGCGCGCCACCTTCCTGAAGACGCCCGCGGAGAAGGCGGCTCGAAAGCCGGTGCGCCTGCAGGTCGCCACGGCGTGAAACGCGCCCTCGCCCCCCGCCTGGCGCTGGTCGCCCTGGCGGCGGTGGGGCTGGGGATGGGTGCCTGCGCCAGCCAGCCTCCGCTGCCCCTGGCCAAGTCGGTCGACGTGCAGCGCATGTACGGTGGCTGGTACATCGTGGCGACGATCCCGAACGCCTTCGAGCGTGGAATGGTGCAGCCCTACGACGTCTACTCGCAGCGGCCGGACGGCGACATCCGGGAGGACTTCTACGTCCGCCGCGGATCGGTCACGGCGAAGCAGGATCACTTCACCGTCCACGACTGGGTAAAGCCCGGCACGGGCGGGGCGCACTGGCGGGTGCAGCTTTTCTGGCCGGTGAACCTGCCGTTCCTGGTGCTCTACGTGGACCCCGACTATCGCTTCGTCATGTACGGCGAAGAGGATCGCAAGATCGGCTGGATCTACTCCCGAACGCCGGACATCAGCGACGCGGACTATCAGGCCCTGCTCAATCGCTTCGCCGGGTTGGGCTACGACCCAACCCGGTTCCGCAAGATCATCCACAAGCCCGGCCAGATCGGCGCGCCGGGCTTCTGGAGCGACGGGATCAAGCCGCCGGGCGCCACCCCGAAGGGCGGCCCCGGCGCGCCCGCCTAGGTTCGCGGCGCGAGCAGGGCGTCCAGACCCGCGGGCGTCTTGCCCAGGGCTTCCAGGTGCGGGTAGCGCAGGCCGCCGTGGTAATCGATCTTCACGGTCTTGTAGCGGTCGCCGCTCTTGATCAGGAGTTCCACCGCCGGTCCGGCGCCCTTGGCGGCGGTGACGGCCTTCTTCAGCCCGTCGGCGTCATAGGCGGTGCCGTTCACCGCCACGATGGTCTGCCCCGCTACGATGGACTGCTTGAACGCCGGGCCCTCCCACAGAACGTCGCCGATCACGCCCGTGCCCGCGACGGAGAGGCCGAGCGAATAGGTGAAGTCGCTGGACTTGCGCACGCCCTCCGCGGTCTTCTGCACGTCCGAAGGCTTGTCGGTGTAGACGAGCTGGTAGCCGCCGGCCTTGATCCACGCCAAGGGGGCGCCGGGGCCGTGGCCATACAGGCGGTCGTTCAGGAACTTGGCCCAGTCGTAGGGCATCACGCCGTTCAACGTCTTCACCACGTCTTCGAAGGTGTAGGTCACCTCGGTGAAGCTGCCGTTGTAGACGCCGAAGAACGCTGAGGCGAAGTCGTCGAGCGACTTTGCGCCACCGGTCTTGGCGCGGATCATCTGGTCGGCCTCCAGCCAGATCAGCTGGCCTTCGGAGTAGTAGTCTTCGCTGCGCTGCCACGAGCGCCAGGCGATGGGGCGGCGGCTGGTGATGATCGGGTCGTTGGTGGTGTCGATCATGCCGCGCCACTCGCGGCCGATGCGGGCGTCGTACTGCGCGGCGGTGAGCGCCAGCTCGTCCAGCGCCTGCTGCTTGGTCCACAGGCCCGCGCGGGCGGCCAGAATGTAGCCCCAGTACTGCGTCTGCCCCTCATAGACCCACAGGAGCGAGTCACGCATGGGCGTGGAGTAGTCGGGCGTCCACAGGTCGGCCCCGCGGCGGAACTTGCCATCCCAGCTGTGGGTATATTCGTGGGGCAGGAGATCGCGGTCGGCCGCGGCCTTGTCCCACTCCGTGAAGTAGTTGGCACCCACGCCGTTCTCGGAGGAACGGTGATGCTCCAGCCCCTGGCCGCTCATCTTCTCCGACAGGGAAAGCAGGAAGTCATAGTGGTCGTAGTGGTGCGCGTTGAACACCTTGTAGGCCTGCTGCACGAGCTTCCTGTGCGGCTCGATCTGCTCGGGCTTGGCTTCCAGCTGTTCCGGCTTGTCGGCGAAGACGTTGAGGAACACGGGCACCTTGGCGCCCGGGTCGAGGTCGATGCGCTTGGCGTTGATGCCGGCGTACATCGGCGAATCGATCAGGATGTCGAGCGGGGTCACCGCGAACTTCGTGGTCGCGCCCGAGGTCTTGGCACCGTCCAGCGCGGTGGCGAACTTCCAGCCCTCCGGCAGGGTGACGGTGGGCTCCACGCTGATGCGGCGCGCGTAGTAGCCCGCCGGATAGAAGGTCATCGCCAGCCACTGCAGGTTCAGCATCTCCGGCGTCATGGTGACCCGGCCCTGGTTGGTGGACGTCGGCGACACGTGCTGGAATTCCAGATCCAGCGCCTTGGCCCCCGCGGGCACGGTGACGTGGAAGGCGAAGACGTTGGTGGGATCTCGCACCCACTCCACCCGCTTGCCGTCCGCGGTGATGATCAGGCCCGCCATCTGGTCGAGCGAGTTGCGGGGCCCGTGGCCGCCCGGCACCCACTGCGGGAACAGCAGCGTCATCGGCCCGGAGCCGGAGACGGGGATGGTCTCCTTGATGCGGAAGATGTGCCGGTCGAGGTCGGTGGCGTTCACGTCCAGGCGGATCGTGCCGCCGGGATAGGCCACGTCCTGCGCCGCGGGGATCGCCCGCTCGTTGGGGGACGGGCCGTGCATGGGCAGGGGCGGCGTCTGCGCGAACGCAGCGGTGGCCAGCGACAGAGCGGCGGTGGCGAGGAGGACGCCGCGAAGGGCGGTGGGGCGCAGGTTCAAGGGAGGGGGGCTCCGGCAGGGGCCGCACGGATCGCGCGGACGAGCGGTAATCTTTAACGCCGGTTCGAAGCGGAGCAAGCGGCCCCGCCACGCTTTCGGCGTCGCCGTGCGGGTGCTAACCGTCCGCGCAATGAAGCGGTCGCAGGAGCGGCCCGACTTGAGGAAACCATGCGCGAGATCGACCACTTCGTGAACGGCGCCGCCTTCAAGGGCGCCTCGGGCAGCTTCGGCGACATCTTCGATCCCAACACGGGCGCCGTTCAGGCGCGGGTGCAGCTTGGCACGGTGGCCGAGCTCGATGCGGCCGTGCAGTCGGCGGCGAAAGCGCAGGCGCAATGGGGTCAGGTGAACCCGCAGCGCCGGGCGCGGGTGATGTTCGAGTTCAAGCGGCTGGTCGAAGCCAACATGACCCAGCTCGCCGAGATGCTCTCCGCCGAGCATGGCAAGGTGGTGGCCGACTCCAAGGGCGACGTGCAGCGGGGCCTGGAGGTGATCGAGTTCGCCTGCGGGATCCCCCACGCCCTGAAGGGCGAATACACCGAAGGCGCGGGGCCGGGGATCGACGTCTACTCCATGCGTCAGCCCCTGGGGGTGTGCGCTGGCATCACCCCGTTCAACTTCCCCGCCATGATCCCGATGTGGATGTTCGGCGTGGCCATCGCCTGCGGCAACAGCTTCATCCTCAAGCCCTCGGAGAAGGACCCCAGCGTTCCGGTGCGCCTGGCAGAGTTGATGATGGAGGCCGGAGCGCCCGCGGGCGTGCTCAACGTGGTGCACGGCGACAAGACGGTGGTGGACGCGATCCTGCACCACCCCCTGATCCGGGCGGTGAGCTTCGTCGGCTCCTCCGACATCGCGCAGTACGTTTATGCGACGGGCGCCGCCAACGGGAAGCGCGTGCAGGCCATGGGCGGCGCCAAGAACCACGGCATCGTCATGCCCGACGCCGACATGGCGCAGGTGGTGAAGGACTTGTCCGGCGCCGCGTTCGGCTCGGCGGGCGAACGCTGCATGGCCCTGCCGGTCGTGGTGCCCGTGGGCGCGAAGACCGCCGACGAGCTGCGCGAGCGGCTGGTGGCCGAGATCGAGACCCTGAAGGTGGGCGTCTCCACCGATGAGGGTGCCCACTACGGCCCCGTAGTGTCGCTGGCGCACAAAGAGCGCGTGGAGAGCTACATCCAGATGGGCGTGGACGAGGGCGCCGAGCTCGTGGTCGACGGCCGCGGCTTTGAGCTTCAGGGCTCGGAGAAGGGCTTCTTCGTCGGCCCGACCCTGTTCGACCATGTGAAGCCGGGCATGAAGACCTACCAGGAGGAGATCTTCGGCCCCGTGCTGCAGATCGTGCGTGCGGCTTCGTACGAGGAGGCGGTGTCGCTGGCATCAGACCACCAGTACGGCAACGGCGTGGCGATCTTCACCCAGAACGGTCGCGCCGCGCGCGATTTCGCGGCGCGCGTGCAGGTGGGCATGGTGGGCATCAACGTGCCGATCCCGGTGCCCGTCGCCTACCACACCTTCGGCGGCTGGAAGCGCTCCGCCTTCGGCGACACCAACCAGCACGGCATGGAAGGCGTGAAGTTCTGGACCAAGGTGAAGACGGTGACCGCCCGCTGGCCGGATACCGCGCTGGAAGGCGCGCATGTGGACTCAAGCTTTGTTATCCCGACGATGGCGTAGCCCTACTCAATTCCCGCTCATCCCTGCGCACGCGGGGATCCAGGCTGGTGTCCGCACCGGTCGTAGATGAGCTGTACGGACTGGCTCCCCGCGTGCGCGGGGATGAGCGGAAGAGAAGAAGCTAGGCGATGCACTTCGCACTCTCGGAAGACCAGACCGCCATCCAGGACGCTGCGCGCGCCTTCGCCGCCGCCGAGCTCGCGCCGCACTCCGCCCGGTGGGATGCCGAGAAGCACTTCCCCGTCGCCGTGATCAAGAAGGCCGCAGAGCTCGGTTTCGCGGGGCTGTATGTGGCCGAGGACGTGGGCGGCTCGGCGCTCACCCGGCTCGACGCGGCGATCGTGTTCGAAGAGCTTTCGCGCGGCGACGTATCCACCGCGGCCTTCATCTCGATCCACAACATGGCGAGCTGGATGATCGACAAGTTCGGTTCGGAGCCCCTGCGCCAGAAGTACCTGCCGCGCCTCACCTCCATGCAGCTGATCGCCAGCTACTGCCTCACCGAGCCCGGCTCCGGCTCCGACGCCGCGGCCATGCGCTCCACCGCGAGGCGCGAAGGTGACGACTATGTGCTGAACGGCACCAAGGCGTTCATCTCCGGCGCGGGCGTCAGCGATCTCTACGTGGTTATGCTGCGCACCTCCGACACCGGGGCCAAAGGCGTCTCGGCCTTCGTGGTGGAGAAGGGCACGCCGGGCCTCAGCTTCGGCGCGAACGAGCGCAAGATGGGCTGGAACAGCCAGCCCACCGCCCAGGTGATGCTCGACGACTGCCGCATCCCCGCCGAGAACCTCATCGGCAAGGAGGGAGACGGCTTCCGCTACGCCATGATGGGCCTGGACGGCGGCCGCCTTAACATCGCCGCCTGCTCGCTCGGCGGCGCGTCGCTGGCGCTGGAAACGGCCACCGAATACGTCAAATCGCGGGTGGCCTTCGGCAAGCCGCTCTCCGATCTGCAGGCCGTGCAGTTCAAGCTGGCCGACATGGCGACCGACCTCGAAGCCGCCCGCCTGATGGTGCGCAACGCCGCCGACGCCCTCGATCATCGGCGCCCCGACGCCACCAAGCTCTGCGCCATGGCCAAGCGCTTCGCCACCGACGCCGGCTTCGACATCGCCAACACCGCCCTCCAGCTCCACGGCGGCTACGGCTACCTGCAGGACTACCCCCTGGAGCGCATCGTCCGCGACGTGCGCGTCCACCAGATCCTGGAAGGCGCCAACGACATCATGCGTGTGATCACCGCGCGGGAGATGCTGCGGCAGTGACCCCCGACCTCATCACCCGCGTCGAGAACGGCGTCGGCCGCATCACGCTCAACCGGCCGAAGGCGCTGCATGCGCTCACCACGGCCATGTGCGAGGCGATGGTCGAGGCGTTGCTCAGCTGGCGGGACGATCCTGCCGTCACCGCCGTGATGATCGACCACTCGGGCGAGCGTGGGTTCTGCGCAGGCGGCGACATCCGCATGCTGCAGGAGAGCGGGCAGGGCGACGGGTCTGCGGCGCGGGCGTTCTTCCATGTCGAATACCGGCTGAACGCGCTTCTGGAGAGCTATCCGAAAACTACCGTCGCGATCATGGACGGGATCGTCATGGGCGGGGGCGTGGGACTGGCCATGCCGTGCCGGTTCCGGGTGGCGACCGAGCGCACCACCTTCGCCATGCCCGAGACCGGCATCGGCCTCTTCCCCGACGTGGGCGGCGGCTGGTGGTTGTCGCGGCGGCCGGGGGCGTCCGGCCTGTGGCTGGCGCTGACGGGGGCTCGGATCAAGGCGGCGGACTGCCTGATGCTGGGCATCGCCACAGACTATGTGGAGGCCGTGCAGGTGGAGGCGCTTAAGTCGGCCATCGTCGCCCGTCCGCATGAGATCGACACCGTTCTGGTGGAGTTCGAGGCCGACGCCGGTGAGCCGCCGCTGGCCGCCCACCGCGACTCGATGGATCGCCTGTTCGGCGCCGGAAACCCCCAGGCCATCTGGACTGCGCTGGAGGCCGACCCCGACCCCTGGGCTCAAGTCCAGCTCGCGACCCTGCGCACCAAGTCGCCGCAGACGATGGCGGTCGCCTACCGCCAGCTCTGCGCCGGGCGCGACCTGCGCCGCTTCGCAGATAACATGGCGATGGAATACCGCATCGGCACCCGGGTGGTGCACCTGCATGACTTTCAGGAGGGTGTGCGCGCGGTGATCGTCGACAAGGACAATGCGCCCCGGTGGTCGCCCGCCACCCTGGCCGAGGTCACGCCCGCCTCGCTGGATGCGATATTCCTGCCCCTGCCTGCGGGCGAGGAGTGGACGCCTCTCACCTGACCGAGGCGGCTTGACGATGCCTCTCGCAGGCGCGCAACTCCCGCCCAAGAAAACTAGAAGCCTTGGGAGGGTTCACACCATGAAGCACCTGCTCGCCGCCGCCGGCCTCGCGGCCCTGATCGCCTCCACCGCTGCCGTGCCGGCCTTCGCTCAGGTGGCACCCGCCGCCGCCGTGGCCGACGCCTCGCGCCCCGCAACGGACACCGCCAAGGACGCCGACCGCCACCCCGCCGAACTGATCGCCTTCATGGGCGTGAAGCCCGGCATGAAGATCATGGATGTGTGGACGGGCTCAGGCTACTGGGCGCGCCTTTTCTCGAAGGTCGTCGGCCCGAAAGGGCACGTCTACGCCTACGTTCCCGAGGAGATCACCGGCTTCAAGAACAAGCCGCTGGACGTGGCCAAGGCCATGGCCGCCGAGCCGGGCATGGGCAATGTGGAGGCCATCAGCGACCCGATCGCCAGCCAGCCTCCTGCCGCGTTCCAGAACGTGCTCGACGTGGTGTGGGTCTTCGAAAACTACCACGACCTCTACAACCCCTTCATGAAGGGGGCGGACGTTGCGGCCTACAACAAGGCGGTGTTCGCGCTGCTGAAGCCCGGCGGCGTCTACGTCATCGGCGACCACGCCGCGCCTGTGGGCGCAGGCCTGACGGTCACCAACACCACCCACCGCATCGAGGCGGCCACGGTGAAGTCCGAGGTCGAGAAGGCGGGCTTCAAATACGTCGGCGAGTCGAAGGTGCTGGCCAACGCCGACGATCCGAAGACGGTCGGGGTGTTCGACGCCTCGATCCGCGGCAAGACGGATCGGTTCGTGCTGAAGTTCGTGAAGCCGCGCTGAGCCTGACCCCTTCATGACACGCATCGCTTTCATCGGGCTGGGCGCCATGGGCGGCGGCATGGCTTCGAATCAGGTGAAGGCCGGTCACGCCGTCTGCGCCTACGACCTTTCCGACGCCGCGCTGGCCAAGGCGGTGGAGCACGGCTGCACCCGTGCGGGCTCGGCCGCTGACGCGGTGGCGGACGCCGACGTGGTGATCACCATGCTGCCCGCCGGCCAGCATGTGCGCGACGTCTTCGCCGACGCCGTGTTCCCCAACGCCAAGCCCGGCGTGCTCCTGATCGACTGCTCGACCATCGACGTGGACTCCGCCCGCGCCGTCGCCGCCCAGGCCAAAGAGCACGGCTTCACGTTCGCCGACGCCCCGGTCTCCGGCGGCACGGCGGGGGCGGATTCGGGCCAGCTCGCCTTCATGGTGGGCTGCGACGAGGCGGCGTTCGCACGCGTGAAGGCGGCCCTCGAACCGATGGCCAAGGCCGTGATCCACGCCGGCGACGCCGGGGCGGGGCAGGCGGCCAAGATCTGCAACAACATGGTGCTGGGCATCTCCATGCTGGCCGTCTGCGAAGGCTTCGCCCTGGCCGAGCAACTCGGCCTTGATCCGCAGAAGTTCTACGACATCGCCTCGCAGTCCTCCGGGCAGTGCTGGTCGCTCACCAGCTACTCGCCGTGGCCCGGCGTGGGGCCGTCGTCGCCGGCGGACCGGGACTATCAGGGCGGCTTCCTCGTCGGTTTGATGCTGAAGGACCTGAAGCTCGCCCAGCAGGCCGCCGCCAGCTCTGGAGCGGCCACGCCGATGGGCGCCCAGGCCGAGGCGCTCTACGCCCTGATGGCAAGGCAGGGCCTCTCAGGTCGCGACTTTTCCATCGCGCTGCCGCTGCTGCGCGGCCAGCTCGGAACGGCTTGAGCCACAACCACCTTTCGCTGCACTGCACGCCCCGCTAACGACAGGGGGTGAAGCGTGGGATCGAACGGGCGGGCATGGATCGAGACATCACGGGTGACGGACCGGGCGCGCCGCCTCTGATCGTCGGGATCGGCGGCGCCACCCGGGCGGACTCCTCCACCGAGCGGCTGCTGCGTCACACCCTCTCCCTGTGCGAGGCCAGGGGTGCCCGTACCCTCATGATCGGCTCCGCGGGGCTCGACCTGCCGCTCTACGCCCCGGAGAAGCCCGAGCGGTCCGCCGCCGCCGTCGCCCTGGTCGACGCTCTGCGCCGCGCCGACGGGATCATCCTCGGAACCCCCGGCTATCACGCGGCCCCCTCCGGCCTCATCAAGAACGCCCTCGACTACGCCGAAGACCTGCGGAAGGACGCCACGCCCTATCTCGACGGGCGGGCGGTGGGGTGCCTCGTCACCTCCGGCGGCTGGCAGGCGGGGGCGGCGGCGCTGATCACGCTGCGCCAGATCGTACATGCCCTTCGCGGCTGGCCGACGCCCCTGGGGGTGGTGATCAACACCAGCGAGCCGGTGTTCGAGGGTGCGTCTGACACCCCGATCTCGCCCGAGGTGGGCGAGCGGCTGGCGACCATGGCCGCGCAGGTGATGGGGTTCGCCGCCGTGCGCCACGCCATCCCGTGAGCCGCGCCCGTTGAGTAAGGACGCGGCCGAAACGCCGGCCAATCGCGCCGAGCGCCTGCGTCGACTGATCGGCGCGCGCGACCTGAAGATGGCGCGCTCGGCCCACGCCTACGTTCGCGGCTCCACAGCGCAGTTCTATGCCTGGCTGGCGGAGTCGAGGGCGGCGGCCTCGGCCCCGAAGGGTCCGCCCGTGTGGATCTGCGGCGATTGCCACTTGGGCAACCTCGGCCCCATCGCCGACGCCGATGGCCGGGTGGACGTGCAGATCCGCGACCTGGACCAGACGGTGATCGGCGATCCCGCCCACGACCTCATCCGCCTCGGCCTGTCGCTCGCCACCGCCGCCCGGGGGTCAGACCTGCCGGGCGTGGTCACCGCCCGCATGATGGAGGCGATGGTCGACGGCTACTCCTTAGGCCTGAAGGGGGCGCGCTTCCGCCGCCGCGATCCGGGGGCGGAGGAGCCCGACGTGGTGAAGACCGTTCGCACCGCGGCGCTCGGGCGCAGGTGGCGCGATCTGGCGGAAGAGCGGATCGAGGATGCGAAACCTGCCATCCCCATCGGCCGGCGCTTCTGGAAACTCAGCGACCGGGAGCGATCCGCGGTCGAGGCCCTCGTGGCGGGAGACGACGTGCGTGCGCTGGTGCTGGCGCTGGGCGGTCGCCACAACGACGCGACCATCACGGTGGAGGATGCGGCCTACTGGAAGAAGGGCTGCAGCTCGCTGGGCCATCTGCGCTTCGCCGTGCTGATCCGCGTGGATGGACCCACCAAGGGCCGCCAGTATGGACTGCTCGACCTCAAGGAAGCCGTGCCCTCTGTCGCCCCGTCGGCCAGGGGCGCGGCGATGCCGGACGATCCGGCGCAGCGGGTGGTGGCGGGGGCGAGGGCGCTGTCGCCCAACCTCGGCCAGCGAATGGCGGCGGCGACGCTGCTGGGGCGCCCGGTGGTGGTGCGGGAACTCTTGCCGCAGGATCTGAAGATCGAGATCGAGCAGTTCAGCCGGGCCGAGGCCGTGAAATCAGCCCGCTACCTGGCCGAGGTGGTGGGCCGCGCCCACGGCCGCCAGATGACCGCCGCCCAGCGCAAGGCATGGGGGGAAACCCTGGGTCGCCGACGCAAGGGTGCGCTGGACGCTCCGAACTGGCTCTGGTCCACCGTGGTCGAGCTCGCGGGAATGCACGAGGCCGGCTACCTCGAACACTGCCGCAAATACGCCCTGACGGCCGAGTCCGCCTAGAAGTCGGCCTTCATCGGGTCCGGCCCCATGCGGCCGTCCTTCCTGTCGAGCTTGGCGAAGGCGGCCATGTCTTCGGCGTCCAGGGCGAATTCGAAGACGTCGATGTTTTCGGCGATGCGGGCGGGCGTCACCGACTTGGGGATCACGATCAGCCCGGAGTCGAGGTGCCAGCGGATCACCGCCTGCGCCGCCGTCTTGCCGTGCTTCTTCGCCACCGCGGCGATGGCCGGATCGGCCAGCCCCTTGCCCTGGCCCAGCGGGCTCCAGCTCTCCGTCTTGATCCCGTGGGCGTCGTGGAAGGCCCGAAGCTCGGTCTGCTGGAAGCTGGGGTGCAGTTCGATCTGGTTCACGCTCGGCATCACGCCCGTCTCGTCGGCCACCCGCTGCAGGTGCTCCACGCAGAAGTTGGATACTCCGATCGACTTCGCCCGCCCCTCGTCCCGCAGCTTCACCAGCGCCTTCCAGGTCTCGACGTAGAGCCCCTTGGACGGCGCCGGCCAATGGATCAGGTAGAGATCGACGCTGTCTCGCCCCAGCCGCCCGAGGCTGCGTTCGAAGGCTTCCAGCGTCGCGTCATAGCCCTGGCGGTCGTTCCACAGCTTGGTCGTCAGGAAGACGTCTGGCGCATCCTTCAGCCCCGCGCCCACGCCCTTCTCGTTGCCGTAGATCGCGGCGGTATCCACCAGCCGGTAGCCACACTTCACTGCCGCCTGCACCACCACTGCGGCGTCGTCTGCAGGCGTCTGCCAGACTCCCAGGCCGAGCTGAGGCATCACTTGGCCGTCGTTCAGGGTCACGGTGGGTTGGTCGGTCATGGTCGCGGGCTCCCAGGGTCTGATCCCCGGACCTAAGCGCTCACACCCTGAACTTGTAGTCCCGGCCCGCGTCACGCTCCACGTCCGGCGGGAAGTTCTTGTGCTTGTCGGCGTAGTATTGGTCGCGGTGGTCGCCGTCGGCGGCGAGGTTCCACGTCAGGTAAAGGATGCGCCGCTGGCCGTTCGTGAGGTTCGGCTTGGAGGCGTGGGGGGCGTAAGAGTCGAAGAACAAGACGTCGCCGGGTTCGGTGGGCACGGGGATCAGGCTGAAGGCCTGCATCTGCTCCAGCGAAAGGGGCACCCACTCCTCGCCGATCAGCCCGCCGAGGCGAGGCGCATCGGCCATCTCCAGGCAGCCGTTTTCGGTGGTGGCGCGGTCCAGGCACACGAGGCCGGTGACAAACATGGGGGCGTAGGTCGACCAGCCGGCCTGTTGGTCCTGATGCGGCTCGAAGCCCGCGCCACCCGGCATCTTGAAGTTGATCTTGTCCTTGAAGAGCACCGCCTCGCCGCCGAGCAGCTCCCCCGCCGCCCGCTCCAGGCGGGAGGCGCGCATCAGCCTGTCGAAGCCGTCGTGGTGCTCGGCGAAGCGCTCGATGCGCTGGATCACCCGCTGCGAAGGGTCGGTGAGCGACGGCTCGCGATACACCCAGGCGCCGCCCGGAGCTTCCGGGCGGGAAGCGAGTTCGTCGGTCCAGGTGCCGATCTCCGCGGCCTCTTCAGCCGAGAAGAAGCCAGGGGCGGCGCACCAGCCGTGGGCTTCGAAATGGGCGCGCTGCCCTGCGGTGGTCTCGGTGATCGCGGGGCGGTGGAGAAGGTCGGTCATCACACGGATTCCAGAGCTGGGAGGATATCGCGGCGGGCCTTGGCCACATCCTCCTCGAAATCGATCTCGGTCCAGGGCAGGTCGCCCACGTCACGGGCGATGAAGCGGGTGGGATCGCGCAGGATCAGGTCGCGGATCGCCTCCTCATACTCCAGCTTGGGCTTCAGCGCCGCCAGTTCGTCCAGCCGATCGGCCAGATCGCGGGCCGCGGCCGGTGCGAAGCGGAAGAAGCCCACAGACTCCCCGTGCCGGTCGTGGGCGTGCTCGGGCACCTTGCGGAAATCCACGATCACGTCGCCCCGGAAGCACACCTTAACCGGCTCGTCCCCCGGCTCGAGCTCGGGGTCGACCAAGAGCACGGCCTCGACGGCAGTCTCCAAAAGCCGGTCGATCATGCGGCGGTCGTGCAGCACGTCGCCGTCCATCACGAGCACGTCCCGGCCCGCTCGCAGCGCCTCGGCCTGCGCCTGCAGCGACAGTAGCGACCCTTCGCCGTAGCGTGGGTTTTCGACGAAACTCACCCGATCCGCATAGCCATAGTCCGCCACCGCGGCGCGGATCGCCTGCGCCTCGTGGCCGACGGTGATCGACACGTCGCGAACCCCCGCCGCGGCCAGGGCGTCGAGCCGGCGGCGCAGAAGCGTTCGCCCGCCCATGTCGAGCAGCATCTTTGGGCCGCTGTGCGAGGGGCCCAGTCGCCGCCCGACCCCCGCCGCCAGCACGATCGCCAGCGGCCCTTCGCTTTTCAGTGACACGACGGAGACGGACTCATTTCAGATTTGCGACAGGTTTGCATATAAGAGGCGTCCAGGCCGCGCGGCAACGACGTTGCGCGGCTTCAGTAACGCTTGGATCGACCATGGATGACGCCCCCGCTTCTGCCGCCCTGCGATCCGCGAGCCCTTTCGGGGCGGACCCCGCCGTGCGCGACACCCGCTTCGCCGCCCTGCGCCGGGAGATCGAGAGCCCCGCTATGAGCTTCCTGATGGAGGCGCACAACGGCCTTTCCGCCAAGATCGTCGAGGAGGCGGGCTTCCGCGGCATCTGGGCCTCGGGCCTGTCCATCTCCGCCTCCCTCGGCCTGCGCGACTCCAACGAGGCATCGTGGACGCAGGTGGTCGACACCCTGGAATACATGGCCGATGCCACGCACCTGCCCATCCTGGTGGACGGCGACACCGGCCACGGCAACTTCAACAACGTGCGCCGCTTCGTGAGGAAGCTGTGCGAGCGGGGCATCGCCGGCGTCTGCATCGAGGACAAGCTGTTCCCCAAGGCCAACAGCTTCGTGGGCGAGGCCCAGCCCCTGGCCGACGTGGATGAGTTCTGCGGGCGCATCAAGGCCGGCAAGGACAGCCAGACCGACGACGACTTCGTGCTGGTCGCCCGGGTCGAGGCGCTGATCTCGGGCTGGCCGATGGAGGAGGCCCTGCGCCGCGCCGAGGCCTATCACCAAGCCGGCGCCGACGCGATTTTGATCCACTCGAAGAAGAGCGACGCGCGGGAGATCTTCGAGTTCACCAAGCGCTGGGGCGGCCGCGCCCCGGTCGTGATCGTGCCCACCATGTACCACGCCACGCCGACAGACCTGTTCCGACAGGCCGGCGTGTCCACCGTGATCTGGGCCAACCACATGATGCGGTCGTCGATCACCGCCATGCGCGCCACTGCCCGCACCATCTTCGACGACCAGTCGCTGAACCAGGTCGAGGGCGCGGTGGTCACCGTGAAGGACGTGTTCTCCATCGTCGGCAACGCCGAGCTGGAGGAGGCGGAGCGCCGTTACCTGCCCGCTCCGCCGAAGACTTCGGCTATCATCCTGGCCGCAAGCCGGGGCGAGCTGGGCGAGCTGACCGCCGACAAGCCCAAGGGCATGATCGACGTGCGCGGCCAGTCCATGCTGGAGCGCCTGGTCTCCACCTTCGCCGACTCAGGCGTGCGCGACACCACCATCGTGCGCGGCTATCGCAAGGCCGCCGTGCTCGTGCCCGGCGCCAAGCTTGTCGACAACGACCGCTATGACGCCACCGGCGAGGTGTTCAGCCTCGCCACCGCCCGCGCCGCCCTGCAGGGCGAGACCGTGGTGGCCTATGGCGACGTGCTGTTCCGCCGCTTCATCCTCGACAGTCTGATGGGTTCCAGCGCCGACGTGGTGCTGGCTGTGGATGCGCGCGGCGGCGCGGGCGCGCGCGACATGGTGGTGGCCGACCACGCCTACTCCGGCGACTACCTGGACAACTCGCCCCCCAACCTCGTCTCCATGCGCTCCGGCGTGTCGGAAGGCGCCCACGGGGAGTGGATGGGCGTGGCGCGGTTCAGCGCCGCGGGCGCTCAGTGGCTGCGCGACGAACTGGATGCCCTGGAGGCCGAGGGCCTTCTGGAGACGGCCGATCTGCCGCTCCTGTTCACGCGCATCGCCGCCAAGCACCCCGTGCGGGTGAAGTATTTCACCGGCCATTGGATGAACGTGAACACCCTGGCCGACCTCGCCGACGCCCGCAACTTCACCTGACAGCGTCAGCATAGCTTGGGCGAGGGTGGCGGTCCGATGCCTCCACACTTTCTCGTTCAGCGGCGGGGCGTTGCGCCCTTCCCCAGGCCGTCCCGGGCGAACGCGGCCCTGATGACGACGGCCTTGGCTGCGGCCACGGCTTCCTCTCGCCGCGCGCCGGCCAGGATGCCCGGCAGGGAGTAATTCCCCTCATGGCAGGCGTGCTCGTACATAGGCTTTTCGGTCGCGTACCAGGAAAACTCACCTTGCCACGGTGCCGAATAGACCTTCGGGTCGACCACGCTGAACTGGTAGAGCAACTCGCTGTGTGAGACCCGCGTCAGCCGCTCGATCACGGTGGCTTCGCTTGAGACGATGAAGCTGGGGAAGAACCGACTGCGGTCCTTATCGGGCAGACGGACGGTCTCGATCACGAGCGTGTCGCCCTCCCAGCGGGCGATCGAGTCGCCGGCCTTGGACTCGAAGACGGCGGGGCCGCGCCGGTCTGTGAGCGGTATCACCCGCATCATGTCGCCATACTCGCTGTGCAGCACGACGGTGTCGCGCGTCTGCAGGATCTGCAACTGATCGCCGAAGGTCAGGAAAACGAAGGGCGGCTGGCCGTTGCCGACGGTGCAGCGCTCGGAGTTCGGCCGGTACTCTGGATTGTCGAAACTCTCTGGGGGCCCGTCCGCCTCCATCTCCTTGCGGCCGGCTGGCGTGAGGGGCAGCTTGCCGTCCGCTGGGACTGTGATCAGGCGCGTGCGCCGTTGGCCGCGAACGATGGGCAGGCCATCGACAGACGGCAGAAGCGCGGGCACTTCGGGGTCGAGAGCCCGATCGAAAAAGGCGGCCGTCTTCTTGGCGCGGGCGGCGAAGAGTGCCTTTGCCTCCGCCTCCGGCACGCTGATGGGCGCAGCGTCCTTGTCGGCCTCCAGGGTCATCAGGAAGTTGGCCGACCACATGCCCTCCAGACTCGGCCGCCCGAAGGCGTCGCGCTTGGTCACATAGCGCTTGGCAGCGTTGCTGACTGCGGCGGCTGGAGCGGCCACCACGGGAGCAGCCATGCAGAGGGCGGCTATCGCCAGCCCGGTGCCGATCAGCTTCATGTGCAGCCCGCCCCCTCATGGCCCCTCGCCCATCGCCGTTACTGCCGCGTTCCTCGCCGCTGCGCCAGAGTTCACGGCCCAGCCGGCGCTCCGCGCTCCCGACGGTGGGAGCCAAAAACCGCTGAGGTTTTCAGCTCTGTTCGGTCAAGCTCGGCTGATTCAGGGGAGTGCGGTCGGACATGGCGAAGAAGACCCAGATCGTCGTCGTGGGCGGGGGCGCGGGCGGGCTGGAGCTCGTGACCAAGCTCGGCGCCAGATATGGCCGCAAGCACCACGACATCATCCTGGTGGAGCGCAACCGTACCCACATCTGGAAGCCCCTGCTGCATGAGGTGGCCGCGGGGTCGCTCGATGCGAACCTCGACGAGGTGGGTTACCGCAGCCACTGCCACCGGTGGGGCTATCGCTTCTTCATGGGCGCCCTGCAGGGGATCGACCGAGCCGCGGGCGAGATCGTTCTGGCACCGCTGCGGGAGGAGGGCGGCGGCGAGATCATGGGTAGCCACCGACTGCGCTACGACTACCTCGTACTGGCGCTGGGCTCGATCTCCAACGATTTCAACACGCCCGGCGCGGCCGAGAA
This sequence comes from Caulobacterales bacterium, assembly GCA_038226305.1. Taxonomy (GTDB): domain Bacteria; phylum Pseudomonadota; class Alphaproteobacteria; order Caulobacterales; family Caulobacteraceae; genus JASLDZ01. The sequence continues at coordinate 19,479 of JBBRQN010000005.1, forward strand.
CTGCCTGTTCCTCGACGACCAGCGCCTGGCCGACAAGTTCCGCCACAGGCTGCTGGACCACTGCCTGCGGGTGTCGCGCACGCTCTCATACGACGCCGATGCCGATGCCTTCGTGCGCATCGCCATCGTGGGGGGCGGGGCCACCGGGGTGGAGCTGGCGGCCGAGCTGTTCAACGCCGCCGCTGCCCTGAAATTCTACGGGCTGGAGGTGTTCGACGAGACGCGCCTGCAGGTCACTCTCATCGAGGCCGGCCCCCGCATCCTTCCCGCCCTGCCCGAACCCCTGGCGCAGGCGGCCCACGATCAGCTGGAGGCCTTGGGCGTGCGGGTGCTCACCGGTATCCCGGTCACCGAGGTTCTGCCCACCGGAGTGCGCCTCGGCTCGGGCGAGTTCGTCGCGGCAGACCTGCGCGTCTGGGCGGCTGGTGTGAAGGCGCCGGAGCTGTTGAAGGACATCGACGGCCTGGAGACCAACCGCGGCAATCAGATCGTGGTGCGACCCACCCTGCAGAGCACTCGGGACGATCGCGTGTTCGCCATCGGCGACTGCTGCTCGTTCGTGCAGGAAAGCGGCAAGCCCGTGCCGCCCCGCGCCCAGGCCGCGCACCAGATGGCCGACATCGCCTTTGCCAATCTCAAGGCGCTGATGGAGGGCCGCCCGCTCAAGCCCTTCGTCTACCACGACCACGGATCGCTGGTGTCGCTCAGCCGGTTCTCCACCGTGGGCAGCCTGATGGGCAACCTGATGGGCGGGGGCATGGCCATCGAGGGGCGCCTGGCCCGCTTCGCCTACGTCAGCCTCTACCGGATGCACCTCGTGGCGATCCACGGCTGGCTCGCGGGGTTAGCGTTCATCGCGGTGAGCAAGGTCAACAACGTGGTGCGGCCCCGGCTGAAGCTGCACTAGCGGCTTCGCATCACATGGGCGGCTTGAAGGCGTCGTCGGGCAGCTTCTGGTTGTAAAGGGAGTTCGCGGGCCGGGGGATATATTTGGCGTGGCAGGCGAAGCAGGCGTCGTAGAGGGCGCTGCCCGCGTCGAACGTCTTGGCCTCGTCGCGGGCTTCGGCGGCGGCCACCGCCTGCGCGCCGGCGTCCACCAGCTGCTGCGAGCGCTTCATCCACAGGTCGGAATCCCGGGCGTGGGCGGGGAGCTGCAGGGCGGCACCCGCCTCCTGCAGCTGGTAGGCGGCATCCAGCGTTGCGGCCCAGCGGGCATCGTCGCCCGGCTTGGGCACTCGCTTGGCCTCACCGGCGCCTGAGTCTACTTCGCCCGCGGCCTTCCAGAACAGCTCGGCCGCGGGGTTCACCACGTGCCGCATGACCCGCTTCACCGACAGGGGCGGCGTAGGGGAGGGAGCGGGCGCCGCCGAGATCAACAGCAGGCTCGACAGGGCGATCAGGCGACGCAGCATGGTGGCTCCTTGGCGGACCGGGGGGAGCGTAGCGGCGCCCGCCCGCCCGTCCACCCACGATCTCTCCACCCCCTCGTGGGGTGGGGGTAAGCTGTGCGGATGGCGACACGCCCGACCTCGACCGGACTTTCCGGACTCTCATTCGCGCGCTCCCTCGCCTTCCCCCCGCAGTCTGCCTCCCGTAAGTCCGTGACCATGATCACCGCCGCCCAGTTCATCGATGGGGCCCGGGCCCGGGGCTTCGATTTCTTCACCGGCGTGCCGTGCAGCTTCCTCACGCCGCTCATCAACGGGGTGCTGAGCGACCGCTCGCTCACCTACGTGGGGGCCGCCAGCGAGGGCGAGGCCGTGGCGATCGCCGCGGGCGCCTGGCTCGCAGGCCGCGAGACGGTGGTGATGTGCCAGAACTCCGGCCTCGGGAACGCGGTGAACCCGCTGACTTCGCTCAACGCGCCGTTCAGGATCCCCACGCTCTTCGTCACGACCTGGCGCGGCCAGCCCGGCGTGAAGGACGAGCCGCAGCACGAGGTGATGGGCGTCATCACCCACGACCTCCTGCGCCTCATGGGCCTGACGGTTGCGGACTCTCCGGACTCTCCGGACTCTGTTTCTCCCGCGTTCGACGCCGCCGTGCAGGCCATGCGTGAAACATCGCTGCCCGTCGCTTGGGTGCTCAAGAAGGGCGACGTGGCCGGCGAGGCGCTGGACCCGGCCCCCCTGCCAGCCCCAGGCCCTGGCCGCCGCGCCGACCACCTCGTGGGAGGAGTGCGCCCCACCCGCGAGGCCGCGCTGGCCCGCTTCCTAGAACTCACCGACGACGAGACCGCCGTGATCGCCACCACCGGCAAGTGCGGCCGCGAACTCTTCACCTTGGCCGACCGCGAGCAGCACCTCTACCAGGTCGGAAGCATGGGCGGGGCCAGCGGCATGGCTCTGGGCGTGGCGCTCAACACGCCCCGGCGGGTGGTGGTGATCGACGGCGACGGGGCAGCTCTGATGAAGCTCGGCAGCTTCGCCACCATCGGGGCCTATCGCCCGCAGAACCTGATCCACCTCCTGCTCGACAACGGTGTTCACGACTCCACCGGCGGCCAGGCGACCGTGTCGGCCTCCGTCGACTTCGCCGGCGTGGCGCTCGCCTGCGGCTACCGCTTCGCCTCCTCCTGCGATGACCTCGAAGGCCTGGATGCGGCCTGGCGGGAGGCTGCTGCGGTGGGCGGCCCTGCGATGATCCACCTTCGCATCCAGCCCGGCTCGATGGAGACGCTGGGTCGCCCCACCGTGACGCCGGCGCAGGTGGCGGTGCGCTTCAAGCGCTTCCTGAAGGAAGGGCCGCACCCCGCGTGACCGAGCCCGTTCCTGAGCGGCCTGCGGCGGACCCGCCCCTGCGCCCGGCCCTGAAGCTGGGGGGCGTGGCGGCGCTCTTGGCGGGGCTGGCGCTTCTCATCGGCCTCGTGGCGTGGGTGGGCTGGCGGCCGGTCTGGGCCTCGGCGAGTGCGGTGGGCTGGGCGGGGTTCGCGATCATCGTCAGCTACTGGCTGGTGGTGCTGGCGGTGCTCGGCCTGGCCTGGTTCTCCGGCACTCTGGGGATGCCGCGCCGCTCGGGCTGGGTGTTCATCTGGGGCCGCATGGTGCGCGAGGCCGCGGCCGACGTCCTGCCTTTCAGCCAGGTGGGCGGGCTGGTGCTGGGCTGCCAGAGCGTGATCTCGCTGGGCGTGTCCGAGACCAAGGTCTTCGCCGCCACGGTGGTCGACCTCACCACCGAGATGGGGGCGCAGATCGTCTACACCCTGATCGGGGTGGGCATCCTGGCGATGGCGCTCTCCGGCATGGGGCAGGAGCTGCGCGCGGTGTGGATCGGCCTGGGCGCCGTGACCCTGATCGCAGGCGCCACCGCCGCCTTCATCGCCCTGCAGCGGCGCGGCATCGGAGCTCTGGGCTGGCTGGCGCAGCGGTTCCTGCCCGACGGAGCGGCGCGGGGCGACGCGGTGGTGGCCGAGCTTGGCCGCGTCTACGACAGCCCCCGGCACCTTGCGACCGCCTCCAGCCTGCACTTGGTGGGCTGGTTCGGGGCCAGCGTCGGCTCGTGGATCGCGCTGAAGCTGATGGGCTCGCCCCTGCCGCTCAGCTCGGTGATCGCGATCGAGGCGCTGATGTTCATCGCCCGCTCCGCCGGGTTCGCGGTGCCGGGGGCGCTGGGGGTGCAGGAGGGAGCCTACCTCCTCGCCGGGCCGCTTCTGGGCCTGCATGGCGAGACGGCGGTGGCCCTGTCGCTGTTAAAGCGCGCCCGCGACCTCGCCATCGGGATCCCGACGCTGATCGTGTGGCAGGTGCTGGAGAGCCGGCGGCTGCTCCGCGCCTAGGCGCTCGCCACCGCCCGCAGCCTGCGGCGCAGGCGCTGCAGCCGCACCCCGATCACGATCGCGACCACGCTCGTAGCGATGGCGGAGAGCGCTACCATCGGTGCCAGCAGCAGCGCCCCCGTCCATGCGGCGGGGCCCAGGAGATAGAGCGCGTCGTCGGGCTGGAAGCCCCAGCCCCCCTCCCACACGCGGGTGCCGGGCGGGGAGAGGTCTTCGAACGCTTCGGAGAGCCAGCAGCACAGGAACATGGCCACGCAGGCCACCACGCCGAGCGGGATCGCCCAGCCGCCCAGCCAGGAGCCCTGCACGCCGAACCCCGCCCCCAGGAAGAACGCCGAGTTGAGCAGCACGTCGGTGTAATAGTCGTAGAGGTGCCCCCCCCGGCTCTGCATGTTGCCGATGCGCGCCAGCTCCCCGTCGGCGCGGTCCAGGAACGCCGACACGATCCACAGAGCCCCGGCCCACAGGTTCAGGGTGAAAGTGCCGGGAACCAGCAGCAGGCAGGCCGCCGCGCCGGTGAGCAGGCGCAGGGTGGTGATGTGGTTCGGCCTGACGGGCGTGCCGATCAGCGGTCGCACCAGCACCCGGGCGGCGGCGTGGCTCCAGGTATCGTTGGCCAAGGCGGCGGTCCTAATCTCGACGTGTCAGGAGCGTCTCCTAGGCGCAGATGGGGGGGCTGTCAGCCGGTCCCTGAGCCTTGGGGGTCGGCACGGTTTCAGGCGTGGCGCCGATGTCGCGCAGGGCCTATTCACAGGCGGTTCAAGCTCAAGTCAGCAAAGCGTGTCCATGTCTTCCGAAGGGCCCCCGCCCCCCGCTTCCAAGCCGATCTTCCTCGACACCTCCGGGCGTCGCGCGCCGACCCTGCGAGTGGCCGCGGCGCTCGTGGCGGTGGCGGCCGTCCTGCTGCTGGGCAGCTTCGTGTGGAGCGTCGCGCAGTCGCCTCACACCGCGGCCTTCGGCATGGAGACCTACGCCCGGCCGCCCCTGCTGAAGCGCCCCGCCAAGCAACTCGCCTCCGCGCGCAAGGCCCTCTTCACGCAGATCTCCAACGACCGCAGGGCCACGCCCCGCGCCCGGCTGAAGAGCGCCGCCGCGATAACCGGGGCCTACTTCGCCCCGTGGCGCACCACCTCAATCGCCGGCTTTCGCCTGCACGCCGCCGAGCTGACCCACATCTACCCGGCCTGGCTTTCGCTGACGCCTGACGGTGCGGGGGTCGACAACTCGTTCTGGCGGCCCGACCGTCAGGCGACCACCAAGGATCTGACCGGCATCGCCCGGGCGGCCGGGGTGCGGATCGTGCCGGTGATCTCCAACGCCCAGTCGGGCGCGTTCGACCTGGCCCGCGTGAAAGCAATGCTGGCCGACCCCAAGCGGGCCGACGACGTGGCCCGGGCGCTGACCACCTTCGTGCAGGGCAACGGATACCAGGGCCTGCAGGTCGACTTCGAGCTTCTGGACGCGCCCACCGCCAAGGCCCTGCAGCCGTGGCTCGTGGGGCTCGGCCGGCGCATTCACGCCATCGGGGGCGAGCTTTCCGTCACGATCGAGACCGACCTCGACGTGAAGTCCGCCAAGCTCCTCGGCGATGCGTCCGACTATGCGGTGGTCATGGCCTATGACGAGCACGAGGGCTCGAGCGAGCCTGGCCCCGTCGCCTCCGCCGCCTACACCGAGCGTATGCTGAAGCGCTTCACCGCCGTCCTGGGTGCAGACAGGGTGGTGATGGGCGTCGGTGCCTATGGCTACGACTGGACCGTCAAGGACAAGACCGGCATCCCGATCACCAACCAGCAGGCCATCGCCCTGGCCTCGCGTTATCGCGCCGCCGACAAGCCGCAGGACGCCATCGACTTCGACCCCGTCGCGATGGAGCCCACGTTCCAGTATTTCGACGACAAGAAGCAGCTGCACGAGGTGTGGTTTCTCGACGCCGTCACCGCCCAGAACGCCCTGACCCTGGCCCGCGCCTATCATGTGCGCGGCGCCGCCCTGTGGGCGCTGGGGATGGAGGACCCCTCCACCTGGGCCGCCTTCGGTCGCAAGGCCGCCGCCGATCCCGACCTGCGCACGGTGATCGTGCCGGGCGAGGTGCAGTTCATCGGCGAGGGCGAGCTCCTGCGCGTGGTGCGTCGGCCCCAGCCCGGCTCGCGCACCTACGACACCGATCCCAAGACCGGCCTGATCACCGACGAGAGCTACACGGCCTACCCCTCGGGCTGGCTGGTGAACCGCTCCGGCAACCCGGAGATGACCCTCGCCCTGACCTTCGATGACGGCCCCGACCCCACCTGGACGCCGAAGATTCTGAAGATCCTCAAAGAGGAGAACGTGCCCGCCACCTTCTTCATGATCGGCAAGCAGGTGGCCGACTTCCCCGACATCGTTCGCAAGGTCTGGGCCGACGGCAATGAGATCGGCAATCACAGCTTCACCCACCCCAACATGGCGCATGTGGGCGAGGAGCGGGTGCGGCTGGAGCTTTCGGCAACGCAGCGGGCGTTTCAGGCGGTGCTCGGCCGATCTCCCGTGCTGTTCCGACCGCCCTACAACGCCGACTCCGAGCCGCAGAGCTACGGCGAAATCATGCCCATCGCCGTGGCCAACGAGGAGGGTTACGTCGTCGCCGGCGAGACCATCGACCCCAACGACTGGGAGACCACCCGCCCCGGCCCCAACGGTGCCCGAATCAAGCTGACGGGGGCCGAGATCACCAAGGAGATCCTGGCCCGCTCCGACTATGGCGACTCCATCCTGCTGCATGACGGGGGCGGTGACCGCTCGGCCACGGTCGATTCGCTGAAGGGCACCATCGAAGCCCTGCGGGCCAAAGGCTTCCGCTTCGTGACGATGGGTGAGCTCGAAGGGCGCCCCCGCGACCAGACCATGCCCCTGCTCCCCGCCGCCGACCGTTCCATCGCCGCGGTGGACAATGCGGCCTTCACCCTCAACCGGGTGTTCAACACGGTGCTGTTCTGGGGTTTCGTCTCCGCCATCGGCCTGGGGCTGGCGCGGGTGGCGCTGATGCTGGGCCTCGCCGCCCGCAATCGCGCGCCTCGCCCCGCCATCGTCGAGGGTGCGCGGGTGGATGTGCTGGTGGCCGCCTACAACGAGGCGGCGGTGATCGTGCGCACAGTGTCGAGCCTCCTGGCCACCCGCGGTGCCGACGTGCGCGTGATCGTGGTGGACGACGGCTCAACCGACGGCACGGGCGACGTGGTGCAGAAGGCCTTCGGGGCCGAGCCCCGGGTGAGCCTGTATCGCAAGCTCAACGGCGGCAAGGCATCGGCGCTGAACGTGGCGCTGGAGCATGCCACCGCCGATGTGGTGGTGGGCGTGGATGCCGACACCCAGCTGGCCCCCAACGCCCTGGCGCTCCTGCTGCGCTGGTTCGCCGATCCGGCCATCGGGGCGGTGGCGGGCAATGTGAAGGTGGGCAACCGCAAGGGGCTGGTCACCCGCTGGCAGTCCATCGAATACATCACGAGCCAGAACGTCGACCGCCGGGCCATGTCGCGGCTCAATGCCATCACCGTGGTGCCGGGCGCCATCGGGGCCTATCGCGTGGAGGCCCTGCGGCAGGTGGGGGGCTATCGCTCCGACACCCTGGCCGAGGACATGGACCTGACCTGGCGCCTGCGCATCGCGGGCTGGCGGGCCGTGAACGAGATCGACGCCCTGGCCTACACCGAGGCGCCCGACAGCCTCTCGGCCCTGATGAAGCAGCGCTTCCGCTGGACCTACGGCACCCTGCAGTGCCTGTGGAAGCATCGCCGCGCTACGTTCCACTACGGCTGGTTCGGGGGTCTGGCCCTTCCGACCCTGTGGCTGTTCCAGATCGCGGCCCAGGTGCTGGCGCCCTTCGTGGACTTGCAGCTCTTGGTGGCGGCGATCGCGTGGGGCACCGACCTTCTCAACCGCCACGCCGACGTGCAGCCCACGTCCGACAACTCGCTGTGGCTGGTGCTGTCCATCTACGCCGCGTTCATGGCGCTGGAGGTCGCGGCGGGGGTCGTCGCCTACGCTTTCGATCACGAGGACAAGCGCGAGCTGTGGCTGTTGCCGACCCAGCGCTTCGTCTACCGCCAGATCATGTACGTAGTCGTCTGGCGCTCGCTGATGCGGGCCTTCGGCGGCGTCGGCCAGGGCTGGGGCAAGCTGAAACGCACCGGGGCTGTGCGCATGCGCGAAGACGCGCCCGTGGGGCAGGGCGGCTGATGCGCGAGGGCCCCTCCGATGCCGACCGGCGCGGTCTGCTGTTCGCCGCGCTCATCGCCGCGACGGGGGCCGGCCTCACCTCCGAGGCGGTGGCCAGCCCGCTCGACCCGGCGCAGACGCAGCTGATCCTGCCGTCCGATGTGAAGTGGACGACCCCTTTGGGTGCGCCGCCCCGGTCGTTCGAGAGCGCCATGCTCACAGGTGCGCTGGATCGGCCGGGCCTGTACTTCACCCTGGTGCGCTGGTGGCCGGGGTGGATGAGCGGCCCCCACACCTATGTCACCGACCGACTCTGCGCCGTGGTCTCAGGCACGTGGTGGGTGAACAGCGGGGCGGATTTCGATCCCGCCGCCTGCATTCCCGCCCCTGCGGGCAGCTTCATCCGCCGGGTCGCGGGCACGCCGCACTATGATGGGGTGATCACCTCGGCTGCCGGGCCCGCCGTGATCGCCATCGCCGGGATCGCCCCTGTGGGAACGCATTTCCTCGACCCCGGGCAACCCCCGATCCGCAGGCTCTGAACGGGCTAGGCCGAGGGGGCGTTCGCCACGTAGGCGTCGCGCAACTCGCGCTTGAGCACCTTGCCGATGGCCGAGCGTGGCAGGGCGTCGGACAGGCGCAGGTCGGCCACGCGCTGGGTCTTGCCGACGCGGGCGTTCACCCAGGCCTTCACCTCGTCGGCCGTGGCAGCGGAGCCGGGCTTGAGAGCCACGTAGGCCACCGGCGTTTCGCCCCAGGCGTCCGAGGGCACGCCGATCACCGCGCTCTCGGCCACGTCGGGGTGCTGGTGCAGCTCGTGCTCGATGTCGCTGGGGTAGATGTTGAAGCCGCCGGAGATGATCATGTCCTTCTTGCGATCCATGAGCGTCAGGAAGCCCTCCTCGTCGAAGCGGCCCACGTCGCCGGTGCGGATCCAGCGGCCGCCGTCCGCGTCGCGCCACTCGGCCTCGGCCGTCTTGCCGGGCTGGTTGTGGTAGCCGACCATCATCGAGGCCGAGCGGCCCACCACCTCGCCGATCTCGCCGGGGGGCAGGAGCGCGCCCTCCTCGTCGATCACCTGCATCTCGTGGCCGGGCATGGGGCGGCCCACGGTGCCCAGCTTGTCCGGATGGTCGTGCGCCAGAAGCATGCAGGAGCCGCCGCCCTCGGTCATGCCGTAGAACTCGGTGAGGCCGCCGGGCCAGCGGGCCAGGATGTCAGCCTTCAGCGCCGAGCCGAAGGGGGCCGAGGTGCAGAACTTCATCCGATAGGTCGAGAGGTCGTAGGCGTCGAAGTCGGCCCGCTCCATCAGGCGTCGGTACTGTACGGGCACCAGCATGGTGTGGGTGGCGCGGTGCCGCTGGCTGAGCCCCAGGAACTTCTCGGCGTCGAACTTGGACATCAGCACCAGCGTGCCGCCCCAGGCCAGGGTGGGGATCACGCTCACCAGCGTCGTGTTCGAATACAGGGGGGTCGAGACGACGGTGATCGCTTCGCCGTCGTAGAAGGCTGAGCGCATCTGGTGCCAGCGCATGATGTTGGGCTGCACGATCCCTTTGGGCGCGCCGGTCGTGCCCGAGGAGTAGATGATGTTGAAGGCGTCGTTCGGCTGAGCCTCTACCGGTGCCGGCTTCGCACCTGCAGTGGCGAGCCAGGCGGCGAAGTCGGTGCCCGCATCCGAGCCGTCGGTGGCGATGCGCTTGGCCGTTATGCGGTCGGCTACCGGTGCCAGCGTCCTGGCTGTCGCCGCGTCGAGGAACAGCACGGGCGAGCCGCAGTCCTCCAGCATCACCAGGAGGGACTCGGCGGTGGAGCTCGGCGCGAGGGGGGCGGCGGCCGCCCCGAGGCGCAGGGCCGCGAGGAACACCACCACGTACTCCAGAGAGCTGAGGGCGCAGACCGCCGCCGCTCCGCCCGGCTTCACCCCGTCGCGAGAGAGGGCGACCGCGGCGCGATCCACCAGGGTATCGAGCTCGCCGTAGGTGGTGTGGCGCTCCCCATCGATCACTGCCGGATGGTCCGGCCGCTCCTGCGCGTGCAGGCGAAGCACCTGCGGCAGGGTCGAGAACGGCTGCTCGAACAGGGTGGCCAGGGCAGCGGAGGGGGGCATCGGCATGGCAGGCGTTATGGCGCACCAGGCCCTCCTCCGCAAAGCGGGGGAGGTGTCAGGCGTCAGAACACCTGGAAGCGTCTGGGTCGCAGGAACACCGGCGCGCCGGGGGCCAGGTCCGACACGCCGTCCACCGCCAGCTCCACCGGGTCGGCGGCCCCGTTCAGCCGCACCAGCAGACGGGTGCGGGCACCCACCGGGCGCGCTTCGGCCACCACCGCTGGCAGGCCGGGGCCTTCGCGGGAGACCTCGACAGCCTCCGGCCGCACATGCGCGGAGGCCTCGCCAGCGGCCTCTCCGCCTGCGCCGACCCGCTCCGCCGCCCAGCCGCCGAAATGTCCGCCGCCCTCTGTCAGCGTCACCGGCAGGCGCACGCAGCCGCCGAGGAACTCGAACACGAAGGGGTCGGCCGGGCTTGCGTAGAGTTCTGAGGGAGAGCCGGTCTGCACCACCTTGCCGAGGCGCATCACGGCCACCCGGTCGGCCAGCTCCAGCGCCTCCTCTTGATCGTGGGTGACGAAGACGGTGGTGAGGTTGAGCTCGCCCTGCAGCTGGCGTACCCACCCCCGCAGCTCCACCCGCACCTTGGCGTCGAGCGCGCCGAAGGGCTCGTCGAGCAGCAGAAGGTCAGGCTGGATCGCCAGCGCCCGGGCCAGGGCAACCCGCTGGCGCTGCCCGCCGGAGAGCTGGGCGGGGAAGCGCTTGGCCATTTCGCCCAGCTGCACCCGCTCGAGCAGAGCCTGCACCCGCTCGGCGATCGCCTTGCCCGTGGGGCGTTCGGCGCGGGGCTTGGCCTTGAGGCCGAAGGCGATGTTCTGGGCGGCCGTCATGTGACGGAACAGGGCGTAGTGCTGGAACACCATGCCGATCCGGCGATGCCGCGGCGGGATGCTAAGGAGGTCGCGGCCCTGGAAGGTCACCGTGCCCGCATCCGGCTGCTCCAGCCCGGCGATGATGCGCAGGAGCGTAGTCTTGCCCGAGCCGGAGGGGCCGAGCAGCGCCAGGATCTCGCCCTCGCGCACCTCCACGTCGGCACCCTCCAGCGCAGCGGAGCGGCCGAAGCGCTTCACCACGCCGGAGACCTTGAGGGCGGCGCCGATGGCCGGGGAGGGTTCGGTCACGGCCTCATCGCCCGGCCCCGCGGGCGAGCCCGTCCGGGTGGAGATGCTCCAGCGCGGCTTTTGCGGCGAGGGTGACGAGAGCGAGGGAAGCGAGGAGCGCCGCGCAGGCGAAGGCTCCGACCATGTCGTAGTCATTGTACAAGACCTCGATGTGGAGCGGCAGGGTGTTGGTGGCCCCCCGGATGTGGCCGGAGACGACGGAGACGGCACCGAATTCGCCCATCGCCCGGGCGGTGGAGAGAAGGATTCCGTAGAGCAGCGCCCAGCGCACGTTGGGCAGGGTGACCAGCACGAAGGTGCGCAGAGGCCCGGCCCCAAGGGTTGCGGCTGCGTGCTCCTCGTCCCGCCCCTGCGCCTGCATCAGGGGGATGAGCTCCCGCGCCACGAAGGGCAGGCTGACGAACAGGGTTGCGAGAACGAGGCCGGGGAGGGCGAAGACGATCTTCAGGTCGTGGTCTCGCAACCAGGGTCCGAACCAGCCCGACGCCCCGAACAGGAGCACCCAGACGAGCCCCGAGATCACCGGCGATACCGAGAACGGCAGGTCGATCAGGGTGACGAGGAGGTTCTTGCCCCGGAAGTCGAACTTGGTCACCGCCCAGGCGGCGGCCAGTCCGAACAGGGCGTTCAGGGGCACGCAGATGGCGGCCACCAGGAGGGTGAGGCGCACGGCGGCCAGGGCATCCGGCTCCAGCACCTTTTCCCGGGCGATCTCGAAGCCCTTCTTGAAGGCCTCGACGAAAACGATCGCCAGCGGCAGGCCGACCATCAGCCCCAGCCAAGCGAGGGCCAGGCCGATCAGGGCGAAACTCGCCGCCGGGTTGCGCATGGCGCGGGAGGGGGTGCTCACGCCGCTTCGCTCCCGAATCGGGCGGCGCGAAGCTGCACGGCGTTGATCACGAGAAGCGCCACCAGCGAGATGAGGAGCATGGACAGCCCCACCGCAGCGGCCCCGGCGTAGTCGTACTGCTCCAGCTTGGTGATGATCAGGAGCGGCGCGATCTCGGATTTGTAGGGCATGTTGCCCGCCAGGAAGATCACCGAGCCGTACTCGCCCACCCCCCGCGCGAAGGCGAGGGCGAAGCCGGTGATGAGAGCCGGGGTGAGCGCGGGCAGGATCACCGTCGCGAAGCGTTTGGCGGCCCCTGCGCCAAGCAAGAGCGCGGCCTCCTCCACCTCTTGATCCAGGTCTTCCAGCACCGGCTGAACCTGCCGCACCACGAAGGGCAGGCCGACGAACAGCATCGCCACGAACACTCCGATAGGCGTGTAGGCGATCTTGATCCCGAGCGGCTCGACGAGGTGGCCAATCCAGCCGTTGGGAGCGTAGAGCGCCGAAAGCGCGATGCCCGCCACGGCCGTCGGCAGGGCGAACGGCAGGTCCACCGCCGCATCCAGAAGGCGCTTGCCGGGAAAGCGCTCGCGCACCAGCACCCAGGCGATCAGCAGCCCCATCGGCAGGTTCACCGCCGCCGCGAGGAACGCTGCCCCGAACGACAGCCGCAGCGCCGCCAGCACCCGAGCGTCGCTCACCGTGTGCCAGACGCCTGTGAGTCCCGACTCCCACGGCCGCACGGCCAGGGCCGCCAGGGGAATCAGAACGATCAGGCTCAAGTAGGCGAGGGTGAATCCCATCGCGGGCACGAACCCGCCCACCACGCCGCGTGAGCGACGCGCCCGCAACGCCCAGCTAAGCAAAATGGGGCGCGGCGCGGCGAGGATCATTTCGGCTTGTAGATGCGGTCGAACACTCCGCCGTCGGCGAAGTGGGCCGCCTGCGCCTTGGCCCAGCCCCCGAAGGTGTCGTCGACGGTGAAGAGGCGGATGGCCGGGAAGCTCGCCGCGTATTTCCGGGCCGCGTTGCCGTCGATCGGTCGGTAGAAGTTCCGGGCGATGATGTCCTGCGCGAAGGGCGTGTAGAGGAACTTCAGATAGGCCTCGGCCACGGCGCGGGTCTTGCGCTTGTCCACCACGCGATCGACCACGGCGACGGGCGGCTCGGCGCGGATCGAGACGGGGGGCACGATGATCTGGAAGTTGTCCTTCCCGAACTCGTCCAGCGCCAGGTTCGCCTCGTTTTCCCAGGACAGCAGCACGTCGCCGAGCCCGCGCTGGGCGAAGGTGACGGTGGAGCCCCGGGCGCCGGAATCGAGCACCGGCACGTTGCGATAGAGCGCCTCGACGTAGGACTGCGCCCTCTGCGGGTTGCCGCCCGGAGCGCGCTGCGCCTGACCCCAGGCCGCGAGATAGGCCCAGCGTGCGCCGCCGGACGTCTTGGGGTTCGAGGCGATGACGCTGACGCCGGGCTTCACGAGATCGCCCCAGTCGCGGATGCCCTTGGGGTTCCCCTTGCGCACCAGGAACACGATGGTCGAGGTGTAGGGCGTGGAATTGCTAGGCAGGCGCTTCTGCCAGTCGGGCGGGAGCAGTTTGGCGCGGACGGCGATCTCGTCGATATCGTAGGCGAGGGCGAGTGTTACGACGTCGGCATCCAGCCCGTCGATCACCGCGCGGGCCTGCTTGCCGGAGCCGCCGTGGCTCTGGTTGACGGTCACCGGCTGGCCGCCGTGGCTGGCGGCCCAGGCTTTGGCGAACTCGCCGTTGATGGCCTTGTAGAGCTCGCGGGTGGGATCGTAGCTTACATTGAGCAGCGTCAGCGGCGGGGGGGCTGCCACGGCGCGGGCGGTCGGCGCGAAGGCCGCGGCCGCCGCCAGCACCAACCCGCCAGCGCCGGCGGTGGCCAGGAGGGCACGGCGGCCCAGGGTGCGCGGGGTGGGTGCTGTCGGGGTCACGTCGTCGGTCATGGTCGTCCTCGGCGGCGGCGTTGAGCGTGTCGTCGGTGCGGGGCGGATCAGGCGGCGGTCGGGGACGGAACGCGCGCGCGCGGCAGATGGATGCCGCACTCGGTCTTCTCCGAACCTTCCCAGCGGCCGGAGCGCACGGTGGCGTCGCCCTCCTGCGCAGGCCGGGTGCAGGGCCAGCAGCCGATGGAGGCGAAGCCTGCCTCGTGCAGGGGATGGCGCGGCAGGCCGGTTTCGGCGAAGCGGCGCTCCAGCGTCTCAAGGTCGATGTCGGCCAGGATGTTCAGGCGGATCACCCCGTCGATGGCTTCGAACAGGGGCAGGCGCAGGCGGCCAGCGCCGTGGAAGCGCTTCCTGCCGGTGATCAGCACGTCGAAACCCGGCAGCACCTTGTCCAGCGGCTCCACCTTGCGGATGGCGCAGCAGGCGTCGGTATCGGTCTTCCACAGGTCGTTCTTCGGATCGCGTGGATCGACGACGGCGGGCGACAGGTCGCGCACGTCGGTCAGGCCCAGCTTGGCGGCGAGGTCGTGGCGGTAATCCAGCGTCTGGGCGAAGTGCATCCGCGTGTCGAGGAACAGCACCGGCGTATCCGGCGCCACGCGAGACAGCAGTTCCAGCGGCAGGGCCGCCTCGGCTCCGAAAGAGGAGAGGAGCGCCACCCGGCCGGGGTGCTCGTCGATCACCGCTCGCAGCACCTCCTCCGGCGCAGCGCCGCGGAACCGCGCGTTCAGCGCCGAGGCCTCGGCGCTCGCCAGGTCCTGCGCGGTGGGGAGCGCGTTCAGCGCCGGGGGGATCGCCTCGGTGATCATGGCCACAGACTTGGCGGTGGCGAGGCGCCTTCGCCAGCGAACTTCGCTGTTTGCCGGTGCAGTTTATCTATCGCTGCCCGTGGCCATGCACCGGTAGCCAGCGTCGCATTAGAGGGACGCCACGATGGGCCATCGGATGCGCGGGCTCAGCTTTTCTACACGGCCCGGCACGAGTTCTCGTTTTCGCGGACGCTCGCGCAGGCGCAAACGGCGGCATGGCCTTCGACACCGCCGCTTCCCAGCTCGCCGCCCCAGTGGCTCCGCGCGCCGCGCTCTCGCCACACCTGAAGCGGCTGGAGTCGGAGTCGATCGAGATCCTGCGCGAGGTGGGCGCCGAGTTCGCCAACCCGGTGCTGCTCTATTCCATCGGCAAGGATTCAGGGGTGCTGCTGCACCTCGCCAAAAAGGCGTTCTTCCCTTCGCGTCCGCCGTTCCCGCTGATGCACGTGGATACGACCTGGAAGTTCCGGGACATGATCGCCCACCGCGACCGCGTCGCCGCCGAAAGCGGGATGGAGCTGATCGTCCACACCAATCAGGAGGGGGTCGCCGCGGGCGTCTCGCCCCTCACGTCGGGTTCCTCCGAGCACACCCGGGTGATGAAGACCGAGGCACTGAAGCAGGCGCTGGACCTGCACAAGTTCGACGCCGCCATCGGCGGCGCCCGTCGCGACGAGGAGAAGAGCCGCGCCAAGGAGCGGGTGGTCTCGATCCGCAGCCCCGGCCACGGCTGGGACCCCCGCCGCCAGCGCCCCGAACTCTGGAACCTTTACAACACCCGCCTCGCCCCCGGTGAGACGGCTCGGGTGTTCCCGCTCTCCAACTGGACCGAACTCGACGTGTGGGAATACACGCGTGCCGAGGCCATCCCCGTGGTGCCCCTCTACTTCGCCGCCGACCGCCCGGTGGTGTTGCGCGACGGCCGCTGGATCATGCGGGACGACGATAGGCTGACGCTCAGCCCCGGCGAGGTGCTGGAAACCCGCCGCGTGCGCTTCCGCTCTCTGGGCTGCTACCCATTGAGCGCGGCGGTGGAGAGCGATGCCGACGACCTCGACTCCATCATCGACGAGCTGAAGACCTCCCGCACCTCCGAGCGCAACGGGAGGCTGATCGATGGCGACGAGGCCGCCTCGATGGAACGCAAGAAGCGCGAGGGCTACTTCTGATGGCCGCGGATTTCGGGGGCGAGCCCATCACCGCCCAATCTCTCGAGGGCAAGGCGGAGCTTCTGCGGGTGCTCACCTGCGGCAGCGTCGACGACGGCAAGTCCACTCTGCTGGGCCGCCTGATCTTCGAGGCGGGCGCCGCCCCGCAGGACACGCTCGACGAACTGTATCGCGACTCCAAACGCCGGGGCCTCAGCGAGCCCGACTACTCGCTCCTGCTGGACGGGCTGGAGGCGGAGCGGGCGCAGGGCATCACCATCGACGTGGCCTACCGCTTCTTCGCCACCCCGCGCCGCGCGTTCATCGTCGCCGACGCCCCCGGCCACGAGCAGTACACCCGCAACATGGCCACTGGCGCCAGTACCGCCGACCTCGCCATCCTGCTGGTGGACGCGCGCAAGGGTCTCTTGCCGCAGACGCGCCGCCACGCCGCCATCTGTTCGCTCCTGGGCGTGCGGCAGGTGATCCTGGCCATCAACAAGATGGATCTCGTGGGCTGGGACGAAGGGGTGTTCGACCGGCTCGTCGCCGAGTTCGCGGCCACCTCGCAGGCGCTGAACTTCCGGGGCGTGCAGGCCATCCCGCTTTCGGCCAAGAGCGGCGGCAACCTCTCCACGCGCGAGGTTGCGGCGCCCTGGTATCGCGGCCCGACGCTCTTGGAGCATCTGGAGACCGCCCCTGCGGGTGCGACCGCCACCGGGCCCTTCCGCTTTCCGGTGCAGTGGGTGAACCGGCCCAATCTCGACTTCCGCGGCTTCTCCGGCACGGTCGCTTCCGGTCAGGTGGGCGTGGGCGATGCGATCGTGGCCGCCGCCTCCGGCCGCACGTCCACGGTGGCGCGGATCGTCACCGCCGACGGCGACCAGCCGGTGGCCACCCCCGGCGACGCCGTGACCCTGGTGCTGGCCGACGCGATCGACATCACGCGAGGCGACCTCCTTTCCGCACCGCGAGAGCGCCCGGCCGTGGCGCGCGCCTTCTCCGCCCGCCTCGTGTGGCTGGACGAGGCCCCCCTGCGGGTGAACGAAACCTACCTGCTCAAGATCGGCGGCAAGACCGTGCCGGCCAAGGTCACCGCCGTGCGCCACGGGGTGAAGGTGGAAGACCTGAGCGCCGAGCCCATCGCCCGCGTCGATCTGAACGCCATCGCCGAGGTGGAGGTCGAGACCACCGAGCCCATCGCCTTCGACGGCTATGCCGCCAACCGGCGCACCGGCGCCTTCATCCTGATCGACCGCACCAGCCGCTCTACAGCGGGCGCCGGGCTGATCGTCGAACCCCTGTCGGGCGCTCGCGAAGTGCACCTGCAGGCGGGCGCGCTGACCCGTGCCGACCGCGAGCGGCTGGCCGGGCACCGGGGCGCCTGCGTGTGGATCACCGGGCTCTCCGGCGCGGGCAAGTCCACGCTCGCCGACGCGCTGGAGCAGGCGCTGCATGCGCGCGGCGTGCGCACGGCGCTCCTCGACGGCGACAACCTGCGCCACGGGCTGAACGCCGATCTGGGCTTCTCAGCCGAGGCCCGCACCGAGAACCTGCGTCGCACCGGGGAGGTGGCGAGGCTGTTCGTGGAGGCGGGGGTTGTGGCGATCTGTGCCCTGATCTCACCGCTCCGCGCCGACCGGGAGCGCATCCGCACGACGATCACGCCCGACGACTTCGTTGAGGTGTTCGTGGATGCGCCCCTGGCGCTGTGCCGCGCCCGCGACCCCAAGGGCCTGTACGTGAAGGCCGACCGGGGCGAGATCGCCGAGTTCACCGGCGTGTCTTCCCCCTATGAGCCGCCGCTGGCGGCCGATGTTGTGCTGGATGCGGCGGCGGAAGACCTTGCGGGTCAGGTCTCGGCGGTGATCGCCGCGCTGGAACGGCGGAGCGTGCTCGGCGATGCACAGACGGGCTTCGGCCTCGGCATCTGACGCGCCGCTACTCCTTCGGCGCGAGCATGGCCTGCATGCGCTTCTTCAGGCTGCGCAGGGCTTGGGGATCCTTACGCTCCACCACCGCTCGCTCCATGGGTGCCAGCTTGGCGAGCAGGCGGTTCTGGGCGGTGAAGGGCACGCGCTCGGCGTCCATGGCGGCCTGCAGGTTCTCGACGATGGCGTTGAAGTCCGTCGCCTGGGCCCCTTGGTTCTTGTGGACGGCCAGCATGTCGCGCCCGGTGTAGGTGCAGGGGCCGCCGAGGAGGTAGCAGAGCTGTTCGGCCAACACGCGCTTCAGCCGCACGGTGTCGGCGTCCTTGAAGATCTCCTTCACGCGCGGGTCGGCCATGTTCCGGTCCACGAAGGCGGCGGAAATCCGCTTGATCCCCTCGACTCCGTGGAAGGCCTTGAACGTGGCGTCGTCCTTCATGGGGACCGCGCCGGCGTTGGCGTTCGACTGCACGTAGGGATCGACGGCCTTCTCAGCCATCGGCACGGCGGGCGAGGCCTGAAGGGCTATGGCGACGAGGAGGGGGATGAGCATGCTGCGTCTCAGAAGCCGGTTTGCAGGGACAGGTAGGTGCCGCGCTGGCCCCTGAAGCCCGCGATGGGGCCGAGGTCCACATAGGCTGCGGTGATGGAGAGCGACTTGTTGAAGGCGTAGGCGGCGAACACGTCGTAGGCCGCGCCCTCTTTCGCGAAGGACAGGCGGTTGGGCTTGGTGCGACCCTCGACGCCGATCACGAGCCGCTTGGTGGCCAGCCAGGCCGCAGACCCCTCGAACTCCGGCTTATAGCCGTCTGACTTGTCGCCGCCGTAGCCCAGGATGCCGAACTGGTTCGCCCGGGTGGCGCGCACCGTGCCGCTGACGAGCACGCTGGTGCTGAGGAAGAGCTTGGTGGCCGACATGTAGTAATCCACGTCCGAGGCGCGCTTTGCCCCGACGAAGCGCACGACGCCCGGCTCGTCGTTGGACTTGTACTGCAACCCGACGGAAATCTGCGGCATCCAGCGGTCCTGGTCGTAGATGGCGTCTCCCAGGAGGCGGACCTTCACGCCCACGATGTCCTGGTCGAAGGTGAAGCCCTTGCCGAGGCCCAGCGCCGCGCCGACCTGGCGCGTGTCAAAGGCCTGGCGGGCGTAGGACAGTTCGACCCGGTCGAAGATCCCCACCGCGATCCCGCCTGTGGTGAGCTGGAAGTCGCCGGTTCGCACCGCCGTGCCGTGGGCGGCCACGCCGATCCCGTCGGCGGTCTCGCCCCCCGCGATCACGGCCCAGGTCGAGAGTCCGCCCCCGGCCGACCCCTCGATGGAGGATACTCCGCCTGTCAGCAGCAGCTTGCCGCCCGAGCGGAAGTCCTGGGCCATGACCGGCCGGGCGAACCCCACCAGCAACGTCAGCGTGATCAGCGCGGCCGCGTTTTTCATGCCGCCGTTATGAACGGACATGTTGAAAAAATTCTGAAGCGCTGGAACGCAAAGCGCCCGCCGGAGGGTCTCCGACGGGCACCGTGCTGGTCTCGTTGTCGCGCGAAGCGGCCGGGAAACTCCCGGCACGCGCTGGCTTGAGGCTAGTACTTCGCGCGCAGTTCCACGCCGAAGGTACGCGGCGGGTTGAAGTTGGCGTAGTCGCCGATCGTGCCGCGGTTGGCGGCGGAGATGCGGTAGATGTGCTGCTCGTCGGCCAGGTTGCGAACCCAGAACGACACCGTCGCCGACGAGGTGCCGGGCACGTTGATGTCGGCGAGCGCCACGTTGGCGTTCATCACGAAGCTGGAGCCCGTCTTCACGGCCACGTTCTGGATCAGGTTGCCCGTGGGCGACACGTTGGCGAACTCGGTCTGGAAGGCGTACTGCGCGTCGGCGTAGTTGGCGTCGAAGTGGGTGCGCAGGGTGATCTTACCCAGCGGACGCTCGTAGTCGAAGAAGGCCGAGGCCGCGTTCGGCGGGGTGTAGACCACGTTCACCGGGAACGGAGTGCCCTGCGGAACGTCCGCATTGCCCGTGAAGGGGAACGGTGCGGCCGGGATCTTCACGTCGGTGTAGGCGTAGGAGACGCCCGCGGTGAGGCCTTCCATGATCCGCGCCGTCACGTCGAGTTCGACACCCTTGATCTTGGAGGTGCCCGGAGCGTTGCGGGTCTCTTCGGTGTGCGCGCCCTGGGTGGGGCTGCCGGGGGTGGTGTCGACGTTGTCGAAGTCGATCTGGCTGTTGTCACGATCCATGGCGTAGGCGGCCACGTTCACGCGCAGGCGGCGGTTCAGGAAGTCGCCCTTGGCACCGATCTCGTAGGACTTCACTTCTTCGGCGGCGAAGGGGGTGAAGGTCTGCGAGCGGTCGTTGGCGCCGCCGGCCCGGAAGCCGGAGGCGTACTTGCCGTAGACGCTGATGGTCGGCGCCAGGTCGTAAGCCAGGGTCACGAGCGGGTCGAAGCGCGTGTCGTTGTAGGTGAACGGGAAGTTCGTGGCCTTGCCGTTGACGATGTAGAGCTTGCCGTCGCGCTCGTCCTTCGTGACGCGGCCGCCGAGGGTCAGGTGGAACTGCTCGGCGAAGTCAGGCGTGTAGGTCGCCTGGCCGTAGGCCGCGTAGCTCGTGGCGTTCGCCTGGCTGGCGCGGGTGATGAAGCGCGTGCCCCGCTCCCAGCCCGCCGTTGCGGCCGAGGCCGTCGACGTGCCGTAGGGGTTGCGGATGATGTAGCCCGTGCCGGTCGCGTTGTACTGGTTGGTGAAGGGCGTGGCGGCCGATTCCTTGGCCTGCTCCGAGAAGTAGTAGACGCCAGCAGCGTAGGTGACGCTGTTGTTGAACAGGTTGCCGACCGCCTGGAACTCCTGGCTGACCTGCGTCTGGTAGAGGTCCGACAGGCTGTAGCGGCCGAAGTTGGCGTTGGGGGCGAACACGTTGCGGGCTTCGACGCCCGAGTTGTCCCACTGGTTGGTGGCCACGGAGCGGAACGCCGAGATCGAGCGCAGCTCGAGGTCGGGCGACACCTTGTACTTCAGAAGGGCCGAGAAGCCGCCGGTCTTGTCGACGCTGGGCTGCTGGACCGTGCCAACGTCAGACGTGGTCTGGCGATCGGTGCTCACACGCACGAAGGAGGCGAGCGGGTTGATCGTGCCGGCCGGGGCGCCGGCGGGGCCTGCCGTCACTTCGGCCAGTGTGCGAACGCGCTTGCCGTAGGGGTTGTAGCTGACCAGCTGGCTGAAGAACGGGGTGTTTTCGTCCTTCACGTAGTCGACCGAGAGCAGGGCGCTGAAGGCGTCGTTGGGCTTGTAGAGCGCCGAAGCGCGCACGCCCTTGCGATCGTACTGGTTCCAGCCCGCCTGGCCGGAAAGCGGGTTTTTCACGGTCGGGTCCTGATGCTGGATCAGGGCGTCGATCTTGATCGAGGTGTGGGCGAACTCGCCGAAGTTCTGGTGGATTTCGCCGTTGTAGGAACCGTAGTTGCCGAGGCCGGCCACGACGCGGCCGCCGTATTCGCCCGTCGGGCCCTTGGTCACGATGTTGAGGGCCCCGCCCTCCGTGTTGCGGCCGAACAGCGTGCCTTGCGGGCCGCGCAGAACTTCGAGGCGCTCGATGTCGAGGAGGGCGGCGTTCAGGCCCTGCTGGCGGCCGAGGTAGACGCCGTCGATGTAGACGCCGACGCCCTGGTCGCGGGCGGTCTGGTTGGCGTCGAAGGGCACGATGCCGCGGATGCCGACCGTGAGCGCCGACTGGCGGGCTTCGAAGGTGGCGACGCGCAGCGACGGGATGGAGCCGTCCTGCAGGCTGATCAGGCTTTCCGCGTGGCGGGCTTCCAGGTCGGCGGCGCTCACCACGGAGATGGCGATCGGCGTCTTCTGGAGGTTCGTCTCGCGCTTGGTCGCGGTCACGATGACCTCGGACAGGCTCTGGGTGTCTTCCCGGGGAGGCGCGCTCACCGCGGCGGCCGCACCGCCGGTCTGGGCCGAGGCCGCACCGGCCATCAGCGCAACCAGTGCGCCAGCCGACACGCCGGCCATCAACGACATCGTTTTCATCGCAGTCCCCTCGTCGAGCGTGTTCGACCACGCCTATCGGGGAGCGACCTAGCGACGCCGCATAAACTCAGGACGACGGTTCGTTGAAGCTTTTGAGACAGCAAGGAGGCCTGTTGCATCAAAGACGCAAACATATCGGGCCGGTTTCAATGATTAAGGCGTCATGATCCTGTCATGACTCCGAAACTTTACTGTCATCGTCAGTTCAATGAAGATTACGACGCTTCATAAGCGCCGAACGATCCACCGAACGCACGGACACATCGAATACATCGCCTTCCCGGTTGAGGGTCAGCTCCAGTCGCGAGCCTGCGACGCCGCCCGCCCAGATGCGGCGCCAGGCGTGGCCGAGGTCGTCCACCGCGCAGCCGTTCACCGCCACGATCACGTCGCCCGCGCGCACCTCGGCCCGGTCGGCCGGGCCGCCTGCGGCCACGCCCACCACCACCACGTTCTGCCCGGACTCCTGCGCATAGAGCCCCAGCCAAGGTCGGGCGGGGAGGGACGAGCGCCCGTGCAGCAGATCGTCCTTCACGGGGGCCAGAAGTTCGGCAGGCACCATCATGTTCACCGTGCGGGTGCGATCGCGTCCGATGGCCTGCTCCACCTGCAGGGAGCCGACTCCCAGAAGGTCGCCGTGCGGGCCGATCAGCGCCGCGCCCGACCAGTGCGGGTGGGCGGGCGCGGTGAACAGTGCCTCGTCCAGGGCGTATTCCCAGTAGCCGGCGAAAGGCTCACGGGCGACGATCTTGGCCTTGGTGGCGTGAGCGCGCCCGCCGCCGCCCGCCACGATCACTGCGTCGTCCGGCTTGAGGGTGCGCGAGTCGCCGATCGGCAGGGCGGGCAGGTTCAGGGGCTCCAGCGCGTGCACGAGGCCGAACCCGGTGGCGAAGTCGAAGCCCAGTGCGTGCGCCGGGATGCTACGCCCGTCGTTGGTGGTCAGGATCACGAGGTCGGCCTCGGTCACGAGGTAGCCGATGGTCAGCACCAGCCCCTCCTCGCCGATCACCACGCCCGCTCCGGCCCGCTCCACGCCGAGGATGCCGGCGGTGTAGGCGTCGTGCGGAACGCGCGCCTCCAGGGTCACGACCGATTCCAGGGCGCGATCGAGGTCGAAGGTCACGCCTGCCTGTGTGGGGCGGCTGGCTTCGGCGACCTGGAGGGCGGAAAACGGTGACGCCATTGGGGAACGAACTCTCTGCGTGGGTATCGATATCGTGCGTAGACTTCGGATTTGGTGAGGCGACCTTGCGCTGACAAGCGGCGCGCGCGCTATGCTAACGCTGATCAGACGGCGGCGCCCCGCTCAGGAGACGATGCGTGGAACATTTCGACGTTGTGGTGGTCGGTGCCGGTCTTTCAGGGATCGGCGCGGGCAAGCACCTGCACGACCGCTGCCCCGGCAAGAGCTATGTCATTCTCGAAGCCCGGGATGCGATCGGCGGCACGTGGGATCTGTTCCGCTATCCCGGCGTGCGCTCCGACAGCGACATGCACACCCTGGGCTATTCCTTCAAACCGTGGACGCAGGCCAAGGCGCTGGCCGATGGCCCGTCGATCCTCAGCTACGTGCGCGAGACGGCGGTGGAGGAGGGCGTCGATCGCCACATCCGCTTCCACCACAAGGTGACCCGCGCCGCCTGGTCGAGCGCCGATGCCCGCTGGACGGTGACCTGCGAGCGGCCGGACGCGGCACCCGCCGCCTTCACATGCAACTTCCTCCTGATGTGCAGCGGCTACTACGCCTACGACAAGGGCTTCACGCCGGACTTCGAGGGGCTGGAAAGCTTCGGCGGCCGCTTCGTGCACCCGCAGGCCTGGCCACAGGATCTCGACTATTCGGGCAAGCGCGTCGTGGTGATCGGGTCGGGGGCCACGGCGGTGACGCTGGTGCCCGCGATGGCCCCAACGGCCGGGCACGTCACCATGCTGCAGCGGTCGCCCACCTACGTCGTGTCGCGCCCGGCGGTGGATGCCATGAGCGACTGGCTGCGCAAGCGCCTGCCCGCCATGACGGCCTACCAGCTGGTGCGCTGGCGCAACGTGCTCCTGCAGATGTTCTTCTACCGGCAGGCCCGCGCCAAGCCCGACGCGGCGAAGAAGCAGCTGCTCGACCTCGTGCGCACCCACATGGGCCCGGACTACGACGTCGCGACCCACTTCACCCCCCGCTACAAGGTGTGGGACCAGCGGGTGTGTCTGGTTCCTGACAGCGACCTGTTCGAGGCGATCAAGAGCGGCAAGGCCGAGGTGGTGACCGACACCATCGAGCGGTTCACCCCCACAAGCATCAAGCTCACCTCCGGCAAGGAGCTGGCGGCGGACGTGGTGGTCTCGGCCACCGGCCTGCGCCTGCTGCCCGTGGGCGGCATGGCGATCGAAGTGGACGGCGCGGCCGTCACACTGGGCGACACCCTGGCCTACAAGGGCATGATGTTCTCCGGGGTGCCCAACCTCGTGGTCACCTTCGGCTACACCAACGCCTCGTGGACGCTGAAGGCCGACCTGACGGCGGAGTACGTCTGCCGCCTGATCAACCACATGGATGCCAAGGGCTACGGCTTCGCCACGCCCCGGCGGCCGTCGGGCAAGGTCGAGGAGAGCCCGTGGCTGGATTTCTCCTCCGGCTACGTGCAGCGGGCGATGGAGGCCTTCCCCAAGCAGGGGCCCGCCGCTCCGTGGCGTCTGCACCAGAACTACGCCCGCGACATGATGGAACTGCGTTTCGGCAAGCTCGAGGACGGGGCGCTGCAGTTCACCCGGCGCGGCGCTCCCGCGGTGGCGACGCCCGCGCTCGCCAAGGTGGCCGCCTAGATGCGGCGCGGGGTTGCGAGGCTCGCTCTCGTCTGCGGCCTCGTCGCTGCGGGAGGGGCCGCCGCCGCGCCCCCGGTCTTCAAGGACGCCGACACCCGCGCCTGGTGGGCGATCACCGCGCATCTGTCGTCGGACGCGATGGAGGGGCGCGACACCGGTTCCCCGGGCCACGCCCGCGCCGCCCGCTGGGTCGCCGGCCGGTTCGCCGCTGCCGGGCTCAAGCCCGCGGGCACGCAAGGCTACCTGCAGCCCATCGCCCTGCACGAGGTGAAGGTCGAGCCGGAGGGTACGAGCTTCTCCGTCTGGCGCGGCGACCGCTCGTCCACGCCGCTACGGTTCCTGCACCAGATTTCGGTGCGCGCCACCGAAGCCCTGCCGGCGACGCTGGAGGCACCGATGAGCTTCCGCGGCTACTGCTCCGGGGCCGAGATGGGCGCGGACATGCGCGGCAAGATCGCCATCTGCTTCGGCGGGCGCCGCAAGGGCGTGCCGGGGGGCGGCGAACGGGTCGAGGCGGCTGCGGCGGCGGGCGCCGTGGGCGTGATCGCCATCGACGATCCGGGCTTCACGCTGGAGCCCGCCCGCTGGCCGGATGCCTACGCCCGCTCGGTCGGCTTCAAGGGCGCCGCCGCCCCCGCCCACGGCGACATGCCCGTGATGCGCGCCAGCCCTTCGGCGTTCGAGACGTTGATTGAAGGCTCAGGCCGCAAGGCCGCCGACATCCTGGCGCTCGGGGCCGCGTCGCAGCCCCTGCCCAGCTTCGATTTGCCGGGCACCCTGCACGCCCGCTTCAAGCTCTCCACCCGCGACTATGACTCGGACAATGTGCTGGGGCTTCTGCCCGGCACCGATCCGGCGCTGGCGCATGAGGTGATCGTGGTCTCCGCCCACCTCGACGGCTACGGCTTCGGCGAGCCCGTGGGCGGCGATGGCCTCTACAACGGCGCCTTCGACGATGCGGCCTATGTGGCCACCGTAATCCGCTTGGCCGAGCAGCGCGCCGACAAGGGCTTTACCCGCCCGGTGCTGTTCGCCGCCTTCACCGGCGAGGAGAAGGGGCTCCTCGGCGCCACCGCCTTCACCCGCGCGCCCACCGTGCCGAAGGGCGATCTCGCCGCCGACCTGAACCTCGACCAGCTGCGACCGCTGTTCCCGCTGAAAATCCTCACCGTGCACGCAGTGGACGACACTACGCTGGGCGACACGGTGCGTGCCGTCGCCACCGCCCGCGGGGTCGCGGTGCGCAAGGATCTGGAGCCCGAGCGCGGGTTGCTGCAGCGCGCCGATCACTGGCCGTTCCTCAAGATCGGCGTGCCCGCCACCGGCTTCGTGTTCGGCTATGACCCCGGCACGCAGGCGGAGAGCCGTTATCGCGAGTGGTATCAGACCCGCTACCACCGCCCCCAGGACGACCTAACCCAGCCCTTCGAGCCGCAGGCCGCGCGTGACTTCAACAGCTTCTTCTACGCCCTGACGCAGGCCGTGGCGGACGGCCCCGCCCGCCCGACCTTCAATCCCGGCAGCCCCCTGGCCCCAAAGTAGCTGACCCGCTCAGCCGAACGGCCGGTCCAGGCTCGTAGGCGGGGTGGAGAAGAATACCGGCCCGGCTTCGGTCATGTGGAAGCAGTCCTCTAGCCGCACGCCGAACTCGCCCGGGATGTAGAGGCCGGGTTCGTTGGAGAAGCACATGCCGGGGGCCAGCCGCGTGGTCTCGCCGTGGACGAGGTTCACGGGCTCGTGGCCGTCCAGCCCGATGCCGTGGCCGGTGCGGTGCGAGAGGCCCGGCAGGGTCTCGCCCGGTCCGTAGCCGAGGGAGGTGTAGTAGCCGCGCACGGCGTCATCCACGGACCCTGCCTGGGCGCCGACCTTCGCGGCCTGGAAGGCGATCTCCTGCCCTCGACGCACCTGATCCCAAACCTGCCGCTGGCGCTTGGTGGGGTCACCGAGCACGAAGGTGCGCGACACGTCGGACTGGTAGCCGAAGACGTTGCAGCCGCAGTCCATCAAGACGATCCCGCCTTCGGTGGCGACCTGCGGCTGGCCGGTGCCGTGGGGGTATGCTGCGGCGGGGCCGAGGAGCACGAGGCTGAACTCCACCTCGCCGCCGAGCGCGATGGTCTCGCGGCTCATGATGCGCGCGATGTCGCCGTTGCTCATGCCGGGCTTCACCTGCGGATAGGTGCGGCGGTAGCCGGCGATGGTGATGTCGGTGGCGAGCTGCATCAGGGCGAGCTCTGATGGCGACTTGATCATGCGGCAGGGACGGGTGATCGGGTCGCCTGATTGCGCCTTCAACCCCGGCGCGGCCTTCAGCAGGCGCTCGGCCACGAACCAGCGTGTGGTCTCCTCGAAGGCGACCGGGCCGTTGCCGAGGCCCCTGGACCTAAGCCAGTCGGCGGCCACCGCCATCGCATCCTGATCCTCGTGCCACGGGCGCACCACGGCGGGGATGTGCAGGCTCTCGCGGACCGAGGGCTCCTCGAAGTGCGGCGTGACCAGGAGCGGCTCGCCCGTCTGCGGGATCACCACGACCGTCGGCCGCTCGCTGCGATGCCAGCGCACGCCGGTAAAGTAGATCATCGCCGCACCCGGCTCGATCACCAGCGCCTTGACGCCCTGCGCCTGCATCAGCCGCTGCGCCTTGGCGATGCGGGCCAACACCTCGGAGACCGGGATGGGCGACGCACCCGCCGTCATCTTCGCCGATGGGCCGGGCGCCTGCGCCGCTGCGCTCGCTATGCCCAGCCCCGCCGTGCCCAGCCCCGCCACGCCCGCCAGGGCCGCTCTCCGCGTCATCGCCATGCTGCGCGCTCCCCGTTCGTCGAATCCGCCTGCGTCATCGCGCCCATACAACCACGCCCGGCGACATTTGCGAGTGCGGTGCAATACGGCCTAGCTTGATCGACGCCAGCCCCCGGAGACACGCCCATGCCCAGCCCCGTGCGCACCCTGCTCGCCGGCGTCCTCGGTGCGCTGGCGATGTTCGTCTGGACGGCGGTGGCGCACATGGCGACGCCGCTGGGCTCCACCGGTTTCAGCCAGGTTCCCAACGAGGCGGTTCCCGCCGCCGCCCTGCAGGCTTCGATCGGACCGAAGGCGGGGCTCTATCTCTTCCCCTGGACCGACCCGAAGAACCGCGATGCGGAGAAGATCTACGAGGAGAAGGCCAAGACAATGCCCACGGGCTTCCTCGTCTACCATCCCCCGGGCAAGGGCACGATGATGACGGGCGGCACGCTGGGGTCCGAATTCGCCAAGCAGCTGGTCTGCAGCCTGCTCGCCGCGTTTCTGCTGGCGCAGGCGACGATGCTCAGCGCCTACGCCGCGCGGGTGGCGTTCGTGGCGGCGATTGGGGTGGCGGCTGCGCTCACCACCAACGGCTCCTACGCCATCTGGTACGGCTTCCCGACCGACTTCACCCTGGCCGCCATGTTCACCGACTTCGTGTCGTACCTCGTGGCGGGGCTGGTGATCGCGGGCCTGGTGAAGCCGCCGCGGTCGATCCTGTCGCGCTGAGGCCGCGCGCTCCGCGATCCAGCGCCTTACCGCGATTTAACGCGCCCCTCCGCATCCGCAGGGCAAGGTCGCGGCCTCTTCCCAGTGAAGGCGCCCGCAACCGTGGAGCGCCGCCGATCCAACCGGAGGCTTTTTCGCCATGCACGAAGGTTTCGTTCCCCTCGTCTTCTTCACCTTCCTCGCCGTCGTCATCGTGGTGCCGCAGATCCTGAAATCGCGGGACCGCCAACGCATGTACGAGGTGATGCGCGCCGCCTACGAGAAGGGACAGCCCGTCCCGCCCGACATGATGGCGGCCATGACCAGCCGCGAACGCGACGTCGAGGAGGCTTACTACGCAACGCCCGTGATGCAGTCGCACCGCGACCTGCGCCGGGGCATCGTGTGGCTTTCCATCGGTGTCGGCCTCTTCGTCATCGGCGGCCTGTTCTACGCCGGCCTCTACAACGACGGGGGCGCTGCCGAGACGGCGATGACCTTCGGAGCCGTCGGGGCGATCCCGTTCTGCATCGGGCTGGCGTTCCTGGCCCTGTGGTTCTTCACCCGCGGGTCGCGTCGCTGATCCGCTAGCCGCCCGGCCTTCTCCGCCCCGCGTTCCACCGTTCACCCGGACCCCACTTGCCCGAACCCTTCAACCCCTCCGCCCGGAAGGCGGCGCCGATCCCCGGTGCCGCTCGACGGCCCCTGCCGGCCCTGCCGGACATGGAGCTCGTCGTCCTGGCGCAGCAGGGCTCGCGCTCGGCCTTCGGGGAACTGGTGCGAAGGCATGGATCGCCCGTGCGGGTGCTGCTGCGCCGGATGGGGGCCGACCCAGCCACCGCCGACGACGTGGCGCAGGACGCTTTCCTGATCGCCTATGAGCGCATCGGGGAGTTTCGGGGGGAGGGCGGTTTCTGCCCCTGGGTCCGCCGGATCGCGGCCCGGCTCTACGTGAAGCGGTGGCGCAAGGGCTCCCGGCTCGAGTCCCTGGACGAAGACGAGCTCGAAATGCAGGCGGCCCGAATGGATCAGGGGCCCGATGGGCGGCCGGACCAGCGGATCGACCTGGAGGCGGCGCTGGCCGGGCTGTCGGCGCCGGAACGGGTGTGCGTGTCCCTTTGCTACGGGGCCGGGCTCACCCATGTGGAAGTTGCGGAGGCCCTCGGCTCTCCGGTCGGCACAGTAAAGTCCCACGTCAAACGTGGGCTCGAGAAGCTGAGAGCGCGCATGGGCGTCGAGATATCCGACGCCCCCCCGCCCCCCGGCCCTCGACAGACGGAGACCCGGGCTCATGGCTGACCCCTCCTTTGAACACGCGCTGCACCGGCTGTTCCAGGAAAGCCCGAACCTGCCCGACGCCCCCCTGTTCGCCGCCCGGATCGAGGCGAAGCTCGAGCGGGAGTGGACGATGCGGCGCCTGCTGATCGGGGCGGGCGGGGCCGCGGCGGGGGTGCTGGTCACCTGGCAGGTCATGGGCTCCAGCGTGGTGACGCGGATCATGGGCGCGGTGGAACTCCCGACCGACGCCCTGGCGCGCCAGAACGATGTGCTCCGCGTTTCAGCCGGCGTGCTGCAGCAGTTGCCTTACTCCGGCGAAGTGGTGTGGCTGGTGGGTGGGCTGGTGCTTCTCGCCGCCGGGTTCTTGGCGACGCGGGCGGCGGATCAGTTCTAAGGGTTCGCAATGCTGGGGTGCGGGGAGTAATCCTCCCGCCGCCCCGGCGTGCCCTGCGGGGTCGTCCCCTTTTTCGAGTTTCCCATGTCCGCCCAGCGTCAAGAGGCCGCGTCCGTATCTGGCCGGCGGCTCTCCGCCCCCGACATCACCGCCCGCAAGGGGGGTGAGCCCTTGGTGTGCCTCACGGCCTACACCGCCCCGATGGCCGACATACTGGATGCGCACTGCGAGGTGCTGCTGGTGGGCGACAGCGTCGGCATGGTCGTGCACGGCCTGCCCAACACGGTGGGCGTCACGCTGGAGATGATGATCCTGCACGGCCAGGCGGTCATGCGTGGCTCGCGCCGGGCGATGGTGGTGATCGACCTGCCGTTCGGCTCCTACGAGGCCTCGCCCGAGGTCGCCTACGCCAACGCCGCGCG
Organism: Caulobacterales bacterium; assembly: GCA_038226305.1. GTDB lineage: Bacteria > Pseudomonadota > Alphaproteobacteria > Caulobacterales > Caulobacteraceae > JASLDZ01. The sequence continues at coordinate 49,799 of JBBRQN010000005.1, forward strand.
GGTGATGAAGGAGACGGGAGCCCACGCGGTGAAGGTGGAGAGCGGCCCCACAGTGCCCGACACCATCCGCTATCTCGTGCAGCGCGGCGTTCCCGTGATGGGGCACGTGGGCCTGCGCCCGCAGGCGGTGCTGACAGACGGCGGCTTCAAGGCCAAGGGCCGGACCGAGGCCGAGCGCGAGCGGGTTCTGGCGGAGGCGCTGGCCACCGAGGCGGCAGGCGCCTTCTGCATCGTTGTGGAGGGGGTGGCCGAGGGGCTGGCGCGCGACATCACCACGGCCCTGAAGGTGCCCACCATCGGCATCGGGGCCTCGGCGGGGTGCGACGGACAAATTCTGGTCACCGACGACATGCTTGGTCTCTTCGACTGGACGCCGAAGTTCGTGCGGCGCTACGGCGAGCTTCGCCGGCACATCGACGAAGCGGTGGGGGCCTATGCGGGGGATGTTCGATCGCGCGCGTTCCCGGCGGCGGCCGAAACCTACTTCGCCAAGCCTGTGGAACCCGCCGCAAGCCTCGCGTTGCCGCCGGGCGACCATGCGCTATAGGTTGCCCACCCGTTTCCCCCGCCTGCTGCCGGAGCGCCTTCTCCTCGTGACTCTCTCGTGACCGACGTTTTCAACGAAGTCGAAGAGCAGCTTCGCTCCGAACGCTACGCCACCCTGGCCAAGCGCGGCTGGCCCTATGCGCTGGCCGTGCTGGTGGGTGCGCTCGTGGTCGCGCTCGCGTTCTGGGGCTTCGACAGCTACAGCCGCGCGCAGGACGGCAAGGCCGCGCTGGCCTATTCGCACGCGCTTGAAAGCCAGGCCGCGGGCAAGAAGGCCGAAGCCGAGACGGGCTATCAGGGCGTCGCCAAGAGCGGCCCCGCCACCTACAAGGCCCTCGCGCTGATGCAGCTGGCAGGCCTCAGCGTCGGTGCCAACAAGATTCCCGAGGCTGTCGCCTATCTCGACCGGGCGCAGGCCTCGGCGCCCGACCGCATCACCAAGGATGCCGCCGCGCTGAAGGCAGGCATGCTCCTCGTCGACACGGCCCCCCTGGCCGAAGTGAGCCGCCGCCTCGAACCCCTGACCGCCGCCGGTCGCCCCTATCGCGAGATGGCGCGCGAGGGTCTGGGCGTGGCCCGGCTGGTGGCCGGCCGCCCCGCAGAGGCGCGGGCCGACTTCGCTATCCTGTCGTTCTCCCCCGACGTCTCGGACGCCACCCGCGCCCGCGCCCGCGCGGCCCTGTCGGTGATCGACGCCGGAACGGCCGGTTCGATCCCCGGCGCGGCCAAGGCCGCAGCCGTCCTGCCCCCCTCGACGCCGGTGCAGCTTCCGCCCGGGCTCGACCTCCCATCCGGCGGTGCCGGCGCGCCGCAACCCGCACAGTAGGTCGTGACCCTCTTGCCCCTCCGCCTCTCCGCGAGCCCCCCCTTGACGCCTTCGCCGTTCCGCCAGTCCCGTCCCGCGGCCCGCGCCCTCGCATGCGGAGTCGCCTTCGCCCTGGCCGCCTCGGCGCTCAGCGGCTGCGCAGGCTACAAGATGCCTGCCTTCCTCAAGGTCCGGCCCGGCAGTTCCACCGGCAAGGCGCGCCTGCCCGGCGAGCGCATCCCCGTGCTCAGCGCCAGCGACCGGCTGGAAGTGAACGCGGCTCTGAAGGGCATCGGCTTCCAGATCCCCGCCGCCCAGCCCGTGCCCAGCTGGCCGCAGCCCGGTGGCGTGCCCGAGAGCGTGGTCGGCCACGCGGCCGTAGCGCGTGACTTCCAGATCGCCTGGCGCAAGGACATCGGCCTCGGCGGCGGCCCCAAGGGCCAGATCACCGCCCAGCCCATCGTCGCCGACGGCCGCTTATATGTGATGGACGCCCAGGCCACCGTTTCGGCCCTCGATCCCGCCACCGGCCGCGAGGTCTGGAAGGCGGTTCTGGGCGAGCGCAAGGGCCCCGACCGGGACGCCTACGGCGGCGGCCTCGCCTTCCACGAGGGCAAGCTCTACGTCACGTCCGGCTACCGATTCGTGGCGGCGCTGGATGCGAAGTCCGGTGCAGTGATGTGGCGTCGCAAGGTGGATACGCCCATCCACTCCGCCCCCGGCGTGCTCGACGGCCGCCTCTACGCCACCGACGTGGACGACGAGCTCCTCACCTTCGACTCCGTCACCGGCGCGCCGGGCTGGACCTATCAGGCCCTGCAGGAGAACGCCCGGATGCTGGCGGCCTCCAGCGTGGCCGTGAACGGCGACGTGGTCGTGGCACCTTTCGCCTCGGGCGAGCTTACGGCGCTGAACACTGCCAACGGCAGCGAGCTGTGGAGCTACGTGCTGTCGCTCACCAACCGCAACAATGCGCTCTCCGAAATCCGCGACATCGCCGGGCGCCCGGTGATCTATCGCGGCGACGTTCTGGCGGGCAGCCACTCCGGCGTGTTCGCGGCGGTCGACCTGCGCTCGGGCCAGCCGCGGTGGTCCCTGCCGATCACCAGCATCTCGTCGCCGTGGCCTGCGGGCGACGTGGTCTACATCACCGACGTGAACGGCCAGGTGATCTGCGTCAGCCGCGAGGCCGGCCAGGTTTACTGGATCACCGACCTGAACAAGGGCCTGAAGGAAAAGCAGCGCCAGAACTACTCCGGCCCCGTCCTGGCATCGGACCGGCTGGTGGTGGTGTCGGAGAAGGGTGAGCTGAAGGCGCTCGATCCCCGCACGGGGGCGCTCACCACGACGCTGAACCTGCGGGTGAAGAAGGGCTCGACGCTCTCCCCCACCCCTGCCGAGGGGATGCTCTACGTGGTGGCCGAATCCGGCACGCTGCTGGCGATCCGCTAAAGGTTCGAGATGAAATCGGGACACGCATAGGGATGACCTTCAAGCTGGCCATCGTCGGCCGGCCCAACGTCGGCAAGTCGACCCTGTTCAACCGTCTGGCGGGCAAGAAGCTCGCCATCGTGGACAACCGGCCGGGCGTCACCCGTGACCGGCGCAGCGCGCCTGGCTACCTGGGCGACCTCGAGTTCGAACTGATCGACACCGCGGGCTTCGAAGACTTGGCCGACGAGAGTCTGGAATCGCGCATGCGCATCCAGACAGAGCGCGCGCTCGAAGAGTGCGACGTGGCTCTATTCGTGATCGACTCCCGCGAGGGCGTCACCCCTCTGGACCGCATCTTCGCCGACCTCGTGCGCAAGCGCGACCGGCCCGTCATCCTCCTCGCCAACAAGGCTGAGGGTCGCAAGGGCGACTTCGGAACCGCCGAGTCCCACAGCCTGGGCCTGGGCGAGCCGCTGGAGATCTCCGCCGAGCACGGCGAGGGCATGGGCGAGCTCTACGCCGAACTCCTCAAGCACGAGCCCGCGCCGGAGGAGGTCGATCCCGACGCGGACGCTCCGGACAAGCCGGTGATGATCGCCGTGATCGGCCGGCCGAACGCGGGTAAGTCCACCTTGGTCAACCGGCTGATCGGCGAGGATCGCCTGCTCACCGGGCCGGAGGCCGGGATCACCCGCGACTCCATCTCGGTCGACTGGGAGTCGAACGGCCGCAAGGTGCGCCTCGTCGACACCGCCGGCCTGCGCAAGAAGGCCCGGGTGAACGAGCAGCTGGAGAAGCTCTCCACCGCCGACACCATCCGAGCCATCACCTACGCCGAGGTGGTGATCCTGGTGATGGACGCCGACAACGCCTTCGAGACGCAGGACCTCCAGATCGCCGACCTCGTGGAGCGCGAGGGCCGGGCCCTGGTCTACTGCATCGCCAAGTGGGACCTCGTCGAGGAGCCGCAGGCCCGCATCGCCGAGCTGCGCGAGACTGCCGAGCGGATGCTGCCCCAGCTGAAGGGCACGCCCTTGGTGCAGCTCTCCGCCGAGACCGGGCGCGGTGTCGAGAAGCTGATGCCGCAGGTGTTCGAGGCGCATCGCCAGTGGTCCACCAAGGTGAAGACCCGCGACCTCAACGACTGGCTCGGCATGGCCGTGCAGCGCCATCCGCCCCCCGCCGTGGGCGGCAAGCGGTTGAAGCCGAAGTACATGACGCAGACCAAGGCTCGCCCGCCGACCTTCGTGCTCATGTGCTCACGCGCCGATTCCCTGCCGGAGAGCTACCGCCGATATCTCGTGAACAGCCTGCGGGAGAGCTTCGACCTGCCGGGTACGCCCATCCGCGTGCAGGTGAAATCGGGCGCGAACCCCTACGTCGATGAAGACGACAACCGGGCGCCGGACGTGAAGCGCTTCGGCCGCGGCGGCCCCGCCAAGCAGTACGGCACTCAGGCCACCCCGCCCAAATACTCGGGCAAGCCCGGCGGCAAGTCCGCCGCGCCTCCGGGCCGCCCGATCGATGCCACCCGTCCCAAGGCGAAAGCCAAGCCCAAGCTCGGCGGCACCGGCTCTGCCAAGCCGACCTTCGTGAAGAGCGGCAGCGTCAAGGGTGCGGGCTTCAAGGGCGCTGGCGCCAAACCGCCTGGCAAGACCTCCGGCAAGCGAACCGCCGCGCCGCCTCCGGGCTCGACGCGCGTGGGCGTCGCCAAGTCCCGCACCTCGCCCCGCCCGCCCAAGGCACGATAGGCGCCGCCGGGAGCCGGATCACCGCGTCTTGCGGGGCCTCATGGCGGGCCTGGTGGCCAGTGTCGAACGGGGCGACTCGGAGTCGGCGGCCGCGCGTTCCAACACGATGGGCAGTTGGACGACGCTCCCCGCTGAGGGTCGCCCCTCCGGTAACCAGATGCTCGTCTGGTAGACGTTGGCCAAGCGCGCGGCGGCCTGGGCCCCGCCAAACCCGGCCGGCGATTCCGATCGGAGCGCGCAGGCGGTCAGGCCGCCGTTCGCCTGCACTCGGCAAACCTGCTTCACCTCGATCCGCTTCACACCGGCCGCTGTGGCATCGACCGGGAAGGCTGCAGCGATCAGATCCGGCGTGGGCTGCCTTGTCCACGTGGGTGCCGCCTCCACGACATCCGCTTGCGCCGAGGGCCGGGCTGGCAGGGGGGCGGGGCCGAAAGCGACGGGGATGTCCACGATCGCTCCATAGTTGGTGCCGCCGCCGAACGTGTCCTCCATTAGAAAAAACGGGCTGAGCTTCAGAGCGGCGCGGCCGAAATGATCGGGGTCGTCAACCAGGGCTTTGCAGTCTGCCAGCAGCCCACTCCGGATGGTGCAGCGGATCACACCCACGCCCGTGCGTTTCGCCTTCAGCGCCAGGGGGGGATAGGCAGCCTGAATCTGGGCGGCATCCGGCGCTTTCAGCCAGGAAACCTTGGTCTGCGCCCAGCCCTGCCCGCTGGCCGGCTCGGGTGGATCGAAGCGGATGGGGATGGCGATGCGACTGTCGCCCACGACGCGACCGTCCACCGTGGCGGGCGTGAACCGCATTGCTGGAGCCAGCGCCTTGGCGGCATTGCCGAACCCGAACCCCAAGGGCTCTTCGCCGATCATTTCGCAGAGCTGGGCCGCTCCCTCCGCATCGATGGTGCAGGCTACGATGCCCCGTCCACCCACCCCTAAGCTGGCGGCTTCCGAAGGAAATGCGTCGAGCACCTCACTCCGGCTCGGCTTCACCAGCCATGCGGGATCGGTGACGAGATGGCGCCCCTCCAACCGCGGCGGCTTCGCAGCCTCGTTCGCTCCACTCGGTTGCCCGGCGGATGCGGAAGCGGCGACGCCTTGGACAAACAGAAGGGCGAGGAGTGACGCGAACATGGGGAGAGGTCTCAGGGCTTGTGGCGGGAGATCACCCGCCGGCGGGTTTGCTGTCGAGGATCGGGCTGTCGACGTCCTTCAGGCCGGCGGCCCGAAGGGCATCGGCGACCGTGGCGGTGGGCTCGCCGTCGGTGGTGGTGAAGGCCACTGTGGTCGTGGCTGCGGGCTTGGCCCCGACATCGACGAAGCCCTTGCCGTCGTTGTTCAGCCGCACGGTGAAGCTCTGGCTGAAGCCCACCGAGCAGAGCAGCACGAAGGTCTTCTCGTCGGCCAGCAGGCGGGGGCGGTCCAGGCAGGCGGGGGCGTCGGGCGCTTTGGCGTAGCTAAAAGCGGCTGGGTTCATCCGGTGGTCGAACCGCACGGTGAGCACCAGCGTGCCGGGCGGCACGGCGGCCCCCGCGGCAGGATAGGTCGAGACGATCTTCGGCGGATCGCCGCCGGGTGCCACAACGTCGATGCCCGGCACCGATGAGGGCGGGTCCGCTGGCCGGGTGGGCGGCGTCTGCGGCAGGGCGAACAGCGCTAGGGCGAGCAGCATCATCGGGGCCGACGAAGCCGCCCGGTTTCCGGCGTTTTCAGGGCTGCGAGCGAAGGCATCACTGAAGCGTGCCCGCAGCCCACTGCGCGAAGTGCACCACGCCCTTCGGGGGGTCGCGGTCGCCCCGCGCCAGCTCCAGCATCAGGGGCGTGATCGCTTCGGGGGCCGGCAGCGACTCCGGGTCTTCCCCCGGGAAGGCGCCCGCCCGCATCCGCGTGCGCATGGGGCCGGGATTGACCAGCGCGCAGCGCACCCGGCTGTGCTCGCTCTCGTCGGCATAGACGGCGACCAACGCCTCCAGCCCAGCCTTGGTGGCCGCGTACGATCCCCAGAACGCCCGGGGCTTTGCGGCGATGCCCGAGGTGACGAAGATCGCCCGCCCGGCCTCTGAGGCCTGCAGCAGGGTGTCGAACGAGCGGATCAGCCGGAAGGGGGCCGTGAGGTTCACGGCCAGGGCCCTGTCCCACGCCTTCAGTTCAGTGTGGGGGGCAGGGGTCAGCACGCCCAACTCGCCTGCGTTGGAGACGAGAACGTCCAGGTGGCCCCAGCGCTCGTGGATCACCATGCCGAGCCGGTCGATCGCTTCGCCGTCGGTGATGTCGAAGGGCACGAGCGTCAGCGGCGGCAGGCCCTCGGCCTGGGCCTCGTCGTCCAGCGCTTCGAGCGCGACGGTGGTGCGGGCGCAGGCGATCACCTGTGCGCCGGCCCGGGAGAAGGCCAGCGCCACCGCCCGCCCGATGCCCCGCGAGGCTCCGGTGACCAGCACGACCTTGTCGGTGAACGAAGCGGGAGAGGCGGCGACCATGCCTGTTCCTAACGACCGCCCCGCCAACGCACTAGGGGTTGCAGAACGGCTCGCCGCCTACGCATCACGGTCAAGCTCGGATGCATTCGTCAGGGTGCGGCCGATCGGCTGTGGGTGGCCTGTGGACGTTCACCATTTAGCGTCCCCGCCTGTCGTAGCGGGGTGCTAAGCCCGGCTCCCCCACGTCCGGTTGGTTCATGTCCGCAGCCCTCGCCCTTTCCGTCGCTCCGCCTTCCGACCCGGTGGTCGGGCACATCCCGTGCAACATTGAGGCTGAGCAGGCGCTTCTGGGGGCCGTGCTCTACGACAACGGGGCCTATGAGCGGCTGCCGGATCGCCTGAGCGCCCGCCATTTCTACGAGCCGTTCCATCAGCGCCTGTTCGCGGCGATGGAGGAGCATATCGTCAAGGGCCAGCTGGCCGAGCCCATCGTCCTGGTCGAGCGCTTCCGCCGCGATCCGGCGTTCGAGGAGCTGGGGGGCTTGCGCTACCTCGCCGACCTGGTGGACCGGGCGCCCCCCGCCGCTGGCGCGCCTGACTTCGCCCGGGTGATCTACGACCTGGCGCTGCGTCGCGACCTGATCCGCATCGGTGGCGACATCACCCAGTCCGCAGGGATGGACGCGGAGACCACCGCCCGGGATCAGATTGAGCACGCTGAGAGCCAGCTCTACACCCTGGCGGAGAGCGGCACCTCGTCGACCGGCTTCCAGACCTTCGCCGACGCCCTGCACGGGGCGGTAGAGATGACGGCCGAGGCCTTCTCCCGCGAGGGCGGGCTGGCGGGCCTGTCCACCGGGCTCATCGACATCGACGGAAGGTTGGGTGGGCTGCACCCCTCGGACCTTCTGATCCTGGCCGGGCGCCCCTCGATGGGGAAGACGGCGCTGGCCACCAACATCGCCTTCAACGTGGCCCGCAACTACTCCTACGAGATGCAGTCCGACGGGACGAAGAAGACCTCCAGCGGGGGCGTGGTGGCGTTCTTTTCCCTGGAAATGAGCGCCGAGCAGCTGGCCTTGCGCCTTCTGGCCGACGTTTCCGGCGTCTCCTCCGACAAGCTGCGCAAGGGCGAGATCGATCAGTCGGAGTTCGGCCGGGTGCGCGACGCCGCGCTGGAGATCCAGGAAAGCCCGCTGTTCATCGACGCCACCGGCGGCCTCTCCATCGCCAAGCTCACGGCCCGGGCCCGGCGGCTGAAGCGCCAGTCCGGGCTGGACCTGATCGTGGTGGACTACCTGCAGCTCGTCACCACCGACGGCTCAAAGGGCGACAACCGGGTGCAGGAGGTGAGCATGATCACCCAGGGCCTGAAGGCGCTCGCCAAGGAGCTGAAGGTGCCGGTGCTGGCGCTGAGCCAGCTCTCCCGCCAGGTCGAGAACCGCGAGGACAAGCGGCCCCAGCTTTCTGACCTGCGCGAGTCCGGCTCCATCGAGCAGGACGCCGACGTGGTGATGTTCGTCTACCGCGAGAGCTATTACCTCAGTCGCACCGAGCCCGACCCTGGCAAGGACCAGGCCAAGCACCTCGACTGGCAGGAGCAGATGGACCGGGTGACCGGCATGGCCGAAGTAGTCATCGGCAAGCAGCGCCACGGCCCTATCGGCACCATCCGCCTGTCGTTCAACGAAGACCTCACCAAGTTCGGCAACCTCGCCCGCGACAACCGCTACGAGCCGCGCTAACCCTTTGGCATGACTGCCGACGGGACCGCCGCCCGCCTCATCGTCGATCTCGACGCCCTGGCCGCGAACCACGCCCTCTTGCGCGGGCTGGCGGGCGCAGCCGAGGTCGCTCCGGTGGTAAAGGCCGACGCCTATGGCCTGGGAGCCGCCGCTGTGGCGACACGGTTGTGGGGGGAGGGGGCTCGCAGCTTCTTCGTCGCCCGGCTGTCGGAGGGGATCGCCCTGCGGGCCATCCTGCCCAAGGCCGACATCTGGGTTCTGGATGGGTGCCCTGAGGGTGCTCAAGCGCGGCTGGGTGAGCACAGCCTCAAGCCCGTGCTGAACAGCCTGGACCAGATCGCGCGCTTTCAGGCATCGGGCGGCGGCGATGCCGCGCTGCACATCGACACCGGCATGAACCGCCTCGGCCTGCGACCGGAGGAGGCGGAGGCCCTGGCCAACGCGCCCGATCGCCTGCGGGGCGTGGAGATCGAGATGGTGATGAGCCACCTCGCCTGCGCCTCGGAACCGGACCATCCGATGAACATGCTGCAGTGCAACACGTTTGAAAATGCTGCGCAGCATTTTGGCCGGGCGAGGCGCAGCATGGCCAACTCGGCCGGAGTGTTTCTGGGCGCTGACTACGCCTTCGACTGCGTGCGGCCCGGCATCGCGCTCTACGGGGGCGGGCCGCTTGGCGTCACCGACGTGCGCCTTGTGCCGGTTGCGACCCTCGAGCTTCCCATCCTGCAGTTGCGCACCGTCCGGCCCGGCGAAACCGTCGGCTACGGCGCGACCTGGACGGCGCCCGAAACGCGGCGCCTGGCCATCGCTGGCGGGGGTTATGCCGACGGTGTCTTGCGCAGTGGCTTGCGAGCCGCATATGCGAGTCTGGACGGGCGGCGCTGCGCCGTGATCGGGCGCATCTCCATGGACCTCCTCGCACTGGACGTGACCGACCATCCTGGTGCCCGCGAGGGCGGCTTCGTCCAGATGTTCGGTCCCGACGCGCCCATCGACGATCTGGCCTCCGCCTCGGGCAGCCTGGCCTACGAGCTCCTGGTGCGGCTCGCCCCCCGGGCGCAGCGCCGCTATGTGGGGGCGGCGGGGTGAACCTTTTCCAGGCAGTCGGCCGCTCCACGCTCTCGACGTTGCAGACCACCGGCGGCGTGGCGCTGTTCGCGGCCCGGGGCGTGCGCGCGATCCTGATGCCGCCCTACTATCCGGGGCAGCTGGCGCGACAGATCCTGCAGATCGGCTACCTGTCGCTGCCGGTTGTGGGCCTTACCGCCGTGTTCACCGGGGCCGCCTTGGCGCTGAACATCTACACGGGCGGCGGGCGCTTCAACGCCGCCCAGATCGTGCCGCAGATCGTGGCGCTCGGCATCACGCGGGAGCTCGGCCCGGTGCTGGCGGCGCTGATGCTCGCGGGCCGCGTGTCAGCCGCCATCGCTGCCGAGATCGGGGCCATGCGCGCCACCGAACAGATCGACGCCCTGCAGACGCTTTCCACCGACCCCTACCGCTATCTCGTGGCCCCGCGGCTCCTGGCCGCTGTGCTCACCCTGCCGCTGCTGACAGCCGTGGCCGACATCATCGGCATCGCGGGCGGCTGGATCGTCGCCACCGCCTCGCTGGACTTCAACAGCGCCACCTACATCCGCTCCACCTGGCAGTTCATGAAGCCGTGGGACGTGGAGTCCGGCCTCATCAAGGCGGCGGTGTTCGGCTTCATTGTGGCCCTGATGGGGGCCTACCACGGCTACACCTCGTCGGGCGGCGCGCGGGGCGTGGGGCGGGCGACGACCCATGCGGTGGTCTCGGCGGCGGTGCTGATCTTCGCGGCGGACTTCCTCCTCACGAGCCTGTTCACCCGATGAGCGAGGCCCTGCTTCCCTATCCGGCGGGCCCCAAGCTCAGCCTCATCGGCGTCTCCAAGGCGTTCGGTGGGCGGCAGGTGCTGAAGAAGGTGTCGCTCGACGTGGCGCCGGGGCGTTCGCTCGTGATCATCGGCGGCTCTGGCCAGGGCAAGTCGGTCACCCTGAAGATCGCCGCCGGGCTGATGCAGCCGGACTCAGGGCGCGTGGCGCTGGACGGGGAGGACGTGACCAAGCTCTCCCGCCGCGGCCATGAGGAACTGGCGGGCCGCTATGGCTTCCTGTTCCAGGGGGCCGCCCTCTTCGACAGCCTGAACGTCTGGCAGAACGTGGCCTTCCGCCTCATCAACGCCGAGCATGTGGCCCGCGGCGAGGCGCACGAGCGGGCGCTCGCCGCCATGCAGAGCGTGGGTCTGCCCTCGAGCGTCGCCAAGCTCTTCCCCAACGAGATCTCTGGCGGCATGCAGAAGCGCGTGGGCCTGGCCCGCGCCATCGTCGCCCACCCTGAAGTGCTGTTCTTCGACGAGCCCACCACCGGCCTCGACCCCATCACCGCCGACGTGATCAACGACCTGATCATCCGCGAAGTGCATCGCCTGGGCGCCACCGCCGTCTCGATCACCCACGATATGGCCAGCGCCCGCAAGATCGCCGACGAGATCGCCATGCTGCATGACGGCGAAGTGGTGTGGCGCGGCCCCGCCAGCGAGATCGACCGCTCGGGCAACCCCTACGTCGACCAGTTCGTGAACGGCCGCGCCGAAGGGCCGATCACCGGCGCGGTCTAGCTCCGGAATGAGCCGCTTCGCCCGACCTTTCCGAGACCTCTGACTTACGCTACAGCCCATTGATGTTCACTCTCCGTTCTAGACTCTGAAGATGGCCCGCGAGGGGGCTGTGTACGCCTGCCAGTCCTGCGGGGCGGTGGCGACCAAGTGGGCGGGGCAGTGCTCGGCCTGCGGGGCGTGGAACACGCTGGTGGAGGAGGTAGCGGGCGGCGTGCAGCCTGGCGCACTGTCGGCCTCCAAGGCGCGCCGGGGCGGCACCGGCATCGCCTTCCAGACGCTGGACACCGAAACGCCTGAACCGCCGCGCATCGTCACCGGGCTGGATGAGTTCGACCGGGTGTGCGGCGGGGGCGTGGTGCCGGGATCGGCCATCCTGATCGCGGGCGACCCCGGCGTCGGCAAGTCGACCCTCCTCATGCAGGCGGTGGCGGCGGCGTCGCTTCGAGGCGTGTCGTGCGCCTACGTTTCGGGGGAGGAGGCAGTGGAGCAGGTGCGCTCCCGCGCCCAGCGCATGGGCCTGGGCCACGCCCCGGTGAAGCTGGCCGCCGAGACCAACCTTCGCGCCATCGTGGACGCCATGAAGCGGGAGCGCTTCGAGCTGATCGTGATCGACTCCATCCAGACGCTCTGGTCCGACCAGCTGGAGGCAGGGCCGGGCTCGGTCACCCAGGTGCGGGCCTGCGCAGGCGAGTTGACCCGTCTGGCCAAGAAGTCGGGCGCGGCGGTGATCCTCGTCGGCCACGTCACCAAGGACGGGCAGATCGCCGGGCCCCGGGTGGTGGAGCACATGGTCGATGCCGTGCTGGCCTTCGAAGGGGAGCGCGGCTACCCGTTCCGCATCTTGCGCGGCGCCAAGAACCGCTTCGGGGCCACCGACGAGATCGGCGTGTTCGAGATGGGCGACGCAGGCCTTCGCGAAGTGAAGAACCCCTCGGCCCTGTTCCTCAACGAAGGCGGCGCGCGGTCGGCCGGAGCGGCGGTGTTCGCAGGCATCGAGGGATCGCGGCCCGTGCTGGTCGAAGTGCAGGCGCTGGTCGCCCCCTCCGCCTACGGCACGCCCCGCCGGGCTGTGGTGGGATGGGACGGGGGCAGGCTGGCGATGGTGCTGGCGGTGCTGGAGGCGCGCTGCGGCCTCAGCTTCAGCGACCGCGACATCTACCTGAACGTGGCGGGCGGCCTGCGCATCACCGAGCCCGCCGCAGACCTCGCCGCCGCCGCCGCCCTGGTCTCCAGCCAGTCGGAAGAGGCCCTGCCGCAGGATTGCGTGGTGTTCGGCGAGATCAGCCTTTCCGGCGACGTGCGCCCGGTCTCGCGGGGCGAGTCGCGCCTCCGGGAGGCCAAGAAACTGGGGTTCAACAAGGCCCTTGCGCCCTCGTCCGCGCGGGAAGCGGCGCAGGCGGCGGGGGTGTCGCTTTCGGGCGCCACGCGGCTGGCCGATGCAATGAGACAGATCAGCGACGGTGCATGGGACTGAGCGTCCCTATATACCGGGCCAGCGGCGACTCGGCCGCGCGTCCGGAAGCCGGGAGCGACACGTGACCGCCTTCGACCTCGCCGCCGTGCTGATCCTGGTCGTGTCGGCGTTGATCGGGTTCAGCCGGGGTGCGGTGCGCGAGATCATCACCGTCTTCGCTTTCAGCGTTGCGGCTGTCCTGGCGCTCTACGCCCTGCCGTTCACCGCGCCCCTTGCGCGCAAGCTGGTGCATCCCGCCTGGGCGGGGGCTGCGGCGGCGGTCGTGGTGGTGTTCGTGATCGCCTATGTGGCCATGCGGGTGCTCGGCGGAGCGGTCACGACGCATCTGCACGCCTCGCCCTTCGGCGGTGTGAACCGTGTCGTCGGGGCAGGCTTCGGCGGCGTGCGCGCCATCGTGCTGATCGGGGCCTTTGCCCTGGTATTCAACGCCGTGACCCCGCTGGACCTGCAACCCAGGTGGATCACTGGCGGGCTCGCCTGGCCCGCCGCGCGCGGGGCCGGCTTGGGGCTCGCCGCCTTCGCCCCCAAGGGCATGACCATCGCCGGCGGCCTGGGCAAGGTCATGGGCGACGGGGTGAAGAAGGGCTTCTCGGCTTCCGACGAAGCGATTGAGCCGCAGGTGGAGTCGGCGATCGAATCTGCGCCCGCGCGCACGCCGCCCAAGCTCCGCGGATACCAGACGCATGACCGTCGCGGCCTCGACACCCTGGTGGAACGCACCCGATGAACTCGTCACAACGCAGCGCCTACCCCGAGCGCGATCCTGACGACGACCGCCCCCGGCTGGAGTGCGGCGTCTTCGGCGTGTGGAATGTGGAGGAGGCTGCAGCCGTCGTGGCGCTGGGCCTGCACGCCCTGCAGCATCGCGGGCAGGAGGCCTGCGGGATGGCCGCGTTCGACGGCCAGCGCTTCGCCACCGAACGCCACCTCGGCCACGTGGGCGAGGCCTTCGGGCAGGACGATCTGGTGCAGCGCCTTCCGGGCTACGCCGCCGTGGGCCACACGCGCTATGCCACCGCCGGCGGCCACGCGATCCGCAACGTGCAGCCGATGTTCGCCGACCTTGAGAGCGGCGGCATCGCCATCGGCCACAACGGCAACCTCACCAACTTCCTGACCCTGCGCCACCAGCTTGTGGCCGAGGGCGCGATCTTCCAGTCCACTTCCGACAGCGAGGTGATCTTGCATCTGGTGGCCCGCTCGCGCAAAGCCCGGGTGGTCGACCGCTTCGTGGATGCGCTTCGCCAGATCGAGGGCGGCTATGCGCTGGTGGCGCTCACCAACACCAAGCTGATCGGTGCGCGCGATCCCCTCGGCATCCGGCCCCTGGTGCTGGGCGCCATCGAAGGGAACGGTGCGCCGCGCCACGTGCTCGCTTCCGAAACCTGCGCGCTGGACATGATCGGCGCCCGCTTCATCCGCGACATCGAGCCGGGCGAGGTGGTGGTGATCTCCGACACCGGCGTCGAGAGCCAGCAGCCCTTCCCTAACGCCCGGGCGCGCCCGTGCCTGTTCGAATACGTCTACTTCTCCCGCCCCGATTCGGTGGTGAACGGCCGCAGCGTCTATGGCGTGCGCAAGCGTATGGGCCGACGCCTGGCGCAGGAGAACCCCGTCGAAGCCGACGTGGTGGTGCCCGTGCCCGACTCCGGCGTGCCGGCGGCGCTGGGCTATGCCCAGGAGTCGGGCCTGCCGTACGAGCTCGGCATCATCCGTGGCCACTATGTGGGCCGCACCTTCATCCAGCCCACGCAAGGGGTGCGCGAGCTCGGCGTGCGCATGAAGCACTCGCCCAACCGCGAGGTGCTGGCGGGCAAGCGGGTGGTCCTGATCGACGACTCTATCGTGCGCGGCACCACCAGCGTGAAGATCGTGCGCATGGTGCGGGAGGCTGGCGCCAAGGAAGTGCACCTGCGCAGCGCCTCTCCCCCTATCAAGTGGCCCGACTTCTACGGCATCGACATGCCCGACCGGGAAAAGCTCATCGCCGCGCAGAAGAGTGTTTCCGAAATGGCGGAGATGCTGGAGGTCGACTCGCTCGGCTTCCTCTCTGTCGAGGGCCTGTACTGGGCGATGGAGGCTGGGCCGCGAGACCCAGTGAACCCGCAGTTCACCGACCATTATTTCACCGGCGACTATCCCACGCGCCTTCTGGACCGGGAGATCGCCGAGGGCCGTAACCTGCAGGACGAACGACAGTTGTCGTTCCTGGTCGAAGCCTAGGCTTGCAGGCAGTGTGAAGGGCTGGCCGGGGGAATGCCCCCGGCCAGCCGCTCCTTGGCCTTTAGAACGAGTAGGTCAGCTTCCCGTAGTAGTATCCGCCGTTGTAGCCGAAGGGCGAGAACGCCTGCGGATATTGCACGGCACCGCCCTGGCGGTTGAAATTGATCAGGGCTTGGGAATAGGCGGCGTTCAGCTTGTTCGGATACTTGTCGAACAGGTTGTTGGCACCGGCGGTGAGGCGGAAGCCCTTGGGCAGGGCGAGGCTGACCTCAAGGTCGGTCAGGAGCGCCGCCGATACCTTGTTGACGAAGTAGGTCACGTTGTCCGGCCCCAGCGTCTGCAGCGAAGCCTTGCCGTAGAGCGTCTCGCGCAGGGTCACGCTGAGGGGGCCGTGCGTCCACACCGCGCCCGCGATGGCCTTGAACTTGGGCGGAGCGTCTTCGACGGTGGAGATCGCGTTCTTGTCGAAGAGCAGCTGCGGCGCGACGGCCTTCGGTGTGGCCGCGATCCGAGTTACGGCAGTGTTATTATAAGCACCGCTCAGCGACCAATCGATATGCCCGTAGTTCCCAAGACTGGTGTTGTAGGTAATGACGGTTTCAACCCCAACGGTCTCGGTGTCGATCCCGTTGGAGAACAGGTTGATGCCCGTCGTGGTGACGCCAGCGGGGAAGGTGTAGCCGCTGGCCGCGAGGGCCGCGTTCACCGCCGGTGAGATCACGACGCCGTTCGAGATGCCCAGGATCGTGCCCGAACCCAGGATCCGGTCGGAGATCTTGATGTAGTAGGCATCCACCGTCGCGGTCAGCTTCGGGATCGGGTGGAACACCGCGCCGAAGCTGAAGTTGTCGGACTTCTCAGGCTTCAGCGGACTGAAGCCGAGGGAGGCCACGCCGCTGGAGTTCGGCGGGAACTGACCCGAGGCCGAACTCGGGCTGACGTTGACGCTGGCATAGAACGACTCGGCGAGGGTCGGGGCCCGGAAGCCCGTGGAGATTGTGCCCCGCACGCCCACCATGTCGTTGAAGTCGTAGCGGGCGGTGATCTTGCCCACCGTGGTGTCGCCGAAGTCGGAGTAGTGCTCGAAGCGTACCGCACCGTCGAGCTTCAGGGCGGCGACGGGTGAAGCTGCGAAGTCGGCGTAGAGGCCGACGTTGTCTCGCGAATGCGGCCCGGCGACGATGGCCGAGAAGCCCGGATACGACTGCGCCCCGCCCGTGGCGTAGGAGTAGAGCTCGCCCGGCGAGATCGAATAGGTGTCCTCGCGGTATTCGATGCCCACGGCCACCGTCAGCGGCGTGGCCAGGCCCACCGCGAAGTCCTTGGTCAGGTCGAGGTTGTTGGTCCACTGACCGGCGATCAGCTTGCCGTCATAGAACTTGGTCTGCCGCAGGCCCAGCGTCGACAGGGCGGTGGAGTTGATGGTGTGCGAGGTGAACAGGGTGTCCAGGTCGCGGCCGTAGGTGGTGGAGAGGTCGGCGTTCCAGCCGAGCACCATCCCTTTCACGCCGATGGTGCCGGAGTAGTCATCCTCGGAAAGCACGATCTGCGGGCTGAAACCGGTGGGATAGACCGACGTGGCGATGGAGGGCAGGCGGTAATTTTCCCGGGCCTGGGCGTTCTTGTGGCCGTAGGAACCAAAGGCGTAGACCTCGAACTTATCGAACTCGTACCCAGCGTCGAATGTTCCGACGTTCAGGTGGTACAGGGCGTCGCCGCTGACGCGGTTGTTCAAGGGGTAGTATTGATAGTTGACCAGGTTGGCGTTCACGCCGCTGAGGTTCGACTGGAACGTGCCGTGGTTATAGGTGCGCGGATCGTTCGTGCCGCGGAACGAGTGCCCGTGGAACTTCGACTCGTAGGTGAGGTTCAGGTAGGACTTCGGGCCGAGCGGCGCGAAACCAATGTTGGCGGTCAGGTCGGGCGTATCGCCGCCGCCGGAGATGTATTGGCCTGCCGAACTCTGGATGTTGCCGCCGGATGACTTCTTCTTGGTGATGATGTTCACCACGCCGGCGATGGCGTCGGTGCCGTATTGAGCGGCCGCGCCGTCGGTCAGCACTTCCACGCGCTCGATGGAATTGGTGGGGATGAAGTTCAGATCCGGTGCCGCGCCACCCTGATAGGGCCCTGCGATGACGGCGATGTTGGCTGTGCCGTGCCGGCGCTTGCCGTTCACGAGCACGAGCGTGCTGTTGGGGCTCAGGCCGCGGAGCTTGTAGCTGAGGCTGAGCTGGGCGGCGTCGGTGGCGAACCCTTGCGCCTGCAGCGAGGGCACGTTCTGCGCCAGGGCCTGGATCAGGTCGGGCTGGCCTACGCGCGACAGGGTCACGGAGTCGACGACCTGCACCGGGGCGGCGCTGTCGATGGCCTTGAGGCCCACCGTGCGCGTGCCGGTGACGATGACTTCGGAGAGGGAATCGGGCGCCGCCGCGACCTTGGCGGCCTGGGCGAAGGCGGATGATCCGGCCCCGAGTGCCAGGGCTGATGCACCCCATGCGAGCAGATACTTGTTCATCGTCATTCCTCTGCGAGTCTCTCGAAGCCGGGCGCGCTGCGACCGGCGTGGCGAATGGCTGCAAGGCTTTCGGACTCGACGACACTTCCGCCGGCGCATCTGCGCGCGGCACGCGCCAACGGCGGCTGAAAGTAATCGTTACTCGTCTTGGGCCTCGGCCCAGACGGCGCGCATTCCCCGGCGACGGGTGCGGGGCTGACGCCCGCTTGACCCATCGACTCGACGATTAGCTCACGGTGAAGCTTGGGCTGGCACTATGCAGTTTGTCGCAGACTTGACACGAAAACGGCCCCCGCCGCGGGGCGAGGGCCGTCAATCGTCTGGAAAGGGGCCGAAGCCGCCCCTCAGGGAGTATCGACGCTAGCGATCGTCGCCGTAGCCCATGTCGTGGCTGCCGGCACCGCCGGCCGCCATGTCCTGGGCGGCTTCGGCGTCGGCGGCGCGGTCGTCTTCGTACTGCGAGGCGATCACATCTTCGCCGGCGGCCTGACGATCGGCTTCGTCCATGCTGCGGGCGATGTTCACATGCACCGTGATCGACACTTCAGCGTGGAGCTGAACCTTGATCTCGTGCACGCCCAGCGTCTTGATCGGCTTGTCGAGCACGATCTGCGAGCGATCGACCCGGCCACCGGCTTCGCGGATGGCATCGGCCACGTCGCGGCCGGTCACCGAACCGTAGAGCTGCCCCGTCTCGCCCGCGGAGCGGATCATGACGTAGCTATCGCCTTCGAGGTCCGTGCCCTGCTTTTCGGCTTGCGCCTTGGCTTCGGCATTGCGGACTTCGATCTGGCCGCGCTGGGCTTCGAACAGCTTCATGTTGTTCGACGTGGCCCGCAGCGCCTTGGAGCGCGGCAGGAGGAAGTTGCGGGCGAACCCGTCCTTCACGACGACCACGTCGCCGATGGCGCCCAGCGACTGGACGCGTTCGAGGAGAACGACTTTCATGGGTTCGTCCTCACTTCACGACGTAGGGGAGGAGGGCCAGGAAGCGGGCGCGCTTGATGGCCTTGGCCAGTTCGCGTTGCTTGATCTGGCTCACCGCGGTGATGCGCGAGGGCACGATCTTGCCCCGCTCGGAGATGTAGCGCTGCAGGAGCTTCACATCCTTGTAGTCGATCTTCGGCGCGCCATTGCCCGAGAACGGGCAGACCTTGCGGCGGCGGAAGAAGGGGCGTCGGCCCGCGCCGGAGCCCGAAACGGGCGTGCCGGGAGCGTCGGAGGATTCGATGTCAGTCATTGTCCCTGCTCCTTAGACTTCGGCCGCGTCGTCGCGAGGCGCGCGCTCGGGGCGGTCGCCCCGTTCGCCGCGTTCCGGGCGATCGCCACGGTCCGGCCGGTCGCCGCGCTCGGCCCGGTCGCGATCGCGACGGGCGAGGATCGGCGACAGCTCGAGGTCGATCTCCTCGATCTTCACGGTCATGAACCGCAGCACGTCCTCGTTGAGGGACAGCTGGCGCTCCATCTCCCTCACCGCCGCCGAGGGGGCGTCGATGGCCAGGAGCGAGTAGTGGCCCTTGCGGTTCTTCTTGATCCGGTAAGTGAGGTTGCGAAGGCCCCAGTATTCGATCTTCGGCACCTGCCCGCCACCCTCTTCGAGGAGGGCCTTGAGTTGGTCGTTGAGGGCTTCGGCTTGCTGCGGCGAGATATCCTGCCGCGCGATCAGGACGTGTTCGTAGAGCGCCATGAGGCGTGTTCATCCTCTCCCGTGAGCTCCAGAAAGGCGGCGCGGAACGCGGGCGGAAGATCCCGAACGCTCCACGACGGCTCCGATCACGGCGGGGCGGCGCGTGAAGCGCTCACCCTTGCGATGCTGTGACGGACCGCCTTTGGAAGGCCGCGGAACCTACACGTAACCGTGAGCGACGCAAGGGCGCGCGGGAGCGCGACAAGGAAATGCACGCGGCGGTGGAACGCGAATGGCATGCTCGAGTTATCGTCAGCAACAGCGCCATATCGGCGCATTGTGGGAGCTGCAAATGTCCATTCTCGCCTGGTTGGTCGTAGGTCTTATCGCCGGTTTCCTGGCTTCCAAGGTCATCAACAAGACCGGCGAAGGTCTGGTGATGGACATCGTGCTTGGCGTCGTCGGCGCGATCGTCGGTGGCTTCATCTTCAACATGCTCGGTGCTTCCGGCGCGACCGGCATAAACCTCTACAGCATCTTCGTGGCCTTCATCGGCGCAGTGGTCGTGCTGTTGATCTACCACATGGTCGTGCGTCGCCGCGCGATCTAAGCCTCGGGAGCCTGCACGGCTCCTGACTGGTGATCTTGCGCCCGGTCCGCTCAACAGCGGGCCGGGCGTTTTTGTGCTTCAGGCCTTGAGCCACAGCCGGGTGAAGGCGGGCAGGGCGGAGGCGAGGCCCTTGAACACCGGCGGGCGCTTCTCGCGGAAAGCCGCCACGCCTTCCTTACCGTCGCCGGTGCTGGCGTAGAACATGGCGAGGGAGTCCACCTTGTGAGCCTCGCGCGGATGGTCGAGCGCCGGGTTGCGCAGCAGCATCTGCCGGGTGAGCGCCACCGCCACGGGCGATCGATCCTTCACCAGTCGACGGGCGAATGCCTCGGCTTCGGCCAAAAGCGCATCAGGGGCATGCACCGAGCGGATCAGCCCGCTCGCCTTGCCTTCGGCGGCGGTGAAGATATCGGCCGTGTAGCACCATTCCATCGCCTGCTGCACACCCACGATCCGGGGCAGGAACCAGCTGGAAGCCGCCTCCGGCACGATGCCGAGGCGGCCGAACACGAAGCCGATCTTGGCCGTCTCGGAGGCGAGGCGGAAATCCATCGCCAGGGTCATGGTGGCCCCGATGCCCACCGCCGCGCCGTTGATCGCGGCGATCACGGGCTTGGTGCAGGCGTAGATCGCCAACGTGACCCGCCCGCCCGTATCGCGAACGCCGTCGACGATGGCGGGCTCGTCGAAGCGGGTGTCCAGGTCGTCCATCGTGGGCGTCAGGGTCTCATCCAGCCCGAAGACGTTGCCCTCCGCCGACAGGTCCATCCCGGCGCAGAAGGCGCGGCCGCTGCCCGTGACCACCACCACCCGCACGGCATCGTCGAGGTTCACCGCCTCGAACACATCCACGAGCTCGTTGGCCATCTGCACCGTGAAGCTGTTCAGCTGCTCGGGCCGGTTCAACCGCACCCAGAGGAGGCCGTCGTCGATGCGGGTGTCGAGGGTGGCATAGTCGGTGCGGATCATTTCACTCACGAAGTTGTCGCGGCTCAGAGCGGGGGCAGGAGCAGGCGGCGGGCGTCCAGCTTGTCGTTGTCCATCTGGGCCACCATCGCGTCGAGGCTGTCGAACTTGGCGTCGCCCCGAAGGAAGTGGACGAGGTCGGTCTCCAGCGTCTGGCCGTAGAGGTCCTCGTCGAAGTCCAGAAGGTGCACCTCAAGCCGCTCCTGCGTGCCGAGATCGACCGTGGGGCGCCGGCCCACGTAGGCGACTCCCGCCACCTCCCGCCCGTCCGACAGGCGGGTGCGGGTGGCGTAGATGCCGTGGCGGGGCACCACATAATCGGCCAACGCGATGTTGGCGGTGGGAAAGCCGATGGTGCGGCCCAGTTTGTCGCCGTGAACCACCACGCCCTCGATGGCGAAGGGCCGTCCGAGCACATGCGCCGCACGCTCGGGCTTGCCGTCGCGCAGGGCATCCCGCACGGCGGTGGAGCTGATCTTGCCGCCATCCGCATCGACCAGCGCCTGGGCGATCGACACGCCGAACCCGTAGGCGGCGCCGTAGCGCGCCAGAAGATCGGCGGAGCCCGATCGGCCCTTGCCAAAGGTGATGTCGAACCCCGCCGTCACATGCCGGGCACCCAGGCCGTCGCTGAGCACCTCGCGGGCGAACTGCTCATCGGAGAGGGCGGCCATGCGGGCATCGAACGGTAGGCGATAGAGGCGCTCGACCCCCAGCGCATCGAGCACCCGCGCCTGCTGGTCGAGGGTGGTGAGGCGGAAGTTGGGCTCGCCCGGCTGGAACCACCGCCGCGGATGCGGCTCGAAGGTGACGACGCCGAGCGGCAGGGGTCGCGCCGGCGTGGCGAGCTCCGCCGCGGCCTTCGCTGCCAGGGCGATCACCCGCTGATGCCCGCGATGCACGCCATCGAAACTGCCGAGTGCGATGGCCGCGCCCTTCAGTTCGGAGTCGAGCCCGCTCCAGCCTTCGACGACGCGCAGCTTCAAGTCAGGCGGCTCCGGTCGGCTCGGCCTTGGGGGGCATGACCACGGCCTCTCCATCGAGCACCGGCTTGCCGCCCACGGTGCACACCGTTGAGAGGGTCACGCGACCCTTCTCGGCGTCGATGGCGGTGACGGTGGCGGTGGTGACGAGCTCATCGCCGATGCGAACCGGGCGACGGAAGGTCATCGACTGCGACAGGTAGATGGTGCCCGACCCCGGCAGCTCGCCCGCGATCAGGGCGGAGATATAGGCCCCGGAGAGCATGCCGTGGGCGATGCGGCCCTTGAACGGCGTTGTGGCGGCGAAGGCCTCATCCAGATGCACGGGGTTGTGGTCGCCCGATACGTCGGCGAAGGCGCGAAGGTCGGCATCTGTTACGACATGCGTGCGGCTGGCGCTCTGGCCAACGGAGAGCTGATCGACGGTCAGGCCCACGGGTGCTTCTCTCGATGGCGGGCCTTAACCCGATCTTGGGGTGGCTGTTCTAGCGTCTCACGCACGCAGGGGCGAGGGGCGCGGGAGACCAAGATGGCGGACCTTAAGGCACCGGTGCTGTTGGTGGACGATCACGAAGGCACCGTGAGCATCCTCAAGGTGCTGCTCGGCCGCCTCGGCTTCGAAAGCGTCGAGGGCTGCGCCGATGGGGCCTCGGCCTGGTCGCGGCTGGAAGACAGCGAATACAGCCTCGTCATCAGCGACTGGCACATGGCCCCGATGAGCGGCCACGACCTTCTGGTGAAGCTGCGCACCAAGGAAACCAAGCGGCGCACGCCCTTCGTCGTCATCACCGCCGACAGCTCCACCGACAGCGTGGTCGCCGCCAAGCGGGCCGGCGCCGACAACTACATGGTCAAGCCCTTCGACGCCGAGACCCTGAAGGCCCAGCTGGTCGCGGTGATCGGCGACTTCTGACGATTCTCCGGTTCGCGGGGGGACTTGGGCGTCACCAGCGCAGCTCTGCCGTGGCATAGCGGGCGTGGGCCTGCGCGCGATCCAGCAGCCCGGTCACGCCCGCCAGATCGAGAGCCCCGGAAGTATCCAGCGCCTCGGCAGCGTGGATGCCTGCGGCCACGTACAGAAGGTCCAGCCGCTGATCGTTGGCACCCTTCACGTCGGTGGGCAGGCCGTCGCCGATGCACAGCACGCGGGTGCGATCCACGGGGCGTCCGAGAAGACGCGCCGCTTCCTCCAGGGTGCGGTCATAGATGGCGGCGGCAGGTTTGCCGGCGATGGTGACGGGCCCGCCTCCCAGCTCGAGGTAGAGGTCGGCCAGGGCCCCGGCGCACCAGATCAGCGTGTCGCCTCGCTGCACCACCTTGTCGGGGTTGGCGCAGATCATCGGGATCTTGCGGGAAGCGGCGATGGTCAGGGCCTCGCGATAGTCCTCTGGCGTCTCGGTGTCGTCATGGGTCAGGCCGGTGCAGCTGATGAAGGCGGCGTCGGCGGGGCCGGCGAAGGTCATGCCCAGGCCGTCATAGATGGTGGATTCGCGCTCGGCGCTGATCGCCCAGGCCGGACCTGGGGCGGCCTTGCGAAGCTCGTCGCGCGTCACGTCGCCCGAGGTGACGAAGGCCGACCACGCCGCGCGGGGCACGCCCAGGCTGTCGAGCTGATGCACCACATCGTCCCATGGCCGGGGCGAGTTGGAGATGAGCACCACCGGCCCGGTGGTCTCGGCGAACCGCTGCAGCGCCTCGCAGGCGGCGGGGAACGAGCGCACCCCGTCGTGGATCACGCCCCACACGTCGCACAGCACCACGTCGTAACGGTCGGCGATGGCGGAAAGGGCGGGGAGGGGGGCTGGCGCAGGCATGCCGGGGCCGTAGCGCCAGTCGCCCGATCCGGCAACGCGCGTCGGCGCTTACGGCTTGGCGGGCGGCGGCGGCCCAGCGCGGGTGGAGTGGAAGAAGGCGATGCGCCAGCGGCCCCCCTCGAACACGAGATCGGCGGATTCCAGCCAGGTGATCGGGGTCGTTCCCGACGCATCCGTGAACGCCCCGCGGTTCACATAGGCGATGCGGGCCGTGTTGCAGGTGATGTGGACGTCCGGATCGTTGACGGTCCACACGGCGGTGCGGCCGTTGGCCTGCACGCCCTTGACCAGTGCGACCATGCCCGCCCCATCGAAGCGGCGGCCGCCGTCGAAGGCGTAGAAGCCGGGGGCGAACACGGCCTGCATACCAGCCGCATCGCCGCTCATGGCAGCAGCGTACAGGGTGCGCAGGGTGTTCGCGACCGGTGCCGGATCGGCAGGCGCGCAGGCCGAGGCAGGCGTCGCGCCGACGCCAGCGGCGAATAGCGCCGCCAGCATCACGCCCGGCGGCGCAGCGGGCCCTGGATGAACTCGCTCGGAGGAGCGGTCTCGGCCAGCACGTCGTCGCGGATGGCGCGGGGCTCGCCGAAGAGGTGGCCTTGGCCCAGGCTGATGTCGAGCTCGAGCACATCGATCACCTGCCGCTCGGCCTCCACCTTCTCGGCGATCAGCTCCACACCATAGCGGCGGGTGAGGTCGGCGAAGTCGGCGGCGGCGATGTCGGAACGGCCCTTGGTGGTCAGGCGGCCATCCACCTCCAGCAGTTCGGCGAGCAGCACCTCTGCGCCCACCTTCACGAACTTCACGTCGGCCCGCGACAGGTCGGCGAAGTCGAGGTCAAGGTGTGTGACCTTGTCCAGGGAGAAGCGGAAGCCGAGGTCGGCCAGCTTGGCCATGTTGCGGCTCTCCACCGCCCCCCGGGCCGTGAACGCCGACTGGCCGAGTTCGAAGATCAGCGCCCCGGCCAGATCCTTGTTCTGACCCAGGAAGTCGAGGAACTGGGGGAAGAACCGCTCATCCGACAGGGAGGCGGGCGCGATGTTGCAGAAGATGCCGATGGCCCGGTCGGTCTTGGCCAGGCGCCGAACGATCTGCACACAGCGGAACAGCAGCAGGTTGTCGATGGCCGAGACCAGCCCCTCGGGCTCGGCCACGCGCAGGTATTCGGCCGGCATGATCACCCGCCCGCCCTCGTCGCGCAGCCGGGTGAAGCTCTCGTAGAACATCACGCGCCGCTGGGGCAGGCTGACCACGGGCTGCAGGTAGAGGTCGACGCGGTTGTCGGCCAGGGCCGAACGAACCACGTCCAGAAGGGCCGCCGAGGTCCGGTCTGCGCCCACCACGGCGGTGGGGGCGTGGCTGAGGCGCTGCTCCAGGTCCTCGCCCATGCGGGCCACGAGGTCCTCAAGCATCTTCACTTCGGATGTGAGGGTCTGGGTGCGGGCGACCGCCTCGCTCTCCAGCCGGCCCGCCAGCTCCTCCAGCGCGCCCTCGGTCTCCTCCAGATGATCGGCGAGGAGGCGGTGGGCGTCGCGCAGGGTCGTCAGCTCCCGGCGGATCGCGGTCACGTCGAAGCCACGGGTGAAGAGGGCGTGGCCGCCCACCATCAGGGCGAAGATGCCCGCCAGCGCCCCCGCTCCGGCCGCCAGCCCCAACCCCTGACGCGACATCAGGAACGCCGCGGTGAAGGCGATGCAGAGATAGGCGCCGAGCATCAGCGCCAGACTGAGCTTACGCATGGCTGAGCTTACGCATGTTGGGCCCTCGGTCGCGAGGCGCTGCCTGCGAATCGCAAGAGTATCCGGGTGTTCGGGCCGATCCGGAAGCGGCGCTCGGTCGCGCCGCCTGCCATCACGCGGCCTGGGTAGCCTGGAGCTCGACCGGGTCGCGCAGCACGTAGCCGCGGCCCCAGACGGTTTCGATGTGGTGCTGGCCGTGGGCCGCCGAGGCGAGCTTCTTGCGCAGCTTGCAGATGAACACGTCGATGATCTTCAGCTCAGGCTCGTCCATGCCGCCGTAGAGATGGTTCAGGAACATCTCCTTGGTCAGGGTCGTGCCTTTCCGCAGGCTGAGGAGCTCCAGCATCTGGTACTCCTTGCCGGTGAGATGCACCCGCTGGCCGTTCACTTCGACGGTCTTGGCGTCGAGGTTCACGTTGATGTCGCCGGTCTTGATCATTGACTGGGCGTGGCCCTTGGAGCGGCGGACCACGGCGTGAATGCGCGCGACCAGTTCGTCCTTGTGGAAGGGCTTGGTCATGTAGTCGTCGGCGCCGCCGCCGAAGCTTTTCACCTTCATGTCGATCTCGGCGGTGCCGGAGAGGATCATGACCGGGGTGTCGATCCGCGAGACGCGCAGCTGGCGCAGCACGTCCAGGCCGCTCATGTCGGGCAGGTTCAGGTCGAGGAGGATGAGGTCGTAGTCATAGATCTTGCCCAGATCGATGCCTTCCTCGCCCAGGTCGGTGGTGTAGACGTTGAAGCCCTCCGTCTTGAGCATCAGCTCGATGCTCTGCGCGGTGGCGCTGTCGTCCTCGATCAATAGAACCCGCATAGACCCCTCCAGCTCGACGCGCCGTTCGATGGGCGCAAATCGGCCCGTTCCCAGGGGAGAGTCCCCTAGGAGTTGCTTAAACTTCGTTAATGGTGAACGGCGGCTTCAACGAATCATCGGTGATTTGGAGTCGTGTCGCAAGAGTCCGCGTTAACTTTTTGGATTCACGTGATTCAATCGGTCGCAGGCTGAGGGCCAGGCGGCCTCGCGCATCCGGCCGCGGCCGCCTTCACCCGTGATTAAGCCTGTGCCCGCAGGGTGGTTTCAACCGGAGCCGCCATCCCTTGCGTAACCTGATCGCCGCTGTCGAACGCCTCGATCCCCTGATCGTGTCCGGGCGCGTGGCGGCGGTGAACGGGCTGCTGATCGAGGCCCGGGGCGGCCTCTCCCGCCTGTCGGTCGGCGCCCGCGCCGAGGTGGAGCGCCAGGGTGCGCCGCCGCTTGAGGCCGAGGTCGTGGGCTTCCGCGACACCCGAGCCCTCCTCATGCCCTTCGGTGCGGTGGAGGGCGTGGCCCCCGGTGCCGAGATTCGCATAGCTCCCGCTCCCGCGAGCATCCGTCCGCATCTGGGCTGGCGCGGCCGCATCATCGACGCCTTCGCCCGGCCCATCGACGGCAAGGGCCCGCTGCCGAGCGGCCCCGCGGCCTATCCCCTCCGTCGCGGCCCACCGCCCGCCCATTCCCGCGGCCGGGTGGGGGAGCGCCTCTCCACCGGCGTGCGGGCGATGGACGTGTTCACCACCCTGTGCCGCGGCCAGCGCATGGGCGTGTTCGCAGGCTCTGGCGTGGGCAAGAGCGTGCTCCTGTCCATGCTGGCCAAGGGCGCGGACTGCGATGCCGTGGTCGTGGGCCTCGTGGGCGAGCGGGGCCGGGAGGTGCGCGAGTTCGTCGAGGAAACCCTTGGCGCAGAGGGCCTCGCCCGTGCGGTCGTGGTGGTCGCCACCTCGGACGAGCCCGCGCTAACGCGGCGGCAGGCGGCCTTCACCACGATGGCGGTTGCGGAGTACCTGCGCGATCAGGATCAGGAGGTGCTGCTGTTGATGGACAGCGTCACCCGCTTTGCCATGGCGCAGCGCGAGATCGGCCTCGCCGCGGGTGAGCCGCCAACTACCAAGGGCTACACACCCACCTGCTTCACCGAGCTGCCCAAGCTTCTGGAACGCGCGGGCCCCGGCCCGATCCGGCCAGACGGCACCGTCGCCGGCGCCATCACCGCCCTCTTCACCGTGCTGGTGGACGGCGACGACCACAACGAGCCCGTCGCCGACGCCGTCCGCGGCATCCTGGACGGTCACATCGTGATGGAGCGCGCCATCGCCGAGCGGGGGCGCTTCCCCGCCATCAACGTGCTGAAATCCATCAGCCGCACGCTCCCCGCCTGCCAGACGCCGCCCGAGCGCGTGATCGCCCGCGACGCTCGCCAGGCGCTGGCGGCCTTCAGTGACATGGAGGAGCTGATCCGCATCGGGGCCTATCGCGCCGGGGCCGATCCCAAGGTGGACCGCGCGATCCTGCTCAACCCGGCGCTGGAAGCCTTCCTGAGCCAGGACAAGGACGAGGCCACGCCCCTCGATCAAGCCTTTGAGCGGCTGGAGGGCGTGGTCTCCGCCGCCCCCGTCGCTCCCGTCTGGATGGAACAAGCCGCATGAGTTTCGCTGAATGAGCTGGGCGCAATCCCTCATCAAGCTCTCCGCCTACGAGGCCGAGATCCTGCAGCGTCGCCTGGCCGACATCGCCGAGCGTCGCGATGCGGTGACCACGATCCTGCAGGCGATGGACATGGAGGCGGCGCTGGAGTCCGCCCATGCCGAGGGGGATGCAGAGGCCGGCTGGTATCTGATCGGCTTCCGCGAAGGCCTCGCCCTGCGCCGCGCCAAGGCCGTCGCCGACCTGAAGGCGCTGGCGATGGAGGAGCAGGGCTGCCGCGACGCCCTGCAGGACAGCTTCGAAGCCAAGAAGAAGTACGAACAGGTCGCTGATGCCGACGCCCGCGCCCGGGTGAAGGTCGCCGCCGCTCGGGAGGTCGTCGAGATGGACGCCTCCGCCGCCCGACGCGCCACGGTGCGCAGCGCGGCCTAGCTCGCGAAGCCCACGACCGCGTTGCGCCCATCGTCGCCGGAGCGGACCGTGATCTCCCTGCCGAGCGGTTCGGTTTCGATCATCTCGACCGCCGTCGCTGCATCTTCCGGCCGCGTCGCCGCGACGACCCGCTCTCCCGCTTGCGTGCGGGCGATGACGATGGCGCGGGGTGGGGTGGCGGCGTGATCCACCGTGTAGGTTTCGATCCGCGCCGGGCCGTCGAATGTGGCGAGCGCGGGCGGGGCGGGAAGGGCGTCGATCTCGTATTGCAGGGGCGCGCTGTCGAAACCGGTCCACGGCCGCGGCGTGGTGGAATAGGCCCCGGCGGATGTCTTCGACAGGTAGCCGCCGTTGGCAGAGATCAGCCCGACCGCGCCCGGCCTCGCCCGCAAACCGCGCACGAGGCTGGCGATGGCGTGCATGGAATAGTCGTTCCCCGCTCCCCCGAAGAACGGCAGCCCACCCGCAAGGGTCAGGCCTCGTGGATCGTCAGGCGCGCTTCCCAACCCGTCGCACAGGTTGAAAACGGCCACCGGGAAGCAGCTGTAGAAGTCGATCAGCTCAACGGCATCCAGCGTGATCCCGGCGGACTCCAGCCCCCCGCGGACCGCCGCGACCGCCGCGGGGCTGGCGCCCAGATCGGCGCGCTGCATCACCGTGCGCTCGGCCACGTCGGCCCCGCCGTGCAGGAACACCCAGCGGCCTTCCGGCACACCCATCGCCCGCGCCTCAACGACCGAGGTCATCAGCACCGCTGCGCCCTGATTGGCTTGATCGCGGGAGACGACGCGGCGGGGAAAGGGGTCGCAGGTCAGGCGGTTCTGCGGGGTGATCGTGGCGATCCCGTCTGCGCTTAGTCGCTCGCGCGACATCGCGTGGGGGTTGGCCGCCGCCACCTCGGTGAAGGGGGCGAACAGGCGCGCCATCTCGTGGCGATAAGCCTCTCGGCCCAGCCCCAGCCGGGAGCGGCGGGCGTTCTCGAAGAGGGCGTAGAGCGTGAGCGGTGCGACCACGCCGTGGCGGATCAGGTCGCGCGTGATCAGGCCTTCCAGCCCGAAGCCGCGATCTTCGAGCGAGCCCCCGACCTCCTCCGACCAGTCGCGCGTTTCCCCTCGCGAGGTCAGGTGGCGCACGGTGGAGATCGCCTCGGCCCCGGCGAGGAGCGCCATGCGCACGTCGCCGTTCGCGATGGCGTGGGCCATCTCGTTGACGAGATGCTGCGGCCCCTGGCCGCCGGTGATCTCCAGGATCGCCCGGTCGGGATCGGCTCCTATGCGACGGGCGATGGCCCGGGGCGGATTGTCCGCCCGGCCGAAGGGGGCGACCGCGCCGGGGGTGGAGATCTCGAACTGGCGGATGGCCGCCACCACGTCGATGCGCGGCGCGAGCGGCTGATCCCCGCACGCATCGGCCAGCGCGGCCTGGGCCGCGGCACCCACCAGGTCCATCGGGGAGAGGGCCGCGTAGGCGGGGTCGCTGATCCGCTCCGAGGCCTCGCCGACGCCGATCAGGATGGGCGTGCGGTCGTCCGCCTTCACGCGGCGGCGGCTTCGATCACCTGGTCCAGCCGATCCTTGCCGAAGAACATCTCCGTTCCGACGAAGAAGGTGGGGATGCCGAACACCCCGCGCTCTACCGCGCGGTCGGTGCTGGCGGCGAGGCCGGCCTTCACGTCTGGATCTTGCGTTTGTTCGAGGAGCTTCGCACCGTCGAGCCCGGCGGCGGTCATCACGCGGACGTAGGTGTCCGGATCGGCCATCGGCTCCCCGTCCTCCCACATGGCCTTGAGCCCCGCCTCCACATAGGCGGTGCCCACGCCCAGCCCGTTCGCGGCCACGAGGCCCCGCATGAGGAGGAGCGTGTTCACCGGGAAGTTCGGGTTGAAACGGAAGCGCGTCAGGGCGTGCCTTTCGATGAAGCGCTGCATCTCCAGCCGCTCGTAGTCGAGTTTGCCCTTCACCCCACCGAAGGCGACCATCGGAGCGGTGTTGCCCGTC
This sequence comes from Caulobacterales bacterium, assembly GCA_038226305.1. Lineage (GTDB taxonomy): Bacteria > Pseudomonadota > Alphaproteobacteria > Caulobacterales > Caulobacteraceae > JASLDZ01. The sequence continues at coordinate 79,982 of JBBRQN010000005.1, forward strand.
GCCTTGAAAATCCCGCCGAGGAGCGCGGGCGTGAGCGTGATCTGCGCCCCGGGCACCATCTTCACCAGCGCCCGATGTGCGAGGTAGGCGTTGGGGCTGGCGAAATCGAAGATGAACTCGATGGGCTTTTGCATCAGAAGGTCTCGCTCCAGGGGCGCAGGTCGAGTTCATGGGTCCAGGCCGAGCGGGCCTGCTTGTGCAGCCAGACGTAATTCTTGGCGATCTCCTCGGGGTCGAGGATCGAGTGCCCGGCCACCCGCGCATCGTAGTCCGGCACGCGGGACTTGATGAACTCCCCCATGATCGGCCCGTCGATGACGATGTGGCCCACATGGATGCCCTTTGGCCCCAGCTCCCGCGCCATCGACTGGGCGAGGGCGCGCAGGGCGTGCTTGGCTCCGGCGAAGGCGGCATAGCCCGACCCTCCCCGCACGCTGGCCGTGGCCCCGGTGAACAGGATCGTGCCTCGCCCGCGGGGCGTCATCACCCGCGCCGCCTCCCGCCCGGTGAGGAAGCCTGCGAGCGCGGCCATCTCCCAGACCTTGGAATAGACCTGCGTGGTGGTCTCGGTGATGGGGAAGTTCACGTTCGCCCCGATGTTGAAGACCACCACCTCCAGCGGACCGACCTCGGCCTCGATGCGATCGACGAGGGCGCTGAGGTCGGCCTCGCTGCGGGCGTCCACGCCATAGGCGCGGGCCTCCCCGCCGGCGTCGGTGATGGACTTCGACAGGCCGTCGAGCTGATCGACGTTGCGGGGGCGGCGCGTCAGGCATGCCGTCAGGCCCTCTGCTGCGAAGGCGCGGGCGATGGACCCGCCCAGCCCGTCGCCAGATCCGATGACGAGGCACGCACCGCGGGGGTAGGGGGTTGTCATGGGGCGAGTTTGGGCGCTCTGCCGCGTCGGGGCTAGACCCATCCTTAACCGCCGCCGTCGTATGCAGAGGCCATGAACGGCCCCTTCGCCCCGCTTCCGAAGCCCACCCGGCGCCTCGCGGCGACGGGGGCCCTGGCGTTTCTGGCGGGGTGCGACGCAACCGCGCCGAGCCAGGCCGCCGCACCTTCGGCCGGTCCGCCCCCCGCCCTGCGGGAGATCGCGCCCTTCCCGGTAGGGACCTGCATCTACACTCAGCAGCTGGACGACGCCCTCGTCGCCTCCCTCATCGCCCGGCAGTTCAGCCAGGTCACGCCCGAGTGGCAGATGAAGATGGAGGTGATCCTCAAGGACGACGGCACCTTCGACTTCGGCCCGGCCGACCGCATCGCCGCCTTCGCCCGCGCCCACGGCCAGCGCCTGTACTGCACGACGCTGGTGTGGTTCGCGCAAGATCCGATGGCCTTCAGGGTGCTGGACGGCAACCCGGCCGCCTTCGCCGCGGGCCTGCGCCGCTACATCCAGGCGGTCGTCGGACGCTATGCCGGTCAGGCCGTGGGCTGGGACGTGGTGAACGAGACCGTGGAAGACGACGGCTCGGGCATCCGCAAGTCCATGTGGAGCCGAAACCTCGGCGAGATCGACCACATGCTGATGGCCTTCGAGCTGGCGCACGCGGCCGATCCCCGCGCCGTGCTCTTCCTCAACGACTACGGCCTGGAGCTCCTGCCCAAGAAGCGGCTGGCATTCCTGCGGCTGGTGGAGACGCTTCTGAAGCGCGGCTGCAAGCTCGGTGGCCTGGGCACCCAGAGCCACCTTTCGGTGGACGATACCGAGCCCGGAGCCTGCCGCCAGACCCTGGCCGAACTGGCCCGCTTCGGCCTGCCGATCCACGTGTCGGAGCTCGACGTGTCGCTCGGCCGACGGAAGCTCGACCTGCGCTCGCCAGCGGAGAAGCTGAAGCTTCAGACGGCCCGCGCCGCCGAGATGGCGCAGGCGTTCCACGATCTGCCGCCCCAGCAGCGCTTCGCCTTCACTATGTGGGGCGCCCGCGATTCCGACAGCTGGCTGAAGCGCGAGCCCAACGCGGGCGACGGCACGGATGCGCCCCTCCTGTTCGACGTGAACGGCGCGCCCAAGCCCCTGTTCACCGCCGTCTCGAACGCCCTCTCCCGAGCCTGAGCCGCATGACCTTCAATCCGATCCACGCCCTGGCCGACCCGTCGAACCCGAACTCGCTCTCCAAGCGGTTCCGTCGCGCCCGCATGCGCCGGGTGGTGGAGCTGATCGAGGCGATCCATGCGGAAAAGGGCTCGGTGCGCATAATCGATCTGGGCGGGCGCCCGGAATACTGGGCGATGTTTGACCGCACCGTGCTGGAGCGCTGCTGTGTGCACGTGACGCTGATCGGGTTTGAGGCGGGCGAAGACGATGGCGATCCGATGTTCACCACTGTGGTGGGCGACGCCTGCGCCCTGCCGCAGTACGCCGACCTGAGCTTCGATCTGGCTCACTCTAACTCGGTGATCGAGCACGTGGGCGACTGGAAGCATGTGGAGGCGTTCGCGAAGGAGCTGCGTCGCCTGGCCCCGCGCTACTACGTTCAGACGCCCTATTTCTGGTTCCCCATCGAGCCCCACTACTCGGCACCGTTCTTCCACTGGCGCTCCGAGGGAGCGCGGGCACGGCGGCTGATGCGCAAGCCGCTCGGCTTTTCACCGCGGGCGCAGGACGTGGGCGAGGCGATGCGCGACGTTCAGGACGCCCGGCTCCTGGACAAGACGCAGTACCGCTACCTCTTCCCCGATGCCGAGCATGTGGACGAGCGCGTCGCGGGCCTCACCAAATCGCTGATCGCGGTGCGCGACCGCGGCCCCCTCAACTGACGAGGTTCAGAACTCGCCCGAGGCTGCGGGGCGCGGGGCAGGGGCCACGGCCGCCGGCATAGGCCGGGTCTGCGCGGCGGCAGCCGAGGCGCGCTGGTGCTCGGCCTCCTCACGCTCCATCGCGGCGCGCATGGCCGAAAGGTCCTGCGCGATGTTCAGCACCGCCAGGTAGAACTCGCACGCGCCCCGCCAAAGGAGCGCCAGCACCGCGGAAACCAGCAGGCCTCCGACCAGCATCGGCAGGAACAGCAGCACGCCCTCTACCGAGCCGCCCCGGATCGCCACGCCCACGGCCCCGCCGACGGCGGCGAAGCCGATGAGCACGATCAGGCCAAGGCCGAACCAATAGATCAGATGCGTGAGCGGCCCGGTCATCAACCGCTCGAACGTCAGGAAGTTGATCAAAGCGCCGCGCGGTATGCGCCTGCTCAAACCCCGCGCCATTGCCGCTTCGCCCCACGCCGTCGCCGCGCATGGCGGCCTCTACTTCTGCGCCACGGCTATCAGCGCCTTGCCCGCGGCGCAACGCGACCACCTCGCACCCGGGCGGAATCGCTCCTAAATGATCAGCTCGGGTGGCGCATCCCCAGCGGCGCCCGCCAGGAATCGCTTGATGTCAGATGCCGCCGCCCCCCGATCCGTTCGAGTCGCCATCGTGGGCTCCGGCCCTGCGGGCTACACGGCGGCGATCTATGCGGCGCGGGCGCTCCTCAATCCCGTGCTCATCGCGGGCATGGAGCCGGGCGGCCAGCTGACCATCACCACCGACGTGGAGAACTACCCGGGCTTCGCTGACGTGATTCAGGGGCCGTGGCTGATGGAGCAGATGCGCGCCCAGGCCGAGCACGTGGGCACCGAGCTGATCAACGACATCGTCGTGAAGGCCGACCTTTCCAAGCGCCCGTTCCACCTCGTGTGCGATTCCGGCGCCGAGTTCCTGGCCGAGACGGTGATCATCGCCACCGGCGCCCAGGCCAAGTGGCTGGGGCTGCCGTCCGAAGAGAAGTACCGCGGCTTCGGCGTTTCGGCCTGCGCCACCTGCGACGGCTTCTTCTATCGCGGCAAGCGGGTGGCCGTGGTCGGCGGCGGCAACACGGCGGTGGAGGAGGCTCTGTTCCTCACCTCCTTCGCCGAGAAGGTGACCCTGATCCACCGTCGGGGCGAGCTTCGGGCCGAGCGCATCCTGCAGGAGCGCCTCTTCGCCCATCCCAAGGTCGAGGTGATGTGGAACCAGGAGGTCGAGGAGGTTCTGGGCGGCGACGAGAATGAGGGCGTCGTCGGCGTGCGGCTGAAGGATCTGAAGTCCCATGCCGTGACCGATCTCGCCATCGACGGCCTTTTCGTCGCCATCGGCCACGCCCCGGCCAGCGCCCTCTTCAAGGGCCAGCTCGACATGGACTCCTCAGGCTATCTGCATGTCCACGCCGGCAAGACCGCCACCAAGATAAAGGGCGTATTCGCTGCAGGCGACGTGACAGACGACATCTACCGCCAGGCCGTCACCGCCGCCGGAATGGGCTGCATGGCCGCCCTCGAAAGCGCCCGCCTGCTGGCGGAGGAAGATCACCACCGCGCTCACATTCACCTCGGCCACAAGGAAGCTGAGAAGATCGGCGTCTGGTAGACCCGGCAACGGCGCTTGCGCGCGCTGTTTGCCGGGAGTAGGTTGCTCAGGCTTCTGCTCACTCGCAGCATAAGTGGCGCGCCTCGGCATCCCGCCGGAGGCGCTCTTTCAGGCCCCGCTTAGGCTCAATTCGAGCAGAAAGAGATCGGCCATGTTCGACGGCGTTCTGGGTTCGGGCACTCCCGTTGCCGTCACGCTCGACCGCGCCGCTTCGCCCGAGGCGCGGTCGAAGCTCGCCATCGCCCTGTCGCCCCTGGAGCTGGCGCTGCGCCAGCCGCTGATCGACGAGATCAACGCCCGCAAGGCCAAGGCCGGCGCGGTGATCCTGGCGCATAACTACATGACGCCGGAGATTTTCCACGGGGTCGGCGACTTCGTGGGCGACAGCCTGGCGCTGGCCAAGGAGGCCGCTCGCAGCGACGCGAAGGTGATCGTTCAGGCCGGCGTGCACTTCATGGCCGAAACCTCGAAGATCCTCTCGCCCGACAAACGCGTGCTGATCCCCGACCTTCTGGCGGGCTGCTCGCTGGCCAGCTCGATCACGGGGGCTGACGTGCGCATGATCAAGGCGCGCTATCCCGGCGTGCCCGTCGTCACCTACGTGAACACCACCGCCGACGTGAAGGCCGAGACCGACATCTGCTGCACCTCCGCCAACGCCGTGCAGGTGGTGGAGGCGGCCGCCAGGCTCTTCGGAACCGACACCGTGATCCTGATCCCCGACGAGTTCCTGGCCAAGAACGTCGCCCGGCAGACCGCGATCAAGATCGTCGCCTGGCAGGGCCGTTGCGAGGTGCACGAGCGCTTCACCGCCGCCGACATCCTCGAGCTCCGCGCCGCCTATCCGGGTGCCGAGGTGCTGGCTCACCCCGAATGCCCGCCCGACGTGATCGAGGTATCGGACTTCACGGGCTCCACCGCCGCGATGAACGACTATGTGCTGCGCAACCGGCCCAAGCAGGTGGTGCTGATCACCGAATGCTCCATGGCCGACAACGTGGCCGCCGACGCGCCCGAAACCGAGTTCGTGCGCCCCTGCAATCTGTGCCCCTACATGAAGCGCATAACGCTGGAGGCCATCCGCGACGCCCTCCTCTACGACCGCTACGAGGTGACGGTGGACGAAGCCATCGCCGAGCGCGCCCGCCTGGCGGTGCAGCGCATGGTCGACCTCCCGCCCCCCGCGATCCCCGCCCGATACGACATCGTCAAGGCCCGCCACCACGTCGCCGTGGAGCTGATCTGAAATGGCTGCTCGCGAGACCCTGAACTTCGACGGCGTGCTGATCCTGGGGGCCGGACTCGCCGGACTCTCGGCCGCGCTGGCCGCCGCGCCCCGCAAGGCCCTGGTGATTTCGCCGACGGCTCTGGGTCAGGGTGCGGCCACCGGCTGGGCGCAGGGCGGCATGGCGGTGGCCCTGTCGGATGACGACAGCCCCGCGCTGCACGCCGCCGATACCGTCGCCGCAGGGGCCGGTCTGGTGGACGAGACCGCCGCCCTCGACCTCACCACCGCCGGGCCCCAGGTCGTTCGCGACCTCGCCGCCCTGGGCGCCCCCTTCGATCGCGACGAGGGCGGGCGCTTCCTCCAGAGCCTGGAGGCCGCTCATGGCCGGGCCCGCGTGGCGCGCGTCGGCGGGGATGGGGCGGGCAAAGCCATCCTGGACGCCGTGGCTGCGCAGGCGCTGGCTGCCCCCTCCGTCCAGATCTGGACTCACGCCCGTGCGCGGGCGCTGATGCAGGACGCCGCCGGCCGGGTTCGTGGGGCGTTGATCGAGCGCGAAGGCAAGCTGATCGAGGTGTTGGCCCCTGCCACCATCCTCTGCACCGGCGGCCTTGGTGGCCTTTACGCGGTGACCACGGACCCTTCAGCCGTGCGCGGCGAGGGGCTGGGAATGGCGGCTCTGGCGGGCGCGCGTATCGCCGATGCTGAGTTCGTACAGTTCCACCCCACAGCGCTCGACATCGGCGCCGATCCTGCGCCCCTCGCTACCGAAGCCCTGCGAGGAGAAGGCGCGGTTCTCGTGGACGCGACCGGCGAGCGGTTCATGCCGCGCTACGACGCCCGGGGTGAACTGGCCCCCCGCGATGTGGTGGCCCATGCGATCCACGCCGAGCTGAACGCCGGGCGGCAGGTGTTCCTCGACGCCACGAAGGCTGTGGGGGCGCATTTCCCCACCGAGTTCCCGGCGGTGTTTTCAGCCGCGATGGCCGCGGGGATCGACCCCCGCGTCACGCCCATGCCGGTCGCCCCGGCGGCGCACTATCACATGGGCGGCGTCGAGGCCGATATGCACGGCGCGACCTCGCTGCAGGGCCTGTACGCGGCGGGGGAGGTGGCCTCCACCGGCGTCCACGGGGCTAACCGCCTGGCCTCGAACTCCCTTCTGGAAGCGGCCGTGTGCGGCGCGCGGGCCGGGGCCGCCGCCGCACGCGAGGGTGATCCAGGCACGAAGCCGCTGCCCTCCCAGCCCTTCCCCGACCTGCCGGATGCGGCCTTCGCCTCCCTGCGCAAAGCCATGACGCGGGACGCGGGCGTGGTTCGCGACGGAGCCGGCCTCGCCCGCCTCGTGGCCGAAATCGACGGGCTGGAACGCGCCTACGGCGATGCGCTGGTGCTGGTCGCGGCGAGGCTGGTGGCTGTGGGCGCGCTCCTGCGGACGGAGAGCCGGGGTGCCCACCAGCGCGCCGATCACCCGTTCCCCGACGACCCACCTCGGCGCTCGGTGACCACGCTCGCGGCGAGCCGCCCGGCCGCCCTGCGATCCGCCGCGTGAGCGCGCCGCCCCCCCTGCTGGACCTTCTGATCGAGCCCACCGTGCGCATGGCACTGGCCGAGGATCTGGGCCGGGGAGGGGACATCACCGCTGCCCTGGTGCCGGAGGGCGCGCGGTTGAGCGCCGCCTTCGTGAGCCGCAAGCCAGGGCGGGTGTCCGGGCTGGCCTGCGCCCGGCTGGCCGTCGCGGCGCTCGACCCCACCGCCCGCTTCGAAGCCCTGCTGGCTGACGGTGACGACGTCGCCCCCGGTGGCGTGATCGCCCGTGTGGAGGCGGACGCCCGCGCCCTGCTGTCGGCCGAGCGCACGGCGCTGAATCTCATGGGCCGGATGTGCGGGGTGGCGACCCTGACCGCCCGTTACGTCGAGGCGGTGCGCGGCACCTCCGCGCTGATCGTCGACACCCGCAAGACCACGCCGGGCCTGCGGGCGCTGGAGAAATACGCGGTGCGCTGCGGCGGCGGGGTGAACCACCGCTTCGGCCTGGATGATGCGATCCTGATCAAGGACAACCACGTCGCCGCCTGTGGCGGCGTCGGCGCGGCTCTGGCAAGGGCCAAGGCGGTGGCGGGGCACCTCACTCCCATCGAGGTGGAGGTCGATCGGCTGCATCAGCTCGACGAAGCCCTCAAACACCGCCCCACGGTGATCATGCTCGACAACTTCAGCTTGGCCGACCTTCGCGAAGCCGTGCGGCGCACGGCAGGGCGCGTGCGTCTGGAGGCATCAGGCGGCGTGACCCTGGAGACCGTGCGGGAGATCGCGCTGACGGGCGTGGACGCAATCAGTGTCGGGGCCCTAACTCACTCTGCCCCGGTGCTCGACATAGGGCTCGACGCGATGTGACGGCCTGCGAGGCCTCCCCTGGCAACCCGGGGAGGCTTCGAGAGGTCAGGCCGCGGGAGTCGTCGCAGCCGCCGCAGGCGCATCCGTCTTCGCCGCGACATCAGGCTTCGACTGCGCGGCGGGTTGAGCGGGCTTGGTCACGCTCTCCACGGCGGCCGCGGCGTGTTCCACAACCGCCGCCGAAGCGGAGAGGATGCGATCGGCCGAAGGAGCGAAGCTGGCGGTGACGAGGCGAGTCGGAGGCTGCGCCGCCACCTGAAGGGGCGAAGAGGGCTGCGGCTCGGCGTGGAACATCCGGGGCGCGCCGTTCGATCCGCCGAAGCGATAGAATACGTGGCTGCCGATCTGGGCCACGCGCGTCATGCCCGAGTTCCACACTTGTCCGAGCGAGGCGACGTGGAAGTGGGTAGCGTTGCCGATCGAAGCGGCGACGTGACCGTCGAGAGCGGCGGAGGCCACCTTCTGGGCGCGACGCCAGGCGGCGCTTTCCATGTGCTTCGAGATCGAACCGTCGCAGGCGAACGAGAACTGGCAACCCGAGCCCGCGTGCTGGAACACCACGCCGCAGACGCTTTTCGGGAAGGCCGGATGGCGAACGCGGTTGAGCACAACCTGCGCCACGGCCTCCTGGCCGGAAGCGATCTCGCCGCGGGATTCGTAATAGACCGCTTGGGTGAGGCACTCGAGGTCTCGCGACTCGTCGAGCGCGCCGCGCATGTGGAAAGGCTGTGCCACCACCGAGGCTACGCGGAACACCGGCGCAGGTTCTGGGGTTACAACGCCGGAGGCCGACTTGCGGGGCGCGTAGGCTGCGGCCGGGGCGTCGCCCATGCGCAGCGCCAGGCGGGCCAGCCGCTGGTCGTCCAGATCCTGGGCGGCCGTGGTCGCCCCGTCGAAACGTTGCGCGATCGCCAGCACGCCGGCATCGCCGGCGGCAGACTTCAGGGCGGTCTCCGAAAGGCTGCCTTGGGAATCGGCGGCCAGACGTTCGATCCGTGAGTGGTTCACGGCGGCCCGGGCGAGGCCACCGGCGAGGTAGGCACCGCCGATCGCGAGGCCCACTAGGGAACCCAGCGCCGCGGCACCGACCAGCGCTCGCGGATCGCCCGCGCGCGCCGAAAGGGGGAGTGTCAAAGCTTATTCCTGTGCGACGAGGGCCAATGCGCCCCCTGGTAGGAACCGACGGCGCAGGCTCATGCTCTGCGGATCGATTGGGGCCGCCGGCTTCGACGGTGGCGGCCTGTGAGAGCGTGTTAACAGGCGAAATGCGTCAGGAATGTGGCGAACCGGGCTGTTCACGCTGCACCGCAGCATCAACCCGTTGATTCGCAAGCACACTTGGAGTGTGCATAAGCGATTGTCCGTCGTGCGGTGCAGCATCGCGCGGGCGGCCTGCGCCTTCACCGTGGCGGAAAGCGTTCTGGTTTGGTGAATTGCTCTAGCGCGGGTGAGATACGATTCGAGCTGGGGCGTGGGGGCTTTCCTTGATCATCGTCGACGACCTGAAGGCGCTGTCGAAACCGCAGCGCTCGGCCTTCATCGCCAGCCTGCTGGGCTGGACGCTGGATGCCTTCGATTTCTTCATCCTGACCTTCATCGTGAAGGACATCGCGACTGAGTTCTCCACCCCCGGCCACAAGGTGGAGGTGAGCGCCGTCAGCCTCGGCATCGCCCTCACCCTGATGATGCGGCCCCTGGGGGCGCTCGTGTTCGGCTGGCTGGCGGACCGGTTCGGGCGCCGACCCATCCTGATGCTCGACGTGCTGCTGTTCGCGGGCTTCGAGCTCCTCTCAGGCTTTGCGTGGAACCTGCCGTCGCTCCTGGTGCTGCGGATGCTGTTCGGCTTCGCCATGGGGGGCGAGTGGGGCATCGGCGCCTCGCTCACGCTAGAGTCCATCCCGCCGAAGAGCCGGGGCGTGGTCTCCGGCATCCTGCAGGAGGGCTACGCTTTCGGGTTCCTCCTGGCCTCGCTCCTGAACCTCTTCGTGCACCAGATCGGCTGGCGAGGGATGTTCTTCGTGGGCGTGGCCCCAGCACTCCTCGTCCTCTACATCCGCCGCAACGTGCCTGAGAGCCCGGCCTTCGAGGCGGTGCGCGAGCGGCGCAGGCTGGCCCGGCTCAACCGCCCCGCCCCGCCGGAGCTTCCGGCCGCGTCGCGAGCGGCGGCGATCATCCTCCACACGCTCCTCGCCCTGATGGCGCTGTTCGCCGCGCCCTTGGTGCTGGCGATGCGTGGCGATGTGTCCGAGCAGGCCATGGCGACGGCGCTGCTCGTGCCGGTGGGCGTGGCGGCGCTCCTCCTGTTCAATGCCTACGGGGGCCGGGCCAAGGGAGCGGAGGCCATCGCCTCGCACTGCGGCTTCGTTTTGCGCAGCGTGTGGCTGGCGCTGGTGGCGAGCGTGCTCTTCGGGCTCATCCTGTTCTCGGTGTCCAAGCCGCTGAAGGGGTTGGGCATCGACCGGGCCGTGGTGGTGCAGGTCGCCGCGGTGCTTCTGGCCGGGTGGTTCATCGGCCGGGCGGTGTTCGGGCTGATGCGAGCGTTCGCCAGCCAAGGCTTCCGGGCCATCGACCCCACCGGCTTCTCCGGCGCGCTGGGCAGCCGCTGGCCGCTGTTGCTCTACGTCGTCATCCTCATGACGGCGTTCAATTTCTTCAGCCACGGGACGCAGGACCTGTATCCGACGTTCCTCAAGGTGCAGCACCACTTCGCGCCTGGACTGGTGTCCACCCTCACGATCATCGGCAATCTCGGCGCCATCGTGGGCGGCATCACCTTTGGGGCGCTGTCTCAGAAGATCGGGCGCAGGCGAGCCATTGCGTTGGCGGCCGTGATTGCTCTGCCGGTGCTGCCCCTGTGGGCATTCTCCACCACGCCGCTCATGCTGGGGGCAGGGGCGTTCCTGATGCAGATCTCGGTGCAGGGGGCGTGGGGCATCGTGCCCGTGCATCTGAACGAGCTGTCGCCCGATGCGGCGCGGGGCACGTTCCCGGGGCTGGCCTACCAGCTCGGCAACCTGATCGCCTCGGGCAACGCGGTGATCCAGGCCGGGATCGCGGAGAGCCGGGGCGACAACTACGGCTTGGCCCTGGCGCTCGTCGCGGGCTCCGTGGCGGTGATCCTGGCGCTCCTCGCCCTTTTCGGTCCGGAGAAGACCGGCGTATCGCTGGTGGGCGGCGAAGCGCCTGCGAGGGAGTGAATCCATCTCCCGGCCTGCGCGTTGGACCGGTATGGAGGCCCGCATGTCCCGATCGTCAGAGTTGAAGCGCGAACGGCCCCGTCCGTTCTTCGTCCACCCGGCGGATGCCCCGCCACACACCGGCCATCAGGTTCCGTCGGCCGAGACGGCCGAAGACGCCGCCCTGCAGTACGTCGCGCTGTGGAGCCCGCAGGCCCACGCAGGCGACGTGAAGCTCATCGTGGAGGACTGCGCCACCGGCCACCACGCCTGCTTCACCGTGCACGTGGACACGGGAGAGGCAGAAGGCTGCTAGGCCAGGAGGTCCGCGTATTCCTTGTGGCGGCGCATGAAGGCGCTCGCGTAGCCGCACAGCGGCACGACCTTCAGTTCGGCGGCTCGGGCGTGCTCCAGCACACCCTGCATCAGCCGCCCGGCCGCGCCCGTGCCGCGGAGCCCGGGGTCGGCCTCCACATGCGGCAGGATCAGCTTCTCGCCATCGAGGCGATAGTCGGCGAAGGCGAGGAGGCCTTCTTCCTTCAGCTCGAAGCGATGGGCGGCGGTGTTATCGGTGATGGTCATGCCGAAAGGAACCGGAGCGCGCGGCTCCGGTTCCAGATGCCCTTTCAGATCAGCCACGAGCGGGGGCGGGGGTAGGGCTCGTCCTTGATGGCGTAGACGATGGCCATGACGGAGCGGGCGACGAACCACAGGCCCAGCACGCCCCAGATCAGCACCGCCGCCTTCAGAAACACGAAGCCGATCAGCACCAGGGTCAGCGGCAGGCCCACGGCAAACAGCAGGCTGCCAATCACGACCCACGCCAACCCCACCCAGATGGTGCGGATGGCGAAGATGTAGTGGCTCCACGCGGCTTCGGTCGCTCCGCCCTTCATGGCGTAGGCGGCGATCAGGCCGATGAAGGTGGTCAGCCCGCCGGTGACGAAGCCGCCCAGATACAGCGCCCACACGATCACCGGCCCGGTCAGGGCCTGGGAGCGATAGCGATAGTCTCCCGCGCGACGGCCATAGGGGGCGCCGGGCGAAAAAGCGTTCGGATCGGTCACGGGTTTGCGTGTCCACGAACCGGGGGCGGCGACAGTCGCGGCCCCTCGGTCACCCGTGGAAAATACGGCCCTGCGAGGGCGGGTGCACGTTAAGGTGGCGTAACCCCGGTCACGCCTTCGTGCGCACGGCTTCCGGCGTCGGGCTGAGGAGGGCGAGGTCGTTCAGGCTGTCGTCGGCCCGCTCGCACCAGGCGGCCGGGTGCCAGGCGGCCAGGGCGCGGGCCCCCGCCTCGTCCAGCGTGATCGCGTTGGTGGGGGTTTCGTGCAGGGTGAGGGCCGCCAGGCGAAACTCCGGCGCGTCCACCCGCAGGAAGGCGGAGAGCTTGCGCCAGAAGGCCAGAGCCAGGGCCTCGGTCGTGGGATCCCCGGCAAACAGCATCAGGCGCGACAGTCGCTGCGGCTCATGGGTGCGGAACCAGTCCACCAGGGGATCGTCGGCGGCCAGCTGGAAGGCGTGGTCCACGTGATTGTCGATCCATCCGTGCCAGCGGCCCTTCAGCCGCTCGAACGGCGCGACACTGTTGGCGCCGCCCATGTCGGGCCGGGCGTCGGTGGTCAGTTCCGCGACCACGATCTCGTTGTGGCCATGCGGCGTGGCGCATTTCGAGAGGGGATCCGCGATCAGGCGGTGAGCCATCGAGAAGCGGCGTTCGAACCGGATCCGCATCGTGTCGCCTCCTTCTTAAGCGCCCAAGCTTATCGGGTGAGGGTGATCTCGCAGCCGGCGGTGCCGGCGCCGCCTCCGAGACTGGGGTTGAGAGCGCGGGGTTTTCTCACACGCACCCGCACGAAATCCACCCCCTGCATGTCCAGAACGCGCGATCCGACCTCGGACGCCGCCTGTTCGATCAGGAGGATGTGGCCCGCAGACACCACTTCGAGCACCGTGCCGACGATGCGGTCGTAGTCTAGCGTCTCGGCCAGCGCCTGGGGCCGGGCGGTGGTCAGCCTTGCCTCCACGTCGAAGATCAAGGGCTGCGGCCCCTTCGTCTCGTGAGCGTAGACACCCACGTGCGCCTCCACCTCCACGCCTTCGACGAACACGGTGCAGGTCATGGCTTCTGCTCCCGCCCATCCTGGCCCTCGAACTCGAGATCGCGCAGGCGGGGGCTGAGGCTGGCGCCGGAGTCCACCGTCAGGATCTGCCCGGTGAGGCTTTTCGCGTCGAGGATGAAGCGCAGGGCGGCGCACAGGTCCTCCACCGCGGTGCTGCGCTTGAGGGGCAGGGCGGCCGCGCCGGCGTCGAAGTCTGCGTCTTTCCAGCCCATGCTCGGCAGGGTGAGGCCGGGCGCGATGCCGTTGACCCGGATGCGCGGGGCCAGCGCCAGGGCCAGGGCCCCGGTCATGCCCGCGATCGCCACGCGGCTGGTGGTGTATGCGAAGAAGTCGGGGTTGGGGTGCGCCACCTTGTGATCGAGCATGTTCACGACCACGCCCTCGCGATCGTTCGGCAGGGCGGCCGCGAAGTCGCGGATCAGCATCAGCGGCGCGTAGACGTTCACGGCCATATGGCGCTGCAGGAAAGCCTCCGTCAGCCCGGCCAGGTCGTCGTACTCGAACAGGGACGCGTTGTTGATGAGAAAGTCGAGGCGCCCGAACCGCTCCAGCGCCCGGGGGATCACCGCGGCGCGATCGGCCTCGATAGCGAGATCGCCCTGCACTACGGCAGCCTGCACACCGGTCGTGCGCAGGTCGGCGGCGGTGGCCTCCGCTTCGTCGGCGCTGTCGCGGTAGTGGACGATCACGTCGTAGCCCGCGTGCGCACAGGCGTGCGCCAGGCTTGCGCCGATGCGTTTAGCGCCGCCCGTGACCAGGGCGACCGGACGGCTCATCAATCGGGGCGGCCGAACTCGATCCAGTTCGCTCCGATGAGCACGACGACGAAGATGAGGATCGGCAGGATGGCGGCCATGACGGCAAAGAACTCCAGGCGGTGGCTCAGGGTCTAGCGCGCGGCCCCCCTGTTGGGCAAGGTCGAGCCAGGCGTCCGCCAACCGCCATAGTTACTGTTGCGAATGCGGGCGGGCGGGTGCAGGGAAAGCCTCATGACGGTCAAACGCTATTCGTCGGTCGCGATCGCCTTCCACTGGGCCATCGCGATCCTGATCCTGATGAACTGGGCGCTGGGCTGGCGCATGGGCTTTCTGAAGGGGCTCGACCAGTTCACCTTCTTCCAGCTGCACAAGTCGTTCGGGATCACGATCCTGCTGCTCAGCCTGGGCCGCCTGGCGTGGCGCCTGTTCCGGCCGCCGCCGCCTGACTCCGGGATGCTCCAGCCGTGGGAGAAGGCCGCGTCGCTCGCGGTGCACTGGGCGTTCTACGGGTTCATGATCCTGATGCCGCTGTCGGGCTGGGCGATCGTTTCGACCTCGAAGCTCAACTTCCCGACCCTGCTCTACAAGGTCATTCCCTGGCCGCATCTGCCGGTGATTTCGACGCTGGCCCCCGCCGCCAAGCAGTCGGTGAACGATGCGGCCGCGACGGCTCACGAGTGGCTGGCGTGGGGTGCGCTCCTCCTGTTCCTGCTGCACGTGGGGGCGGTGGCGAAGCACCACCTGTTGGACCACGACCCCGTCCTCAAGCGCATGCTGCCGGCCACCCGGCGGCGTCGCCCCTTCGCCAAGGCCTGACCATGCGCGCTCTCCTCGCCGCCGCTCTCCTCCTCGCCGCGACCCCCGCCTTGGCCGCAGCGCCGCCCGCGTGGGTGGTGGACAAGGGGGCCTCCAAGGTCGGGTTTTCAGGTGCCATGAGTGGGCAGGGCTTCTCCGGCCGCTTCACCCGCTTCGACGCGCAGATCGCCTTCGACCCGGCGAACCTGCCCGCCTCGCAAGTCACCGCCGTGATCGACACCGGTTCGGCCGTCAGCGGCGACGCCTCGCGGGACGAGGCGCTCCCGACCCCCGACTGGTTTTCCGTGAAGGCCTTCCCGCGCGCGCTGTTCAAGTCGAAGCGGATCGCCGCCGCAGGGCCCGGCCGCTATGTGGCCGATGGCGATCTGACCATCCGCAACGTGACCCGCCCGGTCAGCCTGCCGTTCGCCCTGACCATAACCGGCGAAGTGGCGAAGATGACCGGCTCGCTCAGCCTCGACCGTTCGGCGTTCGGCGTCGGCCAGGGCCAGTTCAAGGGCGGCGATACCGTGGCCCTGAAGGTCGGCGTCGACGTGGCAATCACGGCGAAGCGCGCCAAGTAGCTCCAATTTGAGGGGTGAGGGGCGCCCCGAACGCCCCTATATGCACCCGATGTCGGAGGTCGCGGAGACGTTGGTGGCGGAGGTGGAGGCGCAGACCGTGCGTCTCACCCCGCAGGAGCACGAGGGCTCTACGCTCAAAGGCGCGGCCCTGATCGCCGACTACGTCAAACGCCTGCCCGACACCCCCGGCGTCTACCGCATGCTCGGCGAGGCCGACGAGGTTCTCTACGTCGGCAAGGCCAAGAGCCTGAAGAAGCGCGTGGTGCAGTACGCGCAAGGGCGGGCGCATAGCCAGCGCCTGCAGCACATGGTGGCGCTCACCCGCTCCATGGAGTTCGTCACCACGCCCACCGAGGCGATGGCGCTCCTGCTGGAGCAGAACCTGATCAAGCGGCTGAAGCCCCGCTTCAACATCACCCTGCGCGACGACAAGAGCTTCGCCGAGATCATGCTGCGGCGGGATCACGCCACCCCCCAGATCCGCAAGCACCGGGGCGCCCACACGATCAAGGGCGACTATTTCGGCCCCTTCGCCTCCACCTGGGCGGTGAACCGCACCCTGAACACCCTGCAGAAAGCGTTCCTGCTGCGCTCCTGCTCGGACAGCGTGTTCGAGACGCGCACGCGCCCCTGCATGCTGCACCAGATCAAACGCTGCTCGGCCCCCTGCACCGGGCTGATCGACGCCGCGGGCTACGACGCCCTGGTGGCCGAGGCGCACGACTTCCTGCGCGGCAAGTCCAAGTCCGTGAACCAGCGCCTCGTCGCCGAGATGACGGAAGCGGCCGAGGCCATGGAGTTCGAGCGCGCCGCCCGTGTGCGAGATCGCATCCGCGCCTTGGCGGGCGTCTCCGCCGAGCAGTCCATCAACCCGGAAGGCGTGGACGAGGCCGATGTCTTCGCCGTGCACGAGACCGGCGGCCAAGCCTGCGTGCAGGTGTTCTTCTTCCGCGGCGGGCAGAACTGGGGCAACCGCGCCTACTTCCCCCGCGTGCCCCCCAACGGCGAGCTGGACGCCGGCGGCGTGCTCGATGGGGTGCTCGGCCAGTTCTATGAGGACCGCACGCCGCCGAAGCTGATCATCCTCAGCCATGCCGTGCCCAACGTGGACCTCTTCACCGAGGCCTTCAGCCTGCGCGCCCGCCGCAAAGTTGAGATGATCGTGCCGGTGAAGGGCGAGAAGAAGCGCCTCGTGCAACACGCCCTCACCAACGCCCGCGAGGCTCTGGGCCGGCGCATGGCCGAGAGCGGGGCGCAGCAGAAGCTCCTCGCCGGCGTCTGCGAGGCCTTCAAGCTGGAGGGCTCGCCGGAGCGGATCGAAGTCTACGACAACAGCCACATCTCGGGCACGAACGCGGTGGGCGGCATGATCGTCGCCGGGCCGGAGGGCTTCCTCAAAGCCCAGTACCGCAAGTTCAACATCAAGAGCACCGAGCTCACCCCCGGCGACGACTACGCCATGATGAAGGAGGTGCTCACCCGCCGCTTCACGCGCCTGCAGAAGGAGGCGGAGGAGGGCGACGAGTCCAATCACCCCGACTTGATTCTGGTGGACGGCGGCCAGGGCCAGCTCGACGTGGCGCTCGCCGTCATGGCCGACCTCGGCGTCGACGACATCTCCGTGGTGGGCGTGGCCAAGGGCCCCGACCGCGATGCGGGGCTGGAGCGGTTCTTCATGCCCGGCCGCACCCCCTTCATGCTCGAGCCGAAGGATCCGGTGCTCTACTTCCTGCAGCGCCTGCGCGACGAGGCCCACCGCTTCGCCATCGGCGCCCACCGAACCCGCCGCAAGATGGACCTCACCAAGAACCCGCTGGACGAGATCGAGGGCGTCGGCCCGGGAAGGAAGCGCGCCCTCCTGCACACCTTTGGCTCCGCCCGCGGCGTCTCCCGCGCCTCCGCGGATGATCTGGTGAAGGTGGAGGGCGTGAACCGGGCGCTCGCCGACCGCATCTACGCCTTCTTCCGCAAGGAAGGGTGAGGGGCGAACAGCGCCGGCCGTCGCGCCCGCAGCACCCGCTCGCCCTTGATGTGGCGAGACCCCTCACCCTCCCATTCTGCGAATGGGCGTCTCCTTCTCCGGCAAGGGGAGGGTGCCTGACCTCGCGAAGACCTCCCGTTCGACCAATCTTTCGGCCCTTCGCTCTCACAGAGTTCTCCATTGACGCGTCCCATTGCTCTGTCACACAGAGTGCTCGTCGCCACTGGGGCGGCATGGAGACAGACGATGAAGACCATCATGGCGTTGGCCGCCGCAGCGACGCTGGCGGCGGGTGCGGCTCGGGCGGCGACGGTCGAGGTGACGCTCACCGGCGTGCAGCCCAAGGGCGGGCACATCCTGACGGCCCTGCAGACCCGCGATCAGTTCATGCGCCCCGCCGCGGTGACGGGCCGGATGCTGGCTGGCGACACCTCTGGAACCGTCACATTCACCCTCGACGTACCGGCTGGCGAATACGCCCTGTCGGTGCTGCATGACGCCGACGACAGCCGCGGCATGACCACCGCCACCGGCGGCAAGCCCACCGAGGGCTGGGGCTTTCGCGAAGGCGTGACCCTGCACGGCGTGCCGAGCTTCGACCAGGTGTCGACCCAGGTGCGCGAGGGCGCGGGCGTGACGAAGATCGTCGTGCCGATGACCTACCCCGCCGGCTGATCCGCCAAACGCGGCGGCGAGGAGAGGGCGGCCGGCCGGCGCCCTCTCACCACCGCCTCCGATTCACGCCATGCTCAACCGCGATCCTGGAGCGCTACACCCCATGACCCTCACCCGTGACGAGGCCGCCAAGGCCATCGCCGAGATGGAGACGGCGCAGCGCCGATCGTCGGTGCTGGCCCGCTACTCGGCGGGCGGACCGATCCTGATGATCTGGGGCGTGGAGTGGTTCATCTGCAACCTCGTCTCCCAATACGGCGGGTCGGCGGCTAACTGGATCTGGCCCGTGGCTACCGTGGTGACCATCGGCCTCACCTTCTGGATGTCGCGGGGGCGCGGCGCCGTGCCGGCCCGCAAGAGCTGGAAGGCCTTCGGCACCTCCGCAGCCATCGCCGGCTTCTTCTTCGGCCTGTTCACCGTGCTGAAGCTGACCGACATGCACGCGGTGAACGCGGTCATCTCGCTGGCGGTGGCGGGGGCCTATGTGGTGGTCGGCATCTGGACCGGTGCCCGCTACGCATGGCTGGGAGCGGCCCTGTTCCTTGCGATCATGCTGGGGTGGATCGCCTTCCCTCAGGTATTCTACCTGTGGATGGCTCTGGTGGGCGGGGGTGCGCTGTTCCTCGGCGGCTTCTGGCTGCGGAAGGCCTGAAGTATGGCCCAGGCGGACGAGATCATCCACCAGTCCGTGCGGCTGAAGATC
The DNA here is from genome assembly GCA_038226305.1 of Caulobacterales bacterium. Lineage (GTDB taxonomy): Bacteria > Pseudomonadota > Alphaproteobacteria > Caulobacterales > Caulobacteraceae > JASLDZ01. The sequence goes on from JBBRQN010000005.1 coordinate 98,783, forward strand.
ATGTCGGCGCTGGCGGCGCCCGACGCTTGCGAGCCCATCGAGTTCGCCCGCCTGAAAGCGATCGCGGGCGCCACGGACGGCAACCTCGGCGCCCATCTCGTGACGCTGGAGGGCGCGGGCTACATCGACATCCACAAGGATTTCGTCGGCAAGAAGCCCCGCACCCGCGCCAGCGCCACCGCTGCCGGCCGCGCCGCCTTCCGCGATCACGTGGCCTATCTGCGCGGTGTTCTGGACGGGCTTTGATCCACGGCATTAACCCTATGCGAGGCTAAGGGCAGGCATCGTCGCCGACGATGACCGCCCTTCGCCCGGATCGCGAGAGCTTGAGTCGGTGGGGCCCCATCGCCCTGCCGCTCCTGTGCCTGATCGCGTCTGTTCCCCTGAAGATCTGGACCGATGCGGGCGGCCCCCTGTGGCTGGACGAGGGCTGGACGCTGGCGATCGTCCAGACCCGGGGGGCGGCCTTCCTTCACGAACTGGGGTGGGACCCGAACCCGCCGCTCTACTTCGTGACGCTGAAGGCCTGGACGGCGCTGGCGGGCTTTTCCAACACCGCCCTGCGTGCGCCCAGCGTACTCGCCGCCATCGCCTCGCCCCTGTTTGCTTTCCTGCCCGGAACGGGCCTAGCGCGACGGGAGCGGTGGATGTGGGCGGCGCTGATTGCCCTGTGGATTCCCGGCGTGTTCTTCGCTCAGGAGGCGCGGGGGTATTCCCTCCTGTTCGCTCTGGAGGTGGCGGCGGCGGCGTTGTTCCTGCGGGTGCTGGCTGCGCCGACTGTCGCCAGAGCCGCGACGTGGTGCGCCGCCGCGGGCCTGTGCCTCCTAACCCATCACCACGCCCTGATCCTGGCGGCCCTGCAGGGGTTCGCGCTGCTCGCGGTGCATCGGCAGAGGGCCCTGCGGCTGTGGCCCGCGGCGCTCCTGTTTCTGCCCGCGTTCGGCTGGCTGATCCTGCACGCGCACCGCGTCGCCGCCTTCGCCGAACCCGCCTTCGCCTGGTATCCGCCGATGGAGCCGGAAGACGCTGCGGCGGCGATCGACTACGGCCTCGGCGGCCGGACCCTGTGGGTCGCGACCGGCGGCATGGCCGTCATCGGCATCGCCTGGCGGCGGTGGTTTCCCGACGGCACGGAGGAGCCCGGCGAGCGGGTGGTGCCGCCGATGCTGTGGGTGCCGGTGATCTGCGCTGCCCTGGGCCTGACGCTGGTGACCGCGATGGGCTACCTGCGCCCGAGCTTCGCGTTCCGCTACCTCACCCCCTATGCGCCGGGGCTGATGCTGGCCCTGCCGCTCGTGTTGCGAGCCGCGGCCGGGCGACGGGCCGGGGTGCTCGGCGGGGTGGTGATCAGCCTTGCGCTGACGTTCGCCACGATCGTGGGCATCACGGCCGACAACGTCAGCCGCCGCAGCCTGCAGTACGAGACTGCCAGCGCCGACCTGATGGCCTCGCACGCCCGGCATGTGGCGTTCCTGTGGGACAACCCGACCAACCGCGTGCTGACGCCGGCCGAGCGGCTGACCCTGGCCCGCACCTTCTTCGACCGCCGCCGCTATCCCGTGAATGTGGAGGCGCTGGTGACGGGGCCGACCGACGACCCTGCGGCAGTGCTCTTCGCCCACGCGCCCGCTGCAGGAGACGGGTTCATCTGGCTGTACGACCTGCGGGTTCCGGGCACGGCGGCCAAGCTGAGCCCGCCCCGGTCTTCGCCGCAACGCCGGGGCCTGGCCTGCCACCAGTACACGCCCGATTCGGGTTCGATGGGCGTGCTCGCCTGCCGCCGGGTCGACCCCGCCTCACTCCCGGATACAGCCACGAACTCGCCAAAGCCTGCCCCTCCCCCTAGATAGGGCAGGTCATGACCTCCGCCCCCGACAGCCTGCCCGATAGCCTGGATGCCGTCGCCGCCCGGGTGGCCTCGCCGCAGGCGCTCGGGCTGGCGCCGGGTGCGCGCGTGGTCGCCGCCATGTCGGGCGGCGTGGACTCCACCGTGGCCGCGGGCCTCCTCGCCCGGTCGGGGTTCGAGGTGGTGGGCGTCACGCTGCAGCTCTACGACCACGGGGCGAAGGCCAAGCGGCTGGGAGCGTGCTGCGCCGGGCAGGACATCCGCGACGCGCGCGCCGCGTCCGAGAAGCTCGGCATCGCCCACTACGTGCTCGACTACGAAAGCCGCTTTCGCGAGAGCGTGATCGACGACTTCGCCGACAGCTACCTGCGGGGCGAGACGCCCATTCCCTGCATCCGCTGCAACCAGACGGTGAAGTTCCGCGACCTGTCCGAAGTGGCGCGCGACCTGGGCGCCGAGGCGATGGTCACCGGCCACTACGTCCGCCGCCTCATGGGCGAGGGCGGGCCGGAGCTGCATCGCGCGGTGGATGCGGCGCGAGACCAGAGCTGGTTCCTGTTCGCCACCACGCGCGAGCAGCTCGCCTTCCTGCGCTTCCCGCTGGGTGCCCTGCCAAAGCCGCAGGTGCGCGCTCTGGCGGCCGAGCTCGGCCTGGCGGTGGCCGACAAGCCCGACAGCCAGGACATCTGCTTCGTGCCGGAGGGCAAGTATTCCACCCTGATAGACAAGCTGCGCCCCGGCTCGGTGGGGGAGGGCGACGTGGTGCACGAAGACGGTCGCGTGCTCGGCCGTCATCTCGGCGTCAGCCGCTACACCGTCGGGCAGCGCCGGGGGCTGAACCTCGGCCTGCACGAGGCGCTGTTCGTGACCGGCATTGATGCGCCCAACCGGCGGGTGATGGTGGGGCCGCGCGAGTCTCTGCTCACCGCCTCGCTGAGTGTTGGCGAGCAGAACTGGCTGGGCGATGGGCCGACCTTCGCCGCCGCCTGCGATGCCCGCCTGCCGGTGCTCGCCCGAGTGCGGTCTGGAGGCGAGCCCGTGCCTGCGCGGCTGTCGGCGTCAGGCGAGGTGGTGTTCGAAGCGGCGCAAGAGGGGGTGTCGCCGGGCCAAGCCTGCGTGCTCTACGACCCGGCCGAGCCCACCCGCGTGCTCGGCGGGGGGTTCATCACGAGCACCGTGCGGGCGATCGCGACCGTGCCTCAGCCCGTGCCGGCCTGAGCGGCGATTAGGGTGCGCTGAAGATCACCAGCAGCACGCCCGTGGCCAGCATGACGATCCAGGTGAACAGGGTGCCGATGGCGCGGCCCGGACTGGCGGACGAACTGCGGCTGAGGCCCACCCCGTGCGCCACCCGTCCGATGAAGAGGGCCCCGCCCAGGGCATGGATAAGAAGCGCAGGGGCCCCCACCGCGGCCAGCACGGCCAGGCCCACGAGGCAGACCGGTACATATTCGACGGCATTGCCGAAGGCGCGGCTGGCCCGCACCAAGTCCGGCACACCTTCGTCTCCGATCATCACCTTGTGGGCTCGCCGCTGCCGCACGACCAGCAGCGACAGCACGAGAAGGAGCAGCAGGTTCAGGCCCGTCCACAAGGCGGCGGCATGGCCGGCGGAGGAGACGACGATCTGCTGGGGATCCATGGGCGGCGACTCGTCAGTCCGCGAAGGCGTGCGGCGACGCGAGCTTAACCTTTCGCCGCGGCTACGCTACCCGCGCCCGGTGTGGCGGTCGTTCACGGCATGGCAGTGAGCGAAACGCGGGCGCCGATCCTGGTCCTCGGGGCCACAAGCCTCGTCGGGCGGTTCGTGCCGGCGCAGGCTTCGGCCGAGGGCCGCTCGCTGATCGCCGTGAGCCGCGATCCGCCTGAGCCGACCCCGGGCCTCGGCTGGCTGCGGGCAGACCTGACGACGCCGGACATGCGGTTGCCTGCCGCGGAGGCGGTGCTCAGCCTGTCGCCGATCTGGCTCCTACCCCAGGCCCTGCCGGCGCTGGAGAGGGCAGGCGTGCGGCGGATCGTGGCCATGTCGTCCACTAGCCGCTTCACCAAGACCGGCTCGCCTGAGCCGAAGGAACGCGCCGTCGCCAAGTCCCTGGCCGATGCGGAGGATGCGCTTGCCGCTTTCTGCGAGCCCCGCGGCATCGGCTGGACGGTGCTGCGCCCGACGCTGATCTATGCCGAAGGAGCCGACCAGAACGTGTCGCGCCTGGCCGGGCTGATCCGGCGCTTCCGCGTGCTGCCGATCTCCGGCGCCGGAGTCGGCCTGCGCCAGCCGGTGCATGCGCAGGACCTGGCAGCCGTCGCCCTCGCTGCCCTCGACCGCCCTGAAGCGCTGAACCGCGCCTACGACCTCCCCGGTGGCGAAACGCTGACCTATCGCGCCATGGCGGAGCGGGTGTTCGAGGGGCTGGGAATGCGCCCCGCCATCGTCTCCGTGCCGCCGCCCCTGTGGAGGCTGGCGCTGGCCGTCGCCTCGCCGATCCTGCCTGGCGCCACGGCCGCCATGGGCGATCGCATGTCTGCCGACCTCGTGTTCGACGCCGAACCGGCGAAGCGAGACCTCTGCTGGTCGCCGCGAGCGTTCCGGCCCCGCTTCTAGCCGTAGCTCACCATGGCAAGCTCGGTGCCCGCAGGATCTCGGAAGTGGAAGCGCCGCCCGCCGGGAAAGGCGAAGATCGGCTTCACGATGGGAGCGCCAGCACCAATCACCCTCGCCAGCATGGCCTCGAGATCGGTGGCGTAGAGAATCGGCAGGGGAGCGGCCGGCGCCTCCGTCTCGTCGGACTGGAAGCCCCCGTCCAGGCCCTCGGCAAAACCCGCGTAGGTCGGGCCATAGTCGGTGAAGGTCCAGCCGAAGACGGAGCCGTAGAACGCCTTCGTGGCGGCCATGTCGCCGCCGGGCAGCTCCAGATATGCCAGCTTGCCGTCTTCGTTCATCTTCGCCCCCGGTGCATGTTCTGTATGTGTTCTAGAGGCGGTTCACACCATCGTCCACACGCCGGTGCGTTTCACGGCATGATCCTCGAGCTCACGGGTGGTCTGCACGCGGTACTCTGCCAGCGGCAGCAGCCCCGTCGCGTCGAAATAGCTGCGATGCGGATCGCCGATCAGTACCGTGGAGCCTCCTGCCCTCGCGAGTGAAAGCCACGCCCGCACCCGCTCCGCCACGGGTTTCTCGTAGGCGATGTCGCCCGCGCAGATCACGTCAAACGGGCGCGGGGCGCTGTCGAGCAGGTTCACGTCGGTGAACGTCACCTGCACATCGTTGGCCTCGGCGTTGAGGGCGACGGCCGCGGCGCAGAACCCGTCGATGTCCGCGCAGGTCACCGAGGCCGCCCCCGCCTGCATCGCCGCGATGCCGATGAGGCCGGATCCGGTGGCGAAATCCAGCACCCGCTTGCCCGCAACGGCTGAGGGATTGTCCAAAAGCCAGCGCGCCAGCCCCTGTCCGCCCGCCCAGGCAAAGGCCCAGAAGGGCGGGGGCAGGCCGATCTCCTCCAGCGCCTCCTCGGTCATGCGCCAGATGGGCGTAACCTCATCGGCGAGGTGAAGCTGCAACTCGGGCACGTGCGGCGGCCGCTGCAGGCGCGTGTTGGCAAGGATGAAGGCGCGCCGCTCGTCGGGCGGGATGACCCGGCTCACGACTCCTTCGGAAGCGGCTTGGGCGACCCTGCGAACTCCCCGGCGTACTCTGGCTTCAGCGCGTCGCGGAACACGGCCAAGGGCAGGAGCACGTCGTAGCCGCCGTCCACATAAGCCCCGATGTCGTAGGGCGAATAGACAAAGATCAGCCCGCCCGCCCGACCCTTCACCGTGCCCGGCGCCAGAGTGAACTGCACCGGCCCCGAGCCTTCCGCGAGCTTCCCGCCGATATAGAGGCCTCGCCAGGTGGGACAGGAGAAGTTGCTGTCCTCCTTCTCGTCCCAATGGCCCTCGGCGCGCTCACGTTTCGCGGCGCGAGCGGCGTCGCAAAGGGCGCGGTCGAGCTTCCTCACATTGGCGCCGGGCTTGAGGAGATCGACGGTCCGCACCCGGGTGTTGGTCGCCTTGTCGAACACCACGCCGCCTGACGGGTGGTTCGGGTGGACACCGTGGGTGTCCACATACTCCTCGCGGCGCAGGCTGATCAGGCGAGGCGTCTCGAACGGATCCTCGTAGGAGATTTGATCCTCCCACGCCCCCAGATCGCGAAACGAATTCGGCTCGTCACGCCGCCCGGCGGCCGCCTCGCTCACGAACCTCGTCAGACCCTTCACCTCGCCGCGATAGAGCCGGTCGTGCAGCACGGGCGCGCGGGCGACGGCCGGGGGCAGCTTGAGCGAAACCTCCGCCTCCTTCGTCTTTCGCTCGAAGTGGAGAGGGGTGGTGGCGGCGACCAGCAGGATCGCAAGGACGGATTTCAGCATGGTTCAGGTTCCCGCCCAGGCGCCGAAGACCAGCGCGACGAAGAGGATGATCCCCGCATCGCGGTTCGACTTGAAGAGGCGCAAGGCCAGTTTCGGCCGATCCGCCCGCACGCTGTGCGCCTGCCAGGCGAGGTGGAGGGCCAAGGCGCACCAGACGCCGAAGAAGCCCACGCCCAGGTGGCCGATCCAGCCCGCCGCAAAGCTCAAGGCCGCACTCGCCGCATAGAACAGCGCCACGCCCCGCCGAACGCCGGAGCCCAGCCGGCGGGCGGAGGACTTCACCCCCGCCAGCGCGTCGTCCTCCAGATCCTGCAGGGCGTAGATGGTGTCGTAGCCCAGCGTCCAGAACAGGCCCGAGGCGTAGAGCAGCACGTCCGCCGCATCGATCCGGCCCGCGCCGAACCGTGAGGTCTGGGCGGCGTAGGCGAGGAGGGCGCCCCAGTTGAAGGTCAGCCCCAGCCACGCCTGCGGCCACCAGGTGATGCGCTTCATGAACGGATAGGCCGCCACCAGCCCGCACGACGCCACGCCCAGGCCCATGGCGAGCGGTCCGAGCGTGAGCAGCACGCACAGGCTCACCAGGCTGCACCCCACCACGAATGCCCAGGCGCCACGCCGGGATATCGCGCCCGAGGCGATGGGGCGGGCCGCGGTGCGGGCGACCTTCCTGTCGATGTCGCGATCGACGATGTCGTTGTACGCGCAGCCCGCAGCCCGCATCAGCGCCGCGCCGATGGCGGTGGCCATGAGCACCCACAGGCCTGGCAGTCGCCCGCCTTCGGCACCCGCCAGCGCCGCGCCCTGCCAGGCGGGCAGCATCAGGAGCCAGATGCCGGCGGGTCGGTCGAACCGGCCGAGTTTCAGCCACGGGCGAAGCCGCAGGGGCGCATGAGCGTCCACCCAGTTGCCCTGTGCGGCATCCGGCAGAACGGCATCGTCCGTCGCGGGCGGGGGGGCGGTGGGCATGGCGGCTTCATAGGCGGTGGCGTCGCGCATGGGGAGGCCTCCCTCGCGGCCGGCGGCCGTGCGATAGATTCGCGCCTCCCTCCTGCCGACTCGCCGCAGAGCCTTGCCCATGACGCAGCCCCTCGACCTCGATCCCGTCACCGCCGACCCCGCGCTCGATCCGGGCGTGGAGCCAGAGACGGTGACGACGCCCGCCATCGGCGCGGCCGAGTTGGCGGCGGCCCTCGCGGCGCGGCTGTGCCACGACTTCATTTCTCCCGCCTCGGCCATCGTCTCGGGCGTCGACCTGCTGGAAGATCCGACCGCACAGGACATGCGCGACGATGCCCTCAACCTGATCGGGCAGAGTGCGCGGAAGCTCACCGCCCTTCTGGCGTTCTCCCGCGTTGCGTTCGGAGCCAGCGCCGCAGCCGAGACCTTCGACGTGCGCGACCTCCACAAGCTGGCCGACGGGGTGTTCGCCCACGTCCGCGCCACGCTGGACTGGGACCTCGCACTCGCAAGCCTGCAGAAGGCCCCCGCCCGCGCCCTCCTTAACATGGCTCAGCTGGGGGCAACGGCCCTCCCGACGGGCGGTGTGGCCAAGGTGACCGCGACGGAGGGCGAGGGGGCGGTGCTCCTGGCGCTGGAGGCGATCGGGCCCCGCGCCCGGCTGCGGCCCGAGGTTCTGGCCGGCCTGCGGGGCGAGCCGCAGGGCGACGGGCTGACCGGCCACTGGGTGCAGGCCTACTACCTCCACGCCCTCGTCACGGCTGCGGGCGGTCGGATCGAGGCGCAGGTGGTCGAGGAAAAAGTGACGCTGCGGGCGCGCATTCCGGCCTAGCTGCTTGGTGCCACGCTTTTTCGCGGGAAAGCTTCGGCGGTCCACCGGTCCTTAACCGCCTGCGCGCATCGTCTGCGCATATGGACGCGCTCACCCAAGAGTTCATCGACGACGCCGCCCAGACGCTGGCCCAAGCCTCCGCTGATCTGGGTGCCCTGATCGCCGCTCCGGCCGACGCGCGCAGCGCGCAGGCCCTTTGCGACCGGCTGCACGGCGTGCGCTCCGGCGCCCGCGCCGCCGGTCTGGACGAGATCGCCCGCCTCGCCGGCGAAGCCGAAGCCCCCCTGACGCTGGCTTTGGCGCGCGAACGCGGGCTGGACAGGCCCGCCGTGCAGACCGTGGGTTGGGGCGTGCAGGCGCTTCACGCCGCCCTCGCCCACGAAGCGGCCCGCTCCGGCGAAGGCTACGGCATTCGTGCAGCGCCGCTGCTTCGTGCCGTTCGCGACCGGCAGGCCTCCCAGGATGCCTCCGCCGCCATCGCCCGTGGCCTGCCAGACCTCGTGGATCGCCTCTCCGATCGCTTGGGCCTCGACATCGAGTTCACCATCCGCCGCTCGCCCGTGGAAGCCTCGCCCGAGGTGGTGGCCGCCTGCCGCCGGGCGTTGCTGCCTCTGGTGCGTAACGCCTGCGACCATGCCGCACCGGCTGACACCCGCCGCCTGGACGGCAAGCCCGGCCGCTGCCGGCTCGCACTGTCCATCGGCACCTCCCACGGCCTCCTGCGGGTCACGCTCGCTGACGACGGCCCGGGACTCGACGCGCCCACCCTGCGCGGCGCGGCCTTCACAGCGGGGCTCGACACCCACGGCAGCGCCGCCGAACTCGCGCTGCGCCCCGGCGTCTCCACCGCTGCCTTCGAAGGCCGCGGCTCGGGCCTGCCGGTTGCGCGGTCCAATCTGGCCGAGTGCGGAGCTTCCCTGCGCCTGATCTCGCGACCCGGCCGCGGCCTGATCGCTGTGATCGAAGCCCCGCTCGCCCGCTTCGACGCGTCGCTCGTCTCGGCGGCGGCCTGAGGGGCAGAGGGCGATGCGCACCTGCCTTGTGGTCGACGACAGCCGGGTGGTCCGCAAGGTGGCCTCGCGCATTGTCGAGGCCCTGAACTTCGAACCCATCGAGGCCGCAGACGGGCTGGAAGCCCTCAGCGTGTGCCGTGCCGCCATGCCCGACGCCGTTCTGGTGGACTGGACCATGCCTGTGATGGACGGGGTGGAGTTCGTACGCCTGCTCCGCCTCGAGCCAGGCGGCACCGCGCCGGTCGTGGTGTTCTGCACCGCCGAGACGGAGCCTGAGCGCATCGCCCAGGCGCTCGACGCCGGGGCGGACGAGTACATCATGAAGCCCTTCGACGGCGACATCATCGCCTCCAAGTTCTCCGAGGCCGGCCTGATATGACGCGAGAAGATCTCGACCTCCTGGCCGACATCGCCCGCGAGCGGGCCGGGCTGAACCTGACCGGTGCCGCTGCATCCTTCGCCGAGAGCCGCCTCGCCACCGTGGCCCGGCGTGAGGGCGCGCCCTCGGTCGCGGCCCTCGTGGATCGGCTGCGCGCCGGCCGCGAACCCGCGCTGATCGCTCAGGTGGTCGAGGCGCTGGCCGACGGCGACACGGCATTTTTCCGCGATCGCGCCCTGTTCGAGCGGCTTCGCACCGAGGTGATCCCGGCCCTCGCCGAGCGGCGTCCGGGCGGCTCGATCCGCATCTGGAGCGCCGGCTGCTCCACCGGCCAGGAGGCCTATTCGCTGGCCATGCTGGCGGCCGAGATGGGCCCGCTGGCGGGGCGGGCGACCGTCAGCGTCGTGGCCAGCGACCTGAACGAGCGGGCGCTGCAGAAAGCCAAGTCGGGGCTCTACAGCCACTTCGAGGTGCAGCGCGGGCTGCCGATCCGCACGCTGCTGGCGCACTTCGAGAAGGCCGACGATCACTGGCGCATCTCGCCGGCCCTGCGCCAGTCGGTTCGTTGGGGCCGGGTGAACCTAATGGACGATCTCTCACGCTTCGGGCCCTTCGACATCATCCTGTGCCGCAACGTGCTTGGCGCCCTGCACGCGGCCGCCGCGCAGCAGGTGCTGGGCGGGCTCGAGTCGGCGCTCTGCCCCGACGGGTGGCTGGTGACTGGGGCGGCCGAGACCGTCACCGCCCCCGCAGCCTTCACCGGCCAGGACGGTCTCTTGCAGCGCAACGCCGCCTACGAGCGCGACGCGGCGTAAGGGCTCTCGCAGCCGCTTGACGCTCCCGCGCCAAGCCCTGACTCTGGACGGAACAAGAAACCGCCGGAGACGCCCGCCTTGACCGACGCCGACACCACCCTTTTCGACCTCACCGGCAAGGTGGCCGTGGTCACCGGCTCGTCCCGCGGGATCGGTCGCGCCATCGTGGAGCGCATGGCGCAGCACGGGGCGAAGGTGGTGGTCTCTTCGCGCAAGGCGGGGCCGTGCGACGAGGTGGCCAAGGGCATCAACGAACGCCACGGCGAGGGCACCGCCATCGCGGTTCCGGCGAACATCTCCTCCAAGGATGATCTCAAGCGGCTGGTGGACGAGGCGAAGGCCGCCTTCGGCAAGATCGACATCACGGTCTGCAACGCAGCCTCGAACCCCTACTACGGGCCGCTGGCGGGGATCTCGGACGATCAGTTCAGGAAGATCCTCGACAACAACATCATCGCCAACCACTGGCTGATCCAGCTCACAGCGCCGGAGATGATCGAGCGCAAGGACGGGGCGATCATCATCGTGTCGTCCATCGGCGGCCTGCGCGGCTCGCCCATCATCGGCGGCTACAACGTGTCCAAGGCGGCCGACTTCCAGCTCGCCCGCAACTACGCGGTGGAATACGGCCCCTCCAACGTGCGGGTGAACTGCATCGCGCCGGGCCTGATCAAGACCGATTTCGCCAAGGCGCTGTGGGACGATCCGGACACCCTGGAGCGCTCCACCGCGGGCGCTCCCCTGCGCCGCATCGGCCAGCCCGACGAGATCGCGGGGGCGGCGGTGTTCCTCGCCTCGGCGGCCGGGGCCTTCATGACCGGCCAGGCCATCGTGATCGACGGCGGCGTCACCATCTGAAAGCGTGGGCGAACGCCCGGTAGCCATGTCAGCGTCCCGCCGATCCGTCGCACAGGATCTCGTCTGGAGGACGGAGGTCCTGTTCTACGACCTCCTCACCGCCGTGCTGCGCCTGTTTCCGGTCGCGTGGGTCTCAGGGGCGGGGGCGCGGCTGTTCATGCTGCTGGGGCCGCTGACGGGTACGCACAGGATCGCGTCCGACAACATCCGCATCGCGTTCCCGCATCTCACGCCCGCCCAGCATGCGCGGCTTCTGAAGGACCAGTGGGACAATCTCGGCCGCACCCTGTTCGAGTTCCCCCTCACAGACCGCCTGACCCCTGCAACCGGGCGCGTCGAGGTGGTGGGGCGCGAGCGGCTGGAGGCCATCGCCCAGTCCGGGGAGGCGGCGATCCTGGTCTCGGGACACTTCTCCAACTTCGAAGTGATGGCGGCGGCCATCGTGGATGCGGGCGTGCGCTGCCGGGTGACCTATCGCGCGGCAAACAACCCCTATTTCGACCGGCGCATCATCGAGACCCGCGCCCGTTACGGGGTCGAGCTGTTCGGCCCCAAGGGGGGCGGGGAGGGCGGGCGAGAGCTCCTGCAGACCCTGAACGACGGCTTCGCGGTGGCCTTCCTCAACGACCAGAAGTTCAACACAGGCGTGGAGGGGACGTTCTTCGGCGTGCCCTGCAGAACGGCGGGCGGCCCCACGCGGATGGCCCTGCGCTGCGGCGGCCTTCTGCATCCCATGTCTGTGCAGCGTCTGCCCAAAGCGCGTTTCCGCGTCATCGCCCACCCGCCCATTCTGCTCGAGCGGAGCGGAGACCGCGAGGCCGACCTCGTCGCGGGCGTGGCGAAACTCAATGCGTTCTTCGAGACCTGCGTGCGGGAGCGCCCGGCTGAGTGGTTCTGGGTTCACAAGCGCTGGCCGAACGAAGCCTACGCGGCGCTGGCCGCGGTGCCACAGCCGAAGCCTGGGCTCTAGAGGAAGGTCGCGGCCTGCGCGTCGTTGTTTCGCCGCCAAGGGCCGGGGAAGCGCGGATCCTGCCGCCGACGCCGGTCGGGGCCGAAGTAGCTGGCGCATTTCACGAAGGGGCGCGGCTTGTGGATCACCGCGTTGATGCGATCCAGCACGGCCTGGGCGGTCATCGGCTTGACCACGAACTCGGTCACGCCTGCGTCGCGCGCTTCCATCACGCGGGTGCGATCGGCGTGGCCGGTCATCATGATGATGGGCAGGTAGGGGTTGGCGCTGTCGGCGTCGCAGCGAACGCGACGGGTGAACTCCACGCCATCCATCGGGGCCATGCGGAAGTCGGCCACCACAAAATCGGCGGCCCAGCTCTTCAGAAGTTCCAGCGCCGCATGGCCATCGGCAGCCTCCCGAACTTGCCGCAGGCCTACGCCTGCGAGCATGGTCTGCAGGATGTGGCGCATGTGGGCGTTGTCTTCGACCAGCAGCACGCGAAGCGATTCAAGCCCCGTCCCCGACACGTGCAGCCGCCCCGCTCTAATTGTTGCAATGTCGGAATGTTAGCGCCGAAGCGCGGCAGATTACATATCGTTAAGCTGTCTGCAACGGCGGCTTTCGCCACTCAAACCGTTGCAGTCATTGAGGTTGCGGAGCGCCGGCTAGGCTGGGGCCTGGCCGCCCACCAGCAGCGACGGGTCCATGTGGCGCCCTCGCCAGGTCATGCGCCAGCACAGGTGCGGCCCTGTGGCTCTGCCCGTGTGCCCTATCTCGCCGATGATCTGGCCTTGCCGCACCCGGTCGCCCGCGGCCACGCCCTGCCGGGACTGGTGCAGGTACATGGAGATCAGGCCCTGCCCGTGGTCGATCAGGGTGAGCCCGCCCTCGAAGTGAAGGTGCGGCTCGGCCAGCACCACGAGCCCGTCGGCCGGAGCGCGGATCGCCGTGCCCTCGGGTGCTGCCAGGTCGACCCCGTAGTGCGGAGTCTTGGGCACGCCGTTCAGGATGCGTTGCGGCCCGAAAGCCGAGGTGCGCACCGCGTGATCGACCGGCGAGATGAACCCTCCCCGAAACGCCTCGCCAGGATCTTGCGAGGCGAGGGCCGCCTGCTTGCGCTTCAGTTCGGCGGCGATGCGGGCGAGGAGCTGCGGGTCGCTGGGCTCGACCTGATCGGCAGGCAGGCCGTCGATGCGCTGCACGTCGTAGCTGACGGCTTCCAGCGGCAGGGTGGCCTGCTGCATCGCGCCCCGCACGGGAACGCGCAACGTCGTCGATGCGGGCGCATCCCGGTCGAAGCCGATGATCGCGAGGCCGTCGGGTCCGGCGCGGGCCAGGGGCGCGCCATCGACCAGCACCTGCGCCCCCGGGTCGGCCCGCAGCATCAGCCAGCCCCCCTGGCGCAAGTTGCCCGTGAACGCGAAAGGTAAGGGCGAGGTGGCCCGGGCAGTCGTCGCGACAGCCACGCTCGCCCCAGCGCCGATCAGGAGGCTGCGGCGGTGGAAGGCGCTCACAGCACACCGCCGCGCTTGCGCACGGCTTCCAGGCACTGAGCGCCGCCGGCATAGGCCTCCTGCGCGGTGCTCGACCAATAGCGCAGGGCCTCCAGCGGGATTTCGCGACCCGTGACGGCGCAACGAACGAAGCGGCCCGGTTTCAGGACGGCGAAGTCGGGGGTGCCATAGTGCAGCACGGCGAGGCCATCGGCGCGGGGGTCCAGAGCGTTCATCCAAGAGAGCTTATCGCCGATTGCTGGCCCACCGCCAGACGCCGAACCGATCAGGCGTCGGCGGTCTCCGCGGCGGGAGACGGCCAAGGCATCCATGCCAAGGCCTTGTCGAGACTGTGGCGGGGCACGGCGGCGATCGTGCGCAGGCGCTCCAGATCCAGCACGGTGACCGACTCGCGGCGCCACGCCACGATCCCATCCTGCACGAGCGACTTCACGACCCGGTTCACATGCACGGCCGAAAGGCCCGCCATCTGGCCCATCTCGCTCTGCGTGAAAGGAAACGGGATCTTGATCTGACCGGCGCTGTCGGAGCCCAGCCGCAGCCGGTCGCAGGTGGTGATCAGAAGAGCCGCCACCCGCGATCTCGCCGAGGTCTGGCCGACCGAGCAGAGCCGGTCCATCAGCACCACCCGCTGGTTCTGCGAGGCGAGGAACAGCAGCATGGCCAGCCGGGCGTGGGTCTCGAACAGCATGGCGAAACGGCGGCGGTCCAGCCGGGCCAGCGTCACGTCGCTGGCGGCGTGCAGGGCGTCCACAGCCTCGGTGTAGCCAAGCCCGGCCGTGCCCAGAAGGTCGCCCGGAAAGTGCAGGCGGATGATCTGGCGCTCGCCGCTCTCCAGGGCGAGGCTCGATTTCACGCAGCCTTCCTTCAGCACGAAGATCGCGTTTTCGGGGTCCAGCGCCGGACGGATCTCCACGCCGCGGCGGAAGGTCAGCGTCTCGACCTCCAGGGCCAAGAGCGCCGTCCGTTCCTCGTCGGAAATCGGCGCGAGTTCGTCCAGGCAGTCGGCGAGGTCAGCCATTCAGGGTGTCCGTGAGCGGGGGAACGTCGCCCTGCAGCCTTCGGATGTGCCCCTTCGAATTTGATTCAGCTAGAGGTTTCAGAACAATCGGCCCTGCCGGGACACCATGTCTCGGGGGTCCGATGGCTTCGACGGGCGGCTCGATCGCGGCTTGGGGGATGCCGCGGGATCGTTCTCCACGCTGGCACCGATGGACGCTTCGGCCGCATCGACGGCGAACTGCAGGCGCACGCGCTCGCCGGCGGAAAGCGCCGAGGCCGCACGCACGATCCGCCCGTCAGCCGCATGCACCCGGGCGAAACCGCGGACGAGCGGGGCGTCTGGATCGAGGGTGCGGCGCACTTGCTCAAGCCTTGCCAGCCGCTCAGTGGCGCGTTCCAGATGCCGCTCCACGCCGCTGTCGAGGCGCGCCGACAGTTGCGGCAGGCGTGCCCGCTGCGTCGACTGCTCGACGATCCGCAGCCCCTCCCGCTGCAGGCGGCCCGTGAGCTGAGACAGGCGATCGGCTTTGGCGCGGGCAGAGCGATCGAGCAGCGAGGCATTCAGTCGCCCCGCCACCCCGGCAAACCGCCGCTCATGCAGAGCTGCGTGGTGCGAGAGGCCGGCGGCCAGGCCGCGCGTCGCCAGGTCGAGCCGCTGTGACGGCAGGCCCAAGAGAGCCTCCGGTCGGGGCAGACCCCGCTCGGCCGAGCGCAGCCGCTCCCGCGCCTGCTCCAGGGCCACGCGCGTGCAGCGCTCCATCCGACGGGCCGAGTCGGCCACCTCGGCGGCGAGGTCCGCCAGCACGGGCGTGGCGATCTCGGCCGCCGCGGTGGGGGTGGGGGCCCGCCTGTCGCTGACGAAGTCGATGAGCGTCGTGTCCGTCTCGTGCCCCACCGCCGAGACGAGGGGGATCGTGCAGGCGGCCACCGCCCTCGCCAGCGCCTCGTCGTTGAACGGCCAAAGGTCTTCGACGGAGCCGCCGCCGCGGGCCACGATGATGATGTCTGGCCGGGGCACGGGTCCGCCTGCGACGGGCAGGGCGTCGAAGCCCCGCACCGCGGCGGCCACCTGCGCGGCCGCGGCCTCTCCCTGCACCACCACCGGCCAGACGATCACCTGGCACGGCCAGCGCTCTTGCAGGCGGTGCAGGATGTCGCGGATCACGGCACCCGTGGGGCTCGTCACCACGCCGATCACGTTAGGCAAGGCGGGCAGGGGCCGTTTACGCTCCGCGGAGAACAGGCCCTCCTCGGCCAGCCTCGCCTTCAGCCGCTCGTACTGCGCCAGGAGCGCTCCGACGCCCGCGGGCTCCAGCGTCTCGATCACGAGCTGGTAGGAGGAGCGTGCCGGATAGGTCGTGATCCGCCCGGAGACGATCACCTCCATCCCGGTCTCGGGCCGCACCGAGATGCCCCGGACGGACTTCCAGATCACCCCGTCTATGCTGGCCTTGTCGTCCTTGACGGTGAGGTAGACGTGGCCGGAGGCGTGGCGGGTGACCTTGGAGACCTCGCCGCGCACCCGCACCTGCCCGTAGGCGTCCTCCAGCGTGCGCTTCAGCGCGAACGACAGCTCCGACACCGAATAGGCGGGAAGGTTCGTCGGCAGGTCGGGGGCGTCGGCGAGACTCACAGGGGCACGATACCCTGCCCATCGGGGATGCGGGAGGGTGCGGGCCGCGTGGCGATCGCCTGTACGACCCACGACATGCCCGGCTGTCCAAGCTGTTCCTTTCCGGGCGGCGTGCGCGCGGTGTAGGAGCCGGTGCCATGAACGTGCTCCTCGTCGGCTCCGGTGGCCGAGAACATGCGCTGGCGTGGAAGATCGCGCAGTCGCCGCTGCTGGTGCGATTGGTTTGCGCCCCGGGCAATGTGGGCATCGCGCACCTCTGCGAAACGCGGGCCGTGAAGGCCGACGACGTCGCTGGGCTTGCCGCTCTGGCGCGGGAGATCGCTGCAGACCTCGTGGTGGTGGGGCCCGAAGTCGCTCTCGCGGCCGGATTGGCAGACGCGCTCGCGCTCGCCGGCATCGCCTGTTTCGGACCGACCGCCGCAGCGGCGCGGCTGGAGACCTCCAAGAGCTTCACGCGCGAATTCGCAGAGCGTCATGCCTTGCCGGGCACCCCGCATAAGACCTTCGAAGATCTGGAGTCCGCCCAGGCGGCGCTCGAGCGTTTCACGCCGCCGTGGGTCATCAAGGCCGACGGGCTCGCGGCCGGAAAGGGCGTGGTCATCGCGCCCGACCTGGAGACGGCCCGCGCCGCCGTTGCCGACATGCTGGCCGTTGCCGGCGGGCGGGTCGTGATCGAGCAGTTCATGCAGGGCGAGGAGCTGTCGTTCTTCGCGCTGTGCGACGGGGTGAGGGCGATTCCCTTTGGAGCGGCACAGGATCACAAACGCGCCTTCGACGGCGACCTGGGCCCCAACACCGGGGGCATGGGGGCCTATGCCCCAGCACCGGTCGGCACGCCGCATCTGCTCGACGATGCGTTCGAGCGGATCGTGCGCCCCACCGTGGAGGGGATGGCCGCCGAGGCGTCGCCCTACCGCGGGGTGCTCTACGCCGGGCTGATGGCGACGGCGGACGGGCCGCGGCTGGTGGAGTTCAACGCCCGCTTCGGCGACCCGGAATGCCAGGTGCTGATGCTGCGGCTGGAGAACGACATCCTCCCTCTGTTGCATGCCGCGGCCATCGGCGACCTCTCAGCGGTGGAGGCTCCACGCTGGCGGGATGAGGCGGTGGTGTGCGTGGTGCTGGCCGCGCAGGGCTATCCGTCCGCTCCGGTCTCCGGGGGGCGGATCGAAGGCGCGTTCGCCGACTTCGGCCCCGATGTGGTGGTGTTCGTGGCCGGTGCACAGGCGGGTGAAGATTGCGATGCGCTGATCGCGACGGGCGGTCGCGTGCTCAACGTCTGCGCCCGCGGGCCAGACATCGCCACAGCGCGCGACCGAGCCTATGCCGCGGTGGATCGCATTGGCTTCCCGCAGGGCTTCCACCGGCGAGACATCGCCTGGCGGGCGTTGGCAGAGGGTCGCTAGCCGGTCACCACTGCTTGTCGGCCCAGTCCTCGAAGGTTTCGGCACGCGCGGCCGCGCGGATCTGCAAGCGCCGTCGAATGGCCGCGAGAAGGCGCGACAGGCGCGCCGACCACCCGGTGCGCTCGCAGCCTTCGAACGCACCAGCAACCCGTACCTCGGCCATCCGCCCACCGTTCCATTTACAACCTGAGCGAGCATACAACCTGAACGGTTCTCAGTGAAGCCCCGTCGTGCCGGTTGCTCCACGCCGCCCGTCCGCAATAGGGTCGCCCGCAAAAGACCACCCGGAGGATTCATGGCGGACGACGCGGCCGGTGCGACCAGCGCCCAGGACACCTTTTCCGGCACCCGCGCCGTCGACGAGCGCCACCGATTCGACGAGGCGGCGCTGCTGCGCTGGCTGCAGGCCAACGTCGAGGGCTTCCAGGGGCCGCTGGAGGTGCGCCAGTTCAAGGGCGGCCAGTCGAACCCGACTTATGAGCTTGTCACTCCCACCAAGGCCTACGTCCTGCGGCGCAAGCCCCCCGGCAAGCTCCTGCCTTCCGCCCATGCGGTGGATCGAGAGTTCAAGGTGATCTCGGCGCTCGGCCCCACGGGCTTCCCGGTGGCCAAGGCCTGGGCTCTGTGCACCGACGACGCGGTGATCGGCACCATGTTCTACGTGATGGACCGTGTGGACGGCCGCATCCTGTGGGACCTGACCCTGCCGGAGTCGTCCAAGGCCGAGCGCACCGCGATCTATCACGCCCAGGTCGACACCCTGGCCGCCCTGCACCAGACCGACTATGCAGCCATCGGCCTCGGCGACTACGGCCGCCCCGGCAACTACTTCAGCCGCCAGATCGACCGCTGGACCAAGCAGTACCGCGCCAGCGAGACCGACCCCATCGACGAGATGGACCGGCTGATCGCCTACCTGCCCTCCACCGCGCCCGAGGACGACCGCACCTCCATCGTTCACGGCGACTACCGGCTGGACAACATGGTGCTGCACGCGACGGAGCCGAAGGTGAAGGTGGTGCTGGACTGGGAGCTCTCCACCCTGGGCAACCCCATGGCCGACTTCAGCTACTTCCTGATGCAGTGGGCGATGGAGGGCGACCCCGCCCGCCCGGGGCTCGCCAACGTGGATCGCAAGGCTCTCGGTATTCCCGAGGTGGACGAGCTCGTCGCCCGCTACTGCGCCGCTACGGGTCGCGACGGTGTGCCCAACCTCGACTGGTACTTCAGCTACAACCTGTTCCGTCTGGCGGGCATCTGCCAGGGCATCGCCGGGCGGGTGCGGGACGGCACCGCCGCCAGCCCGCAGGCCGCCCTGATGGGTGCGAGAGTTCGCCCGCTGGCCGAAAACGCCTGGCGTTTTGCGAAGCTGGCGGGGGCCTAGCGCCCCTTCCTTATCACAGCGTCGGGGACGGCGCGCGCCAGCAAGCGTTCGAGCGCCGCCTCGTCTTCGAACGTCGCCCGCACGGGCCACGCCTTCACGCGGGGGCGCCACTCGGGGGGCAGGCGGGCCCAGTCCTTTTCGGTGGTTATCAGCCCCGCGCCATAGACAGCCGCCCGGGAGCTGAGGAACTTCAGGTCGCTTTCGGAATACGCGGCGTGGTCGGGATAAGGGGCGAAGTCCACCAGATCGCAGCCCGCAGCCTTCAGCGCCCGCTCCACCTTCCACGGCTTGCCGACACCCGCGAACCCCAGCTGCGGGCCGGGCGGCGGGGCGGCATCCGGCAGAAGGCGCGCGACCAGCACGGGCAGGGGGGCGAACAGGGCCATGAGCTCGGGGTCGACCTGCTCCAGATCGGCGGGCAGCATCACGATCACAGCATCAGCCCGGGCCAGACCGGCGCTCAACGGCTCCCGCATGGGGCCGGAGGGCATGACGGCGCCGTCGCCGAACGGCCATTCGCCGCCCCGGGTCTCGCCGTCCACGACGATGAGCGACAGCGCTTTCTTCAGCGAAGGGTTCTGGTGGCCGTCGTCGAGCACCACGGCCTGTGCTCCTGCGTCGGCGGCGGCGAGGGCGCCCTCCGCCCTGTCTCGGGCGATCCAGAACGGGCCGTCCGCCCCCAGCATCAGCGCCTCGTCGCCCACCTCGGCGGCGATGTGGGAAAGGGGGTCGATGCGTTCCGGCCCGACCAGCTTGCCGCCGTAGCCGCGCGAGAGGCCATGCGCCGCGATCCCCCGCGCCCGCAGCCGCCGCAGGATTTCGCGCACCACGGGCGTCTTGCCCGCTCCGCCCACGGTCAGGTTGCCGACGCAGACTACCGGCACGCCCGGGTCGAGCGGATCTGCGCGGGCGATGCGCCGGGCGGTGGTCCACGCCCACAGCCAGGACAGGGGCCGCAGGAGCGCACGGGTGAGGGGGGCCGGCGCGGCATCGCGCACATACCACCAGCGGGGCGTGGCGAGCTTCAAGGCGCGTGCCTTCGGTCGATCAGGCGCAGGAGCTGAGCGGCCGCGGCGTCGACCCCTTCGCCCGCGTCCCTGGCGACGGCGGCGGCGCGCGCCACCCGCGCCTGCACATCCTCCGCATCCCAGTGGAAGGCGGCGGCCAGCTGCCCGGCGTCGTCCACGAGAAGGGTGGCATCGCCGAGGCGGGCGTAGACGTCGCTCCAGTTCTGCACGTGCGGGCCGCGGATGATCGGGCAGCGCTGGCGCGCAGGCTCCAGCGGGTTGTGGCCGCCGGGGCCCGGCAGGAGGCTGCCGCACACGACCGCCGCGCCGTTTTCGGCGGCCAGCGCGTACCACACGCCGAGCTCGCCCAGGGTGTCGGCCACATGCACTTGCACGTCGCGACGCAGGGGCTCGCCTGCGCTCCGCAGCGAGGCGGCGTGGCCGCGCGCCCTGGCGAGGGTGGCGACCGCCGGCCCGCGCTCGGGATGACGGGGCACGATAACCAGCACTCCCGGGCCAGCGCTCGCCACCTGTGCGAAGGCATCGAGCACGATCTCGTCCTCCCCCGGGTGGGTCGAGGCCGCCAGCAGCAGGGGGCGGCCCCCGGCGCCGGCTTTCGCCGTCGCGAGGGCGGCCGCATCCACCGGCAGAGCCTCGCCCGCAAGCTTCAGGTTCAGCCGCCCGTCGTTGCGGGCCCCCAGGGCGACGAGGCCTGCGGCCACGGCGTCGTCCTGCGCCAGCACGAGGTCGAAGCCTGAGAAGATCGTGCGCGCCACGGCCGAAGATCGCGTCCAGCCCTTCAGGCTGGCCTGCGACAGGCGAGCCGAGATCAGGGCGGTGCGTACGCCACGCCTGCGGGCGTCGATCAGAAGGCCCGGCCAGATCTCGCTCTCGGCGAAGGCCGCCACGTCCGGTCGCCAGTGGTCGAAGAAGCGGCGGGAAGCGCCGGGCGTATCGAGCGGCGCGAACTGGTGGATCGCGCCGGGGGGCAGGCGTGCGCCCAGAAGCGCTGCGGAGGTGACGGTGCCAGTGGTCACCAGAACCGTCGGCGGGTCGGGGCGGGCCAGAAGCCGGTTCACCAGGGGCAGGAGTGAGAGGCCCTCGCCCACGCTCGCGCCGTGCAGCCAGACGAGGGGCCCGGCCGGTCGCGCCACGCTGGCCCGGCCCAGTCGCTCGGCCATGCGAGTGGCGTCTTCCTTGCCCTTGGCGGCCCGGCCGCGGAGCATCGCGGGCAGGAACGGCGAAGCCACAGCGGTCAGGGCGCGATAGCCGAGCAGGCCGAGGGGGATCACGCCAGCAGCGCTTCGGCGCGGGCGGTGGCGGTGCTCAGGCGAGCGGCCCAGTCTGGGGCGAGGGTTGCGGGATCGTCCGCCCGCCCGGCAGCCAGCGGCCCGTCCCACACGATGGCCCCCTTCGCGAATGGCACTGGAAGGACGCCTCTGTCCCAGCTGTTCAGCCGGAGACATGGCTTGGCCGCCAGGCCGACGAGCAGCACGGGTGCCCCGGTCAGCCGGGCGAGCAGCGGCGGGCCATCGGTGAAGCGTTCGGCGGGGCCGCGTGGGCCGTCCGGGGTGATGGCCACGCCGTTGCCCGCGCCGATCCAGCGCAACACCTCGCGAAACGCCTTCGCTCCGCCCTTGGAAGCGTCTCCGGTCTTCGAGGCGGAGCCCAGGATGGCGGGAAAGCCGAGCCGGTTCATGGCCAGCGCAATGAAGCGCCCGTCGGCGGAGTGAGAGATCAGGGCCCGGGGCGTCTGCGCCCGACTGAGCGGCCAGCAGGCGGGGGAGAGGCCGATGCGGGAGTGCCAGAAGCACACGACGACTCCGCCGCCTGGCGTACCCCGCGTGGCCCAAACGGCCTCGGCCACGGCCTCGTTCTCCCGAGTCCAGCGCATGGTGGCGAGGCACAGCCGCACGTAGCCCGCGAAGAGCCATGCCAGCGTCGCCTGCACGCCCCGGGCGCGGAACAGCCGCTTCAACGCGCCACGCCCATCGGGGCCACGCTCATCGCCGACGCGCTCATCGGGCGGCGCTCACGGGCTCCAGCGGAGACTCGATGTGCTGCGCCTTGGCCAGGCGGGAATAGAGGCCGCCGCCGAGCATCAGCTGCGCGTGCGAGCCGCTCTCCACGATCCGCCCGCCTTCCAGCACGTATATCCGGTCGGCCGATCGCACGGTTGAGAGGCGGTGCGCCACCATCAGGGTGGAGCGCCCGGCCATCAGCCGCTCCAGCGCCGCCTGCACCTTGGCCTCGCTCTCGGTGTCGAGGGCGCTGGTGGCCTCGTCCAGGAGGAGGATCGGGGCGTCCTTCAGGAAGGCGCGGGCGATGGCGATGCGCTGGCGCTGGCCGCCGGAGAGGCGGGCGCCGGCCTCGCCCGCCAGGGTCTGATATCCGTCGGGCAGGCGCATGATGAAGTCGTGGGCGTTGGCGGCGCGGGCGGCTGTCTCCACCTCGGCGGGGCTGGCTTCGGGCCGCGCGTAGGCGATGTTGGCGAAGAGGGTGTCGTCGAACAGGAAGGGCTCCTGCGTCACGAGCGCGATCTGGGCGCGGAGCGAACTCATCGTCACGTCGCGCACGTCCACCCCATCCAGCGTCACACGGCCGGATTCCACGTCGTAGAAGCGGGGAATGAGATTCAGGAGGGTGGACTTGCCGCCGCCGGAGGGGCCGACCAGCGCCGCCGTCTCGCCCCGTCGAACCACGAGATCGACGCCGGTCACCGCAGGCAGGCCCGGGGTGTAGCCGAAGCCCACGCCCTCGAACCGCACCTCGCCCCGGGTGAGCGACAGGGTGGCGGCGTCGGGCCGGTCCCCGATCTCGGGTTTCACGTCCAGCGCGTCGAACAGGCGGGCCGCGGCGGTCAGGCCCTCGGCGAAGACGGTCTGCAGGTTCGCCACCTGCCGCAGGCTCTGCGACGCCATCGCCAGGAGGGCGAGGAAGGCCGTCAGCCTGCCTATGGTCATCTGGTGCTGTGTGGCGCGATAGCCCGCGTAGAAGATCACCGCCGCCAAGACGAGCACCGTGAAGGTCTCTGTCACGGGCGCGGCGGCGGCGCGGGCGTTGGCCCCCTTGATGACGTGGCGCTGGCGACGTTCCACCACCGCGCCCACGCGAGCCTCCTCATAGGCCTCGCGGTTGTCGATCTTGACGAGCTTCACCCCGTCCAGGCTCTCCATCACGGCGGTGGAGAGGGCGCTGGTCTCGGCCATCGCACCTTTGGCCGCCTTGCGGGTGCGCTTGGAAAAGCGGCGCATCACGAACCCCGCCCCGGGTGCGGCCACCAGAACCACCAGCGTCAGATAGACATCCTGGAACATCATGGCGGCGATCGCGAAGACCACCGTCAGCCCCTCGCGGGTGTAGTTCACCACCCCGGCGGTCGCTGCCTCGCGGATGAGGTTGGCATCGTAGAGCACCGACGAGACGTAGCCGCCGGAGTGGCCCGAGCGCAGCTGCGCAAGGTCTGCCCGCACGAGACGCCCGAACAGCGACACCTGCATCTCGCCCACCACCTGATGGCCGATGCGGTTCACCGTCATGCTCTGCACCACCTGCAGCGCACCCCGCGCGAAGCCGCAGGCCACGATCAGGCCGGTGAGCAGGAGGAGAGAGTCCACGCGCTTCTGCTCGAAGATGCGCTTCACCACCGGATTCAGGAGCGAGCCCAGGGTCGCGCTCAGCACGGCGACCGCGGCGGCGCACACCAGCGCCAGCGCCAGCGCCTTCCAGTGCGGCGCGAGGTAGGTTTTCAGGAGCCGGGTGGCGAGGCCTCTTCGGCTGCCGTTCCCGACAGCCCTCGCGGAGACGCCTGCGGTCATGCGCTTTGGGTGCGTCCCCCATGCGGCGGTGTCAAGGCGAGGGTGTCGCCAGGGCGACACGCCAGCAGCGTCGTGGCAGCCGCCTCAGACGAGCCTTCGCAACCGCATCCGGCGCGGCTAAGCCTTGTGGCGTGTCCCGTTTCGATCTCACCACGCCCCTGGGGCGCCTGAAGACCTACGGCGATTACCTGTGGAAGGATCACGCTTACCTGCGCCTGCCGTTCCAGAACGCGCACTGGGTGGACGAGGCGCTGATCCGCACCAACCAGCCCTGGCCGTTCCAGCTCGCCTGGTGGCGCGACCGGGGGGTGAAGACCGTCATCAACCTGCGTGGCGGCGGCTATGAGACCAGCTTCTATGTGCTGGAGCGCGAGGCCTGCCAGAAGCTCGGCCTGACGCTGGTAGACTTCGCCGTTTCGTCCCGCGAGGCTCCGTCGAAAGCGCAGGTGGCCGCGGCTGCGAACCTCTTCGCCAGCGTTGCCTATCCGGCGGTGATGCACTGCAAGTCGGGCGCGGACCGGGCGGGGATCATGAGCGTGCTCTACGCCCATCTGCGCAAGGGTGTGCCTCTGCGGGAGGCCCTTTCGGAGCTCAGCTTTCGCCACCTGCATGTTCGCCAGGGGCTCACCGGCGTGCTCGACTACACCTTCGAGCGCTATTTTCAGGAGGGCGAGCCCAAGGGTCTCTCCTTTGCCGAGTGGGTCGAAACCGACGCCTATGACCCGGCGGAACTGAAGGCGAGCTTCCGCGCCAGCCGCATGGGCAAGCTGGTCACCGAAACGGTGCTGCGGCGGGAATAGACCTGCGGCCTCAGTTCGCCGCGTTTTTGGGGGCCTGCCAGCCGAGGCCCAGGGTCTTCTGCAGGGCGACATAGTCGAGGGTGAGCTCGGCCTGCGCCTGTTGCACGCCGCCCTGGGCGCTGGCGCGGCGGCTCTCGGCGTCTAGCTGGTCGATGAGCGCGGCTGTGCCCCCCGCTACCCGGATGTCGGTCATCTTCGAAACCCGGTCGGCCGAGGCCTGCACCCGCAGCAGCCCAGCCAGCCGTTCGCGCCGGCGCGCATAGCGGGAGAGAGTGGTCTCGGCGTCCGTCAGGGCGGTGAGCACGGTGCGCGTGTAGTCGGCGATGGCCTCGGCCGTCTGGCCCCTTGCGAGGGAGATGCTGGCCTGCGTGCGCCCGAAGTCAAAGGGCCGCCACTGCAGGAAGGGCGCGAGCGCATAGGTGAAGCTGTCGCCGGAAAGCAGGGTGGATCCGTCGGTCGATCCGAAGCCGATGTTGCCGAACAGGGTCACCTTGGGGAACAGGTCGGCGGTGCGCTGGCCGATCACCGCGTTGGCGGCGGCGATGCGGCGTTCGGCGGCGCGAACGTCCGGCCGGTTGCGCAGGAGCGTCGCCGCGTCTCCGACGATCAGGCTCTCTGGCGGCAGGGGAAGGGGGCCGGGCGTCTCCAGCTCCGCGTCCAGCGCGCCGGGCTCGCGGCCCGTGAGCAGCGCCAGCCGGTCGATCTGCTCGACCACCTGGGCCTGGAGCGGTGCCGCGTCCGCCCGGGTCGACTGGAGCTGCGTATTGAGCCGCTCAACGTCGAGGCTCGAAGCCGTGCCGCCCGTGCGTCGCTTTTCGTAGAGCGCGACGGTGCGGGCCTGGATGTCGGCGTCGCGGCGGGAAAGGGCGAGGCGGGCCTGGCTCGCCCGCAGGCTGACGTAGGCCTGCGCGACCTCGGCGGTGAGGGCCACCTTGATGGCGTCCAGATCGTCCCGTGCCGCCTCGTCCCGGGCGCGGGCGCCTTCTAGGGCGCGGGCACGGGCGCCGAAAAGGTCGGGCTCCCAGGTGGCGACGCCGCCGATGTTGGTGAGTTCCAGGTCGTCGCTGCCGCCTTGGCCGGTGGTGGCGAAGCCGGTCTGGCCAGCCGCGCCCGTGGCGGTGGCAGCGCCCCCGGTGAGCACGCTCGTGGCACCCTTGGTGCGCAGATAGGCGGCGGTAGCCTGCGTGGAGGGCAGGCGGTTGGCGCGGGCGTTGGCGAGGTTGGCGCGCGACTGCAGGATGCGTGCGCGGCCGGCCTCCAGATCGGGGCCGGAAGCCAGGGCGGCCTCCTCCAGCCGGTTCAGCTCCGTGTCGTTGAGCGTGACCCACCAACGGGCGACCGGCGCTGTGGACGAGGCTGTCTCGGCCCGGTGGAAGCCGGGCGCGGCGACGGATCGGGCAGCCACGGTCGGCGGCCCCGCATAGTTCGGGCCGACGACGCAGCCGCTCACGAGCAGGGCAGCCGCCGGGGCGAAGGCGGCCAGGGATAGGCGGAGACGCATGGGGCGGGGCATCCCTAGTGGGCCATCTCGGCCGGCGCCCCGATGCGCGGCGGCGTGCGCAACAGGAACACGAGCGGCAGCATGACGAGGAGCGCGACGCCGAGCACGAAGAAGCACTCCGAAAACGTGATGACCAGCGCCTGTCGGCGAATCTGCACCGCGAGGCCGGCGAGCGCCCGCATCCGGCCCTGGGCCAGGTCTCCGGTCACCGAGGCGAGCCCGCCCGCCTGCTGCGCCAGCCGCTCCTGGGCCAGAGTCGAGTTGGCGGTGACGGTGGAGCCGATGGCCTCGGCGTGGCTCTCCACCCGCCGGTCGATGAACACTCCCAGCAGGGCCAGACCGAGCGATCCGCCCAGGTTGCGCGCCATGTTGTAGAGCCCCGACGCATCCGGCGCGTCCTCCCGGGAGACGGCGCCCACGCTGGCCTGGTTCAGTGGCATGAAGGCCAGGATCTGGCCCACGCCGCGGAGCAGCTGGGAGATGGTGAAGTCGCCGCCGGAGCTGTCGCCGGTGAGGCCGATGTCGAGAAAGCAGCTCGCCGCGAAGCACAGAAGGCCGATCACCACCATCAGCTTCATGTTCGCCTTGCCCAGTATGAGCGGCAGGATCGGCATCATCAGGAAGGCGGGGATGCCGGACAGGAACAGGATGTTGCCCGACTGCTGGGCGTTGTAGCCCGCGATCAGCGTCAGAAACTGCGGCAGCACGTAGAGGATGCCGTAGAGCACCATGCCCACCACCACTACGATGAGGATCACGCTGGCATAGGAGCGGTTCAGCATCAGCCGCAGCTTGATGACCGGCTGCTTCGCCGTCATCTGCGCCACGCCCAGCGCGACAAACCCGATCACGCAGGCGGCGCTGAGGAGGCAGATCGTGGGCGATTCGAACCACCGGTCGCGCTGGCCCTCCTCCAGAACCACGGTGAGGCAGCTGAGTCCCACCGTCATGCCGACGATGCCCAGCCAGTCGGCGCTGACGATCTGGTCCATCCGCGATTTCTGGTGCGGTAGGCCCAGGAGCAGGAGGGCGATCAGCCCGCCCGCGATGGGCACGTTGAGGAAGAAGCACCAGCGCCAGTCGATGTTTTCTGTGAGCCAGCCGCCCAGCACCGGGCCCACCAGGGGGCCGAGCAGAACGATCAGGCCGAAGATGGTCATGCCGATGGGCATCTGGCGCGGCGGCAGGCGGGTGCGCACGATGGTCTGCGCCGTGGGGATGAGCGCCCCTCCGAAGAAGCCCTGGCCCACCCGGCCGAGGATCATGGTCTGGAGATCGTGGGCCCCGCCGCACAGCATCGAGAACAGGGTGAACAGGCCCACGCAGGTCAGGAGCAGGGTGCGCAGCCCGAACACCCGGGTGAGCCAGGCGGTAAGGGGGATCATCACCACCTCGCTCACCAGATAGCCGGTGGCGATCCACGTGCCCTCGGTGCCGCTGGCGCCGATCTCCCCCTGGATGGTGGGCAGGGCGGAGTTCACGATGGAGATGTCGAGCGAGGCGATCAGGGCACCGAGCGACCCGGCCAGAACCGCGATCCAGTCCTGAACCGAGGCGCTCTCCTGAACTGGCGCGCCTGCCACTGTGGTCGTGCTCACCGCCCGGTGTCCGGCGCCTTGGTGGTGTCGATGCTGACGGCCGCCGACAGGCCGGGCAGGAGATGATCGCGCAGGGCCTCGGGCGCGCGCAGGCGCAGGCGCACCGGAACTCGCTGCACGATCTTGGTGAAGTTGCCCGTGGCGTTCTCAGGGGGGAGGAGCGCGAACTGGGCACCCGTGCCGGGGGCGAAGCTGTCGACCACGGCGTCGATCGGCTTGCCGCCCAGGGCATCGATCTTTATCCTGGCGACCTGGCCGATCTTCATGCCCGCGATCTGCGTCTCCTTGAAGTTGGCCACGAGGTACACGTCGCTGACCGGCACCACGCTCATCAGCCGCTGGCCGGGCTGTACGAACTGGCCCAGCCGCACGCTGCGGTCGCCGATCCGCCCCGCGACGCTGGCCCGCAGGAGCGTGTCGCCGAGGTTCAGCTTCGCGCTCTTCAGGGCGGCGGCCTGCGCCTCCACTCCGGCCGAGGCCTGGGCGATCTGCGCCTTCACCGTTTCGGCCTGCCGCTGGGCGGTGACGATGGCGGCGGCGGCCGTCTTCTCGGCGGCGGCCGCGCGGTCGCGGGTGCTGTGGGCCTGATCGGCGCGCTGCTGGGTTTCGACACCCTGGGCCGCCAGCCCGTCATAGCGGCGCGCGTCGCCCGCGGCGTACAGGAAGTCCACCTGCGCGGCGAAGTGCTGGGCACGAGCCTGCGCCACGCCGGCCTCGGCCTGATCCACCTGTTTGCGGGCCGCCTCCACCTCGGCACGACGGGCGCTGAGCCCGGCCTCCTCGCGGGAGACGACAGCGTCGAAGGTGGCGGCACCGATCTTCACCAGCGGCGCACCCTGCGCCACCGCCTGGTTGTCGGAGACGTAGACCGCCTCCACGTAGCCGCCGACCTTGGGGGCCACGGTGACCTGATCGGCACGCAGATAGGCGTCGTTGGTGCTCTGCACGAAGCGGCCATGCGTCCACCACGACAGGCCGGAAACCAGAGCCGTCGCCAGAACGGCCACGCCGAACAGGATCATCACGACCCGGGCGGCAGGGCTCATCCGGCGCTTGGGAGCGGCCGATGGCGACTCAACGGCAGGGGCCGCCTGCGCGGTCGCGGCGGGAGCCGGGCTCAGCCCCTCGGCAGGGCGGGCTCGCGTTCGGGCGGCCGCCGGGGAGGCGTCGGTCGCGGAGTCTGACATGGGGCGCCTGGGGAGGGGAGGGGTCGGCCAGACTGATATCTTCCGACTGGCAGAAGTCTGTCAAGTGGAATACATCAGCGCCATGAGCGCGATTTCCGCAGAGGCCGCCCCTCGCCGCCGCCCCGCCGAAGGGGGCTATGCCCGTGGCGAGGAAACGCGCGCCCGCATCGTGCAGGCCGCGTTGGAGGTGTTCGCCGCCGACGGCTTCGCCGCCGCCTCCACCCGCCGCATCGCCGCCCAGGCAGGCGTGACGCCCCCGGCCCTGCAGTACCACTTCGACAGCAAGGAAGGCCTGCACCGGGCCTGCGCCGACGTGATCATCGCCCAGTGCGACGCCCTGCTCGGCCCTGCGCTGAAGGCCGGTGAAGAGGCGTTGCGGCTGGGCGGGCAGGACCGTGCGCTGGACGCCCTGTGCGACGTGATCGACGTGCTGGTG
This sequence comes from Caulobacterales bacterium, assembly GCA_038226305.1. Classification (GTDB taxonomy): domain Bacteria; phylum Pseudomonadota; class Alphaproteobacteria; order Caulobacterales; family Caulobacteraceae; genus JASLDZ01. The sequence continues at coordinate 128,127 of JBBRQN010000005.1, forward strand.
GACCTCTCCATGCTCAAGGGCGACCGACCGGTTTGGAGCCGCTTCCTCACCAGTGCGCAGGGCGACGATGCCGGCCCGGCCTATGCCCGGGTGAAGGAGGCGCTGTCGGTGCCCATGAACGACCTCGCCGCAAGGCTGGTCTCGGCGGCCACAGGGCTTGCGCCTGACGACCCGGAAACGCGGCTGCGCGCCATCTTCTCGCTGAGCCAGCTCAGCGGTCTGCACCAGAACCGCGACCATGCCCTGGCGGCCCTGGGATGGGCGGATTTCGCGGGCGACCGGCTGGCGATGATCAAGGCTGTGGTGCGCAGCCAGACGCGGGCCGCACTTCTGGCCGTGCGCGCCGACGCGGGCGGCTGAGCCGTTTCAGCGCCCCGGCGGTGTGCCGGCGAGCTGGTCGTGCGCCACCTTCTGCAGGGCCTGCGTCTGCGCGGCGGAGAAGCCGAGTTCGACCGCCGCGGTCTCTCGAGCCCCCAGGCTCTGCGGGTCTTTACCGGTGAGCGCCCCGAAGATCATCAACGCTTCCAGGTAATAGCCGAAGGCGCTGGCGTGGTAGTGGTCGTAGGCCCACAGATTGACCTTGCCGAAGTCCGTTCCGTCATAGGGATTGCCGTCCGCGACGCCGGTGCGCACGGCGGTGTTGAACGCCTCGCCCACCGCCACGACGCCCCGCACGCCCGGTGTCGCCGCTGCGGCGGCCGCATAGCCGCGCTGCAGATCGTCGGCCATGTCGGTGATGGCCTTGCCGCGCCACGGGCCGGTCCCGGCGTAGGTCATGTCCGGCCGTGACCATGTGGCGACGAGTTCGATGTCGGCGGCCGGGTTGCGCGCCTTCAGCACCTTGGTGAACCGTGCTGTGTAGTCCGTCAGCAACGCCGGATCGCCGGGCTTGTCGCGGTCCAGCGTCGAGAAACTCTGCAGGAGCACATGGTCCCAGGGACGGTCGATCTTCGCGAGGTTGTTGGCCCAGTGATAGTCGAGGCCGATACCGGGATTGGTGACGAGGCTCACCTGATAGTCGAGCCCCGCCTCTCCCGAGAACAGCTTGAACAGGGCGGGCACACCGCCGACGCCGCCCGCGTTCAGGTCGGTCACGCTGGCGGCGCGGTATTTCCACACGGGGGAGTAGGCGCCGAAGGTGAAGCTGTTGCCGACGAACAGCACGCTCTCCGCCGACACCGATGTGGCTGCAGTGGCGCAGGCCAGCCCGCAGGCCAGGGCGTTGAAGAGTCGTCGGAGGGGGATCATGGGCGGCACCTTTTAAGCCTGGCCATCCTGAACCCGCCGGGCGGCTAAGGCACGCATCGGAATCGCGGGCGGGCGATGCTATCCACCGTATCGTGAAGCGATCCGCCCTGGTCCTGCTGTTGGGATGCGCCCTGACCTCATCCCCGGCGCTGTCCGCGTCGGCGCAGACGCCGTCGCCCTGGCGCCTGTCACAGGATCCGTCGCATCCCTGGCGGGGCACCCCTCGCAGCGACATCGCTGATCATCGCAACGGGGCGGAGATGGAGGGGCGGGCCGTGTTCAGCGATCCGCGCTGGGCCGCCCGCGCCATCGCCATCGAGCTTCGCGACCAACACCGCAGCGGCGCTCGCAGCGCCGACGACTATGCGGAGAGGCTGGCGGCATCCTGCCGACGCTTCGGCGGCAAAGACTGCGGCTTGCCCTCCGTGGCAGCCGCACTGGCGCAGGCTTTCGGAGCCCGTGGCGCGGACGATCTCGCCCTGTTCGACAGCCTCGACCTGCCGACGGATAGATTCCCCGCCGCACTTCGCGCCCTCGCGAGTGCCGCCTCAGGCGGAGCGGTGGACGTGGCCCTGCTGGATGTGGCCGTCGGCGTCGTGGCCGACGACGATCTGGATCAGGGCGAGGGGGGCTTCAGGCGCTGGCTGCAGCGCGACCCGTCGCGTTCGCAGGCGGTGGGGCGCTACGAGGCGCTGCTGGCAACGTCCGGCGTCTCGGGCGTGCTCCCCACGTGGCAGCTTCTGCGCACCGGCAGCGACTGGCGCGGCTGCGGAGCCCCGTTCGAGGTGCCGCCGCTCGAGGTGCAGGCCAACATCGTGCCGACCTTGGCGCTGGTGCGCAGCCGCATCGTCCCGGCTGTGGGTACGCTGGAGGCGAAGTCGGCCTATCGGGGGCCTTGGCTGAACGTGTGCGCAGGCGGTGCGGAGCGCAGCGCCCACCGGGAGTTCTCGGCGGTCGACCTCGTGCCGCAATCGCCGATGACCCGGGGCGAATTGAAAGCCAGGCTCTGCCCGCTCTACGCGGCCTCGGGCGAGGCCGATCGCATGGGTCTGGGTTTTTATGCCGGTGTGCGGTTTCACATCGACACCCAGCGCCACCGGTCGTGGGCGACGGAGAACGGTCGCGCATTCTCGCCCTGCGCTGCGGACGGGTCGGTCAATCCGCCGCTTCCGTTGCTGCCATCGGTGAATCCTCTCCCGCCCGCACCGCCCTCGCGCTAGACCGTGGCATCGTTGAACGGGGACCATCCATGAGCGGTTCAGCCTGGACACGCAGGGCTTTCGCGGCCGCTGCCGGCCTGCTTCTGGTTGCCGGCGGGTCTGGCGCGTTCGCGGCCGGGCCCAAGCCGCGTGTGAAGATCACCACCGATCGTGGAGCGTTCACTGTCGAGCTGGAGGCCGAGAAGGCCCCGATCACCTCCACCAATTTCCTGCGCTATGTGGATGCGGGCAAGTACGACGGCGGCACATTCTACCGCGCCTCACGCGAGCCCGGCGCGCCCCAGAATGGCGTGATCGTCGGCGGCATGGCGTTGAAGGCGCACCCGTTCCCGCCCATCGCCCACGAGAGCACGCAGACCACGGGCCTGCGTCACGGGACGGGCACGATCTCCCTCGGCCGCTTCGCCCCCGGCACCGCCACTGTGGACTTCTTCATCTGCGCCAGCCCGCAGCCGTACCTGGATGCCCACCCCAAGGCGAAGGGCGACAACCTGGGCTACGCTGCGTTCGGGCAGGTGGTTCAGGGCATGGCGACCGTGCGCCGGATACTGGCGCTGCCCACCAACGCCAAGTCGCCGTTTCCCGAACAGCGGGGCCAGTGGCTCACCAAGCCCGTGGTGATCGTCAGCATGAAGCGGCTCTGATCGCCCGCTGCGCGCGGACTCAGGTGTGGGTCAGTAGCCGATGAGGTTGGGATAGGCGGCCCGCACGCGCCTGGCGACGTCGAGGTCGTCCTTGGCGAGCAGCGCGCGGGTCTTTTCGGTGACCCTGTCACTGCAGACGAACTGCATGAGCTTGAAGGGGTAGGTGTCGGCCACGATCGGGTCGCCGTATTCGCTCACCTCCGAATGGCTCGTCTCGTCACCGTCCGGCAATGCGAACTGCTGGGCCTTCAGGATCGTCTGCGTCTCGACCCCGCACTTGATGACCTGCGAAACCACCTCGTAGTCGAACAGGGTCTTCTGCTGATTGTAGCTCTTCGATTCGGGATAGACCTGCACGACCGAGAACGTCCGCGTCGATCCCCTGCTCTTAAGCGTGCTCAGCCTGACCAGAAGCGCGCGGTTCGAGTCGGACAGAGCCAGTGCATAGGGCTCCTTGTTATCGACCGCGGGCACAGCCGGTGTCGCCGGCGCGGAAGCGGCCGCAGCGGGGGCTTGGGCGAGGGCGAGCAGGATCATTCAACGTCTCCGAGCCCCGGCCGGGCAGCCTCGTCCATAGCAGGCGCTTGAGAGCGAAAGCGTGGCGCCGTCGCCGCGACTCCGTCGGCAAAGCCCGTCGGCGTCAGACCAGCGCCCCGTGGCAATGCTTGAACTTCTTGCCCGAGCCGCAGGGGCAGGCGGTATTGCGGCCAGTGCGCTCCCAGCCGCCGGGCAAGGCGGTGATCGGCAGGCGCTCGCGCTGTTCGGCGGTGAGATCGCCGCCGCCGCCGACACCCCAGCCGGGCTCGCGCTCGTTTTCGCCGGTGAGCGGATCGAGGTGCACCTCGGTGTAGTCGCGACCCCCCAGCCCGCTCATGTCGATGGGAAAGGGCTCGAACTCCTGCGGTGCCTGCTCGAACTGGAACTCCACCGTCATCACCCAGCGGGTGACGTTCTGGCGAAGGTCGGTCAGGAGCTTTTCGAAGAGGGTGAAGGCCTCGGTCTTGTATTCGTTGAGCGGGTCGCGCTGGCCATAGCCGCGCAGGCCGATCACCTGGCGCAGGTGATCCAGCTGCTGCAGGTGCTCGCGCCACTGCAGGTCGATCATCTGCAGGAGGAAGCTCTTCTCCAGCTCGCGCATGCGCTCTGGCGAAATCTGCGCCTCGCGCTCGGCCATGCGGGCCTCGACGGCCGAGGACAGCTTCTCCTGGATGTCCTCGACGCCTACGCCCTCGGTGGCGGCCCACTCGGCCAGGGGCAGTTCCAGGCCGAAGGTCTCGCGCACACGCTCGTCGAGCCCTGCGATGTCCCACTCTTCCGCGTAGACCTTGGCGGGCAGGTGGCGCGTGACGAGGTCGGTCACCGTGTCCTTGCGGAATTCCTCCACGATCTCCGAGAGATCGGTGGATTCCATGAACTCCTGGCGGGTCTCGAACACCGACTTGCGCTGGTCGTTGACCACGTCGTCGTACTTCAGGAGGTTCTTGCGGATCTCGTAGTTGCGCGCCTCGACCTTGCGCTGGGCGGTGGCGATGGCCGAGTTCAGCCACTTGTGGGTGATGGCCTCGCCCTCGGCGACACCGAAGGTGCGCATGATCGAGTCCAGCCGCTCGCCCGCGAAGATGCGCAGCAGGTCATCCTCGGTCGAGAGGAAGAACTTGGAGTGGCCGGGGTCGCCCTGACGGCCGGTGCGGCCGCGCAGCTGATTGTCGATGCGGCGGCTCTCGTGGCGCTCGGTGCCCAGCACGAACAGGCCACCGGCGGCCAGCGCCACCTGCTTGGCGGCGGCGATCTCGGCCGAGAGGCGCGTCTCTTCGGCGCGAACATCGGCGTCGGAAGGCTCAAGCCCCTGGGCGCGCTGCTCGGCGTGCCAGCGCTGCATGCGCATCTCGTGGTTGCCGCCGAGCTGGATGTCGGTGCCCCGGCCGGCCATGTTGGTGGCGATGGTCACGGCACCCGGCACGCCGGCGTCGGCCACGATGTAGGCTTCCTGCTCGTGATAGCGCGCGTTCAGGACTTGGTGCGGGATGCCCCGCAGCGTCTTGCCCTCATGCTCGTGTACATAGCCGGTGAGGAGGTTCGACAGCGCCTCCGACTTCTCGATGGAGACGGTGCCCACCAGGATCGGCTGGCCGGCCACGTGGCATTCCGCGATCTGCTTCAGGATCGACTGGTTCTTCTCGGCTTCCGTCCGATACACTTCGTCGTCGTCGTCGATGCGCAGCACGGGACGGTTGGTCGGGATCTCCGACACTTCCATCTTGTAGATGTCGCCGAACTCGGCGGCTTCAGTGGCGGCCGTGCCCGTCATGCCCGACAGCTTGCCGTAGAGGCGGAAGTAGTTCTGGATCGTGACCGAGGCCAGGGTCTGGTTCTCGGGCTGGATGTCAGCGCCTTCCTTGGCCTCGATGGCCTGGTGCAGGCCTTCCGAAAGGCGGCGGCCCTGCATCATGCGGCCGGTGAACTCGTCGATCAGGATCACCTCGCCGCCCTTGACGATGTAATCCTTGTCCCGCGTGTAGAGGATGTTGGCGCGCAGGGCCTGGTTCACGTGGTGGACCACGCTGACGTTGGCCGGATCGTAGAGTCCGGCGCTGTCCGCCTCCAGGTGCCCCGCCGCCGCGACCAGCTCCTCGACCGTCTCGTTGCCGTGCTCGGTGAGGATGACCTGCTTCTGCTTCTCGTCGTGCTCGTAGGTGGTCTTGTCCTGGATCATCTCGCGCACCAGGACGTCGATGGTGCGGTAGAAGTCCGACCGGTCTTCGGTCGGGCCCGAGATGATGAGCGGGGTGCGCGCCTCGTCGATCAGGATCGAATCCACCTCGTCCACGATGGCGAAGGAATGGCCGCGCTGGACCATCTCCGACACGTCGTAGGTGAGGTTGTCGCGCAGGTAGTCGAAGCCGAATTCGTTGTTGGTGCCGTAGGTGATGTCGGCCCCGTAGGCGCGCTTTCGATCGCCCTGGCTCAGGCCGTGGACGATCACGCCCACCTCCATGCCGAGGAAGCCGTAGACCTGGCTCATCCACTCCGCATCGCGCGAGGCGAGGTAGTCGTTGACGGTGATCACGTGAACGCCCTTGCCTGCCAGGGCGTTCAGATAGACGGGCGCGGTGGCGACGAGCGTCTTGCCCTCGCCGGTTCGCATCTCGGCGATGCCGCCGGCGTGCAGCACCATGCCGCCGACCAGCTGCACGTCGTAGTGGCGCTGGCCGAGGGTGCGCTTGGCCGTTTCGCGCACCACCGCGAAGGCTTCCTCGAGGATGGAATCCAGCGTGGCACCCTGGGCGAGCTTCGCCTTGAACTCGGCAGTCTTGGCCTTCAGCTCGTCATCCGAGAGGGAGGCGAGCATGGGCTCGAAGGCGGCGATGCTGGACAGGCGACCGCGCATCCCCTTCACCTTGCGCTCGTTGGACGAGCCGAAGATCTTCTTGGCGAGGGCGAGCATGTCGGGTCCGAAAACAGTGGGGCGGAAAGGCCGATGAGCCCGCCGCCCTGAACAGGGGCTTAAACGACGATTTCAGTCTATCGGGGAAAAACGGCGCGGAACGGGCGAGCTTCCAGAACCGCCGCTCGCGCACCGTCAGCCCGCTCGACTTGGACGCGCCGGAGACTTAAGGAGCGCCTAGAAGCGTGTCAACGCGACCCCCCGCCCGCGATCGGGCGCAAGCGCGAGGCGCAAGCCCGTTCATGATCCGCATTCTGGCCCTCGCAGGCGTGGCCTTGGCGCTCCTTTCCGGGTGCTCGCGCAGCCCGATCCTCAACGAAAAGCCCGAGGCGGGCGACAAGCCTGCCGCCCGGATCGGCTCCGAAACGGTATGGGTCTCCGACGTTCGCCGCGCCGCCGTGGCCGAGGGTGTGGTGGGCGAGGGCGAGCCGCTCGACGTGGGCTCCGAGCCGTTCCGCCGGGTGCTGGACGAGGTGATCGACCAGAAGCTCCTGGCTCGCGAAGCCGGATCGCGCCGACTGGACCGTGACGCCGTGGTGCGTCGCAAGCTCGCCGCCGCCCGCGACAAGGTGATGGGCGACGCCCTGATCGAGACCGAGATCGACAAGGCGGTGAACGAGGCCGCCATCCGCCAGCTTTATGCCGAGCAGCAGAAGAAACAGAAGGGCGGGGAGGAATTCCACGCCCGCCAGATCATCCTGCCCACCCAGGCCGATGCGGAGGCCGTGAAGAAGCTCCTGTTCGCGGGCGGGGCGTTCGAGGCCTTGGCGATGCAGCGTTCAACCGACCAGACCACGCGCTTCTCCGGCGGTGATCTCGGCTGGTTCACGCCTGATTCCATGCCGGATGCCTATGGTGCCGCTCTGAAGGCCGCGACGCCGGGGCAGGTGCTGGGGCCATTCCAGACCGACAGCGGCTGGGTGCTGGTGCGGATGGACGAGCGCCGCCCCGAAACGCCGATCTCCATGGAGGAGGCCCGGCCGCAGATTGTGCGGTTCCTCACCTACGACCAGATCCGCGTGCTGCTCAGCGGGCTGCGGTCACGCACGAAGGTGCAGGTGCTGACCGCGCCCGCCGCGCCGAATTCCGGCCGCGAGCCCGCCTCCGCACCGACGCCTCCTTCCCCCGCCAAGCCCTAGAGCCTTTGTCCATGACGTCTGCGCCGCCCACCCCCGGCAAGCCGGGTCTCGCCGTATCTCCGCTCGCCGTGCCGTTCCCGGTGATCGGGGAGGTGAGGGGCGTGCGCTTTGCGGTCGGTCGCGCCGGCTTCTACAAGCACGACCGGCCCGACGTGGTGCTGATGACGTTCGTCGAGGGCACGACGGCCGCCGGTGTCTTCACCCGCCACAAGGTGGGCTCGGCACCGGTCGACTGGTGCGGCGAGGCGCTGGCGCTGACGGGGGGGCGTGACCTTCGGGCCGTGGTGATCAACGCGGGCTGCGCCAACAGCTTTACGGGTGCGCCCGGGGCTGCGGCGGCCAGGGGCACCGCGCACGGGGCGGCCGAAGCGCTAGGCTGCCGCGACGAGCAGGTGCTGCTCGCCTCGACCGGCGTGATCGGCGTGCTTCTGCAGTACGAGAAGATCCTGGGCATCCTGCCTGAGCTGGCCAGCGACCTTCGCTCCGGTGGCTGGGCCGACGCCGCCTCGAGCATCATGACCACCGACACCTTCGCCAAGGGCGCGGTGCGCACCGCGCAGGTGGACGGGGTGGCGGTGAGGTTGGCTGGCATCGCCAAGGGCTCGGGCATGATCGCCCCGAACATGGCGACGATGCTCGCCTTCGTGGCCACCGACGCGGCCCTGTCGCCCGCGGTGCTGCAGTCGATCCTGAACGAGGCGATCCCTCGCACGTTCAATGCCGTGACCGTGGACGGCGACCGCTCCACCAACGACACCTGCCTCCTCTTCGCCACCGGCGCGTCGGGCGCACCCTCCATCGACGATGCGTCAGACCCGCGCCTCGCCGATCTGCGGGCGGCGTTGGAGGCGGTGCTGCTCGACCTTGCGCAGGCGCTCGTGCGCGACGGGGAGGGGGCGACCAAGTTCGTGCGGGTGGAGGTGACCGGCGCCGTCAGCGAAGCCTCGGCCGCAAAGATCGCCCGCACCATCTGCGAGAGCCCGCTCGTGAAGACCGCCATCGCCGGCGAGGATGCCAACTGGGGCCGCATCACCATGGCTGCCGGCCGCGCCGACGAACCTCTGGTGCGCGAAAAGCTCTCGATCCGCTTCGGCGACCTTTGGGCCGCGTGCGACGGGATGGTCGCCCCTAGCTACGACGAGGCCGCCATGAGCGCCTACATGAAGCGCGCGGACCTGGAGATCACCGTCGACGTCGGCGCGGGCGGAAGCTCTGCCGTGATGTGGACCTGTGACCTGACCCACGGCTACATCTCCATCAACGGCGACTACCGGAGCTGAACCGTTGAGCCGCATCGTCATCGTCGCGGCGGCGGCGCTCATCGACATCGACGGGCGGGTGCTGATCGGCAAGCGGCCTTCGGACAAGACCTTGCCCGACCTGTGGGAGTTTCCGGGGGGCAAGGTCGAACCCGGCGAAACCCCGGAAGCCTGCCTGATCCGCGAGCTCGACGAAGAACTGGGCATCACCGTCAGCCACGCCTGCCTGGCCCCGTTCGTGTTCGCGAGCCATCCGATCGAAGGGGCGCATCTGCTGATGCCGCTCTACCTGATCCGCCGATGGGAGGGCGATGTCACCCGGCGCGAGCACTCCGCCCTGGCCTGGGTCGATCCCAAGCGGCTGGGCGACTACCCCATGCCCCCCGCCGACCGGCCTCTGTGCGCCTGGTTGCGAGACTGCCTCTAGGCCAGCGCCGGGAACGGCGTCAGACCCGCATAGTCCCGGAGCGTCAGCGGGGGATCGGTGGTGCCGCCACCGCTGCGGATGAGAAAGGCGTGCTCGACCACGCTGGCCTGCTGTTCCAGGTTCAGCCGGTCCCACGCGAAGGGATGCACGTAGGCATAGCCTCGCCGGGCCGGGCCGTAGCCGCCGCTGAAAAGGGTCTTCGCCCAGCTCGCCAGGGTGCGCGTGGTGGACCGCTCGAACTGCCACACGTGCACCAGCTCGTGGATCAGCCACGCCTGCAGGCTCACAGGCTCTTTGGAGAAATCTGCCGGTGCGTCGGCAGGAAACACTACCGTGCGGCCGAGCGTGATGGCCGTCCGCCCCGGCAGGTGGGGCGCGAGGCGAACGCGGTCGAGGTCGATGGCATTTGCGAAAACGCTGATCGCCAGCGCCCGCTCGCCCGCGGTGAGGCCTCTCACGTGGGGTCCAGCCGGTGCTCGACCACGCCCAAGGCATCGGCCAGGCGCATCTTGGCGGAGCCTCGGCGCAGGGGCTGCTGCTGGCTGGCGTGCGGAGTCCAGCCGGTGGCCGTGACGAGCTCAAAGGTGGCGCGCACCCGCCCGTCCGGATCGCTGAAGCGCTCGGCGTACAGCGCGAACGCCCGGGCGAGCACGCGGCGGGAGAGGGGGGTGCGGGGCCGGTCGAACAGAACGTTCGTCTCGCCCATGCCGCGCAGGTCGGCCATCAGCTTGAGGGGGTGGTCGTAACGCACAATCACCCGGTCCACGTCGGCCACCGGCAGGGTGAACCCCGCCCTCTGAAGCAGGCCCGCGGCATCGAACCCATCAGCGAAGGGCGACACCCGCAAGCCTGCACCGCCCGTCACCTCGGTTTCCGCCTCCAGCAGGCACTGGCGGAGTTCGGTCAGCGTCGCACCCCCGAAGAACGTGCCCATGAACAGGCCGTCGGGAGCCAGGGATCGACGGATCTGCGTCAGCGCGCCCACGAGATCGTTGGTCCAGTGCAGGGCGAGGAGCGACACCACGAGGTTCAGAGATCCCTCCGCAAAGGGCAGCGCCTCCTCGTCGGTCACCAGCCGCAGGCCGCCGCGGCCCCTAAGCATGGCCGCCGAGAGATCGGCTTCCACAAGCATGCCGATGCGACCCTGCGCGGGGGTGCCCGCCAGCGCCTGCGCCAGCGCGCCGTTGCGGGTGCCGAGGTCGACGGCTGTGGGGAAGTCGCGCAGGATGTCGCTCAGCCGGTCGGCGGCGTTGTCCGCAGCCCGGCGTTTGAGGAAGTCGAATGCCGCATAGCCTGCGGCCGCCCTGTCCAGGCGGCGGGCGTGCAGGGTGCGGTCGAACAGGCGGGGCGGCGATGCGTCCATGAGCGGTCTGCAAGATGGGGCGGCGGGACGCCTGTGGAAAGCGGCGCGTGCGGGGGCGACGCGGGTGGCGCCCTCGCACACGCTGCGGGCAGGCCTGCGCCACGCCCTCGACCTCATTCTCCCGCCCGCCTCACTCGACGGGACCGAGCGCCCGTTTGCACCCGGTCTCTCCGCCCGGGCGTGGGAGCGGATCGTGTGGCTCGAGCATCCGTCGTGCGACGGCTGCGGCGCGCCGTTCGCCTACGATCTGGGGGCTGGCGTGCGCTGTGCCGCCTGCGAAGCCCGGCCGCGGGCGTTCGATCGCGCCCGCTGCGCCTGCCTGTACGACGAGACGTCGCGCGAGCTCATCCTGAAGCTGAAGCACGGCGACCGCACCGATCTGGCGGTCTTGTTCGCAGGCTGGCTGAACCGGGCCGCGGGAGATTTGATCGAGGAGGCCGACCTCGTCGCGCCCGTGCCCATGAGCCCGGGCCGCCTGTTCCGACGCCGCTACAATCAGGCCGCGGAGATCGCTCGCGCCCTATGCCGCCGTACCCATTCCCGCTATCTGCCCGACGCCCTGGTGCGGGCGCGAGACACGGGCGGGCAGGGCGGCCGTTCCCGCATCGGCCGGGCCAAGGCCGTGCGCGGCGCCTTCACCGTGACGCCCGCAGGCGCGCTGCGGATCGCGGGCAAGCGCATCCTCCTGATCGACGACGTGCTGACCACCGGAGCCACCGCCGAGGCGTGCGCCCGTGCCTTCAAGGCTGCCGGTGCCCGGGCGGTGGACGTCGCCGCTGTCGCCCGCGTGCAGGAAGCCCAGTCGCTGACTATATGAGCTGTCCCGCACGTTGCTTCGGAGTCGCCGTTCGCATGGCCGCCGTCACCATCTACACCCGTCCGTTCTGCCCCTATTGCTCGGCTGCCCTGGGTCTCCTGTCCAAGAAGGGCGTGGATTTCACCGAGGTGGCTGATGCCTACGCCGATGCGGTCAAGAAGCGCGCGATGGTCGAGAAGGCGGGCGGCGGCTCCACCTTCCCGCAGATCTTCATCGGCGAGCGCCACATCGGCGGCTGTGACGATTTGATCGCGCTGGACCGCAAGGGCGAGCTCGACACGCTCCTGGCGGCCTGACGCGGGAGCCGTGACGACCCGCGTCGCCCTCGTCCAGCTGCGTACGCCTGCAACGCATGAGGCGGCGCTGGCGCATGCGGCCCCGTTGGTGCGTGAGGCGGCGGCGGGCGGCGCGACGCTCGTTCTGACGCCGGAGGCCACGAACATCCTGCAGCGAGACCGGGGGAAGCTCCTGCCCCTGCTGACGGGCGTGGAGGGCGATCCGGTCGTGTGCGGGCTCCTCGCCCTGGCCGCCGAGCTGCGTGTGGAGCTTCTGATCGGCTCGGCGCTCGTGCGCGATGGCGAGGGGTTCGCGAACCGATCGCTCCTCATCCGCACCGACGGCAGCATCGCTGCCACCTACGACAAGATCCACATGTTCGACGTGGACCTCCCCACCGGCGAGAGCGTGCGCGAGAGTGCTGTCTACACTCCGGGGGCCGCTGCCCGCGTGGTGGACACGGCCGCCGGGCGCCTCGGACTGAGCGTCTGCTACGACCTGCGCTTCCCGCATCTGTTCCGAAGCCTCGCCAAGGCGGGCGCGGAGATCATAGCCGTGCCCGCCGCCTTCACCCGCCCCACGGGCGAGGCGCATTGGGAGGTGCTGCTGCGCGCCCGCGCCATCGAGACGGGGGCCTTCGTGCTCGCACCAGCGCAGGGCGGCCTGCACGAGGACGGTCGCGGAACCTGGGGCCGCTCGCTGGCGGTCGATCCCTGGGGCGAGGTGATCGCCAGGCTGGATCACGACGCACCCGCCGTGCTGTTCGCGAACCTCGACCTCTCCGCCGTGGCCCGCGCCCGCCACGCCGTCCCCGCCCTCGCCAATGAGCGCGCCTTCGACGAGCCGCAGCCGTGATCCGCTATGCCCTGGCGTGCGAGCACGGCCACGCCTTCGAGGGCTGGTTCGGCTCCTCCGCCGACTACGAAGAGCAGGCCGGGCGCGGCCTCGTGGAATGCCCCGTCTGCGCCTCCAAGTCGGTGGCCAAGCAGATCACGGCCCCGGCCGTCGCCGGCACGAAGCGTAGAGGGGCGGACCTGACCTCCGGCCCGCCGCCGCAGGTGCGCGAGATGATGCGTGAGGCCATCGGCGAGGTCCGCCGCCACGTGGAAACCAACTTCGACTATGTGGGCGACACCTTCGCCAGGGAGGCTCGCGCCATCCACGAGGGCTCTGCCGAAGACCGCGGCATCTACGGCGAGGCCACGCCCGCCGAGGTGAAAGCTCTCAAGGCCGACGGCGTCACCGTCGCCGCCCTCCCGCCGAAGCCGCCTGAGAAGACCGAGATCAACTGAGGCGACGACCGCGGGGATCAGGCGTCGCGCCGCACCGTCATCATGAAGTTCACAGAGGCGTCGTCCGAGAGGTGGAACACGCCCCGCAGGGGGTCGAACACCACGCCGAAAGGGCCTTCGATCGTCAGGCCGGGCTCAGGGGCGAGGAAGGCGCGGATTTCCTCGGGCGTCAGGAACTTGCGCCAGTCGTGCATTCCGGGCGGCAGCCAGCGCAGGATGTATTCGGCGCCGATCTTGGCCAGGGCCAGGCTCTTCAGCGTGCGGTTCAGGGTCGCCACGATCATGATGCCGCCGGGGGCCACCAGTTTCGCTGTGTCGCGCAGGTACGGGCCGGGGGAGGCCACGTGCTCCACCACCTCCATGTTCAGCACCACGTCGAACCGCTCGCCGGTTTCTACGAGTGCTTCAGCGACGCCCGAGCGATAGTCGATCTCGAGCCCCTGCTCGGCGGCGTGGGCCCGGGCGGTGCCGATGTTGCGCTCCGAGGCGTCCACGCCGGTGACGGTGAAGCCGAGGCGCGTCATGGGCTCGCAGAGGAGGCCTCCACCGCAGCCGATGTCCAGCAGCCGCAGCCCCTCGAAGGGCCTTGCCGCCGAGCCGTCACGACCGAACCGTTGCAGGGCCGTCTGCCGGATGAACCCCAGCCGCACCGGGTTGAACCGGTGCAGGGGCGCGAACTTGCCCTTCGGATCCCACCACTCCGCAGCGATCGCAGAGAAGCGCGCGACCTCCTCCGCATCGATGCTCGAGTCTGAAGCTGCGCCTTGCGCTTCCATAGACATGTCCCCACCGCTAAGACGCGGCCTCCCGCTCAAGTGCGGTTTGCGCCCCTTGCGGGCAAGGGACGATCTCGAAACGCCTGTGCCAAACCCTCGCCTCGTCATGAAGTTCGGCGGCACCTCGGTTGCCGATCTGGAGCGCATCTCGCGAGTGGCGCGGATCGTGACCGCCCAGGCGAAGGTCGGGCGCGGGATCGCCGTCGTGGTCTCGGCCATGAGCGGCGAGACCAACAAGCTCGTCACCTGGACGGACAATGCAGGCAAGGCGGTGCAGGGCCTCGACCCGTCCGACGACGAATATGACGTGGTGGTGGCCTCTGGCGAACAGGTCACGGCCGGCCTCCTCGCGATGGTGCTGCGCAGCCAGGGCGTGCGCGCCCGCTCATGGATGGGCTGGCAGATACCCATCCTGTGCGACACGGCCCACGGTCAGGCCCGCATTGAAGACATCCCCGCGCAAGCTCTGGGCGAGCGGATAGACGACGGTGAGATCGCGGTGATCGCCGGCTTCCAGGGCGTGACGCCGGATGGGCGGATCACCACCCTTGGCCGAGGCGGCTCGGACACCTCTGCGGTCGCCATCGCAGCCGCGCTCAAGGCGGAGCGCTGCGACATTTATACCGACGTGGACGGCGTCTACACGACCGACCCGCGCATCGAGAAGCGCGCCCGGCGCATCCCCAAGATCAGCTACGAAGAGATGCTGGAGATGGCCTCCCTGGGGGCCAAGGTGCTGCAGACCCGCTCGGTGGAACTCGCGATGTCACAGCGTGTGCCCGTGCGCGTGCTATCCAGCTTCGTAGAGCCGGAAGACATGGACCCCTCCAGCGGGACGCTGGTGTGCGACGAGGATGAGATCGTGGAAAAGCGTATCGTCTCGGGCGTGGCCTTCTCGCGCGACGAGGCCAAGATCACCCTGTTCGGCCTGCCGGATCATCCGGGCGTGTCGCAGCGCCTGTTCTCGGCGCTGGCGGACGCGAACGTGAACGTGGACATGATCGTCCAGTCGAGAGCCCGCACGGGCGACGTGGCCAACATGGCCTTCACCGTGGGCCGTCGCGACGCCGCCAAGGCTCTGGACATCGTGCGCTCTGCCCAGGCCGAGATCGGCTTCGAGGATGTGGAGGTCGATGAAGACGTGGCCAAGGTCTCGGTGGTCGGCGTGGGTATGCGCAGCCATACGGGCGTGGCCAAGACCATGTTCGGGGCCCTGGCCGAGAAGGGCGTGAACATCCAGGTGATCTCCACCTCCGAAATCAAGATCAGCGTCCTGATCGAGGCCGCCTATACCGAGCTCGCCGTGCGCGCCCTGCACGCCGCCTACGGGTTGGCGGAGGCCTGACGTGAACCCCGCCCCGGCTGTCGGATAAGGCGTTGAGCGCCCTCGGCCCTCGGCTCCGCCCCTGCGGCCCGACGCTGGACGGCGAGGCGGTGGAGCGGGCCTTCGAGGCGCTGGGCGGTCTGCCGGCGACGGCAGCGGCGTGGCCAGCCCTAGCGCCGATCGTTGCGGCCTCGCCCTATCTGGCGGGGCTGATGCAGAGGGGGCCTGCACGGCTCGAAGCCCTGCTGTCGGCCGAGCCTGAAGTCAGCCTCGACCGTATTCTTATGGCCGCGCGCTCCGCCCCGCCCGACGAGGCGCTGCCAGCCGTGCTGCGCGCCTTGAAAGCTGAACTGCACCTGCTGTGCGCCCTGGCCGACCTGGGGGGCGTCTGGCCGCTGTTGCGGATCACCGGGGCGTTGAGCGACTTCGCCGACGCGGTCACCCAGGTGGCTCTGGCCGGCGCTGCGCAGGCCGAGCGCGACGCCGGTCGGCTTACCGGCGTTGCCGACCCGGACGACCCTTTGCCGGGGCTGTTCGTCCTGGCGTTGGGCAAGCACGGGGCTGGGGAGCTGAATTACTCCTCCGACATCGACATTTCGGTGTTCTACGAACCTTCCGCCCTGCCACTCGCAAACAGTGTGGAGCCGCAGAAGGTGGCGCTCCGCGTCACCCAGGCGATGGCGCGCCTCCTCTCGGAGATCACGGCGGAGGGCTACGTCTTCCGCGTGGATCTGCGCCTGCGGCCCGATCCATCGTCGACGCCGGTGGCCGTGCCGGTGGATCAGGCGCTCGAATACTACGGCTCCGTCGGCCAAAACTGGGAGCGGGCGGCGATGATCAAGGCGCGGGTGTGCGCCGGAGATCGCCAGCGGGGCGCCGCCTTCCTCGACGCCCTGCAGCCCTTCGTGTGGCGTCGCGCGCTGGACTATGCGGCCATCGCAGACATCCACGCCATCAAGCGCCAGATCCACGTCCACAAGGGCTTCGACGACCCCGAAGGCCCGCTCGCCACCGCGGGCGCCGACCTGAAGCTGGGGGCGGGCGGCATTCGCGAGATCGAGTTCTATGCGCAGACGCAGCAGCTGATCCTGGGCGGCCGCGACCCCGCTCTGCGCGCGCGGGCCACCCTGGATGCCCTTTCCGCCCTATCCGACGCCGGTCAAGTGGCACCCGCCGCCTGTGCCGAGCTCAGCCTCGCCTATGCGCGCCTGCGGAGCTGGGAGCACCGGGCGCAGATGCTGCACGACGCCCAGACGCACCGCGCCCCGGTGGACCCCGTCGAGCGCCTGCGCCTCGCAGCCCTGTCCGGCTTCGACGACCTCGCGGGGTTCGACGCGGCGGTGGCCGAGACGCGGGGCGCGGTGAACCGGCGCTACGGCGAGCTGTTCGCCGCCGATGAGCCCTTGTCGTCCCAGGCGGGCAGCCTCGTGTTCACCGGGGTTGACGACGATCCAGAAACGCTTTCGACCCTGGCCCGTCTCGGCTTTTCCAACCCCGCCGCCATTTCAGCTGCCATCCGCGCCTGGCACCACGGACGCATCGCCGCCACCCGAACCGCCAGGGGGCGAGAGCTGTTCACCCGCCTGGCCCCCCGGGTGCTGGACGCCTGCGCCGCGACGGGCACGGCGGATTTCGCCTTCGCCCGCTTCGCCGAGTTCTTCTCTGGACTGCGGTCTGGCGTGCAGGTGCAGTCGCTGTTTCTGGCGCGACCGGCCCTGTTCGACCTCGTCATCCGCATCCTCAGCGTCTCGCCCCGTCTGGCCGCGATCCTGGCCAAACGCCCGGCGGCGCTGGACGCCCTTTTGGACGGGGACTTCTTCGAACCCCTCGAACCCGCCGCCATCGCGTCCGCCGTTCGGCTCGAGGCCACCCGGGCCCCGCCGGGGTTCGAGGCTGCGATGGATGCGGTGCGAGTCGCCCATGCCGAACAGAGCTTCCGCATCGGCGTGCATCTGATCGAGGGCCGCACCGATGCCCGCAGCGCTGGGATCGCCTTCACGGCCCTGGCCGACGCGTGCCTGGCCGTGCTGGCTCCCGCCGCCCTGGCCGAAGTGGAACGCGTGGGCGGCACCTATGCGGGTGAAGTGGCTGTCGTCGCTCTCGGAGCCTTCGGAGGCGAGGAGATGAACGCCCGTTCCGACCTCGACCTCATGACCGTCTACCTTCCCGCCCCCGGCGACGAGGGGTCGAGCGTGAAGGGGTGGGCGGCCGAGACTGTCTATGGCCGGTTCACCCAGCGCCTCGTGGCGGCCCTTTCCGCCCCTACCGCCGAAGGTGGGCTTTATGCGGTGGATCTGCAGCTTCGCCCCTCCGGCACGGCGGGGCCGGTGGCGGTCTCTCTTACTGCGCTGGAGGCTTACTACGCCGGGGAGGCGCAGAGCTGGGAGCTTCTGGCGCTCACCCGCGCCCGGGTTGCCTGGGCCTCGAGCGAGGCCTTCGCGGCGCGGATCGGAGCGGCCGTCGAGACGGCTCTGCGCCGCCCCCGCGACGCGGCTTCGCTGGCAGCCGACGTGAGCGAGATGCGCGCCCTGATGGCGAGGGAACGGCCGCCTTCCGGCCCGTGGGATCTGAAGCTCAGCCGGGGCGGACTGGTGGACGTGGAGTTCACCGCTCAGCACCTGCAGCTCGTCCACGCCGGGCAGGGCGGCCCCCTGTCTCACGGCACCCTGCGGGCGCTGGAGGCCATGCATGCGCAGGGGCTCCTGGCCGACGAGGCCTTCGAGGCCCTCGAGCGCAGCTGGAAGCTGTCGCGACGCCTGCAGCAGGTGCTGCGCCTGACGCTTGAAAGCGGAGGTGATCCCTCCGTTGAGCCGGCGGGGTTGAAGGCGTTGCTGGCCCAGGCCGCCGACGTTGAGCGCTTCGAAGATGTGGCCCCGCGGCTCGCGGCGGCGAGGGCGGCGGCGCTGGCGGTGTTCGAGGCGACGGTCGCGCCCTAGCGCTCACGCGCGCTTGCGAAAGTCCTGCTGCACGCTGGTGGCCGTCGAGGCTGCATGCAGAGGCAGAGTGAAGCTGGCGGTCGTGCCCACGCCCGCTTCGCTCTCCAGCCGGAACTCGCCGTCCTGCATGGCGACCAGCGACTTGGTGAGCGCGAGGCCGAGGCCTGTGCCCTGCGTGGTCTTGGCATGCTGGCTCTCGATCTGCTCGAACGGGCGGCCGAGCTTGGCGAGATCTTCCGCGGCGATGCCGATGCCCGAGTCCGTGACGTTGACCCTCACGCCCGCGCCCTCCCGCACCGCCCACAGGCGAACCTGGCCGCCCGACGGGGTGAATTTCACCGCATTGGTGAGGAGGTTGAGCAGCACCTGTTTCAGCGCCCGCTCGTCGGCCTGCACGATGGGCAGGGTGTCGGACACGTCGAGCACGAGCGAGAGGGTCGTGGCGTCCGGACGGCTGCGCACGAAGCGCATGGCATCCTCGCAGGCTTCCGCCAGCGACACGGGCTCGAGGCGCACGGTCAGCTTGCCGGCCTCGATCTTCGCCATATCCAGGATGTCGTTGATCAGGCTGAGAAGATGCTGGCCGGAGTTGTGGATATCCTTGACGTATTCCTGATAGCGCGCGTCGCCCAGGGGGCCGAACATCTGGGCCGTCATGATCTCCGAGAAGCCGATGATGGCGTTCAGGGGCGTGCGCAGCTCGTGGCTCATGTTGGCCAGAAATTCGCTCTTGGCCTTGTTGGCACCCTCGGCGTGCAGCTGGGCCTCGCGGTACTTGCCTGCGAGCTCGATCAGCTCGTCCTGGCTCGACTCCAGGCGCTTGACGGCTTCGGACAGGGCGGCCTGATCGCGTTTGCTGGCTTCCTGCCGACCCTTGAGCTCGGTCACGTCTGCGGCGGTGACCACATAGCCGCCGTCGGCGGTGCGGCGCTCCACCATCTGCACCCAGCGCCCGTCCACCAGCTCCAGTTCGCGCCAGCCGCCGTCCACGTCCCGCGAGGTCTTCACCGCGAGGTTGGCCATCTTCGTCAGCATGTCGCGCGACGAACCGGGCTTCAGTAGTCGCGGCTCCAAAAGGAAGAAGGTGCGATAGGACCGGTTGCACAGCACGAGCCGGCCGCGGCGGTCCCACAGGGCGAAGGCGTCGGAAACGCTTTCGATGGCGTCCTGCAGGCGGTTCTCGGCGGCCTGGGCGCGCACCTGGGCCGCGCGCTCCTGCGTCACGTCGATAGCGACGCCGATCAGGGTGGCATAGCCCTGGCCGTCCGCTTCGGACGACTGCCCTCGGGCGTCGATCCAGACTGGCCCTTTGGCCGTGTGAACGCCGAACGATACGTCGAAGGCCCCGAAGGTCGCGGCCTGCGCGAGGGCCGCGCGCACCCGCTCCCGGTGTTCGGGGGTGATGCGGGCCAGCACCTCCTCGGTGGTCACCACGCCGGCGCCGCCCCAGCCGAGCATGGCGCCCATCACGTCGCTCATCACCATCTTGCCTTCGCGCAGGCGCCACTCCCAGATGCCGCAGCGCGCCGCCTCCACCGCCAGGCGAAACCGCCGGGCGCTGGCGTCCAGCGCCTGCCCGGCCGCCGCCTGTCGAGCCACGTGGTTGAGCAGCATCGCCAGAACCGCCCCCCCGATCGCCAGCGGAGCCAGGAGGGTCATGAGATCTGAGGGCGACAGCGCCAGCAGCGGTGCAGTTCGCCCGACGCCGGCGACGGTGTCGCCGCTGCGGGCCACAGCCACCAGCCGGGGCGAGTCTGCACCGGGTTCGAGGGTCAGCACCGTGCCGCTGGAGAGCGCGGCCATCAGGGCGTCGCGCCCGCCGGTCTTCGGAGTGTCCCGAGCCAGTTCCGCCTCGCCGGCCAGGGGAGCGAGATCGGCGGTCGCGATCCAGCTGCCGGCGGGCAGGGCGGGGGCCGACGCGGTCGCAACAATGCGGAGGCGGCTGCGTTCGCCCGGCGACGCGGAGGCGGCGATGCGTCCACCCGGCAGGGCCGCAACGGGCGAGGCACCGGCTTTCCCGTCGATCTGGTCGCCAAAAGCGCCAAAGCGCGCGAGCACGTCGCCATCGCGGGCAAGCACGGCGGCGCTTACCCCTTCAACACCCAAGGCCTTGGCGATGCGGATAGCGGCTTCGGCGGCGGCGAGAGGCTCGTCCGGCTTCACCCGCAGCACTTCGGCCCCGGCTCGTGCCGCAGCCTGCAGGCGGGCGAGGCGTGCATCCGCCTGATCGGCGAGAAGCCGCGCCGCGGGCTTCAGATCTTCAGCGGCCTGACGACGGGCATCCGACTGGAGATTGAGGGCGGTCCAGCCGGTGTAGCTCGCCATGACGATAAGGGCGAAGACCACGGTGAGGCGCAGGCGCAACGCACCCGAGGCCCCTTCAGCCGCGGGGGAAGCGGGGCCGTCCCGCGTCTTGGGGCGCCCGTTCGTGCGCCTGGCCAATGTCGTCGTCCCCCCAACTCGAATCTGCGCCGGAATCCTACGCGCGCGGACTCCGCGCCGCCATCCTCGAACGAAGCCGGCTCACGCCACCGCCTCGGTATCCGCCGTGGCCGCCCGATCGATGTTCACGCGCCGTTCGGTGCCAGTGAAGGCGTCGTCAGTTCGACGTCGGCGGCAGGGTCCGAAGAAGCCCGTGGTGCGCACGAAGGGGCGGGGGTGCGAGACCACCTCCACGATCTTGCGATAGATCTCCGCCGCGGTGACAGGCTTGACGCAGAACTCCGTGGCCCCCGCATCCCGCGCGGCGGTCACCCGCGCCTGCTCGGAATAGGCCGAGAGCATGATGATCGGCATGTAGGGGTTTGGGCTGTCCGTGGCGGTGCGCATCAGGCGCACGAAGGCCACGCCGTCCATGAAGCCGAGGTGGTAGTCGGCGAACACCACGTCGATGGAGTATTGGCGGCAGATCGAAAACGCCTCGGCCACGTCGCGGGCATCGTAGACGATCGAAGCACCGAAGTTCTTCAGGATGATCTTCACGATCGACGCCATGTTGGCGTTGTCGTCGATCACCAGGAAGCTCAGCTGTCCGAGGTTGGACTTCACAGGCGCGGCTCCGCCGACAGGGGTTGGGAATCACCCTGCCGCCTGTGGCGTTGCCGTATGGTTAACGAGACCTAACCGGGAGCGTCTTCCAGCGCGCGTGAGGCCAGTTCGAAGCTGTTCTTCGAAACGCCGGGGTGTGCCGCGATGCGGGCCAGCTGATCCTTCATGCTCTGGGCGAGGGCAGGGGTGTAGCGCGCCCACTGGCCCAGGGGCTCGATCAGGCGCGAGGCGGTGAGGGGGTTGTAGGCGTCGGCGCGCAGGATCTGGTCGGTGAGGAACCTGTGGCCCGCCCCGTCCGGCTCGTGGAAGCGCAGCGGGTTGCCGGATGAGAAGCCCTGCACAAGCGCCCGGAAACGATTGGGATTCTTCGCGTCGAAAGCGGGGTGGAG
Source organism: Caulobacterales bacterium (assembly GCA_038226305.1). GTDB lineage: Bacteria > Pseudomonadota > Alphaproteobacteria > Caulobacterales > Caulobacteraceae > JASLDZ01. Next base: position 149,730 of record JBBRQN010000005.1, read on the forward strand.
CGTCAGGCCCAGAACGCGCCCGAGCGTGTCTGCGGCGGGGCTGCGCGCCTGCACGGAGAACCACTTGTCGATCACCTGCGGCTCGCCTTGCCACTTCTCGTAGAACGCCGTCAGTGCGTCGTCGAAGGCTGACCCACCGACGAGCGAAAGGGCGTTCAGGCCTCCCATCGCGTCGGTCATGTTCAGGGCCGCCTGCAGGTGCAGCGTGGCGCGGTCGGTGGAGTCGGCCGTGCCGTCGGCGACCATGAGCTCCAGCGCCGCATTGCGAAGGGCGCGGCGACCGGCGGCGGAGGCGTCGGCGGAAAACTCGCCCGCGTCCTGCAGTTCGCCGTGCAGCGCGCGAAGGTCCGGCCCGAGATGCACGGCGAGGCGGCCGCGGAGGGCGTCGCGGGCATCGTGCAGGGCCTGCGGATCCACCGGCCGCACCGCCTGCGCCAGTTCGTTCTCCGAAGGGAGCGAAAGGGAAACCGCCTTGAAGGCGTGATCGGCCGTGGGATCGGCCAGCGATCGGCCCAGGGCCTCGGCATAGCGCTCCTCGGCTACCTCGTCCGGGGTTCCGGCGGCGCGACGCAGGATCAGGTCGCGAGCCAGGTCCTGCCCCGCCTCCCAGCGGTTGAAGAGGTCGGGGTCGGCGGCGAGGCGAACGAAGGCGTCCTTCTGCGGCTCGTCGATGACGAGCTTAACCGGCGCCGAGAACCCGCGCAGGGCCGAAAGCACGGGCAGGCGCTCCACGCCGGTCAACGTCAGCTGGAGGGAGGCGTCCGTCAGGGTGATGGTCGCCTCGTCCACCGGCGCGTTGGCGCCCGGCAGGCTGAAGAGTTGCGGCTGGCCGTCGCCGTCCAGCAGGCCGAGCTTCACGGGGACCGGGAGGGGACCGGCTCCTGAGCGACCCGCTTGCGTCAGGGTCAGGGCGAGTTCCTGCTTCGCCTCGTCGTACACCGCGTCGATGTTCAGCGTCGGCGTGCCAGGCTGCTCATACCAGCGGAAGTGCTGCGACAGGTCGAGGCCGGAGACCTCCGCGAAGCAGGACACGAAGTCCTCCATCGTCACCGCCTGGCCGTCGAAGCGGGTGAAGTAGAGGTCGCACCCACGTTTGAAGGCGTCCTCGCCCACGAGCGCACGCAGCACTCCGATCAGCTCGGCACCCTTCTCGTAGATCGTGGCGGTGTAGAAGTTGTCGATCTTCAGATAGCTGGCCGGGCGAACCGGGTGGGCCAGGGGGCCGTCGTCCTCCGGAAACTGCCGAGCGCGGAGCAGTCGCACGTCCTTGATCCGCTGCACCGCGTGGCCGCGCATGTCGGCGGAGAAGCCCTGGTCGCGATAGACCGTGAAACCCTCCTTGAGGCACAGCTGGAACCAGTCGCGGCAGGTGATCCGGTCGCCGGTCCAGTTGTGGAAATATTCGTGGGCGACGACGCTCTCGATCCGCTCGTAGTCGGCGTCGGTGGCGGTCTCCGGGTCGGCGAGTAGCAGCGAGCTGTTGAAGATGTTCAGCCCCTTGTTCTCCATCGCGCCGAAGTTGAAGTCGCGCACGGCCACGATCATGAAGAGGTCGAGGTCGTATTCGCGGCCATAGGCGGTCTCGTCCCAGCGCATGGACCGCTTCAGGGCGTCCATCGCGTATTCGGCGCGGGGGCTCATGCCGAGGTCGACGAAGATGCGCAGGGCCACCTCGCGCCCGCTCATGGTGGTGAACGCGCTCTCCAGCACGTCGAGCTCGCCGGCGACCAGGGCGAACAGGTAGGCGGGCTTGGGGAAGGGGTCTTCCCACTCCGCGAAGTGGCGCCCGCCGTCGAGCGCGCCTTCGCCGATTTTGTTGCCGTTGGACAGGAGGTGCGGGAACGCCGTGCCGGCCTCAATGCGAACCGTGTAGCGGCTCAGCACGTCCGGCCGGTCTAGGAACCAGGTGATCGTGCGAAAGCCCTCCGGCTCGCACTGGGTGCAGAACCGCCCGCCGGACAGGTAGAGCCCCTCCAGCGCCGTGTTGGACGACGGGTCTAGCTCCACCACCGTCTCGAGGGTGAAGGCTGCGGGCATGTCGGTCAGCGTCAGGGTGGTGTCGGTGAGGGCGTAGTCGGTGTCGCTCAGCGGGCGGCCGTCGAGCGCGACCGAGAGGGTCTTCAGCCGGGTGCCGTCCAGCACCAGGGGGCCGTCTTCGGTTCGGCGCATGCCCAGCGTCGCCTTCACACGCGTGGCGGCAGGGTCGAGGGCGAACTCCAGCCTCACGGTGTCGATGGAGAACGCGGGCGGCTGATAGTCGGCGAGGCGGGTCGGCTGCGGGGGGGCGAGGTCTGTGCGCATCCTGAGGGATGTAGCGGCGCGCAGGGCCCGTCGCCAGCGGGCAGCGGAGAAGTCGGCTATGCCGCCGAGAGCGTGGTCTTCGGCGCTTCGCCTGTCACAGCGATCGGCTCGCCCGACACCACGCGGAGTAGTGCCTTTGCCACCTGCGCCAATCGCACCATTTCGGCGGGGGCGTCGTCGGCCGAGTCGTCCACGCTGTCCGCCAGCTCGCGAGCCAGAGCCAGGAGCTTGGGGGCGGAGACGATCAGCCGGGCCTGCGCCTCGATCTTGCGGGGATCGCGGTCGTATTCGGCGCCGGGGGTGCGCCAGCCGCCCCAGTCGGCCTCGTCGGTCACCACCACGGGGAAGGTGCCGGGGAAGGGATGGTGCTCGCAGTCGGCCTCGGTCTGCCACTTGTTGCGGGCGCGGAGGAGCCGCCACTCGCCGGTGGCGCCCGAGGTCTCGTCCAGGCTCTCGCTGCGCAGTTCGGCGGCGGTGAACTCCCGGCCCAGACCCACGTCGTAGGTAATGCGGATCGGCTCATCGAAGCCCTTGGACCACACGGGCACCAGCTTCTCGACCGTGGCCCACGCGCCGACCTTGTCGACCCAAACCCGCTGGTGACGGTGAAACTGCGCCTTGGCCAAGGGGGTACGCTCAAAGGGAACTGTGGAACCGCCTGTCAGGATGGCGCCAAAACCTTGACGCCGGGTCAATCTTGCGGGCGCCGCGGGCCGCTCTATGGTCGCGGCCGACAAGAGGCGCGCGGTACGACGTGCCCGCAGGGTTTGGACACGAAGGCGTTGCTCAGATGAACTTCGACTGGTCCGACGATCAGAAGGCGCTGAAGGGCGAAGCCCGACGCTTCCTCGACGAGCGCTGCCCCACCACGCGCGTGCGCAAGGTGCTGGACGATGCCGCCACGCTCTACGACGCCGACCTGTGGAAGCAGGTCGCCGAGCTGGGCTGGGTGGGCGCGGCGATTCCGGAGGAGCATGGCGGCACGGGTCTCGGCCACATCGAGCTGTGCGCCCTGGCCGAAGAGCTGGGTCGCAGCGTCGCGCCGATACCGTTCAGCTCCACCGTCTACCTTTTCGCCGAGGCGATCATGCTGGCGGGGAGCGAGGCGCAGAAGACGGCCATCCTGCCGAAGATCGCCGCTGGCGACCTGATCGGGGCTGTCGCCAGCTCCGAAGGGCCGGGCGGGCTCACCCCAGGCGGCCTGCGCTGCAAGGTAGAGGGCGGGAGGCTTACAGGCGAGAAGCTGCCGGTGACAGACGGCTCCATCGCCCATCACGCGATCGTTCTGGCGCAGGACGGCCAGCGACCGTCGTTGTTCCTCGTGGATCTGACGGGGGAGGGGGTTTCGCGCGAGACGCTGAAGACGCTCGATCCCACCCGCGATGCGGCCAAGCTCACCTTCGCGAACGCCCTGGCCGAACGGCTGGGCGAGCAGGGGCAGGGCCTCGATCTCCTGCAGCGCATCTTCGACCGGGCGGCGGTGCCGATGGCCTTCGAGCAGGTCGGCGGGGCCGAGCGGTGCCTTGAGATGGCGAAGGACTACGCCATGCAGCGCTACGCCTTCGGCCGGGTGATCGCGAGCTACCAAGCCATCAAGCACAAGCTGGCCGACATCTACGTGAAGACCGAGCTCGCTCGCTCAAACGCCTACTACGGCGCCTGGGCGTTGGCGTCGGGCGCGGCGGAGCTGCCCACGGCGGCGGCGGCCGCCCGGCTCTCGGCCACCGAGGCCTATGACTTTGCGGCCAAGGAGAACCTGCAGACGCACGGAGGCATGGGCTTCACCTGGGATGCGGACTGCCACCTGCACTATCGCCGCTCGCGCCAGCTCGGCCTCATGGTCGGCGGCCCGCCCGTGTGGCGGGAACGGTTGATCGGCGAACTCGAGAAGAGGAACGCGGCCTGATGGATTTCAACGACTCCCCCGAAGAGGCCGCCTTCCGCGATCACGCGCGCGACTGGCTGAAAGAGAACGCCCCAAAGCGCGACACCGCCCGCGCGCGCCGCTCGGCTGACGAGATCGTCGAGGCCAAGAGCTGGCAGGCCAAGAAGGCGCAGGCCGGCTACGCCTGCATCCCCTGGCCCAAGGCGACCGGCGGCGGCGGCGGAACGCCGATGCAGAAGGTGATCTTCGACCAGGAAGAGGCCGCCTACGGCCTCAACTTCGGCATCTTCGAGATCGGCCTCGGCATGTGCGTGCCCACCGTGCTGGCCTTTGGCGACGATGCCACCAAGGCGCGCTTCGCAGGCCCCGCCGTGCGAGGCGACGAAGTGTGGTGCCAGCTGTTCAGCGAGCCCGCCGCGGGGTCGGACGTGGCCGCCAGCCGCACCAAGGCCGTGCTGGCCGATGACGGTTCGGGCGACTGGATCATCGACGGGCAGAAGGTGTGGACCTCAGGCGCTCACTACAGCGACTTCGGCATCTTGCTGGTGCGCACCGATCCCGACGTGCCCAAACACAAGGGGCTGACCATGTTTTGGATCGACATGCACGATCCAGCCGTGGAGGTGCGCCCTATCCACCAGGCCTCAGGCGGATCTGAGTTCAACGAGGTGTTCTTCACCGGCCTGCGGGTGAAAGACAGCCAGCGCCTGGGCGAGGTGGGCAAGGGCTGGAACGTCGCCCTCGTCACACTGATGAACGAGCGCCTCGCCGTGGGCGGTGCCACCGGCATCAACTGGCCGGAGCTCATGGCGATGGCCCGCGAAATCCCGGGCGCCAATGGCGAGGGCACCGCCCTGAAGGACGCCGGCTTCCGCGAGAAGCTGGCCGACTGGTACGTCATGGCCGAGGGCCTGAAGATGACCCGCGCCCGCTCCATGACCGCCCTCTCCCGCGGGCAGACCCCGGGGCCGGAAGCTTCAGTCGGCAAGGTCGTCTCGGCCCTGCAGCTGCAGGACATGGCTTCAGAGGCGATGGACCGGCTGGATCAGTTCGGCATCATCGACGATCCTGCGCTGGCACCGCTCGCGGGCGCGTTCCAGCAGGGCTACTTCTGGGCGGCGGGCCTGCGCATCGCCGGCGGCACCGACGAGATCCTGAAGAACATCATCGCCGAGCGCGTGCTGGGCCTTCCCGGCGACATCCGCGTCGACCGCGACGTCGCCTTCAAGGACCAGCCCCGCGGGGCGTGAGGGGCCGACCCTCCCCACGCTCTGCGAGGGGAGGGAGTTCGGGCTACCGCTTGAAGGTGTTCAGCAGGCCTGAGAGCGCGTCCGTGCCCTGTTCAGGCACCTGGCCGTTGGGCGTCAGGTGATCCACCAGCTGCGGCAGGAGTTCGGAGATGTGCTGGGCCGCCACGTCCGGCGTCACGCCCAGCTTCTCAGCGAACTGGGTGATCGCCCCATCGCCCAAGACGGAGCGGATCTGATCGCCCGTCACGCCCACGTTGGCGGCGTTGGAAATCCACGAGTGCACGGCACCGCCCAGCCCGGCCTTCTCGAATGCGCCGACCATTCCAGGCAGCCCGCCCTCATGCGACTGCAAGAGGCCGCCCAGCGCGCCCAGAGGCCCGCCACCTTCGCCGCCCGTCGCGCTCGAGATCATGCCGCCGATGCTGTCGAACAGGCCCATGTGCTTCGCTCCCTTTTGCCGAGCCCCACCGTAGACAGGGTTTGCGACAAGAGTCAGGCTCCCTGTCGCGTCGCCGCCATGCCATCACGTCCCGCCCAAGCCCCGGTCGCGGGGCGCGTCGTGTCAGGCCCATCGACCGCAACACAAATGGAAGCTCAGTTTGAAAACGCCCTGGATTCGCGTGTGCGCCGTGATCGCGGCCACCGTCTTCGCGCTGGGCGCTCCGGCGCTTCAGGCGCTGACGCATTTCGGCCTGTCGGCGCAGCAGTTCTCGGAAACCGGAGACTCGACGCTGCGGGCGGCCGGCTATGCCTTCGCCATCTGGGGGCCGATCTATCTCGGGATCATGGCCTATGCCGTTTGGCAGGCGCTTCCAGGCCGAGCGAACGGGCGGTTGCTGAGTGAACTCGGGTGGCCCTCCGCCCTGGCCATCGCGGGCTGCGGGGCGTGGATCCTGGCGTCCGCGATGAACGCCCGCTGGCCCAGCGTCGTGATCATCGTCGGCTCGGCGGCCGTCCTGACCGGAGCACTCCTGACCCTCACCGCCCCCCGGCAGGTGAAGGCGGTCGACGTGGCGCTGGTGCTCACCCCGCTGGACGCCCTGGCCGGGTGGCTCACGGTCGCCTCCGCGCTGAACCTCACCACGGTGCTGACCGCGCTGGGCTTCGTCACCGGGTCGATCCGAGTGGGCGTAGGCGTGGCGGGGGTGCTGGCCACGGCCGCGATCGCGCTGGCGGTCGCGCTCCGACTGCGCAGGCTCGCCTATCCGGCGGCCGTGGCCTGGGGGCTGATCGGCGTGTGGGCGGCCATGCGCGAGGGAACGCCCGTCACCGCCTGGGTCGCGCTCGGCTGTGCGGGCACCGTGGCGCTGGCGGGACTTGTGGCCACGATCTCCGCTTCACGTCAGGCTGGCGGCCGGTAGCCGTAGAGCCAGTCGAGCCGGGCGGCGGGAGATCGGCCGCCCAGTCGATCGGAGAAACTCGCGAGGCCGAACCCCAGGGCCGTGATCGGGCTCGGCAGATGGAAGATCGTCCCGTTGCGACGGGAGGCGGCCTGCACCCTGGCCGTTCGCGGCCGCCGCTCCGCCTCGAAGCCCCGCAGCCGCTCGGTCAGGTCGCCCGGTCCCGTCATGTGTCGCGCCAGGGCCTCCGCATCCTCGATCGCCATCGCGGCCCCTTGGGCGAGGTAGGGAGCGGTGGCGTGGGCCGCGTCGCCCATCACCACGGCGTTGCCGCTCGACCAGCGGGGCAGGCGGGCCAGATCGGCCAGCGGCCACCGACTGATGGATTCCACGCGAGCCAGCAACGCGCGCACCTCCGGTGCCGCATCCGAAAAGGCCCGGCGCAGATCGGCGGGATCGGCAGGCGTGCTCCAGGAAGTGTCGCCCCGATCGCCCGGCGTGACGGCCACGAGGTTGAGAAAGGCCCCGCCGCTCACGGGATAGGCGACCAGATGTCGGCGCGGGCAAGTCCACACCACCGCCGATGGCGCGTCTTGCGGCTGGATGGGGATCAGCGCCCGCCAGGCCGTCTCGCCCAGCATGCGGGGGGGAGACGCGGGGCAGATCGCCTGCCTGACGATGGAGCGCACACCGTCTGCCCCGATCACGACATCGGCCGGGAGAGGCTCGCCGCCAGCCAGCGCCACTCCGCCCATCGCGAGGCCCGTCACCGCAGTTCCCAGTCGCAGCTCGGCCGCGTTTCGAGACTGCACCGCCTCCAGCAGCACGGATTGAAGGTCGGCCCGATGCACCTGCAGGTAGGGTGCGCCCCACCGAGCTTCCGCCTCCGCGCCCAAGGGCATGGAGAACAGGGGCGTTCCGTTGCTCCCGTCCCGCACGTCGGCAGAGGCGGGCTGGGTCGCCACGGCGCGCAGGGCCTGTTCGAGCCCGAGGGCGAAGAGAAGGCGCGTGGCGTTGGGCCCGAGCTGCACGCCCGCTCCCGCCGCCTCCAGCGCCGGCACCCGGTCCAGCAGGAGTGGCCGCACACCCCGCGCGTGGAGCGACAGGGCCAGCGTCAGCCCTCCTATTCCCGCCCCGACCCCGATCACGCGCACCCTGTCGTCTCCCAACGCTCGCAGAGGAGCTTGACCGCGGCCCCCCGTTGCGCTCGACCATGCGTTCGGAGGCGGCGAACGGAAAGCCTCTCCGGTGCGTTGCCCTTAGCGTGATTGGCCGTTTCAGGGCCGCAGGAGGAACGGCTTGGTCTTCCAGATCGGGTCCACGGAAGACGGGCTGTTTTCCCGCCGCGGCGTCGGACGCCTTCAGCCCGCCGCCGAGCCCGGCCTGCGGCGGCTTGTCGACACCACCATGCTGTTCGCCCCCAAGAGCGGCGGCGTGAAACGCTACCTCCTCGCCAAGCGCGCCTGGTTCGCCCTGGCCCGCCCCGACATCGCGCACACGCTCGTCGTGCCGGGAGCCTCCAACCGGGACAATGGCCGGGGCGTGGTGAGCGTCGCTGCCGCCCGCCTGCCTTTCGGCGACGGCTATCGCTGGCCGACCTCCACCAAGCGCTGGGCCGATCGCCTGTGCGAGCTGGCGCCCAGCCTGATCGAGGCGGGCGACCCTTACGCCCCAGGCCGCGCCGCGCTCGACGCCGGAGAGCGTCTGGGCGTGCCGGTGGTCGGCTTCTGCCATTCCGATCCGGCACAGCTGGCCGCGCTCCACCTTGGTGAATGGGCCGAGCCGCCTGTACGCAGGCGGTGGGCGCGGCTGTTCCGGCGCTTCGATCAGGTGGTCGCGCCCTCGCGCCACATCGCGGATCGCCTGGCCTTCGCCGGCGTGCCCAACGTGGTGGTGCAGCCGCTCGGGGTGGACGTGGAGACGTTCAATCCGTCCAGGGCCGATCCGGCCCGCCTGCGGCGTGCGCTGGGCCTGTCACCCCACGTGAAGCTCCTCGTGTTCGCGGGCCGGCCTGCGCGGGAGAAGAACGTCGACGTCATGCTCGAGACAGTGGCTCGATTGGGCGATGGCCATCATCTCCTCCTGATCGGGGCAGGGGCCACGGCGCGACCGCAGTCGAACGCCACCTTCCTCAACTATCAGAAAGACCCCCGGGAGGTGGCGCGCCTCCTCGCCAGCTGCGACGCCTTCCTGCACGCCAACCCCAACGAGCCCTTCGGCCTCGTGGCGCTGGAGGCAATGGCCTGCGGCCTGCCTATGGTGGCGACCGCCTCGGGCGGCGTGTCCGAGATCGTGGACGAGGGCGTGGGCCAGCTGGCCCCGCACGCCACCGCTCACAGCTTGGCGCAGGCGGTGGAAGCCCTGTTCGAGCGCGACCTGTCGTCCTTGGGCACGGCCGCCCGCGCCCGGGTCGAAGCGCTCTACGGCTGGGACGCGGTGTTCACCGGACTGACCGGACTCTATGAACGCCTGACCGGAACGGTGCAGGCCAACGTCGTGCCGCTCCTGCCCCGACTTCACTGACCCGATCGCGCCCGCAAATGCCGACCTCTGCGGAACCCCGAACTCACCGGTTCTCGGTCGCGCCGATGATGGACTGGACGGACCGGCATTGCCGGGCGTTCCACCGGACGTTGACACGGCATGCGCGGCTTTACACCGAGATGGTGACGGCGCCGGCGATCCTGCGCGGGGATCGGGATCGGCTGCTGGGCTTCGACGATTGCGAACATCCCGTGGCGCTGCAGCTCGGCGGGTCGGACCCGGCCCAGCTGGCGCAGGCGGCCCGCATCGGGGCCGACTACGGCTACGACGAGATCAACCTGAACGTGGGCTGCCCCTCCGACCGGGTGCAGGGGGGTGACTTCGGAGCGTGCCTGATGCGCCGCCCGCAGCACGTGGCCGAGTGCATGGCCGCCATCGCCTCTGCCGTGGCTGTGCCCGCCACTGTCAAATGCCGCATCGGGGTGGACGAGCAGGTGCCGGAGGAGGCCCTCTTCACCCTGATCGACGCCTGCGCCGAGGCGGGGGTGACGGTCTTCGCAGTTCACGCCCGCAAGGCCTGGCTGCAGGGGCTTTCGCCCAAGGAAAATCGCGATGTGCCGCCGCTCGACTATCCGCTTGTCGATCAGTTGAAGCGTGAACGGCCTCATCTCACGATCGTGCTGAACGGTGGGCTCGCGGGTCTTGCAGCCGCGCAGGCCGCGCTGGAGCGGGGGCTGGACGGGGCGATGCTGGGCCGCGCCGCCTATCATGAGCCGGGCCTTCTGGGCGGGGTCGATGCCCTCTTCTTCGGCGGAGACGACGTGGTTTCCGAGCACGAGGCGGTGGAGCGCTATCGCCCCTACCTCGCGGCGCGATTGGCTGAGGGCGTCCACCTGTCGCACATGACGCGGCACATGCTGGGCCTGTTCACCGGTCGGCCCGGGGCCCGGGCCTGGCGTCGGATTCTCACCGTGGAAAGCGTGAGGCCGGGGGCCGGGCTGGACGTGATCGACAGGGCGCTGGCCTGCGTGTCTACTGAGGCCCGCACCGCGGCCTGACGCCGGCCTGCACCGGTCAGGGGGTGAGCGTCAGCGCCTGGCGATCGGCCGAGAAGCCCGACAGGCGTCCCAGATAGCTCATGCCAAGGAGCGAGGCGTCCATGCCGCCTGCGACGACGAGGGCGTGAACGTCGGCCACCTCCGCCCCCGCCACGGAGACGCTGTGAAGCGTGACGGGCGCCGCCGCAGCCGGTCCTGACGCCGTGGCGACGCTGCGGTCGTAGTCGAGGTGCGAGGTGTCGAGGTCGAGCGCCTTCGCATCGGCGAGAGTCAGCGCCACGGCGCTCGAGCCCGTGTCGACGAGTACGCGGATCGGCCGCCCGTTCACTCGGGCCTGCGCCCAGAAGTGTCCGTCAGCCGCTTTCGGAACCTGGAGGGCGTGGGTCGCGGCTGCGACACCGCCGTGCACGCCGGCGGCCTTCACCACGCCCACCGTGGCGGCGGCGGCGATCATGGCGGTGCACGTGGCTACCGCCACGATGGCACCGGAGCGCAGGAAGGCGGCGGTTGGGCGCCACAGGGCAGGGGAGCGCGGCATGGGGGCGTTCGGCTCGGGTCGGGGCGCCGCTTCTCGACGCTGAGCCCAGAGGCTTACACCGCTTGCCTTTGCATCCGGTGAATCCCACCCGCCGCTTGTGAAATGCTCAGGCGGGGAACGCGCCGGGCGGGGCGGGCTGGGGGCGGCCGGGCAGGGCGGCCACGACGGTCTGGCGCTCTGCATCGGTCATCGCGCCCCAGCGTGCGATCTCGGGCAGGGTGCGGCGGCAACCGGCGCACAGGCCGCTTCGCCCGTCCACCATGCAGAGGCGCACGCAGGGGCTGACGATCGCAGTCGCGGGAGAGGCATCGGAAGCCATCGGCAGAGGATAGCATTTCCGGCTTGGCGGTGCAGTGCCCGCGCAAAATGGGCCGTGTGGCTGCGGCCCTCGACACGGGCTTCGCCAGCGTGCAATCCGCGCTGAGGTTCGGGAGTGCCTTGGCATGGGGTTGGCGCAGCTCATTTACACGTCGCAGCCGTTCGGCTTCGACGATGCCATTCTGAACGGCATCCTCAGCGACGCCCGTCGCTGCAACCGCCGCGACGACATCACCGGTGCCCTGGTCTGCCGCGCAGACGTCTACCTGCAGCTCCTGGAGGGGCCGGAGGCGGCGGTCGAAGCCGCGTTCGGCCGGATAGAGAAAGATGACCGGCATCAGCAGGTGGTGCGCCTGCATCAGCGCGAGATCGAAGCGCGCCTGTTTCCGCAGTGGTCCATGCTGCATGACCCGCTGCACAGCTGGCTGTGGACGCGGGCGGAAGTCGCGGCGGGAGCTCTGACCGGGGCGACCCCGTTCGAACTCCTCTCGGTATTCGAGCGCGTGGCGACCATCTCCGCCGACTAGCGGACGGGCGGCTGAAGACGGTCGGCGATGCTGGCGCGGCCCGGGGGCGCGCCTGTCTTCTTTATGGAAATTTTATGCCGGCACCGCGCTTTCCGGCGCGAACCTTGATGGTGTTCGGGTCTAGTTAGTCCGCCTCGCAAAGGGGCTCCCATGGACGACCTGATCTATCTCGCGGCCGGAGGCGGCCTGTTCCTCCTCATGGCCGCCTACATCGCCGCCCTGCGGCGGGCCTGAACGCCATGATCACGCTGATCTACGCCGGAGCCGCGCTCGGCATCGCGATCTACATGGTGATCGCCCTCATCCGCCCCGAAAAGTTCTGATCGGACATCTGCAATGAATTGGCAGGGATGGGCGGAGATCGCCCTTACCATCGCTCTTTCGGTCGGGCTTGCCTGGCCGCTGGGCAACTATCTGGCGCGCGTCTTTCAGGGCGGGCGCACCTGGCTCGATCCGATCCTGCGCCCGGTGGAGACGGTGTTCTACCGCACCGCGGGGATCGACGAGACCAAGTCGCAGAACTGGGTGGGCTATACCGCCGCCCTTCTGGCGTTCAATGCGGCGGGGTTCTTCCTGCTCTACGCGATCCTGCGCCTGCAAGGCGTGCTTCCGCTGAACCCGTTCAAGTTCGCAGGGATGAGCCCGCACCTGGCATTCAACACCGCCATCAGCTTCGTGACCAACACGAACTGGCAGAGCTATTCGGGTGAGTCCGCCCTCTCCAACCTGTCGCAGATGAGCGGGCTCACCGTTCAGAACTTCGCCTCGGCCGCCACGGGCGTGGCCGTGGTCGCCGCCGTCGCCCGCGCTTTCGCGGCGCACCGGTCGGAGGGTCTCGGCAACTTCTGGCGCGATCTCGTGCGGGTGACGCTCTACGTGCTCCTGCCGTTCTCCTGCCTGATGGCCGTAGCCCTGATCGTTCAGGGTGTGCCGCAGACTTTCGCCCAGCACGTCGACGCCACGACGCTCGAGGGCGCCAAGCAGACCATCGCCATGGGGCCGATGGCCAGCCAGGAGGCCATCAAGCAGATCGGCACCAACGGCGGCGGCTTCATGAACGCCAACTCCAGCCACCCCTTCGAGAACCCGACGCCCCTGACGAACTTCATCGCCATGATCGCGATGAACTGCCTGGGCTTCGCCTGCGTGGTCGCCTTCGGGATCATCGCCGGGGCCAGGAAAGAGGCGCGGGCCCTCGTCACCGCGATGGTGATCCTGCTCTCGCTGGGCGCCGCTGCGATCTATGTGGCCGAGACCCAGCCGGTGCCCGCGCTCCAGCACGCCCTGCACGTGACGCCTATCCCGAACATGGAGGGCAAGGAGGTCCGCTTCGGCGCCGCCGCCACCGCCGTGTTCGCCGCCATGACGACGGGGGCCTCCTGCGGCGCGGTGAACGGCATGCACGAGAGCTTTACGCCGCTCGGCGGCGGGGTCGCCATGTTCTTCATCCAGCTCGGCGAGATCCTACCGGGTGGGGTGGGATCGGGCCTCTACGGCATGGTGGTGATGGCGCTGTTCAGCGTGTTCATCGCAGGCCTCATGGTGGGCCGCACGCCCGAATACCTCGGCAAGAAGGTCGAGGCGCGGGAGATGAAGTTCGCCATGCTGGCGGTGCTGATCCTGCCCCTGTGCATCCTGGGCTTCGCGGCGGCCGCGGCCGTCCTGCCTGAGGCGCTGAAAGGGTTGGCCGCTTCGGCGGGCACGCCCCACGGGCTGAGCGAGATCCTCTACGCCTACACCTCCGCTACGGGGAACAACGGCTCGGCCTTCGCAGGGCTCACCGCCAACGCCCCCTGGTGGAACACCACGCTCGGCATCTGCATGGCGCTCGGCCGGTTCGCCTATCTGATCCCGGTCATGGCCATCGCCGGCGCCCTGGCGGTCAAGCCCAAGCTGGCCCCCACCGCCGGCACCCTGCCAACGGACAACGGGCTTTTCATCGGCCTCCTGATCGGGGTGATCCTGATCCTCGGCGGCCTGCAGTTCTTCCCCGCGCTCGCGCTGGGTCCGATCGTCGAGCATTTCCAAATGCTCGCCGCCGTCGCGACCCCAGCCCACTGAACCCCCGACATCGAAGGTAAATCCAGATGGCTTCCGCTATCACCGCGGGCGGCTCGCAAGGCGCGATCCTCTCCCGGGCCGGACGTGACGCATTCGTCAAGCTCGACCCCCGCAAGCTGACCGGCAATCCGGTCATCCTCGCCACAGAGGTGGTGGCGGTGCTCGCCACGATCTCCACCGCCGTGGCCATCGCCAACCACGCCGCCCCCCTGTTCGCGATCCAGATCGCGCTCTGGCTCTGGGCGACCGTCCTCTTCGCCAACTTCGCCGAAAGCGTGGCCGAGGGGCGGGGCAAGGCGGCGGCGGACTCCCTCCGTGCGTCCCGGGTGGACACCAAGGCCAAGCTCCTGACCGACGCCACCGGCACGGCCACCCGGCCGGTCTCGGCCAGCGACCTCAAGGTGGGCGACCTGATCTTTGTGCAGGCGGGCGACATGGTGCCTGCCGACGGGGAGATCATCGAAGGCGTCGCCTCTGTGAACGAGGCCGCAATCACAGGCGAGAGCGCCCCGGTGATCCGCGAGTCCGGCGGTGACCGCTCGGCTGTCACCGGGGGCACGACGGTGGTGTCGGACTGGATCAAGGTGCGTGTCACCGCGGCGCAAGGGTCGAGCTTCCTCGACCGCATGATCGCGATGGTGGAGGGCGCCGACCGTCGGAAGACGCCTAACGAGATCGCACTGGCGGTGCTGCTGGCGGGTCTGACGTTGGTGTTCGAGATCGCCGTCGTCACGCTTCTCGGTCTCGGCAAGTTCTCCGGCGTGACGCTCGATCCGCTCGTCTTGGGTGCGCTGTTCATCTGCCTGATCCCCACCACTATCGGGGGACTGCTCTCCGCCGTGGGCATCGCCGGGATGGACCGCCTTCTGAAGTTCAACGTGCTGGCCACCTCAGGCCGGGCGGTGGAGGCGGCGGGCGACTGCGACACCCTCCTCCTCGACAAGACCGGCACCATCACCTTCGGCAACCGCATGGCCACCGAAGTCGTGCCCGCCCCCGGCATCGCCGATGCCGTGGCTCTACGCGCCGCCATGATGGCCAGCCTGGCCGACGAGACCCCCGAAGGCCGCTCCATCGTGGAACTGGCCGGCCAAAGCGGGGTGCATGGCGAGATGCCGGCCGGTGCCACGGCGATCCCCTTCAGCGCCGTTACCCGCCAATCGGGCCTCGAGACGGGCGGACAGTCATGGCGCAAGGGCGCGGTCGACGCGGTGCTGAAGTCGCTCAACTTCGAACGCACCGACATGCCGCAGGAACTGGCGCAAGCGGTGGACCGCATCGCCCGTTCCGGCGGCACGCCGCTGGCCGTCACCGAGAACAACCGCCTCGTGGGCGTGATCCACCTGAAGGACGTGGTGAAGCCCAACATCAAGGCGCGCTTCGCGGACCTCCGCCGCATGGGCATCCGCACCGTGATGATCACCGGCGACAACCGCGTCACCGCCGCCGCCATCGCCTCAGAGGCGGGAGTGGACGACTTCCTCGCCGAGGCCACGCCGGAGGACAAGCTGCGCCTGATCCGCGAGGAGCAGGCCAAGGGTCGCCTCGTGGCCATGTGCGGCGACGGCGCCAACGACGCCCCCGCCTTGGCCCAGGCCGACGTGGGCGTAGCGATGCAGACCGGCGCCCAGGCGGCGCGCGAGGCCGGCAACATGGTGGATCTCGACAGCGACCCCACCAAGGTCATCGAGATCGTGGAGACCGGAAAGCAGCTCCTCATCACCCGGGGCGCCCTGACCACCTTCTCGATCGCCAACGACGTGGCCAAGTACTTCGCGATCATCCCGGCGATCTTCGTGGTGTCGCTGCCGGCGCTGGGTGCGCTCAACGTGATGCACCTGCACTCGCCGCAGAGCGCGATCCTTTCGGCGGTGATCTTCAACGCCCTGGTGATCGTGGCGCTGATTCCGCTCGCGCTGCGGGGCGTGAAGTATCAGGCGATCGGGGCGGGAAAGCTCCTGTCCCGCAACCTCCTGATCTACGGCCTCGGCGGGGTCATCGCGCCCTTCGTCGGCATCAAGGCGATCGACCTGATCGTCTCCACCCTGCACCTCGCCTGAGGAAGCCTAGACATGCTCGCTCAAATCCGCCCCGCGGTGGTCACTATCGGCCTCATGACCGTGCTGACCGGGGGACTCTATCCCCTGGCCGTCACCGGCATCGCCAAGCTCATGCCCGGCCCGGCCCATGGCTCGCTCCTGAAGGACGCCAAGGGAAGTGTGGTCGGCTCGGCCCTGATAGGCCAGGCCTTCGCCAAGCCGGAATACATGCACGGCCGCCCCTCTGCCGCGGGCAACGGCTACGATCCCACGAGTTCCTCGGGCTCAAACTACGGCCCGATGGACCCCAAGCTGGCTGACCGTGTGAAAGCCGACGCCGCGGCCATCGCCAAGGACTTCCCCGGCCAGGCCATCCCGGCCGACGCCGTCTCCGCCTCCGGCTCGGGCCTCGATCCCGAGATTTCGCCGGAGTATGCGAGGCTGCAGGCCCCCCGGATCGCCGCGGCGCGCCAGATCGACCTCGCCTCCGTGCAATCGGTGATTGACGGCGAAACCCGCGGGCGCACCTTTGCAATCCTCGGTGAGCCGCGCGTGAACGTCCTCCTCGTCAACAGGGCGCTCGACGCGCGCCTACCTGCCTTCAAGAAGTGAGACCCATGACGCGCCTGTCCCGCCTGTTCTTCGCAACGGCGTTCGCCGCCTGCATTCCGGCCGTCGCCTTGGCTCAAACCGCCGTTCCGCAGACTCCCGCTCCGGCCCCCGCTGCCGACACAGGCTCCTCGGCCATCTGCACGGACCGCCCAACCAAGGTGTTCGCTACCTGTACCCTGGAACCCGGCCACCTGCAGCTGGAGACCGACCTTTTTAACGGCAGCTTCCTGCGCCTGGGCGGGGTGACCACTGATACCTACCTCGTCACCAACCCGACGCTGAAATACGGCGTGACGCCCAAGCTGGATATTGAGGCGAACATCGCCCCCTACGTCTACGTCCGCTCCAGCAGTGCGGCGGGCAAGAGCACGGTCGGCGGTATCGGCGACCTGTATCTGCGGGCGAAATACGCCGCCTATGCCAGCGCCGATGGCAAACTGTCCCTGACGCTCGTTCCCTACCTCAAGGCCCCCACCGCCCGCAGCGTGATCGGCAATGGCGAGCTTGAGGGCGGCGGCGCGGTCGCTGTCAGCTATAAGCTGTCCGACGTATGGACGCTGGCCCTCTCGCCCGAGGTGGACGCCTATGCCGACTCCACTGGCAGCGGCCGCCACGTGAACCACATCGAGGTGATCAACCTCGGCCTGGCCTTGCCCCAAAGCGTCACCGTCTCTGGCGAACTGTGGGGCGACTGGAACTACGATCCCGCGGGCACCATCAAGCAGTACTCGGCGGATGTGGCGGTAGCCTGGGGCATGACCAAGTTCATGCAGCTCGATGCCGGGCTGAACTTCGGGCTCAACCGCTTCACCCCCGGCGTGCAGGCCTACGTCGGCGTGTCGCAGAAGTTCTGACGGCGTAGGGAGGCCAAGACCGCTTGCACCCCCCCGACCTCCAGCGCCCCGATCCCGAAGCGTCTCTCGCCCCCGTCAGGCGGGAGAAGCCCGGGCGGCTGCGCGTCTACATCGGCATGTCGCCGGGGGTGGGCAAGACCTACGAGATGCTGCAGGCCGCCGCCCGCCGAAAGGCTGACGGCGGCGAAGTGCTCGTTGGCTTGATCGAGACCCACGGCCGCCGGGAGACCGAGGCCCTGCTCGACGGCCTCGAGGTCATGCCGCGCCTGCCCATCGAGTATCGGGGCCGCACCCTGATGGAGTTCGATCTCGACGCCGCCCTGGCTCGCAAGCCGGCGCTGATCCTGGTCGACGAACACGCCCACTCCAACGCGCCCGGGGCCCGCCACCCCAAGCGCTGGCAGGACGTGGACGAACTCCTGGCCGCCGGCATCGACGTGTGGACGACCCTCAACGTCCAGCACCTCGAAAGCCTCGTGGATGTGGTCTGGAAGATCACCGGCGTGCGGGTGCGCGAGACGGTGCCCGATCACGTGCTGGCCGAGGCCGACCAGATCCGCATGGTCGACATCACCCCTGAGGAGCTGAGGGCGAGGCTCGAGGCCGGCAAGGTCTACGCGCCTGAGACCGCGGGGCTTGCGGGCGACCGCTTCTTCAAGCTCGAAAACCTCACCGCGCTGCGCGAGCTGGCGCTGCGGCGCGCCGCGCAGACGGTGGACGACCAGCTCACCGCGCAGATGCGCCGTCAGGGCATCGAGGGCCCGTGGGCGGCGGGCGAGCGCATCCTGGTGCTGATCGCCGGCGATGCCATGGCCATGCCGCTCGTACGTGCCGGCCGCCGCCTCGCCGACCTGATGATGGACGCGCCCTGGACCGTGGCGACCGTCGAGCTTTCCGACCGCGCCCCGCCGTCGCCGGATCGCGGCAGACGGGTGGCCGAAGCCATCAAGCTGGCTGAGCAGCTCGGCGCATCCACGCTCGTGCTCACGGGGGACGACCTGCCGGGCGCGGTGCTGGATTTCGCCCGCCGCAACAACGTCACCCAGATCGTGTTGGGGAAATCGAAGGCGCAGCGCCTGCGGCGGTTGGCGGGTCGCGATCTCGCGCTGGCCCTGCTCGACCGCTCCGGCGGGGCCGCTCTGCATTTCGTGACCGAGGGTGCGCCCAGTCCCACCGCGGCTGCAGATGCGGCAGCGCCTTCGCCCTGGCGCAAGCCTTCAGGCGGCCGCCTGAAGGACTATGCGATTGCTGGCGGCGCGGTCGCCGTCGCGACCCTGTGTTCCGCCGGGCTCGACCACATTTCCGCCAGCGCCAACCTGGCCATGATCTACCTGGCCAGCGTGCTGATCGCGGGGCTGTTCTCGGGGCTGCGACCAGCCCTGGCGGCCGCTGCGGCTTCGATCGGCCTCTACAATTTCCTGTTCCTGGAGCCGCGGCTGACGTTCACCATCGGCCACGCCTCGGACCTTCTGACTTTCGCCATCTTCTTCGCGGCTGCGGGCACCACCGGCTGGCTCTCCGGCCGGGTACGAGATCAGGCCCGGCTCGGCTCTCGGCGCGGGGCGGCGGTGGCGGCCCTTCTCGCCGCCAGTCGGCGGCTGTCCGGGGCCTCGACCCGGAAGGAGGCCGCCCAGGCCCTCGCAGAACAGGCGGCCGCGGCGGGGGGTGGGCCAGCTGTCGTGATGCTCCCGGCAGGGGGCGATCTGGCCGTGGCCGCAGGCGCGCCGGAGCTTAGCAACTTCACCGAAGCGGAAACCGCGGCGGCGCGCTGGGCATGGGAGCGGGGGGAGGCGGCCGGGGCTGGCACCGACACGCTGCCCCAGATCGGCTGGACGTTCCGCCCCCTGGTGGGCGTGCGCGCACCGGTGGGCGTCGCCGGCTATCGGGAAGACCGCCAACGCTCGCCGGAGGAGGACCGTCTCCTCGCCGCCATGCTCGATCAGGGGGCCGTGGCGCTGGAGCGCGCAGACCTCGCCGACAGCCACGCCGCCGCCGAGGCGCTGCGCCGGGCCGACCGCTTGCGGGCTGCCCTGTTCAACTCGATCAGCCACGACCTGCGCACGCCGCTCTCCACCGTCATGGGCTCCGCCTCCACGCTCATCGAACTGGGCGCAGAACTGACGCCGGCCACCCGCGCCGACCTTCTGCTGTCGATCCGGGAGGAGGCGGAGCGGCTCAACGGCTACGTCGGCAACCTTCTGGACATGACCCGCCTGGAGGGCGACGCCCTTCGGCCGCAGCAGCGCCTGGTCGATCTCCGCGAGGTTCTGGACGCGGCCATCGGCCGGGTGGAACGCCGGCTCGGCAACCGACCCCTGATCCGCGAAATCCCCGACGACCTGCCCCGGGTGGAGCTCGACCCCACGCTGATGGAGCAGGCCCTCGTCAACATCCTGGAGAACGCGATCGCCTATAGCCCGGACGATGCGCCCATCGAGGTGGCAGCGTATGAAGACCGGAGCAACGTGGTCATCTCTATCGAGGACGAGGGCAAAGGCATCCCCACCAGCGAGCTCGAGCGCGTGTTCGACAGGTTCCGCCGGGTCGAGGAGTCCAGCGATCGCACGCGGGGCGACCGGGGCAAGGGCGTGGGTCTCGGCCTGTCCATCTCAAAGGGCTTTGTGGAGGCGATGGGCGGCCGCATCGCAGCGGCCAGCCCCATCCACACCGACCCTGCCGGTGGCCTGCGTGGCACCCGCATCCTGATCAGCCTGCGCAAGCCCGTGCCGGCTGTGCCATGACCGATAAGCCCCGCATCCTCGTCGTGGACGACGAGCCGCAGATCCACCGCTTCATCGGCCCGGCTCTCGAAGCCGCGGGCTACACCCCCATCCGTGCCGAGACCGGCGCGGCGGGCCTGCACGAGCTGGCCACGCGCCCGCCGGATGCCCTGATCCTCGACCTGGGCCTGCCGGACATGGACGGCAAGACGGTGATCGAGCGTGCGCGCCACTTCTACGCCGGCCCCCTGATAGTGCTCTCGGCGCGAGATCGCGGGCTGGAGAAGATTGCCGCGCTCGATCTGGGTGCGGACGACTATGTGCAGAAGCCCTTCGACGTGGGCGAATTCCTGGCCCGCCTGCGGGCTGCCATGCGCAACAAGGTGGTGCAGCGGGCGGGTGAGGCGATCATTCGGGCGGGCGAACTGGAGATCGACCTTGCGAGGCATCGTGTCTCTCGCAACGGTGCGGTGGTTCGCCTCTCGCCGCGCGAATACAAGCTTCTCGGCCAGCTGGTGGAGCAGGATGAGCGCGTGGTCACCCACGCCCAGCTGCTGTCTGCCGTGTGGGG
Source organism: Caulobacterales bacterium (assembly GCA_038226305.1). Taxonomy (GTDB): domain Bacteria; phylum Pseudomonadota; class Alphaproteobacteria; order Caulobacterales; family Caulobacteraceae; genus JASLDZ01. The sequence continues at coordinate 170,288 of JBBRQN010000005.1, forward strand.
CCACGGGCATGAGAACGACGTCCAGTACCTGCGCGTGTTCGTGCAGCATCTTCGCCAGAAGCTGGAGATCGACCCCTCCGCCCCGCGTCACATCCTCACCGAACCGGGCGTAGGCTACCGCTTCAACCGGTAGGCTTAGGAACTCGTGGCCAACGGGCGCGCGCCGTGCGCCGCCGCCTCGACGGCGCCGCTTGCCCGGGCAGCAGAGGCGTAAGCTGCTGTCCTCAAGTCGCCCGCTCTGGCGAAGCTGGCCCCGGCGTGACAGCCTCACTTGCGGTGCCTGGGAGAAACCATGAGCAAGACTGCCACCGGGGGGCTGCGCCGCAGCCATATCGCCGCCGTCGTCGCCGGTAACGGACTGGAATTTTACGACTTTCTGACTTTCTCGTTCTTCGCCGCCCAGATCGGACGGACGTTCTTTCCGGGCCAGAAGCCCGGTGACAGCCTTCTGATGGCCCTCGCCACGTTCGGTGCCGGGTTCCTCACCCGGCCATTGGGGGCGCTCGTGATCGGGCGCATGGGAGACCGCCTCGGCCGCAAGCCTGCCATGCAGCTGACCTTCATCCTGATGGGGGTGGCGGGCCTGGGCATAGCGCTGACCCCGCCCACCGCATGGATCGGGCCCGCCGCTCCGCTCCTGCTCCTCCTGTTCCGGCTGACGCAGGGCTTTGCGCTGGGCGGAGAGGTCGGGCCGACAACCGCCTATCTGATAGAGGCCGCGCCGGAGGACCGGCGAGGCCTCTACGGCGCCATGCAGTACATGACGCAGGATCTGGCGGTGATGGTGGCGGGGCTCGTGGGTCTCGCCCTGTCCCGCCTCCTGCCGCCCGCCGCGGTCGATGCTTATGGGTGGCGCATCGCCTTCCTGTTGGGAGCGGCGATCATCCCGTTCGGATTCGTGCTGCGCTCGCGCCTCGTGGAGACGCTTCCGGAGGCGGGTGCAACCCTGGAGGAGGCGGGGCCGGTGAAGGGCAGGGTGCGCCTGGCGGCCGCGGGCCTGGCGCTGCTCGCGATGGGCACGGTGGTCGGCTACACGATGGACTACATGACGACCTACGCCTCCGAGACGCTGCACATGTCCTCGGTGTCGGCGTTTTCGGCCACGGTGGCGGTCGGGCTCAGTGCTGCGACGGGCGACGTCTTGAGCGGGCTCCTCTCCGACCGGTTCGGCAGGAAGCCGGTGATGATGATCGGAACGGGTCTGCTCCTGGTGCTCACCCTGCCGACGTTCGCGATCCTGGCCCATTACCGCACGCCGGGGCTGTTGCTCTGCGCCTCCGTGCTCCTGGCCGGACTGATGGGGATCGGCACGACGCCCTTCGTGACGTGGCTGGCGGAGTCTCTGCCGGTGCGCGTGCGCTCCGGGTCGCTGGCCCTGACCTATGCCCTGGCGGTCTCGGTGTTCGGCGGGTCATGCCAGTTCATCGCGGCGTGGCTCACCCGGGTCACCGGCAGCCCGCTGGCCCCGGCGATCTACATGTCGGTGATGGTGGTGATCGGCCTGGCCGTCATGTTCGCCATCCCTGAGAGCGCGCCACGCGCCCTGCGCCGGGCGGCCGCCCGCGCTGCCCCGCTGGAGGCCGCGGTCTCGGCCTGAGGCCCCCGGCTGCGCTCTAGGGTCAGCCGCGCCGGGCGGTGGCGATATAGGCGTCCACCGCTTGTGACAGCACGGTCAGCGGAACGCCGCCCGTTTTCACCACGCAGTCGTTGTAGGCCGCGAGGTCGAACTTGCCGCCGAGCGCGGCCTTAGCCTTCGCGCGCAGGCGCAGGATTTCGTTGTGGCCCATCTTGTAGCCGCAAGCCTGCCCGGGCGAGGCGCAATAGCGGTCGGTCTCGCTGGTCATGGCGTCGGCGCCCTTGCCGGTCTGCTCGGTCAGGAAGCGCACGCTCTGCTCCCGGGTCCAGTGCAGGGCGTGCAGGCCCGTATCGACGACGAGGCGGCAGGCACGGAACTGCTGGGCCTGCAGATAGCCTATCTCCCCGAAAGGATCGTCCTTGTAGAGGCCGTGCTCGTCCACAAGCTGCTCGGCATACAGGGCCCAGCCCTCCACGAAGGCGTTGAAGCCCATGAGAGACGAGATCAGCGGGATCTCGGCGTGGTGTTCCGCCAGATAGGCCCCCTGCCACGTGTGGCCGGGCACGCCCTCGTGCGCGGTGAGCGTGGGCAGCTGGTACTTGGGCCACAGCGTGGTCGACTTCAGGTTCACGTAGTAGATCGCCGGGCGCGACCCATCGAGCGCCGCGAAGTTCATGTAGCCCAGCGCCGCTCCGTCCTGGATGTCCACCGGCACACGCTTGACCTGCACGTCGGCCTTGAGCCCGAGGTGCGAGAGTTGCGGCAACAACGGCCGGATCCGCGCGAGGCAGTTGTTCAGGTAGGCGATCAAGTCCGCCCGACCCGCATCGGTATCCGGATACAGGAAACGCGTGTCGGCATTCAGTGCCTGCACCCGTTCGCCTACGGTGCCCTGCGTCAGCCCCTGTTTGCGCAGCAGCGTGTCGATCCGCGCCTGAATAGCGCGGTTCTGCTCCAGCCCCAGCTTGTGAATCTCGGCGGCGGAGAAGTTGGTGGTCGTGCCGAGCTTCAGCGCCCAGTGGTAATAGGCATCGCCATCGGGAAGACGCTGCACCCCCGCCGTGCGGACGGCGTCGGCCGTGGCCTTTGAGAACGCCGCGATCTGCCGCTCCAGCGCCGGATACACCTGCGTTTCCACAAGCGTGGTGCATCGGCCGGCCCAGTCGCCTGCCGCACCGGCCTTGGCGGCCCGGGTGGCGAGGGACTTCACCAGCCGCTGGTCGGCTGCCTTGACCGCGCGAAAGCCTTTGAGGATCCCGAGGGCGTTCGCCGCGATGAAGTCTGGCGGCACGACGCCGCGCCCTGCCTGCGAAGCGATGCGGTCGCTCTCCTGATCGAGCTGGCGGGCGAAGGCGGAGACGCGGGCGAGATAGGCCTCGCAGTCTGCGGCATCGTTGATCTGGTGCTGGGAATCCAGGAACTCCGGCACGCTGGTGACCGCGCCGTTCTGCTGGGTGACCACATAGGGCTGGGCCCCGCCGAAGAAGCCTGTCTGCGCGCTGCCGTAGACGAACTTCGTGCCCTCGATGCCTCGCTCGGCGGCATAGCCGACCGCGGCGTATCGAACCTTGTCGGCTTCTGGCAGCGACTTCGGATCGATCTTCGCGAGCCGTGTGCGGATCGACTGCACTTCGCTGGCCCAGGCGGCATCGACGGCGGGCGAAAGGTCGGAAAGCTGCGATTTGAGGCCCGCGTATCGGCCCTTGTCGAGGCCGAGCGAGGTGGCGGTTTCCGGCCCCAGCCGGATGATCTCGTCGGCGCAGGCTTCGAGCGTACGGTCGAGCGTCGCCTTGGCGGGGCTCGAAGGCTTGGCGCCGGCGTTAGCAAAGGGGGCCGCAAGGCCGAGCGCGCCCGCAGCCGCCCCCGACCGCAGGAGGAAACGGCGATCCGGCTGGGGAAAGGTCACTGCGCAGGCTCCTGTGAACGACCGGACGCTAGGACATGTATCGCTCTGCCGCCAAGCGCCTTCGCAGCGGGCGTTCTCCCAGAAAGGTGCGATCCCGGCTCTGTCAGGCGCTGGACAGGGGAGCACCGGTGAGAGAGCAATCCCGCTGCACATCGGCGATCGTCCGCCTGGGCCCGGAGTTGTCATGACCAAGACTGCAGACCTCGACCGCAGGCAGGTGATGGCCGCCGCCGCTGCGATCCCCGCGGCCGCCGCCGTGCAGCCCGCCCTTGCGGCCGCGCCCCTGGCGGACGGGGCTCGACGGGCCTTCACGATCGCTAACTTTCGGCTGGAAAGCGGCGTCGTGCTGCCTCGCGCGGTCGTCTGGTTCGCCACCTGGGGCAAGCTGAACGCGGCCGGCGATAACGCCGTGCTTCTGCCCTCGCACTACATGGCGGACGCGCGGGGCTATGGCTGGCTGATCGGCGCGGACAAGGCGCTGGACCCGGCCCGGCACTTCCTCATCGCCACCGAGCTGTTCGGCAACGGCAAGTCCTCTTCGCCCAGCAACACGCCCGAGCCCTTCCACGGCCCGCGCTTTCCGCTCACCACCATCCGCGACAACGTGGAGGCGTGCCGCCGCCTCGTGACCGAGGAGCTCGGCGTGAAGCGGCTGGACGCGGTGGTCGGCTTCTCGATGGGGGGCGAACAGGCGTTTCAGTGGGCGGTGAGCCATCCGGATTTCGTCCGGCGCATCGTCGTCACCTCAGCCACGGCCAAGTGCTATCCGCACGGCATCGTGAGGCTGGAGAGCCAGATCCAGGCGATCACCACCGATCCTCAGTTCAAGGCCGGTGACTACACCGCCCCGCCGGAAGCGGGCCTCAGCGCCTTCGGCATGGTCTGGGCCCCGTGGCTGTACTCGCAGGAGTGGTGGCGTCGCGAGCTGTGGAAGGTGCGCTCACCCAACGACACCCTGACGCAGGCGATCGACAAGTTCCGTCACGGCTTCATCCCCAATGCCGATGCGAACGATCTCATCCTGCAGATGCGCACCTGGGAGCATCATGACATCGGCACCACGCCGGGCTTCGACGGCAACGTCGAGCGGGCGCTGCGCTCCATCCAGATGCCGGTGCTCTACATGCCCTCGGCGACGGACCTGTACTTCCCGGTGGAAGACGCCCGATACGAAGCGGCGTTCATTCCCAGGGTCGACCTTCGACCCATCCCGTCCCTCTGGGGTCACACGGCGGGCGCAGCCAGCAACCCCGCCGACGCGAAGTTCCTGAACGCGACGATCGGCAGCTTCCTCCGCGGTTGAAGGCGCTGCGGCCTTGAACCTCAGCGGTTGTCGCTTAGGCCGGATGTCAGGATGTCGCTGACCCTGACAAAGCCGTCGTTCAGTGCGGTCTCGAAGGTCGCCTGGTCGGTGCGCACCTCGTAGGTGCTTTTGTTGGTGTAGTGCATCGCGCCGATGATGCTGCCGCCGGGGACGAACGCCCCCATAATCCGGGAAGCGACGATGGCGGTGTTGCCCGCCGTCTGCAGCGCCCGCGACCCGCCGGAGGTGGTCGAGACGAGGTCGCCCAGCTTGTCGGTGGCGAGATCTTCCGACAAGGCCACGCGCGCCATCCCTTGGTCGGGCGAGACCACCAGAACCCGGTTGTAGAGGGCGACGAACCGCATCGCCGCATCGGTGCGGGCAGACCCTGCGGTCATCCAGAAGTCGCGATTGATCTGCGCCTGGCCGCCCAGCAGGGTGATGCGCACGTTCAGGATCGGCGCGCCGATGCTCTTGGCGGCGGCCTGCTGGCGCTGGAAGCCCAGCGCCGCGAAGCCCGATCCCATGGTCGATCCCCAGCCGATGTAGGGGTCGCGCTTGGACTTGGGGCCGAGGATGCGGAATTCCATCTTCGGAAACAGCGTCGTCTCGTCCACCAGGTAGATCGGCAGGGAGGCGGTGCTGAGATAGCGGTTCGACCCGGCAGGCGAGCGTTCGTCGCGCGCGGCGGCGGCTTCGGCGCTGATCAGCTTGCTGAACTGGGGGTCGGCCTGCAGCTGGGCCTGCGGGATCACCGAAAAGCCCTTCGCGGTCAGGTCGGCCACGAACCGGTCGTAGGCCGCGTCCACCAGCGCCTGGTAGCGGGCGCGATCGGCCCCCACGAGCTTCACCACCAGTTGAGACGGCGCCCCGGTGACCAGTTCGATCCCGCCGATGTCGGCGCTGGATTCCAGCCGGTCCAGGATGTCGACGGTGAACGAGCCGATCGCGACGCGATTGAGCCCCTTCAGCCGGGCCGCATTCTCGATGGTGACGAGAGAGCCGCCGACGGGCGACGGTGCCGCGGAGTGCGGCTCGGCGGCCGATGCCACCGCGTAGGACGCGCCGCTGAACAACAGGGAAAGCGCCGCCAGAACGGGACTAAAACGCATACTACGCTCCACAAATAAGAATGTGAGAGGGTTGCGCCGACCCGACATGGGAGCCCCCGCTCGCTGCACTGACCCAGAGCTAACGGGGCCTACGGGCGGCGGGTATCCCCATTTGGGGGGTTGACCGGATCGCCCCCGCGGCCGCCCTTTCGGCGAATGGCGAGGCCTTCCTCAGTTCGTTTCCTGCAGGCCTTTCGCGACTCGGCCGCGACGGGCCGTGGGCTGGAGGTGATCGCAGGGGACGCCGACGGCTTCGCCTCCGCAATCGCGGATGACCCCGAGGGCATGCTGCAGGCGATCGATGCCGTTGCGGAGCGGGGAGGGGGCACCGCCAGCGTGCCGCCCGCCGTCTTCGCCACTGCCGCCGTGCGACGGGCCGGTGGCGTGCTCGCATCCGATGCGACGTTCGACGCCCTGAACCTGCCGGATGTCGCCTTGGCCGACGCCGTGCGGCGAGCCGGAGCGGCCCGGCCCAGCCCCTCGGTGATCATCGACGATGCGGGCGGGAGGCCCGTGGCCGTGGTTGTGGCCGGGTTGGAAAGAGCCGCCTCTTGGCCGCTTGCCCCGGCCGTGCGCGAGGCGTTGACGGCAGGCGAGGCGGCATTCGCCGTGATGGCCGTGGGCCCGAACCACGCTCTGGATTGGGCGGCGCTGTTCTCTCCCTGGACGTTCAGTCGGCCGGAAGCCCGCCTCGCGGGGGCCCTCGTGCGCAGCGGCGACCTGCGGGAGGCAGCCCGGGTGGCGGGCGTCTCATACGAAACGGCCCGGGAGACTCTGGCCAGCGCCATGGCCAAGACCGGTGCCCGCCGCCAGCCGGAGTTCGTGCGCCAGCTGGCCCAGCTCGCCTTCGGGGAGCTGCCCGCCAACGATGCCGCTTGGAAGACTCTGGCCGACGCCTACGACCTCTCCGCGCGGCAGGCCCGGCTGGCCCTGCTGGTGACCCTGGGGGCTACCCGGGCCACCGCGGCCCGGGCGCTCCACGTGTCTGACCATACCGCCAAAGCCGAGCTGAAGGTTGTCTACGCCCAGTGCTCCGTCGCCAGTGGCGCTGCCCTGGGCCGGATCGTCGCCGAGACCGATGCCCTGTCCCGAATGGCCGCCGCGACCGATGTTGAGATCGTGACCCGCGGCGAGATCGCCACGCCCCTGCGGTTCGTGCGCCGCCGCCGGAGAAGCGGCCGCATCGCGGTCGAGGATCACGGACCGAGAGACGGCCAGCCGGTCGTGGTGTTCCACGCGCCGATCAACGGTCGCCACCTACCGCGCGGGCTCACGGCGGCGATGCAGGCACAGGGGTTGCGCCCCATCAGCGTGGAGCGGCCGGGCTTTGGCCTGACCACGCCTGCGTCGGGAGAGGTGATCGCCGAGTCCAACGCCGACCTGATCGACGTTCTCGATGCCCTCGGCCTAGGCCGGGTTAGGCTTCTGGGCCGAAGCGTCATCATGCCGATGAGCTTCGCTGCCGCCCACGCGGAACGCGTGAGCGGAGGCGTGCTCCTCGCAGCCACGCCGCCCGGCGTGCGCTCCCGAGACGGGTTGCTGGCCACCGTCGCGGGGATGGCGCTGGACCGCCCGGAGTTGGTGGCCGGGTTCGCGCGGCTGATGGTGGGCCTCTCCAGCGAGCGCTCGATCATGAGCCTGACCGAGCGTTCGGTGCGCAGTTCTCCTTCCGACCTCGCCGCGCTGACCGTGGCGCGCAATCGCCTGGACTGGATCCGGGCCTGCCGCCAGTCGTCCAGCGGCGACGGCTTCGCCCGTGAGTTTGCCATCCATGCCGATGGCGGTGGCATTCCCGCGGGCTCGCTGCGAACAGCGTGGACCGTCCTGTTCGGCAGCGACGACACCCTCGGCATCGGCGTTGGAGACGGGGTCGCGCTCTGGCGGGAAGCGGCGCCCGAAGCGTCGTGCCTGCGCGTGCAGGGTGCCGGCCGACTGGTGCACCTCAGCCATCCCGAACGCGTGGCGAGCGCCCTGGCGAACCTTGGAGCGAGCTGAAGGTCGGCCTGCGCCGCCGATCAGGCTCAAGCTAGAAGGTGACGGTCGCCACGATGGCGTCGGTATAGCTTCCGGGGGCTGGAAGCTGTCCGGTCGGGATCCTGCCGCAGAGAAAGTAAAACCTGCGCTTTCAGTCATCACCGCGCGTCAATGCCGCGCCGCCTTCATGGGCTCCGCGGGCTCAGCGAAAACGGGCAGCGAACGGCGGAGCAGAAGCCGAATGCTGAACTGGCTCTGGCTGGGAGGGCTCGCGTCAACGATCAGCCGATAGGCCGCCTCTCGGCGGAGGCCTCGCGGCCGGGACGGACGGCGAGTGCGGCAACCGCTCCTGCCACCAGGAGAGCCCCCGCCAGGGTCAGCACGTTACGCGGCTCACCTCCAAGAAGCGGCCGGTAGGCGAAGGGCAGGGTGACCGAGAGAACCAGCATGGGGATCACGATCATCATGTTGAAAACGCCCATGTAGACGCCAACCCGTTCGGGCGGGATGGAGCCCGCGACGATGGTGTACGGGTTGCTCATGATGCTCGCCCAGCCGATGCCCACGCCGGCCGCGGGCAGAAAGAGCCAGGCCTTCTGGCCCACGTGAGGCAGGATCAACATGCCGATCCCGGCCAGCGCCAGGCAAGCCGCATGGACCTTGGCGGGGCCGAAGCGGCGCGACAGCGGTATCATCGCGAAGGCCGCGATGACGGCCACGGGTGCTGTCAGACCAACGGCAACTTGTCTCCGGTGAGACGCAGCCTTCCCTACCCCGCGATCGCTAGCCGGCGAGCCGCTCCCACTCCGCCAGGGCGGCGGAGCGGCGGGCTTTGTAATCTTCGCGGCTGACGAGGTGACGTTCCTGATTGAAGAGGTTGTGGAAGGAGGCGTGGACCGAGCTGAATTTCTGAAGGGTCTTCATTCTCCGGAACCTCAGCATCGCCCGCTCTCGTCGTCGAAACGGCTGGTGTGAGTTCTCCGCCCGGTTGTTGGCCCAGCGGCCAACCTCCTGCTTCTCAGCGTTGCCGATCTCCTTCATGGCGGCCTTGTACGAGCGCAGACCGTCGGTGGTGATTACCTTGGCTGCCCCGTGGCGCTTCATCGCCTTCTTGATGAACTTCAGGGCTGCAGCCTTGTCCCGCGTCTTAGTGACGAAGGATTCCAGCACCTCGCCCTCGTGGTCGACCGCTCTCCACAGGTAGTGCTGCTCGCCGTTGATCTTCACGTAGACCTCGTCGAGGTGCCACCGCCAGTGGGTGTACGCTCGCATATGATCGCACCGTTTCCTGCGGATCTCGGCGGCGAACATGGGCCCGAACCGGTTCCACCAGTGGCGCACGGTCTCGTGGCAGACGTCGATCCCGCGCTCGTGCAGCAGATCCTCCACGTTCCGCAGCGAAAGCGGGTAGCGCACGTACATCATCACCACGAGCCGGATCACTTCGGGCGAGCTGTCGAACCAGCGAAACGGATTATGCGGCTTGGGTTTGCGGGCCATCCGAACCAGCTACAGCCGACCGATTACCCGACGGTGCATTTGGTCTGACAGTGCC
>JBBRQN010000006.1:0-160589 GCA_038226305.1 Caulobacterales bacterium
GGGGCGATCGCCATGACCGCGCCCGTCTCGCAGGTGCGCGCCAAGGCCCCTTCGCAGGCGATCGCCATGACCGCGCCGGTGATGCAGACGCCGGTCGGCGGCGAGTGGATCGTGCGCTTCACCATGCCCAGCCGGTGGACGCTCGCCACCCTTCCTGCCCCCAACGACCCCGCCGTGAAGCTCACGACACTGCCAGCGCAGCGCATGGCCGTGGTGCGCTTCTCCGGTCTCGCCAGCCAGGCGGCGTTTGACCAGAAGTCGGCCGAGCTGATGGGCTACGTCACCTCGCAGAACCTGCGCGCCGCGGGCGAGCCGACGCTGGCGCAGTACGATCCGCCGTGGACCCTGCCGTTCCTGCGTCGCAACGAGGTGATGATCGCCGTGGCCCCCGGCCGCTGACGCCTAGCCGCAGGTGATGCTGGTCACGAGCTTGGTGGCCTCGTCGTAGAGGATGGTCTGGCGATCCAGCCGCAGGTCGCGCGTCGAGGGGCAGGTGGTGCAGGTCACGCGGCGCCGCGAAGGGTCGATGGCCACCGGGATCTCGGTCTTCAGCTTGCCGACGAGATACTGCAGCGAGGCCGCGCCGCACTGATCGGCCGCAGGCGTCGGCAACCGCGAGGGCTGGACCGGTGGCGGGGTTCCCACCGGCGCGCCGGCCTCGACCGCCCCTTCCGGCAGGGACGTGTGGGCCCCCGCCTGGTTCACCGCCAGGAACTGCTTGCCGGCGCAGCCCCCGGCCACCAGCAGCGCAGCCAGCGCCCCCGTGGCGAGTCCTGCCCGCATCATGCCTGCTTTTCCCATCGTCCGCCCTCCGTCTGTCGCCAGTAGCTCACCGGCAGCCCCGCGGCCTTCGCCGTCTTCCAGCGCGCCCTCGCCCCCTGCACCGCCTGGGCATCGCCGCCATCGAACAGGTCGATGCAACGGGTGTAGCCCCCGAGCGGGCCGGGTTCGGCACCGTCCAGCAGGAACAGCGCATTGGAACGGTTAAGGTTCTCATCCGAAACGCCGAGAAGGATCGGCTGGCGCTCGGCATTCGTCTCAGCCTCGCAGCCGTGGGGCAGGAAGCCCTCCGGCCGGTCGGTCCACAGGCGGTCGTCGAGCGCCTTGAGGCGTTCGGGTGAGGTGGTCTTCACCCGCGCCCGCCAGCCGCGCGCCAGGGTCTTCTCCAGAAGCTCGCCGAGCACGGCCTCGGGCTCGGCCCGCTCCAGGTGGTAGAACCAGACCTCGCAGGGCCCCTCCGCCACGCCGTCAGTCTTCGTAGGACTGGGCGACCAGGGTGTTGAGGAGGCGCACGCCGAAGCCTGAGGCCCCCTCGGGGATCGTGGGGTTCGACGAGGGCTTGCGCCACGCCACCGCCGCTATGTCGAGGTGCGCCCAGGGCGTCTTGTCCACGAAGCGCTGCAGGAAGAGGGCCGCGGTGATCGAGCCCGCGGGGCGCCCGCCCACGTTCTTCATGTCGGCGATGGCGCTGTCGATCTGCTTCTCGTAGGCGGCGGGCAGGGGCAGGCGCCACAGGTTCTCGCCCGAGGCCTTGGATGCGTCGAGCAGCGTCTCCGAAAGGGCGTCGTCGTTCGAGAACAGACCCGCGTAGTCCATCCCCAGGCTGATGATGATGGCGCCCGTGAGCGTGGCGAGGTCGACCATGAACTTCGGCGCGAAGCGCTGGCGGCAGTAGGTCAGGCAGTCGGCCAGCACGAGGCGGCCCTCCGCGTCGGTGTTGATTACCTCCACCGTCTGGCCGGAGAGGGTGTTCACCACGTCGCCCGGGCGGGTGGCGGCTCCGTCGGGCATGTTCTCCACGAGGCCGAGGATGCCCACGGCGTTCACACGGGCCTTGCGACCGGCGAGCGCGTGCATGAGGCCCGCGACGGCGCCGGCGCCGCCCATGTCCCACTTCATGTCTTCCATGCCGTCGGCGGGCTTGATGGAGATGCCGCCGGTGTCGAAGCACACGCCCTTGCCCACGAAGGCGATGGGCTGCGCGTTGGGATCGGCCGCGCCCTTCCACTGGATCACGGCCATCTGCGTCTCACGCGCGCTGCCGTCGCCCACGCTGAGGAGGCAGTGCAGGCCCATCTCTCGAAGCTGGTCCTCGCCGAAGACCTCGACCTCCAGGCCCATGCTCTCGAGGGCCTTCACCCGGCGGGCGAACTCGGCGGGGTAGAGGATGTTGGCGGGCTCGCTCACGAGGTCGCGGGTGAAGATCACTCCGTTGGTCACGGCGTCCACGTTGGCGAAGGCGGCTTTGGCGGCGGCGGGGTCGGCGGTCTCGATGCGCACGGTGGTGATCGAGGTCTTCACCTCGGCCTTCTCGGTGGTGCGATAGCGGTCGAAACGGTAGGCGGCGAGCTTGATGCCCCCCGCGGCGTGGGCGGCGTGTTCGGCCGAGGCCCCTTCGAGCGCCAGGGTGAGCGTGGCGACACCGCTGGCGCGCAGAAGCTGGAAGGCGGACGCGGCGGCCGATTCGCAGGCCGCGGCGTCGAACTCGCCTGCCTTGCCCGTGCCCACCGCCGTCAGTCGCACGCCGAGGCCACCCGCAGGCGCGATCAGGTCGAGGGTCTGGCCCTTGGCCCCCTTGAATCGCGACGCCCCGACCGCCCGGCCCAGCGCCCCCTGCGAGGCCTGATCGGCAGCGCTCGCCGCACCCGTCAGGGCCTCGCCCTCGTGCACCAGCACCGCCAGGGCCCCATCCTGCGGGCGGGGATCGGCGGGGGAAACGAATTCGATGCTGATCACGCGGGGGGACTCCAACAGGGGCGGCGAGCGTCACTTATACGCCACCCCGGCCGATGGGCACCCCATGCCGCCAACCTGCGCGGTTGTCGGGGCGAATAACCGCCGTATAGAGAGGCGTCGGCGGCCGGGGGGCTCGTGCGGCGCTGAAGAGGACGCAATCGGGAGCCGACCGAACGGGCGCTCCTTTCATCCCCACATGCGGCTGATCGAATCCTACCTGTTCCGCCAGCTTGCCTGGCCGACGCTGGCAGCAGCGGCGGCCCTGGGCGGCGTGGCCCTGATCACCCAGACGCTGTCGACGCTCGACCTCGTGGTGGACCAGCACCAGAGCGCCACCGTCTTTCTGAAGATCGTGCTCCTGTCCCTGCCGTCGATGGCGCCCATAGTGCTGCCGATCGCGCTTCTGGTGGCGGCTCTGTGGTCGCTGAACCGGCTGCATTCGGATCAGGAGTTCGTGGTCTGCTATGGCGGCGGTCTCAGCCGCTGGCGCGTCACCGCCCCGGCCTGGAAGCTGAGCGTGCTGGTGGCGATGGCGATCCTGGCCATCAACCTCTTCGTGCAGCCCGCCGCCTCCCGTGAGGCGCGGCAGGAGCTGTTCCGGGTGCGAACCGACCTTGCGGCGAGCCTGGTTCACGACGGCCAGTTCAGCCAGCCCGCCAACGGCCTAACCGTCTATGCGCAAAGCGTGGATGCGCAGGGGCGGCTGAAGAACGTGTTCATCCACCAGGCCCAGGGCGAGGGTTCGTCTTCGACCTTCGCGGCCAAGCAGGGGATCATCACCCGGCAGGAGGGGCGCCCCGTGCTGATCCTGTTCACGGGCTCCAACCAGTCGTGGAGCACCCGCGGCGTGCTCAACTTCCTCGACTTCAAGGAATACGTCTTCGACCTGACGCCCTACACGAACACCACCGAGGCGCTGCACTACAAGATCAGCGACCGCTATCTGCACGAGCTGATGAAGCCGGACCTGACGCAGGACTGGGAGAAGCACAACAAGAAGAAGATGAAGGCTGAGGCGCACTCCCGGCTGTCCTCCCCGCTCTACGCGCTCACCTTCATGGCGCTGGCCCTGCAGGCGGTGCTGGGCGGAGGCTTCAACCGCACGGGCTATGGCCGGCGCATCGCGGTGGCGGGAGCGGCGGCGGCAGCGATCCGCATCCTGGGCTTCGGTGTGCAGGCGGCGTGCGACAGCGCACCGGCCCTGAACGTGCTGCAGTACATCATCCCCCTCGCCCCGCTGGCGTGGGTGACGTGGCGGTTCTATCGGGCGAGCTCGCGATCCAAGCGGGTCGTGACCGGGCTGACGGTGACCCCGTTCGGCGCCGAACCGGCGGGGGCCTGAGGTGGCGGCGATCCGAACCAACCAGCTGCAGCGCTACGTGTTGCAGAGATCTGCCGTCGGCGTGGGTGGCGCGCTTGTCGTCATTTCCGCCATCATCATGCTGATCGACTTCGTGACCCTCTCCCGCGACGTGGGCGTGCGGGTGAAGGAGACCTCTGCGGCCGATCTCTTCGGGCTGACGCTGCTGCAGTCGCCAAGCGTGATCCTGCTGCTTCTGCCCTTCGCGTTCCTGTTCGGGGTGCTGGCGGCGTTCGTGGGGCTGAACCGGCGCAGCGAGCTCGTGGCGATGCGGGCGGCGGGCGTTTCGGCGTGGGGGTTCATCCTGCCGGCGGCGGCGGCGGCGGCGGTTGCGGGCGTGGTCACCGTGCTCGTGCTGAACCCGATCGCCTCCGACCTGAACGCCCGGTTCGAGCGCCAGAAGGCGGTCATGATGACCGGCTATCTCGCTGAGACGGGCAAGGCGATCTGGCTGCGGCAGGGCGACGGCCGGAGCCAGATCATCATTCGCGCCGACAAAAGCGAGCCGGGCGATCAGGTCCGGCTGAAAGGCGTCTCCCTCTTCGACTACGACCTGGACAAGGGGGGCGCCCTGCGGTTCGCCCGCCGCATCGATGCCGACGAGGCGGTGCTGGAGCCGAAGCACTGGCGGCTGATCGGCGTACGGGAAGCGGCGCCCGGGGCGGCAGCGATCCGCTCCGCCAGCCTGACCGTGCCCTCGAGCCTGGACGCGAAGACCGCCCTGCAGAAGTTCGCCTCGGCCCAGGCGGTGCCGTTCTGGGCGCTGCCGGGGGTGATCGGCCGTATCGAGCGCGACGGTTTCTCGGCCACGGCCTACCGTCTGCAGCTGCATTCGCTTCTGGCGACGCCGGTGCTGTACGCCGCCATGTCGATCCTGGCGGCGGCGTTTTCCCTGCGGCTCATGCGGATGGGAGGGCTCTCGGGGCTCGTGGCCAGCGCCGTCGGACTGGGCTTCCTGTTCTTCTTCCTGAACCAGCTGTGCCAGGCGCTGGGCCGGGCGGAGGTGATCCCGCCGATCCTCGCCGCCTGGACCCCTGCGCTCCTGACGCTGCTCTCCGGCCTGACGCTCCTCGCCTACACCGAGGACGGTTGACGTTGGCGGGAGGCTATCGGAATGAAGACGGCGCGAAACCGTTCGGTTCAAAAGGCGGACGCGCAACCGAGGGCCTATTCTTGATCCGCCGAAAGCCTGCTCCCGGCCAGCCCGCTGCCTCGTTCACCGACGGCTGCCGCGTTGCACTCCTGGCCGGGGCTGCGATGCTGCTGGTGCCCGTGTGCGCCCATGCCCAGGGCCTCGGCCGCAAGACCTCGCAGGCCGCCGCCCCGGCCACCGCCACCGACGGCCTCGGCCCCCGCGACGTTTACATCGAGGCCGACAGCCTTGTGGACAACCGCGACAAGAAGGTCGTCTCCGCCGAAGGGCATGTGGAGGCGCGCTATCAGGGCCGCACGCTGAAGGCCAACTCGCTCACCTACGACAGCGTCACCGGCGTGGCCGTGGCGCATGGCAACGTGGTGATCCAGAACGCCGACGGCACCACCGAATACGGCCAGGACTACACCCTGGACGACAACTTCCGCTCCGGCGTGGCCCTGGGCTTCGCGGCACGCCTGCAAGACAACGTGACCATCATGGCGGGCGCCGCCATCCGACGCACCGAGACGGTGACGGAGATGCGCCACGCCATCTACACCCCCTGCAACGTCTGCAAGGACGACAAGGTCACCCCCAAGACGCCGACCTGGTCGATCCAGGCCAGCCGCATCATCCAGGATCACGACCACCAGGTGATCTACTACCGCGACGCGGTGATCCGGGTGCTGGGCGTGCCGGTGTTCTACGCGCCCTTCTTCTGGCACCCCGACCCCACGGCCGAGCGGCGCTCCGGCTTGCTGGCCCCCAAGATCGGCTATTCGAAGCGGCGCGGCGGCTCCTACCAGCAGCCGTATCTGTTCGCCCTGTCGCCCTCGTCCGATCTCGTGATCGCGCCGCAGTTCAACACCAAGGTCGCGCCGTTCATCTCCGGCGAGTTCGAGAAGCGCTTCTACTCCGGCACGCTGGATATCCGCGCGGGCTACACGCACGAGCAAATCTTCAACAGCCGCATCAAGTACGGCGACAACACCAACCGCAGCTTTCTCCTCGCCAACGGCCGCTTCAACATCGACAGGACGTGGGACTGGGGCTTCGGGGCCGAACGCGCGACAGACCCCACCCTGTTCCGCCGTTACGGCGTGCGGCAGGTCTACAGCAGCCGCGGCCAGTTCCCCACCGACACCGACCGGCTGATCTCGCAGATTTTCTCCACGCGCGCCGACGGCCAGTCCTACCTGTCGATCGCCGCGGCGAGCTTCCAGTCCCTGCGGGTCTACGGCCAGGACGCGAAGACCACCCTGCCGCTCTACGAGAGCAACAAGGCCTTCCCGATCGTGGCGCCTTTGATCGAGGCGCGCTTCGATCCGGCTTGGTCGCCCCTGGGCGGCCGCCTGCGGGCCACAGGCAGCGCCGTGGTGCTCACCCGCAACAACCGAGTCCTGAACCTGGTCGATCCCCTGGGCGTGCAGTCGCTCGGCCCGATCCGCAGCGACTCGCAGCTTTCGGTCGGCAGCGCCGTGCCGGGCCTCAGCTACCAGGACAGCCGCCGCGCCTCCGGCCAGGTGGAGTGGCGTCGCGACCTGACGCTGGCGGGCGGCCTGCGGCTGACCCCCTTCGGCCAAGTGCGCGGCGACGTGTTCTCGACCAGCGATCCCACGCTCGTGACCGTGCAGAACGGGGTGGGCGCCACCGGCAAGTACGGCGCGCAGACGATCAGCTCGGCCGCCACCGACGACCTGATCACCCGGGGCCAGTTCACCGGGGGCTTCACGGCGAGCTATCCCCTGATCCGCCAGACCGCGAACTACACCGCCATCCTGGAGCCCATCGGCCAGTTCCTCGCCTCGCCCCGGCTGAAGCGCGACCTGCGCATCCCCAACGAAGACAGCGTGGCGTTCGAGTTCGACGAGTCGACCCTGTTCTCCACCAACCGCCTGCCCGGGCAGGATCTGCAGGAGTCCGGCCTGCGCGTGAACGTCGGCGGCCGGGCTTCGGTGTTCTGGGGCAAGAACGGCAACGCCAGCCTCCTGGTCGGCCGCACCTTCCGCGACACCCCCGATCCGGCATTCCTGCAGCAGTCGGGCGTGCGCGGCACGTCTTCCGACTGGGTGACCTTCTTCAAGGTGCAGCCCGCGGGTTGGCTTACGATCTACAATCGCGCGCGCCTTGATGCCGATACCCTGAAGGTCCACCGGGAAGAGGCTGGACTGAATATCGCGATCCTGCCCCAGGCGAGCTTCTCCGCCCAATACAACTACAACGAGAACGGCCTGGTGATCAGCCCGACGGGCGCGGTGTCCACCGGCCGCACGCAGGATCTCGACCTGGCGGCCGTCGTGTTCCCCTTCAAGCACTGGGGGGCCAGCGCGCTTCTGGTGCGCGATTTCCAGACCAACGTCCTGCCCGTTCAACAGTATGCGCTGATCTACAGGGACGAATGCATCCGCCTCGACCTCGTCTATACGCGGGACGAAATCGCTGGTGCGGCGATCGGCGTGAGCAGCTCGCTCGTGCTTCGCCTAACGTTGGCCGTATTGGGTGATACACCCGTGGCCGCTCGTAGAAACGATTCCCGCTGACCGGAAACGGAGGCGGGCGGAAGGACAACGACATGGTCGGCGTGCGTAAGATGGTGATGGTCGGGGCGCTTTGGCTCCTGCCCGTGGCGGCCCTCGCCCAGGGCCTGACGAGCCCGGCTGCCAAGCCGGCCGCGGCCCCCGCGTCGGCCTCCGGCCTGACCGTGGAAGGCCCCAACGGAGCCAAGGGCGCGGCTGAGCCTGCGAACACGCGCATGGGCGAGTCCGTCGCCGCCGTCGTCAACGACGACCTGATCTCGACCTACGACCTGCGCCAGCGGATGCGGCTCCTCGCCTTCTCCTCAGGGGTGCAGCTGACGGATCAGACCGCCGCCGAAGTCGCCCGGGAAGCCCTGCGCAGCCTCGTCGACGAGCGCCTGCAGCTGCAGGAGATCGCCACGGCCGAGAAGCGGCAGAAGGGCAACAAGTTCCTGCCCAACGCCAAGGAAGTCGATCAGGAGCTGGCCGGCCTCGCCAAGGGCTACGGCTCTTCGCCCGAGCAGCTGATCAAGAGCCTGGCGCAGGCCGGCGTCGAGCCCAAGACCCTGCGCGACGAGATCACCGCCCAGGCCGGCTGGCGGCGCTATGTGCAGGCCCGCTATCAGGACGCCGTGCACGTGGGCGACGACCAGGTGACCTCGGCCCTGGAGCGCATCAGCGCCTCGGCCGACAAGCCGCAGTACCTCGTCAGCGAAATGTTCCTCGACGCCGCCAAGACCGGTGGGCAGGAGCAGGCCGAAAAGGGCGCGACCCAGCTCGTGGCGCAGATTCGCGGAGGTGCCCCCTTCGCCGGCGTCGCCCGCCAGTTCTCAAGCCTCCCGACCGGAGCCAACGGGGGCGACGCGGGCTGGCTCGTTTCCGGCCAGATGCAGCCGGTGCTTGAGAAGGCGCTGGAGGCTCTGCGCCCCGGTCAGGTGACCGACCCCATCCCCGTGCAGGAAGGCGTCTACATCCTGCAGCTGCGCGACCGCCGCGCCGGTGCGGGCGCCACACTCGTCACCCTGAAGCAGGCGGCCATCCGCCTCGCGGCCGACGCTCCGGCCGACGAAGTGGCCAGCGCCCAGTCGAAGCTTGTGGCCATCAAGGCCAGCGCGGGGGCCTGCAAGAACCTTGAGGCCGAGGCCGCCAAGACCCCCGGCGTCGTCGCCGGCGACCTGGGCGAAGCCAGCGTGGAAGAGCTGTCCAACGACTTCAAGTCGGTGGTGACCGGCCTGAAGACCGGCGAAGTCGGCGGCCCGGTACGCACGGCCGCGGGTCTGCATCTCATCGGCGTCTGCAGCCGTCGCACGGGCGGCGCTTCGGAGCCCACCCGCTCGGACATCGAAAACCGCATCTACGGCGAGCAGCTGGACATGCTGGCCCGCCGCTACCTGCGCGACCTGCGCAACTCCGCGGCCATCGACACCAAGTGACCCTGCCCATCGTTCAGGCCGGATGAAGCGGCCGGAGCGGGCACGGTGAGGCCGCTGGCGCTGACCATGGGCGATCCTGCGGGGATCGGGCCGGAGATCATCGTCAAGGCGTGGCGCGCGCTGCATGCGGGCGATACGCCCTTCTTCGTGGTGGGCGATGCCGATGCGGTGGCCGCCGCGGGCGGCGCGGGCTCCGGCGGTGTGCCCGTGCAGCGCATCGGCGGCCCGGAAGGGGCCAGCGCCGTCTTCGCCACCGCCCTCCCCGTGCTCGACCTGCCTCTCGTGAGCCCCGTGGTCGCCGGCAAGGCGTCGCCGGCCTACGCCAGCGCCGTGATCCGCTGGATCGAGACGGCGGCGGGGCTGGCCCTTTCCGGTGCGGTGAGCGGGATCGTCACCGGCCCCATCGCCAAGGCCCCCCTGTATGAGGCGGGCTTCCAGTTCCCCGGCCATACGGAGTTCCTGGCCGACCTGACGGCGGGCGCGCCGTTCGCCGATCCGCGCGGCCCGGTGATGATGCTGGCGGCCGCCGACCTGCGCACGGCTCTGGTCACGATCCACCTGTCACTTTCCGATGCCGTGGCCGCCGTCTCCACCGATGCCATCGTCGAGACGGGCCGGGTGACGGCGGCGGCGTTGAAGCGCGACTTCGGCATCGAGCGGCCGCGGCTGGCCCTGGCCGCACTGAACCCCCACGCAGGCGAGGGCGGCGCCCTGGGTCGCGAAGAGATCGAGATCGTGAACCCCGCCGCCGCCCGGCTGCGTGCCGAGGGCATCGACTGCCCGGACGCCAAGCCCGCCGACACCCTGTTCCATCCCGAGGCGCGGGCCCGCTACGACGCGGTGCTGTGCCTCTACCACGACCAAGCCCTGATCCCGGTGAAGACCGTGGACTTCTGGGGGGGCGTGAACATCACCCTGGGCCTGCCCATCGTGCGCACCTCGCCCGACCACGGCGTGGGCTTCGACATCGCCGGGCGTGGGCTGGCCAGGGCCGACAGCCTGATCGTCGCCATCAAGGCCGCTGCGGAGATCGCCGCGCGCCGGGAGTCTGCGCGGATCGACTCGCGCCCATGAGCGCATTGGGGGCGAGCGCCCCCGGCGCGATCGACGCCCTGCCCCCCCTTCGGGACGCCCTGGCCGAACACGGGCTGGATGCGGACAAGCGCTTCGGCCAGCACTTCCTGCTCGACCTGAACATCACCGACAAGATCGCGCGCCTCGCCGGTCCGCTCGACGGCCTCTGCGTGATCGAGGTGGGCCCGGGCCCCGGCGGGCTGACCCGCGCGCTCCTCAAGGCAGGGGCCGAGCGGGTGATCGCCGTGGAGAAGGACGCACGCTTCCTGCCGCTCCTGGCCGACCTGTCTCAGGCGGCGGGGGGTCGCCTGGTCGTGGTGGAGGCCGACGCCCTGAAGGTGGACGAAGCCACCCTCGTCGCCGAACACGCCCCGGGCCTGCCCACCCGCATCGTGGCGAACCTGCCCTACAACGTGGGCACGCCTCTCCTGGTGAAGTGGCTCACCGGCGGGTTCGTGCCGGAAGCCATGGCGCTGATGTTCCAGAAGGAGGTGGCCCAGCGGATCACCGCCGAGGCGGGCGCGGATGACTATGGCCGCCTGGCCGTGCTGTGCCAGGCGCTGGCCGGCTGCACGCCCCTGATGAGCCTCCCGGCCCGCGCCTTCACCCCCCCGCCCAAGGTGGAGTCCGCCGTGGTGGGCCTCACGCCCTTCGTCGGGGCCGACCGCCTGCCGGCACCCTTGATCGCGGCCCTTGAGCGGGTGACGGCCGCAGCCTTCGGCCAGCGCCGCAAGATGCTGCGCTCGAGCCTGAAGACCCTGGGCGGCGAGGCCCTGTGCGTCGAAGCCGGCCTGCCTGCCGACGTTCGCGCCGAGACGGTGGACGTGCCGGGCTTCCTGCGGCTGGCGCAGGTCGTGCTCGCGCAGCGCTGAGCGAGGCTTGCGTCACGGCCGTCGCCGCGCGAGCCTTCGCCCCATGTTCCGCACCCTGATCCCCGCCCTCGCCGCCCTCGCCTTGGCGAGCGCCGCGGCCCACGCCCAAGCTCCGACCCAGGCCCCGACCCAGGCCCCGACACCCGCTCCGGCGCTCCAGCCGCCCGCCCCCGCCGTCGTGAAGTGGCCGACGCAGGAGGGCGATTTCGTCGTGCGCGACTTCAGGTTCCGCTCGGGCGAGACCCTGCCGGAGCTGCGCCTGCACTACACCACGCTGGGCCAGCCCAGGCGCGACGCGAAGGGCCACGTGATCAACGCCGTGATGGGGCTGCACGGCACCGGCGGCAGCGGCCAGTCGCTGATGAACCCCGTGTTCGCCGACGTTCTGTTCAAGCCGGGCGGGCGCCTCGACATCACCAAGTGGTACGTGATCCTGCCGGAC
Organism: Caulobacterales bacterium; assembly: GCA_038226305.1. Classification (GTDB taxonomy): domain Bacteria; phylum Pseudomonadota; class Alphaproteobacteria; order Caulobacterales; family Caulobacteraceae; genus JASLDZ01. Next base: position 11,569 of record JBBRQN010000006.1, read on the forward strand.
GGGATCGGCCACGGCGGCTCGAGCAAGCCCTCGAACGGCCTGCACATGCGCTTCCCGCACTACGACTACGCCGACATGGTGGAGGCCCAGCATCGCCTCCTGGTCGACGGGCTGAAGGTGGACGGCCTGCGGCTGATCATCGGCACGTCGATGGGGTGCATGCATGCCTTCGTGTGGGGCGAGGCCTACCCCGGCTTCACCCGGGCCCTCATGCCGCTGGCCTGCCAGAGCGTGGAGCTGGCGGGGCGCAACCGCATGTGGCGCCAGGGCATCGTGGACATCATCCAGGCCGATCCCGACTGGAAGGGTGGCGACTACACCGCAGAGCCCATGAACGCCCTGCGCAGTGCCGCCGTCATCCAGATGATCGCGGGCTCGGCCCCCCTGCCCATGCAGATCGCCTATCCCACCCGCACCAAGGCGGAGGCCTACCTCGGCCAGGTGGAGAAGCGGGGGCAGGCGACGGTGGACGCCAACGACCTGATCTATGCGCTCAACGCCTCGCGCACCTACGACCCGTCGCCGACGCTGGAGTCGATCACCGTTCCGGTCACCTGGATCAACTCGGGCGACGACTTCATCAACCCGCCCGAACTGGGCCTGGCAGAGCCGGCCTCGCACCGGATGCCGCGTGCAAAGTTCGTGCTGATTCCCGCCAGCAAGGACACCCACGGCCACGGCACCCATACCTGGGCGGCCCTGTGGGAGGGGGAGCTGGGCGCGCTGATCGCCCGATCCGGCGGTGTGCCGTGAGCCTGCCCCCGGTTTCATCAGGCTTCTGAAAAGGCAGGCTTTTCGAATGGTCCAGCCGGCGACTGCCGTCGTTCCCTCGGGTCGGCAGTCGCATCGCGGAAGCCCGTAGATATTACACCTGCGACACAGAGTGACAGGGCCAGTCGCGGCGGGTGTGGTATCGCGAAGCTTCGGTCGAGGTGAGCTCCCAGGTGACGACAGCGCAGTCCGCGTCGACCCCCAGCGCGTCGCGCCGTGTCACCCGTTTCCTGCGCGTCTTCATCGGCTTGGCGGTCGGTGGCCTGGCGCTGTTGCTGATCGACTGGCGCAGCCTTCTCCCCACCCTGCATCTCGCGATGGCCAAAGCGTTCTCGCGTCAGGCGCTGGCCTTGGCGGTGTGCGGGCAGCTGGTGGCCCTGACGCTCTGCGCTGCCGGCCTGCGGGTGCTGGATGCCCGGCTGACCTGGCGCTCCGCCTTTCTCTCGCGGTGGGTGAGAGATGGGGTGGGCTCCCTGCCCGCGGGCCTGCCGGGCCTGGGCGAGGTCGCCAGCGTGCGGATCCTCGGCCTGTTCGGCCTCTCCGCAGCCGCGGGCGTGACGCTGACGGCGGCCGACGTACTGGCCGAGACGATCAGCCAGGGCATCTATGCCGCCACCGCCGCCGTGCTGGCCCCCTCCAGCCTCCGCATCCCCGTGCCGAAGTTCGATTTCCCCGTGGGGCCGGCGATCCTCATGGGCGGGCTCGGGGTCCTGGTGCTGGGCCTCGCCCTGCGGCTCGTTCCAAAGCGATGGCTGGCGGGCGTGCTGACGGCGCTGAGCGAGGCGCGGCGGGGGCTCAGCCCCAAGCGACTGGCCGCCTCCTTCGTCCTGCACCTGGCGGCATGGCTCGTTGGGGGCGTGCAGATCTTCGTCCTCGCTAAGGTGCTGGATGCGCCCCTGACGCTGCCTCAGGCCATGAGCCTGGAGGGGCTGGTGTTCGCCCTGCGTGCCGCCTTCTTCTTCGTGCCCGCAGGGGCCGGGGTGCAGGAGATCGGGGTCGCCGCCGTGGGGGCCGGCTATGGCCTGTCGCCCGTGGATACCGCTGCCATCGCCCTCCTGCTGCGGCTGCGCGACGTGGTCGTGCTGACACCGGGGCTGGTGCTCTGGGGCGTGATCGAGCTTCGCCGCGCCCTGGCCCCCGTTCAGGCGCCGCCCGCCCCGCTGGCGAACGGAAACCTGCCATGCCGCTAGGCCGTCGCCCCCGGCATCTGTGTGTGCCGCAACCGGTGGATGCCGGTCTGCGGGTTGCGCCCTTCATCCCTCACGCTCCAGCCGAGGCTGTTCCTTCGCGATGCTGATCTCCGGTCTGCTCTCGTCGATCCATCTGATCGTCGTCCTGGCACTGTGGACGCTGGTGGCCGCCTGCGTCGCCTATCTGGGCGTCGCCCTGGCCAGCGTGCTCGCCTTCCGCTTTCCGAGCCCGCCCAAGTTGGCCGAAACGGGCAAGGTCACCGTGCTGCGCCCCCTGTGCGGCGACGAATCGGGCCTCGAAGACGGGCTGGAGAGCCTCCTCTCGCAGGCGGTGGACGACCGCCGGTTCCGCTTCGTGTTCGGAGTCGCCTCCAGCCTAGACCCCGCCCTGGCCCTGGCGAAGGCGGTGGCCGCCCGCCACCCACAGCGCCGTGTGCAGTTCGTGGCCGACGCCGCGGTGCACGGCAGCAACCCCAAGGTCAGCAACCTCATCAACATGTCGGCGGGCGGGCTGGACGAGCTGATCGTGGTCACCGACAGCGACGTGGTACTGTCCCCGGGCAGCCTGTCGGCCATCGTGGACGGCCTGGCCCCGACGGGAGTGGGCGCGGTGACCGCCCTGTTCCGCGGCCGCCCGCAGATTGAGGGATCGTTCGTGCAGCGGTTGGCCGCTCTCTATCTGGACGGGTGGTTCCTGCCCACCGCCCTGCTTCACGCCCGCATCGGCCCTGCCGAGGTCTGCTACGGTCAGCTCACCGCGATCAGACGCGAAATTCTGCCCGGCGGCAGCTTCCACTGCATCGCAAACGTGCTGGCCGACGACACCGAACTGGGCCATCTGGCCCGCCGCGCCGGTCGCAGCATCGCCTTCGCGCCGCATGTGGTGGAGGTCTGCGTCAACGACAGTACGCTGAAGGCGCTGTTCGGGCATGAGCTGCGCTGGGCCCGCACGATCCGCGCGCTGAAGCCCAACGGCTATGTGGCCTCCATCGTCATGCACCCCGGCCCCCTGCCCTTGCTGCTGACGGTGGTTCAGCCCGGCCTCGCGGGCTGGCTGGCGGTGCTGCTCCTCCTCCTCATGCGATGGACGCTGGTGTGGACGACGCACGCCAGGCTCGGCCGGGCCTCAAGCCTGCCGATGGCCGGGCCGTTGGTGCTGTGGGTGCGTGAGCAGATCTACTTCGCCGTCTGGGTCTGCGGCTTCTTCGGCCGGAAGATCCGCTGGCGGGGCCGGGTGCTGTGGGTCGGCCCCGAAGCGACGGTGGAGGACACGGCCACCGCCAGCGCCGCTGAGCTGCAGCCCGGAGCCGCCAGCGCAGCCGTCAATCCGTAAGCGGGCGCGCCGTCGCCCTCAGGTCGCGGGCTCGCCTGCCAGGAGGTTCTGCACGAACCCCTCGAGCCACGGCTGGCGGGCGCGGCGCATGGCCTCGGCACGGTAGATGTGGGTCAGGTCGGCGTAGGCCCGGTCGAACTCGTCGTTGACGATCACGTAGTCGGTCTCGGCCCAGTGGGCGATCTCGCCTGGCGCACGGGTGAGACGGCGCTGGATGGTCTCGTCGGAATCCTGGGCGCGGGCATAGAGGCGGCGCGACAGGTCGGGCATGGACGGCGGCAGGATGAACACCCGCACCACGTCGTCGGGGGCCTGCCGGGCGATGGCGGCGGCGCCCTGCCAGTCGATGTCGAACAGAACGTCACGGCCCTCGTCCAGGCTCTTGAGGATCGGGGCCTTGGGCGAGCCGTAGCGGTGATCGTGAACGTCGGCCCACTCGAGAAAGGCGTCCTCCTGGATCATCCGGTCGAAGGCGGGGCGATCCACGAAGTAGTACTCGCGGCCCTCCTTCTCGCCCGGCCGGGCATCGCGGGTGGTGCAGGAGATCGAGAGCGACAGCTCGGGGTGGTCGGCCACGAGGCGGCGCGACAGGGAGGTCTTGCCCGCGCCCGAAGGGCTGACGACGGCCAGCATCAGGCCCCGGCGCAGGCGGCCGTCTTCGGGCGACGCGGGCGGATGCACGATCATCGGTGTTCCAGCGAGGCCGGTGCCGGGGTGGCATCGATCCGGGCCTGCGCCTGCGCGGCCTTTGCGGCGGCACGGGTCTTCTCCAGCGCCCGCCACTTGGCCACGTTGGCAGCCTGCTCGGCGAGGGTGGAAGCGAAGGCATGGCCGCCGCCGCCGTTGGCCACGAAATAGAGCTCTGTGGTGTCGGGCGGGTCCATCACGGCGGCCAGGCTGGCGCGGCCCGGGTTGCCGATGGGCGTCGGCGGCAGGCCCACGCGCACGTAGGTGTTGTAGGGCACGTCGGCCAAGAGCTCGGACATCTTGAGGCCCCGGCCCAAGGGCTCCCCGTGGCTGATGCCGTAGATCAGCGTCGGGTCGGCATCCAGCTTCATGCCGATGCGCAGGCGGTTCAGGTAGACGGCCGCCACCCGCGGGCGCTCCACCGGAAGGCGCGTCTCCTTCTCCACGATGGAGGCCAGGGTCACGGCCTCCTCAGGGGTGCGATAGGGCAGGCCGTCGCGGCGCTTGGACCACAGCTGCGCCAGGAGCGTGTCGCGCGCGTCCATCATGCGCTGCAGCACGGCCGAGCGCTGCTCGCCGCGCACCACGTCATAGGTCTCGGGCAGGAGCGCGCCTTCGGGAGGGGCGGCGACGTCGCCCACGAGCACCGGGTTGGCGTTCAGGATCGCCACGGTCTGCTGCGAGGTGCGGCCCTCGGGCACGGTGACCCGGTGATGCACCACGTCGCCGGCACGGATCTTCTTCAGCACCGAAGCCAGGGAAGCGCCGGAGTTGAACAGGTATTCCCCCGGCTTCAGCCGACGGGCGCTGCCGGTGACCTGGGCGATGGCCATGAACAGGGGGGCGGAGGCCACCACGTGACCGTTCTCCAGCGTGGCGCCGATCTCGGGCAGGCCGGCACCCTTGCGCAGCACGACGGTGCGGCCGGAACGATCGGCCGTCTTCGGCCCCGGCGCGGCGTAGGCCCAGAATACGGCCGCACCGATCAGGACGGCGATGCCGAAGAGGGTCAGAATCGCGCTGGCCAGGCCAGCAAAGACGGAGCGCCGACGGCCGCCCCCCGCTTCCGCCTCGGAATCGCGCCGGCTCACGGAGCCTTGCGGAACACGAGCGAGGCGTTGGTGCCACCGAAGCCGAAGCTGTTGGAGAGCACCACGTCGATCTTCATGGGCTTGGCCGTGTGGGGCACGAGATCGATGGCCGTCTCCACCGAGGGGTTGTCCAGGTTGAGCGTGGGCGGCGCGATCTGGTCGCGCAGGGCGAGGCACGAGAACACCGCCTCCACCGCCCCCGCTCCGCCCAGAAGGTGCCCGACGCTGGACTTGGTGGACGACAGGCTGACGTTGCCCGCATGGTCGCCCAGAAGTCGCTCCACCGCACCCAGCTCGATCTCATCCCCCAGGGGTGTCGAGGTGCCGTGGGCGTTGATGTAGTCGATGTCGGTCGCCTGCATTCCGGCTTCCTTGAGGGAGGCCTTCATGGCGCGATAGCCGCCGTCGCCGTCCGAAGCGGGGGCGGTGATGTGGTAGGCGTCGCCGGAGAGGCCGTAGCCCATCACCTCAGCGTAGATCTTCGCGCCCCGGGCCTTGGCGTGCTCGTATTCCTCCAGCACCACGATGCCCGCGCCCTCGCCCATGACGAAGCCGTCGCGGTCCTTGTCGTAGGGGCGGGAGGCGCGGGTCGGATCGTCGTTGAAGCCGGAGGAAAGGGCGCGGCAGGCGACGAAGCCCGCGATGGCGATCTTGCAGACAACCGCTTCGGCCCCGCCCGCGATCATGATGTCGGCGTCGCCGTTGCGGATCAGGCGCGAGCCGTCGCCCACCGCATGAGCGCCAGTGGCGCAGGCGGTGACCACCGAGTGGTTCGGCCCCTTGAACCCGTGGCGGATCGAGACGTGGCCGGACGCCAGGTTGATCAGCGCCGAGGGGATGAAGAACGGCGAGACCCGGCGCGGGCCCTTCTCGGCCAGTTCCAGCGAGGTCTCGTAGATGGTGCTCAGCCCGCCGATGCCGGAGCCGATGATGACCCCGGCCCGCAGCTTGCCCTCTTCGTCGAGGTCGGTGAGGCCCGCATCCGTCACGGCCTCGTCAGCGGCGGCTATGGCATAGAGGATGAAGTCGTCCATCCGCCGCTGTTCACGGGGCGAGACGGCCTCGTCTGGGGCGAAGGGCCGTTCGACCCAGTCCTTCATGCCCCGGCCGTCGACGCGGGGCACCTCGAAGGCGACCTTGCAGCCATAGTCGGCCGGATCGAAGGCGGTGATCCGCCCCGCGCCGGAGCGACCGGCGAGCATGGCTTTCCAGCTTGGCTCCACGCCCCAGCCCAGGGGCGACACGAGGCCCAGGCCTGTGACGACGACGCGGCGCATGACGGTGTTCCCCAGCCTCAGGTGCGGCGGCGAGCTCTCATCCGAGCCCGCCCGCCGCGCGCCCGATCAGGCGCTGGTCTTCTCGTTGATGAACTTCACGGCGTCGCCCACGGTCTGGATGTGCTCGGCGGCGTCGTCCGGGATTTCGACGTCGAATTCCTCTTCGAAGGCCATGACCAGCTCGACGTTGTCGAGGCTGTCGGCGCCCAGATCGTCGATGAAGCTGGCCTTTTCGGTGACCTTTTCCGGGTCGGCGTCGAGGTGTTCGATGACGATCTTGCGGACGCGTTCGAGAGTGTCGGCCATGTGCAGCCCCTTGATATGCTTCGCCCCGGTTGACCGGGGCCTGGAGTTTTCAACGAGCGGCGAGCGAAAAGGCGCCCGACGCTTTCGAATCTACGGTGCGGCGAAGGTGGCCACACCTGCCGTTCGCCTAGCACGATCCCTTTCGAGCCGCCAAGCGCAGGGCCGTTACAGCATCGCCATGCCGCCGTTCACATGCAGGGTCGTGCCCGTGACATAGGCCGCCTCGTCGCTGCACAGGTATACGCAGGCCGAGGCGATCTCGGCCCCTTCGCCCAGGCGGCCGACAGGGATGCGGGACAGGATGGTGGCCCGCTGCTGCTCGTTCAGGGCGTCGGTCATGGGGCTGGCGATCATGCCGGGGGCCACGCAGTTCACCGTGATCCCGCGGGAGCCCACCTCGGCCGCCAGCGACTTGGAGAAGCCGATCATGCCGGCCTTCGACGCGGCGTAGTTGGCCTGCCCCGGATTGCCGGTGACCCCCACCACCGAGGTGATGCCCACGATGCGGCCGCTGCGGCGCTTGAACATGCCCTTCACCGCCGCGCGGCTGAGCCGGAAATAGCTCTCCAGGTTGATGCGCAGCACGCTGTCCCAGTCGGCGTCCTTCATGCGGAGCAGCAGGCCATCCTTGGTGACGCCGGCGTTGGCGATCAGGATGTGCAGGTCGCCCGCCTCCGCCTCGGCCCGGGCCACGAGGCCGTCGACGGCTTCGGGATCGGAGAGGTTGGCGGCCACGACGCTAGTGCGGCTGCCGAGCTCGGCGGCCAGCGTCTGCAACGCCTCCTCCCGGGTGCCGGAGAGCACCACGTGCGCGCCCTGTGCGTGCAGGGCGCGGGCGATGGCCCCGCCGATGCCGCCTGAGGCGCCGGTGACGAGGGCGGTCTTGCCGGTGAGATCGAACATGGGGCGGCCGCCTTCAGAGGGAGCTGGCAAAGGTTTCGAGGTCGATCGGCGAGGTGGCGGCCATCGTGTCGGCGTCAGGCGCGATGCGCTTGATCATGCCGGTGAGCACCTTGCCAGCGCCCAGCTCGACGAATTTGGTCACGCCGCCCTGATCCTGGCCCTCGCCCGCCATCCACTCCACGCTCTCGCGCCAGCGCACCCGGCCGGTGACCTGCTGGACCAGAAGGCGGCGGATCTCGTCGGGGTCGGAGACGGGGCGGGCGGTGATGTTGGCCACCAGGGGCGCTGTGGGCTGCACGATGCTGACGGCCGCAAGCGCCTCCGCCAGTTCGTCGGCGGCGGGCTGCATCAGGGGGCAGTGGAAGGGGGCGGAGACCTTCAGGGGGATCGCCCGGGCGCCGAGTTCCTTGGCGCGGGCGATGGCACGCTCCACCGCCGCCGCCTCGCCCGAGATCACCACGTTGCCCGCATTGTTGTCGTTGGCCACAACGCAGACGCCGACCTCGGCCCCCGCCCGCGCCGCTTCCTCCGCCAGAGCCACATCCGCTTTCGGGCCGATCAGCGAGGCCATCGCGCCTTCGCCCACGGGCACCGCCCGCTGCATCGCCTGCCCGCGCAGCTTGAGCAGCCGCGCCGTATCGCCCAGCGACATCGACCCCGCCGCGCACAGCGCCGACCATTCCCCAAGGCTGTGACCGGCCACGAACGCCGCCCCGTCCACCCCCGCGCCCATCTCGGCTGCCAGCACACGCGCCACCGCCAGGCTCACCGCCATCAGGGCGGGCTGGGCGTTTTCGGTGAGGGTGAGCTCCTCCTCCGGTCCGTCCTTCATCAGCTTGAAGAGGTGCTGGCCGAGCGCGTCGTCCACCTCCTGGAACACCTCGCGGGCGCAACGGTAGGCCGCGTGCAGATCGGCCCCCATGCCCACCACCTGACTGCCCTGACCGGGGAACACGAATGCCAGACTCATAGGAGGCGAACTCGACGGTTGTCTGCGAGGGGTCACCCCGCCCGGGGGCCGCACGGTTAGGCGATGTTGCGGTGCGGGGGCAACTGCATCTTCCTTCCCCCTCCACGCCGTATACACTGTCGCGACCCCCACTCTCTCCGCAGGAAGCCCGACCGTCATGAAGCGCCTCGCCGTCACCGCCGCCGCTCTGTCGGCCGCCGCCCTCGCCGCCACCGCCGCGCACGCCGCCCTGCCCATCGGAGCCGCCGCCCCCACTTTCACCGGCAAGGGCGGCCTCGCGGGTAAGGAGATCGACTTCAACCTCGCCTCCGCCCTGAAGAAGGGCCCTGTGGTGCTGTACTTCTTCCCCGCCGCCTTCACCTCGGGCTGCACGAAGGAGGCGCACGACTTCGCCGAAGCCACCGCCGACTTCGCCAAGATGAACGCCACCGTCGTGGGCGTCACGGCCGGCAACGCCGACCGCGTGGTGGAGTTCTCCAAGGTGGAATGCCGCGACAAGTTCGCCGTGATCGCCGATCCGGGCGGGGCCATCTCCAAGACCTACGACGCCAAGATGCCGGTGGTCGCCTACTCGGCCCGCACCAGCTACGTCATCGCCCAGAACGGCAAGATCGCCCTGGCCTACAACGACATGAACCCCGACCAGCACGTGGCCAAGACCTTGGCCGCGGTGAAGGGTCTGAGCGCGAAGTAACACCGTGCCGCCATCCCTCCCCACGCCGGGAGGGATGGCGGCATCCGCCTCGCTCAGGCGGCGGAGGGCCGACCCGCCGGCGGCGAAGTCAGCACGCCGGAGCACACCAGCGGCAGCAGGAACGCCGCCATGAACAGCACGTTCGACACCGCGTTGAGCTCGAACCCGGTGACAATCGAAAGCGTGCTGTCGATCACGAACCAGATCGACACCCCGGCTGTGATCAGGCGCCAGATCGGCCGCCCGCGCTCGCCCAGTTCCTGCGCCGCACGCACGGCCCCCACCGTCGTCACGCTCCAGCCGATGGTCACGCAACCCATCACGGCGAGGGCGAACCGCATCTGCGCGTCGAGTTCGAGCGTCGTGCCCGCATGACTGATGATCGCGAAGAACAGCCGGATGGGGCCGCTCGTCACCTCGGTGGCGGCGCCCGCCAACACCACGCCGAACAGGGCCACGGCGACCAGCCAGCCCCACAGCCAGTTTCTCCAGAACGTCGACATCGGGCATCCTCCGTTTTTGTAGTGTCCGCTACAGGTAGCAGGAGTCTGTAGCGCTTGCTACACGGAAACGCATGAACGTTCGTGACGACCGCCGGGAAGCCGCCATCGAGAAGATGGCCGACCACCTGCTGAAGGAGGGCCTGCCGGGCGCCAGCCTGCGCGCCCTGGCTGCGGCCGCGGGGGCCAGCGACCGGATGCTGCTCTACTACTTCGCCGACAAGGACGAGCTGATGGCCGCCACCCTGGAGCGGGTGGCTCTGCGCCAGAGCGCCGTTCTGGACGCCGCGATCCAGCCGGGCGTCCGCCTGCCCGGGCCCTCGCTCCTGAAGGCGGTGTGGGGGGCGATGGCCTCCAGCGACCTGCAGCCCTTCATGCACCTGTGGCTGGACCTCGCGGCGGGGGCCGGCCGAGGCGTGGAGCCCCACCGCACCATCGCCGGCCGCATCGTCGACGCCTTCCTGCAATGGACGCAGAGCCGCCTCGAGCCTGAGCCCGGCTCCGACCCAGCCGCCCAGGCCGGCGCCCTCCTCGCCACCTTCGAAGGCCTCCTCCTTCTCGCCGCCGTCGGCCGCCGGGACGTGGCGGAGGCCGCGGTGGAGGCGCTGGGGGAGGGGTAGCGCGCCGTGTCGGGACGACCACCGCCCGCCCCACCCACGACCTCCACCGTCGCGACATCGTTCAGCGCGCACATTGCGAGGTGCCGGGCAAAGAAAAACCCCCGGCCGCTGACGCGACCGGGGGCTCTGTAGTTCCAACCTGAACGGTTGAGCGTCGGACTTAGAAGTCCATGTCGCCCATGCCGCCCATCCCGCCGCCGCCCATGCCGCCGGCGCCGCCGGTGGAGGACTTCTTGGGGGCTTCGACCACGGCGGCTTCCGTGGTGATCAGGAGGCCGGCCACGGAGGCGGCGTCCTGCAGGGCGGTGCGGACCACCTTGGCGGGGTCGATCACGCCCATGGCGACGAGGTCGCCATACTCTTCGGTCTGCGCGTTGAAGCCGAAGGTGGGGCTTTCGTCGCCGAGCACGCGCCCGACCACGATGGAGCCTTCAACGCCCGCGTTCTCGGCGATCTGGCGGATCGGCGACTGCAGGGCGCGGCGCACGATCTGGATGCCGGCATCCTGGTCGTCGTTGTCACCCTTGAGGCCGTCCAGCGCCTTGGTCGCCTTGAGCAGCGCCACGCCGCCGCCGGCCACGATGCCTTCTTCAACGGCCGCACGGGTCGCGTTGAGGGCGTCGTCGACGCGGTCCTTCTTTTCCTTCACTTCGACTTCGGTCGAGCCGCCGACGCGCACGACGGCGACGCCGCCCGCGAGCTTGGCGAGACGCTCCTGCAGCTTCTCCTTGTCGTAGTCCGAGGTGGTGTCTTCGATCTGGCGCTTGATCTGGCTGATGCGGGCTTCGATGCCGGTCTTGTCACCCGTGCCGTCGACGATGGTGGTGTCGTCCTTGGTGATCGTGACGCGCTTGGCCTTGCCGAGCATGTCGAGCGTGACGTTCTCAAGCTTGATACCCAGGTCTTCCGAGATCACCTGGCCGCCGGTGAGGATCGCGATGTCCTCCAGCATGGCCTTGCGGCGATCGCCGAAGCCCGGAGCCTTCACGGCCGCGACCTTCAGGCCGCCGCGCAGCTTGTTCACCACCAGCGTGGCCAGGGCCTCGCCGTCGATGTCTTCCGCGATGATGAGGAGCGGGCGGCCCGACTGGACCACCGCTTCCAGCACAGGCAGGAGCGGCTGCAGCGAGGAGAGCTTCTTTTCGAACAGGAGGATCTGCGGCTCGTCGAGCGAGGCCTCCATCTTGTCGGCGTTGGTGATGAAGTAGGGCGACAGGTAGCCGCGGTCGAACTGCATGCCTTCCACGACGTCGAGCTCGGTCTCGGCGGTCTTGGCTTCTTCGACGGTGATGACGCCTTCGTTGCCGACCTTTTCCATGGCGCGGGCGATCATCTCGCCCACTTCCTTGTCGCCGTTCGCCGAGATGGTGCCGACCTGGGCGATCTCGCTGTTGGCCGAGACCTTCTTCGCGGAGGTCTTGATGTGCTCGATCACGACGGTGACCGCCTTGTCGATGCCGCGCTTCAGATCCATCGGGTTACGACCCGAACCGACCGACTTCAGGCCTTCCACGACGATGGACTGGGCCAGAACGGTGGCGGTGGTGGTGCCGTCGCCGGCCTTGTCGTTGGTCTTGGAGGCGACTTCCCGGATCAGCTGGGCGCCGAGGTTCTGGAAGCGGTCGGAGAGTTCGATCTCCTTGGCCACCGACACGCCGTCCTTGGTGGAGCGGGGGGCGCCGAAGCTCTTCTCGATCACCACGTTGCGGCCCTTGGGACCGAGGGTGACCTTCACGGCGTTGGCGAGGATGTTCACACCCTGCAGCATCCGATCGCGAGCGTCGGTGCCGAAATAGACGTCTTTAGCGGCCATGGTTGGCGGCTCCTATGAATGAGGTTGGGGAAGAGACGTGGGTCGTGGCGCGTGGCTCGTGGCGCGAATGACGGTCGGTGACGGCTCGGCGCTATTCGCGCCACGCATCACGAACCCCGCGCCACGGTCTTCAGCTGACGATGCCCAGGACGTCCGATTCCTTCATGATGATGAGGTCTTCGCCGTCGATCTTGATCTCGGTGCCCGACCACTTGCCGAACAGGATCTTGTCGCCGGCCTTCACGTCCATGGGAACGCGCTTGCCGTCGTCGTCACGGGCGCCGTCGCCGACGGAGATGACTTCGCCTTCCTGCGGCTTTTCCTTGGCGGTGTCGGGGATGATGATCCCGCCCTTGGTCTTGGACTCTTCCTCAACGCGCTTCACGAGCACGCGGTCGCCGAGCGGACGAAACGCCATCAGCAGTCTCCTATGTGTGGTTTCTGTTATGCGGAGCACCCGACGCAGCAGCTTTGGCAGCCGCCGCGGTCGAGTGCTAACGTGGCGTGCAGATAGGGCTGCGAGGCCGGTGGGTCAAGCAGGCCCGCCCGGCGTCACACGCTCTTCACGCTACTCGCCGGGGCGATAGCTCCGCACGGCGTGGGCGGCGATCTGATCCGGGTGGAACCACACTTCGCGCAGGTCTCCGGCCGCATATCGCCCGGCCTGATCGCCGAAATGGGGCGAGGCCGGGTCGCCGCTTTCGCCACCGGCGGTGACGGCGATGGCGCGCACCCGCGGGCCGAACTCCACCGCGGCCACGAAGCTGTTGCCGCTCGTGCCGTAGCGCTTCTTCGTGCCGGTGTTCGCCGCCAGACCGAAGCTGGCGAGGGAGCCCCACTGCGCCGAAGTGAACGGCACGGGGATCGAGGGCCTAGCGTCATCGAAGTGCGCCGTGATCGAATCGTCCAGCCGCTGGAAACGGTTGATCTCGCCCCAGGGCGAGTCCCACCGGCCGAAGTCGGTGGTGAGCTTGTCCACGGCGGCACCCAATGCGGCGATGCGCTGGGCGGGCGGGGCCGTCTCCATGCCGACATAGGGCGATACGCCGGCGACCCGGGCGGCGGGCGAAACGGCCGCCCACAGCTGCTCGCCATAGAACACCGCCAGCGAGGTGGGCACCGAGCCCGCCCCCCAGCGGAAGTCCCATGCGCGCAGGGCCGTGACCGCGGCGGCCACGCGGGCCTGGGCCGGGTCGCCTTGGGGCAGGGCGTCGGCGGCGGCGATCAGGGGCGGGATCAGCTTGGCGAACTCGGGCAGGTAAGAGTCGTAGGCGGCGGCGCGCAGGCCTTGCAGGGTGAAGTCGTGCTTGCCGGTGAGCACGCGCAGGGCGTGGTCGGACCGGGGGTTCCAGCCCGCCTGGTCCATGTATTTCGGGAAAGCGGCCTTGCTCAGGCTCCCCTCCCCCGCCGCCAGCCAGGGTTGGTCGTTGGAGTTGTAGACGAAGCCGGAGGGAGGGTTGAGGAGGTGCGGCGTCTGCGCGAACGGCGTGTCGCCCTTCCACGCGGTGGCGGGATCGGCCCCGTCCACCGGCTTGCGATAGTCGAACCGGTCGTCGCGCCGGGGGATGAACTGCGGGTGCAGGTAGGCGATGTGACCCTTGTCGTCGGCCAGAAGCGTGTTGTTCGAGCTGTTGGCCTTGTAGCGGTTCGACACAGCGATGAAGCCCGCCCGGTCGGCCGCCTTGGTGCGGAGCCACGACTGGCTCAGCGCTTCGACGGGCCGGTACATCATGGAGAAGGCGATGGGTTTGCCGTCGTCCTCGCGAACGATGGGGCCATGGAGCGTGCGCCGGGGCGTGAAGGTTCGGGTGGCCAACGCCCCGTCCGCCAACCGATAGCTTAGCGTGACGGAGGCTTTGGGCTTGGCTGCGGAGCGCGGCTCCGCGAACTCGTCCACCGAGTCCACGCCGCTGGAGGTGTGCATCCAGCCGACGTGGCGGTTGAAGCCCTGGTAGATGAAGAACTGGCCCCAGGTCGAGGCCCCGTAGGTGTTCAGCCCCTCGTCGGAGGTCATCTGCAGCTCGGAGCGGAAGTAGAAGCTCGTGTGCGGGTTGATGAGCAGAAGAGCGTGGCCGGCCTTCGTGTTCTTCGGCGCGATGGCCATGCCGTTGGAGCCGGTGGGCTCGCGATAGGCGAGGTCGCTCTCATCATTCCTCCCCTGCGCAGCGGGGGAGGTGGCGCGGGCGACAGCCCGTGACGGAGGGGGCGAAATCCACTCAGGCGTCGGCGTCCGCGGGGCCCCACCACCAGCTTCGCTGGTCCCCCTCCCCCGCTTCGCGGGGTAGGAAGACAGTTCGGCGGCTGTTGGCAGGTCGTACAACGCGCGCAGCCGCTTCACGTCGATCTTCTCGATGTCGCCGCCGATGGAGCCTTCGGTGAAGCTCAAGGCCATCCAGGGCTCGAAACGTGTGAGCACCTTGGGATGCGTCTCCTGGTGGGTGGCGAGGTAGAGGTTCAGCCCGTCCGCCCAGGCATCCATCAGCCGCTTCAGCCACACCGGTGAGGAGGCATAGCGCGCCTGCAGGTCCACCTGGTCCACGTAGAGCCTCTGCCGCAGGTCCTTCCAGATCGCATCGGGCGCGGCGTCCGCCGCCTCCGCCGTCCTGCCGAGCGAGGTGAGGTAGTTCGCCTCGATGCGCGAGAAGTCATCCTCCGCCTGCGCGTAGATCGCGCCGAACACCGCGTCGGCGTCGGTCTTCCCGTGAACGTGGGCGATGCCCCAGGTGTCGCGGGTGATGGTGACGTGGGCGGCCTGCGCCTTCAGCCGCGCCAGTTCGGCCGGGGCGGGGCGGGTGAGCGCCAGTTGGCCGATCAATGCGAGAAGGATCATGAGCTGCCCCGGCCCACGGCGGGCATGGGGCATCTAAGCGCGCCGCCGATCGTTGCGGAAGCCAGTCTTTGCCCACGAGCGAACGCGCGCGGCCTTTCCCAAACCGCGCCGACGCGCCAGTTACCATCCATGGACATGCCGCCGCTGACCGTCGCCCTGAACCTCGCCATCCTGGCCTGCGCCCTGGGCGCCCTGGACGGAACCTACGGCCTGATCTCCCCCCGGGGCGCGGCGCGCGGCCCGGGGCTGGACCTCCCGGCAGACGGCTCGATGGCCGCCGTTCGCGCGCTGGCGGGGGCCCGACTGGCGAGCCATGCAGCGACGCTGGCGGTGCTGACGGTATTTCCGTCGGTGGGGGCCTGCATGGCAGCAGGGCTCGCCTGCGGCTGGCTCGGCGCAGCGGCCGGGCGGGCTCTGTCGATCCTCGTTGAGCGCAAGCGCAGGCCAGCCGACCTCCTGCGCGTGCTGGGCGCAGCGGTGATGGGCGTCGCCCTGTGGATGCCGCTCTGGCTCTACCTCAGCCTGATGCACTCAGCCGCTGTGGGGCACTACGGCGCGTAGCGGTGTCAGGCCTCCCCCGCAAAGCGGAGGAGGCCTTCAACCCTTAGCGGACGCCCGCGACTTCCATCGCGCGCTCGGCCTCGGCGCGCTTGCGCAGGCCGGCGTCGGCGTATTTGCCGTATTCCATGCGGGCGATGGTGCGCTCGTGCACCTCGTCCGGGCCGTCGGCGAGGCGCAGGGTGCGCTGGCCGGCGTAGGCCTTGGCGAGCCCGGCGTCGGAGCTCACGCCCGCGCCGCCGAACGCCTGGATGGCGTCGTCGATGATGCGCAGAGCCATGTTGGGCGCCTGCACCTTGATCATCGCGATCTCGAGGCGAGCGCTCTTGTTGCCCGCGCGATCCATCATGTCCGCCGCCTTCAGGCAGAGGAGGCGCGTCATCTCGATGTTGATGCGGGCCTGGGCGACGCGGTGCTCCCAGATGGAGTGCTCGGACACGTACTTGCCGAAGGCCTTCCGCGACTGGATGCGCTTCACGAGCTTCTCCAGCGCCACTTCCGCCGTGCCGATGGTGCGCATGCAGTGGTGGATGCGCCCGGGGCCGAGGCGGCCTTGCGCGATCTCGAAGCCGCGGCCTTCGCCCAGCAGCAGGCCCTCTTCGATCGGCACGCGCACGTTGGTGAGCTGCACCTCGGCGTGGCCGTGCGGCGCGTCGTCGTAGCCGAACACGGGCAGCATGCGGATCACGTCCACGCCCGGCGAATCAAGCGGCACCAAGACCTGGCTCTGCTGGCTGTGGGGCGAGGCGGTGGGATCGGTCTTGCCCATCACGATGGCCACCTTGCAGCGCGGGTCGCCCACGCCGGACGACCACCACTTGCGGCCGTTGATCACATAGTGGTCGCCGTCACGCTCGATGCGGGTTTCGATGTTCGTGGCGTCGGACGAAGCCACCGCAGGCTCGGTCATCAGGAAGGCGGAGCGGATCTCGCCGCGCATGAGCGGAGCCAGCCACCGCTGCTTCTGCTCCAGCGTGCCGTAGCGCATCAGCACTTCCATGTTGCCCGTGTCGGGCGCGGAGCAGTTGAACACCTCCGACGCGAAGCCGACGCGGCCCATCAGCTCGGCGATGGTGGCGTAGTCGAGGTTGGTGAGCTGCACGCCCTCGAACTCGAAGGTGTCGTCCACGTGCGTTTGGCCCGAGTGGGGCGGCATGAACATGTTCCAGAGGCCGGCCGCCTTGGCCTTGGCTTTCAGCTCCTCCAGCACGGGCACTACCTGCCAGCGGTTCGTGCCGAAGCCCTCCATCTGCGCCTCGTAGACGGGCACGGCCGGGAGGATGTGTTCCTCCATGAAGTGGCTGATGCGTTCGACCCAGCGCTTCTGGGTTTCGCTGTAGGTGAAGTCCATGTGGGGCCGCCCTCCCTGGGCGTGAGTGTTTTCTAGGGTTGTCCCCATTTTGGCCGGGTGCGAGCGCGGCGGCAATGGCGCAGGCGGCTGCGCCCACCCAACCTTCCGTGACGTTCACTTGCGAAAGCGCCAACCAGCCGCCAGCTTGGCCGCCGATCTGGGGGACTGCCACGATGACCAAGCTCCACACAGGCGATGCGATCTTCGGCCTCGCACCCACCTGGGGCGGGCGGGCGCTGGCGGTGGGGAAGTTCCTGCTGTTCGTCGTCTTGATGGCGATGATCATCGTCGGCGCGCAGATCGGCCTGCTGCTCCTGCTGCACATGAAGCCGCAGGACATGCGGACACACGCCACCGAGCCGAACTTCATGCTGATGAGCGAAGTGTGCCTGGCCACAGGGGCGATTCTGGCCACGCTGATCCTCGCCGCCGTATTCCGCGAGCCCGTCGGCAAGTTCGGCTTCGGCCTGGCGCAGGGGGCGGGCCGGCGGCTGCGCGACCTGGGATGGGGGCTCGTGGCGGGCTTCGCGCTGCTCACAGCGCTCCTCGCGGGCATCGCGGTTCTGGGCGGCTACGACTTCGGCAAGATCACCGACAGCCCGGCGCAGGCGCTGAAGTTCGGTGCTCTCTACGCGCTCCTCTTCGGGCTCGTGGCCCTGGCGGAGGAGACGATGGTGCGCGGGTACGCGCTGGTGCAGCTGAGCCGCGCCATGACCTTCTGGCCCGCGGCGATCCTGCTCTCGATCCTGTTCGGCGCCATGCACGCCGGCAACGCCGCCGAGACGCCGATCGGGCTGTTCTCGGCGGGAGCGGTGGGGCTGGTCCTGGCCTACAGCTTCTATCGCTCAGGCTCGCTCATGTGGGCGCTCGGCTTTCACGCGGCGTGGGACTACGCGCAGAGCTTCATCTGGGGCGTGGCCGATTCCGGCATCGTGACACCCGGCACGCTCTTCACCTCCGCCTTCCACGGCCCCGAGTGGCTGACCGGCGGCAGCGTGGGGCCGGAGGCAAGCTGGCTCATCCTGCCGATCCTGGCGATCTCCGCCATCGTCGCTCACTTCACCCTGCGCCGCCCGGCCGCCTGAGGGCCCCTATCGCGTCTCGATGCATCGGGTGGGGGCGAGGCCCGGCGTGGTCCACGTCACCGCGTCGCCGATGCCGTAGAGCGAGTAGCCGCCGCCCGCATAGTTGCGCCCGCCCCCCGTGCCTAGCGACGGCAGGACGACAGGCGGACCCTTCAGCTTGATCGTACGGATCTCGGCCGAGGGGGCGTCGAGGTTGAACGCCACCCTCAACCGGCGCCCGTCCTCGCAGGCGAACTCCCCCCGCACGATCCGGTCCTGAGGGCCGGTGGCGCAGCCGGCCAGGGTGACGACGAGAACGGCGGCGGCGAGGAGATGGCGCATTCCGCTAGAGTCCAGCCTGCGGCGATGCCGTCAACGGGCGCCCGCGTCGCAGTTTGAAGAAGGTTTTGAGAAGCCCAGCACTCTCCTGCGCCATAAGGCCGTGCTCCACCACCGGGCGGGAGTGGCACTGGGGGTGGTCGAACACCTTCGCCCCGTGCAGCACGCCGCCGCCCTTGGGGTCGCTCGCGCCGAAGACGAGGCGGCCCAGGCGGGCATGGCTGATGGCGCCCGCGCACATGGGGCAGGGCTCCAGCGTCACATAGAGCGTCAGGCCGCTCAGGCGGTAGTTTCGCAGGCCCAGCCCCCCTGCCCGCAGGGCCTCGATCTCGGCATGGGCGGTGGGATCGCAGGCCGCGATGGGGCGGTTGGCCCCCTCCGCCACGACCGCATTGGTCGCCGGATCGACCAGCACGGCGCCGATCGGGGCCTCGCCAGCTTCGGCTGCGGCTTGCGCCAAGCCTAAGGCCCTGTGCATGTGCGCTGCGTCATGGTCGATCATCGCCGCGAAGGCGCCCCGCGAACCCGCCGCGGTCAACCCCCCTCGTCCCGCTCGACGGGCGGGGGCAAGGCGGGCCCTGCGCAAAAAGCCGCGCCCAAGCCGGCCCAGAAACCGGCCCAGGAGCCCCGCGAAGCCGGGCCCGAGCTGGAGGGCGATCGCGTCGCCAAGGCGCTGGCCCGCTCCGGCGTCGCCTCCCGCCGCGAGGTGGAGCGGCTGATCGAGGCCGGTCGCGTGGCGATCAACGGCCGCGTGCTCGACACCCCCGCCGTGAAGATCGCGGCCGGCGACATCCTCACCGTCGACGGCGTGCCGGTGGATGCGGCCGAGGCCACCCGGGTGTGGCGCTATCACAAGCCCGCGGGCCTCCTCACCAGCCACGGCGACCCCAAGGGCCGGCCGACCGTGTTCGAGCACCTGCCCAAGGAACTGCCCCGGGTAATCTCGGTCGGGCGCCTCGACCTCGCGTCGGAGGGCCTGCTGCTGCTCACCAACGACGGGGGGCTGTCGCGGGCGCTGGAGATGCCGAAGACGGGCTGGGTGCGAAGGTATCGGGCCCGCGCCTTCGGCCGCGCCGACCAGGCCAAGCTCGACACCCTAAAGGACGGCGTGACCATCGAGGGCGTCGACTACGGCCCCATCGAAGCCAAGATCGACAAGGCCCACGCCTCCGAACTCGACCGCAAGACCGGCTCGGCCAACCTGTGGATCTCGGTGGGCATCACCGAGGGCAAGAACCGTGAAGTACGCCGGGTGCTGGAGCACCTGGGCCTGAAGGTGAACCGCCTGATCCGCCTCGCCTACGGCCCCTTTGCTCTGGGAGACCTGGCCCCCGGCGAGGTGCAGGAGGTCGGTCCCCGGGTGATCCGCGAGCAGCTGGCCGAGTTCGTTTCGGTCGCCAACCTACCCACGGGCAACCGCTCTGGCCCGGGGCCTGTATCTCGCGCGGCGGGGCCTGCGCCGGGCCGCCGCCCCCGGGCGGCAGGTGCCAGCCCGGCCAAAGCCCCCGAAGCGCAGCCGGAGCCCAAGAAGGTCTACAAGGCAGGTTGGGCCAAGGCGGTGCACAAGGCCTCGCCCCACGCGGTGAAACCCGGAGCCAAGCGCACCTTCAAGCCCAAGCCCGGGCCGGAGGTGGCGGGCCTCGCCTCCAAGTCCGGCAAGCCTCGTCCCGCGGGGCGCAGTTTCGGACGGCCGGACGCGACCGCGGCCCCCGGCCGCTCGGCCCGGCCTAGCGCGGCGAAGCGGACCGATCGAACCCCTGACCGTGCGCCCGATCGGGGGCCGGATCGTCCGCCGAAGCGGCCGAAGCCGACGCGCTGATCCGCAGAAGCCTCAGCGCCACCAGCAGAGCCAGCCCGGCGAGCGCGCCCACGTAGGCGACGATGCCGCCCCACCCGAATCGCTCCCACACGAGCCCGCCCGCCGAGCCGAGCACGCTGGATCCCAGGTAGTAGGCCACAAGGTAGATCGCGGCCCCTTGCGCCCGCGCCGCGCCGGCCGCCCGGCCCATCCACGCCGACCCCACCGCATGCGCGCCGAAGAAGCCGAAGGTGAGGAGCCCCAGGGCGCCGATCACCCCCCACAGGGGCTGCACGAGGGTGAGGAGCACGCCTGCGATCATGCAGCCCACCGCCACGGGGAGCACCCGGGCCGGACCCGCCCGCCCCGCCCACGCTCCGAACAGGGGCGAGCTGAGCGCACCCACGATGTAGAGCGCGAACACGGCCCCGATCCGACCCTCCGACAGGAGGTACGGCGCGGCGCTCAGACGGAAGGCGCCGTAGTTGTAGATCGTCACGAAGCCGCCCATCAGCAGCCCCGCCTCGAGCACCAGCCACGGAGCCACGGGCTGGGCGAGCGCCTGAGCCAGGGCGCCCGGCATGGCGGCCAGGGATCGCCGGTTCGGCGCGAACCGTCTCGCCCGGGGCAGCAGCATCCAGAACGCGCCGGCGGCGATCACGCCCCCTGCCCCCACGGCGAAGAGCGCTTCCCGCCAGCCGAAGGCCTCGGCCGCGACGCCCGCCCCCAACCGCCCCGCCATGCCGCCAAGCGCGGTGGCGCCGATGTAGACGCCCATCGCGGTGCTGGCGAAGGCGGGCTCGGCCTCCTCGCCGATGTAGGCCATGGCCGCGGCCGGGGCACCGGCCAGAGCCGCCCCGCAAAGGGCGCGCAGGATCACGAGGGCGCGCCAGTCTGGCGCGAAGGCGCAGGCCACGGTGAGCAGGGCGGCCAGGAGCATCGCGCCGACAATGGTGGTCTTGCGACCGATGCGGTCAGACAGGAGGCCCGCGGGGATCAGCCCTGCGGCCATCGCCAGCGTGCCCGCCGAAACCGCCAGGCTCGCCCCCGCCGCGTTCTGCCCGAACGCGGTCGCAAGCGTCGGCAGAAGCGCCTGCGGGCAATATAGCAGGGCGAAGATCGCCACGCCCACGAGGCTCAGCCCCGCGCAGAGGCGAAGCGGCGACGGGCGCGCAAGGGGCGGCGCAGGCGGCTCCGGTTCAGGCATCGCGCATGCGCTTACGCTGCCGACCCCTCCTCGGCAAAGGGCGGCGGCAAAGGGCTTGGCCTTCGGCTTTGACAGGGAGCGGGCGCATCGCGAAGGATGCACCGCACACGGGCGGGGCTTGGGCATGGGCGCATTCGAGGAACTGGACACCGACGAGCCGCTCGACAAGCGGCTGGAGAGGCACGCCTACGACCGGCTGATCATGCTGTCGGACGGGGTGTTCGCCATCGCCCTGACCCTGATGGCGCTGGAGGTGAAGATCCCGCCGGGCTGGACGGGTTCGCTCGACACCCTGATCACCACCGCCAGCGTCAGCGCCGTGGTGAGCTATGTCGTGAGCTTCATGGTCGTGGCGATCTACTGGATGGGCAACCGGCGGGTGCTGGCCATGTTCAGGCGGGTGGACGGCGTGTCCAGCCTGATCGCGCTCGTTATGCTGATGCTCGTGGCGCTGCTGCCCCCGATCAGCCGAACCCTCGTTACCGAACAGGGCACCATCAGCGAATCGAGCCTGCTATACGTGGGCTACATCACCCTGATCGGCGTCGTGCAGGCGGCCCTGTGGTTCTACGGGGGCTTCGTCGCCAAACTGGCCGATGCCTCGCTGACCACCCGCTACAAGATCTTCATGCTGGTGTGGATGCTGGTGGTGCCCACGGCGGCATCCGGAATGGCCATGCTGTCGATGAGCGCAATGGCGGGCATCTGGCGTTACCTGGGCGTCGTCGTGGTCATGACCCTGCTGTTCGTGATCCGCGGCCGGGTGATGAAGCGGTGAGCTGTTGAGGATCGTCTCAGGTCGTCACCGCGGCCGCACCCTCATCGCGCCCCCCGGATCGACCACGCGACCCACCGCCGACCGGGTGCGCCAAGCCCTGTTCGACGTGCTGGCCCACGCCGCCTGGGCGCCCGACCTGGACGGCGCCCGGGTGATCGACCTTTTCGCGGGCTCCGGTGCCCTCGGGTTCGAAGCCCTGTCGCGGGGAGCATCGACCTGCCTCTTCGTGGAGACCGACGATCAGGCCCGGGGAGCGATCCGCGACAATGCCGAGACGCTGAACCTCACCGGCGAAATCCGCATCCACCGGCGGGACGCCACCGACCTCGGCGCCCGCCCCGCCAGCGCCGGCGCCCCGTTCGACCTCGCCTTCCTCGACCCGCCCTACGCCAAGGGCCTGGGCGAGCGGGCGCTGGCGGGCCTCGCCGCCGGGGGCTGGCTGGCCCCCGCCGCCCTGTGCGTGTGGGAGCGCGCCGCCGACGAGCCGGACGTGGACATCGCGGGCTTTGAGCGGCTGGACGACCGGCGCTGGGGCCCCGCTCGGGTGGAGTTCTGGCGCCTCGCCTGAGCCCCGCTCAACGCGCCTTCGACAGCGGCCCGGCCAGGAACTCGCGCTCGCCGATGGCGTAGATCACGTGGCGCACGGGCACGCCCGCCATCTCGGCCTCGTGGATGCGATCGGTCAGCACGCCGCCGATCTTCTCCATCGCCCGGCGGGAGCGCAGGTTGTTTTCGCCGACGAGGAAGATCGCCCGGTCGAACATCGTCAGGGCGTGGGCGATCATCAGCCGCTTCATGGCGGCGTTGGTTGCGCCGCCCCAGCGATCGCGGGACAGGAACGTCCAGCCGATCTCCACCTCGCCGGGCTCGGTGCGGTCGAGGTCGTAGCGGGAGAAGCCGATCACCGCGCCGCTGACCGGATCGTGGGCGATCAGCCCGCCACGGCTGGTCATCGCCTGGTCGAAGAAGGCGCGGAACACGGGCTCGCGCCAGCGGTCGTGCGCCGGATGCACCGCCCAAATCAGGGGATCGGCCGCCACGGCGAACAGACTCTCGAAATCGTCGGCCCGCAGGGGCCGCAGGGCCACCGCCGCGTCTGCGAGGTGAGGCTGGAGATCGATCGGCATCCGCATCACTTCCGCCCGAAGAGTTTCTCGATGTCGGCCAACTTGAGCTCCACATAGGTGGGGCGGCCGTGGTTGCACTGGCCGCTGCGGGGGGTGACCTCCATTTCGCGGAGAAGCGCGTTCATCTCGTCGCCGGTGAGGCGGCGGCCGGCGCGCACGCTGCCCCGGCAGGCGGCGCCGGCGAAGACGGCGGCGAGGCGATCCTCCAGCGACTCGGCGCCGCCGCCTTCGGAGAGGTCGTCGGCGAGGTCGCGGACCAGGGCGCCGGCGTCGATCTCGCCCAGAAGCGCAGGCGTCTCGCGCACCAGGATCGCGCCCGGGCCGAAGGGCTCCACGATCAGTCCGAGCTCGGCCAGGGCGTCGGCGTGGTCGGCCACCCGGGCGGCTTCCGAAGGGTCGAGGTCCACCACTTCGGGCAGGAGCAGGGCCTGGCGGGCCACCGGCCCCCGGGCATGGGCCGCCTTCATGCGCTCCATCACCAGCCGCTCGTGGGCGGCGTGCTGGTCGACGATGACCATGCCGTCGGCCGTCTGCGCCACGATGTAGGTCTCGTGCACCTGCGCCCGCGCGGCACCCAGGGGGCGTGTCTCGGCCGGTTCGGGCGCGGACTCCACGGTGAAGGAGGCGGCGGGCGAAGGTGGCGACCAGCCCTGCGGCTCCACCCGCGCGGAGCGTTCCTCCACCCCCGGCAGGACGGCTGCCACCGGCTGGCCCCACGCCCCCGGCGTCCGCCAGCCGCCGGGAGGCGCGAACGCGGGGCGGAACTCGGCGAGGGTGGCGCTCGCCACGCTGGAGGAGGCGCGGTGGCCGTGCGCGGCGAGGAGGTGGCGCAGGCCGCTCACGATCAGCCCCCGCACCAGCGCCGGTTCGCGAAAGCGCACCTCGGCCTTGGCGGGGTGGACGTTCACGTCCACCTGCAGGGCATCGAGGTCGATGTAGAGGGCCGCCACCGCATGGCGATCCCGGGCCAGAACGTCGGCATAGGCGGCGCGCAGCGCCCCGGCCAACAACCGATCGCGCACCGGGCGGCCGTTGACGAACAGGTGCTGATGCGCGGCGTTGCCCCGGTGGAAGGTCGGCAGGCCAGCGAAACCCGAGAGCCGCACCCCGTCACGCTCCTGATCCACCTCCACCGCGTTGTCAGCAAAGCCCGAGCCGAGGATGGCGGCCAGCCGCGCCAGCCGGCCATCGGCGGTGTCGCTTTCCGCCCGCAGGCGCAGGGTCTTGCGGCCGTCGATGTCGAGGCTGAACGCGACTTCGGGGTGGGCCATCGCCTGGCGCTTCACCTCGTCGGCCAGGGCCATCGATTCGGTGCGCTCGCCCTTCATGAACTTGAGGCGGGCGGGCGTGGCGTAGAACAGGTCGCGCACCTCAACCCTTGCCCCGTGCGCCCCCGGGAAGCCGGACGGCGCAGGCCCGCTCACCGCCCCGCCGTTCACCTCGATGCGGCAGGCGTCGGCCGCGCCCTTCGCCCGGCTGGTGATCGACAGGCGCGACACCGAGCCGATGGACGGCAGGGCCTCGCCCCGGAAGCCCAGGGTGCCGATGCGCAGAAGGTCGACCGAGCCGTCGGCTGCCGGAGCCAGCTTGGAGGTGGCGTGGCGCTCCACGGCCAGAGAGAGGTCTTCCGGCGACAGGCCGCAGCCGTCGTCCGCCACCAGGATCCGGTTCAGCCCGCCCCCGTCGGCCTGCACCTCGATGGAGAGCGCGCCCGCGTCGATGGCGTTCTCCACCAACTCCTTCACCGCACTGGCAGGCCGCTCCACCACTTCGCCTGCGGCGATGCGGTTGACGGTCTCAGGCGGGAGGCGGCGGATGGTCATGGGAGTCGCGAGGCAGTCTAGGCTGCCCCGCGCTCGCGGTCCCTCCCCTTCGCGGGGAGGGGGGCACTACAGGTCAGAGGCCCGGCAGCTTGCGGGCGGTCTTCGTCGGTTGGCGGGCGATGATCACGGTGCCGCCGCCGGTGATGGCGGTGGCGCGGGCTTCCTCGGTCGCGGCGTCCACCGGCGAGGGCTGGGCGATCTGCGCGTTCTGGCGGGCGGCGGCCTCCTGAGGGCTGACCACCGGCTTCTTCCAGAACATCACCCGGTCGGCGAAGCTCACGTCCTTGTGAGCCAGCGAGCCCTGCTCGTCGTCCACCACGTAGCGGATGAGCGGATCGGCCTTGGCGACGCCCGCCTTGGCGGTGAGGAGCGATTCGCCCTGGCTGCGATCGGCAGACTGCTGGCGGCCGAGGAGGGCCAGGCGCGCCTGGCTCTCCGGCTGGAGTTCCTGCGGGCGGGGCTCGCCGGGCGAGGGCGGGCGCAGGGCATAGTCGGGCGGCACCACGAGGGGCGCGCGCGCAACGACGCGGAACTCGTCAGGCGTGGACTTGCCGAAGGCGTTGGTCGCGCCGCAGCCGGATGTGGACACTGCGATGCCCGCGAGGCCCAGGGCGGCGACGGCGAGGAGAGGGAACTTGGCGGTCATGGTCTTGGACGGCTCCTTTAGGGATCGGCCGTTTGAGGGGGGTCGCGCTGGTTAGCCTATGGAGAGGGTGCGCGCAAAGACGGTCCTAGGTCGCAGGCCATCACGCCTTTTTCGGGGCGTCGGCTCCGGCGGCGGGCGCTGGCGTAATGAAGCTCTCGATCAGCAGGATCACCACGCCGACCGAGATGGCGCTGTCGGCCACGTTGAACACCCAGGGGAAGTGCAGGGCGGAGAAATCCAGGAAGTCGGTCACGTGGCCCAGGCGCGCCCGGTCCACCGCATTGCCCACCGCCCCGCCGATCACGAGCCCCAGCGCCAGCGCGCTCAGCCGCCTAGTGGAGCGCTGCGCCCACACCGCCAGCGCCACCGCCACGACCAGCGAGAACAGCACGAGCGCCCAGCGGGCCAGATCGGAGTTGGCGACGAGGAGGTGGAAGCTGACGCCTTCGTTATGGACCAGGGTGAAATTGAACAGCCCGGGGATCACCGGCCGCGGCTCGCCCAGCCGCAGGGCCAGGGGGCCCAGCACCCAGGCCTTGGTGATCTGGTCGAGGACGATGACGACCAGCGCCAGGATCAGCGCCAGTCGGCCGAGCGGAGTTGTGCGGTTCATGCGGCATCCTTGTGGGCGGCGTCCCACGCCTGCACGGCGTCGAGGTCGCGCAGGGTGAGCCAGCCGGTGGCTTCGGTCACTTCGGGAAGCACCTTCCACGAGCGACGGCACTTGTCGCCGGCCGCGCGCTCGATCTTCACCGCCACAGGCGTGCCGGGGATCGTGAAGGCGTCAGGCGGAACGTCGCCGTCCTCCAGCGTGGCCGCCGACGTGCGGAAGACCTCGGCCGGATCGACGCCATCGAAGGCGGCCAACAGGTGAGCGTCGGTGATCCACACTCTGGGCGACGCCTCCAGTGCCGAGCCGATGCGCTTCTCGCGCCTTTCGATCTCCAGCGCCCCGGTGACGACATCCAGCACGCGCTCGATGCGCCGCCAGCGGGCGTCCTCCTCCGGGTGCGCCCATTCCGCGGGCGTCTCCGGAAACACCCGCAGGGCGTTCGGCCCGGCGTCCGGGAAGCGGGTGGCCCAGGCCTCCTCGCAGGTGAAGGCGGCCAGGGGGGCGAGCCAGATGGTGAGGCGCTCGAAAATCGCGTCCATCACCGTGCGGCAGGCGCGGCGGCGGTCGCTGTCGGGCCGGTCGCAGTAGAGCGCGTCCTTGCGGATATCGAAATACAGCGCCGAAAGGTCGGATTGGCAAAACTCGGTCACCAGCCGCCACACCTCGGAGAAGCGATAGCCCTCGTAGGCGGCGCGCACCTCGGCATCCAGCACCCACAGGCGGTGCAGGATCCACCGCTCCAGCGGTGGCATCTGATCCACCGGCAGCCGCTCGGCCTCGTCGAAGCCTTCCAGCGCGCCGAGGAGATAGCGCAGGGTGTTGCGCAGCTTGCGATAGCTGTCCGAAACCGTCTGCAGGATGGTCTTCCCGATGCGCTGGTCTTCGGCGTAGTCGACCATCGCGACCCACAGGCGGATGATCTCCGCACCGGACTCCGCGATCACCTTGAGCGGATCGGTGGTGTTGCCCTTGGACTTGGACATCTTCTCACCCGCCTCATCCAGGGTGAAGCCGTGGGTGAGCACCGCCTTGTAGGGCGCGCGGCCCCGGGTTGCGCAGGACTCCAGCAGCGAAGACTGGAACCAGCCCCGCGCCTGATCCGAACCCTCCAGATAGAGGTCGGCGGGGGAGCGGGTGTCGTTGCGGCCTTCCAGGGTGAAGGCGTGGGTGGCCCCGGAGTCGAACCACACGTCCAGGATGTCGTTGACCCGCTCAAAGTCGTCCGGGTTCCGGTCGGGGCCGAGGAAGACGCTCGCGTCGGTGGAGAACCAGGCGTCGGAGCCGCCTTCGCGCACCACGTCCTGGATGCAGCGGTTCACGGCCTCGTCGCACAAGGGTTCGCCGGTGGCCTTGTCGACGAACATGGCCAGAGGAGTGCCCCAGGCGCGCTGGCGGCTGATGAGCCAGTCCGGCCGGTTCTCCACCATGCCGCGGATGCGGTTGCGCCCGGTCTCGGGGAAGAAGGCGGCGCCGTCGATGGCGTCCAGCGCCGTCTTGCGCAGGGTAGACGAGCCGATCTCCGCATCCATGCTCACGAACCACTGGGGCGTGTTGCGATAGAGCACCGGTGCCTTGGACCGCCAGCTGTGCGGATAGCTGTGCTCGAACCGGCTCTTGGCCAGCAGCGTGCCCGCCCGTTCGAGGGCGGCCGTCACTTCGGCGTTGGCGGGACCGAACTTGCCGGCCTTCTTGCCCTCGGCCTCGATCACCTGCAGCCCGGCGAAGAGCGGCACGTGGGCGTAGTAGGCGCCGTTCTCGTCCACCGTGTCGGGGATCTCGCGGCGGCCCGAGGCCAGCCACACCTGATAGTCCTCCACCCCGTGGCCGGGGGCGGTGTGCACGAAGCCCGTACCAGCGTCGTCAGTGACGTGATCGCCGGCCAGGAGCGGCACCTCGAAGCCGTAGCCGGGGTCCAGCGCGGCGAGGGGGTGGGCGCAGGTGAGGCTTGAGGGGTCGACTTTCTCGACGCGTGTGGCCGTGATCTTCGCCGCGGCGAAGACCTCCTCCTGCAAAGCGTCAGCGAGGATCAGGAGCTCGCCGACCTTCGCTCCGGCGTAGGCTTCCGGCTCGGCAGCGACGGTCTCCACCCGGTAGAGGCCGTAGGTGATCTTCGAGCCGTAGCTGATCGCGCGGTTGGCGGGGATCGTCCAGGGCGTCGTCGTCCAGATGAGAACTGAGGCTTGTTGGCTAGCAAGGCTTCGTTGCCCCATCCGAGCAAGCTCGTCTGCCCGGGGTGGCAGCATCTCGTCGTCCGGCCCGAATTCAACAGTCAATCGAGTGAAGGCGGCATCAGCGATCACCGGGAATTTCACCCAGATCATCGGGGAGTTCTGCTGGTGGTATTCCACCTCCGCATCGGCCAGCGCCGTGCGCTCCACGGGGCTCCACATCACGGGCTTGGAGCCGCGGTAGAGGCGGCCGGACATGAGAACCTTGTGGAACTCGGCCACGATGGTGGCCTCGGACTCGTAGTCCATCGTAGCGTAGCGGCGGCCCCAGTCGCCCAGCACGCCCAGGCGCTTGAACTCGCCCATCTGGGCGTCGATCCAGCCGGCGGCGTAGGTGCGGCAGCGGGCGCGGAACTCGGCGGGATCGACCTCGTCCTTTGTCTTGCCGGCCTTGCGCACCTCCTCCTCGATCTTCCACTCGATCGGGAGGCCGTGGCAGTCCCAGCCGGGCACGTAGTCCACGTCCTTGCCCAGGGCGAACTGCGAGCGGACCACGAAGTCCTTCAGCAGCTTGTTGAGCGCGTGCCCGATGTGGATGTCGCCGTTGGCGTAGGGCGGGCCGTCGTGCAGCACGAAAAGCGGCGCCCCCGCATCCTGCCGGGCTTTGCGCACGGCGTGGTAGAGGTCGGCCTCCTCCCACCTAGCCAGAAGCTCGGGCTCGAGCTTGGGCAGGCCCGCCCGCATGGGGAACGGTGTGGTGGGGAGGAACACGGTCTCGCGATAGTCGCGCTCGGCCGGAGAAGCGGTGTCGGGAGAAGCGGCGTCGGAGGTGGGCGTGGCGGTCAGGTCGTCAGGCATTGGGCATCCGCTGAGGGGCTAGAATCGCTGGGGGCTTTTCGGGAAACACGCATCCCGACGCGAGCGGAGCGAACACGCTCAGGCTCACGCCGGGCGGCCGATTCGCCCCTCTTTGCGGATCGCGATCATCGCCGCGCTTTATCAGAGCCGCCGTTGCCGCGCCAGCAGAGGCATTTTCCACCCTTTTTTGACGGACCGGAGAAATACAAGCCGCGACATTATCGCCATCTGGCCGCCTGCGTCAGAATTCACCCCCTGAGCGAGCGGAGGCCGTTGACACACGTCGCATTGTCGTCATTTTACGTCTCGTGAGGCTGACGACGCTCAAGACGTTCGCACCTCCGGCGTTTCGGGGAGGAAACGCCCTCTAAAAATGTCCTCCGGGACGCCAGACCCGCCGCGTGATCCCCCGCGGCGGGTTTTGTGCGTCTGGGGTGTCCATTTCATTTGACACCGCCGTCAGTTCGCTCACGGCACCCGTCACCACACCTTGGCGCGTTGCTCCGGCGGAAGGTACAGCTTGTCGCCGGGCTTGACGTCGAAGGCGGCGTACCAGCCATCGATATTGCGCAACACGCCGTTGATGCGGAAACGCCCTGGGGAATGCGGATCGACCACCGCCATCTGCCGGGCAAAGTCCTCCCGGTTCTTTTCCCGGAAAGCCTGCGCCCAGCCCAGGAACACCCGCTGGTCACCCGTCAGCCCGTCGATCACCGGGGCCGGCCGACCGTGCAGGCTGGCGTGGTAGGCATCCAGCGCGAGGGACACACCGCCCTGGTCGGCGATGTTCTCACCCATGGTCAGCTTGCCCTGCAGGTGTGTGCCGGGAACGGGCTCGTAGGTGTCGTACTGCTTGCCTAGCCGCTCGGCGCGCGCTTCGAACTTCGCGGCGTCTTCGGCGGTCCACCAGTCGCGCAGACGCCCCGTCGAGTCGTAGTGGCGGCCCTGGTCGTCGAAACCGTGCGTCATCTCGTGCCCGATGACCCCAACGATCGCCCCGTAGTTCACCGCCATGTCGGCCTTGGGGTCGAAGAACGGCGGCTGCAGGATCGCGGCAGGGAAAACCACCTCGTTGAAGAGGGGCTGGTTGTAGGCGTTGACCGCCTGCGGCGACATTGCCCACTCGTATTTGTCCACGGGCTGGTGGATGCGCTGCAGCTTCCGGGTGGTCTCGAAGGCCTTGGCGCGCGCCACGTCGCCGTAGAGATCCGACGCCTTGATGACGAGGGGTGCGTAATTCTTGAATCTGTCTGGATAGCCGATCATCACCCGATAGGCGTCGAGCTTCTTCAGCGCTTCCGTCTTGGTGGCCGGGCTCATCCAGTCGAGGTTCTGGATGCGCGCCCGGAAGGCGGCCTTCAGATTGCCGATCAGCTCGGTCATCTTGGCCTTGGACTCCGGCGGGAAATAGCGGGCGACGTAGATTTCCCCCACGCCCTCCCCCATCAGCCCGGCCACCATGTCCGAGCCGCGCTTCCAGCGCACCTCGATCTCCGGCTGGCCAGAGAGGGTCTTGCCGTAGAAGTCGAAGCGGGCGTCCACGAACGCCTTCGGAAGCAAGGTGGCGGCGTTGTGGATCAGGTGAAACGCCTGCCAGGCCTGGATCGTCGATAGGGGTGCCTGCGCGAAGAGTTTCGCCTCGCCGGCCAGGGCACTCGGCTCGCCCACCAGATAGCCGGGCGCATCGCTCACGCCCCAGGCGTCGAAATAGGTCTTCCAGTCGAACCCCGGAGCGCTGTGTTCCAGGCTGGCGAGGGTGACGGGGTTGTAGGTCTTGACCGGGTCGCGCTGCTCGGTGCGGCTCCAGCTCACCCTGGCGATGGCGGTTTCGAAATCGACGATTTCCGCCGCCGACTCCGCCGGATGCTCCCACCCGCCAAGCTCCAGCATCTTGCGAACATAGGCGCGATAAAGGCCGAGCTTTTCGGAGAAGTTTGCCTCGAGGTAGTAGTCCCGGTCCGGCAGGCCGAGCCCGCCTTGCTCCATCTGGAAGATGTAGCGATCCGGGTTCTTGTCATCGACACCGACAGAGGCGCGGATGATCGAGGCCTGATAGCCGCGGCCGGAGCTCGCCATCAGGGCCACGGCCTGGGTCTTGGTGGTCTCGGCGCGGATGGCGTCGAGATCGTTGCGCAGGGGGGTGGTGCCCAGTTGCTCGATGCGGGCTTCGTCCATGAAGGCGCGATAGAAGGCTCCGACCTTCTGGGAGGTGGCCGTGGGCTGTTCCCCGGCGGTCCGGGCGCTGTCCTCCAGGATGGCCCGCACCTGGCGCTGCGACAGGTCGCCCAGAAGGTCGAAGGCCCCGTATGTCGACTTGTCCGCCGGAATGACCAGCGCATCGACGTAGCCACCGTTGGCATAGGCTTCGAAGTCGTCGCCGGGCTTCACCGAGGTGCGGCGACCACCGGTATCGAAGCCCCAGGTGCCGAAGCGCTGCGGGGTCAGCTCGGCCCGGGAGGGCGGCGTGCTCTTATCCTGGGCAGCGGCGGAAACGCCGGTTGCCATCACACCGACGGCCGCGGCGGCGAGCAGGACAGACTTCAACATCAGCGATCTCACAGTGGGTTGGCTGTCGAATAAGACGCTGGATCGCGCCGGGCGATCAAGACCGCGTTCAGCCCCCCGAAGGCGAAGCTAGACGAGACGACGGTGTCGTAGGCGATGGGCGTGGGCAAGAGCGCCAGGGGCGCGTCGCATTCAGGGTCTGCGCCCGCGTAGTTCAGGATGGGCGGGGCCACTCCAGCGCGCAGGGCTTCCAGCCCCAGCACCAGCTCCAGCGCGCCCCCCGCCCCGATCAGGTGCCCGTGCGCGCTCTTGGTGGCGATCAGGAGGCTGTGGTCCAGGCTGTCGCCATAGACGGCGCGCAGGGCCGCCGCCTCGGTCTTGTCGTTCAGCGCCGTGCCTGTGCCGTGGGTGGAAATCAGGGCGGGCGTGCCAATGGCGACCCCCGCGTCGGCATGCGCCAGCCGCAGGGCCCGGGCCGCGCCCTCCCCGTCCGGGGCCGTGAGGTGGTGGGCATCGGCCGAGGCGCCGGAACCCAGGAGCTCCCCCAGGATCACCGCGCCCCTCGCCTGCGCATGCTCCCAGTCTTCCAGAATGAGCGTGGCCGCCCCCTCCCCCAGCACCATGCCCTTGCGACCCTGCGAAAAGGGGCGGCAGGTGTCGGGGGCCATCGCCTTCAGCGCCTCCCACCCGCGCCATGAGCCGAAGGTGATCGCCGCCTCGGACCCGCCGCAGACCGCCACCCGGCAGCGGCCGGAGCGGATCATCCACATGGCTTCCGAGATCGCATGCGCCCCCGACGCGCAGGCGCTCGACAGGGCGAACACCGTGCCGCGGATGCCGAACAGCATGGAGAGATGGCTGGGCGTCGCCGCCAGCATCATCTTGGGGATCGTGAGCGGATGCACCCCG
The DNA here is from genome assembly GCA_038226305.1 of Caulobacterales bacterium. Lineage (GTDB taxonomy): Bacteria > Pseudomonadota > Alphaproteobacteria > Caulobacterales > Caulobacteraceae > JASLDZ01. The sequence continues at coordinate 44,298 of JBBRQN010000006.1, forward strand.
CCCGCCCGCTTGTGCAGCAGCCGGCCATAGCCCGCCTCGAGCGACTGCTCGCCCCCCGCCCCGCCGCCGTAGACGACGGCGGTGTCCTCGCGTAGCACCGGGTCGCCGATCAGCCCGGCCTGCGCCAGCGCCTCGTGCGTCGCCACCACGGCAAAGGCGGCCTGCGGGTCGAGGTTGGAGAGGGCCCGCGGCCCCAGATCGGCACCCAGCGCCTCGGCGTCCAGCGGCCCGCAGATCGCTGCCGGGCCGGCCCAGGCCAGGCCCTCGTCGTCGCCGAAGCGCCGGTCGATCGGGTGGATCGCCCCGCGGCCCTGTTCAGCCGCCGCCCAGTTCGCCGCCACGCCCTGCCCCAGCGCCGACACGCAGCCGAGGCCGGTGATCGCGACCCGGCGGCGGGCACCCTGCGTCACGCGATGGCCTGCGCCTTGGCCAGCACGGCCGTGGTGAAGTCGCCCACCGTCTTGGCGTGTTCGATGTCGCCCTGCTCGACGATCACGCCGAACCGGTCTTCCAGGGCGAAGAGCACGCTGATCACGTCGAGCGAGGCCACGCCCAGTTCGTCGAGGGTCGCTTCGGGTTTCAGGTCGGCGCGGGCCACGGGGGCCTCGGCGGCGATGAGATCCAGAACGTCGTCGACCGCGATCTTGGCCATGCAGCGCGCCTCAAAAGTTTCAGCGCCGAAGCCTAGTCCAGGGCACCCGCATCCGTAAGGCGCAGATGCGCAGAGCGTTGCGGCGGCGTGAGGCTGGGCGGGTCGCCGATCAGCCGAGCCATGGCGGCCTCGGCGGCCGGGGCGTCCCGCTCGGCGATGCATTGGGCGAGGTCGCGGTGCAGGGCCACATCGGCGAGCTGATCCTCCGGCGTCTGTCGCCCCATCGCCTGCACCCAGAAGCGCGCTGCCAGAGTCTGCAAAGAGATGAGGTAGCGGGCGAGCAGCGGATTGCCCGTCGCCTCGGCCACGGCGGCGTGGAAGGCGCGGTCCATTCCGATCAGCGCGCGGGTGTCGCCTGCAGCCACGGCCGCCTCGGCCCCGTCGAAACAGGCGTGGATACGGGCGGCGGTCGCGGCCGAGGCGTTCTGCGCCGCCAGGGCGGCCGAGCGACCCTCCAGGAGGCGCCGCACCTCGAACGCCTGCTCCACGGCCTTGAGGTCGATCACCGCCACGGTGGCGCCCACCCGCGGCCGGCGCACGATCAGCCCTTCCAGTGCCAGCCGGCCGAGGGCTTCCCGCACAGGGGCCAGCCCCACGTCGTAGCGCTTGGCCATCCGCCGCTCGTCCACCGGCTCGCCGGGCGCCAGGTCGCCCATCACGATGTCGACGAGGAGCCGGTCATACAGCCGCGCCTTCATCAACTCGGGCGCCCAGGCGGCAGTCGCAGTGCTCATGAAGTGTAAGATAGCACAGCTTGGCCCCCTCTCACGCCTGCGGCAGAGCGCCTGAAATGGCAGCTGACATTTCAGCAACTGTTGCACGCACAGTTCTTGCCTCAGCGAAATCCACGGCTTAGCTGTGCGGCATGAGCCGCCTCTCCGCCCTCCTGTTCGCCACCGCCATCGCCGCCCCCTGCGCCGCCCTGGCGCAGACCCCGCCGGCCTCGCCCCCCTCGGTCGATGCGGTGATCGTCACCGCGCGCGATCAGGCGGGCCTTCTGGAGAAGCGCCCCTCCTCCACCGTGTTCGGCTACGACAAGCCGCTGCTGGAGACCCCCCGCTCCGCCACCTTCGCCTCCGCCGAGACGCTGGAGCGCTACGGCGTGCGGACCATCGACGACCTCGTAGCGATCACCCCCGGCGGCTTCACCGACAGCTACTATGGCGTGCCCGGGGCCCTGGCCTTGCGCGGGACCCTGGCCGAGACCTATTTCGACGGCTTCAAGCGGATCGAGAACCGGGGCACCTACCCCACCCCCATCGGCGCCGCGGAGCGGGTGGAGATCGTGCGCGGCCCCCCCGCCCCCATCGACGGCCCCGGCAAGGTGGGCGGCTTCCTGAACATCGTGCCCAGGACCGCCCGGGGCGAGCGCGGCGGCCTCGTCACCACGCCGGCAGGCGAGATCGAAGTGCAGGGCGGGGCCTATGGCTTCGCCAAGGTCGACGGGGAGTATGCCGCTCCGTTGGCGATCGGCGCCTTGCCCGGGGCGATCCACCTCTATGGCGAGGCGCAGCAGGATGCGGAATACTATCGCGGCATCCAGCCCCGACACTACCTCATCCAGGGGCGTTACGACCTCGACCTTCCGGACGACTGGCGCCTCGCCTTCTCAGGCCAGGCCGAGCGGGTGGAGGGCGCGGTGCAGACCCCCGGCTGGAACCGCCTCACCCAGGCTCTCATCGACAACGGAACCTACCTCACCGGCCGTGACACCACCCTGAAGGACACCAACGGCGACGGGCGGCTGACGCCGAACGAGATCGGCGGCGGCGGCCTGATCACCGGCTACTTCGGCTTCACACCGGGCCGCGATCCGCGCTTCACCCTGGATCAGGGGGTGGGAACCGCGAAGCTCTCCCGCCGCACCGTCTTCACCTCGCCCGCAGACTTCAGCGACACGAACACCAAGACCTTCCTGGCCAGCGCCACCCACACCGACGCCACCGGCGGGCGGCTGAATGTGAGCCTGTTCTACGACGACCTCTACAACACCCGCTTCGTCTCCTACGGCTTCCCCGCCGCCTACGACGCGGCCACGGTCGAGCTTCGCGCCAGCTATGCGGTGGATCGCAACCTCGGCCCGGTGCGGCTGCAGGGCGTCGCGGGGGGTTCGGTGCGCCGCTACGACGGCCGCCAGCGGGAAAGCTTCAACGGCGGCAACATCGCCATCGACCGCCGCGACCTGATCGCCGGTCCCTCCCCCACCGACATCATCGGCGGCATCGACCTGCCCTTCGAGACGGCCATCCGCAGCCGCTTCACCGACGCCGGCCTCTTCGCCCAGGCCGACGCCACCTGGGGCCGCCTGAACGTGGCGCTGGGCGGCCGCTTCGACCGCTACGACCTGACCAGCAGAGACGACGGCACGGTGGTGTTCGGCGCCGTGCAGGGGAAGACCTACCCGGCCGGAGACGGCGACTTCAGCTTCACCTCCAGCGTCGCCTACCAGCTGCCCTTCGGCCTGCGCCCCTATGCCACCTGGGCGGAAACCTCCGCGCTCGAAGTGGGGCAGGCGGGGGGCGTGGCGCCCGGGCTGATCGATTCCGGCGGCTGGCTGTCCAAGTCGCGCCTGCTCGAGGCCGGGGTGAAGGCGCGGCTGTTCTCCGACGCGATCACAGGCTCTATCGCCGCCTATCGCCAGACCCGCACGCGCTTGGGCGAGTTCAATACCGTCAGCGCCACCCGCGGCGAAGGCGTGGAGGCCGAGCTGCGCTGGCTCGCCAGCCGCAACCTGAGCTTCACAGCCGCCGCCGCCGTCCAGAGCACAAAGGTGCGCGGGCCGGACGGGAGCTTCATCGTGATCCCGCCCTCCATCGTGGGCGTCGCGCCGGTGAACGCCTATGGCGGCAGCTATGCGGTCTACGCCCTGAGCGGGCTCGTGCCCGGCGACTACACCGACACGCTGGTGCCCCGCACCACGGGCAGCCTCTACGCCGTCTATCGCTCAGACCTGCATCAGTGGGGCCGGGCGGGGGCGACAGCGGGGGTGCGCTACGTCTCGCAGACCTCCGGCGTGATCCCCGGCGCGGTGCGCTTTCCCGACTATGCGACGATCTCGGCCTCCGGCTTCGTCGAACGCGGCCCGTGGCGCGTTTCGCTCAACGTGGACAACCTGACCGACGAACTGTTCTTCATCCCGGTGGCCGACGTCTACGCCAACGTCGCCGCACTTCCGGGCGAAGGCCGCACGTGGCGGCTGGGCCTCAAGCGGGCGTTCTGATGAGCGCCGCCGCCACTCCGACTCCCCCCCGCGCGTGGCTGGCGCTCGCGGCGCTGAGCCTTCTGTTCTTCCACATCACCGCCGCCACCTTCACCTCCCTCGGCGTGGTGCTGCCCGCGATGGTGACCGAGCTGCACTGGAGCTGGGGCGACGCGGGCCTCGGCTTCACCCTCCTGGCCGTCGCGTGCGGACTGGCGAGCCTGGCTCCGGCGCTGGTGATCCGCCTCCTTGGCGTGCGCGCCGCGCTCCTGGCCGGAGGCGTGGTGCTGGCGGCGGGGTTGATGCTGTTCGCCACGGCGCACGCGGTCGGCGGCTATCTCGCAGGCGCCGTGCTGGCGGGGATCGGCTTCGCCCTGGCGGCGATCATCCCCGGCACATTCGTCCTGGCGCGGGCCTTCCCGAACCCGGCGCTCGCCTTCGGGCTCTACTTCACGGTGGGCGGACTCGGAGGAGCCGCCGGGCCGATCCTGGCGCATCTGGGCGTGCAGCAGGACTGGCGCGGATACTGGACCACCGCAGCCGTCATCGGCCTCGCCCTGGCCGCCCTCGCCGCCGCCTGCGTAGCCCCACAGTGGTCGAAGGCCCCCGAGCTCGACCCCGTCACCGACCCGGAGCACAACGGCTGGAGCGTGGCCGACGCCCTGCGCACCCCGCAGTTCTGGATCGTGACTTTCGCCTACACCGCCTACCTGCTCCTCGGCGTGACGGTGAACTACGCCTCGGTCGAGCACCTCACCGAACGCGGCTTCGCCCCCGCCACGGCCGCGGCCCTGCTCTCGGCCGAGAACCTCCTGAACGCCGTCTCGCGAGCGGCGGGGGGCTGGGCTGGGTCGAAGATCGACGCCCGGCGGCTGACCATGATCGGCCTCGTGGCGCTCCCCATCGGCGCCACCGCCCTGGCCTTCGCCCACGGGCCGGGGCTGGCCGGGCTGTATGTGGCGGGCGCCGGGATCGGCTACGGCCTGGCCTATCTGGCGACGCCGGTGCTGCTCCTCGCCTACTTCGGGCGCCGCCGGAACCTCGAGCTCTTCTCCCTCATGTGCCTGATCTCCACAGCCGCCGCCGTCGGCCCGTGGCTGGCGGGCGTCTCACACGACCGCACCGGCGGGTTCTCGCCCGCCCTGTGGGGGTTCTCAGCCGTGGCGCTGGTGGCGCTTGGGGCGGTGGCGCTGATGCGACCCCCCGTCCGGCGCTCTTCCCCTCTCCCGATTTAGCGGGGGAGGTGGCGCGGCGGCGCAGCCAACCTGACAGTGGGGGCGAAATCCGCGGACGGCCGCCACACCGTCATCACCGACGCCTGACTTCGCGTCGCCCCCTCCACCACTTCGTGGTCCCCCTCCCCCGCTGCGCGGGAGAGGAGAAGAAGGTCAGGCCGCGACTTTCCTCGGCACCAAACGCTCGCTCTTCAGCGCGCTCTCGGCGCCTGAATAGCCCGCCTCTGTGTATTCGGCGTCTTCGTTCACGGCCCAGGTGTTGAACTTGCGGTCGCCCAGGATGATGTTTTCCACCGTGAGCATCGCCGTCATCATGGCGTGGTCCTGGTTGTTGTACTTGTGCATGCCGTTCCGGCCCACGAGGTGCAGCGTCGGATACTTGCCTTCGAGCTCGGCCCGCACCGCCTCCACATGCTGGGCGTAGAGGTCGTCGTAGACCGGGTAGGCCTTGGGCTGGCGCACCACGTGGCCGTCGATCACGTCCTTGCCCTGGATCAGGCCGATCTTCTGGATTTCGGCCTTGGCCAGCTCGATCAGGTCTGCGTCGGCGCTGGTCCACACGCCGTCGCCCTCGAAGCAGAAGTATTCGAGGCCCAGGCACGCGAAGCCCTGCGGCGCCATGTGCGGCGACCAGCTGAGGAAGTTCTGGATGCGGCCGACCTTCACGCTCGGATCGTGGATGTAGATCCAGTTGTCGGGGAAGCTCTGCGTGTCCTCGACCTTGGTGATCAGAGCCACGGTGATGAAGTCGCGATACTTCAGCATGTGGGCTTCGTTCTGCACCGCGGGGCGGGGCTCGATCGAATCCACGAGCTCGGTGATCGGCGCGGACGAGATCACGTGGCGGCCCATCAGCGTCTCGGTGTGCCCGTCGCCGACGCGCACCACCATCGTCCAGAGCTTGGTGGCTTCGTCCCAGGCGATGGAGACGAGGTCGCGGTCCATGCGGATTTCGCCGCCCTGCTGGCGGATCTTGTCGCGGGCGGCCTCCCACATCATCCCGGGGCCGAGGCGGGGATAGCGGAAGCTCTCGATCAGCGACTTCACGCCGCCCTGCTCGCCCAGCTTGGCGGAGGGCTTGGCTTTGATGTTCATGGAGCGCTTGAGGCCGTCGATCACGGCACCCGAGAGGCTCAGGCCCTTGATGCGTTGCGCCGCCCAGTCGGAGCTGATCTCGTCACAGCTCATGCCCCACACCTTTTCGGTGTAGGTCTTGAAGAAGATCGAGAAGAGCTTCTCGCCGAACTGGTTGCGCACCCACTGGTGGAAGGTGCGGGGGTTGGCGATGGGGGTCACCTTGGCCCAGCCGTAGCTCATCATGCAGACGGTGGCGGTGATCACGCCCAAGTTCTTCAGGGCCTCGAACGCCTTAAGCGGATAGGCGTAGTACTTGCCGCCGTAATAGATGCGCGACAGGCGCGGGCGGTCGATGAAGTCGTCCGGCAGGATCTCGTTCCAGAGGTCGACGACCTCCTTGGACTTCGAGAAGAAGCGGTGGCCGCCGATGTCGAAGCGGAAGTCTTTGTACTTCACCGTGCGGCTGATGCCGCCGACGTATTGCGGGTCGCGCTCGATCAGGGTGACCGATTTGCCGGCCTTGCCCAGAAGATAACCGGCCGAGAGGCCCGCGGGCCCCGCGCCGATGATCAGCACGTCCTTGATTGCGCCAGGGGGGATCGCGCCGGAAGCGGGGGCGCCGGCGGTTTCAGCCATGTCGTACATGTCCGTCTTTCGTGGAGAGGTCAGTCGCCAGAGGTGGGAGCGGGCGCGACATGCGCAACCACGTCCGCGTCGGTCTCAGGCGGGGCGAAGGTGAAGAAGCGTTGGCCGGTGTAGGAAAACAGGGTGGCGATCACCGAGCCGATGAAGGCGGCGACCACATGGGGGAAGTGGGGGATCAGATCGACGATGCCCAGCACCACGAGGTAGTTGATGCTCTGCGCCACCAGGGCCACGCCGAAATAGCGCAGCGCCTCATGATGCATGGGGCGGCCCGACGAGCCGAAGGTGTGCAGGCGGTTCAGCACCCACGTCACCAGCGTCGCGACCACGAGCGAGGCGGCCAGGGCCGCCGAAAGGTGCAGGCCAAATCGCTCCAGCACCCAAAGGAGCCCGAGGTTCGTCGCCAAGCCGATCACGCCCACGGCCAGGAACCGGACGAACCCGGCAGGCAAGAGGCCGCGAAGCCTCGTGATCAGGCTCTCGGTGGGTGTGTTCAGACTCATCGGCGTATCGCCTGAGCGGACGAAGGACATAGGGGGGAGGTCCGTCCGCCGCGGCCTCCATCGGGGGTGACTGCAGCACGAATGTGTAAACATCAAATCTTCGTGTTCGCCTAGCCCTACCATCTCGCAGCGCAGCATCATTCGGCCGCGCCCGCTTTTTCGGCTTCGCCCTTGCGCCCGTGCGCGACCGGCCCCACGGAGCGCAGCCATGCCCAATCACGCGCAGCCATGACCGACAGGCCGCCCCCCGCCCTGCCCGACCTTTCCGTTTCGGCGCGACTCTCGGGCGCGGCCCTGGTCGCCACCCTGGTCGTCGCCCTTATGCTGACGGTGCGGGACGACGCGGGCATCGCCTTCAGCCTCGGCGATACCGACGACGCCCTGCGGCTCGTGAACATGCGCGACCTCCTGCACGGGCGCGGCTGGTACGATGTGCTGATCACCCGCCTGCAGCCGCCGATGGGCACCTGGATCCACTGGTCGCGGCTGATCGACGGGGGGCTGGCCCTCACCGACCGCCTGTTCCGGCTCACCGGCGCCAACCCCGCCCAGGCCGAGCTGATGACCCGGGCGGCGTGGCCCCTGTTCTGGATCTTCCCCGCCGTTCTCGCGACGCTGCTCAGCGCCCGGGAGCTCGCCGGAAGCTGGGCGAAGGAACAGGGCCTCGCGTCGGTGGCGGTCCTGGCGGCGTCGATCGCTGTGGTGGTCGACCTCGTCCTCTACGTGCAGTTCCATCCCGGCCGGGTGGATCACCACGACGTGCAGATCGCCCTGTGCCTCCTGGCGCTGGCGGGCTGCGGCTCCCGGGGGCCGGGCCTGCGGGGCGCGATCATGGGGGGCGTGGCCATCGGCCTCGGCCTCGCCATCGGGCTGGAGGCGTTGATCTTCGAGGCGGTGTTCGCAGCGGGCATGGCCGTGCGGTTCCTGCTCGATGGCAGGGAGGCCCGGCGCACCACCGCCTTCGCCCTGGCGCTGGCGATCACCACCGCCCTGGCATTCGTGGCGCAGACGCCGCCCTCCCGCTGGGGCGTGGTGGCCTGCGATGCCCTGGCGCTGAACCTGCTGGCCGGCACGATCGTGGGCGGGCTGGCCCTGGCGCTGGCCGCGCGGCTGACCGGCGGGCGACCGCTGGGCTGGCGGATCGGAGGGCTGGCGCTGGCGGGGGCCGCGTCGCTGGCGGTGTACCTCGCGCTCGACCCGCACTGCCTGAAGGGCCCGTTCGCGGACGTGAACCCGGCCATCCGCCCGTTCTGGCTCGACCATGTGAACGAGGTGAAGAGCTGGCCCGCGCTGTTCAAGTCCAGCCGCAACGATGCCATCCGCTCGGCCGTGTTCTCAGGGATGGGCATCGCGGGCTGGGCGGCGATCGCCGGGCTCGACCGCCGCCGCCTGCGCGATCCGGCGTGGATCTTCACGGGCGTGGCCCTGGCGCTCGGCGTGCTCGCCGCGTGGAGCGCCATTCGCATGGACAGCTATGTGGAGTGGTTCGCCATCCCGCCCCTGGGCGTGCTCGCCGCCGAACTGGGCCGGCGCATCCCCCGCTACGGCTGGCTGAGCGGGGCGCTGGTGGCCGCCGTCCTCTGCCCCGTGGTGCTCACGGGGCTGCTGATCATCACGCCGGGCATCAAGGTCGTGCCCCGGCCCGCCAAGCCCGGCGCGGTGGCCGCGCCCGCCGACCACTGCTTCGATGCCGCCCCCTTCGCCCCCCTGGCCGCGGCCAAGCCCGGCCTCGTGGTCAGTGAGATCGACCTCGGCCCGTTCGTGCTGGCGCAGACCTCTAGCTCGGCCATGAGCGCGCCCTATCACCGGATGAGCTGGGGCATCCTCAAGGCCCACACCGCCCTGCAGGCCGATGCGGATGCGGGTGCGGAGGCTCGGCTGCGCGACCTGAAGACCGACTACGTGCTGGAGTGCCGTGCCCACGCCCGCCACGCCGACCGCGACGACATGGGCAGGAACAGCCTGCAGCGCCGCCTCGACCGGGGCGACCCGCCCGCCTGGCTCGAACCCCTCACGGCCCCCGATGCCCCGCTGGTGCTCTACCGCCTGCGCCCGCCCTCCGGCGTGGCGGCCGCCACCCCGTGAAGGGGCTGCTGCGGTGCATCTGGGCCATCCTCACCCACGAGGACGCCTGGCTGTGGGAGGTCTCGGCCATCGGCTGGGCCCTGCTCCTCACCTACTACCTGTCCGGACGTGATCACCTCGACTGGCAGCGTCACGCGCTGGGTCGCGACTACATCAACGTGTGGACGGCCGGGCACCTGATCGCCCAGGGGCGGACGCTGGAGATCTTCACGCCGAAGACCTTCCTCGCCGACATCCACGCCATGTTCGACCGGCGGCTGCCGATGCACTTCTGGAGCTACCCGCCGATGGGGCTTCTGCTGGCGGCGCCGCTGGGCCTGTTCCCCTACTTCGGCGGGCTTTGGGCGTGGACCTTGGCGGGGCTGGCGGGGCTGTGGCCGGCTGTGCGGGCCCTGTTCCGCTCGGCGTGGAGCGGGGCGGTGCCCACGGCCGGGCTGATCGCGTTGACGGTGGCGAGCCCGGCCGTCTCCACCAACATCGGCCTCGGCCAGAACGGAGCCTTCACCGCGGCGCTGCTCCTCGGTGGCCTGTCGCAGCTGGAGCGGCGGCCGTATCTGGCGGGGGCGCTCCTGGGCCTCCTCTGCTTCAAGCCGCAGATCGCGATCCTTCTGCCGGTGATGGTGCTGGCGGGGGGGCGGTGGAAGGTGATGGCCGGGGCCATCGCGACCGCCGTGGCGCTGACCGCGCTCGCCACCGCGCTCTACGGGCTGGAGAGCTGGCGGCTGTTCATCTCGGACACCCTGCCCATGCAGGGCGCCATGCTCAGCCGGGGCCGCGGGCCGTTCCAGTGGATGATGCCGTCGGCCTTCATGGCCGGGCGCATCCTGAAGCTGACCTACGATCAGGCGCTGCTGCTCCAGCTTCCGTTCACGGCGGCGGGCGGGTGGATGGTCTGGCGCGCCTGGCGCTCGCCCGCCGTCGAACCCATCGTGCGTGCCGCGATCCTGTGCCTGGCGACCTTCGTGGCGAGCCCGCAGGCCTTCAACTACGACCTGATCCCGGCCCTGGCCGCGGTGGCGCTGCTGTGGCGGATGGAGGGCGGCTGGGACGGCTGGTCCGCCATCGGCCGCGGCCTCGCCCTGGCGACGTGGACGCTGCCGGTGAGCATGGTGGCCCTGCAGTACTGGCACGTGCCGATCACACCCGTGGTGCTGCTGCTCACCGCCCTAAGGCTATGCGCCCTGGGTGGCGTGCGGCTGTTCACGCCTCTCCCGCCTGCGGGAGAGGCGACCTACAGCCCCAGTCGTTTCGCCAGCTCATCCACCGCCGGGCATTCCGCGTCGAAGACGTAGTCCGGGCGGGTGATGACCACGGGGCTCACGCCGGCCGCTGCCAGCGCCGCGCAGAGGTCGAACAGTTCGTCGTAAGGGGCCAGCACCGCATCGTCCCACGCCTGCACGAGCCGGGGGGCGAAGGGAGCCACCGCGTGCCTCGCCGCCTCGGTCTGCGGCAGCGGCCAGCGCAGGGACGACATGCGGTGGGCGCGGTGCGTCGCCTCAACGGCGCTCAGGAGCCGCCGCAGCGAGGCGAGCTGCCCCCCCGTCCACGCCGCGCCCAGCGAGGCCGCGAGCTGCGCCTGGCTCTTCAGGATCACCCCGTCCGAGATGATCTTCAGGTTGTTGGCGGCCAGAGTCGCGCCGGTGGTGGTGATGTCCACCACGATCTCGGCCACGCCAGCGGCCGGAGCCCCCTCGGTGGCCCCCAGGCTCTCGACGATGCGATAGTCGGCAACCCCGTAGCGGGCGAAGAAGGCCCGGGTCTGGGCGTCGTACTTGGTCGCCACCCGCAGGCGGCCGCCGGTACGGGCGAGGTAGGCGTGCGCCACGTCGGCGAGATCGGCCATAGACTCCACGTCGATCCAGCTCTGCGGCGCGGCGACGACCAGCGTCGCCCGGCCAAAGCCGAGGGGTCGCAGCAAGGCCACCTTGGCGTCCAGCCGCTCGCCCCGCTCGCGCAGGAGGTCTTCGCCGGTGACGCCCAGGTGGATGTCGCCGCTCTCCAGCGCCGAGGCGATGTCGGCGGCGGACAGAAGCCGCACCTCCGCCCCCGGCAGGCCCCTCAGCGTGGCGCGGTAGCCCCGCTCGCCGCCGTCGATCTCGAGGGTGAATCCCGCCTCGGCCAGCCAGGCCTCGGCCTGCGGTTTCAGCCGGCCCTTGGAGGGCAGACCGATGACAAGGCCGCTCATGCGCCTGCTCCCGCGCTGGCCCGATCCGGCCGCACCATGCAGCCCACCGAAAGCGCCGCCTCGCCGCCCAGCCGCGCGATCAGCCCGTCGGACCGACCGCCCGCAGCCACGGGGGCATCGGAGGGCAGGGCGGCGCTGCGCACCTCGAAGAACGCCCCGTCGTAATAGCCGAAGGCCCGGGCGAAGCCGGTCTGCAGGGTGATCCGGTCGGCGGGCACGCCCGCCGCGCCCATCGCCATCAGGCGTTTGCGCCAACCCTCGATCACCGGGTCGACGCCGCCGGCTGCGCCCTGCGCCAGCGCCTGCACCTGATCCAGAGCCGCCTGCGGCGGGGCGGCGATGGTCAGGTACCGCTCCACCAGCGTCGCCTCCTCCGGGCCGAGCCGCGGGGTGCGGGCGTCCTGCGCCCGTTCCAGCAGGCGGTGAACGATCTCGCCGGCGCCGCGGCCGCCCACGGGCTGGATGCCCGCCAGCCGCCACAGCTCCTCCAGAGCCGAGACCGCCTCGGCCTCCGGCAGATCGACCAGAAGCCTCGCCAGCCCGGTGCCGCCGCCGTTCGCCGCCGGATCGTCGGCGCGCAGGCGCTTCAGCTCGGCGATGACGGAGCGGCCGCTCGCCAGCGCCTTCACCAGCCGCGCCCGCGCCGCATCGGGGGCGCCGATGGCCTGCAGGAAGGCGGCGAACAGGGCCACGTCGCCGAACACGAGTGAGAGGTCGGAGCGCCCCCCTGCAGACGACGCCTCCCAGGCCAGGCCGGCGATGCGCCCATCTTCCTCGGCCGGGTCATGGCCGTTGCCGAAGACCTCGACGCCCACCTGCCGGAACTCCGACCGGCGGGTGGAGCCCTCGGCCGGAACGCGGAACGCCATGCCGTCGTAGAGGTGCACGGCCGGGCGGGGAGCCACCTCGGCGATGTGCAGGCGGGCCAGGGCGATGGTGAAGTCGGGCCGCAGGGCCTGCTCTTCCCCAACCCCGCCGGTGAGCACGTGCAGGCGCGAGCGCAGACCCTCGCCCGCCAGATCGAGCAGAAGCGACAGGGGCTGCAGCACCGGCGGCTCGCACCACGCGCCGCCCCGCTCGGCGCCGAACCGCTCGAAGGGTGCCCGGATGGAGGAAAGATCGGTCACGAACCGCCCTCCACGATGCGGCGCACGTGGGCCACGAGGTCGGCGCGGGGCACGGTGGCCTGGCCCGGGCGCTCGGCCTTCCAGGCAGCGTTGTCGCTCAAGCCCTTGGCGAGCTCGCGCCCGGCGTCGAGATCCTTCACCGTGGCGGTCCCGGCGGCGAGTTCGTCACCGCCGAGCATGACCACGGCGGGCGACATCCGCCTGTCAGCGTATTTCATCTGAGCCTTCATGCCGCTCTCGCCGAGATAGACCTCGGCTGCGACCCCCGCATTGCGCAGCTCGGCGGCGACGGCGAAGTATTCCGCCATGTGCTCCCGGTCGAAGGCGATCACCACCACGGGGCCGCGCGACGCCGCACCCGCGTGGCCCGCCGCCTCCAGCGCCGCAGCCAGTCGCGACACGCCGAAGCTGAAGCCGGTGGCGGGGGTCGTCTGGCCGGTGAACCGCGCCACGAGATCGTCGTACCGTCCGCCCCCGCCGACCGAGCCGAACCTCACCGCATTGCCCTTGTCGTCTACGGTGGGGATCAGGAGCTCGGCCTCGAACACCGGGCCCGTGTAATACTCGAGCCCACGAACCACGGAGGGGTCGAACACGGCCTGGGCTTCATCCACGCCCAGCCCCTTCAGTGCAGCACCGATGGCGGCGAGTTCGGCCAGACCCGCGTCGCCCTCGGGCGAGCCCCCGATCACGCCGGAGAGGGCGTCGAGCGTTGAGGAGCGGGTGTCCTTGCCGGCGGCGGTGAAGGCGATCACGGCCTCCGCGCCACGGGCGTTCAGCCCGGCACCCTTGGTGAAGTCTCCGCTCTCGTCCTTGCGCCCCTCGCCGAGCAAGAGGCGCACGCCGTCCGCACCCAGCCGGTCGAGCTTGTCCACCGCTCGCAGCACCGCCAGCGTCTGGCCGGAGCTCGTCACCCCCGCCGTGGCGAGGAGCCCGTTGAGCAGCTTGCGATTGTTGATCTTCAGCACCGCCTGCCCGCGCGGCACGCCCGCCGCTTCGAGCCCTGCGACGGCCATGGCGATGATCTCGGCGTCGGCTTCGGGGCGGGCGGAGCCCACCGTGTCCGCGTCGCACTGCACGAACTCGCGGTAGCGGCCGGGGCCGGGCTTCTCGTTGCGCCACACCGTGCCGAACGCGTAGCGGCGATAGGGCTTGGGCAGGCTGTCCCAGTGCTGCGCTGCAAAGCGGGCCAGAGGGGCGGTGAGATCGTAGCGCAGCGCCATCCATTCGCCGGTGTCGTCGCCGTCATCGTCTCTGAGTGCGAACACGCCCTCGTTCGGCCGGTCGGCGTCGGGCAGGAACTTGCCCAGGGCGTCGGCATATTCGAACGCCGACGTCTCCAGGGGCTCGAAGCCGTAGGACTCGTAGACGCCGGACACCGCCTGCAGGATCGCACGCTGGCGCTTCAGCTCGGCCGCCCGCCGGTCGGCAAACCCGCGGGGGGTGCGCGCCTGCGGGCGTTCGGCGGCGGGGATCGGAGCGTCGGTCATGAGGCGCGGACGCCTAGCCGATAGCCCCCCGAGCGGCAAGGAACCGGCGTGATGGGGCGCTCGCGTTTACCTCCCGTTGACCATGACCGGCGATCTCTGGGGATGAACGCCTCGCCGCCCTGGCGAGACCGCCCGGAACGACCCCCATGTCCTGCGACGCCGCCGCCCTCGCCCTGTCGCTGCACTTCGCCGCCTTCGAGCCCACGCTCGGCGGCGCGCCGCGGCTGATGCCGATCTCGACGGCGTCGGCCCCGATGAGCCCCCTGGTCAAAGAGCCGATGTTCGCCGACATCGTGAAACAGGCCTCCGCCCTGGAGCGGCAGGTCGATGCCTGGCGCACGGCGCCGCCCGCGGCGCCCTCCCCCGCCTTCGAGGCAAAGCTGGCGCAGCTCTCCACGGCCGACATGGCGGGCCATGTTGAGCTGGCGAAGCGCGGCACCGACGGCGACCTGAAGTGCATCCTGCGCGGCATCAGCCAGGACCTGCCCAAGAAGCTCGCCGCCCTGAAGGACGCCCCCGGCCTGCCCGAGCGCAAGACCGCCGCCGCCGAGCTCTACTTCCTCCTGCGCGACAATGTGGAGGTGGTCACCACGCCTGCGAAGGTAACTTCGACCGACGTGGCGTCGGCGTCCTAGGCGGGCTTCACCGCCGCTTCGATCGCCTCTATCACGAGGCCCTCGGTGAGGAGCTGCGGCAGGATCGCGGGCTCCGCCTTGCCCGGCGTGTAGACGAGGTAGAGCGGCACGCCTGAACGGCCCAGTGCCGTGAGCGTGTCGGCGATCACCGGGTCGCGCTTGGTCCAGTCCGCCTTGAGGTAGACGGCCTTCTTCGCGGCGAACACGTCGGCCACGGACTTGCCCGCCAGCGCCGTGCGCTCGTTCACCTGGCAGGTGACGCACCAGGCGGCGGTGAAGTCCACGAACACCGGGTGCCCCTGCGCCTGCAGCTCGGCCACGCGCGCGGCCGACCACGGCTCGGTGGGGATGCCGCCCCCGCCGCCCGCCGTCTCGCCGGCCGTCGGGGTGGAGGCGGTCGCAGGCGCGACGGCCGCGCCCTGCACCACGGCGGGGATCGCCAGCAGCACGAAGATGGCGGCGGTGGCGCGCAGCAGCCACGGCGCGGCGCCGGTGATCGCCTCACGCCGCTGCGCCACGCCCCACACCCACGCTCCGAAGGCGACGGTGATCGCCGCGCCGAACAGGAACGGCAGGGCCAGCGTGCCCGCTTGCGAGGCGAACACCCACGCCAGCCACGCGGCGGTCGCATAGACGGGGAAGGCCAGGATGTGTCGGAACCCCTCCATCCACGCCCCGGGCTTGGGCATCCGCCTTGCCAGCGCAGGCGTGAAGGCGAGGAGTACGAACGGCGCGGCCAGACCCAGCCCCAGGAAGGCGAACACCAGAAGAGCCGCGGCTGGGGGCTGAGCGAACGCCCAGCCGATGGCCGTGGCCATGAACGGCGCGGTGCAGGGCGCGGCGACCACCACCGCCAGCACGCCCGTGAAGAACGCCCCCGCAAGCCCGCCCTTCGCGGCGAGCCCGGAGCCCACGCCCTGCACGGAGCTTCCGATCTCGAACACGCCGGAAAGGTTCAGCGCCACCGCCAGCATGAGGAGGCCGAGCGCCGCCACGACCCGGGAGTCCTGCAACTGAAAGCCCCAGCCCACGGCCTCGCCCCCGGCCCGCAGGATCAGAAGCGCCCCCGCCAGCGCCACGAAGGTCGCCACCACGCCCACGAGGAACGCCAGACCCTCGGCCCGTGCGGCGGCGGGGTGATCGCCGTGGCGCACCAGCTGCGCGGCCTTGATGGCCAGCACGGGGAACACGCAGGGCATGAGATTCAGGATCAGCCCGCCCACGAAGGCGCTGCCCGCCGCAACGGCTAGGGCGGCGAAGGTCAGCCCCCCGCTTGCCGACCCACCGGTGGCGTGACCGCTTGAGGGTGTCGCGACGACGGGCGGCTTGGATCCCGCCGCCCCGGGCAGGGGAGCGCCGGGACCTGCGGTCAGCTCGTAGGCGTGGTCGGCATCGACCACGATCACCCCTGCCAGCGTCGCCGGCGGCTTGCCCTTGGCGAAGGCGAAGCCGGGCGTGAGCGTGAAGGTCAGCCCCTGCGGACCCGCCTGCACCAGCTCAGGCTTGGCGTGCTCAACAGAGGAGCCGTCGTAGGGGAAGAAGAAAGCCCGGCCAGGGCTCGCGCCTTTCAGCACCACGCCCGTCGCCGAAAGGGTCAGCTTGCCGGGGGCGTTCTTGAAGGTGGCCTTGATGCCGGCGGGTTTGGGGGCGTGGGCCAGGGTGTCGGAGATCGCGGCACCGTGCTTCGGGTCCAGGGTCGCCGACCCGGCGGAGACCGGCAGGGTGATGGAGAAGTCGCCGCCCTCCGGAACGCAGATGTCCTTGCAGATCAGCCACTCGCCGTGGGCCTTCAGGGTGATCGACGAGCCGGGCTTGGCGGTCGCCGGAATGTCGATCGGAATCGGCAGGTAGACGGTGTTGGAGAACACGTAGCTGGCGATGGGGCCCAGAAGGGCGAACTGCGGGGTGGGCCAAACGAAGCCGCCCGCCTTCACGCCGGGGGGCAGGGTCCACTTCAGGGTGGTGGGCTCGCCAGCGTCGCCCGGGTTGCGCCAGTAGGTGTGCCACTCGGGGATCATCGCCTGGCGGAGCGCGATGTAGGCGGTCGAACCTGGAGCCACGGACGTAGTCTGCGACACGAGCTCGGCGGTGAGGTGCGGCGTCTTAACGGGCGCCGCCATCGCAGGGGCGGCGAACAGCGCGGCGATCAGGAGCGTGAACAGGGCGACCAGCTTAGACACAGGGGGACCGCTCTCCAGCTTCACAAGGCGTGTACGTCGTCATGGCGCCGGGTGGACGCAAGCGCCAGAGGATCGCGTGCGCGCACCCCTCTCCCTCGACAAACCGAAAGGCGCACCCCAAACGATCTTCACAGCCATCTCGCGGAACAGGGACGCCATGCCGGGTCATTTCGACGACATCGCCATCGGACAGGTGGTGACCCTGGGCGTCGCCCCGGTGGACGCAGGCGCCCTGAAGGCGTTCTGCGCAGCCTTCGCCCCAAAGTGGGACCAGGCGCAGGGTGCGCCCGATTCCATGACCTATGCCCTGTGGTGCAAGCTCGACGTGGAGGCGGCCTCAGGCTGGCCGCAGACCAAGCGCCTGGGCGTCGACGCCCTGCGCTGGATGCGCAACCCGCCCGTGGGCGAGCTCCTGCGTGGGCGCATGACCGTTCTGGCGATGGACCCCGTGGGCGACGACAAGGGCGTGGTGATCGCCCAGCATGACCTTCTGGACGAGGCCGGGCGCCTCGTCTTCTCCTGCCTCACCCGGTCGGTCTTCGCCTGCGCCTGACGACCTCCCCCGCCTGGCGGAGGAGGCCTTGAAGCGCGCCTAGGCGTTGGCGGCTTCCGGGGCGGCTTCGGGGGCAGGGATGAACAGCGGCGCGATGGCCAAGGTGCGGCCCAGAAGCTTGTCCCAGCAGGCCAGCGAAATGAGGTGCGCGTAGATCTGCGGCAGGGCGCCGTTGTCCTGCAGCTCCTTCAGCTTGGCGGCGGGCAGTTCCGCGAGCTTGGTCTCCGACACCGCGAAATACTCCGACACCACGACGGGCGCGCCCGGGGTGCCGTCCACGTTCGGCGGGGAATAGTGGGTCTGCTTAGTCTCGAGAAGGTCGAGGTCAATGAGCAGCTTCACGAACGACTCGGTGCGCTGGCGCTCGGTCTCGAACTCCTGGCAGAACTTCAGGGCGTTCTCGGTGTAGGCCGAGGCTTCGCCGTTCTCGAACAGGGGGATCTGGCCACCCTCCTTCAGGAAGGGGGCCTTGGTGTCGATGCACACCACCAGGCGCTGCTGCGCCTCGTCGTTGGCCAGCACGAACGGATAGCGGCGCACGAACGACGGCACGTAGGCGCCCATCTCCCAGGCGCCCTTTTCGTCGATGAACAGGTTCTCGTGTTCGCGCAGGGCCATCACGGCGAGGGGCTGGCGCGCGTCGCCGGCGAAGATGATCGGGAAGGTCGCGGCACCGACGCCGAACTCCGAAACGTGCAGCGGGCAGGCGTTGGCCTTCTGGGCGAAGCCGTAGGGTGCCTCCGTGGGCTCCAGCCCAAGCTTGCCGTGGGCTTCCTTGCTGAGAGGCTCAGGGGACACGTAAAGCAGGACGTTGCCGCTGATGGCGCCTTCGGGCGGGGCGACGGGCGCAGTGGCCATGACGGGTGGTCTCTTCTTGCAAGCTGGATCGGGCGCGAGGGCGCGGGGTCTAGCCCACGCGGGGGACTTGGGCAAACGGGGCCGTGCGCAGGGTCGCGTGACATGCGGACGCGGCGCGGGCATCCATGCCCCGCACGCCGCCCCTGCCCGCCCCGCCCGCGCCCCCTTCGGAGACCCCATGACCGCACCTGAACCCAACGGCGGCGTAGAGGTGTGGCGCGGCGGGGTGAACACCTGGGAATGCGACGAGATGGGGCACATGAACGTGCGCTTCTACGTCCAGCGGGCGCAGGAGGCCCTGGCCGGGCTGGCCCTGCGCCTCGGCATGCCGCACGCCTTCGCCGCGGATGCGCACTCCACCCTGCGCCTGCGGCGGCATCACATCCGCTTCCTGGCCGAGGCCACCGCGGGTGCGCCCCTGCACATGCAGGGCGGCGTGGTGGAGATGGGCGACGACACGGCAGACCTCGTTTTCGTCCTGATGCACGGCGACGGCCGCCCCTGCGCCAGCTTTCGCACCCGTGTGCAGCACGCCACCCCCGACGGCCGGCCCTTCCCCTGGCCGGAGCGGGCGCGCCTGGCCGCGCAGGCCCTGCGGTGGGAGCCCCCTGCCGTTGCCCAGCCCCGCAGCGTCACCACCGGGGAGGTCTTCCACGCCGATGCCAGCCTCGAGCGCGCCGATGCGCTGAAGCTCACCTGCATCGCCCGGGGGGTGGTGGAGCCCGCGGCCTGTGACGCCCGCTCGCGGATGAACCCGTCGGAGTTCATCGGCCGGGTTTCGGACGGGATCGGCGTGCTCTTGGCCGGCGTGCGGCAGACCGTGCAGGACGCCGCGACAGAGCGCCCCGAGCGCCTCGGCGGCGCGGTGCTGGAGTATCGCCTCGACTACCTGCGACAGCCTCGCCTGGGCGACCACGTTGAGGTGCGCTCCGGCATCGCCGAGATCACCGACCGCTATCAGCGCATGGCGCACTGGTCGCTGGACCCTGTCAGCGGCAAGCCCTGGGCGGTGTCGGAGGCGGTCGCGATCAACTTCGACCTCGACCGCCGCAAGGTCGTGCCCATCGCGCAGGCCGCCCGCGACGCCCTCGCCCACCGGATCACGCCGGAACTGCTGGCGGGATGATTAGGTCTTTTCCGAAATAGCCCTTGCGCTGCCCGGCCAGCGGCGTATTTAGGTCACTGTCTAACTAACCGCTGGCCGATGTCCAACGTCCTGAAAGCCCTCGCCGACCCGACCCGCCGCCGCATCCTGCAGCTCCTGCGGGAGCGGGAGATGAGCGCGGGGGAGCTGGCGTCGCACTTCGATCTCACCAAACCCACGCTCTCCGGCCACTTCGCCGTCCTGAAGGAGGCGGGGCTGGTGGACGTGGAGCGGCAGGGCACGACCCTGATCCACCGCCTTAACACCTCCGTTCTGGAGGACGCGCTGACCGCCCTGATGGACGGCTTCGGCCTCAATCGCGCCGCTGCGACATCCCCCGCGGAAACCCCGGCCCCGGTCGCTCTTGAAGGAGAGCCGTCATGACCCTCACCCGTCCGCTCCTGCTTTCAGGCACCGTCGTCGCAGCCATGTCGGCGGCCTCCGCATGGGCCGCCACCCGGGTGGGAGACAGGCTCCTGCCGGTGCACTTCG
Organism: Caulobacterales bacterium; assembly: GCA_038226305.1. GTDB lineage: Bacteria > Pseudomonadota > Alphaproteobacteria > Caulobacterales > Caulobacteraceae > JASLDZ01. Next base: position 64,358 of record JBBRQN010000006.1, read on the forward strand.
GCCTGAACGGGCCTGACAACTATCAGCCCGCCGCGGTGGCCCTTTGGACGTTTCCTGCGCTGGCGGTGGCGGTCACGGCCCTCTTCGCCGCCCTGCCGGCGCTGATGCGCAGGACCGGCCGCCTGGAACGGTCGCAGGGGGCCTATCAGACGGTGTGGCTCACCGTGCTCATGGTGCTGGCGCTGACGGAGGCCTCCGTCATCGCGGCCGCGCTGGGGGCCGTCCCTGATCCGCAGCGTCTCGTGATGGGCGGCGTGGGTGCGCTTCTAATCGTGATGGGCAACCTGATGGGCAAGATCCGCTACAACTTCGTCTTCGGCGTGCGCACCCCGTGGACGCTGGCGAACGAGCGCGTTTGGGACAAGACGCACCGCTTCATCGGCCCGTGGTTCATGGCGTGGGGCGCCACGGTGCTGGCCGCGACGCTGCTCGCCCCCGGTAACAGGGAAGTGCTGCGCTATGCCCTGATCGGCGGCGGCGGGCTGACTGTGGCCCTGGCCTTCATCTACTCCTACCTCGCCGCCCGCCGCCTCGACGAGGCCTAGGGGGCCGCCGGCGGCGCAGCGGGCGCTTGCGGCTTGGTCGAAAGGTCGAACACCGGGCCCCCAGCGTAGGTGAAGTAGAGCCGGTGCTGGCTGTTGGACACCAGAACGCGGTGCGAGCGGAAGAAGTCTGCCCCGAGGAGCATGTCCGGCATGTCGATCCCGGCCACGCCTCCTCCGCCGATGCGCATGCGGGTGTGCTTCACCTGCTCCCCGCCCAGTTCGAAGCTGTCCACCGGGGCGATCCAGGTCTGCAGCGGGCGCCCGTCGAGGCCGCCCGACAAGCCGGCCGCAACCACCCCCGGCCCGTCGGGCCGAAGGCCCGCCCGCGCCGCGCTTTGAAGGGTCATCACCGAGGTCGTGGCACCGGTGTCGAAAAGAACGCGGATGCGAACGCCGTTCACCCGGGCGCTGGCGATCACGAAGGCGGAGCCGGGGTTCTGGGGCTCGAGTTCCAGCACCGAGACGCCCTTGTCGCCCGCCCAGTAGGCCAGGTTGGCCTGCTCGCAGCCCTTGGGCTTGAACAGGCGCACCACGCCCGCCTGGAAGTCGAACTCCTGATCGGCAATGTGCAGAATGTTCTGGCCGAGCAGGCCGGACGACCCTTTGTCCCCGCCGTCCCCGCCCACGATGAAGTCGACATCGGGGATCGGCGTGGTGCCCAGGGTGAACACCTTCACCGTGGCCAGCTTGACCTCGACAGCCCCGCCGACGCCGAAGACCCGAAGGTTCGAGGGCAGCGGGCTCAGCGTCAGGCCGTAGCGGGCGGCGCTCCTGCGGAAAAGCGTGCTGGTCCAGGCGCCGGTATCGAGCAGCAGCTGCGTATCCTGGCCATCGATCCTGGCGGCGACGAGAGGCTGCAGGCCCTTCAGGCTGACCGGGAGCTCGGCCCAGCGGCGCAGGTCGCATCCCGCCTGCGCCTGGGTGCCCAGCGCCACCGAGAGGGCGAGGGTCAGGCCCGCCAATACTGAACGCTTCAAGGCCCCCGCCTCCCTCAAGGGTGGCGGTCTCGTGCCGCTCTACCCGGCTGGGATGTAACGCCCGCTGAACGGCGCGGGCAAGCTGTGCGCGAGCGTCAGCGGCGGCCGCCGTAGTGCGAGCTGCTGACCGAGAGGCCCACCACCGCATCGCCCACCGGTGCGACCACGGTGGCCGACACGTCGCGATAGCCGCCCGTTCCGATCCCGGCCGACACCACCCCGTGGATCTGCCGGTCAGGGGTGCAGCCCGCTCGGGCGACGACCTGATCGGCGATGCTGGGACCGCGGGGATAGGCCCTCCCATCGGCACCCTCGCCAAAGCCCCGGCGCGACAGCGGGCCGGCATAGTCGGGCGGGGTGCGGTCCAGCGGGTAGCGGGCGTCGAAGGTGCCGTCGCGCACGCGCAGCGCTTCCGGTCGGCAGGGGTCGCCGCCGCCGGGGCCGTCCAGCGCGACGGAGTCGGCCGAGCCTGAGGAGGCGGCCTTCAGATAGGCGTCGATCGCAGCATCTGATTGAGCGCGCCCCGAAGCGGTGGCTACCGGGGCCACCGTCTGCGCCGCGGCGGCTGCGCCGGTGAGCAGGACGAGGACGGCGGCGAGGGGCAGGCGGAACGTCATCCGGCCAACCTGAGCGTCAATCGCGGCGCAGGAAAGGCACCACCCTTCAGGAACGTCACTCCGCCGCCACCGGCAGGGAGGCCATCCCCGCCAGGGCCTGCAGCGCCTTCACATGCGCCGAGAAGGCGCGGCGACCGGCACCGGTGATCGAGAGCCAGGTGCGCTGTCGCCCCCCGGTCGTCGCCTTGCGCAGCCGCACGTAGCCCGCTTCCGACAGGGCGGAGAGATGCTTGGAAAGCACCGAGTCCGACACTCCCACCGCATCCCGAACCACGGCGAACTCGGCCTCGCTCACCGCCGCCAGCACGCCGGCGATCTGCAGGCGGGCGGGGGCGTGGATGACGGGATCGAGCGCGGGCGCAGGACCGCTCAAAGGGCGAGCTCCCGCCGGTAGACCTGCATCCAGCGGCGGCTGGCGTACCAGGCCAGGGGAAACAGGATGGCCGCCCCGATCAGGGGAGCGACCCACAGTCCCCGCTCGCTCTTGAGGAACCAGGTGGTGGTGTAGATCGCCATGTAGACGGCGAAGATCGCCGCGGAGACGCCTCGCGTGGCCCCCGCCCGCCAGCCGTTAATGAACACGCCCTTGCGCGCCCTCTGCACCACGAACATCGCGATGAGGCCGACGAAGAGCACGGCCAGCAGGGCGAAGAAGACCCGCGTGGGCGCCGCCTGGGCCGCCACCACGCCGCTGATCAAGGTGGCGAAGAGGGCATGGCGCCACGGCGGGCAGGCGTTGGCATCGGCGATCCGTGTGCGGCTTTCGCGCACCGCGGCCAGGGTCGCTGCGGCGTCCATCGGCTCCCGGTCGATCTGGGCGGTCACAGGCGTTGCTCCATTTCCCGGCGATAGATGTGTTCCCAGAGCTTCGAGGCGATCAGGCCCACCGGGAAAAGGGCGACGCCCATGACCACGGGGGCGAACGTCAGGCCCCGGTCGCGGCTGAGCCACAGGCCGAACAGCCCGGCTGCCGTGGCCAGCAGGGCGCAGGTGAAGGCGATCCACTGCGTGCGGCCCTTGCGCCAGCCGTTGACGAACACGCCCCGGCGGCGGTCCTGCGCCACCACCGCAGCGGCCCCCAGCGCCACGAAGGCGTCGCCGATCACATTGAACGGCAGCGGCAGGCCCTGCACCGCGGTGAGCACGCTCAAGAGACCGGCGAAGGCCGCGTGACGGCTCCACGGCCAGCGCCCGTAGCCCGCCGCCAGCCGGCTCCTCGACGCCGACAGGTCGGCCAGGGCCGCCTGCGCTTCCGGGGGATCGATGCTCATGACGCCGCCTCTACTTTCCAACGTGGAAAGCGATACACCCCACTTTCCATTTCGGCAAGTGAAAACTTTCCGGTTTGGAAAGTGGTCGTTCGCGGCCTAGGGTGTTTTCGTTCTCCGGGGAGCCCCTGACAGGGGCTGAGACACCGCTCGCAGCGGGAACCCGCCGAACCTGATCCGGGTCATGCCGGCGAAGGGAGAGACGCACCCGCACCCTCGACGCGGGAGTTCCGCCCGCGCCGCGCGTGGCCCGCCCTTCCGCGGAGCCTGCCGACCATGAACGCCCCTACCCCCCGCATCATCCCCACCGGCGACGTGGCGGTCGGGCCGATCCCCGGCTCCAACAAGGTCTATGTGCCGGGCGTGCTCTACCCCGACATCCGCGTGCCCTTCCGCGAGGTGCACGTGCACCCCACCGCGAACGAGCCGCCGGTGACGATCTACGACCCCTCCGGCCCCTACACCGACCCCGCCGCCACCATCGACATCACCCAGGGCCTGCCGACGCCTCGCGAAGCCTGGGTGCGCGCCCGGGGCGACGTGGAGGACACCCCCGCCCGCCCCGTGAAGCCTGAGGACAATGGCAAGGTCGCCGCCGACTACCTGATCCCCGAACACGCCCGCGCCGCAGCCTCAGGCGGCCGCCCGGTGTTGCGCGCCAAGCCGGGCAAGAACGTCACCCAGATCGAATACGCCCGCCGCGGCCTCATCACGCCCGAGATGGAGTTCGTGGCCATCCGCGAGAACCTGCGCCGCGAACAGATCGCCGACCTGATCCACGGCGACGGCGAGAGCTTCGGCGCCGAGCTGCCCGAGTTCGTCACGCCGGAGTTCGTGCGCTCCGAAGTGGCCCGCGGTCGCGCCATCATCCCCGCCAACATCAACCACACCGAGCTCGAGCCGATGGCGATCGGGCGAAACTTCCTGGTCAAGATCAACGCCAACATCGGCAACTCGGCCGTCACCTCCTCCGTGGGCGAAGAGGTGGAGAAGATGGTGTGGGCGATCCGCTGGGGCGCCGACAACGTGATGGACCTCTCCACCGGCCGCAACATCCACAACATCCGCGAGTGGATCGTGCGCAACTCCCCCGTGCCCATCGGCACCGTGCCCATCTACCAGGCGCTGGAGAAGGTCGACGGCGTGGCCGAAGACCTCACCTGGGAAGTCTATCGCGACACCCTGATCGAGCAGTGCGAGCAGGGGGTGGACTATTTCACCATCCACGCCGGCGTGCGCCTGCCCTACATCCCGCTCACCGCCAAACGCGTCACCGGCATCGTGAGCCGCGGCGGGTCGATCCTCGCCAAGTGGTGCCTGGCGCATCACAAGGAGAACTTCCTCTACGAGCACTTCGACGACATCTGCGAGATCATGGCCGCCTACGACGTGTCGTTCTCGCTCGGCGATGGCCTCCGCCCCGGCTCCATCGCCGACGCCAACGACGCGGCCCAGTTCGCAGAGCTGGAGACCCTGGGCGAGCTCACCCACCGCGCCTGGGCCAAGAACGTGCAGGTGATGATCGAAGGCCCCGGCCACGTGGCCATGCACAAGATCAAGGCCAACATGGACAAGCAGCTGAAGGTGTGCGGCGAGGCGCCCTTCTCCACCTTGGGCCCGCTCACCACCGACATCGCGCCGGGCTACGACCACATCACCTCGGCCATCGGGGCGGCCATGATCGGCTGGTTCGGCACTGCCATGCTCTGCTACGTCACCCCCAAGGAGCACCTGGGCCTGCCCGACAAGGACGACGTGAAACAGGGCGTCATCGCCTACAAGATCGCCGCCCACGCCGCAGACCTCGCCAAGGGCCACGCCGCCGCCCGTGCCTGGGACGACGCCCTCTCCCGCGCCCGCTTCGAGTTCCGCTGGGAAGACCAGTTCAACTTAGGGTTAGACCCCGAAACCGCCCGCCAATACCACGACGAGACCCTGCCCAAGGAAGCCCACAAGACCGCCCACTTCTGCAGCATGTGCGGCCCCAAGTTCTGCAGCATGAAACTCAGCCACGCGATCCGGGAGACCGCGCGGGGGCAGAACGACGTGGCCAGCTCGACGGCCGAGGCGGGCATGGCGGAGATGAGCGAACGCTTCCGCGAGGGGGGCGGGGAGATTTATGTGAAGGGTTGATGAATAACGCTACTATTCAGGCGGCTTGACTCGGCGCCGCCTCTCCACCTTCGAGGCTAGCCCGGCGGGATTTTCCGGCGGTTTTTCTGTCTCCGTGCCCGAAACGTCGTCTGAGAAAATACGCGGTGGAGTGGGATTTTGTTCTTTGGCAACGATTTGCATATGAGGCGGTCGATCTCTCCGCCTTGAGGCTTGAACATCGCTAAACTGGTCTACTCTGTATCTCACCATCGGAAGCGACGTCTGCGCCTCTGCAACCGCCGAAAAGATTGCCTCCTTCGTTCTTTCTGAGAGGGTCTTGAATTGTACCCATTCGAGAGCAAGGCGACCTATCACACGCGGAGAAAATCTAACCTCAAAGAAGGTTCCGTCCTCTAGTATTAGATACGTTGAATATATTTCATTTGAGGATGCCTCTTCTATTCCTGCAATTCCGACCTTAAGCATTAGGTCGTCAAACGATCCTTCGAACTTTAGTATCTTCTTGACATCTATTCTTGCCGTAAAGCCATATAAAATATCGACGAGCCTGCGATATCGAATGGTCCCACTAGCCACTTCGCGCGCGTCTGGAGATTCAATCGACTGAAGAATTACTGTCTTTAAGCCTTCAATTTGCTCAATAACGATATCCGCCCGCCTCTGTTCCGTCCCCTTATCTCTTTGCTCACGTAGCAGTTGCTGAAATAACAATGACCATTGCTTTAGCAAATGGTCCTCGATTTCCCCAAATGAACGGTATGCTACTATCGCGTTGTTCGCGACCCTATGTGTAACAAAATCAATAAAGCCGAATATATATTTCGCAGTCGATGGTTTTTCTATAGACGGGAACGATATCTGACTGACTGCCGGATTTCCTCGGTTCGCAGAGTAAATGTGGTGCTCGGAATAAAGCTTATCGTTTACAAACGCAAATACGGGAATATCTAACTCGACGGCCTTGAGTACTTCAAGTTGAGTTATGGACAATTTCTCTTGTTCTGCAAGAATATCAACATTTGTTGAAGACGACATTATCTTGTCAAAGTCGATGTGCTTAAGGGCATCAGCGACCACCGTGCCGCCGAACCTTGATCCGATCATTAGGATCATTATATCCGAAGACGGTACTTCCTTGACACAGTTCGTGTGAGTATGATCTCTGGAATCATACAGCACATCTGCGTACTCACTCATGACGGGTTCGTATCCCATCCGAGTGAGGAAGTTTCTGAGCTGATCTCGGTGGGCACCAAGGTCAAAGCAGGTCGAGGAAACAAATACCCTTAGGCCAGCCACGGTGCTCCTCCATTTTTCCGGACATTATAAGTTTTTAGTCTCACTTTGAAATCCATTACAGAACACTTGAATGCGCACCCAGCGTGCGAAATAGCTTGCTACCGGTCGCGAGAAGGCCCGGGGGCAAATCAGTCAGTCCGGTTTGGCCTCGGTCCCATCCTCGCTCTCCGGATCGGAGCCCGCAAGGACTACAGGCAAGAGGCCCGTTGTTGCGGGTGCCGAGGCGAGCGCCGTTCTTGACCAGTCCGGCCCTGCGAGCCATTTTGGCCTTCAAGAGGTTAGGCTGGAGAGGTTCGCGCCGCCGAGGAGAGCGAGCGGGTCGAGGCGGCCGGGCGGCGCGGTCGCGGGCCGATAGCAGCGGGCGCTTTGGCTCCGCCGCTCAACACACGCTCCGGGAGTCCGAGCCCAGTGTTCGATGCAGGCCGCAGGCCATATCGAAAACCACCAGAGGACGCCCTGCGTCCCGACCATTTCGGTCAGCCGTCGGGTGGGGGGCGGGTCAAGGCCGTAGAGCAGAGCGTGCCTTGAGGCGGCCTCCAGCCGGTGGCGCTCCCGCCCAACAGTGACCCGCGCGCGCTCCCCCGTCATGCTCGGGCTTGTCCCGACGACCTAAGGCGGGTGCGAACTCGGCGGGCGAAAGTATGGCGGGACGGTGGGTCCTAGGGACAAGCCCGAGGATGACGGGCGGTTGGGGCGGACCGCGGAGGGTCGCCGTCGCTGCGAAATAGGCGAACAAACCCCATTCGATCCCCCTCCCTTTCCGCCACCCCCATAGTCCGTGTCGCCCCGTCGCACGGGGAGGGCGCTGGCGCGGCGACCGATGCGGCGGCGGGGCGTGGTCGAGCGGGGTGGAGGGCGGGGGACGTAAACCCGCCTCCGGGTCGGGGTCCGCACAGGCGGGCTCCGGTTCGGGCATCGGCGCCTCCCGTCGCTGGGAGGGCCGCCCGTCCGAGGGTGTGCGCCTGCTTCAAACGAGGGCCCTGGGTCGCCGCGAGGCGCCCGGATGCCTCGGGCGGGAACGGGGTGAAAGGCCTAACAAGCCTGCGCGCCCCGCGCCTTCGGAATGAACGATCACGCGGAGCGCCCGAGCCTCGCCGAAACGGTAATTCCTTCTGTTCTTCCGGGCCTGGCCCGGGCGCTCCGCCCCCTCCCCCACCCTCACCCCCCGCGCGTGATCGGCGCGCGGGGCGTCCGCGCTCGCCCTCAGCCGGAGACCGGCCCCATGCCCCGTCGCAATCCGCAGCCGCCGCCAGCCGGCCCCCGCCAGCGCGCGACGGCGCCCGGCGTGGACGCAGCCTTCGTGCGCGGCTTTCCCCTGACGCTGGCGCCCCGAGACCGGGCGCTCCTGGAAGCCTGGGCCGCGCACACGGGTCGCACCCTGCGCTATGCCCGTGACGGGGTGCATGTGCCCCACATCGGCGGCGCGGTGGGGCGCATCTGCCCCCCTGCCCGGATCGACGAGCTCCTCACCCTGGCCCGTCGCACCCTGACCCGGGCGGCCGGGGCGCGGGCGGCGGAGCGGCGCGGCCTGTTCGAGGCGCAGATGCGGGCCTGGGCCCTGGGCGGACCCGCTCCCCCCTGGGCGCTGGACGGCGACGGGTTTCCCGAAACTGTGCGGGGGCAGTTTTCGACACGGGGGGTGGCTCCGGCGCGCTGAAGTGTCAGGAACCGGGGTGGCGCGGGGCGCATTGGTCAGCAAAGCTCGCCCAGAACGCCTGCCCGGAGACGACCGATGCGCCACCCCTTGAAGACCCTCGCCCTCGCAGGTGCCGTCGCCGCCGGTCTGGGCGCCTGCGCCACGATGGACGACGGGGCCTCGGCCGCCGCCCCCCAGCCCGCGCATCCGGTGGATGCGGCGCGCTTCTACTCCGGCGTGTGGCACGAGATCGGTCGCAACCCGATGAAGCTCACCGATGGGTGCGTGGCCGGGATCACCGCCTTCATGCGCGACGCCGACGGCCGCCTGATCGACCGCGACAGCTGCCGGATGGACGACCCGGTCAACGGCAAGGAGAAGGTGTTCGCAGGCCCGGTGGACATCCTGGATCCGGTCACCAGCGCCAAGTTCCGCACGCACTACAAGGTGTTCGGGATCTTCACCTTCAGCCGCACCTACTGGGTGCTGGACAACGGCGACGACTTTGGCGGCGGCTGGTTCATCACCGCCACGCCCGACTTCAAGAACGTGTCGACCTTCACCCGCGACCCGCAGCTGTCGCCCGCCGACCGCGACCGGCTAAACGCCCACGTGAAGGCCCTGGGCTACGACCCGGCCGGACTGGAGTTCCCCGCCCAGCCCCCGCGCTGACGGAAGGGGTGAAGGGGGCACACCGCGATTTGCCTGCGGCGGCCCCCGTGGTAGCCGATCCCCGATGGCCGCCCGCCGCTTCACCCTCGACTTCCTGCGCACCGAGGCCGCCGTTGGCGGGGCCATGGCGCTGGCGGCCGGGCTCGGCCTGATCGTCGCCAACAGCGCCCTCGCGCCGATCTATCGCGACGCGCTCGACGTGCCGCAGACGCTGCAGGTGGGGGCCTGGTCCGAGACGCTGCCGGGCCTCGACTGGGTGAAGGACGGGCTGATGGCCCTCGTGTTTTTCGCCGTCGGCCTAGAGATCAAGCGCGAGGGGGTGAAGGGCGAGCTCTCCAGCCCCCGCCGCCTCGCCCTGCCCGTGGCCGCGGCGCTGGGGGGCATGCTGATGGCGGCGCTGGCCTATGCGGCGGTGGATCGGCTGACGGGGGGCGAGGCCGATGCCGGCTGGCCGATCCCCACGGCCGCCGATTCCGCGCTGGCGCTGGCGGTGCTGTCGTTCGCCATCCGCAAGCGCTCGCCCGGCGTGCGCACGTTCCTCCAGGCACTGTCGGTGGCGCAGCTGTTGGGCGCGGTGCTGCTGATCGCGGCGCTCTACACGCACGACATCGACTGGGGCGCGCTGGGGCTCGCGGTGGCGGCGCTGGCGGTGATGGCGGGGCTGTCGCGGTGGCGACGCGCCCCGGCTCTGGCCTGGGGGCTAGCCGCCGCCATGCTGTGGGGCTTCAGCCTGCACTCCGGTGTGAACCCGGCGGTGGCGGCGGTGGCGGGGGCCATGACCATTCCCCTTCGCCCCCGCAAGGAAGGCGAGCGCGGGGTGCTGGAGCGGGTGATCGACGGCCTGGCACCCTATGTCGCGTTCGGGGCCCTGCCCCTGTTCGCGTTCTGTGCAGCGGGGGTCTCGTTCGGCGGCATGAGCCTGCGCGACGTGGCGGCCCCGGCAACGCTTGCGGTGCTGGCGGGCGTGCTCATCGGCAAGCCCGCCGGCGTGCTGGGCTTCGCGGCGCTGGCGGTGCGGCTGAAGCTGGCGCGCCGGCCCACAGCGGCGGGCTGGGGCGAGTTGGCCGGCGTGGCGCTGCTCTCGGGCGCGGGGCTGACCTTCAGCCTCTACCTCACCGGGCTGGCGTTCGACGGCGACCCGGCGCTGGATGCGCAGGCCCGGCTGGGCGTGATCGCGGGCAGCGCCCTGTGTGCCTTGGCGGGCGGCGTGCTCCTGTGGACGCTGGACCGCCGGGCCGTGGCCGCCCTCGAGACGCCCGCAGGAACCCGGCGGCGTACCCGAGCGCCTGTGACAGACGTGTAACGCCAATGTCACGCTGCATTGCGAACGCGACATTATTGACATTTGTGCAGCTATCAAAGGCACCCGACCCTCGCTAGGGGATCGGCAACGGTGGCCATGATGCCGCCGACAGTATGCAGACGGCCTCGCATCAAGACGGGGCCGCAAGGGAGAGATATGCGCTTCAACGCCATTCTGCGGGCCTCCGCGTCCGCCGCCGTGCTCGCCGCCTGCGCCGCAGGGGCCGCTCAAGCCCAGACCGCCGCTCCGCCCCGGTCCGACAATTCGGTCGACGCGATCATCGTCACCGCCCAGCGCCGTGCGCAGAACCTGGAAGACGTGCCGATCGTCGTCACCGTGGTCAGCGCCCAGCAGCTGCGCGACGCGGGCGTCAAGGACATCAAGGATCTGACGATCCTCACCCCCGGCCTCACCGTCACCTCGACCACCAGCGAGACGGTGACCACCGCGCGCATCCGCGGCATCGGCACCGTGGGCGACAACCCGGGCCTCGAAGCCTCGGTGGGCGTCCTGATCGACAACGTCTACCGCCCCCGCAACGGCGTCAGCTTCGGCGACCTGGGCGAGATCGAGCGCGTGGAAGTACTGAAGGGCCCGCAAGGCACCCTGTTCGGCAAGTCGACCTCGGCGGGCGTGATCAACGTGCTCACCGCGCTGCCCAAGTTCGTGTTCGGCGCCAACGCCGAAGTCACCGCCGGCAACTACGGTGCCTTCGGCGGCTCGGCCTCGGTCACCGGCCCCCTCGTCGAGGACAAGCTGGCCGGTCGCCTGTTCATCGGCGCCCGCAAGCGCGACGGCTTCTACGATGTGAACGTCGGCTCCGGCCCGCGCACCCTGAAGGAAGACCAGAACCAGGAGTTCGCCACCATCCGCGGCCAGTTGCTGGCCAAGCCGACGCCGGACCTCGACATCCGCGCCATCGTGGACTTCACCACCCGTGACGAAAGCTGCTGCGTCGCCGTGCAGCTGAACACCGGCTTCAACAACGGTGCGACGCTCTCGCGCAACACCATCCTGAACCAGGTACACCCGGGCGCCACGGGCGTGGTCGATCCCTACGCCCGCCTCGCCTATTCGAACCGGCCCACCGATCAGCGCGTGACCGACTTCGGCGGCTCGATCGAGACCAACTGGCGCACGCCCTGGGGCGGCGCGCTGACGGCCATCACCGGCCTGCGGAACTGGCGCTCCATCAACGGCCAGGATTCGGACTTCTCCGCCGCCGACCTGCTCTATCGCCCGACCGACGGCCGCAACGGCGTGGCCTTCCGCCAGTTCAGCCAGGAGCTGCGTTACTCCGGCGAGATCGGCCGCCTGAACTACCTCGTGGGTGCGTTCTACGCCAACGAGCGGCTGATCCGCGAAGACACGCTGCTCTACGGGGCGGATCTCTACAGCTACTTCGCCGGCCGCGTGCTGGGCGGGGCGCCGGGCCTGATCGGCGTGACGCCGGGTTCGGCCCTGCAGACCGACGGTGGCATCCAGGATCACTACCAGCAGAACGACGACACCACCGCGCTGTTCACCAACGACACCTTCGCCATCACCAACAAGTGGGATGTGACGTTCGGCCTGCGCTACACCAACGACCACAAGACGCTGGACGAGGGCTTCCACACCACCGGCGGCACCTGCACCCAGGGCCAGGCGGGCTATGCCGGCCTCGTGCGGGCGGCGGGTGCGGCCACGGCCGCGGCGGTGACCGGCGGGCTGTGCCTGACCTTCACCAACCAGCAGTTCGACAACTACCACTTCCAGCAGCGCAAGCTTGAAGACCAGCTCTCGGGCACCCTGAAGTCGAGCTACCGCTTCACGTCGGACTACATGGCCTACGTGTCATACGCCCACGGCTACAAGGCGGGCGGCTTCAACCTCGACCGCACGCAGCAGACGGTGATCACAGCCACGGGGCCGACCTTCGTTCCCGTGCAGAACACCTCGTTCAAGCCGGAGAAGGCCGACAGCTACGAAGTCGGCACCAAGCTGCAGTTCCTGCACAAGTCGCTGCTGGTCAACCTGACGGCGTTCTACCAGACGTTCGACGACTTCCAGCTGAACATCTTCCTGGGCACCAGCTTCACGGTGAAGGACATCCCGCGGGTCAACTCCCACGGTGCCGACCTCGACATCTACTGGCGCACGCCGATCGAGGGCCTGTCGTTCTCGGGCGGCCTGACCTACGCCGACACCCAGTATTCCGACACCCGCCCGAACGATCCCGACTTCAAGCTGCCGCCCGCAGGCTCCGTGGTCGGTGGGGCGCTGTATCGTCTGCCGGGCACTCGGATCTCGTTCGCCCCGCTCTATTCGACCAGCTTCTCGGGCACCTATGAGCACGCCCTGTTCGGCGATTTCGTGGGCCGCATCCACGCCGACACCAAGTACACCTCGGGCTACAACACGGGTTCCGACCTGCAGCCCCTGAAGTACCAGAAGAACTTCTTCCTGGTGAACGCCCGGATCGCCATCGCCCCGAAGAACGACCGCTACAGCATCGAGCTCTGGGCGCAGAACCTTCTGGACAAGGGCTACAAGCAGGTCGCCTTCAACGGCACCCTGCAGGGCACCGAGACCGACGCGCCCTCGATCCGCACCTACGAAGCCTTCCTGGGTGCCCCGCGCACCTTCGGTGCCACGATCCGCGCCAAGTACTGAAACCAGCCTCACGGCTGAACGAAAAAGCCCCGGAGCATTCCTGCTCCGGGGCTTTTTTGTGCCTGCTGAAACCCCCACCCCGAAGGGCGGGGGAGTCGCGATAGATCAGGCCGCGCCGATCATGGCCTTGGTCTCGAGGAATTCGCCGAAGGCGTGGTCGCCCCATTCGCGGCCGTTGCCGCTCTGCTTGTAGCCGCCGAAGGGAGCCATCAGGTCGGGGCCAGCCCCGTTGATGATCACCTGCCCGGCGCGCAGGCGGGCGGCGACCTTGCGGACCTCGCCCATGTCGGTCCCCTGCACATAGGCCGCCAGGCCGTAGGGGGTGTCATTGCCCACCTGGATCGCCTCTTCCAGGGTGTCGTAGCCGAGGATGGTCAGCACCGGGCCGAAGATCTCCTCCTTGGCGATGACCATGTCGTTGGTCACATCCGCAAAGACGGTGGGCTTCACGTAGTAGCCCGCGTCCAGCCCTTCCGGCCGACCGGTGCCGCCGGTGACCAGGGTGGCCCCCTCGTCGATGCCCTGCTGGATGAGGGCCTGGATCTTGGTCCACTGCACTTCCGAGACGACGGGGCCCATCTGGGCGTTGCCGTCGGGCGCGCCCACGGTAATCTGCTCGGCCACTTCCTTGGCGATCGCGGCGGCGTCGCGCATCTTGCCGTGCGGCACGAGCATGCGGCTGGGGGCATTACAGCTCTGGCCGGAGTTGTTCATCATGTGCATCACCCCGCCCTTCACGGCCTTGCGAAGGTCGGCGTCGTCCATGACGATGTTCGGGCTCTTGCCGCCCAGTTCCTGATGCACGCGCTTCACGGTGTCGGCGGCCGCCTTGGCTACCGCGATGCCCGCGCGGGTGGAGCCGGTGAAGCTCACCATGTCCACGTCGGGGTGGCTTGAGATCGCCTCGCCCACGGTGGGGCCGTCTCCGTTGACGACGTTGAACACGCCCGCGGGCACGCCCGCCGCGGCGAACACCTCGGCCAGGATCATCGCGTCGAACGGGGCCACCTCGGAGGGTTTCAGCACCATGGTGCAGCCCACGGCCAGCGCGGGCGCGACCTTGCAGGCGATCTGGTTCATCGGCCAGTTCCAGGGCGTGATGAAGCCGCAGACGCCGATGGGCTCCTTGGCGATCACGGTCGAGCCGCGGTCGTCCTCGAACTTGTAGTCGGCCAGGATCTTGGCGGCGGTGGTGAAGTGGGCCACGCCCATGGCCGCCTGCGCCCGCTGCGAGAGCGAGGCGGGGGCGCCCATCTCCTCGGTGATGGCGGTGGCGATGTCGCCATAGCGCTTCTGATACTCCTCGACGATCCGCCCCAGGATCGCGATGCGGTCTTCACGCGAGGTGGCGGACCAGGCGGGGAAGGCGGCCTTGGCCGCCTTCACGGCGCGATCCACGTCGGCGGCCGAGCCCATGGCGATCACGCCGGCCGGCTTCTCGGTGGCGGGGTTGATCACGTCGAGCTTGGTCAGGCCTTCGGCGGGCTCCACCCATGCGCCATCAATGTAGAATTTCAGATATTCGCGCATGGGGGCTCCGTTTCCGCTTCGGTGTGGTCGCCTCGAAGTGGGGAGCGGGCGGCCTTCGCACCACCCTACTCCGTCTGCGAACCCTGCGGGAAGCTAGAGCCTCGCCTCGCCTGCCATCAGCCGGGCATAGGCCGAACCATCCAGCCGGATGAAGTCGCCGCCGGGCTCGCGCACATAGAGCGGATCGTCGGACTTGCCGGGATCGAAGCCCGCCGCCACCAGATCGGCTTTCTTGTGCTTGAACGTGCCCGTGGCCTCCACGTGGTCGCCGATGCGCAGGAACACCGGGCGGGCGTAGGGCGGCAGGTCCGCGTCGGCCCGAGCCTGCAGCGCCGCCATGTCGAAGCCCGCGCCCACCGCCAGCATGGCCATGCCGGCCCGGCCGTCCGCGCCCGGAATCTCCACGCCGTATACGTTGGCCTCCTCCACCCCGGGGGCGCTTTCCAGCACCACTTGCACCTCGCCGGTCGAGACGTTCTCGCCCTTCCAGCGGAAGGTGTCGCCCACCCGGTCGACGAAGTAGAAATAGCCGTCGGCGTCGGTCTTCATCAGGTCCCCGGTCAAGAACCAGCGGTCGCCCCGCTCGAACACGTCGGTCAGAACCTTCTTCTCCGACGCCGCCTTGTCGACGTATCCCGTGTAGCTCGTGCGGGCGTCGGAGCCGATCTTGCCCACGAACTCGCCCACTTCCCCGGGCTTGCACTCGATGCACAGGCCGCGGCCGTCGCGCTGCGCCTCGCCGGTGTCGGGATCGACCTGGATCAGTCGCACCATGAAATTGTTGCGCAGGTAGCGCGGCACCCGCCCGACCGCCCCGACCTTGCCGTCGAAGTTGAACACCCCGGCATTGCCCTCGGTGGCGCCGTAGAACTCCATGATCCTACCGATGCGGAACCGCTCGTTCATGCGAGACCACACCTCGCCCCGCAGGCCGTTGCCGAAGGCGAGCTTCAGGGGCGTGCGCTCCTCCGGCCGTTCGGGCTGGTTGACGAGGTAGCGACACAGCTCGCCGATGTAGACGAACATGGTGCACTGTTGCTGGGCGATATCGGTCCAGAACTGGCCTGCCGAGAACCGGCGCTTGAGCACCAGGGTCGCCCCGGAAAGCAGCGCCGCGCCCACCGCACAAAGCCCGCCCGTGGAGTGGTACAGCGGCAGGGGACAATAGATGCGGTCGCTCGGCTTGGCCTCGGTCGAGGCGGAGAAGCTGCGCATGTAGAGCTGGGCGCGGGTGTGGGCGATGCGCGCCGCCTTGGGCAGGCCCGTGGTGCCCGAGGTGTAGATGTAGAGCGCCGTATCCTTGGCCGTGATGCCGTAGCGTGCGGTAGACCCCGTGGGCCGCAGTGACGAGACGCCCTTCAGCAGCCGGTCCAGATCGCGGTCGCTGCGAACCGCAGGCATCACGCCCGCCGCGGAGCCGCCGAGTATCCACTCGGTCATGGAGCGGGGGATCTCCCCCCGCACCGCCTCAAAGGCTGGCAGGGTGTCGGTATCGACGATCAGGTGCGCGGCGCCCGAGATCGTCAGGCAGTGCACGAGGCTCGGCCCCTGCAGCTGGTTGTTTACCAGCGCCGTGGCGACACCCACCTTCGACAGACCATACCAAACGGCGATGTATTCGATGCGGTTGGGCATGAAGAGCGCGACCGTGTCGCCCTTCTTGATGCCCCGCCCCGTGGCCCAGTGGGCGAACCGGTTGGCCATCGCATCGAGCTGCGCATAGGTGACCGCGCGACCCTCGAACAGGATCGCGGTGCGTTGGGCGTGCTTGTCGATGGCCTCTTCCAGGTCGTCGCAGATCAGTTGCGTCGAGTCGGGTGCCACCGACTTCACCCGGGCCAGAGTGCGGCGAACGCTGCGCAGGAAGCGCATCTCGCGCTGGACCTTCGCCCAAACTCCCAGTTTCCGCGCTCGCTCGGCCATGGCTTCCGGTTTGGCCAAGGGGTGCGGCGGGGTCAAGGTGGCCGTTCAGCCCGGTTTGAAACAGGCCCGGCGGTTGCACCCTGAAGACGCGCGAGCAGCGGCGTAGTGCGAGCCGATTCGACCGGCGGCCTCCTTTCGGCCATCATGGTTAACAGTCACGTCCGAGGAGCTTCGATCTTGGCCCACCGCATCGGTCCCCACGGCCCCGGAGCCGCCCTGATCCGCTTCGGGCGGCTGTGGCTTGCCCTCTTCGGCCTCGCGGTGGCGGCGGCCATCGGCGGCAATCTGATCGGCCATGTGCCCATCGGGGGAGTGGTCGATGTGGTGCTGGCCGCCACGGTGTTCGTGATGGGCGCCATGCTGCTGTTCGAGCTGTTCCAGGCCGCGACCACCCTGATCGCCGGTCACAGCGCTGCTGCCGTGGGTCGGCTGCTTCTGGCTCTTCTGGTGCTGGTGCTGCCGGCGGCCCCGCTCCTGGCGTTCAACGGCTATGCCTGGCTGCGACATGAGCCGCTTCTGGGCGCTTCGGAGGTCTACGACAGCGTCATCGGCTGGGTGGGGCTGGCCATCGGCGGCCCGGCGAAACTCATTTCCGAAGCCATCGTCTTCTGCCTGAACGGCCGCACCGGCTACATCAGCTATGTGGGTCAGACCAAGACCGTGCTTGAGACCATCTACTACGCCCTTGGCATCTTCGCCGCGCTGCACGCCCTGCGTTCGAATACGCGCAAGGGTCTTGAGCCGATCTGAGCTGAGACTTCCGCAGTGCAAGACTGCGGTTTTGGCTTCATCTTGATGTGAGCTTTCAGCCGGGCCATCACGCCTGGAGGGAACCTATGCGCAGGTGTCCGTGTTCTCCCTGTCTCTCAACGACAAGGAATGGACATCCAGATGACCTATGTCGCCACCGACCTTTCCGGCCCGGCCCAACCCCGTCGCGCCATCGAGCAGCCCCTGCCCCGCGCGCGCATGACGGCCCAGGCCGACACGCCGATGATGACGGGCAACCCCGTGCTGAACCGCGTGAACGGCGGTGCCACCCGCTCCAACAAGACGCCACTTCTGGTGGGTGGTGCGGTGGCTGCTCTGCTCGTGATCGGCGGGGGCAGCTGGTTCGCCCTGCAGCGCCCGGCCCCGGCCAGAACGGTCGCTCCGGTCGCCGCCGCGCCGCTGGTCAACTCGTCGGCGTCTGCAGAGCCAGTGATCAAGCCCGCCGCCGCGACCCCCGCGCCCCGTGCGGCGACGTCAACCAAGTCCGTGGTGCGAGCGACGCCCGCGTCCGCCCCCAGCACGCGGGTCGCGGTGACCTCGCGCAAGGCGGCCCCCGTGGCTCGTGTCGCGCCTGCCAAGGTGGACGCTTCGCCCGTGGTCAGCGCCGCGCCCGTGGCTTCGGCCCCGGTGATCGCCCCGGTGCAGGCGCAACCTGCGCCCGACCTGTCGACGTTCAAGCTGACGCCGCCCCCGGCTGAAGCGGTGACGCCGACGGCCACCCCGGCCGAGGCTCCCCAGGCCTAACCGTCTGAAAAGCCACTGACACGCGCGCCGTCCGCTCATCCGAGCGGGCGGCGTCGTGCGTGGTTGGGTGGCGTATTGGGGGCCAGCGCTTGAGGGGGCGGGAACGCTCCGCTATAGACGCCCCTCGCCCGATCCGAGGTCATACCGAGGATGGCGCGAACAGCCCGCGCGCCAGCGTCGGGCCAGTGTCGGGGTTGGGTAGCTCAGATGGTTAGAGCGGTGGATTCATAACCCACAGGTCGGCGGTTCGATCCCGCCCCCAACCACCACTCTCCCTTGTTTCATAAGGGAAAACGGCCATAAGGTGACCTTTGTGACGGTGCTCCACCTCCTCGGCTCCAAGGCGGACGGCGGGGCGGAGACCTATTTCACCGACCTCGTGACCGCCCTGCACGCCGATGGCGGCGACCAGGCGGCCGCCATCCGGCCGCATCCGGCCCGGGAAGCGCTGCTCACCGCCGCCGGTGTGCCCCTGACCACGGCCCCCTTCGGCGGCCCCCTCGACCTCGTCACACGCCCCTCCGTGAAGCGCACAGCAGCAGACCTGGATGCGCGATTATTGGTGCAGTGGATGAACCGTGCCGGGCGGTTCGCGCCCAAGGGGCCGTGGTCGCGCATCGGGCGCCTCGGCGGCTACTACGACCTGAAATACTACAAGGGCTGCGACCGGCTGGTGGCCAACACCGCCGACATCCGCGACTGGCTGATCCGCGAGGGCTGGCCAGCCGACCGCGCACTGTACATCCCCAACTTCGCCGAAGCCGGACCGCACCTCGCCCTCGACCGTGCCCTGCATGACACCCCGGCAGACGCCCCATTGATCCTCGGCATGGGCCGCCTGCACACCTCCAAGGCGCACGACGTGAGCCTGCGGGCGCTGGCCGCCCTGAAGGACGCCGTGCTGTGGATCGCCGGAGCCGGCCCCCTCGCAAAGGAACTCAAGGCGCTGGCCGACACGCTCGGCGTGGGCGACCGGGTGCGGTGGCTGGGCTGGCGGGGCGACCCCTCCGCCCTGTATCGCGCGGCCGACGTGGTGGTGTTCCCCTCCCGCTACGAGCCTCTGGGCAACGTGGTGATCCAGGCCTGGGCGCACGGGGCACCGGTGGTGGCCGCCAGAAGCGTCGGCCCATCCGCCCTGATCCGCGACGGGGAAGACGGCCTCCTCGTCGATGTGGACGACCACGACGCCCTGGCCGCCGCGGTGAATCGCGTGCTGGCGTCTGACGGGCTGGCCAAACGGCTTGTGCAGGCTGGGAAGGCGCGGGTGGCGTCCGACTTCTCGCGCCCTCGGGTGCTGGCGCGCTGGCGCGAACTGTTCGCCGAACTGGGCGCGGTCTGATGTGCGGCATCGCCGGGGTGCTCGGCCCCCCCGACGACCGCCCCGAAACGATCGCCGCCCGCGAGGCACAGGCGCGCGCCATGATCGGCAAGCTCGCCCACCGAGGGCCGGATGGGATCCGCGTGGAGACGGTGGGCGGCGCGGCGCTGGCCCACGCGCGCCTCTCGATCATCGACCTGGAGGGCGGCTGGCAGCCCCTGCACGCCGCAGGCTGCACGATCGTCGGGAACGGCGAGATCTACAACTACGTGGAGCTGATCGAGGAGTTCGGCCTCGCCGACAAGCTCACCACCGGCAGCGACTTCGAACCCCTGCTGCACCTCTACGCTCTGGAGGGTGAAAAGGCCTTCGAGCGCCTCCGCGGCATGTACGCCTTCTGCCTCATCGGCGGGGATGGGCGGACTTGGCTGGTGCGAGACCCGTTCGGGATCAAGCCGCTGGCGATCGCGTATGGCGAAAAACACCTGCTGTTTGCTTCCGAACCGCGCGCATTTAATGTTTCGATCGCGCTGCCGCAGACCTCCGCCGAAGAGCTTCTTTCGGTGGGCTACTGCCTCTTCGGGGGCTTCCGATCGGGCTTTGTGCCGGTTCCACCGGGTGGCGTTCTCACACCGGAAGGAGCGATGCCCGAACTGTTCGCCTGCCCTGTCCCCCTTACTTCCGCTCATCCCCGCGGAAGCAGGGACCCAGGCTTAAGCGGCGGCTCAGAGGGTGACCGTAGAGCTGTGGCTCAAACCTGGGTCCCGGCTTCCGCGGGGATGAGTGCAAGTGAAGGAGAGTGGCTCGCCGAACTCGATGCCGTGCTGGAGGATAGTGTCCGCGTCCATCAACGGTCCGACGTCCCTTACGGCCTGTTCCTCTCCGGTGGCGTCGACTCCACCGCCATCGCCACCCTCATGGCGCGGCTCAACACACGCCCCGTCACCGCCTTCACCTGCGGCTTCGACGCCCCCGGAGCAGCCGACGAACGGGCGCAGGCAGAGCGAGTGGCCAAGGCGCTGAACCTCGACTGGCGCGAGACCACCTTCACCGCCGAAGACTTCTGGCGCATCGCCCAGCAGGTGGCCTCCGCGCTGGACGACCCCACCACCGACTACGCCTGCCTGCCCACCTACAAGCTCGCCGAGGCGGCCAAAGGCACGCTCACCGTCGTGCTCTCCGGCGAGGGGGGCGACGAGCTCTTCGCGGGCTACGGCCGCTATCGCCGGGCGCTGCGGCCGACGTGGCTGGGCGGCCGGCCCGCCGAGCCCCAGATCGACGCTACTTGCCTGAAGGACGGTGGCGTCGGCGCCCTCGCCCGCTGGCGTGACGCTGCGAAGCCTCCACCCGGCCTCACCCCCCTCCAGCAAGCCCAGTGGGCCGACATCGCCACGTGGCTGCCC
This sequence comes from Caulobacterales bacterium, assembly GCA_038226305.1. Taxonomy (GTDB): domain Bacteria; phylum Pseudomonadota; class Alphaproteobacteria; order Caulobacterales; family Caulobacteraceae; genus JASLDZ01. The sequence continues at coordinate 85,134 of JBBRQN010000006.1, forward strand.
AACGATCTTCTGCTCAAGCTAGACCGGATGCTGATGGCGCATGGGCTGGAGGGGCGCACGCCGTTTCTCGATCGCGAGGTCGCCGCCTTCGCCTGGAGCCTGCCGGATCGGCTGAAAGTGCGCGGCCGCTACGGCAAGTGGATCCTGCGCAAATGGCTGGAGCGCGCCTGCCCCGCCGCCGACCCGTGGGCCAGGAAGCAGGGCTTCACCGTGCCCGTCGCCAGCTGGATCGCGCCTCGCGCCGCCGACCTCGGCCCGAAGGTCGCCGCCGTGCAGGGGATCGCCGAGGTCTGCGACGTGGACGCCGTGCGGGCCATCTTCGCCGACCCCACGCAGGGCAAGCACTGGTGGCCGCTGCTGTTCTATGCCCTGTGGTGGACGATCCACGTCGGCGGCGCGACGCCGGACGAGGCGTCGGAAGCGATCTGCGGCAGAGGCTAGTCGCCCCAGCCTGCCCGCAGCCGCGCCAGCCGCCGGTCGGCCTCCTTCAGGCGCTTATCGATCTCGGCCATGGTGCGGTTCAGGGCGCCTTCATCGTCGCGCCACACCTGCAGGGTGCGCGCCCACACCGCCGTCAACGCCGCCAGCCGCAAGGCCCCGCGGGTGCCGGAGGTGTCGACCCCCGCCCCCTCCGCCAGCGCCCGCGCCGTGCGGGGCAGGAGGGGGGCCACGACGGCGCCTTCCGCCCGGCCGATGGCGATCAGGGCGTTGCGGGCGGGCTCCATCGTTTCGACGCGGGCCATGAAGGCCTCGAACAGGCGGTCGTGGGGCGCGGCAGAGGCGTCGCCCTCGACGCTCGCCAACGCCTGCGCATCCTGCCGGGCCGCCAGCCGCGACAGCAGCGCGGCCTTGCCGGGGGCCCGGGCGTAGAGCGCGGCGAAGGGCACGCCCGCCGTGTGGGCGATGTCGCGCAGGGCGATGTCGCGCCACGGCCGGTCAGCGGCCAGCGATAGGGCGGCGTCCACCGCCCGGTCGAGCACCTGCTCGGCCGAAGGCGGCGACAGGGCGGGGGTGGAAGACGAGGCGGTGTCGGCGTCGAAGGGAGGCGTCATCGGGTCAGCTCGCAGGCGGCTTCGCCGCGGCGGCGGCGATCTCGGCTCCCCGGGAGATGTTGGCCGCAATCGCCCGGCGCAAGAGCGGGGCGAAGCCTGTGACCTCGTCCATGAGCACCTTCAGCGCCGCCTCGGTGGTGCCGCCGGGCGAGGCGACCTGTCGGCGCAGGTCAGCGGGGTCGGCGCCCAGAGCGTGCAGGTGGGCAGCGGCGCCGGTGATCGTGGCCCGCGCCAGGGTGCGGGCGGCCTCTTCCGGCAGGCCTGCGTCCCGCGCCGCGGCCTCCAGCGCTTCGACGAAGGCAAAGAGGTAAGCGGGACCGGAGCCGGAGACGGCCGCGGCGGCGGGCATCAGCGCCTCGTTCCCCAGATCGACGGTCACGGCCACAGAGTCGAACATGGCGTGGCCGGCGGCGAGGGCTGCGGCGTCGGTGGCGTAAAGGCTGGCGGTGCCGCGGCCGATGGCGATGCCGGTCGTGGGCATGACCCGCACCGTGGGCCGCCCTCCGAAAGCGCGCGACACATCCGCGAGGGACACGCCCACCAGCAGGGACACGATCACCGCATGCGGCGAGAGCAGCGGCGCGTAGGCCATCGCCACCTCGCCCAGCGCCATCGGCTTTACGGCGATCACCACGGTGCGGGCGGCCAGGAGGTCAGGGTCGGGCGGATTGAGCGTCGCACCCCGCTCAGCCGCCGCCCGGGCTGGGCCTGAGACCGTGCGGGCGCGCATCATCGTCTCGTAAGCGGCGACGCCTGCGGTCAGCCCCCAGCCATCCAGCAGCGCCCCGCCGAGCCGGCCGGCGCCGATGAGGAGGACGGGTAGGTGCGCAGGGCGTTCGGCCATGCGCGAGGCTTTACGCCGTGCCGACGGTCTCGAACATGCAGGCCGCCATCGCCTCTTCCGGCGACTTGGAGCCCTTGAGCAGGAAGTCGAACGCCGGGTAGAAGCGGTCGGCCGCCTCCACCGCCGCGTCGATCATGCTGGCGGCCTGAGCGAGCGTCGGGCGGTCGCCCGTGGGCAGCGGCAGGGAGTGGCGGAACACCACCTCGCCGTCTTCCGCCCACACCTCGAAATGGCCGAGCCAGACGCGCTGGTTGATCATCGACACGAGCTCGAACGCCGGGGCGCGCTTGGCGCCCTTCTCGGCGCGCATGTCCATGGAGAGGCACAGCTGCAGGCAGTCCGCCTCCGGGCGCCAGGCGAACCACATCTCGTAGTCCTTCCAGTCGCCTGCGAGGGCGAAGGCCAGGTCGCCGTCGTCGGTGCGGTCGAACTCGAGGTTCTCGGCGGCGAGCACATGCTCCACCACGTCGAGCGGATCGAGCGCCAGCTCCACTTCTTCTTCGGACTGCGGGGTGTCCATGATGGGCGACTCCTGAGCGCGAGATGCACGCTGCCGCGGGGAGCGCGGGCAGTGGCGAATCGTGCCGTGACCATGAGGTAGACCTGCTTCGCGCCCCGGCTCAACCGAGGTCAGCCGCAAAGCGAGCGGATTGTGTGGATCACCCCCCAGACGGGTTTAAGGGGCCGGGTTTACGGGGCGGTGGTTCCTGAACGCAGGGCGGCGATCTCTGCCCGCAGGGCGGCGATCTCGGCGGTCAGCACGGCCTTCACCGCATCCAGCTCATCCCGCCGCACAAGGTCGAGCTCTGCGGCCAGGCGGTCGCCCTGGGCGCGCACCATGCCCCGCGCCTCTTCCCCCGCGGCCTGGGCGAGGCCCACGGCCCCTTCCATCGCCTTGGCGAGGTCTTCGAATAGGGGGTTCTTCGTCTGCATGGGGCCAATATGGGCGCCGGCCGCCCGATTGCGAAGCCCCGTGCCTTGCCGCGTGAGGTTCGGGCTTGCCCCCGCGCGTGCGGATAGCGATCTAATCCACCCATGAACGCCATGTCGCCCACCCCCTCCGCGCTCGACGCTTCCGATGTTTCGCCCGAGCAGGCGCTGGATATCCTGCAGGGGGCGCTGCATGGCGCCGACGATGGCGAGCTGTTCTTCGAGACGACCGAAGCTGAAGCCCTGTTCTTCGACGACGGGCGGTTGAAGTCGGCCTCCTACGACTCGTCCGAAGGGTTCGGCCTGCGCGTCGTGGCCGGGGAAACGGCGGGCTATGCCCATGCCAGCGAGATCACCCGGGCGGCTCTGCAGCGTGCCGCCGACAGCGCCGCCCTGGCCAAGCGCGGCTATTCTGGCGTGGCTGTCGAGGGGCCCCGCGCCACCAACGTGAAGCTATATGGCGAGGACGACGTGCTCGCCTCTCCCGGCTTCGGCGACAAGGTGGCCCTCCTGCAGGAGATCGACGCCTTTGCCCGCGCCCGGGATCCCCGGGTGGTGCAGGTGTCGGCCTCCATCGTGGGCGAACGCCGCATCGTGGATATCCTGCGCGGCGAGGGCCGACGGGTGCGCGACGTGCGGCCGCTGGTGCGGGTGAACGTGGCGATCACCGTCGAGCGCGACGGTCGCCGCGAGTCAGGCTCGTCCGGTGCCGGCGGTCGCGCCGCCTTCTCCGCCTGGGTGCGCGAGGAGAGCTGGAAGGAGCAGGTGGACGAGGCCCTGCGCCAGGCTCTGGTCAACCTCGACGCCGTCGCCTGCCCCGCGGGCGAGATGGACGTTGTGCTCGGCCCCGGCTGGAACGGCGTCTTGCTGCACGAGGCGGTGGGTCACGGGCTGGAGGGCGACTTCAACAGGAAGGGCCTCTCCGCCTTCTCCGGCCGCATCGGCGAGCGGGTGGCGGCCCCCGGCGTGACGATCATCGACGACGGCACGGAACCCGGCCGTCGTGGCTCGCTCACCGTGGACGACGAGGGCACGCCCACAGAACGGACCGTGCTGATCGAGGACGGCATCCTGAAGGGCTACATGCACGACCGCCTCTCGGCCCGGATGATGGGCGTGGAGGCTACCGGCAACGCGCGCCGCCAGGGCTACGCCCACATGCCCATGCCGCGCATGACCAACACCGCCATGATGGGCGGCTCACACACGCAGGCCGAGATGATCGCCTCCACCAAGCGCGGGCTCTACTGCGCGAGCTTCGCGGGCGGGCAGGTGGACATCACCAACGGCAAGTTCGTGTTCCAGTGCACCGAGGCCTACCTGATCGAGGACGGCAAGATTACCACGCCCGTGAAGGGTGCCACCCTGATCGGCGACGGCCCTACTGCCATGACGAAGGTGAGCATGATCGGCGACGACTTCGCCTACGACCCCGGCATCGGCGTCTGCGGCAAGTCGGGCCAGGGCGTGCCGGTTGGGGTGGGCCAGCCCTCCCTGAAGATAGGCGGGCTGACGGTGGGCGGCACGGCGATCTGACCGGTCTGGACGGCGGCCAGATTACGGATCGTCCATCAGAACGCTGTCAGCATTGCCTTGATTTAACTCACATTTCCAGCTTGTAACTCGGTTCCACCACAGAGCTGCGCCAAACCCTGCTCAACAAGAGTTGGGGAAGTTCAGATGAGCGTAGCGTTGCTGATGACGGCCGCGGGACTGGCAATATCCAGTCAGCCGATTTCCGCTCCGGCGCAGCAGCCGCAGTCGACCGACGCCCCCCTCGCAGCGCGCTCCGCCCCCGTGCCGCCCCCGCGCGAGCCCGGCCAGGGCCCGATCATCGTTCAGGGCGACACCGCCCCCGCCACCTCGGCCTCCACCAAGGACACGCCCCCGCCCCGCGTCGGGGCGCCCACAGCCGTCGCCCCCATAACGCAGGACTCAGGGTCCACCGGGATCACCACCTACGCCCCGGCCTTCTTCACCGAGTACCGACCCTCCACGGCCCTGGACATGGTGAACCACGTACCGGGGTTCTCCTTCGATTCCGGCGACAGTTCGGTGCGCGGCTATTCGGGCGCGGCGGGCAATGTGCTGATCGACGGGCGCCGGCCCGCGTCGAAAAGCGACAACCTGTCGAGCGTGGTGTCGCGCATCACGGCCACCGATGTGGACCACATCGAGCTGATCCGCGGCGGCGCCCCCGGGATCGACATGCAGGGCCGCACGGTGATGCTGAACGTGGTGCGCAAGAAGGGCGACGCCACCGAGGCTGTCGTTCAGGTAGGAGACCACGTGTTCGCCAACGGCCACACGGTGCCCAACGGGTCTGTGATGCTCAGCCGCCGGTCGAACGGACGCACCTTCGAGGCCACGGTCACGCGCTTCTCCTCGTTCGACGACTCCATCGGTGATGGGCGCTACGTCACCCGCACCCCGGGCGGCGCGACGACCAGCACCCCGGCCCGCACCAGCGGCGGCGGCGGCGGCGTGGCGGTGATCGGCGCCTACAAGGGCCCCTTGTTCGGCGGCGACCTGCGCGTGAACGGCAAGGTGCAGGAGAGCTACTTCAAGTCTGGCCAGAGCTATGGCGAGTTCGCGGCCCTGGACGACGTGGTCAACGACCGCAATCGCCAGCGCCTGCTGGAGGTGGGGGCCAACTACGACCGCAAGGTCGGCATGGTGGACGTGGAAGCGGTGCTGCTGCAGCGGCTGGAGCGTTCCTTCAGCGGCGAGGTCGAGACGGCCCGCCCCACCTACGCCGCCCAGTTCTCCGGGGTGAACCGCACCGGCGAGAGCATCGGGCGCCTGTCGGGCCGCTACAGCCCGTGGAAGACGCTGACGCTGGAGGTCGGGGGCGAGGGCGCCTTCAACTTCCTCGAGGGCTCAAGCCACTTTCAGCAGAACGGCGTGAACATCCCCCTGCCCTCGGCCAACGTGCGGGTGGAAGAGACGCGGGGCGAGTTCTTCGGCCAGTCCACCTGGCGCCCGCGCGACGACCTGACGTTCGAGGCGGGCGTGCGCTTCGAAACCTCGACGATCTCGGAAACGGGCGACGCGGTGAAGTCGCGCTCGTTCTTCTACGCCAAGCCCCGGTTCGCCGCCGCCTGGAGCCCGGACAAGGATTCGCAGGTTCGTCTCCGCGTGGAGAAGAAGGTCGGCCAGCTCGACTTCGGCAACTTCATCTCCACCACCGACCTCAAGCAGAACCAGGTCAACGCCGGCAACCCGGACCTGCGGCCCGACCAGCGCTGGCAGTACGAAGCGGCCTATGAGCGGCGCTTCTGGGGCAAGGGCTCTGTAGTGGTGACCCTGCTGCACGAGACCATCGACGATGTGGTCGATCTCGTGCCGATCATCGGCAGGGGCTTCGCCTTCGATGCGCCGGGCAACATCGGCTCGGGCACCGGCGACAGCCTGAACATCGAAGCGACGGTGCCCCTCGACAAGCTGGGCGTGAAGGGCGGAACTCTCAGCTCCAGCACCACCTGGCGGGTGAGCGAGGTCACCGATCCGCTGACGGGTGTGAAGCGCCGCATCTCCAGCCAGCGGCCAAAGTCGATCAACCTGTCCTATGCGCAGGATCTGCCGCAGTGGAAGTCGACCGTGGGGATCAACTACGATCAGGTGTTCAGCGAGGTGGCCTATCGCCTGGCGGAGGTGGATCACCGCGCGGTGACCCCGCCGTTCCTGCAGATCTATGGCGAATACAAGCCGCAGCCGGGGCTGGTCTTCCGCCTCGAGATGACGAACCTGATCCCCTACACCTTCAAGTACCAGCAGGACATCTACGCAGGGCCGCGCAACACCGCGGCGCTGATCCAGCAGGCCGAGCTGCGCATCCAGTCACAGCCCCGCATCTTCGCCCGGGTGAGGAAGACGTTCCGCTAACCGCGTGACAGGGCGCGGGGGAGAACCCCGCGCCCGCCCAGTCAGACGCCGTGTTCGGTGGGCACGGGGCCGGTGTCGTTGGCGCCGTGGGCCCAGTGCTTCAGGAACGGGCTGAGCGCCAGGAACACGACGCCGAGCGCGATCGCCGCCCAGCCGATGTTGGAGAAGACGCCCACCGAGGTGGCCAGCGCCGCCGCGGGGTCCAGCACTTGGCCGCCCACGGTCTTGGTTCCTGCCAGCTTGGCGATGAACGCCGCGGCGTAGAGCCCGCCGGAGTTGGCCAGGAACCAAACCGCCAGCATGGTCGACACCAGTACGGGCGGCGCCAGCTTGGAGATCTGCGACAGCCCCACCGGCGACAGGCAGAGCTCGCCCGTCGTCTGCAGGAGGTAGGTGCCAGCCAGGAAGATCAGCGGCACGCGGAAGGCCGCGTCATGGAACGAAGCCCCCCACACCAGCAGGAGGAAGCTGACGCCCACCTGCGCCAGCGCCAGGCCGAACTTCACCATCGGGCTCGGGTCTCGACCCCGGGCGCCGAGGAACAGCCACAACGCCGCGAAGATCGGGGCGAACAGGAGGATGAAGCCCGCGTTGAACGACTGCGTCTGCGAGGCTGTGAACCCCATGTCGATCCAGAAGGTGCCGGGCAGAAGGGTCGCGGCGTCCTTCATGGCCTGCGTGCCGATGAATACCGGCGTGCCGAAGACGTTGGTGGTGATGGCATGCGCCACCAGCCCCAGCTCGGTGTTGCGCTGGGCGAAGAGGTTGAGCGAGCTGCCAGCCTGCTCGAACAGCGTCCAGAACATCACGGCACCCATGACGAGGAACAGGGCCAGGAACGTGCGCTCCCGCTCCTGCTTGTCGCTCTTGGTGAAGAGGTGGACGCCCACGTAGGCGAGGACGCTCACCGCGCCGATGCCCAGGAGGATGCCCACCAGCGCATTATGCTGAACGAGAAGGTAGACGAGCCCAAGGCCCAAGATCGCGAGGATGTAGATGATGTGCTCGCGCGTGAGCGGCCCGGCCACCGGCTTGGCCAGCAGCTCAGGTTCGGGCGGCTCGCCCTTGCCCTGCAGGAGCGGGCGGCCCAGCACGAAGACCACGAAGCCCGCCAGCATGCCCAGCCCGGCCAGGCCGAAGCCCGCCCACCAGCCCACCGTCTGGCCGAGATAGCCGCAGAGGATCGCCGCCCAGAACGAGCCGAGGTTGATGCCGTAGTAGTAGAGGATGAAGCCCGAATCCCGCCGGGGATCGGCCTGCGTGTATAGCTGCCCGACGAGGGACGAGATGTTCGCCTTCAGGAAGCACACGCCCATGATGATGAGCGAAAGCGCCAGGTAGAACACGTTCAGATAGAGCGGATCGCGCTTCTCCACCGACAGCTTGATCTCGCTGTTGGGCAGGTCGGCGGGGATGGGAGAGGCCGTGGGCAGGTTCTTGATGACGATGCCGCCATCGCTGCGCGGGCCGAAATCGTAGGCTGCGCTGCCGACCTTGATCTGCACCTTCTGGTCGCCGCCCCGGCCCTGGGTGACGAATTCGTACTTCTGGCCGTGATAGGTCAGCACCTGCTGTGCGGGATGACTTTCAACCGCCATCGTCAGGTGGCCCGCCACCAGGAGCAACGCCCCGAAGGCGATGGCCTTGCGCGTTCCAAGATATCGATCGGCCAGAATGCCTCCCACCAAGGGGAGCAGGTATACCAGCGTGGTATAGGCACCGTACTGCGCCGTAGCCGTCGCGTCGTCGAACAAGAAATGCTGCGTCAGGTAGAAGATCAGGATGCCGCGCATCCCGTAATACGAAAATCTCTCCCACATCTCAGCGAAGAACAGGATCAAAAGACCCCGGGGATGTTTGCGAAGCTGCAGAAACACCGGCACGAAGGTGAGCACGGTGATGACCACGCCGGCCACGATAACGACGTTCATGAACGGTATTCCAAGGCGACTCTACTCAAGGCTGTGGCGTGGGGTGCGGGGGGCACCCTGTCTTTTGCGCGGGCTCCCGCTTTCACAGGCAAGGGGTTGCCGTCAAGTTAAGCATTCGAGCGCTTTCCCCTTGCCGGCCCGGCCTCGGAACCGCCCTGCGGCCCCGAACCGTTGAAGGATCAAGGAAACCCCATAGTTCGCGAGGACGCAATGCAGACCCCTGGCCCAGATCATCCCATCGACCTGATGCAAGAAGGCCACCGCCTGCGCGTGCAGGCTGGCGACCATGTGATCGCCGACTCCACCCACGCGATCACCTTGCGCGAAGGCCGCTATCCGCCGGTGCCCTACTTCCCCCGCGCAGACGTGGAGATGTCGCTTCTGTCGCAGACGCAGAAGCGGTCGCACTGCCCCTACAAGGGCGACGCCACCCACTATTCGATCTTCATCGACGGCGTGCTGCTGGAGAACGCGGTGTGGAGCTATGAGGCCCCCTACCCGGCGATGGAAGCGATCCGGGGGCTGTTGGCGTTCTATCCCGACAAGCTCCGCATCACGGCAGCCGACGCCACCTAGCGCTTCTACTCGCGGGGCGTGGCGAATCCCTGAACGGTCGCGCCATGCCCCAGACCCTCGCGAGCATGATTGGCCTGGGCATCGTCTTCGCGGCCTGCCTCCTGGGGCTTCTGGGGCGCGAGCGTGAGCGCATCGCCGCGGTGGCCCTTGCGGCAGCAGTCGTCGCCTCCTCGGTCGTGCAGAAGTTCACCGGGCGCTGGGATCCCGTGGCGGCGCTCCTGGCGGTGGACCTCCTGCTGCTGGTGTTCGCCCGGCTCACGTGGCGTTCAGAGCGGCACTGGCCCGTGGCCGCGGTCGCCCTGCAGGGCCTGATCTTCGCGATGGATGCCCTCAAGCTCACCGACGCGCGGATCGGGGCCTACACCTACCTCACCCTGGTGGCGTTGATCTCCTATGGGCTCGCCGGTGTGATCGCCTGGGCGGGATGGTCGTCTTGGCGGGCGCGAAGGCGGTTGCGGTAACGAAGCTGGAATGTATTCCTAAACCTCGCCTGGCGCCTTGCGGGCGAGTCGGATGGGATCATGCTCACCCACGGTCGGATCTGGGCGGCGATCGATGCCTTGGCGGCGCGGCGCGGCGTCAGCGCGTCGGGCCTGGCGCTCCTGGCGGGTCTGGATGCGACGAGCTTCAACAAATCCAAGCGCCTGTCTTCGGACGTGCCGCCCCGCCCGCGCTGGCCCTCCACCGAGAGCCTGGCCAAGGTGCTGCAGGCGACCGGGGCCGACTTCTCCGACTTCGCCGACCTGCTGCAGGATCGCACCCCGCACCCTCACCGGATGAGCGTGCCCCTGCTCGGCTTCGCGCAGGCGGGCCAGGGCGGCTTCTTCGACGATGCAGGCCTGCCCTGTGGCGAGGGCTGGGACGAGGTGGAGGCCCCGGGCGCTCAGCCCGGCGACTATGCCCTGACGATCGCGGGCGACTCCATGCGCCCCGCCTATCGCGCCGGCGACCGGATCGTCGTTCGGCCGCTCAGCGAGCCCCCACGCCGCGGCGACCGGGTGGTGGTGCGCACCTTCGCGGGCGAGGTCATGGCCAAGGAGGTGGCCCGGGTCACGGCCCGGCGGCTGGAAATGGCCTCGCTCAACCCAGACTACCCGCCGCGCGATATGGACCGGCGGGAGATCGCGGCCGTCGCCCGCATCCTGTGGGCCAGCCAGTAGGGGCCTTCAGGGCCGGTCCCGGGCGGGCAGGGCCGCGACCTCGGCCGCCGACAGGGCGGTGAGCGAGGCGACCGCGCAGGTCTGCGGAAAGTCGCTGGCGATGATCGTGGCCCGCAGGTCGTTGGCGGTGCAGATCTGGCTCGAGGGAACGCGCGACTCCAGCCGGATCGTGGCGTCCGGCCGCAGCACGTTGGGGCAGCGCCCCACGAAGCCGACGGCGTAGTAACGGTCGGTTCGGGTGCGCACGATCAGCGTCTGGTCGCCGTGCCCGTGAAAGCGCTCCACCTCCTCCACATTGAAGCATCGCTCCAGGGTCGGCGGGCCGGCGTTCGAAGGCGGGGCGGCGAAGGCAGCCGTGCCCGTGGCGAGCAGGGCGGCGGTAGCGGTCGCGGCGGCGAAGGCGAAGCGGCGCATGGCGGCGGTTCCTCTCATCGAGGGATCAACATGCGCCTTGCGGGGCGGTTCCGCTACGCCCCGGCCAGATCCTCGCCCGCCAGCACCCGGTCGATCAGGGAGGCGGTGCGCTCCAGCCCGAAGATCGCCGCGAAGGAGCCGAAGCGCGGCCCCTGCGGCTGACCCAGCAGGCACTCGTAAAGCGCCCCGAACCAGGCGCGCAGGGGCTCGATCCCCGCAGCCTTCCCCGCCTCGAACACTTCGTGCTGCACGAGGTCGCCATCGATGGTGTCTGCGGGCAGCGCGCGGAGCCGCCGGGCCAGATCGGCCATGCCCTCCCGCTCCGGGCCCACGGGCAGGCGGAACCGCTTATGCGGCCGCACGAAGTCCTCGTAGTAGTTCAGGGCATAGCCCGCGAGGGTGTCGAGCAGCGGCTGCGTCTGCGGCGTGGCGCCGGGAACGTAGCGGGCGAGGAAGCCCCACAGCACGGCCTTGTCCGCGGCGTTGGCAGCGGAGACCACGTTGAGCAGGAGCGAGAACGAGATCGGCGATCCCGTCTCCGGCGGTGCCCCGGCGTGGACCGACCACACCGGGTTGTCGATCTGCTTTCCGGGCTCCAGCCGCGGGTAGGCTTCCAGCTGCTGCAGGTACTCGTCCGTGGCCTTGGGGATCACGTCGAAGCTGAGCTTCTTGGCGCTCTTCGGTGACTGGAACAGGTAGTACTGCAGGCTCTCCGGTGTGGAGTAGCGCAGCCAGTCTTCCATCGTCAGCCCGTTATTCTTCGACTTGGAGATCTTGGCGCCCGTCTCGTCGAGGAACAGCTCGTAGTGGAAGCCCTCGGGCGGCTCGCCCCCCAGCACCCGGCAGATCTTCGCCGAAGCCTTCACCGAGTCGATCAGGTCCTTGCCGCTCATCTCGTAGTCGACGCCCAGCGCCGCCCAGCGCATGGCCCAGTCGGGCTTCCACTGCAGCTTCACATGGCCGCCGGTGACGGGAACGGTGGTGCGCTCGCCATCCTCGTCCTCAAAGTCGATCGTGCCCGCCTCCACGTCGCGACCGAGCGTCGGCACCTGCAGCACCCGCCCGGTCTTGGGGCTGATGGGCAGGAAGGGCGAGTAGGTGGCGCGACGCTCCGGCCCCAGCGTCGGCAGCATTACAGCCTGGATCGCGTCGTAGGCTGCCAGCGCCTTCAGGAGCGTCGCGTCGAACTCACCGGATCGATAGGCCGCGGTGGAGCTCTTGAACTCGTAGTCGAAGCCGAACCCGTCAAGGAAGCGCCGCAGCCGGGCATTGTTGTAGGCCCCGAAGCTCGACTCCTCGCCAAAGGGGTCGCGCACCTGCGTCAGGGGCTTGTGCAGGTCTTCCTCCAGCCAGTCCTGGTGCGGCAGGCCGGGCGGCACCTTGCGAAGGCCGTCCATGTCGTCGGAAAAACAGATCAGGCGCGTGGGGATTGCGTCGTCGGTCAGGGCGCGGAAGGCGGTTCGCACCATCGTGGTGCGCGCCACCTCCTGAAACGTGCCGATGTGCGGCAGGCCGGAGGGGCCGTAGCCCGTCTCGAAGATCACGGCCCGGTCGTCGCCCGCGGGGCGGGTGCGCTCCAGCCGCTTGAGGAGCACCTTGGCCTGTTCGAACGGCCAGGCGCGGGCTTCGGAAGCCAGGGCTTCCAGGCCCCGGATTGCAGGAGGGACGGCGGACATGGGCAGGGGTATAGTCGCCCCGCCTCTCCGTGCGAAGTCGCTGGAGAAGGGGCACTCAAGGGATGGAGAGCGGGATGCGCAAGACGATGCTTCTGGCGGCCGGTGCCGTGATGCTGATGATGGCTCCCGCGGTGGTGGCCGCGCAGGCCCCGACCAGCCCGCCCGCCATGAACCCCAACTGGAAAGTTCCCGAGGTCATCGCCTTCACGGGCGTGAAGCCAGGCATGAAGGTCGCCGACGTGGTGGGCGGCCGGCTCACCGCCTCCTTCGCCAAGGCCGTCGGCCCGACCGGCAAGGTCTACGCTGTTGAGACGGCTGAGATCGTGAAATCGCACCCTGAAGTCGGCAAGATGATGCAGGGCCTCGCCGCCTCCGCGCCCAACGTCGTCTACTCGGCTAACCCGGTCAACGACGCCCTGCCCGGCGGGCTGGACGTCGTGTTCATCCGCCAGAACTACCACGACCTCTACGACAAGTTCATGGGCCCGGCCGACGTACCCGCGTTCAACAAGGCGGTCTACGCGGCGCTGAAGCCCGGCGGCGTCTACGTGATCCTAGACCACGCCGCCGACCCGAAGATGGACTTCACCAAGCAGACCGAGGGCGTGCACCGCATCGACCCGGCCCGGGTGAAGGCCGACGTCCTGGCCGCGGGCTTCAAGCTCGACGGCGAGAGCAGCATCCTCGCCAACCCCGCGGACGACCACTCCAAGATGGTCTTCGACCCCAGCGTGAAGGACAAGACCGACCAGTTCCTGATGCGCTTCAGGAAGCCCGCCTAAACTTCGACCCAGTAGCGGCGGCGCGGTCCGCGTCGCCGCTACTTTGCCAGCCCCTCGGCCAGCTCCACGAGCTTGGCCACCGTGTTGCGGTTCCGCGCAGTGCCGGACACGGCGAGGATGCGGCCCCAGTTCAGCTTGGCGAGCTTCGAGTCCGCCAGGCCGTCGGCGTAGGACACGAACACGTCGTGGCCGATCACCTTCAGGCGCTCCGGCCCATCCTTCCACGCCTCCAGGTGCTTCACGCCCTCGGGCCGCGGCGGCCCGTCGAGGAAGGTGATCAGGAGCCGCGAGCCGGACTCTTCGGGGAAGGGGTCGGCGGCCAGCGCGGCCTTCAACTCGGCGGCCGAGCGCACCACCACCTCTGGCGCGAAGCCGCATTTCTCCTGCACCACCTTCGCCACCGCCTTGGCGGCCGCTTCGTCGGTCAACGCACCTGCTTCAAAGATCACGTTGCCGCTGTTGAGGTGCGTCTTCACCGGGGCGAAGCCCGCCGCCTCCAGCCCGGCCTTGAGGTCGGCCATCGGCACCATGCGGTTGCCGCCCACGTTCACGCCCCGCAGGAGCCCCACCACGATCGCCATAGAATTCAGAGCCGTTCGATGAAGGCGGTCGCCGCCGCGGGAGCGCGCACCTTGGCCCCGTTGATCATGAACACGAAGACGTCTCTGGGAACGACAGCGGGCTGGGCTTCGGCCGCGGCGTAGGGCAGGCCCTGCGGCTGCGCCCCTTCAGCCCAGCCCTTGGCGACCTCGACCCAGCGATCGAGTTCGGCGGGGGTGTAGCCCGAGACGACCTCTTCCTGCGCGTTCTCAAGCCGGGCGTAGGTGAAGTCGGCGGTGACGTCGGCGATCTCAGGATACTTGCCGCTGTCGGCGAACGTGATCGCGACGCCGTACTTCCTCATCAGATCCACGAACTGGGCGGTGTGGAAGCTATCGTGGCGCACCTGCACGGCGTGGCGCAGGGGCACGCCGCCCCCCTCTTTGGGCAGGAGCTTGAGGAAGCCCTCGAAGTCTTCCGCGTCGAACTTCTTGGTGGCCATGAACTGCCACAGGATCGGGCCGAGCTTGTCGGCCAGCCCCTCCAGCCCCTGAGCCGTGAAACGGGCGATGCTCTCGGCCCCGTCGCTCAGAATTTTCCTGTTGGTGCAGAACCGGCTGGCCTTGATCGTGAACACGAAGCCTTCAGGCGACTGGTCTCGCCACTTCTCGAAGGTCGGCGGCTTGAAGGTGGAGTAGTAGGTGCCGTTCACCTCGATGGCCGTCAGCGCGCGGGAGGCGAACTGCAGTTGCTTCGACTTGGGCAGGTCGGCGGGGAAGAACACCCCGCCCTCCCACGGCTCGAACGTCCACCCGCCGATGCCGACGCGGATGCGACCCGTCATCAGTAGGCTTGCTCTTCGTAGACCCGCCGCACATCCCCGGCCCATGCCCCGTGGAAGCGTTCCAGAAGCCGGTCGGCGTTGGTGAGGCCGGTGGCGGCGATCTCGTCCAGGGGGCTGAGCAGGCTGCGTTCGTTCAGGCCGCGACGGGCCAGGCCCTCGGCGGCGATGGCCAGGACGTCCTTCGCCACGTCCTGCAGGGAGCGCCCGGCGACCTGCGCCTTCAGGCCCACGCGCGCCGCGTCCAGCCGCAGCGCTTCGCGCTCCTCGCGCGTCCAGCCCTTCACCACGTCCCACGCCGCATCCAGCGCTGCGCCATCGTAGAGCACGCCGGCCCAGAACGCGGGCAGGGCGTCGAGCATGGGCTTGGACCCCACGTCGGAGCCGCGCATCTCCAGGTAGGTCTTCAGCCGCACCTCGGGGAAGGCGGTGGTGAGGTGGTCGTTCCAGTCCTTCAGCGTGGGCGTCTCGCCCGGCAATTCGCTCAGCCGACCGTCCATGAAGTCGCGGAACGAGCGACCCGCGAGGTCGACGTAGAGCCCGTCGCGCTTGACGAAATACATCGGCACGTCGAGCGCCCAGTCCACGTAGCGAGAGAAGCCGAACCCTTCCTCGAACACGAAGCCGAGGAGGCCGGTGCGATCCTTGTCGGTGTCGGTCCACACGCGCGCCCGGGTGGAGAGCCAGCCCGTGGGCTTGCCTTCTACGAACGGCGAGTTGGCCCAGAGCGCCGTGGCCAGAGGCTGCAGCGCCAGGCTCACCCGGAACTTGTGGGCCATGTCGGCTTCGGAACTGAAGTCGAGGTTCGCCTGCACGGTGCAGGTGCGCAGCATCATGTCGAGGCCGAGCGAACCCACCTTGGGCATGTAGGCGCGCATGATGTCGTAGCGGCCCTTGGGCATCACCGGGATGTCGGCCCGGCTCCACAGGGGGTCGTGGCCGAGGGCGAGGAAGCCCAGGCCCAGGGCGCCGCCCACGGCCTTCACCTCGTCCAGGTGGCTCTGCGTCTCGGCGGCGATGTCGTGGCAGTCGGCGAAAGGGGCGCCGGAGAGTTCGAACTGCCCGCCGGGCTCCAGGCTCACGTTGGGCCCGCCGGCGGCGCGGGGCTGCTCCAGGCCGATGAGCATGTGGCCGTGGCGGTTGTGCTCCATCACGGGCGACCAGCCATGCGCCTCGATCCCGGTGAGGAGGGCATGCACCCCAGCGTGGCCCTCATAGGCGGGGCGGCGCAGATCACTGCGGGCGAAGATCAGCTTCTCGTGCTCAGCCCCGATGCGATGCTCGGAAGCGGGCTTGCAGCCCACGGCGAGGGCAGCGACGAGGTCTTCGTATTGCAGCGGGCGCGCATCGCAGCGTCCCGGCTCGGCGAGGCAGTCGGGCATTCGAGAGCGTGTCCCCTGAGGGCTTCAGCCGCCCCCTTTCAGCCGCATTAGGCTGCGCGGCAGATAAGCGAGGCAGCGGCCCCGCTCAAGGGCGCCGCGATCACGGTGGGGTGAGCGCCTGCCAGTCGCCCTGCGTCGCCTGCCACAGGGTGAGCGCCGCGAAGGCCGCCGTATCGGCCCGAAGGATGCGCGGGCCGAGCGAAACGGGGGTGACGAAGACAAGGCTGCGCAGGGTGGCCTGCTCCTCCGGCGCGAAGCCGCCCTCGGGGCCGATGAGCACCGCCCACGGCCCCGGTGAGGCCTGCTCGCGCAGGGCGTCCAGCGCCGGGCGGGCCCGGCCGCTCGGGCCGTCCCAGAAGGGATCGGCGGGATCGTCGCCCCCCTCGTCACAGAACATCAGCCTCCGCCCGGCATCCCAGCCTGCGAGCAGACGGTCCAGCGGCTGCGGAGCCTCGACGGCGGGCGGATCGAGCCGGCCGGTCTGCTCGGCGGCCTCCACGGCGATGGCGTTCAGGCGCTCGACGTTGGTGTGGCCGACGTTGGTGCGGCGGGTGGTGACGGGCAGGACGCGGCGCACCCCTAGCTCCGTCGCCTTCTCCACGATCAGCTCCAGCGGGGCTCGCTTCACGAGGGCGATCACGAGGTGGAGGTCCGGCCCGACGGTCTGGGGGCGGGTCTGCGCCAGTGCGGTGAGCGTGCAGCCCTTCTTTCCCGCCGCCTCGATCCGCGCCCGCCACTCCCCGTCGCGACCGTTGAAGACGAGGATCTCGTCCCCCGGCACGCGCCGCATGACGGTGAGAAGATAGCGCGCCTGCGCCTCGGTGGGGCGCACCACGCAGGCTTCGTTCAGGGGGTCGGCCACATGCAGGCGGATCATCCCGCCATCTGGCGTATTGTGACGGTCATGGCCAAGCCCTCAGACCCCAAACCCGATCTTCCCACCCCTGACCTGAAGCCCCCGTCCGAACACGCCGACACCGGGCCGCTCTCCAAGCTGGAGCGACTGCAGCTGGGCCTCGTGCGGATGCAGGCCGACGCGCAGAAGACCGGCCAGCGGGTTGTGGTGGTGCTGGAGGGCCGGGACGGTTCCGGCAAGGACGGCACCATCAAGCGCATGGTGGCCCACCTCTCCAACCGCGCCACCCGGGTGATCGCCCTGCCCAAGCCCAGCGACCGCCAGCAGACGCAGTGGTGGTTCCAGCGCTACGCAGGCGAGATGCCCAGCGCCGGCGAACTCGTGGTGTTCAACCGCTCCTGGTACAATCGGGCGGGCGTCGAGGTGGTGATGGGCTTCTCCACCAAACCCCAGCAGGCCGAGTTCCTGCGCGACGCGCCGGAGTTCGAGCGGATGCTGGTGGAGAGCGGGATCGTGCTCCTGAAATACTGGCTCGATATCTCGAAGGACGAACAGGCCGAGCGGCTGAAGTCCCGCCGGACCGACCCGCTCAAGGCCCTGAAGGTGTCCGATATGGATGCCGTAGCGCAGAGCAAGTGGGACGAATACACCGAGGCTCGCGACGTGATGCTGACGCGCACCTCGACCTCGCTGGCCCCATGGTTCTGTGTGCGAGCCGACCACAAGAAGCAGGCGCGCCGGGCGGTGCTGAGCCACATCCTGCAGGCCGCCGCCCCCAAGGACATCCGCAAGGGCTGCGAGACCCCCGACCCGAAGGTGCTGTTCCCCTTCGATCCCTCCGCACTGACCGACGGTCGGCTGCACCGGTGAGCGCGATGAAACCCACACGCCTCGGCCGCACGGGCCTTTCCATCTCGCCCCTGATCCTCGGCTGCATGAGCTATGGCGCGCCGTCGTGGCGGCCGTGGGTGCTGGACGAGGAGGCCAGCCGCCCCTTCTTCCGCCGGGCCATCGAGCTGGGCTTCACCACCTTCGACACCGCCGACATGTATTCCCTGGGGGCCAGCGAGGAGGTGACGGGCCGGGCGCTGAAGGAGTTTGCGAAACGCGACGAGGTGGTGATCGCCACCAAGGTGTTCTGGCCGATGGGCAAGGACGCCAACGCCAAGGGCCTGTCGCGCAAGCACATCATGGCGGGGATCGACGCCAGCCTGAAGCGGCTCGGCACCGACCACGTGGACCTCCACCAGATCCACCGCTTCGACCCGCATACGCCCATCGAAGAAACCCTCGAGGCGCTGAACGACGTCGTGCGCGCGGGCAAGGCTCTCTACATCGGCGCCTCGTCCATGTGGGCATGGCAGTTCATGAAGATGCTCAAGGTCAGCGAGCAGCACGGCTGGGCGAAGTTCGTCTCCATGCAGCCGCAGCTCAACTTGCTGGCGCGGGAGGAGGAGCGGGAGATGCTGCCGCTCTGCCTCGATCAGGGCGTGGGCGTGATCCCATGGTCGCCGCTCGCCCGCGGCTGGCTGGCGGGGGACCGCAAGCGCGACGGCGACAAGGGTGCCAGCACCCGCGCCGGATCGGACGAGTTCTCCGAAAAGCTCTACGGTGCCCCGGAAGACTACGACGTGGCCGATGCCGTCTCGGCAGTCGCCAAGGAGCGCGGCGTGCCCAACATGCAGGTGGCCCTGGCCTGGGTGCTCAGCCGCCCGGCGGTCAGCGCCCCCATCATCGGCGCCACCAAGCCCCACCACCTCGAAGACGCGGTGGCCGCCCTGTCGCTGAAGCTCGAGCCCGAAGAGATCGCCCGGCTGGAAAAGCCTTACCGCACCAAGCCGGTCCTTGATCACGCCTGAGGGCGCTCAGGATGCCGGCGTCGAAGCCGCAGGCGCGGCGGGCACCGCCTGCGCAGGCTTGCTCTTGTCGCGGCGCACGCGTTCGGGGGCCTGGGCGTAGAGGCCGATCACCTGCCCTTTGGCCAGCACATGGCCGCGCATGGCGTTGAGCAGGGTCGCGCGGTCGGAACCGGGGCGCGTGCCGCTCATCCGGTCCAGGGCGAAGACCTGGAAATGGTAGTGGTGGGGCGCAGAACCCACGGGCGGGTGAGGCCCCGTCCAGCCCAGTCCGCCGTGGTCGTTCTGGCCCTGGCTGAACCCGGGCTCGGGCTCCTTCACGCGCACCGCGTTGCGGGTCTTGGACTCCAGGTTGGTCTGCGAGGGGGCAAGGTCGTAGGCCAGCCAATGCAGGATGGGCTGGGGGCCCTCCCCATCGGGATCCTCCACCAGCACCACGTAGCTGCGGGTCTTGGGCGGCCCCGCCGTCCAGGTCAGCGAGGGCGACAGATTCTTGCCGTAGCCCGAGTTCTCCTGCGGGATGAACCCGCCCGGCCCGAACGATCCCGAGCTTACGCCCAGGGGCTCACCGGCCGCCTGCGTCGCCGGAAGGTCGAAGGCCACGACCGGGGCTTTCGCGGGCATGGCGGGCGTCTGCAGGAGCGCTGCGGCGAGGAGGAGGGCCAGGGTCATGGGCTGTGCGCCTAAAGGCAGATCGTGGCGACCTCGCGGCCCCTAGGCGCGCTTCAGTGCTGCAGCGCCAGGAACACGAGGCCCCCCGCCCCCACTGCGATCCGCCACCAGGCGAAGGGCGCGAACCCGTGCCGCGCCACGAAGGCCAGGAGCGAGCGCACCACGATCAGCCCTGAGATGAAGCTGACCACGAAACCCACGGCGATGACCGGCAGGAAGTGGCCGTGCAGCAGCTGATCCTTGTTCTCCAGGGCGTCCTTGGCGAAGGCGGCTGCCATGGTGGGGATGGCGAGAAAGAAGCTGAACTCTGCGGCGGCCTTCTTGTCGAGGCCGAGCACAAGGCCGCCCGCGATGGTGGAGCCCGACCGCGACACACCGGGGATCATCGCCAGCGTCTGCATCAGGCCCACGCCGAAGGAGCGGCCGAGCGGCACTTCGTAGGCATCGTTATAGCGCACCGTGCGGGCGAACCGGTCGAGCAGGAGGAGCACGATGCCCCCGATCAGGAGGCTGGCGCAGATCACTTCCGGGCTGTTGAACAGCACCTGCTTGATGAACTTGTAGAACAGGGTGCCCAGAACGACCGCCGGGATGAAGGCCACGATGATGCTCAACGCGAACCGGCGTGAGCGCGGATCGCTGGGCAGGGTGATGAGCACGTTCCACAGGCGCTGGAAGTAGACCACCACCACGGCCAGGATCGCGCCCAGCTGGATCAGGATCACGAAGCTCTCCCACTGCGGCGTGGTCAGCCCCAGAAGACGCGTCGCCAGCAAGAGATGCCCTGTCGATGAGACCGGGATGAACTCGGTCAGGCCTTCGAGCAGGCCCAGGATCACGGCATAGAAATAGTCCATAGGCGAGCGCCTTAAACCGCGCCGCGCAGAGGCGATAGGGCTCCGCTCCGGCCTGCGCGCGCCTGTCGCGGGGAAGCGCATCGGGAGCTTGGGTATTCCGATCCTCCGCCCGACCCGCTAAACGGCGCGACGTGACCCGTAACCGCTTCCCCGCCGCTCCGCTGATCCTCGTCGCGGCCCTCATGCTCATGGCCGGGGGACCGAAGCCGGGGCCGAAGCCCACGCCGGGCGTCGCCGGTCCGGTGCGGATCGAAGGGGCCTGGGTGCGCCCGGCCGCGCAGGGCATGCCCGCCAGCGCCGCCTATCTCACCCTGCGCAACGAGGGCCGGAAGCCGGACTTCCTGATCTCGGTCACCACCAGTGTCGCGGCGATGGCAGGCGTGCACGTGAGCGTCAGCCACAAGGGGGTGATGTCGATGGAGCCCATCGGCGCCCTGCCCCTGCCCCCCGGCGCCGCCATCACCCTGAAGCCCGGCGGCCTGCACGTGATGCTCGACGGCCTGCGCCGCCCGCTGAAGAGCGGCGAGGCCGTGCCGCTGACCTTCCGTTTCAAGAGCTCGGCCCCCGTGTCGATCATGGTGCCGGTGCAGGCGCTCGCACCCCCCGGGCCGCCGACCCCCGCCGCGCCCAAGGCGGCGGCGCAAAAGCTGCCCCCGCATCCGCACGCCCACGTTCCTGTCACTCACCCCGGCACTCGCTAGGACGGGTTGCCAGAAGGTCGCGTCTGCCGGAGCTTGACGGTGGGGGGCGGCGCGGCGTGCAGTGGCGCGTCCCCCGCGCCGGAACTCAGATGACCCTACGCACCGCCCTTACGGCCCTCGCCGCCACGACCGCCCTTGGCCTCGCCGGCGCACCGGCCCGCGCCGCCGAGCCGCAGATCGTCGAACGCTCCGTCGTCGAACTCTCCGCAGACCTCTCGGCGGGGCGCATCACGTCCGAGGCGCTGGTGCGGGCCTACCTGCGTCGCATCCGGGATGTGGACCAATCGGGCCCCGCCCTGCACAGCGTCATCGCCCTGAACCCCCACGCCATCGCCGATGCCCGCCTGCTCGACGCGGAGCGCAAGGCGGGCCGGATCCGCGGCCCCCTCCACGGCGTGCCGATCCTCATCAAGGACAACATCGAGTCCGCAGACGGCACGGCCACCACGGCCGGCTCCCTCGCGCTCGCCAACAACGTCACCAACCGCGACGCCCCCGTGGTGAAGCGGCTGACCGACGCGGGGGCCGTGATCCTGGGCAAAACCAACCTTTCGGAGTGGGCCAACATCCGGTCCGGCCGGTCCATCTCCGGCTGGTCGGCGGTGGGGGGGCTCGTGAAGAACCCCAACGTGCTGGACCGCAACGCCTGCGGGTCGTCCTCCGGCACGGGTGCGGCCATCGCGGCCAGCCTAGCGGCGGTGGGTGTGGGCACCGAGACCGACGGATCGGTCACCTGCCCCTCGGCGGTGAACGGGCTGGCGGGGATCAAGCCGACGCTGGGCCTCGTGTCGCGAACCCACATCGTGCCCATCAGCCACAGCCAGGACACCGCCGGCCCGATGGGCAGGAGCGTTTCGGACATCGCGCTCCTCCTCACAGCCATGGCCGGCACCGACCCGCAGGACGCCGCCACTGCCACCGCCGACAGCCACAAGCGCGACTTCTTCACGGCCCTGCAAGGCTCGACCCTGAAGGGCAAGCGCATCGGCGTGCTGCGCTATGCCTCCGACGTGCAGCCGCCCGAACTCGCAGTGTTCGAGCGCGCGCTGGCCGCCCTGCGAACCGCCGGGGCCACAGTGATCGAGATCAAGGCGTGGAAGCCCCCCACGGCACTGGGCGATCTCGAGTTCAAGGTGCTGCTGTCCGAGCTGAAGACCGATCTGAACGCCTACCTGGGCACCACCGACCCCCGGAAGGTGAAGACCCGCACCCTGGCAGACGTGATCGCCTTCAACGCCGCTACCCCCCGCGAGACCGCTCTGTTCGGCCAGGAGACCTTCGAAGCCGCGCAGAAGACCAAGGGCCCCGCCGACCCCGTCTACCTCAAGGCCCGCGCCGACAGCCTGCGCATGGCCGGGGCCGAGGGCATCGACAAGCTGATCGCCACCTACAAGCTGGACGCCCTGACCGCCCCCACCACCGTGCCCGCCTGGCTGACCGACGCGGTGGACGGCGACCATGTGGAGGGCGAGGGTGCCACCTCGCTGGCGGCTGTCGCGGGCTATCCGCACGTCACCCTGCCCATGGGCTATGTGCGCGGCCTGCCCGTGGCGATCTCGTTCATCGGCAAGGCGTGGGACGATGCGAAGATGCTGCAGATCGCCTACGCCTATGAGCAGGTCAGCGGTGCCCGCCAGGCCCCCGCCTACCTGCCATCCCTCGAAAACTCTGCCGAGGTGGCACCACTGTTTTCTCCGGCGCAGTAGCCGCCGAAGCGAGTTTTGGCGCGCGGACTGCACGTAAAACTAAGACTTGCCGTCTAGCTTGCGGCCCCATGCATCTGGTCAAGGAACACCGCAGCCTTCTGCGCCTGATGCGGACCGCCTCGACCTCGAGGGTGCTCAACCTCGCCAAGCGCACGGCCGCGCAGCGCACCGCCACCCCCGCCGGATCGACCCTGTTCGCGGCGCCCGCGCTGGATCGCTGCATCGTGGTGAAGCACCGCCTGCGCCCTCACGAGCGCGAGTGGTTCGTTGAGGCGCGCACCCTCGTCACCAAGCTCCTGATCCCAATCGACCCGCAGGACGTGGGCCTGGGCGCCCACGCCATCTTCGTGGGCGAGCGCGGGTTCGAGGGCACGATGGCCATGTCGCTCGGCGTGCACGAAGCGACCGTCGCCGGTGCCCGTGATCTCGCCGTGCTGCAGGCGCTGGACGGCCTGCCCTCGCTAGACCCCTTCCTCACCCGGGAGCACCTGCGCCGCCAGGGCCACGAGGCGGCGCGCGACTATTTCGAGATCTCCCCCGGCGACGTCGAGCGCATGCGCAGCTTCGTGCGCCGGGAAATCGTGCCCCTGATCACCCTGTGCTTCGGCGACCACGCAGAGCCGGAGAAGGCTGCGCGCCTGGCCGACAGGATCCTCAGCTCCGACCTCGACGCCACGATGGAGCCCCTGCGCCGCACTCTGAAGATGGAGCCGGCCGAGTTCGTGGAGGGCATGTTCTGCTGGAAAGGCTTCCTCTACTACAAGTGGGCGCTGGACGAGGCGCTGAGCGCCGGCCTCGTGATGATCGAGGCCATCTCAAAGGTGCGCGCCACGGGCGACGCCACGCCGGAGGAGCGGGCCTATATCGCCGAGGCCCGCACCCGTCTGCAGTCCCGCATCAAGACCGCCTGCCGCGACGTGCGCGGTGCCTTGAACGCCTATGACGTGGCCTTCGCCGCCCTGACGCAGCGCGCCGAGCCCGCCATTTTCCGCGACTTCCTGATCAGTGCGCCCGCGCTCTTCTTCTCGGTGGGCGACAAGCTGGGCGCCCTGCAGCACGTGACCAGCTTCTGGCATTACAAGTTTGCAGGCCGCGCCATCCGCACCCCGGCCACAGAACTCTGCGATCTCCTCAGCGACTTCGAAAACAGCCTCGGCGGCGGCGCAGAGTGCGGCCCGAGAAGGCCCGACCCCGTGTTCCTGCCGATGGAACTGGCAGGGTAGAGCTCGTCAGAGCTTGGAGATGATCTCGTCTCCCATGATCCCCTGAGCCGCCGCGCCCTCTGGCACGCCGAAGTCGTTGGCGAGTTCGGTCACGGCTTGGTTGACCACGGTGATCTGGGCTCCGAGGGTGCGCAGCCGGTCGTAGGTCAGGGTGTCTCCCAGCACGCTGGTCGTCCCGCAGGCGTCCGCCACGACCAGCACTTCGTAGCCCAGGCGCAGCGCGGAGCGGGCCGCCCAGAAGAGGCAGATGTCGGTGGTCAGCCCGGCCATGACGAGCTTCTTGCGGCCTAGCGCGGCGACACCCTCGCGGAGCTTCGCATCGTCCCAGCAGTCCAGCGCCCCGCCGCGGGCATAGCGGGCGGCGAAGGCTTCGGGCGCCAGATCCTGGATGTCCTGAATGGTCGGCCCGACCTGCTGCTCCATCGTCGTGGTCAGGATGAGCGGCATGCCGTAGCTCACGGCCATGCGCGTCAGCACGCGGCAGCCGGTGACCACCATCTCCTGCGGCAGGCTTTTCACCCAGCCGACGGTTCCGGTCTGGTGATCGACCAGCATGATCGCGGCGTTTTGGGGGGTGAAACGAGAGGCGTCGACGTCGGACATGGTTCGGCTCCTGGGACTGGAGACCGAGAAAGCCTGGACCGCACGGCCGCGGGAAGCGGCGGAACTGCAAAGCGGGTTTGCAGGTCTGCAAGGCGCCTTCAGAGGCAGCCTGCGCAAAGCGGCGACGCAGGAAGTCGAGCAGCGCCCGGGTGCGCGCGGGCAGGAGCTTGGTGGTCGTGATCATGTAGAACTGCGCGGGCTCCAGCGTCCACGCGGGCAGCACGCGCTCGACGGGGCAGTGCTCGGCTCCTTCCCGGGCTATAAAGGCGTTCAGAGGCGCGATCCCCAGCCCCTCTCCGCAAAGTCGCCGCAGCATGGTGACGGTGTTGGCGCGCACCGGGCCCGTGACGAGGACGTCGATCCGCTCGTCACCCCGACGCAACCCCGCGATCCCTTTCATGTGCGGAAGTGGCAGGCAGTCGTGGTCGCGCAGATCGAGCGGGCTCTGCGGGCAACCGCGCCGCGCCAGGTAGTCAGCCGAGGCGTAGAGATGCGCAGGCACGACCGCCAGCCGCCGGGCCGTCAGCGCCGAATCCTCCAGCGGCCCGACACGAATGGCGGCGTCGAAGCGTTCGGTCGCCAGGTCCACGCGACGGGGGCTGAGGTCGAGCTCCAGTTCCACCGCCGGGTGCAGCTTGCGGAACTCCGCGATCAGGGGTGCGAGGAAGGTTGCACCGAAGTCGGCGGTGACCGACAGGCGTAGCAATCCCTCGGGCTCCGACTGTCTGGCCGTCAGCGCGGCGAAGGCCGCCTCCACCCCCGCCAATGGTCCCTCCAGGGCGGCCAAAAGTCGGGCACCCTCCTCCGTCGGCCCGTAGCGGCGGCCGGTTCGATGCAGGAGCTGAACCCCCGCCACGGCTTCCAGGGCCTTGATGCGCCGGGACAGTTTGGCGACAGACACCCCTCCCGCCAGCGCGGCCTGCGACAGGCTCGGCCCTCGCGTCGCGGCGGCGAACAGGGCGAGGTCCGAGATCGTCTCGTGCAGGTCTTCAGGCATGGCGCATCTGAGGGTCCTGGCCCGCCGTTGGAAAGTCGCCTGCGCGTTTCGGTCCGGGCATGGACGAAGCGGGCGGGTTCGCAGAATGTGCGGGCGCGACTTTCCGATCCCTCCGATACGGACCCTCGATGACCCGTCTGCTTGCCCTGGCGCTCGCCGCCACCGCCCTCACAGCCCCCTTCATGACCTCACAAGCCACAGCCCAGACAGCCGCCTCGACCGCCAAGGCCGCTGCGGCCGCCGCCGCAGCAGGCGTGCTCACCCCTGAGCGGCTGTTCTCCGAACCCGATCTGACGGGCCCCACGGCCCGGGGGGTGCAGCTGTCGCCCGACGGCAAGCTCGTCACCTTCCTGCGTGCCAAGGAGAACGACCGCGAGGTTCAGGACCTGTGGGCCATCGATGTGGCCGGCGGCGAGCCGCGGCGCCTGATCGACGCCAAGGCGCTGGACCCCAAGGAGGCCGAACTCTCCGAAGCCGAGAAGGCGCGGCGGGAACGCCAGCGCATCTCTTCACGCGGCGTCGTCGAATACCGGTGGGACGACCAGGGCAGGCGTATCCTCGTCCCCCTCGGCGGAGACCTCTACCTCGCCGATCCGGCCACCGGCAAAGCCGAGCGCTTCACCAAGACCGACGGCGACGAGACCGACAGCCGGTTCTCCCCCAAGGGCGGCTTCGTCTCGTGGGTCCGGGGCGGCACGCTCTTCGTGAAGCCGGTGACAGGCGGGGCGGAGAAGCAGGTCAGCCCCGCCTCGAAAGACCCGGTCAGCTACGGCGTGGCCGAGTTCGTGGCGCAGGAGGAGATGGGCCGCTTTACCGGCTACTGGTGGGCCCCCGACGAGAGCCGCATCGCCTGGACCAAGGTGGACGAGTCAGGCGTGGACATCGTGCCTCGGTTCGACATCGGGGCCGAGGGCGGCACGGTGGTGAGCCAGCGCTATCCCAAGCCCGGCCGCCCCAACGCGGTGGTCGAGCTCTACGTCTCGTCGCCGTCTGGCGAGGGCGTGGTGAAGGTGGACCTGGGCAAGGACGCCGACGTCTATCTCGCCCGGGCGAACTGGTCGGCTGACGGCAAGACGCTCTACGTGCAGCGCGAGACGCGCGATCAGAGGAAGCTCGAGCTCCTCGAAGTCGATCCCGCCACGGGCACCGCCAAGGTGATCCTGACGGAGACGGACAAGGACTGGATCGACCTCAACAACGACATGCGCCCGCTGAAGGACGGTACGTTCATCTGGGGCTCGGAGCGCTCGGGCTTCCACCACCTGTATCTCTATGCGCGCGACGGGAAGCTGATCCGCGCGATCACCAAGGGCGCCTGGCCCGTGGGCGGCCTGGGCCTGGGCGGCGCGGGCGCCACGGGCGTGGATGAGGCCAAGGGCCTGATCTACTTCATGGCCTCCAAGGACAGCCCCATCCACCGCGACCTGTACGTGGTGAGCTACAAGGCACCGGGCGAGCCGCAGCGGATCACGACGGGCACGGGCAACTGGAACGCCACGGTGGGCAAGGCGGCCAATGCCTATGTGGGCGGCTACAGCGACCCCAACACCCCGCCCCAGACCGCGCTGTATGACATAACCGGCAAGCGCATCCGCTGGATCGAGGAGAACGCGCTCAAGCCCGGCCACCCCTACTACCCCTACCTCGCCAGGCACGTAAGGCGGGAGTTCGGCACGCTGAAGGCCGAGGACGGCACGGTGCTGCACTACTGGATGATGAAGCCGAAGGACTTCGATCCCGCCAAGAAATACCCGGTGATCGTTGACGTTTACGGCGGGCCCGACGTGCAGTCGGTCTCGGCGGGGTGGACGCCGCCGGGGGCGCAGCTGATGGGCGAGAACGGCTTCATCCAGTTCCAGCTCGACAACCGGGGCTCCTCCAACCGCGGCCGCGACTTCGAGCGCGCCATCGCGGGGCACCTCGGCGACGTCGAGGTGAAGGACCAGTTCGTCGGCCTGAAATACCTGCGCTCCCTCCCCTACGTGGATGCCGACCGCGTCGGCGTTTCGGGCTGGAGCTACGGCGGGTTCATGACGCTGCGGCTGATGACCGAGCCCGGGGCGAACATCCGCGCCGGTGCCTCGGGGGCCGCCCCCAGCGACTGGCGGCTCTACGACACCCACTACACCGAGCGTTTCATGGGCGATCCGAACAAGCGCAAGGAGGCGTACGACCAGTCTGCGATCATCCCGAGGCTTGCCAACCTGAAGGGGCGGCTCCTCTACATGCAGGGCATGGCGGACGACAACGTGGTGTTCGAGAACGGCACCCGCATCCTGGCCAAGCTGCAGGAGCAGGGGCACACCTTCGACCTGATGCTGTTCCCCGGCCAGCGCCACGGCATCCGCGGGCAGAAGCGCCAGCTCACCCGGGAGCTGACGATCCTGAACTTCTTCAAGCGGGAGCTGGGCGGGCCTCCCTAACGGCCGAAACTGTCGCCCAGGATCAGGCCGATGCCCTCGGCGTCGGTCTGATCGAAGGCGGCGGGCTCGGCTGAGTCCACG
The DNA here is from genome assembly GCA_038226305.1 of Caulobacterales bacterium. Classification (GTDB taxonomy): domain Bacteria; phylum Pseudomonadota; class Alphaproteobacteria; order Caulobacterales; family Caulobacteraceae; genus JASLDZ01. The sequence continues at coordinate 113,122 of JBBRQN010000006.1, forward strand.
TCGAACACGGCGATGAGGCTCCCCGCAGCGTCGAACACCGGCAGCACGATCTCGCTGCGGGAAAGGGCGTCGCAGGCGATGTGGTCGGGGAAGGCGTCCACGTCGTCCACGATCATCACCCGGCGTTCGGCGGCGGCGGTTCCGCACACCCCCCGCCCGAACCTGATCCGCAGGCAGCCCAGCGACCCCTGGTAGGGGCCCACCACCAGCTCGTCGCCCTTGGCGGGGTCGACCACATAGAACCCCGTCCAGAAGAACCGCTCCGGAAAGGCGTGGGCCAGCATGGAGGAGACTGTCGCCATCCGTGCCGTGCGATCGGGCTCGCCATCCAGCACCGACGCCACCTCCTCGCGCAGCTCGCGATAGCGGCGCTCCCGATCGGGCGACAGACGGGTGGGATCGAAGCTTTCGGCCATGCGCCTAGATAGGCGGCCCCCGCCCGCGCGTCAGCCCAATCGCGGACCGATCAGCGTCGTGAGCACGGCCTGCGCCTCCGCCCCCGGCTCCACCACCAGCAGCCGACCTCGCTGGAGCAGCTCGGGCGTAGCCACCACCTGCCGGCGCTTGGGGCAAAGACCGAGGCAGCCCACGTCGACCAGGCGCACCTTGCCCACGGTCGCCTTCCAGTCGCCCTGCTTCCAGGCCCGCTTCAGTTCCGACCGCAGATCCTTGCGCCCACGCTTGCCAAAGCCGCCGTCGAGCTTGCGGGCGCACTTGCTGCAGGTGAAGACCACCTGCGCGAACGGGGCCTTCGCCTCTCGCCCCGCCATCACGTCACCAGCTGCCAGCACGTAGGGTCTCCACCAACACGCCGGGCGCTGGCGCACTGCGGCAACGCGCGAAACCCGGTTCCGGCCAGCTTGACGATTACCCAGAAGTAATCCGCCGCCGCACCGCACCCCCTTTGCGTGCAGTGCAACATAGGCTAACACTGTTAACATAGTGCACGACGAGCTCCTCCCTTATGCAGCTCGTCTAAGCGCCCACTCTTGGAAACGGGGTTTTCCCATGTTGAAGTCCATCATCGTCGCCGCGCTGAGCCTTACCGCCTTCGCAGTTGCAGCACCCGCCTCCGCCCAGACGACCCTGGCCCGCGGCCAGTCGCTCGCCATGCTCGAGACGCCGCTGAAGACCGGCTTCGACCCCGTGCTCGCCGGGCGCATCTGGCACTGCGACGCCGATGCCTGCCGCGCTGCCCCGATGGGCTCGGCCTCCGGCAAGTCGATCGTGCGCGAGTGCGGCGACCTGGCCGCCAAGGCCGGTGCCGTCGCCTCGTTCCAGACCGGCGACCTCTCGGTTTCGGCCGACGAACTGAAGATCTGCAACGCCAACGCCAAGAAGCGCTGATCGCAACATCCAGGCGGGCCCATCGCCCCGACCTTCGCGGCAACGCGGCGGTGGTGGTGGGCCCGGTAGGACTCGAACCTACAACCAGACCGTTATGAGCGGTCGGCTCTAACCATTGAGCTACAGGCCCCCGCACTGCGGGACCGCTCGGTAGCACGACCCTGAAGGTCGGCGGAAGCCGAGCCGTTCAGCGGGCGTTCAAGGCTGGCGCGCGAGAGCTGTGGCGTCGCCCACAGGAGCCTGCCAGATGATCCGCGCCGCCGCCGCCCCAGCTATCGCCCCAGTGCTCGCCATCGCCGCCGCGCTGGCGGCCTCCCTCGGCGCGAGCGCGGCTTGCGCCCAGCCCGCACCCCGCACCGCCTTCGACGCCACCACTCTGGAGCTGTCGGCGGAAGGCGTGGTGAAGGCCGCTCCAGACATCGCCTACATCACCCTCGGCGTCACCACGACCGGCCCGACGGCCGTGGCCGCATCCACCGCCGAGCGCATCCGCATGGCCGCCACCGTCGCCGCCCTGAAGGCCCGGGGGATCGACGCGAAGGACATCCAGACCTCCGGCCTCTCCCTCGGCGCGCAGTACGAGTTTCCGCAGAACGCCCCCCGCCGCCTGACCGGCTACCAGGCCTCGAACCACGTCACGATCGTGGTGCGGGCGCTGGACCGCACGGGGGCCGCCATCGACGCCGCCGTCTCCGCCGGGGCCACCGACGTGGAGGGCATCAGCTTCGACATCGCCGACCCCAAGCCCCTGCAGGACGAGGCCCGCAAACGCGCCGTGAAGGCCTTGGGCGACAAGGCCCAGCTCTATGCCTCGGCCAGCGGCCTGCGCATCGTGCGGCTCGTGACGCTGAGCGAGACCTCGGGCGAACCGCGCCCGCAACCCATGATGATGAAGGCCTCCATGAGCGCCCGCTTCGCAGACGCGGCCCCTGCAACCTCGGTGGAGCCAGGCGAAGTGGAACTGCGCGCCGGCGTCAGCGCCACCTACGAACTGGGCCGCTAGGCCGCGGCGAGGGCGACCTTGGGCCGGTTGCCCTCGCCCATCAGCACGACCACGGGCTTGTGGGCCTTCGCCTCGGCGGCCTCGAGCTGGCCATAGGCCACCACGATCACCGTATCGCCCACCGCCACCAGCCGGGCGGCGGCGCCGTTCACCCCGATGGTGCGCGAGCCCCGCGGGGCCTCGATCACATAGGTGGTGAAACGCGCGCCGGTGGTCACGTTCAGCACGTCCACCTGCTCGTTGGGCAGCAGCGTCGAGGCGTCGAGCAGGTCCTTGTCGATGGCGATGGAGCCCTCGTAGTCGACGTCGGCCTGGGTGACCGTGGCGCGGTGCAGCTTGGCCCGCATCATCGTGAGAAGCATGGACGCACACTCCCGGCCCGCAGGCCAAACCGGCGAGGGAGCACCGGGGCCGCGCATATAGGGGCGCGAAGCCTGCTCATCAATCGTGGGCATCACTCGTGGGATGGTCGCGGCCGTCGCAAGCGGCTGCTAGGCTCCCTGAAGTCATCCGATGGAGTCGTGATGCGTCACCTGCCAGCGCTTCTGTTCGTTTTCCTCACGCCGGGTGTGGGGGCAACGCAGACGCTCACCGTGCAGCCCGCCCAGCCGCCCAACTATCAGAGCGCCCCTTGGTGGATGCGCGAACCGATCATCGCCAGCCTGGGGGACGTACGCGCAGAGGTGCCCGCCAACCGCGCCCGCCTGTCGGCTGGCTTCGAGGCCATCGCAGGCACGGCGGCCGAGGCCACCCGCGACGCCGCAGAAAAGGTGCGCGGCCTGAACCAGACGCTGGCCGCCTATGGGTCCGAGCGCGTGAGGGTGGAGACCAGCTTCCAGACCCGGCCGCTATACGCCCAGTACAAGGACAAGACCGGCACGATCCAGGACAACCAGCGGGAAGACAAGGTCGACCGGTACGCCGTCACCGCCACCGTCAACTTGGAAGTGCGCGACCTGAAGGTCGTGGAGCGGGTCTACGCCACGCTGATCGCTGCAAAGCCGACCCGCGCCAGCCCGGCCTATTTCAGCCTTCTTCCCGACAATTCCCTGAACGCAGCGATGGCCAAGGCCGCGGTGGCCGATGCGGCGGCCCGCGCGCGGGCCTCGGCGGCGGATGCGGGCGTGAGACTGGGGGCGGTGAAGCTGATCGACCCCACGGGCCGGGCGTGCTCAACGGACGTGCTGATCGCAGGGGCGCCGCGGAGCTACGGCGGCTCGGGCTATGGCAACGACGTATCGGAGGTGGTGGTGTCGGCGATGCGAAATGCGCCGCCCCTCCCCTTGCCGCAAGTGCCGGCACCCGTCCGGCAATCGCAGAGTCCAGAAGCTCTCGAAGCTGACGCTGCCAGCCTCCAGATCAACCTGCAGCCCCCGCTTCAGACGCTAACGCAACAAGCCTGCGTGATCTACGCGCTGGGCGGGTAAACCTGTTACACGGCTCTGCCGCGCCCGCCGGAGACGCCCTTGCCCTTTCCTGAGTTCGATCCCGTGCTGGTGCACATCGGCCCCCTGGCCGTGCGCTGGTACGCCCTCGCCTACGTCGCCGGGATCCTGCTCGGCTGGCGCTATGCGGTGGCGCTGGTGCGCAACGCGAAGATCTGGGGCGGCGGACCGCCCATCGCCACCGACCGGCAGGTGGACGACTTCGTCCTGTGGGTGACGCTGGGCATCATCATCGGCGGCCGCCTCGGCTATGTGCTGTTCTACATGCTGCTGCAGCAGCCGACTGAGCTCCTGCATCGGCCGTGGATGATCTTCGCCACCTGGGAAGGCGGCATGAGCTTCCACGGGGGGCTGATCGGCGTGATCACCGCCGTGGTGCTGTTCGCCCGCAACCAGAAGATCGACATAGTGCGGCTGGGAGACCTGACGGCGGCCTGCGTGCCGTTCGGCCTGTTCTTCGGCCGCATCGCCAATTTTGTGAACGGCGAGCTGTGGGGGCGTCATACCGATGCGCCCTGGGGCGTTGTGTTCTGTAACATCAAGCTTCAGATGGCCAACGGTGGGGTATGCCCGGCGGGCTCGGCCCCGCGCCATCCCAGCCAGATCTACGAGGCGCTTCTGGAGGGGGTGGTGCTTTTCGCCATCCTTCGCTTCGCCACCCACGGGCGCAAGCTCCTGCCCAGGCGGGGAGCCGTCTCGGGGCTGTTCCTTCTCTGCTACGGCCTGTTCCGGGTGATGCTGGAGGGCGTGCGCGAGCCCGACCGGGGCATGCCCGACTTCCCCCTCGGCCTCACGATGGGAATGCTGCTGTCGATGCCGCTGATCCTGGGCGGGGCGGGGCTGCTGATCTGGTCGATGCGCCCGAGCTCCCTCGCCTCGCAGACGCCGACGACCCCGCTGGAGAGCGCGCCCGGCCACGATCTTGCCCCGGGCGTCACGCCGCCCGAGGTGCCCGCAGACCCCTTCGCGGCGATGGACGAGCGCGCGGCCGCAAGCTTCGCCCCCGATGGACCTGAAACCTCGCATTGAGGCGCTGATCGCCGCCGAAGGGCCGATCACCGTCGAGCACTACATGGCCCTGTGCCTGCACGATCCGCAGCACGGCTACTACGCCACCCGCCCGGCGCTGGGGGCGCAGGGCGACTTCATCACTGCCCCTCTGGTCAGCCAGATGTTCGGCGAGCTGATCGGGCTGTGGGCAGCGCAGGTGTGGCTCGCGGCCGGATCGCCCTCCCCGTTCCGGCTTGTGGAGATCGGCCCCGGCGACGGCACGCTGATGACCGACGCCCTGCGGGCGCTGAGGCGGGCGGTGCCGGCGTTCCTCGATGCGGCCGACCTGTGGCTGGTGGAGGCGAGCCCGCCCCTTCGCGCGCGCCAGGCCGCCGCCTTGCAAGGTGCGCACCCGCGATGGGCGGACCGGCTGGAGGATGTGCCGGATGGCTCACCCTTGATCGTGATCGCCAACGAGTTCCTCGATTGCCTCCCCGCCCGGCAGTTCACCAGGGACGCCCGCGGCGCCTGGGCGGAACGCCGCGTGGGGCTGGATGCGCGCGGCACCCTCGCCTTTGGGCTCGGCCCAGCGCCCGCAGGGTTCACGCCGCCCGCCGCCTTCATCGACACACCGCCGGGTGTGGTGGTCGAGGTGTCGCCCCGGCAGGTGGGGTTCGCGGCCATGCTGGCGGGACGCATCGTTAGCGACGGCGGGGCGGCGCTCCTCATCGACTACGGCGCAGCCGACCCCGCACCGGGCGACACGCTTCAGGCGATCCGCGCCCACCAGAAGGTCGATCCCCTCACCACGCCGGGGGAGGCCGACCTCACCGTGCATGCGGACTTCCCCGCCGTGATGGCGGCGGTGCGGGCGGCTGGGGCGCAGGCGGCGATCCGCACGCAGGGCGAGTTCCTGCAGCGCCTCGGGATCGAAGCGCGCGCCTCGGCCCTGGCCACCGCCCGCCCCGACCGCGCGCAGACCCTGGATGCTCAGTTGCAGCGCCTGACCGGCGACGCGCAGATGGGCGCCCTGTTCAAGGCGGGGGCGATCTGGCGAACGGGCGATCCGCCACCGCCCGGCTTTCCGTAGTATCGGTTGGCCGTGCCCCCGTTCCTCTCCTCGCCCCTGCTCACCGCCGCCGGCGTGCGCCATGCCTTCTTCACGCGGGAGGGCGGGGTTTCCACAGGGCTCTACGCCTCCCTGAACTGCGGCCCCGGATCACAGGACGACCCGGCGCTGGTGGCCGAGAACCGTCGCCGCGCCGCGGCCGCCCTCGACCTCGCTCCAGATCAGCTGTTCGTCGCCTATCAGGTCCACTCCGCCAGGTCGGTCGAGGCCCCGTGGTCGGGCGAACGACCACAGGCCGATGCCGTGGTCACCCCCGACTCCGGCGTGGGAGCCGGTGTCCTGACCGCCGACTGCGCGCCGATCCTCCTCGCCGACCGGCAGGCGGGCGTCGTCGCCGCGGCCCACGCGGGGTGGAAGGGTGCGCTGCACGGGGTGATCGAGGACGCCCTTCGCCAGATGATCGCCAGCGGGGCCCAGCCCGAGCGCATCGTGGCGGCCATCGGCCCCGTGATCGGTCCGCGATCTTACGAGGTGGGCGAGGCTTTCGAGGCGGAGTTCCTGGCCACAGACCCTGCCAGCGCCTCCCGCTTCGCCCCCGGTGCCGCGGCCGACAAGCGACTCTTCGACCTGCCCGGCTACTGCCTCGATCGCCTGTCCCGTGCTGGCGTCGTGCAGGCAGAATGGATCGGCGCCGACACCCTGGACGACGAAGCCCGCCTGTTCAGCCACCGCCGCGCCGTGCTGCGAGGGCAGGCGGAGTCTGGCCGGCTGTTGTCGGTGGTGCGGCTCTAGCTCACCGCAGGCGGTACTTCACCGTCGTGACCACGCGCAGCTTCTTCCACACCGATTGCGACTGCGAACCGCCCTCGCCCATGTCGTCGCGGGGCAGGATCTCGAAGGAGCCCTGCGTGGCTTCCTGAATGCCGCCGAGCGCCGCGCCGGAGTCCCTCGCGAACTGGGCGGCCCCGGTGCGGGCGCTGGCGGTGGCCTCGGCGATCATGGTCGGGCGCACGCCGTTCAGCTTGGTGAAGATGTAGTTCGGGCCGCCGAAGTCCTGCAGCACCACCGCCTGCCGCACGAGGTCGCCGAGCTTGCGCGTGGTCTCCTGCACCCGCTCAACGTCGGCGGTGCGCACGTTGATCTCCTGGCTGAGGATGAACCGGGGCGCCCCGTTGTTCTGCTGGCCGTACTCCTTGGAGCGCGCATCCGAGACGGTGAGGCGCCCGAGGTCGATCTCCGCCGCCTTGAAGCCCTGGGCGAGCAGGAACCGCGTGACGGTGGCGGCTTCGGCATCCACCGCGGTCTGCACGGCCGTGAGTTCCTCCCCCGTGGCCGTGAACTTCAACGGCAGGACGGCGAGGTCAGCCTTCACCTCCCGTTCCGAAAGGCCCCGCACCGTCACGGCCCGGTCGCCCACCCGGGCGTTGATGACGCCCAGCCCGATGGCCCAGCCGCCCACGGCCAGCCCCCCGGCCACCAGCGCCCCAGCGACGGCGGCGGGAATCCACATCGAACGGTCGGCCATGTCGGGCCTCCTCAAAGCCAAGCTTGTCGCCTGAGTGATCCCCCGGGCGGTCCCTGTCGAGTCGCCTGCACGGGGCATGGGTGAGCGCCATGCGCGAAAGCGCTCACATTTTCGCCGCGCCCGCTCTAGAAGCCCGATCGAACGTGGTGGGAGAGACGGTCGGCATGAAGCTTCTGGCGGGCAACTCCAACGCGACCCTGGCGCGGGCCATCGGCGACTATCTCGACATGCCGCTGACCGGGGCGAAGGTTCAGCGCTTCGCCGACCAGGAGATCTTCGTCGCCATCGAGGAGAATGTGCGCGGCGAGGACGTGTTCGTGATCCAGTCCACGAGCTTCCCGGCCAACGACAACCTGATGGAGCTGCTGGTCTGCATCGACGCCCTGAACCGCGCCTCGGCCCGGCGGATCACGGCGGTCATCCCCTATTTCGGCTATGCCCGGCAGGACCGGAAGGTGGGCGGGCGCACCCCCATCTCGGCCAAGCTTGTGGCCAACCTCATCACCCGCGCGGGCGCTCATCGGGTGCTGACGATGGATCTGCACGCGGGGCAGATCCAGGGTTTCTTCGACATCCCTACCGACAACCTGATCGCCACCCCCGTGATCGCGGCTGACATCCGCCATCAGGCCAAGGGCAAGCCGGGCGAGCTGATGATCGTATCGCCCGACGTGGGCGGCGTGGTGCGCGCGCGCTCACTGGCCGACCGGCTATCCGCAGACCTCGCCATCGTGGACAAGCGCCGATCCGGCCCCGGCGAGAGCGAGGTGATGAACATCATCGGCGACGTCTCCGGCCGCCGCTGCATCATGTTCGACGACATCGTCGATTCCGCGGGCACGCTCTGCAACGCCGCCAAGGCGCTGATGGCGCACGGGGCCCTTTCGGTCTCGGCATACGTCTCGCACGGGGTGCTATCGGGCGCGGCCTGCACGCGTGTGTCGACCTCGGTTCTCGACGAGCTGGTGATCACCGACTCAATCGAGGCGCCGGAGACCGTGCGCGGCTGCGACAAGATCCGCGTGCTTTCGATCGCACCCCTGATCGGTGAGGCGATCCGCCGTATCGCCAACGAGGAGAGCGTCTCTAAGCTCTTCGACTGACGCCCGCGGTGCAGGCCAAGGCCATCAAGTGGTCATGGTCTACGCATCGTTAACGCCTGACCTTCACACCCAGTCCACTCGCTTACGCGCCCCGTCGCCGGGGCTGCGAAGATCGGCCAGAGACGGAAGTACGAGCATGAAGTCTACGATCGTTCGCAGCGGCGCTTACGGTTCAGCTTGTGCGGCGCTCGCAGGACTGGTGCTCGCCTTTGCCGGCCCCGCCCTCGCCGCCAAGCCGGTGAAGAAGTCCAAGGCCCGGCCCGAGCCCGCTTCGGCCCCGCAGGCCTATCCGATCGTAACGCCCATCGACACGGGCTCCTCCGCGATCCTGTCTCGCCGCGCCATCGAGACCGCGGGGGCCTACCGCGCCTACATGGATCGCGCCGCCCGCATTTCCTCGGCCTTCAAGTCGGGCGCGGAGGTCGAGGCCTCGCTGATGAACGGCGCACAGTCCGAGGCGCAGCAGCTCAGCCAGGGCGTCATCGCCTACGCCGCCGTGCTCGCCCTGTCCGACCCCTCGTTCGTCGCGGGCGTGCGCAGCCAGGCCTCCGACGCCGACAGCCGCCGCGAGCTGGCCCGCCGGATCATCGAGAACCCCAATGTGGCCACCACGCTGCCCGGCTCTGCCTCGGCCGCAGGGGCGATCAGCGCCGGGCTGGGTGCCGACGGGTCCAAGGTCGCAGGTGCTGGCGCCCTCGTGAAACAGGCTGCCTACGACGTGCAGCATTCGGCCTGGTCCAAGGCCTCGGTGCCCAGCCCGCTCGTGCGCCTGGCCAAGGCCAAGTCGCTGTCGCTGATGACCATGCGCGCCACCGATGCCGAACTCGCCGCCATCGCGAGGAGCGTCGCCGCCGCCGATGCGATCACCCCCGCCGCCGCGGTCACCACCGCCTCCATGTCGTCCCCCACCACGCCGACCGTTTCGCGCGGCCTCGCCATCGCGGCCCTGGCGGCGCTGGGCGCGGGCGGCGAGTCGGACGAGGCCGTGGTGCTCAGCCTGATGAACGACCCCAACGCGGGCTTCTGCATGAGCATGTCGAAGCTGAACCTGAACCAGTGCCTCTCGGTGGCCCGGCCCTACTACGAAGACGTGTTCTGCCTCGGCCAGCACATCCTGATCGACATCGGGCAATGCGTCTCCAAGGGGGCGGGGCAGTCGCCCATTCCGATGGCCGCCGTGTCCACCCGATCGGGCGGGACCGACGCCTCGGTGGCGCAGGCCCCCGCCGTGGGTGCTTACGCCACCACGCGCTGAGTTAGAGGCGCCGCACCGACGGAGCGACATAGGTCTGCGACCCGTTGCGCCGTCTGGCTTCGCCGTGTAGACACGCGCACCCTTCTTAAGCCGCGCCGCCTGAAGGCTCGCTCAGCAGAGCGTGCCAGGGGCGCAGCATTCCGTTCAGAGACTGCTTCCCATGGCCGAGATCGTCCTCAACGTCGAAGTTCGCGAACGTACCGGCAGCGGCGGCTCGCGCCAGTCGCGACGCGATGCGCGCGTGCCCGGCGTGCTCTACGGCGGCACTCTGGCTCCGGTGGCGATCTCCGCCCCCCTGAACGAGTTCCGCAAGGCGCTCTACACGGGCAAGCTCCTCGGCCACCTCGTGACCCTGAAGTACGGCGAAGAGAGCCAGCCGGTGATCGCCAAGGCCGTGCAGTTCCACCCCGTGACCGACGTGCCGGTGCACTTCGACCTCTACCGGGTCGACGCCAACGCGCCGGTGAAGATCGCCATCGCGGTGGCCTTCAAGAACCACGAAGAGTCCCCCGGCCTGAAGCGTGGCGGCGCCCTGAACATCGCCCGCCATGAAGTCGAGCTGATGTGCCCGATGAACAGCATCCCTGAGGAACTGATGTTCGACCTCACGGGTCTCGACATCGGCGACGCCATCCGTTTCTCCGCGGCGACCCTGCCCAAGGGCGTCACCCCGGTGATCCACGACCGCGACTTCACCATCGCCACCGTGACCGGCACCAGCGCCCAGGCCAGCGCCGATGCGGCGGCCGATGCCGCCGCCGACGCGGCCGCGCCCACCGCCTGATCGGATAGAGGCTCCAGAGGCGAGGAGACGGCCCCGTGCTGATCCTCGCCGGCCTGGGCAACCCCGGACCGAAATACGCCGGCCACCGCCACAACGTCGGCTTCCTGGCCATCGACGAGATCCGGCGGCGCTGGAGCTTCGGGCCTGAGCGCGCGCGCTTCCAGGCGCTGGCCAGCGAAGGCTCCATCGACACTCCTACCGGGCCCGTTAAGGCGCTGGCGCTGAAGCCGCAGACGTTCATGAACGAGAGCGGCCGCTCGGTCGGTGAGGCGGTGAAGTTCTTCAAGCTCACGCCATCGGACCTTGTGGTGTTCTACGACGAGATCGACATGGCGCCCGGGCGCTTCCGCATGAAGCTGGGCGGAGGTGCGGCGGGCCATAACGGCATCCGCTCCATCGCCGCCAGCGCCGTCGGTCCCGACTTCCGGCGCGCCCGCATAGGCGTGGGGCACCCCGGCCACAAGGACGCGGTGATGCCGCACGTGCTGAGCGACTTCCACAAGATCGAACGCCGCGACTGGCTCGACACGCTCCTGAGCACCCTGGCCGACGCCCTGCCAATCCTGGCGCAGGGCGAGGACGAAAAGTACCAGGCCGAGGTGATGCGCCTCGCCCCGGCCGCCAACTTCGACAGCCGCAGCCGCAACCGCGACGCCTCGTGAAAAGCTTCAGTCTCCGCCTAGCGACGGCCGCCGACGCCGTCGCGGTCGAGGCCCTGATCGCCCGGTCCGTCCACGGGCTGCAGGCGGGCGACTACTCCCAGGCGCAGCGCGACGCGGCGGTGGGGCAGGTGTTCCTTGTCGATCACGGGCTGATCGCAGACGGCACCTATTTCGTCGTCTACGCAGACGAGCGACTGGCAGGCGCTGGCGGCTGGAGCACCCGCCGAGCCCTGCACGGCGGCCACACCCACGGTGACACCGGCGAGCGCATCGACCCTGTGACCGACCCAGCCCGCATACGCGCCTATTTCGTCGATCCCGACTTCGCCCGGCAGGGCGTAGGGACGCTGATCCTGAACGCCTGCGAGCAGGCTGCCGCCGCCGCCGGATTCACCCGCACCACCCTGGGCGCGACCCTCACCGGCGTGCCGTTCTACGGGGCGCGCGGCTATTTGGCAGGCGAGCGCGAAGAGGCTCCGCTCCCCGACGGGGGGAGCCTCACCGTCGTCCACATGCATAAGCGCCTGAGCTAGCGCCCCCTCCCGCAGGCGGGAGAGGGCGCTCCGCGATCAGAACTTGTAGCGCACACCGGCGGAGAAGATGCCGCCGTTGCCCGAGACGGTGCCGTTGTTGTTGACCACCGTCTGCGCCGCGGTGCCGCCGTAGAACACCTGGCTGTTGCTCACCGCAGAGTTGACGATGTCCAAGTAGCCGACCGCCGCATCCAGCGTCAGGTTGGGACGCAGCGAGTAGGAGCCGCCGATGGTCGTCAGCCAGCGGTCGCCATCCGGCACGCGATAGTCGCGAGCATTGGACGTGGGCGTCGGATCGTAGGCCACGCCGCCACGGAACACGAACCTCGGGTTGACCTGATAGTCGAAGCCCACCGAGCCGGTCGTGGTGTCGTGATAGTTCTGCGGCAGCACCTGCCCGCCGCCGGCGTAGGCCACGGTGATCGCCTTGAACTCGCTCCAGCCCTGCTGCTGGATCTGGGCGTCCAGGGTCAGCTTGTCGGTGACCGCATAGCGCCCCGACAGGGTCACGAAGTACGGCGTGGTGAACTTGGCGGTGCCGTTCGTGGAGAAGTTGGCACCGGCCAGCGGGCCGAGCAGTCCGGAGGCGCTGATCTGGCCGTCGAGGTCGTGGTCCATGGCCGAGCGGTAGCTCAGCCCCAGGTCCAGCTTGCCGAAGTGGCCTTGCGCACCGACCGTGTAGCCCACGTTCCAGCCGTCACCCTTGAGTTGCTGCTGCCCATCGGGGAGGAGCGGCGAAACGTTCGGAAGCGCGCCGGTGAGGTTGGCCGAAGTGTATTCGGTGTTCACCCCCACACCCAGATCGAGCCAGTCAGTCACCTTCATGGCACCAGTCACCTGGATGTCGACGGTATTCAGTCGCGACTTGATGCCGGAGAAGCGTTCCGGGTCGGCCGAGCCGTACTTGTTGGTGAAGTTGAACGGGGCAGCGGTCGAAACGCCGAGGGCGAAGCGATCGCCAACGGGCATGGCGAAGGCCAGGTTGGGCACGATGCCGTTCTGTACGGTGTCGTTCAGGTTGCCGCGCCCTCCCACGGCCGCGGTCGGCTGGCCGGGACGGGTGATCGTGCCGTTATAGTCCGACACGGCATCGCCGACGGTGATGCCGTGGAACCCGATGTAGAGCTCCCGGCCCGAGCGGGCGATGGAGGCGGGGTTGTACCAGAGGCCGGCGACGCCCTGATCGGCGCCTTCGCCGGCGTAGGCGCGGCCGAGCCCCCGCACCGACTGCTCCTGAAGGTAGAAGGCCGAGGCCTGGGCGAAGGTCGGCACGAGCACGGCGGCCGCGACAGAGGCCAGGGCGATCGCGCGAATTCGCGCCGACTTGGCGCGGGCGGATTGGGGCAGGAAGGTGTTCAAGGGTGGACTCCAGTTACACAAAGCGACGCGCCAGCCCCCCGCGGCACGCCTTGGGCCTCCTGAATGTCCCACATGAGGCGACGTTGCTGACATTGTGAACGATTTTGTCAGGCGTGTTTTCGGCGCCACGGCCGTGCGAAGCGGCCGCGTGTGCGCTAAGAGCGCGGCTCAATCCCAAACGAGAGACGCATGGCCCTCAAAGTCGCCATCGTGGGCCTGCCCAACGTGGGCAAGTCCACCCTGTTCAACGCCCTGACCGAGACCGCCTCGGCGCAGGCGGCGAACTATCCGTTCTGCACTATCGAACCGAACACCGGCGACGTGGCCGTGCCCGAGGCCCGGTTGGCGACGCTGGCGAAGATCGCCGGCTCCAAGGAGATCATCCCCGCCCGGATCAACTTCGTGGACGTGGCGGGCCTGGTGCGCGGGGCCAGCAAGGGCGAGGGCATGGGAAACCAGTTCCTCGCCGCCATCCGCGACTGCGACGCCGTGGCCTTCGTCGCCCGCTGCTTCGAGGGTGGCGATGTCACCCACGTGGAGGGCCGCGTCGACCCCATCGCCGACATCGAGATCATCGAGACTGAGCTGATGCTGGCCGACCTCGAAAGCCTCGAAAAGCGGATGACCGCCCTTGAGAAGAAGGCCAAGTCCGGCGGCGACAAAGAGGCGGCGACGACGCTGGCCCTCGCGAAGCTGGCCCTGGCGCAGCTGTCGGCCGGCAAGCCCGCGCGATCCGCCGCGGTACCTGCCGAAGACGAGAAGGCCTGGCACATGTTGCAGCTCCTCACGGCGCTGCCCGCGCTCTACGTTTCCAACGTAGACGAGGACTCGGCGGCCACCGGTAACGCCCTCTCCGCCAAGGTGGCCGAGCGCGCCAAGGCCGAGGGTGCCAAGTCAGTCGTGATCTCCGCCCAGATCGAGAGCGAGGTCGCCCTTCTGGATTCAGCGGAGCGCGCCGAATTCCTGGAGACCCTGGGGCTGGAGGAGCCGGGCCTGAACCGCCTGATCCACGAGGCCTATGCCCTTCTGGGCCTGCAGACCTATTTCACTGTCGGGCCGAAGGAGGCTCGCGCCTGGACGATCCCGGTGGGGGCCACGGCCCCACAGGCGGCGGGGGTGATCCACTCGGATTTCGAGAAGGGCTTCATCCGGGCCGAAACCGTAGCCTATCCCGACTACATCACCTTCAACGGGGAGTCGGGCGCCCGCGAGGTCGGCAAGCTGCGGGCGGAAGGCAAGACCTACGTCGTCAAGGACGGCGACGTGATGCACTTCCTGTTCAACACCTGACGCCTCCCCGGCCCACGGCAGGGGGAGACGAAGCCCCCTCCCCCGCTGACGCGGGAGAGGGGGTTCAGTCTTACTTTACGGCGGCGAGGTCGGTGGCGACCTTGGCGAGGGCTTCGTCGGAGATGGCGCCCTGGCTCATCGGCTGCACGGCCTTCAGGCTCATGGCCTTGAACTGGTCGTAGGCCGGGTGCGAGGTCAGGCCGGGCATGTCCTTGTCGAGGATGGCCTTGCCGGCCGGATCGGCTGCGATGGTCTCGATCGGGGTGTCGGTGGTGAACTTGGCGGCCTGGGCGAAGGCGGAGCCCGCAAAGGCGAGGGCAGCGGCCGCGGCGGCGATGGCGACGATCTTCTTCATGTGCGTTTCTCTCTCCTGGGAAGGCGAGGCGCATAGAACCCTCAAGCGAGCCTACCGCCAAGCCTCAATCTCATTACTGTTTGGATAGGATCGATGAACCTGAGATGAGCAGGCTTCAGCCCTCCGGGTCGTCCTCCGGCTTGGGCGTGATGAGAAAGTGCCCGTGCAGGGCTGCGATGGGGGCCGAGCGCGTGTCCTGCCAAGCCTCCACATGCACGTTGGCGATGCGCCTGCCCGAGCGCTTGATGACCGCCCGGGCGTAGGTGTCGCGAGGCCGGCCGGAGCGCAGGTACTCCACGTTGATGTCCACGGGCTTGGGCTGGCGCACGAGGTTCTGAGCGATGGAGAGCTGGGCCACCGCCGTCATCTCCATGAAGGCACCGAGCACCCCGCCGTGCAGGGCGGGCAGAGACGGATTGCCGATCAGACGCTCGGCGTAGGGCAGAATCGCGGTCATCTCGTCCCCCGCCAGCTCCGCCCGCACACCCAGGAACCGGGCGTAGGGAGTGCGTTGCAGAAAGGCCTGCAGATCGTCGGCGGCGCTCATTTCGGCGGCTCCTGCGTGACGCGGGGCTTGAGGTTCGCCCCCGCCTTTCGCCCCGCGTTGGAGTTCAGCATGAACGACGCCTGCGCCGCCGCCACCGGATCGGACGGGTCGCGGTCGTAGGCGGTGGCCCGCACGAAGGCGACCGACCGCGTCAGCTTGTAGCAGTGCGCCTCGGCGAACACCGGCAGGCCCGGTTCCGCGGCGCGCATGTAGTCGATCCGCAGGTCCAGCGTGGCGATGGTGGTGTAGCCCTCCAGCGCCGCCCACACCGCCTGCCCGCAGACGTGATCCAGAAGCGCGGTCACAACGCCGCCCGCGATCACCCCGGTTTCGGGATCGCCCACCAGATCCTCGCGATAGGGGGCCTTGAGCACCGCGCGACCCACCTCGGCCTCCACGAACTCCAGCCCCAGGGCCTTGGCGTGCGGGCTGCCCTGCACGGCGGCGTTGCCAAGGGTGCGGATCATCTCGAGCGGGGTAGCCATGCGTGTGGACTAAAGCGCGGGCGCACACCCGTCGAGGGCGTTTGACCGGCAGGGTCGGGCGGGCGAAGCTCCCTCACAAAAGGGAACGCCATGCTGCCCCATCTCGACCGCCGCCGCCTGCTCGCGGCCTCCACCGCCATCTTCGCGCTGCCGGGGTTCGCCCACGCCGCGGCCGACACGCAGCAGAGCCTTGCCGCCCTGGCCGTGCTCTACGCCCTGCCGCTGGTGGAGATGTACGCCACCCGCAGGCGCGCCGAGACCATGGGCCAGAAGGGCCGGTTCCTGCACGCCCCGCGCCTGGCCGATGCCAGCAGCCGTGCGGTGACCACGCCCAACGTGGATACGCTGTATTCGTCCGGCCACCTCGACCTCGCCGCTGGCCCCGCCGCATTCGACCTTCCCCCGGCCAGCGGGAGCTATTTCTCCCTGGCCTTGATGGACGCGTGGTCGAACAACTTCGCCGTCCTGCCCGCCGCCGCTCCCGGTCAGTCGCGGGTAATCCTGGCGCGCGCGGGTGAGGCCGTTTCCGCCCCCGATGGCGCAAGGATGATCCGCTCTCCCACGCGCCACGTGTGGGCCCTGGCGCGCACCTTCGCGCCCTCCAACGATGCGCTCGACGGGCCGCACGAGGTCCAGAAGCAGCTGTCGGTGAAGGCCTCGGTCTCGGCCGATCCGGAGCCCCCGCTCGACCCTGCCGCCCTCTCGCCAGAGAACCCCGCGGAGTTCTTCGCCCTCGCCAACCGGCTTATGGCGATGGAGGGCGTGCTGCCCGCTGACGGCCCCGTGCTGGCGCGCCTGAAGGCCATCGGCGTCGGCCCCGGCCTGACCTTCATCGATACGCTCGAGACCCGGGCAGGTGCCGCTTCGGCCTGGGCCATGCTCAAGGCGGGCAAGCAGCAGCCCCTGGGCGGGTGGAGCTATCCCAAGGCAAACCTCGGAGACTTCGGCGTCGACTATCCCTATCGCGCCGCCATCGCCCTGAACGGCCTGGCCGCCCTGCCCCGCTCGGAAGCGATCTACCTGTTCGCGGCGGGCGACGGCACGGGCGTGCCCGGCACCTTCGACGGCACGCGGGACTGGCGCCTGCACTTCCCCAAAGGCGCCGAGCCCCCCGCCGACGCTTTCTGGTCGCTGACCCTGTATGAGCGCACGCCGGAGGGGCGGCAGTATCTGGTCGCCAACCCGGCCAACCGCTTCGCCATCGCGTCGCAGACCCCAGGCCTGACCCGCAACCCGGATAGCTCGCTGACCATCGCCATCTCGGCGCAGGCCCCTTCAGATCCCGTGCTCAAGGCCAACTGGCTGCCCGCGCCCAAGGGTCCGTTCACCGTGACCCTGCGCCTCTACAAGCCCCGCGCCCCGGCTCTCGACGGCCGCTGGCGCGCGCCAGCCATGAAGCCGGCCTAGCGCCCGCCGGCACCCTCGTAGTCGGCAGGATCGAGCCGCTCGTCCTCGTCCGGGGCGTGGTCGTGGCCCGCCAGCACGAAGCGGCGGTCGCAGTAGCCGCACTCCACGAAGCCCCTGGCGCCCATCTCGAGATAGACGCGGGGGTGGCCCAACGCGCCGCCCTCCGGCCCGTCGCAGATCACCCGGTGGCTGTCGACGATCACCGTCTCGGGGGTATCGAAGGCGACGCCGCCGGTCAGGATCGCGTCACCTTGGGGGTGCGAAGGGGGCATGGGGGTCGCTTCGCCTTGGCGGGGGGCAGGGATGCGCCTACCTAGGGCAAGCCCTTGCGACGGGTCAAACGCGACACCGCCGCCGCCCGACCGGACCTCCCTCGCCCCCCATGACGTCGCCCATGAGCCTCCCCGACTACGCCATCGAGGCCCGCGGCCTCGTGAAGACCTACCCCGCGGGCAAGACCTCCCCGGCCAAGCAGGCCCTGCGGGGCATCGACCTCGCCATCCCGCGCGGATCCATGTTCGGGCTTCTGGGCCCCAACGGCGCGGGCAAGTCGACCTTCATCAACATCCTGGCGGGACTGGTCACCAAGAGCGAGGGCGAGGTCACCGTCTGGGGCTCCAACATCGACCAGCATCCCCGCACCGCCCGCGCCGCCATCGGCGTCGTGCCGCAGGAGCTGGCGGCCGACGTGTTCTTCACCCCCCGCGAGAGCCTGGAGGTGCAGGCGGGCATGTACGGCGTGCCCAAGGCCGAGCGCCGCACCATGGAGATTCTCACCGCGCTTGGCCTGGGCGACAAGGCCGATGCCTACGTCCGTTCGCTCTCGGGCGGCATGAAGCGTCGCCTGATGGTGGCCAAGGCGATGGTGCACTCGCCCCCGGTTCTGATCCTCGACGAGCCCACCGCCGGGGTGGACGTGGAACTGCGCCGCCAGCTCTGGGAATACGTGAAGGCCCTGAACGCCGAGGGCGTCACCATCGTGCTCACCACCCACTACCTGGAGGAGGCGCAGGCGCTGTGCGACCACATCGCCATCGTCAACCACGGCCGCCTCGTGGCCTCGGAACCCACGCCGCAACTCCTGCGACGGCTGGACACCCGAGCCGTCGTCGTCACCCCGCAGGAACCTCTGGACACGGTGCCCGACCTCGCAGGCTTCGAAGGCAAGCTGAGGAAGGACGGCCGCCTCGCCATCACCTTCAAGGCCGAGGCTGCCAGCGTGGAGCAGGTGCTGGCCGCGGTGCGCGCCGCGGGCGTGCAGATCAAGGACCTCACCACCGAGGAACCGGACCTGGAAGACGTGTTCCTGGCCCTCACCTATGGCGATGCCGGCGCGGTCGATCCCACCAAGGATGTGGCCACCGCCGCCTAATCGTTGCGGCCCGCGCCTGCGCCCGCTAAACCCGCCCCTCGCGCGAGCCGAACGCTTTTCGGATCGCCCCCGATGCACTCGTAGCTCAGCTGGATAGAGCGCTGCCCTCCGAAGGCAGAGGTCACAGGTTCGAATCCTGTCGAGTGCGCCACCGCCCTTTTGTTTCGTGTCTTGGACGCGCGACGCCTCGACCATCTGGGAGGGCAACCATCCGGGCGGGAGATCGGCTACTGGCCGATGGAGAAGCTGCACAATCTGGAGGCTCTGCCCTCCAGAGGCTTTGAAGTCTTATGCTTACACTTCAAAATCCGTGGCGCGAGCGCCGGCGGGATTCGAGACGTCGGTATCCCTGAGAGCTGAGGCGACCCCTTCTTATGACCCGCCGCGTAGTGGAAACCGGCTGGATGGTCGCCCTGCTCGCCTCCGTTCCTGTGCTTTCCCACGCGCAGGCGATGGCACCGGCGGCGCTGGCGCCGGTGATCGTGCGGGCGTTGCCCCTGGACGACCGGGCCGCTTCGGCACCATTCACCGGCGACGCCACGGCCGCGGCTGACGTCGCCCGCACCAACAGCCTCTCCGTCCTTGATGCCCTGGTGCAGCACACCCCCGGCGCTTTCGCGGCGGATGTGAACGGCAATCCCTATTCGCAGGTGCTGGACCTTCGCGGGTTCACCGCCTCGCCGCAGCAGGGGCAGCCGCAGGGGCTGGCCGTCTACCTCGGCGGGGTGCGCCTGAACGAGGCTTTCGGCAACACGGTGAACTTCGACCTCGTGCCGGCGGTCGCGGTCGAACAGGCGGACGTGCTCACAGGCGACCCGGCCTACGGCCTCAATGCGCTGGGCGGATCGCTCGCCTTCACCATGAAGACCGGCAAGACCTACGGTGGCGGCTCGGTCACGGTCGAGGGCGGCTCGTTCGGCCGGGCCGGGGGCTCGGCTCAGTTCGGCCGGCGCTACGGAGACTGGAACCTGTACGCGGCGGCGGAAGGTGAGCGGGAGGGCGGCTGGCGCCAGCGTTCCCCCTCCAGCACGACGAGGCTCTACGGCGATCTCGGCCGCGATATCGGAGACCGGCTCGAGGCACACCTGATCGGCTCCGCTTCCGCCAGCATCCTCGGCGTCGTGGGCCCGACGCCGGTCGATCTTCTGGCGCAGGACCGCACCGCAGTCTTCACGTCTCCCCAGACGACGCGCAACGACTCAGCCCTCGTCGCCCTGGACCTGAAGTGGCGCGGCCCGGCGGGATGGACAGTCACCGGCGACCTGCACGGCCGCGTGTTCAACCAGGCGCATGTGGACGGCAACGACGCGAACGTGGAAAGCTGCTCCAGCCGCACAACCAATCCCCTCTACGGCACGCTGTGCCTGGAGGATGACGCCTTCCCTCGTACCATACGGCCGGCTGCAGCGGCCTTCCAGATCCTGCAGCCCAGCGGCGCCCCGATCGCCTGCCCCGGGGTCGCCGGAGGTGCCCTTTCGTGCGCGGGCATCCCCTACGGCACGATCGACCGGACCCATACCGACTCCTCCACCCTGGGCGCCGCCGCGCAGGCGGGGTGGGAGGGCGAGCTGTTCGGCCGAAAGAGCCGCTTCGCGGTGGGCGGCGCGGTGGATGGCTCCACCTTCCGTTTCTCCTCCCAAAGCGAGCTCGGCTTGATCGGGCCGGACCTCGTGGTCGCCCCGTCAGCCGGCGTGCCCGGGATGGGCGTGCCGATCCACACCGCCGGCCTGATCGGCTATGCGCCGCTCGCCATCGCAGGCCGCCGCAGGGACGGTGGCGTCTACGGCGCCGAGGTGCTGGACCTGACGAGCGCCCTGACGCTCACTGTCTCGGGTCGCTGGAACACCACCGACCTGCGCGTCACCGACCGGCTCGGCACGAGCCCGGACCTGAACGGCAGCCACAGCTTCACGCGCTTCAACCCGCAGGCCGGGATCGACTGGCGGTTGGGGTCGGCGCTGACCTTGCACGCCGCCTATTCCGAAGGATCGCGCGCGCCGACGGCCCTGGAACTTTCCTGCGCCGATCCCGCGCGGCCGTGCCTGCTGGAAAACGCACTGGTGGCCGATCCGCCGCTGAGTCAGGTGGTCTCCCACACGAGCGAGCTGGGTCTGTCCGGTCAGTCCGCCTTTCTTGGCGGGCGTCTTCAATGGCGGCTGACCGGCTTCAACACCGACGTCGACGACGACATCATCGCCCTCGCCAGCCAGATCCAGGGCCGCGGCTACTATGCCAATGTCCCCAGGACCCGCCGCCTGGGCGTGGAGCTGGGCGCGAACCTGCACACCGGCCCCTTCGACGCCTACCTGGGCTACTCACACATCGAAGCGAGCTATCGCTTCGCGGGCCAGCTGAGCGCCCGTGCCAACCCGCTCGCCGATGCGAACGATGAAATCAGCGTGCGGCCGGGCAACGCCATCGGCGGCGTGCCGCAGGACCGTTTCAAGGTGGGCCTCGACTGGCGCGCGACCACGCGCCTGACGGTGGGGGGCGACCTTCTGGCCGTGGGATCGCAGCCCTTTGTCGGCGACGAGAACGGCTCGCTCCCCCACCTGCCCGGCTGGGCCAGCGTGAACCTGCATGCGCGGTGGCAGGTCACCCCTCACCTCGCCGCATTCGCCCAGGTGTATAACCTGCTCGACGAGCGGTACTCGACCTATGGGGCCTTCTTCGATGCGGGCGGCGTTCAGAACGCCGGCTCCGCCCTGCCTGCCGATCCCAGTCCCAACACCGTCACTCCGGCAGCGCCCCGCTCGGCCCGCGTCGGGTTCGACTACCGGTGGTGAAGACAGCTTCCGAAGCTGAAGCTCGTTCCGTCACGGATTTGCGGTGGCGCCGGGCGGCGGCGCGCGCGACGTTGCGGGCATGAGCCCTTCCGACTTCGCCATCGAGATCAGCCGCCGTCGCCTGCTGGCGGCGGCCGGGGCGGGTGGAGCGGCGGCTTCCCTGCCGGTGAGCGCCGGGACGGTCGAGGTCTCGGCAGCCCCGCCGCATGACCCCGCCACCACACCTCCGGTGGCGGGTCTGCACCTGCAGTTCGGGGCCGACGCCTCAACGCAGATGACCGTGTCGTGGCACACCCTGCAGCCGGTTCACGGTGCGCGGGTGATCCTCGGCCGGTCGGACGGGCGGCTGGAGCGCACCCTCCCCGCCCGCACGGTCAGCTATGTGGATGCCAAGGCCAAGCGCACCGTCTACGCCCACCACGCCCTGATCGAGGGCCTGACGCCTTCGCGCAGCTACCTTTACGGCGCCCTGCACGACGGGGCGGAGGCGGAGTTCGGCACCTTCCGCACGGCACCCAGAGGCCGGGGCAGCTTCACCTTCACGAGCTTCGGCGATCAGGGCACCCCGACCCTGGGCCGGGCCGGCAAGGGGCCGGGGGCCCCTTCGTTCGTGAACGACAATCTCGGCTCGCCCGCCGCAGGCGACACCGTAGCCGGGGTGGAACGCGCGGCCCCCCTGTTCCACCTGTTCAACGGCGACCTCTGCTACGCCAACCTGTCCGAAGACCGGGTGCGCACCTGGTGGGACTTCTGGGCCAACAACAGCCGCAGCGCCCGCAAGCGCCCGTGGATGCCCTCGCCCGGCAACCATGAGAACGAGCTCGGCAACGGCCCCATCGGCTTCCAGGCCTACCAGACCTACTTCAGCGTGCCCCCCGCCGCTGGCCAGACAGACCTTACCCGCGGCCTGTGGTACGCCTTCACGGCCGGTTCGGTGCGGGTGATCAGCTTGGCCAACGACGACATCTGCTATCAGGACGGGGGTAACTCCTACGTCCGCGGCTACTCCCACGGGGCGCAGAAGGCCTGGCTGGAGGCCGAGCTCTCCACCGCCCGCAACCACCCGGACGTGGACTGGGTGGTTGTGTGCATGCACCAGGTGGCGATCTCCACCGCCGACAAGTTCAATGGGGCCGATCTCGGCGTGCGCGAGGAGTGGCTGCCCCTGTTCGACCGGCACGGGGTCGACCTCGTGGTGTGCGGGCACGAGCACCACTATGAGCGGTCGCATCCGCTGCGGGGGCACGAGGCCAACGCCACGCTGACGCCCACGCCCTCGGCCACCCGCACCGACGTGATCGACACCACCAAAGGCTGCGTCCACATGGTGATCGGCGGCGGGGGCACCTCTGCCCCATCGAACACCCTGTTCTTCGATCCGCCGCAGTGCCGGGTGATCACCGCGGTGGGGCCCTCCGATCCCGTCACCGGGCGGCGGCCGCCGATCTACGTGAAGGAGGCGGCACCCTGGTCGGCGGTGCGCAACGCCGCACACGCTTATGGCTTCGCCGCCTTCACCGTCGACCCCGGCCGGCGCGGCGGCTTCACGACCATCAAGGTCACCTACTACGATGTGACCGGGCCGGACGGGGCGCTGAGCGCATTCGAAAGCTTCACCCTGCGCCGCCCCCGCAACGACCGCGGGGCGGCCTGAAGCCAAGCCGCCGCCTTCCCCCGGTAGGGGCCTCCCGTCAGTGGTGGTGTTCAGCGCGGCCGCAGGCGAGGTGGGCGGGGCCGTCCATCCACATGAGCTTCACGCCGGAGGTCCATTCCAGGGTGCGGCGGCCGTCGCTCCAAGTGATGCGAGGCTCGGCCCCGTCCCAAGGCAGCAGCGGCAGGGCGTGCGGCCCGTCGCCCGCGTCCACCACGGCCACCGAGACCGAGCGGCGGCTCTCGAAGCGGGTGCGCAGACTGCGGTCGCCATCGCAGGCGAAGGTCGAGCCGTCCCGCCCCGTGCTGGCGGGGGTTACGGGATGGGCTTCGTCCGAGCTGTTCTGCGCCCCATAGCCGTAGGCCCCAACGGAGCGGGCAGGCGGCGCCGCGACGGACGACCGCCCCGGCTTCACATCGGCCACTGCCGCCGTGGCCACGAGGTTCGTGAGGCAGACGAAGGCCGCCACGGTCGCCGTCTTCATGATCTGTGGTCCCCTCATGGCCACAGCGGAGCACGCCGCGGGCCATGCGCCAAGGGCTTCAGGCGGCGCGGGTCACCGTGTGGTGATCGTCCATCCAGACGAGCTTGGGATCGCTCAGGAAGCGGGCGATCTGTGGGCCGATCACCTCCATGCGCACGGGCTTGGACAGGAAGCCGATCGCCCCGTGCGCCATCGCCTCGGCCGCCGCCTCGTCGCTGGTGGAGGCGGTGAGCATGACGAGGGCGCAGGGCTCGCCGGTGCCGGTCACTTCGCGCAGGAGATCGATGGTCTTCAGACCGTCCATCTCCTCCATCTGCAGATCGACGAGCACGAGGTGCGGGCGGCAGCCAGCGCGCACGCGCTCCACGGCCGCAGCGCCGCTCTCGGCGGCAAAGACCTGATGGCCCAGCGATCCGATCATTTCGGAAAGCAGTTCGCCGAACACGGCGTCGTCGTCGACGAGAAGAATGCGGGCCATGACACACCTGTCCCTTGGGTACGCTTTAACCTTGAATCGCCACTGGTTTACCAAGTCTTAACCGACACGGCCGTGTGTTGAATCAGGGCCTTGGCCTCGGCGCGTGAAGTCGTCTGGCCTGCGGAGTTCGGTGGATGAGTAACGACACCGTTTCCGCACCGATGCTGGATGCATCCACGCGCGCCTACATGGCCGAGACCGGGGCGCTGCGCACCACGCGCATTCTCAGCACCTGCGCCCTCACCGCCTTTCTCGCCATCTGGGTGAGCCCCCTCTACATCCTGACCTTCGGTGTGCCGCAGACCCTTGTGACCGCCTGCCTGTTCTACGTGTGCGACCGGGGGCTGAAGAGCGGCAGCGCAGTCTCTCCCGCCAAAGCCCTGCCCTTCGTCACCGGCCTGCAGGTGGTGGCGGCCATGCAGGTGTGCTGGACCGGCATCGATCTGCACTTCAACCACCGCATGCCTGTGGAAGGCCTGCTGCTCGTGCTGTCCAGCCTCGTGCTGTCGGCCCTCCGAGCCCAGCCGACGCGGCTGACCTATTTCCTCGGCCTGGCCCCGCCCCTCCTGGCGATGGCGCTGATCACCTTCGTGCGGCCGCTGGACGATGCTCGCACGGGCGTGGCCATCGCCCTCCTCATCGCCTCCATGACAGCGACGGCCATGCGCCAGCAGAAGCACAACCGCGGCGCCGACCGCCTGCGGGCGGAGAGCGAGGCCACCGCCGCCGAGCTCGCCCGCACGCTCGATCTCGCCGACCTCGCGGAGGAAGTGGCCTCCATCGGCCACTGGCGTCTGAACGTCGCGCGCACCACCCACACCTGGTCGCCCGGGGTGTTCAAGATCTTCGGCTTTCCCGTGGCGGACACCCCGCCCCCGGTGGAGGCCATGCTCGCATGCTACCTGCCGGGCGGGCGCGAGGAAGTGGCTCGCCTGATCGACGAGGCTTTCGCCAGCCGCTGCGGCCTCAGCTTCGAGCAGCGCATCCTGCGCACGGATGGGGCGCTGCGCATCCTCCTCGTGAAGTCGCGGTTCGCGGCCGACGAAAACGGAGCGCTCCTCACCGGCGTGGTGCAGGACGTGACTGAGGCCCGCATGGCCGAGCAGGAGCGCATCGACGGCGAAGCTCGCTATCGCCTCCTGGCCGACAACGTGGGCGACATCATCGTGCAGAGCGATGCCGAGGGCTTCATTCGCTATATCTCGCCGGCCTGCCTCGCCATCACCGGCTATGCGCCGGAAGAACTCCTCGGCCGCCGGGCGGTGGAGTTCATCGAGCCCGCAGACGTCGACGCCGTGCGCGACGCCATGGGCCGCGCCGTCGCCAGCCGGTCCGACGAGGCGTGGATGATCGAGTACCGCTTCCGCCACAAGGACGGCTCGGTGCGCTGGCTGGAGGCGCACCCGCGCCTCGTGCGCGATCCCAAGACCGGCCGTCGCACCGGCCTGATCGACGTGGTTCGCGACGCCGAGGCCCGAAAGGCGCTCGAGGCCGAACTGGTCGCGGCCCGCGCCGAGGCCGAAGCCGGCGGCCGTGCCAAGGCCGACTTCCTGGCCAACATGAGCCATGAACTGCGCACGCCGCTCAGCAGCATCGTCGGGTTCTCCACCCTCGTTGCCGAAGCCGCCGAGCTGGAGCCGGAGACCCGCCGCCGCGCCCGGCTGACACGGGACGCGAGTCAGGCCCTGGTCGCCATCGTCAACGACGTTCTGGACCTGTCCAAGCTGGAGGCCGAAGGCGTGACCCTCTCCCCCGAACCAGTCGACCTCGCCGACCTTCTGACCGGCGCCGCCGAGCTCGTGCGGGAAGAGGCGGACAGGAAGGGGCTCACCCTCACCCTGCAGATGCCCCCGCAGGAGATGCGGGTGCTGGCCGACCCGATGCGCCTGCGGCAGGTGGTGCTGAACCTCCTCAGCAACGCCGTGAAGTTCACCCAGAAGGGTGGCGTCACCCTCTCGCTCGGTCGCGACGGCAGCGACCGGGTGCGGATCGCGGTGCGCGACACGGGCATCGGAATCGCGGCCGACCGGCTTCAGGCCGTGTTCGGCCGCTTCGCCCAGGCCGACGGTTCCACCGTCCGCCGTTTCGGGGGCACGGGCCTGGGACTGACCATCAGCCGGACCCTGGTCGAAGCGATGGACGGCACTCTGGACGTTCACAGCACCGAGGGCGCGGGCTCCACCTTCACCGTCGTGATCGATCCCCCCGCCGCCCAGCCGCCGCTGCAGTCCCTGCAGGACACCGATGCCGCCCCGGCCCCGCGGCTGCGGGCGCGCATCCTTCTGGCCGACGACAACCCGATGAACCGCGATCTCTTCACGGCCCTTCTCAGCGGCGAAGACTTCGACATCACCTGCGTGGAAGACGGGGCGCAGGCCGTGCGCGCCGTTCAGGAGCAGCGGTTCGACCTCGTGTTCATGGACGTGCAGATGCCGGTGATGGACGGCCTGGATGCCGTGCGCGCCATCCGCAGCCTGGGCCTCGACCTGCCGGTGGTGGCGCTGACCGCCAACGTCATGCCCGAGAGCATCGCCAAGGCCCGCCAGGCCGGGATGAGCGACCACCTGAGCAAGCCCTATGGCGCGCGAGACCTTCTGGAAGCAATCGCCCGCTGGGTCGACCAGGAGGAACCAAGCGCCTCGACGATCGTGTCGAGCGACGTGCTGACGCGGTTGGGCCGGGCGCTGGGCCCCGACCGGCTGTCGCACTTCCTCGCCGGCCTCGCCGAGCAGCTGGACGAGAGCCTCGCCGCGTTCGCTCAGCCGACGGCCGATCCGCAAGGTCTGAGCCAACGCGCCCACAGCGTGCGGGGCTACGCCGGATCCCTCGGCTATATCGACATCGCCCGGGCCTATGGGGCGCTGGAGGCGGCGATCGCTGAAGGCACGCCCCTAGCCCCGTTCCTGGCCGACGCGGTTCGGACCACCCGCTCCGCCCTGGCAGACCTTCGCGCTCGCAAGCCCGCCGCGGCCTAATCCGGCCGCCGGATCCCGCCCCTCGCCTTGCGCTGGACGGTCGGCCTTCTTAGGCTTGAAGCATGACCGCCGCCGGCGCCTGCACCCATGCCGCCCCGCACCGCCCCACCCAGGGCGCGGTGGCCAAGTCGCTGGCCCGCGCCCAGGCGCAGACCGAAGCCAAGGGCCTGCGCTGGACCCCGCCTCGCAAGCGCGTCTACGAGCTCCTCCTCGAAGCTGCAGGGCCGGTGAAGGCCTACGACATCATGGAGGCCTTCGCCGACAAGGCCGCCAAGCCCCCCACCGTCTACCGGGCGCTGGAGTTTCTGGAGCAGGCGGGCTTCGCCCACCGCATCCCCAGCCTGAACGCCTTCGTGGCCTGCGCCGCCGACGCCAGCGACCACATCGCCGCGTTCCTCATCTGCGACTGCTGCGGCGCGGTGCAGGAGTTCGACCCGGGGGCTGTGGCGGCCGCCGCCTCGGTCGCCCGGCAGGAGGCGTTCGTGCTGCGGGCCGTCTCCCTCGAAATCCGCGGCCGCTGCCGGCACTGCGCCTGACCGGCTCGTGACGGCGGGCAGCCTCTGGCAGGTGGCGCAGGTGACGGCGTCGCTCGCCGCCATCACGACCGTGCTGCTCCTGATCCTCGCGACGCCCCTGGCGTGGTGGCTGACCCGCAGCCGGGCGTGGTGGAAGGAGGCCGTGGCCGCCGTCACGGCCCTGCCGCTGGTGCTGCCGCCGACGGTCTTGGGCTTCTACATGCTCGTGGCTCTCGGGCCGGACAGCCCCTTGATGGTGCCCCTGCACGCCTTCGGGGTGCGCACCCTGGCATTCACCTTCACCGGGTTGGTGATCGGGTCGTTGTTCTACTCCCTGCCCTTTGCAGTGCAGCCCCTGCGTACCGCCTTCGAGGCCATAGGGCAGGAACAGCTGGACGCCGCCGCCACCCTGCGCGCCTCACCCATCGACGTGTTCCTCACCGTGGCCGTGCCCATGGCCCGACGCGGCTTCCTGTCGGCGGCGGTACTGGTGTTCGCCCACACCGTGGGGGAGTTCGGCGTGGTGCTGATGATCGGCGGCGGCATCCCGGGCAAGACCGAGGTGCTGTCGATCCGCATGTACCAACTGGTCGAGCAGCTGAAGCTCGGTGAGGCGTCGAGGCTCGCAGGAGCCCTGGCCGGGTTCAGCTTTGTGGCGCTCCTGATCCTGTTCCTGCTGGAACGCCGCGCCGCCCGGGTGACACCGTGAGCGGTGGCCTGACGTGCCACCTGCGCGGCCCGATCGGCGACGTGGCGCTGGAGGCGGCGTTCACCGCGGCCCCCGGCATCGTCACCGCGCTCACGGGCGACTCGGCTTCAGGCAAGACCACGCTATTGCGGGCCATCGCGGGGCTGCACCGGCTGGCGGGCGATGTCTCGCTGGACGGAGAGGTCTGGCAGGCCCGTGGCCGCTTCGTGCCGCCCCATGAGCGTGGCGTGGGCTTCGTGTTCCAGGAGGCGGCGCTCTTGCCGCATCTCATCGTCGGCCAGAACCTCGACTACGCCGCCAAGCGCTCCGGTGCCGATGCGGCCGAGATCGCCGATGCCGCCGACCTTCTGGGGATCGAGGCGCTGTTGTCGCGGCGGGTGCGCACCCTGTCGGGCGGTGAGCGGCGACGCACGGCGCTTGCGCGGGCACTCCTCACGCGGCCCCGGCTCCTGCTGCTGGACGAGCCGCTCTCGGGCCTCGACGCCGCGGGCAAGGCCGCCCTCATGCCCCGCCTGACTGACGTATTCGCCCGGCTGGCCGTCCCGGTGATCCTGGTCAGCCACGATGCGCAGGAGGTCGAGCGCCTGGCCAAGCGCACGCTCATCCTTCGGGACGGGCGCGTGGAAGAAGTCACCGCCCCCCGGCGTTGACCGCCGTTGCCGCCGTTTCGGCGAGCTTGCGCTGCACAGGCGGTGCGACCCGAGCAAATGGACCTTTCGCCCCCGCGACACGGTTTAGGGTTCCCGGCCGCAGCAGAGCGGCAATGTCGAGGAAACACCCATGAAAACGATGATGCTGGCGGTTGCAGCCTGCGCGCTCATGTCCGCCCCCGCCCTGGCCCAGGAAAAGATGACCACCGGCTCGTCCATGTCGACCGGCGCTATGAGCTCCGGCTCCATGTCCACCGGCGCGATGGACCATAAGGCTATGGCCAAGAAGCCCATGGCCAAGAAGCCGATGAAGAAGGCCCCTATGAAGGCGGGCGCCATGTCCACCGGCGGCATGAGCTCGGGCGCGATGACCTCCGGCGCCATGACCACCGAAAAGAAGTAGGCGCTGCTGGCGGCGGCTCTCCCCATCGGTGTCTTCGGCCGTGCCCCACAAGGCGCAGGCCGGGGTTCGTCTCAACGGTGAGCCGCCGCCGTTAACCATTCAGCTTGACAGTGCAGTGCGGCGTCGGGCCATCTGTGCGTTAGGTTTTGGTTAACGGCGTGAGGGGGGTCATGCGTCGGCTCCTGGCTTTGTATGCCGGTGCCGACAGCGGGGGGGCTAAAGGTGTGCGACGCGCCGTGTTGGCGACGTTCGTGGCCTGTGCGGTCATTCCACTGTTGGGCTGCGATCAGGGGCACCCCTTCTGGGGGCGTCGGCTGATTCTCGGCGGTGCCTGCCCGCGTCCGGCCACTGGTCTCGTCACCGGCGTGCCTCAGTTCAATCAGCAGCAGCAGGAGATTCGCCTCCTGCGCCAGCGGGCCTTCCGCGGCGACTTCTTCGCCCAGCTGGAGCTCGGCCGTCGCTACGAGGCCCAGCGCGCCACCGAAAAGAACCTGGAAGATCCGGTCGAGGCAGCCACCTGGTATGCCCTCGCCCTCGCCAACAGCCAGGGTTACGACCCGATCTCGGCCCGCCTGTCTCCGAATCGCGGCCAGCGCTCGTGGGCCGATCGTCTGCGCGCCGCCGCCCACTTCGACGACTGCCGCGCCTTCGAGCGGGGCGATGCGTACGCCGCCCTGAACCGGCTCCTGAACCACATGAGCTCCGAAGAGCGCGACAAGGTTCGCGACCGGGCCATCTACGTCATGTCCACGCAAGGGGCGGACGGCTTCCGCGCCCTTGCCCGCCTGCACGACGCCGCCTTCGGCCCGTATGGCGAGCCGCTCGACAACGTGCAGGCCCTGTTCGCCGCCCGCACCGACGGCCCCGGCGCACCGCCCGCGATGGGCCTGTTCGTGCGCAACGACGTGGACGCCTACCTCTACAACTACCTCGCCGCCCAGACCGGCGACGTGGGTGCCTACGTGCTGATGAAGGACTTCGAGCGCGGCGCCCCGGAGCGTTCGGGCTTCTCGAACCTCGTGGAAACCAAGGCCGACCGCTGGATCCCGCCCTACGAGTTCTATCCGCCGGAATCGCCGCAGTCGGGCGTGCCGCACACCGATGAGAGCTTCAGCCAGAGCGAGGCTGCCGATTTCGCGCAGAACCGCATCCGCGAGCTGCCATTCGTGCACATCGCCGAGGCCCTCAGCTACCTGCGGGTGAGCCCCAAGCCCTGGGGCGACGAAAGCCACGCGCCCAAGTCGGAAGTGATGAGCTTCCAGGCCATGCTGGGCCGCCCGCAGACCGGGTGGCTGACGCCGCTCGAGAAGGTGCGCACCATCCAGTACGCGGCGGTGAATGGCTCGTCCAAGGCGCAGCTGGTGCTGGCGGTCATGTATGCCGAGGGCGTCGGCGTGGTCAGCGACTACGCGCGCTCGTTCCACTGGTTCGAGGCCGCCGACCGGCAGGGCTCGGGCGAGGCCAAGTTCGCCATGAGTCAGTTCTTCTCTCTGGGCGTGCAGGGCGTGGCCGACCAGGATAAGGCCAAGGCCGTCGTCTACCAGGTGGATGCGGCGCTCTCGGGCTTCCACCCCTCCACCGATCGCCTGCAGCAGATACTGCAGCGCATGAACCGGCGACGGTTCGGCGGTGGCTTCGCCTACGGTCGCGGCGGGCCGTGCTGCCAGAACGGGCCGGGCTTCGGCGGGCCTTCGGGCTATGGCGGGCCGCCCCCCGGATACGGCCAGGGCTCGCCCCTGGGCGGTGTGGGCGACGTGATCATCTCCGGCCCCGGCCAGCCCAACGGCCCCGGCTATAGCCCCGGCCCCGGCTATTCCAGTTCCCCGGCGTATGGCCCCTATGGCCAGCCGCCCGCATACGGAAGGCGCTAGGCGTGAAGACGACCCGTCTCGTACTGGCGGCGTCTGCAGCCGCGATCCTCGGCTCGGCCGCGACGCCCGTGGGCGCCATCCCCGATACTTCGGCGGCGGCGCGCATCGACCAGCAGATCAAGCCGAAGCTCGGCGCGATCCTGCGTCCGCCGCTGCATCACTACAGCCCGTGGCGCCCCCGCTGGCGCTATGGCCGCTGGTGGAACCCGGTCTATCGCAACAACCGCTGGTGCTACGACTACGAGACCGACCCGGCCTACGCCAACGTGGTCGATGAATACGGTCGGCCCGACCAGTATCCCGGCTACGACCCCTATGGCGGCGGTTATTCCTCCGGCGGCTATTCCACGGGCGGCTATCCCTCGCAGGGATACGGCAGCTACGACCCGTCGTACGGCCAGGGCGGTTACAGCCAGGGCGGCTATGGCCAAGGCGGTTACGGCCAGGGCGGTTACGGCGGCTATCCGGGGATTCCCGGCGCGATCTACACGGGCCCGGTGCTCGGCCCGTCCTACAGCGTGGGCACCGGCCCCCTGCCCGGCGGCGGCTATGGCGGCGGCGGCTACGGCGGCGGTGTGGTCATCAAGGACGGGCCGCCCCTTCCCATCGTCTACGACGGCCCCTTGAGCCTTCGGGTCGACTGCGGCTCGGGCCACGACGGCATCTCGCTGCGGGAAGCCACGCGCCAGATCGGCGAGGGCGGCACCATCTACGTCCGCGGTTCCGGCGGCACCTGTGCCGAGGGCATCGAGGTGGATCACTCTATGTCCATCGTCGGCGAAGGCCGCGGCGCGTTCGATTCCGGCCAGAGCGGCCCGGCGATCATCAGCGCGCGGCAGGGCGGCCCCTGCGTGCGCGTGCTCCCCGGCGTGAAGCGCTTCGAGATCCGAGACATGGTGCTGGAGGGCACCAAGAGCGGCAAGAGCGCCTGCGTGCAGGCCTGGGGCGCCGAGATGGCCATCGTGCGCACCTCGATCCGCTACGTGGGCGACGGCTGCGGCGTGTACGCGGGCGGCGGCCGCCTGATCCTGAAGGACACCGAGGTCGACGCCGACACGCCTGACGTGGCGGTGCTCACCGAGGGGGCAGAGTTCACCGCCGACCACGTGCGCATCCGCACCCGCGGCACCGGGCTCGACCTGAACCCCGGCGGCCGCGGCGGCGTGCATCTGGACGGCGTGACCGTGCTGACCGGCGGCGACGGCGCCCCCCGGGGCGAGCTCGGCGTGATCGTGCGCAACGGTCGCGGCGAGACTGACCTGCGCCACCTGCGCGTGGAGGGCTTCCGCACGGGTGCCTGGCTCGAGCGGGGCGGCCAGGTTTCCATCGTCTCGGCCTGGATCGGACGCACCCAACTCGGCGTCGTGTCCGAAGGGGCGGACCTGACCCTGCAGGACTCTGTGATCGCGGCGCAGGAGGTCGGGGTCTATGTCATCGCCGGCAAGGCGCTGGTCACCCACAACCGCATCCTCGACTTCACCGACGCCCCCATCGACGTGGATCGCTTCGGCGACGTGACGGTGGAGGAGAACTGGATCTACCCCCGGGGCGGCTGCGGCGGCTTCGGTTCGTGGAAGAACTGGTGCTCGGGCCGGGGCGGCTTCGGCCTGCACGCCAGCGTCGACGTCAGCCTGTCGTTCGGCTGGGAGGGCGCCGGGTTCGACTATCCGGGCGGCTATCAGCGCGGGTCCGACAAGGGCTTCGACTGGCGTCGCAGCGGTGGCGGTCGCGGTGGCTTCTCGGGCCACGACTATCGCCCGCCCCGCTCCGTGGCTCCCGACCGGCCCATTCCGCCCAAGCCCTGATCGGGCGCGGTGACCTCACCGCAAGCCCAGCTCCCAAGCCGCGTCGCCTGAACCAACGCCCCCTGTGCGCGTTCGATCTGCGTGCAACCCCCCGGTTGCGCCTCGGACACACGCGCCTCATCGACCTCCCGCGCGGGGCCGGGGCGAAAGGAGAACTCGCGATGATCAAGACCCTTCTGACCACCACCACGGCCTTCGCCCTGATGACCGGCATGGCTTTCGCCCAGTCCACCACCGCCACCCCGGGTACCATGCCTGCCACCACCGGCATCGGCGGCACCACCCAGAACGTGGCGCCCGCGTCGACCATGCCCATGCCCGCGCAGACCACCGGCACGATGCCCATGCCGGCCACCGCCACGCCCCCAGCCATGCCAATGGCCATGCCCGCCACGCCCACGATGGTGGCCAACACCCCCGCGGGCGATGCGCCCGCCAGCTATCCGCGCTGCACCAAGCGAGGCCAGGATCGCTGCAAGTCCATGCGCTGATCAGCGGCGAAGCAGGCCTTCGCGAACTGATCGAGCTTCGCCCCGCAGGTTCGCCTGCGGGGCTTTGTCGTTGATGCTCTAGACCAGCGCCCGGCCCGTCATCCGCTCCAGCGCGCGCAAGGGCGAGCGGTCGGGGTCGTACATAGCCTCCACCGGCAGGAGGTAGGTCTGCTCGAAGGCATGCTGCCCGGCCAGGGCCGCGTGCAGGGAGCCGTCGGTGTAGACGATCCAGCTCGAGCCTGAGGGAAATGCCACCCGCGTCCTGGCCGCCGCCGCCTGCCAGGCATCGTCCAGCTTGGCGGCATCGTGCAGTTCCAGCATGGCCTGGTCGTAGGCGGTGCGGCGGCCGCGGGTGATCTTCAGCGTCTGCATCAACGCACGAACCGACTCGCTCCTGCCCTTCAGCCGGTCTGAGAGGCCCCGCGCGAAGGTCTCGAAATCGTCGTTGCCCACCTCCCACACCCGGTCGCGCCCCTTCGGGTCCACGTTGGAGAACACCCGCAGGATGCGGCGGCCCTGCACGGGGCTGGAGGGGAAGGCATCCACATGCAGGCGACGGTCGTCCTTGCGGGGCGACAGGGCGCGGCTGTCCACAGCCCCAGGGCGAAAGCTCGTGCGCCGCCGTTGCAGGGAGCCGGAGTAGCCCGGCAGGATCGCGCCGATCAGCCCCTCGGCGAACTCGGCATAGCGAGCGATCATCGCCCCCATCGCCTCGCGCCGCGCCCCTTCCAGGAGCGAGCCCCCCACCTCGCCCGAGGCGGGATCGAGGCTGACGTTCTTCGACTTGGGAGCCAGAACGGCGGGGTCGATCAGGTCGCGCTCGCCGTCCCGCACGACGAAGGGCGTCTGCGGCAGGAGGATCAGGCCCCCGCCCTCCAGCACCGCGGCCGCCCGCGGCCGCTCCGGCGCAGGGCCAAGGTCGGCGCCCAGGGTGAGAAGATCAACCACCCGCCGCGCCCTCAGGACAGGGCGGAGATCAGGCTGTCGAGCGCGTGATCCACGCCGGTGGCCGAGCGCCGCGCGCCCTCGAACGTCTCGGCGAAGGCATCGTGGCGCGAGGGCGCACCCTCGGGCGAAGCGGGCAGGAGGTCGGGCGTGAGCAGTTCCATCGCCCGGCCGTCGGTGCCGCAGATCAGCACTTCGTGGTCGGGACCGCCGGCCGCCTCGCCGATCTCGATCACGAACTCCCCGATCTTCGACTGATAGCGCCCCTCATGCTCGGTGGCAGCCCAGCTGAGCCCGCGCGCCAGCGTCTTGGCATGCAGGCGCTCGACGAAGAGCGCATCGCGCGAGCGATCAAGTCCGGCCATCAGTCATGTCTCCGCGAGGTTGTGGGAACCTAGGTAGAGAAAGATGGTGAAGGAAGGGCGCATCCCTGCGGCCCGTGGGCGCGCCGCCCCGCCCCTACTTGCGTTCCGATGCGGAGGCGTCCCTCGCGGCTTTGAACTCGGAGCCCGGCTTCCACTCGGGCCACTGGCGACTGTTGGCGAGCTGGCGGCCGAGCTTGTAGATCAGGCCCACGTCGATGGCCTGGCCGCGCATGTCCCAGCTGGGGCTCCACTGGTCTGCGGGCTGGTGATAGCGGTGCTCGACATAGTCCTCCTTGCCCTTGCGACCGGCCGCGACGCCGCCGGTATAGAGGTCCATGCCGCTCTCGATGGAGAGGGCGGGCACGCCGCGCTTGGACATGGGGAAGTGATCCGAGCGGTAGAAGTGCCCCGCCCCCGGCTCCTGATCCGGCGTGAACCGGCGGCCTTCCTTCTGCGCGGCGGCGGCCAGCATGTCTTGCAGCTCGCCTTTGGAATCGCCTGAAACGCTGATGTCGCGCGCCGGTCCGTCCGCCGTCAGGGCGTCGGTGTTCAGCATCGCGACCGTCTTGGCCAAGGGATAGAGCGGGTTAGA
Source organism: Caulobacterales bacterium (assembly GCA_038226305.1). Taxonomy (GTDB): domain Bacteria; phylum Pseudomonadota; class Alphaproteobacteria; order Caulobacterales; family Caulobacteraceae; genus JASLDZ01. Next base: position 148,373 of record JBBRQN010000006.1, read on the forward strand.
GGCGTAGTATTCGGTGCCCAGAAGCCCCTGCTCCTCCGCCGTCACGCTCATGAACACGATGGTGCGGTCGGTGCGGGGCGCGTGGGCGTAGACCCGGGCCAGTTCCAGCACGGCGGCCACGCCGTCGGCGTTGTCGATGGCGCCGTTGTAGATCTTGTCGCCCTTCGCATCAGGCGCGCCGATGCCCAGGTGATCCCAGTGCGCGCTGTAGAGCACCACTTCGTTCGGGTGGCCCTTGCCGACGAGCTTGCCCGCGATGTTGTGGCTGACGATCTTTGAGCTCTTCACGTCGTAGTCGGCAGAGAAGGTCGCGCCCTTCAGCTCCACGGGGGTAAAGCCTTCCGTCTGCGCCCGCTTCTTCTGAGCCACGAAGTCGAGGCCCGATTTGCGAAACAGGTCCACCGCCAGATCGCGCTGCATCCAGCCCTGCAGGAGTGGGTGCGACTTACCCGGATCGTCGCGCACGATGTCGAACTTCACGCCGGAGTTGGAGTTCTTCACCGTGTTCCAGCCGTAACTGGCGGGGTCGGTCTCGTGCACGATCAGCATGCCGATGGCACCCTGGCGTGCGGCCTCCTCGTACTTGTAGGTCCAGCGGCCGTAGTAGGTCATGGCCTTGCCGCCGAACTTGCCGGCGGTGGGCGTCTCGAAATCCGGGTCGTTGATCAGGACGACGGCGATCTTGCCCTTCAGGTCCACGCCCTTGAAGTCGTCCCAGCCCACCTCCGGCGCCTTAACGCCGTAGCCGACGAACACCATCGGGGCGTCCTTGATGCTCACGTGCGCCACGGGCACCAGCGTCTGCACCACCGCCTCTTGCGTCTGCGTCAGGGCCTGGGTGGCGCCGCCCGCGGTGAGCGACATCTTCACGGGGCCCGTCACCTCAAAGCGCGCGAGGGGCACGTCCTGCGTCCAGCCGCCGTTCGATCCGCCGGGGCTGAGCCCCGCGGCCTTCATCTGTTTCACCACGTAGTCGATCACCTTGCCCTCGGCAGGCGTGGCCGGGCCGCGACCCTCGAAAATGTCGTCGGACAGGACCTTCACATGCGCCGACAGCCGGGCCGGATCGACGGGCGTCGCGGGCAGGGCGGCGGCGGCAGCCCGAGGCACGGCAGGCTTTGCAGCCCATGCCGGCGATGTCGCGACCGTGGCGAGAAGGGCGAGAACGAGGGCTTTGGTCATGCTGTCCGGGGGTCGATGGCGGGCGTTGCCGAACCGTAGCCGCACCCTGCGCAGGTGCAAGCCGCGACCATCTGAACATCGTTTCGGAAACCGCTCGCAATGGATCGCGCGGTCGTTATATGAACGTCACCAATGTACCGCCCGGTCGAAAGGCCGGGCGCCGCCGTATCTGGAGCCAAGTTCCGTGGCCGACGTCATCCTCTATCCCAAAGCCACCGCCGTCTGGATGGTGGAGAACACCTCCCTCACCTTCGAGCAGATCGCCGACTTCTGCGGCCTCCACCCCCTGGAGGTGAACGGCATCGCCGACGGCGAAGTGGCGCGCGACATCCGCGGTGCCGATCCCATCGGCAATGGCCAGCTCACCCGCGAAGACCTGGATCAGGCGCAGGCCGACCCCAAGGTCCGCCTCAAGGCGCAGGTCTCGCGCCACGCCGAACTGCTGAAGCCCATAAAGAAGGCTCCGAAGTACACCCCTGTCTCGCGTCGCCAGGACCGGCCGGATGCGATCTCGTGGTTCCTCAAGAACCACCCGGAAGTGTCCGACGCGCAGATCTCCAAGATGCTGGGCACCACCAAGGCTACGATCGACGCCATCCGCACCCGCGGCCACTGGAACTCGGCCAACATCAAGCCGGTCGATCCCGTGACCTTGGGCCTCGTCGGCCAGCTTGAGCTCGACGCCCTGGTGAAAGTGGCCGGCGACAAGAAGCGCAAGGCCGACGGCCCCGGCGCTGACGAAGGCGCGACCCTGCTCCCCGCCGGCACCGCCCCCGTGCCCGCGGCCGACGACGCTTACTGAAAACGAAAGAAGCGCCCCGGTCCGGGGACCGAGGCGCTTCTCAAGCCCGGCGGGGGCCGGCAACAGTTGGGATCGGGAAGAAACCTAGTGGGCGCGCGCCTTGCGCAGCCCATCGATCTCTTCCTTGAGCTTGAGTTTCTGTCGCTTCAGGTCATGCAGCCGTAGGGAATCCGACGTGGGTCGTCTCGTCTCGTCGTCGATCGCTCGGTCGAGCGATTGGTGGCGGGTGTCGAGTTCGCGAATCCGGGCTTCGATGGCCATTGAGCGCCTCCGTTTTCGATGCAGGCCCAGTGAACCACCGGCCACCGGGAAAGTCGCTTCACGCCCCCGTGAGCGGCGCATCGCGTCATCCGCTTGCACAGGAATCGGGCTCTGCTACTGCGCTTGCAGGCGCCCGCGAGGCGAGGCGCCTGGACGCTGGGCGCGACAGGGCGGGCGATGAACGACGACGAACCCGCCGAGGGCCTGAGCGAGGCCGAAGAGCGCGAGCTCCGCCGCCGCCTGGCCACCCTCAAGATCGAACACAAGGATCTGGACGCCTCGGTCGAGGCCCTCGCCGTCCAGCCCCGCCCGGACATGCTGCAGATCGCCCGCCTCAAGAAACGCAAGCTGGCGCTGCGCGACGAGATCGCCCGGATGCAGGACCAGCTGACGCCGGACATCATGGCCTGACGGGCGCAGGCCTCCTCCGCAAAGCGGGGGAGGCCTTCAGAGGCACCGACTTCCGTCAGCCACCCGCAGCCAGAGTTCCCACGAGCCCGTCGAGCTGTGTGAACTGTTCGCCCCAGCCGCTGGTGCTGCCAGACTCGATTGCCTCGTCGAGCGCTTCCTTCGTGGGGTAGTAGTCGTGCACCACCACGAGGGTCACGCCGTCCTTCTCCTCGAAGGTCACCGTGGTGACGGCGCCGGCCTCGTCGCCCTCCTCGTTGGTCCAGACCAGACGGGTGGGCGCCACCACTTCGAGGTAGCGGCCGAAGAACGGCATGGTCTGCTCGGACGAGGGATGCCCCATCTCCAGGCGGTAGCTGCCGCCCGTGCGCACGTCGGCCTCGTAGGAGATCAGCGTCACGCCGAAGGATGCGGGCACCCACCAGCGCTTGAACAGCTCCGGGTTGGTCCAGGCCTCGAACACGAGGCGTGCCGGGCCGTTGATGGTTCGGGTGACCACGAACTCCCGGTCGGAGACCCGCTCCGACTTCGCGCCCGGGGTGTGCGGCGTGGGGCCGCCCTGTTCAACTGCGTCCATCGATCGCTTCCTTCTGTTTCAATTCCTCGACGACCGCTTCCAGGGCGTCGAACCGTGAGTCCCAAAGCTTTCGGTAGGCCTCGATCCACGCCGTCTCCGCCGCCAGCCGGCTCTTGCCGAGCTTGCAGGTGCGCACGCGCCCGACCTTTTCCGTAACGACCAGCCCCGCCTCCTCCAGCACGACCACATGCTTCTTCATGCCCGTGAGGGTCATGCGGAACGCTTGGGCGAGCTCGCTGATCGAGGCATCCGCGTCGCCCAACCGCACCAGAACCCCTCGGCGGGTGGCGTCGGAGAGCGCGGCGAAGGCGACGTCCAGAGGAGCGGATAAACACTGAACCATGTTGTTCAGTGTTAGCGCGACCGGTGAGGTAGTGCAACAGTGTTGCTCAATCGAGCTCAGACGCTGACGACCGCCCCTGCAATCGGGGGAGGCGTTAGCCCCCCTCAGCGCCCGCGTTTGTTGAGGTACATGGCCGCGTCGGCGGCCGCGATCAGCTCGGCGGGGGCGACGCCCGGCTCCAGCGCCTGCACGCCCACCGAGGCGGAGAGCGGGATGGACTTCCCCTCGAACACCAGGGGTTCGGCGGCGATGCGCTCCACGAGGTCGGCGGCCTTGGCCCTAGCGGCGGCGGGGGGCGCCTGCGCCAGGAGCACGGCGAACTCGTCGCCCCCGATGCGGCCCACCACGTCGGTCTCGCGCACGTGGTCGATCAGCGTCTGCGCCACGGCCTGCAGGGCGGCATCGCCCGCGGCGTGGCCGAAGCTGTCGTTGATGGTCTTCAGCCCGTCCAGATCGAGGAAGGCCACCGCCCACTCCCCGCCGTAACGGGCCTGGAACGCCTGCGCCCGCGACAGCTCGCGCATGAACGCCCGCCGGTTGAGGAGCGGGGTGAGCGGGTCGCGGTCGGCCAGGAGCTCTAGCTCCGCCACGCGGCGGTTCAGCCGGTCGATCTCGGCCTTAAGGGCTTCCACGTCGGGAGCTTCGGACATGCGATCCGCTCTAGCCGGGTTCGGTTGCCGCTGCGAGGCGTGGGCTCTATGCTGTGGCGCTTCCGATCCGTCGCCGAAGCGAGCCCCACTTGGACACCGCGACCCCGCCGACCGCCGCCCCGGCGACAGACAGGGCGGATGTGGCCGTCATCATGGGCAGCCGCTCCGACTGGCCGACCATGCGCTATGCCGTCGAGGCCCTGGAGGCGCTGCACGTTCCGGTTCACGCCCAGGTGGTCTCGGCCCACCGCACGCCTGAACGCATGGTCGACTTCGCCAAATCGGCCAAGGCCAAGGGCTACAAGGTCATCATCGCGGGCGCGGGCGGGGCGGCGCACCTGCCGGGCATGACGGCCGCTCTGACCGAGCTGCCGGTGCTGGGCGTACCCGTGCGGTCGGAGGCCTTGTCGGGCCTCGATAGCCTCCTCTCGATCGTGCAGATGCCCGGCGGCGTGCCGGTGGCGACGCTGGCGATCGGGCGGGCGGGCGCACGCAACGCCGGCATCCTCGCCGCGCAGATCCTCGCCCTGTCGGACCCCGCCCTCGCCACCCGGCTGGCGGCCCTTCGCGCCGCGGAAACCGCCGCCGTACCCGATGCGCCGGAAGACCCGCCCGCTTGAGCGCACGGCGCCCCGCCCCCTTCGCCCCCCTGCCCCCCGGCTCGGTCATCGGCATCGTAGGCGCAGGCCAGCTCGGGCGGATGCTGTGCCTGGCGGCCGCGCGGCTCGGCCTGCGCACCGCCGTGCTCGGTCCAGCGGGCTCGCCCGCCGCCCAAGTGTGCGACATCCGGGTGGATGGGGCGGAGGACGATCCGGCGGGCATCGAACGCCTCGCCAGCCTGTGCCACGTGCTAACCTTCGAGTCGGAGAACGCCCCCTCCGATCCCCTGGAGGCGATCTCCCGCACCACCCCGGTCGCCCCCAACCCGCGAGCCCTGCGCGTGTCGCAGGACCGGCTGGTGGAGAAGAGCTTCCTCAACGAAGCGGGCGCCCCCACCGTGGCCTTCGAGCCCGTGGACTCGGCGGACGACATCGCCCCCGCCCTCGCTTCGCTGGGCTCGCCCGCGGTCTTGAAGACCCGCCGCTTCGGCTACGACGGCAAGGGCCAGACGTGGATCGCCCATGCCGACGACGCCAGGGCCGCGTTCGAGAGGGTGGGCGCACGGCCCTGCGTGCTGGAGCAGCGCTGCGAGTTCGTGCGCGAGGTCTCCGTCATCGCCGTGCGCGGGCGGGACGGGGCCTTCGCCGCCTATCCCCTCGTGCAGAACCACCACGAAGCCGGGGTGCTGCGCCGCTCGGTCGCGCCCGCCGGTGAGTCCGGGGGCGGATCGGGCGATGTGGAGGTGCGGGCGCAGGGCGCGGCCCGGCTGATCGCCGACGCGCTCGACTACGTGGGCGTTCTGGCGGTGGAGTTCTTCGAGCTCGCCGACGGCACGCTCCTCGTCAACGAGATCGCACCGCGGGTCCACAACTCCGGCCACTGGACGCTGGACGCCTGCGAAGTTGACCAGTTCGAGCAGCACATCCGCGCCGTGGCAGGCTGGCCGCTGGGGCCGACGACGCTCCTCGCCTCCGCCGTCATGGAAAACCTGCTGGGCGCGGAAGTCGAGGAATGGGCCGATCTGGCCGCCGACCCCTCCGCCCGCCTGTGGCTCTACGGCAAAGACGAGGCCGCGCCCGGTCGCAAGATGGGCCACGTCACGCGGCTGGGGGCTCTCCCGCCCGCTGATCGGTGATCGCCTCGGCACCGCGCGCCATGTGGGCCGCGGCCTTCTCGCGCGCGCCGTAACGCATCTTGCCGAGCCAGCCCGCCACATCCATCCCGGCCTCGGCAGGCTTGGGCAGGCGGCCCTTCCACTTCTCGAAGCCCATCACCTGATCGATGCGGGCGGTGAGGTGGGCCTGCGCATGCTCGCGGCCCCCCGCCAGCCGTGCGGCCAGGGTGGTGAGCAGCACCGCCGACAGGATCGCCCGTTTGGAATAGTGATTCTCGTCGGTGGCCTCGTCCCCCGCCCAGCGCCACAGGCTGTCGGCGCTCTCCCAGGTGAGGCGCAGGGCCAGTGGGGCGTTCTGCGGCAGGGCGAGGAAGCCGTTGGCCCGGCGAAGAGCCGCCTCGTCCGCCATCGCCGCCTCGATCCGCGCCTCGACCCCGGCGTGGATGCGCTGGCGCACCTTGAGCGACCTGGCGTCGGTTTCGCCCAAAACCTGCAGCGCCCGGCGATCGTGACGCCGCGACAGCAGCGCCGCGAGATCCTTGGCTCCCTTGGGCAGCACCAGGCGGCGCTCGCGCATGTTCAGCCCCGCCTCTCGCAAGGCGGCGTCGGCGAGGCGATCGTTCCAGCCGATCTGTGGCGCGAGCGTCAGGGCAGCGTCGAGCGCGCGGGCCTCTGCCTCCTCCAGCCAGTCGGGCAGTTCGGCGTCGTCGTTGTGGAAGGGCGGGTGATCGGCCATGCAACATCACCTTATCGCAGCACGATCGCCGACGCACGCGCGTGGACACCGCCGCAGAGCTCTGGTAGGACGCGCCCTCCGGTGCTCAGGGGCTCCCCTGCCGCACCATCTTCATCCACGCCCGCTCAAGGCAACCGGTCGCGCAAGCGGCTCGTCAGAGGCTCGCAGGAGGGCCTGGTCATCGTTCAGATTTTCGTTCGCGACAACAACGTCGACCAAGCGCTCAAGGCGCTCAAGAAGAAGATGCAGCGGGAGGGTACCTTCCGCGAGATGAAGCGTCACGTCGCTTACGAGAAGCCCTCGGAGAAGCGCGCCCGCCAGGCGGCCGAGGCCGTGCGCCGCGCCCGCAAGCTGGCCCGCAAGCGCGCCCAGCGCGAAGGCCTCCTGCCCGCTCCCAAGCCCAAGCCCAGAAGGACGTAGTCGGTCGCACCCGATTCCGACGCCTCACGGCCAGAATTTCTGAAAGCCCGGCGGAAACGTCGGGCTTTTTGCTGCGCCGGATATCTGCGCCTATCGCTGTGACGAATACGGTTGCGGAGCGAAGCGGCATGAAGCGCGAAACCCGGGTGGTGCTGGCGGCCTTCGGCCTTCTGGTGGTGGCGGTCGCCCTGGGCACCGGATGGTGGTTCCTCGACGGTCGCTGGCGGCCGCATACGCTCAAGAAGCATGGGGCCGAACTGGCCGCAGCGCTGGAGGGCGCGGGCTGGGTGTCGCCCGGCCTTAAAGGTCCGCAGCTCTACATGGTCAGCTTCCGAAGCTGCCCCGACTGCATCCGCTTCGAGAAGGAGGAGTTTCCGCGCCTTCAGGCCGCGGGCGTGGACACCCGCGTGATCATGGTCGCCCGCCGCAGCAAATCCACCCCGCAGGAGCGTTCCGGCGTTGCCGAATTGTGGGCCAACCGCTCCTGGAAGACCTACGAGACCTGGACCGAGATGCCCGTCGCCGCCTGGACTGCGCAGGGCCTGCCCGTCGCCGACACCACGCCCGACCGCCTGGCGCTGGTCGAAAAGGGCCGGGCGCTGGTGGAGGAACTGACGCCGTGGCTCAAAGAGAACGGCGTCTCCGAGCGGCTGCACTATCCCACCCTCGTCTGGAAGGACGCCAAGGGCCGCTGGCGCTCCTGCGCGTGCGAACAGCGCGAGACCTACCGCTTCGTGCGCGCCGAACTCGGCGTGAAGGGCTGACGGCTTCGGGCCTGACCCCACCCGCCTAGAGGCGCGGCAGCGGCTTCTGCAGGGGCGGGGCGGCGGCGAAGTAGGCTGCGAGGTCGGCGCGCTCCTTCGAGGTCAGCTGTCGTGCGATGGCGGGCATCGGGTTGAGCGTGCTGCGGTTGGAGGGGGCCTGGGTGGCGAACAGCTCCAGGCGCCGGCGCAGGTAGTCGCCGTTCTGCCCCTGCAGCATCGGGATCAGCGGCAGGGCCGCGACGCCGTTCGCCCCGTGACACGACAGGCAGGCGGGCGTGCCCCGGGAAGCCACCCCCTGCGCGGCGATGATCTGCCCCCGCTGGGCGGCGGCCCTGTCCACCTTTGCGGCCGAGGCCCGCGGCACGAGACCGTGCACGTAGGTCGCAAGGCTCGTCAGTTGGTCGAAATTCAGGTCCTGCGTCGCCTGCCGCATCTTGGAGCCCGGCCGCGCGCCGAGGTGGAACGAGTAGAGGTTCTGCTCCGCATAGGTCTTGGTCTGGATGGTCAGATTCGGGAAGTTGCCCGGCAGGTCGCCCCGCCCAGCCTCGAGGTGGCACTGGGTGCAGCGGCTGTCGAAGAGTTGCCGGGCCGCCGCAACGTCGATCGCCACGCCCGGGGCCTGGTCCGTATGCGGGGCCGCGACGGCGGCGCCCTTGGACGGAGGCAGCTGCGCGTAATAGGCCGCCAGCGCCGCGATATCCTTGTCGCTCAAGGCGTGCGCCACCGACGACATGGGGTTCCATCGAACGGAAGAGCCCCGACCGCCGCTCGCTAAGGCGGTCAGCTGCCGCCGCAGGAACGTGGCCGACTGCCCGGCGATGTGCGGCGCGCCGGTGATCGTAGCCCCAGCGCTCTCATGGCAAAGGCTGCAGGCGGGCGTCGCGTTCTCGCGGATGCCGCCCCGCGCGATCGCCTCGCCACTGCGGACCAGCGCCGGATTGGCCGGAGCGGGCGCCGACGCCTGCGCGGGCAGGCTCGCATAATGCTCGGCCAGGGCGTTGATCTGGTCGCCGGAAAGCTCGGCGGCGACAGTCTGCATGTAGCCGCTCTTCCGCTGGCCGCTGGTGTAGGCCTGCAGCGCCGCCTTGAGGTATCCGGCGTCCTGGATCGTAAGGTTGGGAGCCTCGCCCCCGGTGACGCCGCCCGTGCCGTCTGCGCCATGACAGCGCGAGCAGGTCACGAGGGCATCGGTGTGGATCGCCGCATCTGCGAACCCCGCGGCGGGGGCGGCGTAGAGAAACTCCTCGACCGGGGGGGCATTCCGCTGGGCGTTCGCCGGGCGAAGCACAGCCCCGCTGCCGACCGCGATGGGAGCGCCCGGAGAGGCCACCGGAACGGCCGTCAGCTCGCGATAGCCCGCCGCGTCCAGATTCGGCAGGCGGCGCAGGAACGCCACCATCGACCACACCTCGTCGCCCCGGGCGTCGGTCGCCCAAGAGGGCATGGCGCTGAACTTCACCCCGTGTTCGAGGATCATGTAGAGCTGTGAGTCCGTGAACTGCCCTACGACGCTGGGCAGATATTGCGGGCGGGGGCTCATCGACAGGGCGGTGACCGACTGCCCGAAGCCGGGCCGCCCGTGGCAGTTGGCGCACACCATGTCGAAGTGCTGCGCCGCCAGCCGCACCCGCGACGGATCGTTCAGGTCGCCCGGCGGCGTCACGCGCGAGCCAGCCAGGGCCTCGCTGCGCTTGAAGACGAAATGCAGGCCGTGGGTGAGGAGCCAGCCATCGGGCTTGTCGGCCGCGATGGGTACGCCCCCCACCGCAACGAACACGCCGACCGCGACACCCGCTGCCACGAGGCCGACGAGGATGCCCTTCAGCGACACCTTCAGCTGCAGAAGACCCATGACCTTGCGGATGGGGTTGGCTGTTTTGGACTCGGCGTCCGCGCCAGGCTCGGTCACAGGCAAGCTCCGCCCGGCGCCGCCGTCTCGTCGAAGCTCATCTCCGACCGCCCCGGTTCATTCGCCGAAGTTGGAAAGTCCGTCGAAAACGTTGGTTCCCCGGGGTCGGAACAAATCCCGCCCAGCGGAGGCGATCAGCCGCGGACGGTCACTCCCACTCGATTATGCGCCATCACCATAACTAACTGGTTTTCCTGATCAAATTATCTTTTTGTGTTTTGATATGCCGCTGCGCGTGCCGTCAAAAAGTCGGGCTGTTGATTTCGTTGAAGAATTTTGGCGCTATCGAAAATGGACTTTTCGAGATCAATCGTCACCTTTCGCCCCGTTGATCGCTTTCTAGGCCAGCTACCACGCATGGGCCAATAGAAATTGCCGGGCAAACATACCGTCAAACAGTTGTTCGGTTTAGCTACCAGCTTGACGAACGCGGTCGGACTATCGACAAATTTGTATCGGTGGGCAAGACTATCGCGCATTTCAGATGCGCGATAATCTTGCCCTCGAACCAAGCGATTCGATGAGCCACCACAGCCCTTGCCCTGGGGCCAAGTTTAGCTCGCCGGTCTACGAAATCTCCGTGCGCTTCACACGACGGAAGCCGAAGACATGGTGAACCTCTCGGTAAAGTCGCGCAGTGCTTCGACGACGGCAGGCATCGGAAACATAAAATCAAGTACGACCGTAAGCTCCGCTTCAAAGCCGCTGACCAGGCTGTGCGCGGTGTCGCGGAAAGCGTTGGCTTCCTCGGAAACCCGGCGCGCGCGTATCAGCAAAGTGTATCCCGCTTCGGTAAGCTCGGGCCGGTACCGGGGGCGTTGCGTTGGCGGCGTCCCCTTTTTTAGGCGCTGGCCACCGAAGGTTTTGTTTCTGAGTGCCACGCCAGCGCCGCCAAACTGCGGGAGGCGGCGACCGCTCTCGTTCCTTGCAGGCCCAACCGCGGCGCAGCTAAGCAGCCGCTGATTTAATCAGCCAAGCGTTCAGGATTCACCTTCAAGGTCACAATAACGCCCTCCTCCGCCCAGACATATTTGATCGAACCACGAAGCTGGCCGGCGACACTACGCTCGATGAGCTGGCGACCGTAGCCCCCCGGACCTTTCGGCGGCTTGACCGCTGGTCCGCCGCTTTCAGACCATATGATTGTTACCGCCTCATCATGTGCCGAGCACGACACGTCTAGAATACCGTCATCGACCGACAGCGCGCCGTATTTAAGCGAATTTGTCGCCAATTCGTGCACGACCAGCGCAAGGATGGTCGTGGCTGACTCAGCGACACGCATCCGTGGTACAGATACCCGGATCCGTCCGCTAAAGGCGCCTAGATCGTCATACGGGGCAAGCAGGACCGTCAGCAGGTCGCCAAGAAGCGCTGAGGCCGCCTCGGTCTGTCCGGGTACTGGACGAACCAGGTCGTGCGCTCGGCCCAAGGCCGTCAGCCTAAGCGTCAGTTCGCGCGCCATGTCGTCGGTTGTGTTGGTGGAGCGCGACGTGATCGCCGTTAGCCCGGATGCAATGGCGAGCAGATTCTTGACGCGGTGGCTCATTTCACCTGCAAGGAGCTCGCGACCCTCCTCGGCCTGCTTACGCCCCGTCACATCGATGAAGATGCCGAACATGATCCGGTGGACCATCCCCACATCGTGACCTTGGCCGCGCGCAGAAATCCATTTCAGCTCGTCGCCAACCATGATCCGGAAGTCGATCTCATAGGCTCCGACCATGGCGCGCGTCGCCATAAAAGCCGCACGGACCCGGTCTCGATCAGCCGGGTGAATATGAGCCGAGAGATCCTCGAATTGAACGTCGATCCCACGGGGGATGCCCCAGAGGTCGTACGCATGGTCGTCCATCGCGAGCGCGTCGGTGTCGACGTTCCACGACCACAGCGTCACTCCTGCCGCCTCGATCGCTCGAACCAAGTTTTTAGGCTCCCAGAGGAGCGGCTTCAAATTCTCGGCTGCGGTGGTCACTCATGTTCCCTAGTCTGCCTATGCCGAAGCGACAAATACGCAGCTTTTCGGGCGGGTAATTTCGATCTTCCCCCGTGCCAGGCGCGAGGAAGATTCACTTGATACCTCGACGCCCGACCCCGCACAATATGATTCCAAGGCAAATCAGGCGCTTTATGCCGAAGAGCTGCAAAAAAGATCGTATTAAGCGATGCGATCTGCCAATCAAAGTCGGGCGCGCATTACGCCGGCACAATCAACGTCATACTGGAGCAGAGACCTGGCTAAATCGGGCGAAAATTTGGGCAAACCCGCTCCCCGTCGGCGACGAATGGCGGCCAACGGCACCTCCGCATCCGATCGGCAAACCACACCCCAGTCGCTGGGCAGCGACGCGGCGGAAGGAGTGGGCGGTGCGTTCCCGATCGTCGGTATCGGCATGTCGGCGGGCGGGCTGGAGGTGGCGACGGCCTTCCTGACCGCGATGGCGCCCGACA